>CAXSZW010000012.1:0-173842 GCA_964242025.1 uncultured Acidobacteriaceae bacterium
ACGGCAGCGGTAAGAACAACTGCAAACACAGCGGCAACGGCAACGGCAACGGCAACGGCAAGAGCAAGAGCAACTGCAACTGCAACGGCAACTGCAACTGCAACTGCAACTGCAAGGGCCGATACAGGGGTTCTTCGCTTCGCTCAGAATGACGTGCTTTTGTGGTGGTGCGGGGTGCGGGGTGCGGGTGGCGGGGGTGGTGGTGCGGGTCTACCAGTGGAGGGTGATGGTTTTGGGGGTGTAGCCGAGGGTGGTGAAGGGGACGGTGAGGTGGGTGCCGTCTGTGTCTCGGGTGAGGGTGGCTCCTTCTGCGGTGATCTTCAGGCCGGGCTGGTTTTGGCGGAGGGTGAAGGTGGCGGAGGTGCCGCCGGTGCCTTCGAGTTCGAGATGGAGGGTGTGGGCGTCAGTGGATTCGTCGAGGACCTTGACGCCGGCGGTGCGGCTGCCGGGGAGGGGGAGGGCGTGGGGCATGGAGAGCTCGACCAGGGGGAGGGGGAGGCGGAGGGTGTTGGTTTTTGCGCCTTCCAGCTTTAGGGCGGGGCCGGTGACGGGGTGGAGGGTGACGAGCATGGAGGCGGCTTCACGTTTGTACGCGATGTTCACGATGGACGGGCCGACGTGGACGCGGCGGACTTCCGCGGAGTCCCAATCGGCAGGGAGGTGGGGGGTGACCTTGATGGTGTTGGCGATGGCGTCGATTTCAAGGCCGAAGAGGCCGCGGAGGAGCGGGGTAATGACCATGGCGGAGGACCAGAGCTGGTGGCTGGTGCTGCGGCCGAAGGGCTCGTAGAAGGCTCCGGAGAGCAGTTCGGTGACGGCTCCGGGGTCCTGCGCGGTGGTGAGGTCGGCGTTCTGCATGAGGCTGGCGTATCCGGCGAGGGCATGGCCGGAGCGGTACTGCGCCATGGCCTGCCAGCCGGTGAAGAGGGGCCAGACGGGGCCCTGGTGGTAGCTGGTGGGGTCCCACATGGGGTCGGATTCGGCGACGTCGCGGGTGCCCCAATCTGTGGAGAAGTCATGCGAGGCCCAGCGTTTGAGGCTGGCGGCGGGGTGCTCGAGGCCGGGGGTGTAACCGGGGCCGGCGTTCCACCAGGCGATGGTGGGGAAGGCGGTGGAGGTGGGGTCTATATTTCCTGTCTGGCCGGGTCCGTTGTCCTGGCTGAAGGCGTAGGCGTCTTTGGCGGGGGAGTAGTACTCGTGCTCAATGAGGGTGGTGATTCTGGCGGCGCGGGCAGAGGCTGCGGCGGCTAGCTTTTCGTCCTTCCACAACGCGGCGAGCTGACCCATGGCGGCGGAGCCTTGCTGGTCCATGAGGGCGAGATAGATCTCCTGTCTGGGCATGGGGCGGGGACTCCAGTTTTCCACCCAGCCCGTGCCTTGTGCGTTGTCGTAGATGCCGTCGTGGTCGGCGTCGTGGGTAGATTCAAAGTTCCATGCGGAGAGGATCTTGTCCTTGTGGGCTTCGAGGAAGGCGAGGTCGCCTGAGGCGCGGACGTAATCCAGCATGGCGGTGAGGAAGAGGGGGGTGGCGTCTGCGGCGGCGTACTGGTAGGGGAGGGCGGCCCAGTCGAGGTCGGCGGCGGTTTGGGAGTATTCGTGCATGACCTTGCCGTCGGCGCGCTGGCGTCGCATGAGGAACTCGAGTTCGGCTTTGGCGAGGGCGAAGTCGCCGTAGCCGTTGACGGCGTAGAGGGTGTAGAGGGAGTCGCGGCCGAAGAACCAGCCGAAGCCGGGACGGGCGGAGTCGCCGGACTCGTAGTAGCCGGCGACGAGGCCGGTTTCGCCGGAGGGGTAGGCTTTCGCTCGGAGCTGGCCGATGGAGGTGACGGCCCAGGCGAAGTCCTGATTGAGGTTGAGGTCCGGGGTCTGGATGGAGGTGAGCTCGGCGGCCTGGGCGGCGTAACGGGCGGCGTGGTCGGCGTAGGTGCCGGGAAGGGTTTCGTTGAGCTGGCGCATCGAGACTTCAAGCGCGGGGGTGGAGGCGGTGATCCTGTTGCGGCCGACGGCCATGAGGAGGGGGAAGAACTTGTCGCGGTCGGTGGCGGGGTCGATGTGGAGGTGGAACTCGAGCGGGTGGGTCTGGGGGCGTTCCTGGTAGGGGGCCATGATGCCGGGCTTTGCGCCGGGGAGGGCGACGGAGCCGGCGAGGGTGTCGAAGTCGGTGTGGAGGACGTAAAAGCCGCTGGGGCCGCGCTGGACCCATTCGGCGGAGGGGACGCCGGAGGAGAGCTTGGGCCACATCTCACGCATCTCTCCGGTAAAGCGGAGGGTGAGGTCGACGGGTTTGACGGAGTCGACCTGGAAGAGGACGACGGCGCCGGTATTGGGGGCGGTGCGGTCCGGCGCGAACATGATCTGGCGGACGGTGACGGCGATGTGGGAGTAGGTGATAGTGGTGCGGTCGGGGCGGACTTCGATCTCGCGGGCCATGGCGTTGAGGTCGAGGGGGACGGAGTAGCCTTCGACCTCGGCTTGAAGGGTGAGGTGGCTGAGGAGTTTGACGGGGAGGATCCAGGCTTCAAAGAGGCCCTGCTGCTGGCCGACGAGGACCCCCTGCGGGCCGGCGACGGTGAAGGGTTGGCCGGCGGCGACGTGCTGGTGGAGGACGAGGCCGGTTTCGGCGAGGGGGAAGGCGGGGACGGGGTGCAGGGGGGATTGAGCTTTTGCCGTAGTAAGGAGAGCCAGGGTCCATGCCAGTTTGTGTGCAGCCCGCAAAATCCACCTCGTCTGAAGCGGCTCCATTCTACCTTTGTTGCGTGGGGTCGGCAGGGTTCCGTAGTATTGCGTTTACGATGAAGAGCTTACGTTTGATGATGTGGTGTGCGCTGTTGGTGGGGATGCTGGCGGGTGGATGGGCGTGGGGTCAGGGTGCGAGCGCGCCGGTGATTTTGACGCGGGACCAGGCGAGCGCGGTGATGCCGGCGACGGTGTTTTACCGGGGGAAGACGGCTTCGGTGCAGGGGCGGAATTCGGCTGGGCTGAAGCTGGCTGGCGACCGGCTGGTGCTGGTGGCGGCGGTGGATACGTCGGGGTATTCGACGTCGATCCAGGAGAGCTACCAGGATTACCTGATCACGGAGGTGCCGTTGCAGGTTGGAGGCAGGACGCTGGCGCCGGGAGCGTATGGGGTTGGGTTCGTTGCGGGGGATCAGTTTGTGGCGCTGGATGTGGGGGCGCATGAGCTGTTCAAGGTGGCTTCGGTGCGGGATGCGGGGCTAGCGCGGCCGAATCCACTGCAGATTCTGGCTGATCCGGCTGGGGCGGGGCGGTTCCGGTTGTATTCGGGCAGGAGCTACGTGACGCTTGTGCTGGACCCGAAGTAAAGGCTGAGAGTTGTTGCTTATGGGTGTCCGCCGCCAATCCGCTTGTGTTGTGGTGGCGGCTCTGGTTGGTGCGGGTGTGCCGGCGCTGGGGCAGCAGGGGGCCGCGCCTTCGCAGGAGGATCTTGCGGCGGCTTCAGCGGCGATGCGGGCTGGGGTGGAGGCGGCGCAGCGCAGCGATCTGGGTATGGCGCGAGCGGAGTTTGCGAAGGCGGCGCTGCTGGCTCCGCAGGTGGAGCCGGCTCATGCGGCGCTGGGGTCAATTCTGCTGGCGCTGGGCGAGATGCAGGCGGCGCAGACGGAGCTGCGGCGGGCGCATGAGCTCGACCCGGGGGATGCTGCGGCGACGCTGAACCTGGCGCGGGTTGAGGTGGCGGTGGGGGATAGCCGGGGGGCGTTGGCGCTGTTCCGGCAGGCGCTGGGGGGGGCGGATGCGCCGGTGCTTTCACCGGAGGAGGCGGTGGCGTACGCGACGAGCCTGGCGGCAGCGGGTGAGGGGGCGCAGGCTCGGGAGCAGGTGGCGAAGGCGCTGGAGCGGACTCCGGATGTGGCGGCGCTGCAGGATGCGATGGGGTCCTTGCTGGCGCAGGCGGGGCAGATGGAGGAGGCGTTTGGGTATTTTGAGCGGGCGGTAAAGCTCGATGCGGGGTTGGCGCAGGGGCAGTATCACCTGGGGACGACGTCGCTGCTGCTGGGCCGACCGGAGGCGGCGATTGGGCCGCTACGGCTGGCGGCGGCGGCGCTGCCGGGTGGATTCGACGTGCATTTGCAGCTTGGGCGAGCGTTGTCCGCGACGCATCAGGATGAGGCGGCGCTGGCGGAGCTGCATCGTGCGGCGGCGCTGCGAACGGATACGACGCCGATGGATGGGGTGTACGCGCTGGCGGTGGCGCTGGAGGCGAGTGGAGACGCGGCGGGATCGCTGGGGCTGTTTGCCGTGGCGGCGGAGGGTGCGGAATTTGGGAGCGCGGGGCTGGTGAACTACGCGCTGGCCAAGGTGCAGACGGGGGATGCGGCGGGGGCGCTGCCGCTGTATGCGAAGGCACTGGGATTAGGGCCGGATTCGCCTACACTGCGGGAGGATTATGGGGTGGCGTTCTTGCAGAAGGCGGACCTCGATCATGCGATCGAGCAGTTTCAGGCCGGGCTGAAGCTGGATCCGCGGAGTGCGCATCTGCACTACGATCTTGGGCTGGCATACAAGCTGAAGGACGATCTGGGGCAGGCGGTGCCGGAGCTGCTGCGGTCTGCGGAGCTGGATCCGGCGTTGCCCGATCCGGGGTATACGCTGGGCGTGATTTATATGCAGCAGGGGAAGTATGCGGAGTCTGCGGCGCAGTTGCGTAAGGCGACCGTGCTGCAGCCGAACAACGGCGAGGCGTGGGCGGTGCTGGGCGGGGTGCTGAAAGATTCGGAGGACACGGCCGGGGCGGTGGACGCGCTGCAACACGCGGTCGCGCTGGAGCCCTCGCAGCCGAGTCTGCATGTGCAGCTTGCGGCGCTGCTGGTGAAGACGGGCCACGCGGATCAGGCCGTTGCGGAGCGTAAGCTTGCGGCCGACCTGAGCCGGAGTGCGGTCGCGCAACAACGGGCGAGCTTTGCGCTGCGGAGTGGGCGCACGCTGCTTGAACAAGGGAAGGTGCCGGAGGCAATCGTTCAACTGACCACGGCGATCAGCGCGGACCCGCACAGTGCGGAGCCGCACACGCTGCTCGCCGAGGCCTATACGCGCCAGGGCAAGCCGGCTGAGGCTGCGCTTGAACGGCAGCGTGCCGCGGCGATTCATCCGGGCGCGGCGCAGCCCGCACTCACGCAGCCCGCGCCATGATGTGGACGACGCGGACCCGCGCAAGCCTTGGCCTGATGCTGCTTGCGGTGGCGGTGGTCTTCCTTGGATTTGTGCCACGCGCGCAGCCGGTGCTTGCTTTTGAAGCTGCTTCCCTTGCGAACCCCGATGCTGTCTGCGCCGGATGCCACCAGGCCATCTACGACCGCTATGAGCGGACGCCAATGGCGCGGGGAAGCGGTGTGGCCGCGGATGCGTTTCAGCCGGGCACGATGCATCACGCGGCGTCGAACATCGACTACCGTGTCTTTGCCCGCGAGGGTGCGGAGTGGATGTCGTTCTCACGGCCCGGCGCCGCTGATGCGTTGCAGGGGGAACGCAGGCTGGCGTACTTCATCGGCTCCGGACGGCGCGGGCGAACCTATTTGTATCAACTGGATGGCTTATGGTTTGAGCTGCCCATCAACGACTACACGCACCGGAAGACATGGGACATGGCTCCTGCGTTCGACGACGCGAAGACCATGCCCGCGGTGCTGCCGACCGATCCAAACTGCCTGCACTGCCATGCCACGTCGATCCAGCCCTCGCTGCCCACGGCTCGCAACCGCTTTGCCGGTGCGCCGTTTGCGCAGGGTGGGATTGGGTGCAGTGCGTGTCATGGCGATCCTGCGGCACACCTGGCCAGCAAGGGGCATGGGCCGATTCTCAATCCGGACAAGCTCTCTCCTGTACGCCGCGACAGCGCCTGCATCCAGTGCCACCTGGAAGGGGATGCGGTGGTCTATCGCGCCGGGCGGTCCTTGGCGCAGTTCAAGGCTGGAGAAGACCTCGCGGACACGGCGGTGTACTTTGTGCGCGCGAGCCAGCAGGGTGGAGGGTCGCGTGCGACGAGCCAGTATGAGGCGCTGTTACGGAGCGCGTGCAAGCGGGCGAGCGGAGACAAGCTGACGTGTACGACGTGCCACGATCCGCACTCCAGCCCCACGCCGGCGGAGCGTGTGCAGTACTTCCGCAGCCGCTGCCTCGCCTGCCATACGGGGGCGACGATGGCGACCGCGCATCATCCCGAGCAGCCGAACTGTGCGAGCTGCCATATGCCCACCCGTGACACAGCCGATATCTCACACGAGCAACTGACCGATCATGATATTGAGGTGCGGCCTCAGCATGCGCGTCCATCCGTGCTGCCGAAGAGGGATGAGCTGATCCCCGTTGGGAACGTCCATGCGACGGAGGCGGAGTACGGCATGGCTTACGCGCAGCTTGGCGCGCTGGGCAATCCGTACTTCCAGCAGCAGGCGCTGCAGTTGCTGACGCATGCGGCGCAACTGAGCCCGCTGGACCCGGAGCAGGAGGTGCAGCTTGGCTTCCTGCGGCAGATCAACGGGCAGATGGAAGGAGCACGCACGGCGTATACGGAGGCGTTGCAGCATGCGCCGTATCAGCCGACGGCGCTGGCGAACCTGGGTGTGCTGGATGCTTCGTCCGGGCACCTGGCGGAAGGGGTTGTGCTGCTGGAGCGGCTGGTGCAGGCCGACCCCAGCCAGACGCCGGCCGGGCTGAACCTTGCGTTCATTGAGTGCAAGCTGGGTCGCGTGGCGGAGGCGAAGGCGCTGCTGGAACGCTTGCGGCAGTTCAACCCGGACGACCCGCAACTGCGCCTGTTTTCAGGACAGGGGACGTACGCCGGACAGCATTGTGACCTGGCGGCGAAGCAGAAATAGGCTGAATTTGCTCCTTTGTCCGCCGTTCTGCCCCAAACAGGTCATATTGCGTTCGAGTTTCGCGCCGTAATCTCCGATAGAGGTGAGATGGTGCATATGACTCACATGAACGGGCCTGCGCTCGTCGGCCTTTACGATCTTCGGCTGGTCGTTCTTTCCATCTTTATCGCGATCCTGGCTGCGTATGCGGCGCTCGACCTGGCGGGGCGCGTCACGGCGGCGCAGGGCTGGGTGCGCAGTTCGTGGCTTTTCGGCGGAGCGTTCGCGCTTGGCCTTGGTATCTGGTCCATGCATTACATCGGCATGGAGGCGTATCACCTGCCGGTGCCGGTGAAGTATCACTGGCCCACGGTGGTGCTTTCGATGGTGGCGGCGGTGCTTGCGTCCGTGGTGGCGCTCTTTGTTGTCAGCCGCAAGACCATGAGCGTGGCCGCGGCGGCCGGCGGCGCTGTGTTGATGGGCTCAGGCATCGCTGCGATGCATTACGTCGGCATGGAGGCGATGCGGCTGCCGGCGATGTGCAGCTACAACTTCGGGACGGTGGCGGTGTCGGTGGTGCTGGCGATTGTGATCTCCGCGGTGGCGCTGTATCTTTCGTTTTCGCTGCGCGGCGATGCGGCCAACGGCTGGGGGTGGCGCAAGTTCGGCAGCGCGGTGTTGATGGGGCTGGCGATTCCAGTGATGCACTACGTGGGGATGGCGGCGGTGACGTTTTATCCGCAGCCGATGACGGCGGCGGACCTGGTGGATACGATCAGCATGTCGGACCTGAGCATTGCGGGCATCGTGGTGACGACGGTCACGCTGCTGGGGATCGTGTTTGTGACGTCGATGCTGGATCGCCGCTTCTCGCTGCAGGCAGTGCAGCTTGAGTTGAGCGAGCAGCGTATCCGCATGGCGGAGGAGGTTGCGGCGGAGCGCTATAAAGCTCGTGCGGCGGAGGCCGGCAGCAAGGCCAAGAGCGAGTTTCTGGCGAACATGAGCCATGAGATTCGGACGCCGCTGAATGGCATCATCGGCATGACGGAGCTGACGCTGGAGACGGAGCTGACGCGCGAGCAGCGCGATTATCTGGATACGGTGAAGATCTCCGCGGACGCGCTGCTGAACGTGATCAACGACATTCTGGACTTTTCGAAGATTGAAGCCGGCAAGGTGGATCTGGAGGAGGTGGACTTCGACTTCACCGACTGCATTGAAGGCGCACTGAAGACGCTGGCGCTGCGTGCGGACGATAAGGGCCTGGAGCTGCTGTGCGAGGTTTCGCCGCAGATTCCGCCCATGGTCAACGGCGATCCGGGCCGTCTGCGGCAGGTGCTGATCAACCTCGTCGGCAATGCGCTGAAGTTCACGTCTGAAGGCGAAGTCTCGCTGAAGGTGTTGCTTGATGTGATTGAGGATAAGAGCGAGGTGCTGCATTACATCGTCAGCGATACCGGCATCGGCATCCGCGCGGACAAGCTGGCGGCGATCTTTGAATCGTTCAGCCAGGCCGATACGTCCACGACGCGCGAGTTTGGCGGCACGGGACTTGGGCTGACCATCTCTCGCCGTCTGGTGGAGATGATGGGCGGGCGGATCTGGGTGGAGAGCGAGCTGGGCGTGGGTTCCAAGTTCCACTTCACCATGCGGCTGCAGAAGGCGAAGGAGAGGCCGGATGTCATTGTGCCGCAGGTCTTCGATGAGGTGCTGAGCGGCATCAAGGTGTTGATCGTCGATGACAACCGCACGAATCGGCGCATCCTGGAAGGGCTTGTTCGGCACTGGGGCATGACCCCGACGGTCGTGTCCGATGGGCACCTGGCGCTGGTGGAGCTGGAGACGGCGCGTGCGGCCAGCGCTCCGTTTGGCCTGGTGCTGACGGATATGCATATGCCGAAGATGGATGGGTTCGGGTTGGTGGAGAACATCAAGCAAACGCCGGACGCGGAGACTGCAACCATCATGATGCTGACCTCCGGCGGCCAGCGCGGCGATGCGGCGCGCTGCTCGGAGATGGGCATTGCGGCGTATCTGCTGAAGCCGGTGCGTCAGACCGAGCTGCGGGAGGCCATCTGCCGCGTGCTGCAGGCCAAGAAAGAGACCGGGGGGAGCCACATGATTACACCGTATTCGCTGGTGCAGGCGGGCCTTCCGCGCGCTGCCGCCAAGCGGCTGAACATTCTGCTGGCGGAGGACAACCTGGTCAATCAGAAGCTGGCGATTCGGCTGCTGGAAAAGCGCGGACACCAGGTGACGCTGGCGCAGAACGGCAAGGAAGCGCTGAACGAGATGGAGAGCACGTCCTTCGACGTGGTGCTGATGGATGTGCAGATGCCGGAGATGGATGGCCTGGAGGCGACGCGCGCACTGCGGGTGCGCGAGCAGACCACGGGCAAGCATCAGGCGGTTGTGGCCATGACGGCGCTGGCGATGAAGGGCGACAAGGAGCGCTGCCTGGACGCGGGCATGGACGGATACCTGACCAAGCCGATTCGGCCGCAGGAGCTGGATGCGGTGCTGGATCAGTACAGCGTGGAGCAGGTTCCGGTTGCTCTTGAAGAGCCCGCTATGGCGAACGCCGGCGCCGGCTCCCTGAACATGGAGGATCTGATGGAGCGCATCGACGGCGACATGGGCTTCCTGAGCGAGCTGGCGGAGATCTTCCGCGGCGATTATCCCACGCAGATGCGCCTGGTGCGCGAGGCGCAGGCGCAGGGCGATGCAACTGCGGTGCGGCGTATTGGACACTCGCTGAAGGGCGCGCTGGCAAACCTTTCCGCGACTACGGCGGCGGCCCTTGCGGCCACGGTGGAGCAGATGGGCAAGGACGGCGATCTGAGCAAGTTGGATGCGACGCTGACCGCGCTGGGCAGGGAACTGGAGAGTGTCGACCGGACGCTTGAGACGCTATGCCCGGAGCTGGTCGGATGAGGATCCTGGTCGCGGATGACGATCCGGTCTCACGCCACATGATGCAGGGCATGCTGCAGCGGAGTGGGTATGAGGTGATCGTCGCAGTGGATGGCGTGGCGGCGTGCGAGGAGCTGGCGAAGCCGGACGCGCCGCGCCTGGCGCTGATCGACTGGATGATGCCGGGGCTGGATGGACCAAGCGTCTGCCGCAGGATCCGCCGCAAGCAGAACGAAGCGTACATCTACATCATGCTGTTGACCAGCAAGCAGTCCGGCGAGGACATCGTCGAAGGCTTGCAGGCGGGCGCGGACGACTACCTGACCAAACCGTGCAGGCCCGCGGAGTTGAAGGCGCGGCTGATGACGGGCGTCCGCATCCTGCAGCTTGAGGATAAGCTGGTGGAGGCGCGGGAGGCGATGCGGGTGCGCGCCACGCGGGATGCGTTGACGCAGCTCTGGAACCGCGCTTCCATCCTGGCTTACCTGCATGAGGCGATGGAGCGGCGCGAGTTGCATGGAACCGCGCTCTCCGTACTGCTGTGCGATGTGGACCACTTCAAAAGATTCAATGACACGCACGGCCACCTGGTGGGCGATCAGGTGCTGCAGCAGGTGGCGGCGCGGCTGGCCAGCTCCGTGCGGGCGGTGGATTACGTGGGGCGGTATGGTGGGGAGGAGTTCCTGATTGTGTTGAATGGTTGCCGGGTGGAGGACCTTCCGAAGCAGGCGGAGCGGGTGCGGCGGAGCGTCATTGACGAGCCGTTTAAGACCGATGCGGGGCCGCTGGCGGTCTCCGTCAGCATCGGCGGCACGACGCTGCACGAAGGCGGCCCGGCGCTGACGCTGGAGCAGGCGGTGAAGGAGGCTGACATGGCGCTTTATCAGGCCAAGGCTGAAGGCCGCAACCGGGTGTGCCTGGCGGAGGCGCTGGTCGCGGCGGGCTAGGCGCTGGGACGTCACGAAGGCTCCCGGATGACTCCCGTAATGGCTCTGGTGGCAGCCCTCGTACGAATTCTCTTGGAGTAACGTTTGTGGTTCGTGCTATTGTCAGTGCCAAGCAATCTCCCTGAACGGCTTTTGCCCAACTCCTCTCCGGCGATTCGTAGCCGGTTTTCATGGATCGGTATGTGAACAGGCTCCGCGTGCGGAGCGTGTACGTCTGGAGGCCCCATGTTGAAGCGTTCTCTCTCTGCCTTATCCCTGACTCTTCTGGCTGTTCCCGCGCTGAGCTATGCCTCCGAGCAACTGGTTCCGGCGGGCTCGCTGATCCAGTGCACGGTGGAGGAGGCGAAGATCTCGTCCCAGACGATGGCCATCGGCGACCCGGTACTGTGCAAGGTGAGCCACGTGGAGGTGCATGGGCGATCCGTGCTGCCGTACAACAGCTATCTCGTCGGCCACTTTGAGGATTACAAGGACCCCGGCCACCTGGTGGGCAAGGGCTGGATGGAACTGAAGTTCGACCACATGGTGATTGAGCCGGACCAGGAGTTGGCGATCGACGCGCGCGTGGTGGAAGTGCCCAAGTACAACGTGGACACGCAGGGACGGATCCTGGGTAAGGGCCACCCGGTGAAAGATACGGTGGAGTGGCTGATTCCGGTGCTGTGGCCCATCGACCTGATCAACCTGCCGCGCAGAGGACCGCGCCCGGTGCTGAAGGCGGAGACGCGCCTGACACTGAAGCTGATGGACGACCTAGGCATCCCGGCGCGGGAAGATTTTCCTCGGCAGCAGGCGGCGCTGATTGAGCGCAACCCTCCGCAACAGCAGCAGTACGTTCCCACCCCGCAGCAGTATGCGCCGCAGCAGAGCTATGCGCCACAGCAGCAGGCGTACTCGGCTCCGCCGCCACAGGTGATCTACAACAACTACAACGCGCCGCCGCAGCAGATGTATAGCCAGCCGAGCTATCCGCAGCAGCAGACGACGGTGGTCATGGCGCCGCAGCCACAGCCCCAGATCGTCTATCACTATCCGCCCCCGGCGCCCCGTGTGGTGGTGCCGTATGGCTACGGGTATCCGCCGCCGGCGTACCGGTACGGATATCCGTATGGCCCGGCTTACTGACGGCCGGGATCTTCCACCGGCTCAAGAAAAGAGCCACTCTCGCATGGATGCGGGAGTGGCTCTTTGCTTGCTGGAAGGTTGTTAGCGGAGGCCGGGGAGGTCAGTTCCAATGCTGGTGGGTGGGGCAGACGGGCTGGGGATGACCGTGATCTTGAAGCCATCGGTTGGCGCGGTGCACTTTCCGGTGGAGTCCACGATGGTGTATGCAACGTAGGCCTTGGAGAAGTCCTTGGCGAGTGTGCAGGCGGGGGTATAGCCAGAGGCGTTTGAGGTGAGGGAGGCGGTGCCACACGCATCCGTGAAGGCGGTGGAGCCGCCCAGATTCTGGACAGTGAAGGTGGAGGCGAGGCCATCCTGGCTGACCCATTTGACCTTGGTGCCCAGCGCGAGCTGCGAGGATGTGGGTGGGAACCACTGGTCTGGCGAAAGCACGCTGATCTTGCCGCCGGAGCACTGGACAAAGGCCTGGGTGAGCGGAGGATTGATGGGCGCGAGCGCAGGGCCGGTGTCCTTGACGGGGTGGCCGGGAGGGATAACTGGAGTGAAGAAGGCGGCGACAAAAGCGCGGGCGATCCGGGCGTAAAGGGAGTTGAAGCCTGACGGCTCCGCGTATCCGGCGGCGGCGACGCGCGGCTGCACGGACGGCGCGCCGGAGATGGCGGAGTCACTGACCTTCAGCGTGAAGAGCGCCGCGACCGCGGACGATGGAACGCGCGAGGGTGCGGCGAGGGTGCCTGTGTTGCTGCCCCATCCGCTCCAGGTGCCGGGACCGCTGGTGCCGATGGGGATGGTAGGGTCCCCGCAGTGCTGGCACTTGTAGGTGTAGGTCCCGCTGCCCGCGCCAATGGTGCAGATGCCGTTGGAGTCCAGGTCGGTGCAGGGATTGGAGGGGCTGGTGACGTAGATGTCCGGCACGGCGGCGATGCGGCCATTGACCAGGGGCGCGTTGGGATCGATCCAGTGGACGCGGTCGCCGTGGTGGAAGTAGGGGAGGACGCCCAGGTCGTAGTCGGTCTGGAGGAAGACGTCGTTGGGCTTGCCGAGCACGCCGAGAGAGCCGCCCACGTAGATGCCGGCGGAGAAGACGATCAGCAGGAGCAGCAGTGTGGCAAAACCTTTCATTGACTTCCTCTCGAGTCACCGTGCGCGGTGTCAGGATGTTGCAATGGATTTGTGGTCGATGCGGGCCCGGTACCTGGGATCGGACCGGACATCCTTAAGATCGACGGCGAGCTCGATGTTTGCGGGTGCGATGCCGCGGTCCAGGCAGTTGAGGACCAGGCGGAGGGCGTCTTCGCGGCGGCCCATGACGGCGACGGTCTGCGCTTTGGTCAGTTGCGACTCGATATCGGTTGCACCGCGCGTCTCCGCGGCTTCGATATCCTTTTGGGCCTGTTGAAAGTCCCCCATCTTAGCATGGTAGAAGGAGAGGGTCATCCAGTTGGAGCCGGCGCGGGAGTTGATCTCCAGCTCATGTGCCAGCAGCGTGGCGGCCTGCGTGAAGGCGTCCTTCGCCTTGTCCGGCTGGTGGAGGACGGTGTAGCAATCGCCAAGATCGCGTAGGGTGCTGTGGTCTTTGGGCCGCAGTTCGTGGGCCTTGCTGTAACGCAGGATGGCCTGCTTGTAATCGCCTGACTCAAAAGCCAGATCGCCGAGCCCGATGAAGGCAATGGGATCGGGAAACAGAGCGATGCTGCGTTCGAGCGTCTCCTTCGCCTGCGCGTTTTGCGCCGTCTCCAGGTACAGCATGCCGAGGTTGGTGAGCGGCATGGCGACCTTGGGGACGATCTGCGAGGCCGTGCTGAAGGCCTGGATGGCGTCCGCATACTTGGCCTCGCGTTTCAGCACGAAGCCGAGCTCGTTGTAGGCAAGCCAGTAGTTGGGCCGCCCCGCGACAATTTGGCGGTATACGGTTTCTTCCTCGGCAAATCGATTTTGCGCGCGGAGGATATAGGCCTTGTAGAGCAGCGCGTCCGGGTTCATGGGGTCGAGCTTGAGCACGGCGCCAAGCTGGCTGAGCGCGGCGTCAATCTGGCCGATGAAGACATCGTATTTGGCCTGCGCGAGCATGGCGCGGGCGGAGTCCGGATTCAGCCGGAGGGCGCGCTGTGCGTTCTGCCGAGCCAGCTCCAACAGGGCGGGGTCGCGGGCGTCCTTGAATTTGACCAGGTACGCCTGCGCCAGCTCCGCGTAGCCGAGCGCAAAGCGCGGATAGGTGTTGACCAGCTGCTGCAGCTTTTCCAGCCCGCTCTCCAGGCCCGCTCCATTAGGCTCTTCCACCAGGCGGCGGCCTTCGACCAGAAGCTGGTACGCCTCGGATGTCATCTCGGCGGTCTCCTCCTCGTCGGCAAGCGGGCGCTCCCCGCGGGGCAGGTCCAGCAGCGTCGCGGCAGCCTCCGCGGCGATGAGGTTGAAGCCGCTGATCTCCTTCATGGCGGTGGTCAGGTCGCGATGGCGCAACCGGTGGCCGGAGGATGGATCCAGCAACTGGAGGCTGAAGCGGAGGCTGTCGCCGACGCGCTTGGAGGTGGCGGCAAGCACAAGGTTGGCGCCCAGCGCGCTGGCAAGATCGCTCAGAGCTTGACCGGGCATGGGCGGGCCGGCGCCGCGCAACAGTGGGTCCCCGGGAAAGAGGACGACGAACTGGCGATCGTGCGGCTCGGCACGGGTCAGGCGATCCTGGATGGAGGCGACGATGCGGTTGACGACCGCCGCAACCTCCGGCTCCGGCTGCGGCCAGATGTGCAGCGCGACGAAACGTTTCAGCGGCAGCGGATGCATCAGGTTGTCGAGATCCGGCCACTTATACCAAAGTCCCAGCGCGGCCAGGCCGGTCACACCGCCGGAGAGGCTGAGCATGCGCCGGCGGGACAGGCGGATATCGCGGACGGGGCCGGCGGGCGGACGCTCGATGACCTGGTAGCGGCGTACGCGGAAGATCTCCTGGCGCTTGCCGCGCACGTTGGACTCCGTGGAGTAAAAGGAGCAGTACGTATCCGGAAGAGTGCGGAAGGTGGCTGCATCGATGACGATCTCGCCGGGATGTGCGGCGCTTTCCAGCCGCACCGCGTTGGCGATCACAAGGCCGGCAAAGCCCGATCCCTGCTCCAGGCTGGTGCGGGTCAGCTCGCCTGAAGCCACCCCGATCCGGAACCAGCGGCGCGCGCTTCGCTCCGTGCGGCTCTGGTTGTAGTCGCGGGCCAGCGTATGCAGCTTCGTGGCGAACAGGTGGGCGTGGTGAGGAAAGTCGAAGTAAAGAATGACGCCGTCGCCGGTCTCAGCAATCTTGCCGTGGTACGCCGAGGTGGGCAGCGAGGAAAGCGCTGCCTGCACCATGGTTTGAATCTGACGATTCAGGTGCGCCACCGCCGCGGCACCGGTATTTTCTTCCAGCAGCCGCGCCAGCGTACTGTATCCAACCATGTCCACGACGGCGACGGTGCGATGCCTGGTCTCACCCTCGGATGAATCGACTTCGGGGATATTGTCCTGCAGCTCCAACTCCATAGAACCCTCGGGCCTGGCGCGTGGACGGATGCGGGGCGTACGGACGCGCCTGCCTGAGAGGCTAATCGTGCGGATCAGCCCAAGGCAAGCGCAATCGGCGGCAGCCGTCTGACAGGACTACGTGCCGGACCGCTGAGGTGGATTGGTGGCGCGCGCAGTTAGGCGGTGACCGCCCCGGAGCGCCGTGCGGCGGCGGCCATCTTCACCTTGCCGCTGATGCCATCCACGGCGCGCCGTGCGCTGAGCGCCGCGCCCTCCTGCCAGCCGATGATGTGGCTGATGGTGTCGCCCGCCATGTAGATGGGGCCATCGTTCTGGATGACGACCTCATACCCCGCCGCGCCTCCGCCATAGTCCGCAATCCACGAGCCTTCATTCCACTTGACATGCTTCCACCCGCAGAAGATGGGGTTCATCAACTCCTTGCCGTGGCCCGGATGCAGCTTCTCAATCGACGCACGGGACGCAGCGAACTTCTCCTCCATCGACCAGCCGCTGAAGCCCGCAACCTGGCTCTCATCCATGTACCCGGAGACGACGATACCGGTCGGGTGCATCAGCCGCCCGCTCGGATACCAGATGGGGCTAGGCCCCTGCGCGACGAACGAAAGCCCGCCGTAGATGTTGTAATCCTGCTCCCAGAAGCGGCGCGACTCCCACGGAATCTTGAACGACGCGCCCATCGTGCTGCCGTCGATGACCTTCTTGTACTCCGGTGAAAGATCATTGGGAATCTTCTTCAGCATGGAGAAGGGAAGCGCGCAGACGCAGTACGCCGCCTCCATCTGCTTCGCCTGCCCGCCCTGCATGTAGCTCACCTTCACGCCGGAAGAAGTCTTACGAATCTCCGTCACCGGCGAGTTGTATTGGATAATCGGCCCCAGCGATTTCGCAAACGCATACGGGATCTGATCCATGCCGCCCACGGGCTGCATCATCGTCGCCTGCCAGTCGATGACCTCTTCATACAGCATCCCGTTCCAGAAGCTTTCATCGAGCAGCAGGTGCATCGGCTGCGGCTCCTCAACCACCTCCACCTGGTCCCCCGCACCGGGGAGCGTCTTCAGCCCCGCGCTGGGCGAGCCCGCATACGCGCCGGACTTATCCAGCGGCCCGTACAGGCCAAGAAACTCCGTCATCCGCTGCTTGTCTTCTTTGGTCAGGTCCGCATCCAGCGCGCCCTGCCGGATACACTTTGCCAGCAGCTCGGAGACGTGGCCGCGGGTGTCGTTGATGGCCTTGCGTTGCAGCACGGCCTTGCCGCCGTTGGCGTTATCGTTCTGCAGCAGCGAGGCGCGCGTGGTGTTGATCTCCACCTCAAGCGGCACCTTCAGCTCACGCGCATAGCCCAGCATTGTCGTGTGGATGCTCGGCAGCCGCGCCGGACCAAGGTTCTGGTAGTTGCCCTCTTCCCATCCAATCGTCTGCCTGGTGCCATCGACGAACTCGATCACCGTACCCTTGCGCCCGGTCCAGTTGCGTCCGCCGGGCCGCTCCCGCGCCTCCAGCAGCGTCACCGTGTAGCCCAGCTTGCGCAGCTCATACGCGGAGACCAGTCCGCCAATCCCGCCGCCCAGCACCACCACCTTCACGCCTGCTCCCGTGCCCGGCTCCGCGTGGATGGCCTCTGCCATCGCGCCTTTCATCGGAACCAGTCCCAGTGCCTGCATGGTTGCAAAAGCAGCGCTGTATCCGCCGACCTGGCCTACGCGCATCAGAAAGTCGCGTCGAGAAACACCCATGGGTGAACCTTTCATCGCTTCAAGGTGGAGGATCTGTTCAGTTGTGTTGAGGAAGTCTCACGCCCATCTTAACTGTTTTGTGACAGAACGTGAACTTTTTCTTGCTATGTAAGAAAAGCAGGGCCATCCGCATGAGTACGGATGACCCTGAAGTACAACACTGGATAGGGTTTAGAAGCTGTAGCGGAGGCCCGCCTCCACGCGGCGTCCGTTATCCGCGGTAAACGGCACGCCGAACAACGGGGAGCCCAGCACGCCGCCCACGCCCGTCGTGTTCAGGTGGTTCAGCACGTTGGACGAGCGCAGGTTCAGCGTGACCGTCTGTTGATGCTCGGCCTTGGCATTGCGCGTCACCCTAATGGCGCGCTGCAGGTTGGTGTCCAGGTGGATCGTCCATGGCAGTACGCCCTGGTTGCGCGGGAAGACGCCGCTCCCGCCGTTCGCCACCAGCGTGCCGTACGGCGTTGCAATGCCTCCAGGCGTGCCCGCCGTGGCGTACTGCGGACGATCGTTGAAGTTGCCATCGCCGTTGTTATCGAAGCCCGTGATGATGTTGTAGTGCGCATCGCCGGAGGCGTTGAAGTCCGCGCTCAGATCGAACTTACCCGGCAGGTGAAAGGTGCCGTTGCCAAAGACATTCCACACCGGCTGCCCCGTGCGATGCGCGTATTCGCCTGCGTCGGTCGTGGAGCTTTGCGGTGAGGCAAAGGTGTCGTCATCCGCATCGTCCACCAGGTTCACCCGCGCGCCGCCGACAAAGAACTGCGCACGCTTCAACGCATGATTCTCCACGCCGCCGAAGACCACGTTCGCGCGTCCCTGGCCGCTGTTCTGCGCCTGCAGGATATTCAGGTTGGGCGCAAAGGGACGCGGTCCGGTCGGCACGCCATTCAGCGGAGAGTTGATATTCTCCGTCCGCGTGAAGTTCCAGATGCGCGCAATAAAGTAATCGACCGAGAGGTTGAAGCCGCCGGGCAGCGTGCGCGTGCCGCCTATGTTCTCAATGGAAAACGTCACCGGCGCAATACCCGGAGCAAACTGCCGCACGCTCCGGATGGGCGTCGCGCCGGCCAGCGGCGAGCCATAGGTCGGGTTATAAACGGTGCTGGTAACGCGCTGGGTGCCATCTTCACGAAGCACCTCGCCATAGTCGTTGACGCCGTTGTTCCCCGCGAAGAGACCGGCGTGCGCATGCAGCGTCCACGTCCCCTTCTTCGTGGGCGACCACAACACCCCGAGCCGCGGCGTAATCGCACTCAGCATGGTCGGATCGTTCTGCGTGTAATACCGCAGGCCGTACGCAATGTGAACGCTGGGCCGTATGTTCCAGTCGTCCTGCACATACAGCGAGTTGCGCACCTGCGTGAACGCCACCTGCGGCGATCCCGCAACGTTGCTGTAAGCCGTCGGCGTCCCGCCCGCAAGCCCAAGCTGCGCGCGCCGGTACTGCTCCAGCCCGGTGATCGTCATCGTCTGCCCCGCCACCGGATTGCCGTTCGCGTCCAGCACCGGCGCGGCGCCGCCGCCAAAGTTATACGACCCGTTGAAGTTCGCCGTCAGCCGCTGCTGCTCCTTGAACATCTGGAACTGCGTGCCCACCTTCAGCGTGTGCTTGCCCACCGTCCAGATGGCGTCGTCGTCGGCCTCCAGGTTGAACTCCTGCAGCCGTTGCGGGCCCAGCGTGGCGCCTCCGCCGGTAAAAGCTCCGGCCACCTGCACCTGCGGCGCGTTGGAGGTGGGCGTATCCGTCTGGCCATCCCACCGCAGGCTCACGCGAGCCTCATGCATCAGGTGCGCGGAGATCGTCGTCACATCCGTGAAGCGCAGCATGTGCTCATACGCCTGTTTGTCGTATCCGGTTTCCGCGAGGTTGGTGCCGCCCACGCCCACGTTCTCCACATGGTTCACGTTCGCGCTGTAGGTGGTGATGAACGTGTTCTTCGCGCCCAGTTGCCAGTCCAGCCGCGCCGTCCCCAGCCACAACCGCTGCGGCGTGGCCACGTTCGCAATCGTGTTGACCTGGTTGCCGGCGGGGTTCAGCGTAATGGCATTCACCACGGCGAAGTCGTCGATGCTGCGATGCTCCAGCGTCAGCGCAAAGTCGCTGCCCTTCTTCTGCACCGGCCCCGTCAGCTCAAAGCCATACCGCTGCTTGCCGATCGCAGCCTTGCTGGTCGAAAACGGATCGCGCGCATTCTCAAACGGGCTGCCGTTGGTCAGGAACAACGCTCCGTGATACGCAGGCTGGCCGGGCTTGGTATACACCTCCACCCGCCCACCCTCAAACGGCGGCTCACGATACTCGGCGGAGAAGACATCCGGATTGATCTTGATATATGCAATCGAGCTCTTCGGCGGCAACGTGCTGCTTCCCTGAAATCCATCCACGGAGATCGTCGTATTCGTCGGGTTCCCACCCGCCGCCGCGGCCAGTTGTTGCAGCTCCCGCTGCAGGTCGTCGGGATCATCCGCCAACGCCTGCAGCCGCGTCCCGGAGATCGTGTTCGAAGGCCCCGTGCTGTTTGCGCTCGTGTTCGGCGCACCCTCATCCCCACCCACATCCACGCTGGTCTGCACCTCCTCCGGCGCAAGCGTCAGGGCCAGCGGCGCGGCATGCGGAGCGGAGGCCGTCGTCTCGCTCCTGGCAAAGCCGTCCGCGGATGCGGCCAGCTTGTGCGAGCCATTCTCCACACACGCAAAGCTGAACCGCCCATCCGGCCCGCTGGTCACCTGCTGCCCGCCGTCCAGCGTGACGGTTGCGCCCGGAATCAGCGCCAGCGTGCTGTCGCGAACCGCGCCGGCCAACATCGTGCCATGGCAGGCAGGATCAACCTCACCCGCAGCGAATGCAGGGGACGCAGCCAGCGTCGTCGCTAACAGAAACAGAATCTTCGACATAGAAAAACCTCAATCCGCTGGACGCACTTCTTCCGCGACCGCAATGGGCCGTGGGATCGGAAGGATCAGCCTTGAATTCCTAATGCCATACGCACTCCATGCGGCGTTGGTTCCGCAGCAAGGCCCGTGAGCGCGCGAAAAAGTCGTCGCAAAGGATGCGCCGGCGGCCCCAGGCCCCGCATCCCGGTACAACCAAAGAATGAGCCCGACGTAATACCGATGTTCATGTACGTCAGCCCTCGCGCAGGCTAAACTGGACCATCTCGCTTGAAGGATCGCAGGGAACCGGGACATGCTCAAGATGCTGAAGGCTTCACTTCGCGCGGCAGCAGCCGCTTGCCTGTTGATCTTCATGACCGCCTGCAGCTCCGGCGGTTCCGGCGGCGGCGGAGGCTCCATCGCCGCGGTCGCCATCGTCACCACCTCGCTGCCCCCCGCCACCGTCGGCGCGGCCTATGGCACCACCATTGCAGCCAGCGGCGGCACCATGCCGTACACCTTCGCTGTATCCTCCGGCACCCTGCCCGCGTGGCTCACGCTTTCCACCTCCGGCTCCCTCTCCGGCACGCCTCCCACAGCCGGCACCGTCGCCTTCACCGTCACGGTCAAGGACGCGAACGCCCACACCGCCAGCCAGCCCCTTACCCTCGCCATCGCCAGCGCTGCCTACGGCATCTCCATCTCGCCCACGGTCCTCACCAGCGGCACCGCCGGCGCCCTGTACAGCGCCACCGTCTCCGCCAGCGGCGGCACCGCACCTTATATCTTCTCCGCAGGCCCCGGCACCCCTCCCGGCCTTACCTTTAGCGCCGCCGGCATCCTCTCCGGCACTCCAACCGCCGCCGGCACCTTCGGCTTCACCGTCTCCGTCGCCGATTCCGCCGGCCTCAAAGCCTCCGCCAACCTCAGCGTCGTCGTCGCCCCCGCCCCGCCCCTCCCTGTCTCGATCACCGCCGCCACCCTCCCCTCCGGCAACGTCGGCGGCGTCTATACCGCCACCATCGTCGCCGCAAACGGCACCAGGCCATACACCTTCTCCATCTCGAGCGGCGTCCTGCCGGGCGGCCTTAGTATCTCGCCCACCGGCGGCACCATCGCCGGCTCCCCCACCGCCACCGGCACGTACCCCTTCACCGTTCAGGTCAAGGACGCCACCGGCGCCACCGCCTCCGCCCCCTTCAGCATCACCATCAACGCCACCGCGACACCCCTCACCCTTGGCCCCGCCACGCTCCCCACCGGCACCGTCAACATGCCGTACAGCACCATCCTCCAGGTCGCCGGCGGCACCCCTCCGTACCACTTCACTCAGGTCAGCGGAAGCTACCCCCCCGGCTTCACGCTCATCGATGGCACCCTTTCCGGCACCTCTGCTTCCGGCGGCATCTTCACCTTCACCCTCAACGTCAAGGACTCCGCCTCACCCCAGCAGTCCGTCTCCACCACCTTCACGGTCGGCATCATCACCGCTACCGTCGCGGTCAATACCGGCACCGTCCTCGCCACGGTCCCGCAGACCTTCTTCGGCCTGCACACCTCCGTATACGACACCGCCCTGAACGACACCGCCCGCCTGCCCGCCCTGCTCGCCGCCACCGGCATCACCACCCTGCGTTACCCCGGCGGCAATTACTCCGATCGCTACCACTGGGCGCAGTACGGCGTCACCCCGCCCCACGCCTCCACGCCGCCCGTCTGCAACCTCAGCCCGCAGGACGTTTACCTGGAGCCCGGCGCGGACTTCGGCAGCTTCGTCAAAACTCTCCTCGCCACCGGCACGCAAGGCCTCATCACCGTCAACTACGGCACCAGCGTCTCCAACTCCGCCGCCTCGCTTTCGCCCGGTAGCAACCACACCCCCAACCATTGCTCGGAGCCCAACACCGCCGGCCAGCCGCAGGAGGCCGCCGCCTGGGTCGCCTACGCCAACGGCCTCCCCACCAACACCCAGACCATCGGCCCGGACGCCACCGGCTTTGACTGGAAGACCGTCGGCTTCTGGGCCAACCTCCGCGCCTCCTCACCCCTCGCCTCGGATGACGGTTACAACTTCCTCCGCATCGGCCACCCCGCGCCCATCGCCATCCAGCACTGGGAGATCGGCAACGAGGTCTACTACAACGGCTACTCCGGAGACACTCTCAATCCTGAGACCGACCTGCACGCGCCCTACCTCTACCCCCGCGGTTACGACAACGTCTCCTTCTCATCGCGCACCGGCCTCCAGGCGCTCTCCCCCGCAGCCTACGGAGCCAACGCCATCCCTTACTTCCAGGCCATGAAGGCCGTCGACCCCACCATTCAGATCGGCGTCGACTTCTCCTCCCCCGGCGCAACCGACCCCATCGTCCTCAGCTGGGACCCCGATCTCGCCAAGGCCGTCTGCACCGGCAACAACCCGGACCTCGCCATCATCCACTACTACCCCGGCACCTACATGGCCGTTCAACCCGGCGAACTCCTCTCGCTCCCCCAGTCCGACCTCCCACGCCAGGTCGCCTACATCCAGGGTCTACTCAACACCAACTGCGCCAACGCCTCCGCCATCAAATTCTGGCTCACCGAAACCTCGCCCAACGACAAGCTCGCCCTCAACTTCCCCACACCCGTCCTCGGCCTCTTCACCCTCAATGAGTACCTCACAGCCCTCGGCGTCGGCGTGCAGAACATTGACTGGCTGGAGCTCCACAACGGCACTTACCTCGACGAGTCCGAAAACCCCGGCCCCTCGTACTTCGGCATCCAGCTTGCCCACCAGCTCGCCGGCATCGGCGATAGCCTCGTCACCTCCACCAGCAGCACCCCCGGCATCGTCAGCTACGCCACCTCGAAGCTCAACGGCCAGAAGGGCATCGTCCTCATCAACGCCGACCCCACCAACGCCGCCCTCGTCCAGGTCGCCTTCACCGGCGCAACCCTCGGCACCACAGCCACCCAGTACAACTTCGGCATCGCCACCAACAACGCCCTCCAGACCTCGTCCATCACCATCCCCGGCCAGACCTTCACCGTCTCCGTCCCCCCATACACCGCCACCGAACTCCTCATCCAGTAACGCTTTGGGCTAACCCGCTCTTCCCCGGCCGTCATCCTCACCACCCCGCTCCACAATGCAGTTCAAGCCGCCGAACGCCGCCGCTCCGCCGCCGTACGCGGTGCCGGTAGCATGGACCTCCGCGTTGACCCATGCTGTCCCCGCCCTTCCAGCATCGTCCCAGCCCGCTCCGCCTCCACCGGCCGGGAAAACAGATACCCCTGCCCCATATCGCAGCGGAACGCCTTCAGCAGCTTGCGCTGCGCCTCGGTCTCAATCCCCTCCGCCACCACCTTCAGCCCCAGCCGATGCCCCAGTGCGATCACCGTCTGCACAATGTCGCAGCTCTCCTTGCTGCGCTCCATGTCAGCCACAAACGACCGGTCAATCTTCAACGTCCGAATCGGAAACCGCTTCAAGTAGCTCAGTGACGAGTACCCCGTCCCAAAATCATCCAGGCTCAGCGACGCCCCCACCGCGCTCAGCTCATGCATAATCTGCGTCGTCCGCCCGGCGTCCTTCATGGTCAGATTCTCAGTCACCTCCAGCTTCAGCAGGTGCGGCTCCAGCCCGCTCTCCTGCAGGATCTCGCGCACCCGCTGCACCAGATTCTCCGTGCCAAACTCCCGCGGAGAGATGTTCACGCAGATCCCCACCGGATCCACCGCCGCGTCCCCCAGATTCCAGCACTGCGTCTGACGGCACGCCTCGCGCATCACCCACTCGCCCATCGGGACAATCAGCCCGCTCTCCTCCGCCACCGGAATAAACGCCCCCGGCTGAATCAGCCCCAGCTCCGGATGCCGCCACCGCACCAGCGCCTCAAACTGCACAATATGGTTATCCAGCAGGTCCACAATCGGCTGGTAGTGCACCTCAAACTCCTTGTTCTCGAGCGCCGTCCGCAGGTCGCGTTCCAGCTTCAGCACCTTGGCCGCCGTCGCGCTGCTGTGCGCATCGCTGATCTCGTATCGCGCCTTTCCCTGCAGCTTCGCGCGATACATCGCACTGTCCGCCCCCCGCAGAATCTCCTCCGGGTCCGTCTCCTCCCCGCCGCTGGTCGAAATCCCAATACTCGCCGTAATCAAAATCTCCTGCCCGCCAATCACGAACGGCGTCTGCAGCACCCGCTGCACCCGTTCCGCCACGCGCACGCCATCGTCCAGGTTCGCAAAGTCGTCCAGCAGGATCACAAACTCGTCCCCGCCAATCCGCGCCACCACGTCGTTCGCCGGCCTGCTCTTCCGCGCAGACGAATGCTCCCGCGGCGCTGTATTCTCCGTCCGCACCGCCTGCACCAGCCGCTGCGCGATCCCCGCCATCACCTCGTCGCCCGTCATATGGCCCAGGCTGTCGTTGATCACCTTGAAGCGGTCCACATCCACAAACAGCAGCGTGAACTGGTAGCCCATGCGCTCCCGCGTCCGGCGCACACTCTCGCTCAGCCGCTTCACAAAGTAGCCCCGATTCGGCAGCTTCGTCAGCGGATCGTGCTCCGCGTCATGCAGCAGCCGGTCCTGCAGCTCCAAAATCCGTTCGCCTGCCCGAATCCTCGCCTTCAGCTCATGCGGATTGCACGGCTTGATCAGGTAATCGTCAGCCCCCGCCTCCAGCCCCTGCACCACATCCCCCGTCGCATCCCGCGCCGTCAGCAGAATCAGATACACGTACGGCGCATCCACACACCCACGCACCTGCCGGCAAACGCTCGGCCCATCCTGCCCCGGCATCACCCAGTTCATAATCGCCATCCGAGGCCCATCCGGCCCCAGCAGCGCATCCGCCGCCTCCCGCCCGTCCGCCACGCACCTCACCTCGAACCCGCTTCGCTCGAGCGTCCGCTGCAAAATCCTGCAGCTCACCGGATCGTCATCCGCCAGAAGAATCGTCACTGCGCAACCTCGCGGCACACGGAAGCCAGATTCGCCTGCGCCAGCTCCGCATTTCTCTCCATCCTCACCATCTCCGCCGCAATCCCCTGCGGAGCCCACTGCGCCGCCATCCGTTCAATCCGCATCGCGCTCGTCGAAGCCCGGCAGAAGCTCATGCTCGAAAGCATCCCCTTCAACGTATGCGCCGCCGTCCGAACCTCTTCCAGGTCCCCCCGCTCCCACGCGTCCCGCAACTGCAGTTGCAGCATGGGAAACTCCTGCACATAAATCTCGAACACCTCGCGCAGCAGCTCGCGGTCATAATCCACGCGCGCCAGCAGCTCCGGCAGATCGAAGCTGCTCTCATACGCTCTCTCGTCTGTATGCATCGAACCCGGTCCTCTCCTCGCGTAGTGAGTCGTACCTCCTGTATCGACCATTCCCGCCACACCGTGACCCCTGTCCCACCCACCCCAACAGCACGAAAGTTTCCCCCCAAATCCTCCACCAACCACGTCGGGTATCGAGCCGGAGGGCTCGACCGCTTTCCTCTCGCCAAGCCCATACTCTCGGGTGCCCCATTCATCGCGCACTTGTCTCTCGCGATGAGTGGGAACCCATGTCTCCAACCCGCCGCGCGCTATACTGCCCTCATCCCCCCGCTTGAGGAGCCCCACAGTGACCCGTCCCGCCACGGCCGTACTCCTTCTAGTCTCTGCCTTCGCCGCCTCCGCCCAATCCGCTCCCCCCACCATCGACCAGTCCCTCGAACTCCACGCCGTAGCCTCCCCCCAGCTCTCCCCGGACGGCCACCACGTCCTCTACGAGCAGACCCGCACCAACTGGGAAGCCAACGCCTTCGAAACCGACCTCTTCCTCGCCGATACCGCCACCGGCGACGCCCACCTCCTCACCACCGCCGTCAAATCCTCCACAGACGCCGCCTGGTCCCCCGACGGCAAATTCATCGCCTTCCTCTCAGACCGCCCCGCCCCCATGCCCGGCTCCCCCTCAGGCAAAAAGCAGATCTACGTCATGCCCTTCGCCGGCGGCGAAGCCCAGCAGCTCACCAAAATGGAAGCCGGCGTCAACGCCCTCGAATGGTCGTCCGACTCCCGCCACATCGCCTTCACCGCCGAAGCCCCCAAACCCAAAGCCATGAAGGACCGCGAAGACACCTTCGGCGACTACCACGTCATCCACGCCGATTACCCCCAGGTCCACCTCTGGCTCGCCACCCTCCCTACGCCCGACGCCGCCGGTGCCACCCCACCCCCCGCCGCCCCTAAACTCCTCACCCCCGGCGATGAATTCTCCGTCTCCTCCTTCTCCCAGTCCCCTGACGGCACCCGCATCGCCTTCGCCGCCCAGCGCGACCCGGACCTCATCTCCGCCTTCTCCGCAGACCTCTACACCGTCACCCTCGCCGACCTCTCCATCAAAAAGATCGTCGACACCCCTGGCCCGGAATCCGACCCCAAATGGTCCCCCGACGGCTCCCAGATCGCCTTCATCACCGCCAACGGCAGCAAAAATTTCTTCTTCACCAATCGCCACATCGCCGTCGTCCCCGCCACCGGCGGAACCCCCCGCGTCCTCTCCATGTCCTTTGACGAGGACCCCAACCTGCTCCGCTGGTCGGGAAAAGGCATCTACTTCTCCGCCCTCCAGAAGACCGCCTCCGGCCTCTTCCTCCTCGACCCCACGTCCGCCACCACCAAGCCCGTCGAAACCCCCGGCACCACCCTCGCCAACCAGTTCACCTTCTCGCAGGACTTCTCCCACATGGCCTATCGTGGCGCAGGAGCCAACCAATACCCGGAGATCTACACCTCCGCCCTCCCTGCCACCTCCCCCGTAGCCCTCACCCACATGTCGTCCCAGCTCGCCTCCCTCGCCCTCGCCAAACGCGAGGTCGTCCACTGGAAGTCCGGCGACGGAGCCGCCGTCGAGGGCATCCTCTGGAAGCCCGCAGACTTTGACCCCCACAAAAAATACCCGCTCCTCGTCATCATCCACGGCGGCCCCACCGGAATCGACACCCCCGGCATCGCCGGCGACCGCAACTACCCCGCCGAGCGCTTCGTCGCCAAAGGCGCCCTCATCCTCCGCCCCAACTACCGCGGCTCCGCCGGCTACGGCGAGAAATTCCGCTCCCTCAACGTCCGTAACCTCGGCGTCGGCGACTACGCCGACGTCATCTCCGGCGTAGACGCCCTCATCGCCCAGGGCTTCGTGGACAAGGACCGCGTCGGCGCCATGGGCTGGAGCGAAGGCGGCTACATCTCGGCCTTCATCACCACCTCCAGCAACCGATTCAAGGCCGTCTCCGTCGGCGCCGGCATCTCGGACTGGATGACCTACTACGCCAACACGGACATCACCCCCTTCACCGCGCAGTACCTCGCCTCGCAGCCCTGGGCGGACCGTGATCCCGAGGTCTACCGCAAAACCTCTCCCATCTCCTATATCTCCCACGCCCAGACCCCCACCCTCATCCAGCAGGGAAGTCTGGACCGCCGCGTCCCCGTCGCCAACTCGTTTGAGCTCCGCCAGGCCCTTGAAGATCACGGCATCCCCGTCAAGATGGTTCTGTACGACGGCTTCGGCCACCCCGTCAACAAGCCCAAACAGCAGCGCGCTGTCCTGGAAGAAAACGAGAATTGGTTCAACCACTACATCTTCGGCGACCCTTTGGCCCCCGCCCTCACCCCCACCCTCAAGCCCGCAAACTAGCCGTCGCGAAAGTGGCGACCAACGGGAGCCCCCCAGCCGGCCACCGCCCCGACCAGAAAAAAAGGTGCGGAGCACCCGCCCCACGCGCAGTGGGCCCGTCCGGCAGGACTGTATTTTGGCAGTGACTGCTGTTAAGAATAAGCCCTTCCGAATCAATATTTTGCAGCCAGAGACGAACGAAACAAAGAACTTACAAAGTCGATACAGACCTAAGTCCCATGGAATCAAATTTTTGCGCAGTTTACCCAGGGTGGGGAGCCCCCTCACCACCCCATTTCAGGAGCCACTATGCGCCGCCTAGCCCTCTTAGCTTTGCTCTTCCTCCCTCTCACGGCACGAGCCCAGAAGCCCTGGCCCATCCGCGCCGTCATCGTCACCACCTTTGAAATCGGCGAAGACACCGGAGACATTCCCGGCGAGTTCCAGCTCTGGGTCGAGCGCGAACACCTTACGGAGGTCATACCATTCCCCGGCGGCGTCCACCCCCTGCGCACCAACCCGGACCACACCATCCTCGCCATGGTCTCCGGCACCACCCTCATCAATGCCACCGCCTCCATGATGGCCCTCGGCCTCGACCCCCGCTTCGACCTCACCCACACCTACACCCTTATCAACGGCATCGCCGGCGTCGACCCGCACGCCGCCTCCATCGGCTCCGCCGCCTGGGCCACCTATGTCGTCGGGGACATCGCCCGGGAGATCGACCCCCACGACGCCCCGCCCGAATGGCCCTACGGCATCTTCCCCATGGGCGGCACCGCCCCCAACCCCCCCACCATCCCCCCCCAACACGGCATCGTCCGCTCCAACGCCTACGCGCTGAACGCAAAATTAGCCACCTGGGCCTACGCCCAGACCAAATCCCTCCCGCTCGGCGACGACCCGACCGTCGCCGCCTTCCGCGCCGGCTTCACCGGCTTTCCCCAGGCCCAGCGCCCCCCCTTCGTCCTCCTCGGTGACACCTTCGCCTCCGACTACTACTGGCACGGCGCCACGATGACCCAGTACGCCAAGGACTGGGTCCGCCTCTACACCGCCGGTAAAGGCACTTTTGTCATGACGGAGATGGAGGACTCCGGCTTCCTTGAAGCCCTCACCCGCCTCGCCGCCATGCACCGCGTCGACCTCGACCGTGTCATGGTCCTGCGCACCGGCTCCAACCCCTCCATGCCCCGCCCCGGCCACACCGCCATCGAATCCGTCACCGCCCCTTACATCGGCTTCAAGCTCGCCGTGGACTCCGCCTACCTCTGCGGCAGCACCGTCCTCCACCAGATCCTCACCCGCTGGGACACCACCGCCACTCAAATCCCCGGCAACTAAATACCCGCAAGCAGATTACACGTCACGAAGTGATCGCTCGACACTTAGTCGGCCCGTCCGGCAGGACAATCACTTCGGCCACCCCGCCAGTCCCTTCGGAGCCCAAGCCTCCACAATCGCCTTCGCCATCTTCGCGATGGTCAGCTCCGCCTCATGCTCCGCCCCCCAGCTCTTATCCTTGTTATTGAACGTGAACGCGGAGATGATCACCAGCCCATTGCTGGTTGAGATCGCCGCCACATCATTCCGCACCGCATCCAGCGACCCCGTCTTATTCAGGATCGAGTCACTCGTCGCCCCCGTCATCCCATCCAGATACCGCGGAATCGAGCTCCGGTAGAACTGCAGCCGCAGCATCCCCAGCGCCACCTCGCAGATCGCCGTATCGCCAGTCTGAGCCGTAGTCCCCGCCTCCGCCAGCTCACATCGCGCAATCTTCCCCATCAACTCCGCCATCTCGCGCGGCGTCGTCTTGCCCAGCCCAAACTGCTTGAAATCTGCCGGAAGCACCACACCCTTTGCCACCGGGGTAAACACCTTCTTATACAGATACGTATTCTTCAACCCCAGCTTCGCAATCCGCCCATCGATATTCTCTAGCCCCAGGTGATCAATCGCCAGGTTCGTTGCGCTGTTATCGCTCAGCACCACCATCATGGTCAGCACGTCCTTCAGGGTCAGCGGCAGCGGCGCATCCATCAGCCGCAGTACGCCGGACCCTGGAACCTGATCCGCCTTCGTCAGCGTCACCTTATCGTCCCAGCGCGCCTTACCGCTCCTCACCTGCTCCATCGCCTCATACAGAATCGCCAGCTTGATCACCGACGCCGTCTGCACCACCAGGTCAGGCTGCAGCCCCACGGACTCATGGCTCCGGAGATCCTCCGCATAGATCGCCACCTCCCCGTGGTGCGCCGCCGCGATAGCCCCAACCTTCTCCCTCAGCCCCGCGTCCCGCGCCCCAGCCGCAAGGGAAAACAGCACCATTCCCACTGCCGCGACCCACCTACGAGCGATCGCCCGGCGCATAGTAACCACTTCATAACAGTCGCGAAAAGTCAACAAAATCAGCCCTCCCAGAGCACGTTGAACGCCAAATGATCCTAAAGTTTGCCCCATCCCACTTTCAGGTTGTTGTAGGAACCGGTCACCCTTCATAAGGTGAGTACATCACTGAGCAGCCAAACGCACTCACGGCCCTCGGCAATGCAGTCGATAAGGAACGCAGGTGTCCCACTATGAACACGTTCAGGCCAATCTTCAACCACATTCTGGCCCAGGGACCCCAGTCAGTAGCGTTACACGGTAATCGTTAGACCCTGACATCGTCCATCGCCTCTTCCTCTGCCGCTCAAACCAGGGCCCGCACAGGAAGAGCGCCGGACACTCCATACGGCTGCAGCATCACCGCTTCAAGACCACGGATCGCTCCAGAAAGGATCAGCACGATGCATCTGAGCAAGGAATTAATCTATCCCGCCGCCGCTGCACTTGTTGCGATCCTGGGAGCCATCACGGACCTCAAGAGCCGCCGCATTCCAAATCTGCTTACCGGTCCCGGCATCCTCCTTGGCTTGATGCTTCACTTCAGCTTCGACGGCTGGCACGGCCTGCTCCTGTCCTTGATCGCCGGGCTCCTCTGCGGCATCCTCTTCCTGTTATTCTTTCTCGCCGGTGGCATGGGCGCGGGCGATGTCAAACTCATCACCGCCGTCGGCTGCCTGGCCGGCCTGTCGAACTCTCCTTCGGTTCTCGTCCTCACCGCCATCGCCGGCGGAATCATGGGCGTCGGTCTCGCGTTGATGCGTGGGCAGTTGAGGCAGACCGTCTCCAACGTCGCCGCGCTGGCGACCCACCATCGCGAAGAAGGCCTCAAGCCTCATCCCGATCTGAACGTCACCAACTCCAGCACGCTTCGACTCCCCTATGGGCTCGCCATCGCGGCGGGCTGCTGTGTGACTCTCTTCCTCCAGGGAGTGAAAAGGTAAACTCTTATGCCCGCTCGCCGCGTACTCTCCGCACTCATCCTGTCCCTTGTCTGCTCGGCCATCTTCACCGTCTGGCTCGGCAAAACCTACTTCAAAGGCAAGGCCGCTCCGCCACCGCCGCAGCGTTATGTCGGCGTGGTCCAAAATGTAGAGCCCGGCCGCGTGATCACCGCGACGGACGTCAAGCTCATTGACTGGCCAGCCAACCTCCCGCTTCAGGGCTCCTTTACCAAGCCTGAGGACGTCGTGGGCCGCACGGTGCAGTATCCCCTCTCCGCCGGCCAGCCCATCGTGGAGCACAATCTCTCCACCGCAGGCTCTGGCAGCGGCCTCTCGACGCGCATCCCGGACGGCATGCGGGCCATCTCGCTCCGTTCGGACCAGATCGTCGGCGTCGCCGGCTTCCTGCAGCCCGGCACCCGGGTAGACGTCCTGGTGACCTATCACAATCCCACCTCGCAGACGCCCATCACCTCCACCGTTTTGCAGGATGCTCAGATCCTCGCCGCCGGCCAGAAGATGCAGGCCGACCCAGACGGCAAGCCCAGCGCAACCGATGTGGTCACGCTGCTGGTCTCTCCCAATGACGCCGAGCGGGTCGTCCTCGCCAGCGCCCAGGGAACCGTGCACTTTGTTCTGCGCAACGGTCAGGATCACGCTCAGCTCGCCGACTCTCCCGCACAGGTCTCCGAACTCGGCGGCATCGGCCCCGTCAAAAGCCCCGAGCAGCAGCCCAGAGAGGTTGTCGTTAGGCGTTCCCCTGTCGTGGTGGCCTCGGCCCCCAAGCCCTACTCCGTCCAGACCATTGCCGGTGGCAAGCAGACCACGGAGACCTTCCAGTGAGAATCCCCATGACCCGATTCACCTCCCCCACCATCCACATGAGCCTGCTGTCCCTGTTCGCGCTCAGCCCTCTCGCCGCGCAGCAGATGATCGCGCAGTCTGCCACGCAGCCCGTCACCCAGGTTCACTCGCGCACGCCGCTTGTAGCCAAAACGGCCATCGCCGCCGTGGCCACCACATCTGCGGCGGTCGCCGACTTCAACAACTCCGCCCCCATGGGAGAGTCGCTTCACCTCGTCGTCGGACGCTCGCTCTTCGTCAATACCAAGCATCGCCTCTCGCGCGTCTTCGTCACCAACCCCGCGGTTTTGGACTCATACACCGCCAGCCCCAACCAGATCGTGCTGACCGCCAAGTCTCCCGGTACCAGCAATCTCATTCTGTGGGATGAGACCGGTCAGAGCCAGGCGTACTTCGTGGCCTCGGACATGAACATCGATACCCTGCGCGACTCGCTCAAGCAGGCGCTGCCTGCGGAGAACATCGACGTACGCCAGAGTGAAGGCCGCATCATCCTCTCCGGCACCGTCGGCACGGATGCCATCGCGGACTCCGCCGTCAAGATCGCCACGCTCTACTCCAAAGACATCTCCAACTCCATGGTCGTCAACCCGGCTAACGTCAAGCAGGTCAAGCTCAAGGTCCGCATCCTGGAAGTGGATCGCTCCAAGATCACTCAGTTCGCCTTCAACTTCTTCAACCAGGGCGGCAACAACGTCGTCTCCACCACCACCTCACAGTTCCCCTCATCGGCAACTGTCACCGCAGGCTCGGTGGCCTCTAAGACTCTCAGCATTACGGACCCCCTCAACTTCCTGCTGTACAGCTCCCGCCTGAACGTAGGCGCAACCATTCAGGATCTTGAGACCATGCAGGTCCTGCAGATCCTCGCCGAGCCCACCATCACCGCGCTCAGCGGTCAAAAGGCTAACTTCCTCGCCGGCGGCGAATTCCCCTTCCCCGTCGTCCAGGGAAGCACCGGCGGCCAGACCGCCATCAGCGTGCAGTTCCGCCCGTACGGCGTCAAGCTGGAGTTCACGCCCTTCGTCAACCTGGACGGCACCATCGATCTCAAGGTTGCGCCTGAAGTCAGCTCGCTCGATTACGCCAATGCGGTCACGATCAGCGGCTACACCATTCCCGCGCTCGCCACCCGTAAAGCAGACACCCGCGTGGTGCTGCGCAGCGGCCAGAGCTTTGCCATCACCGGCCTGCTCAACAACCAGACCACAGACCAGCTCGCCCACACCCCTGGCATCGCCAGCGTGCCCATCCTCGGTCAGCTCTTCAAGTCCAAAAACATCAATCACTCGCGGACAGAACTGCTGGTCATCGTCACGCCCACCATCGTCGATCCGCTCACCGAGACCCTTATCCCCGAAGAGCCCAAGCCGCCCGTACCGCTGGTCGACACCAATGCCTTCGACACCGCGCTCCCCAAACCGAAGGTCAAGAAGTAGTCCCACCGCTTCTTCCGCAAGGACGCACCTGAACCACCCGCACCACCAGATCAAGAGTTACGAAGAGAGAGATTGGTTCTTATGAACAGCTTGTCCGGAGTCTTTAGCGCCACCCTTATCACGGTCTGTGTTGAGCCGGATACGGCCGATCAGATTCTCCATTCCGTCAACAAGATGCCGTGGCTCATCACCTCTTCCAGCTTTGAGGCTTACATCTCCGCCACCCGCCGTCCGTACTTCGGCGCGCAGGTCAAGGCATCGAACGTCTGCATCGCCGTGGTCGATTTCGACCAGGATCCCGATCAGGCCGTGGAGACGGTCAAGTACCTCCACCAGATCTTCCCCGGCAAGGTCACCGTCATCGCGTTGGCCGCATCCCGCGACCCGGATCTGATGCTGCGCACCATGCGTGCCGGCTGCACAGAGTTCCTGCCCAAGCCCTTCGAGTCGGAAGAGGTGGACGGCGTACTGGAGCGGCTGCAGCAGGGTTGGACCAACACCTCATCCGCCCGTAGCGCACCGGTAGGCTCGGTTGTTGCCTTCTTCGGCGCCAAGGGCGGTGTCGGCACCACCACCCTCGCCGTTCACCTGGCCATGTACCTGGTCTATAGCCACGAGAAGCGCGTCTTGCTCATCGACAATCACGCGGAGCTTGGCCACGCCTGCGTCTACCTCGGCATGGATGGCAGCCGCTGCCAGTTCCATGAGGTGGTCCGCAACGTGAATCGCCTGGACAGCGATCTGCTGCAGGCCTCCATCGGCAAGCACCCCAGCGGCCTGCATGTCTTGGCCTCGCCGGATACCTGCGGCGGCACCAAGTACATGGAAAGCGAGGCCGTCGCCAAGACGCTCGAATTCCTGCGCACCGAGTATGACTACGTCATCGTCGATTGCCCCACCACGCTGACCGACGTAAACCTCGCCGTCATCGATTCCGCCGCCATGGTCTACCTCGTCGCCACGCCGGAGATCGGCGCCATCCGCGACCTCTCCCGCTACGTCGATTCGCTCATGCAGATCGAGTTCACCACGGAGAAGATGCACGTTGTCATCAACCGCTTCTCCTCACGCTTCGCCGTGGCCGTGGAGCAGATTGAAAAGGCCATCCGCCTGCCGGTCGCGCTCAAACTGCCCAGCAGCTATCTGGACCTTGTCCGTGCCGTCAACCTCGGCGAACCCATCTCGCCCAAGGCCAAATCCGAGTTCGCCGTGCAGATCTCCAAGTGGGCTAGCACTCTTGTGGGATCGACCGTCGCCGTTGCCCCCGCTAAAAAAGAGAAGTCCTTTCTCGCCATGTGGAAGTAGTTCGCCGATAAAACCTGTATCGAACCGACGCACCGTGAAGAGGATCCAAGCCCCTTATGGCAGCTATTGAAACCATCCCGAACCGCACCGATAACGGAGGTCGCCCATCCCGGGGCGTCCCCGAGGTCATCCAGCAGCAGATCAAGTCCGCCGTCCATCGCGAGCTGATCAAGCGCCTCGACCTCGACCGTCTCGCGGACTTCAACCAGACCCGCTCCGGTCAGACCCAGCTCTTCTCCATGATCCAGGGCCTCCTCGCCGAGCAGGGCATCCCGCTCTCCGGCTTCGAGCGCGACAAGCTCGCCCAGGAAGTCGTCGATGAGGTCTTCGGCCTCGGTCCCCTGGAGCCGCTTCTCAAAGACCCAACCATCTCAGACATCCTGGTCAACACGTACAACGCCGTCTACGTGGAGCGCAAAGGCGTGCTCGAAAAGACCAACGTCGTCTTCACCGACAACCGCCACCTCATGCACATCATCGATAAGATCGTCTCCGCCGTAGGCCGCCGCGTGGATGAGTCCTCCCCACTCGTCGATGCCCGCCTCGCAGACGGTTCCCGCGTCAACGTCGTCATTCCTCCGCTCGCGGTAGACGGCCCCATCCTCTCCATCCGCCGCTTCGGCTCCACGCCGCTCCAGGCGGAAGACCTTCTCCGCAATCAGATGCTCACCCCGCCCATGCTGCAGGTCCTGCAGGGCGCGGTCAGGGCTCGCCTCAATATCGTCGTCTCCGGCGGCACCGGCTGCGGTAAGACCACGCTGCTCAACGTCCTCTCGGGCTATATCTCCGCCGAAGAGCGCATCGTCACCATTGAAGACTCGGCCGAACTCCAGATCAAGCAGGAGCACGTCGTCCGCCTGGAAACCCGGCCGCCCAACGTGGAAGGCAACGGCGCCATCAAGCAGCGCGAGCTCGTCATCAACGCCCTCCGTATGCGTCCGGATCGCGTCATCCTCGGCGAAGTTCGCGGCGAAGAAACCCTGGACATGCTGCAGGCCATGAACACCGGCCACGATGGCTCCATCACCACCATCCACTCCAACACTCCACGCGATGCCATCGCGCGTATGGAAACCATGTGCATGATGGGCAACATCGCTCTGCCGGAAAAAGCCATCAAGGCTCAGATCGCCGCCGCCGTGCACCTCATCGTGCAGGTCTCGCGTATGTCGGACGGAAGCCGCCGCATCACCCACATCACAGAGCTCACCGGAGCCTTCTCGGACGTCATCAGCATGAATGACATCTTCCTCTTTGAAAAGAAGGGCCTCACCCCGGAAAAGAAAGTTCGCGGCCGCTTTTACGCCACCGGCGTCATGCCCAAGTTCGCGGAAAAGCTGCAGGCAGCGGGCATCCCGCTTCCTCCCGGCCTCCTCAATCACTCTCTCGATATCAACTAACCCGGCGATACCACCGGCTCAAAAACCAGAAACGCTCCACCCAGGAATCCCATGATCCCCCTCATCGTCGCCTTCTTCTTCATCTCGCTGGTTTGTTTCGGGGTCTTCGCGTTCGTCACGCGCCCGGACCAGGAGCAGAAGGCCATGCAGCGGAGGGTCAAGGCCATCAAGACGCCGCAGGGCGAGTTCGCGGACACCACCGAAAGCCTCGAAAACTACCTCAACCAGAAGCCAGCCAGCTCCTTCCAGTGGCTGGAGGACATGGTCGACAAGTCCAAGTTCTCGCATGAGATGCAGATCCTGATCATCCAGTCGGATGGCAAGACCTCCATCGGCAACGTCCTCATGACCAGCGTTGCCATCGCCCTCGGCCTCGGCTTCATCATCTTCCTCTTCACCGGCATGCTCCTCGTCGGAGCCGGAGTCGGCCTGGCCGCGGGCATGGCCCCCACCTTCCTGCTCAAGTTCAAACGCAGCCGCCGCGTCAACAAGTTCAACGCCGTCCTGCCGGAATGCATTGACATGATGACCCGCTCGCTCCGCGCCGGCCACTCTGTCGTCGCCGCCATCGGCATTGTCGCGGACCAGGCGCTTGAGCCCGCCAAAGGCGAGTTCGGCGAAGTCTTCAAAAAACAGAACTACGGCCTCCCCCTCCGCGACGCGCTCCTCCAGATGCTGGAGCGCATCCCCTCCCAGGATCTCCGCGTCCTCATCACCGCCATCCTCGTCCAGAAGGACACAGGCGGCAACCTCGCCGAGATCCTCGACCGCACCACCCACGTCATCCGCGAGCGCATCCGCATCAAGGGCGAAATCAGCACCCACACCGCGCAGGGACGCCTCACCGGATGGATCCTCTGCCTCCTTCCGCTCGTCCTGCTCGTCCTCATCAACATCATCAACCCCGGTTACTCCAAGGTCCTCATCGAAACCGAGACCGGACACAAGCTGCTCTATATCGGCCTTGGCCTGCTCTGTCTCGGCGGCTTCCTCATTCGCGGCATCATCAACGGGATTGAGGTCTAAGGCCAGCCATGCAAATTGTCTTTTACATCGCCATCGCCTTCACCACCTTCTGCATCCTCGCGCTCATCATGGCGCCCATGCTCTTCAAGCCGTCGCCTGAAGCGCAGCGCATCCTGGACGTCGTCACCAGCAAACGCCCCGACCAGCGCGTCGTCGGCGGCAAGGAGCAGGCCGCGGAAACCATGCTCGGCCTTGCCCGCGATATGCGCGCCCGCTTCGGCTTCGCGGAAAATAGCGGCGTCAAAAATCGTCTCCACCAGGCCGGCCTGCGTGAGGCAGGATCGTCCGACGCCTTCTTCGCCGCGCAGATGATCAGCCCCGTCGTCCTTGGCTTTGCCGGCAGCTTCGTCCCCGGCAATACCATCTTCTGCATCTTCGCCGGAGCCATCCTCGGTTACATGGCACCAGACTTCTGGCTCACCTGGAGGCAGAAGAAGCGCAAACACAAGATCCGCCGCTCCATGCCGGATGCCATTGACCTCCTCGTCATCTGCGTCGATGCCGGCCTCGGACTCGATCAGGCCATGATCCGCGTCAGCGAAGAGCTCTCGCTCAGCCACCCGGAGATCAATGAGGAGTTCGCCCAGGTCCACCTGGAGCAGCGCGCCGGCAAACCCCGTCTGGAAGCCTGGCAGTCGCTCGCCGCCCGCAGCCAGATTGACGAGTTCGCAGCCTTCGTCTCCATGCTCACCCAGTCGGACCGCTTCGGCACGCCCATCATCCGCGCCCTCAGCCGCTTCTCGGAAGAGCTTCGCCAGAAGCGCAGCCAGCACGCGGAAGAAGCAGCCGCCAAAACCAAGATCAAGATCATCTTCCCGCTGGTCCTCTGCATCTTCCCCTGCCTCTTCATCGTTCTGCTCGCGCCGGCCATGATGTCCATCTCGGACGGACTCAAGAGCATGGGGAACTAGGCCGATGAACCGGACGGATTCTCAACTCGAAGCCGTGCTTGCCTCCGTGGCCGCTCAACAGGCCTGGGACAGACAGCAGGCGGCCCAACGATTTCTCGCGTGTGCCTCCGCGACGGCGTGCTTACCCTCCGCCCAAAAGGTTTTCCAACAACTTTGGAACGTTTCCGGAAAGGAGGCCTAAATCATGGATACCAACATCCTCGTTCGCGTCGCAGCCGGCGCCCTGGCAGTTGTCGTAGCGGCGGTCATCATCTACCGCAGAAAGCAGAAGTCGGTCTAGTTGCGAAGTCCAGCATTTCGGGCCTTCTACACTGAACCATTGCACCACGTCCTCCACCACGGGCTCTGGACCAACCAGGAGTAAGACCATGCGCATCGTCAGCGTCACCAACACAACCGGCGGGCCGCTGATCGGAGATCGCGTCCACATCGCGAGCACCTCCAAAACCAGAATGGTCGGTCTCCTGGGCAAACAAGGCATCGACGCCGGAGAAGGGCTTTGGATCAAGCCCTCCTCCGGTGTACATACCATCGGCATGAAGTTCACCATCGATGTCGTTGGCCTGGATAAAAACAACAAGGTCATCAAGCTCTGGAAAGAACTCGTTCCATGGCGCGTCACCTCCGTCCACTGGTCCATGAAGAGCGTGCTGGAACTCCCCGCAGGCCGCATCGACGAGTGCCACATCCACCTCGGCGACACCCTCACCATCGCAGACTGAGCCTCACTCTGAACCGGTCACACCCCCCAGAAAGTGCCCACCCAAAAACGCACGCCAGGGGCCATCTGTCCAGCATCCTTGACACCGCATAATTAAAGCATGGTGAAAACCACAAAACCCGCGCCAATCGCGGGCTCCACCATGCGTAGTTGCTGCTTCTTAGCCACGTTAGCCATACCGTTTACCACGTTTTGGACACCATCCACCACACCTCACACCGTATGGTCGCGACGGCTGAAGTGGGTGGTCAGGGCATAGGCCGCAAGCAGGATCAGGATGGGATCCAGCACCAGCCGGAACCGGAAGTCGGGGTGCGTAATGTAGTAGGGCAGCGGAAACAGCAGCAGCGGCAGCAGAAACAGCGCGGCATCGCTGCGCCTGCACTTCCACATCATCACCGCCCCCCAAAGCCCCAGCAGCGTCGTAACGCAGATATGCGAGATCACCAGCAACGAATTCGTCCGGTTCACCCCAGTCCAGAAGCACCCGAACCGCTTTCCTGTAAGTCGCACAAAACGCCCAGGATCCGCCCCAATCGCACCCTTCGCAAGAGCTGACTTTTCAGCCATATAGCGCAATTCCCCAAGCTCCTGCCACCGCCGCAGCTCAACCGCGCTCGTATTCGGATGCAGCGCAACCAGGAAGAACCCATCCGCCCCGGGCCGGTTCCCCTGCCAAAGCTCGTACCCCATGTTGCTGCGCAGCGGAATGAAGGCATGCATCACCAGCGCATTCCGAACCGGCCAGATCAGCGAAAGCAGCACAAAAAGCGCAACCCCTGGCAGCGCCGGCTTAAGGTTCCCACGACAATGCCACAACGCCCATCCCATACTGCACCCAATCACAGTCAGCAGCGATGGATTGACGCAGATGGTAAGCGCGCCTACTGCCCCAAACAGCACCCACCACCCGCGCGTGTTGGTATCCCGGCACTGATACGCCAGCGCCAGCAAGGAAGTAAGCAGAAGGATCGAAAGGCTGGTCTCCCAAAAAAAAGTAGGAAGCCAAAGCAACACAGGACTCACGGCCCACGCCGCCCCAGCCATAATGGCCGCCCGCTCTCCAAAAGCCCGCCGTGCCAGCAACATAATTACAACCGCAGTAGCCGCCGCAAACCCCGCCTGCACGACAGTAATCGCAACAGCGCTCGCAAGCGAAAAGGGATGGAAGAGCGCGAAGATGGCCGCGATCAGGGCCGGGTAGCCCGGGGTAAGGAAAGCAGTCGAGCCAGTAGCGGACGCAGCGGTGAGCCCCCATGGAGAGCTGAATCCGTGGCCTGAGCGGATCTGTTCGGCCAACACCCCGAGCTCCGAAGCTTGGGCGAAGAACCACTGCGGGGTGGCATAGGTCCAGGTCATAAGGACGACACCAAGGCGAAGGACGGGCGCGAGGATGATGAGGCGCTTCCAGAGTCGGCGGGTCTTGTCCGCGGGAGCCGCGACGGCCATGGAGAGGACGGCGCTAGACATGGACGGCCTCGGTGTGCAGGACAGGGAGGGCTGCGATGTGGCGTGATCGCTGGCTGATACGGGCGAGAGCGTAGCCGGAAAGCACGGTCATCAGGGGGTCCAGCACGAGACGGTATCGGAACTCGGCATGGGTGATGTAGTAGGGAAAGGGAAAGAGGAGCAGTGGGATTGTGAAGAGTGAGGCGAGACGGACGCGGTGGCGCAGCATCCAGAGACCAAGGATGCCGAAAAGCGAGGTGAGGCAGGCGTGCAGGGCAAAGATGGGGGAGCCGCCCTGGGAACCGGTTCCGGTCCAGAAGCGGACGATGCGGCGGCCTGTAAGGCTCGCGAATGCGAGGGGATTGGCAGCGATGTACTGCTTGGCGAGCTCGGATTTATGGGCGGTGTAGTCGACCTCGCCGCGTGTGTTGTAGTCGGCAAGTTCCTGGGGGTTGTACATGGGGAAGACGGACTCGTCCAGGAAGCCGGCGGCACCGGCGCGGTTACCCATCCACAGCTCGAATCCGACGGTGGTGCGAAGCGGGATGAAGGCATGAAAGACACGGGCATTGCGCACGGGCCAAGGGGAGAAGACGACCAGGAAGGCGGAAGCCGCGAGGGCGATGCGTACGACTCGATAACGCGGAGAGAGGCCGCTTTGGAAGGCGAGCCAAAGGATGATGCAGAAGAGAACCGGCAGGAGGGCCGGGTTGACCAGGCCAACGAAGGCGGTTGCCGCGCCGATGGTCATGGCGAGTTTACGGTCGAAGCGGCCGCGCCAGTGGAGGGCGATGGCGATGAAGGCAAGGAGGATGAATGCAGAGAAGCAGGTGTCCCAGAAGATGGTGGGCATCCAGACAAGGGGTAGCGAGACGGACCAGAAGAGTCCGGCGATCCAGGCCGCACGTGAGCCCGAAAGGCAGCGGGAGAGGTGCAGGATGAGCCAGACGGTGGCGAGGTTGAGGGCGATATGCAAAATCAGGAAGACGAGCAGGGAGGCGGTGGAGTGGGGGCCAAAGAGGCCAAAGACGGCGGCGACGAGGAGGGGGTAGCCGGGTGCGATGAACGCGGTGGGGCCGGTGGGGACGCCGAAGGGTGAGGCGAGGCCGTGGCCGGAGAGGATGGAGTCGGCAAGAAGGGACATCTCCGCGCCGCGTTTGATGAAGAACCAGTCCGGGGATTGTTTGGCGACAACCGACCATATGACGAGCAGACGCGCAATCAGCGCCACGGTCAGGACGGTGACGGTCTGGATGGTGCGGCTGGAGCTCGTTTTGGGGGGTGGTCCGGGCATGGAGGCCTTCAGGGTGCAGTCTAGCGAAGGCATTTGGGTGAAGCCATGAGACTTAGGTGGAATGCCTGAAGGGTGTATCGGCTGGGTTGGCGGGGAAATTGAGAGTCTGGCGGGCGGTTGGGGGAAGCGCTTGACTTTATGGGCCGATCCTTAGACACTTCAGCAACAGCAGCGAGGCAGCACCGGCGAGGGCAAGGTGGATTTGGCTGATCCGACGACAAGTCGAGCGAACATGACCCTGGCCTCCGAGCTTCCAACGGTGCAGATCGTGGAGGAGCTGGCGGAGAAGTTTGCCGGGGAGGCGGGCTTCGACGAGGACACCGTGAGCCACATTTCCATGGTGGCTCGCGAGGCCACGGTGAATGCCGTGATGCACGGCAACAAGTACGACCCGGCGAAGCAGGTGACGGTCTCGTTTGAGATGACGGGCGAGGCGTTGACTATAAAGATTGCGGACCAGGGGGCGGGGCTGGACCCAGAGCATATTCCGGACCCGCTGGCGCCGGAGAACATTATGCGGTCTTCCGGCCGCGGGGTGTTCCTGATGCGGGCGTTTATGGATGAGGTCGATTTCCGGCAGCTTGATCCGGGAACAGAGATTACGTTGGTGAAACGCAGGGCGAAAAAGGAGACGGAACAATGAGTATGAAGTTTAAGGCCCGCCAGGTGGATGGGGTCACGGTGCTCGATCTAAGCGGCAAGATCACACTGGGCGAAGGCAGCGTGACGCTGCGCGATGCGATCCGGGATGTGCTCTCCAAGGGGCAGAACAAGATCCTGCTGAATATGGCGGACATCTCTTACATCGACAGCTCCGGACTGGGCGAGCTGGTGAGTGCGTTTACGACGGTCAAGAATGCCGGCGGCGAGCTAAAGCTGCTGTCCCTGACCAAGAAGGTGAAGGACGTACTGCAGATTACGAAGCTCTATACCGTCTTCGATATCAAGGACGATGAGGCTGCGGCGATCTCCTCTTTCGGCGCATAGGGGCCGGTCTTGAGTTGGGCTGAGCCGTCGCGATTGAGTTCGCGGCGGCTTTTGCGTCAGGGATGAGGCCGACCTACCCCTCCCGGCGAATGTGTGCAAAGTCTTCGAAACAGAGACTTTAGGTCCGGACCTCAATTTCCGTTGCACCAAGAAGTGTGCATGGGTGAGGGACGGTTTGAGGGGCACTGCGAATGCAATTCCGGGCGCGGCTTGTAGGATAGGCTCGACTGAACATTTTGGTGAGGAAACTCGTTCTAACCTTTAACTATGAGCCTGAGCGCGATGCCAGTTCCGCCGGACAAGACCAGCCTGCCGCTGGAGCAGCAGGTGGTGCGGCTGCAGGCGCTGCTGGAAGCTTCGCGGCTGGTGCATTCCACCATTGAGCTGCCGCGGGTGCTGCAGCAGGCGGCCCGGATTGCGGTGCTGGAGCTGGAGATGGATGGGGCGATGTTCACGGAGCCGGAGGTGATCTTCGGCGAGGTCCCGGAGGATATTGCCACGATGGACTGCGCGGTGTGTCCGCGGTTCCCGTTGCTGGCGAAGGATGGCAGCCTGCTGTGCGAGCTGGTGGTGGTTCCGCCAGGGGGGCGGGAGCTGACGCTGTACGAGACGGATTTTCTGGAGGGGTTGGCGCTGCAGACGGCGGTCGCGGTGGAGAACGCGATCAACCACCAGCGGCACCTGGAGTATGCGCGGCTGGCGCGGGATATCGACGCGGCGCGGACGATTCAGCAGAGTCTGCTGCCGCAGTCCATGCCGAATGTGCCGGGGTATGCGGTGGCGGCGCGGAACAGGGCCTGCTACCAGGTGGGGGGAGATTATCTGGACGTGGTGGTGGAGCCGGATGGGTCCTTGCTGATTGTGGTGGCGGATGTGGCGGGCAAGGGACTGGCTTCCGCGCTGATCTGCACGGCTTTCCGGAGCGCGTTCCGAGCGCTGGCGATGCAGTCTTTGACGCTGAAGGAGCTGGCGGCGCGGCTTTCGCAGCAGCACTGGGATGAGGGGGAGGAGAACCGGCGGCGGTATGTCACGGCGGCGTTTGTGCGGCTGGACGCGGCGGGGTCTGAGCTGGAGGTGGTGAACGCGGGGCATAATCCGGTGTTTCTGGTGATGCCGGGGGACGTGGCCGGCGGTTCGCGGACGATCGACGCCAGCGGGGCTCCGCTGGGGCTGCTCTCCGGAAACCGGTATGTGACGGAACGGCTGAAGTTCCCGAAGGGCGCGCGGCTTCTGCTGTATACGGACGGGCTGACGGAAGTGGTGAACGAGCACGACGAAGAGGACGAATTCGGGTCTGAACGATTGATGGAGACGTTCCGGGCGACCGAGGGCTTTGAAGCGGAGGATGCGCTGAGCAGCCTGTGGGGAACCCTGGACGAGTTCAGCGGACATGCTCCGCAGGTGGACGATATGACGGCGGTGGCCCTGTACCATCTGAATGCGGGTTTGTGTTGAACGAAGGAGCGGGTATGTCTACGTCCGAGTTACGGCCCATGACGAGCGGAAGCAGCGTTGAGGTGCGGATTCCATCGCGGCTGGGATTTGAGAAGGTGGCGATGAGCACGGCGGCGGCGATGGCGAAGCTGATGGGCTTCACGGAGGATCGCGTCGAAGACCTGAAGACGGCGGTTGCGGAGGCATGCATCAACGCGATTGAGCATGGCAACCATATGGACGCGACGATTCCGGTGGGGGTGATGCTGAGCATGTTTCCGGGCGAGCTGGAGGTGAAGGTGCTCGACGACGGCAACGGGATGCACCGGACGCCGACGAAGCCGGACATTGATCGGAAGATGACGGGTGAGGAAGAGGCGCGGGGGATGGGCATGTTCCTGATCCAGGCGCTGGTGGACGAGGTGGAGTGGGTGCCGAAGTCCAAAGGACAAAGTTTTGTCCGGCTGGTGATCCGGATCAACAAGGAATCGGAATTGGAAGCTTAGGAGTGAGACAGGTGCAATCGGCAAATAAAGTGACACAACATACGCTTACCGGAGCCAGCGGGCAGACGGTGATCGCACTGCGGTATGTGGGGGATATCTCATCGGCTTCCAAGGACGCTGTGGTGGGGACCTACGAGGCACTGGACCATGAGAAGTTCAAGCATATTCTGCTGGACTTCAAGGGCGTGGAGTATCTGAACTCCTCCGGCATTGCGCTGGTGATCCAGGTGTTGATAGCGGCGAGCAAGGTGGGGCAGAAGATTGGAATCTGCGGGCTGACGGCGCACTTTACCAAGGTCTTCACCATGGTGGGGATTACGAAGTATGCGACGTTGTATGCGGATGAAGGGGCGGCGCTGGCGGCGCTGTAAGGGCTAGCGGAGGGCGGCCAGGCTGGCTTCAACGGTGGGGTCGAGTGGGAGCAGGGTGTCCATGCGGGTGAGGGTGAGCATGGAGACCATGCGGTCTGAGACCGCGGCGAGGCGGAGTGCGCCCTGTTTCTGGCGGGTAAGGCCGAAGGTGTGGATGAGCACGCCGAGGCCGGCGGAGTCGGAGTACGGGACGCCGGACATATCGATGGCCATGTGGGATGCGCCCTGGGCGATGGCGGTCTGGATCTGCTGATCGGCGGTCTTGAGACCGGTGCCGAGGGTGAGGGCTCCGACGAGGGTTACGACTACGGTTTTTGCGTCGACGTACCGGAGGGAGATCTCAAGCGACATGGGTGCCAATGTACCATGCTGCGGAGATAGGTCCAATGATACGAATCGGTTAGGGGTGTGGGCCGATATGGGACTATGGCTCGCGGCGGGGGCATTGCGGGACGGTGGGGCGGCAACGGTCTGACCGGCGTGACGGACGCGGCGGCAGGCGGGACGTAGAATGGAGGCAAACCATGCGGCCCACGACTAAACGTACCCTCGTCCCGATTCTGCTTTCCTCCGCAATCCTGGTGGTGGCGTTGAATGCGCTGTTCGCGTTTCACTCCGTGAAGGTGCTGCTGCAGAGCGAAGACTGGGTGCAGCATACGTGGAAGGTGATCTACCAGGTGGAGCGGATTATGGGCTCGGCGAAGGACGCCGAGACGGGCAGCCGCGGGTTTCTGATCTCCGGCGATGACAAGTATCTGCAGCCGGCGACGGATGCGCGGCGGGATCTGCCGGGGGAGCTGGACCAGTTTGAGACGCTGACGCGCGACAACCCGACGCAGAAACCACGGATTACGGAGATGCGGGCGGTGCTGGAGCAGCGGATGGCGACGCTGCAACTTGGCATCGAGTCGCGGCGGACGGAAGGAATCGACGGCATACGTCCGCTGGTGCTGAGCGGGACGGGTAAGGTGCAGATGGATCATCTGCGGCAGATTGCAGATGAGATGGAGGGGGAGGAGCGGAGGCTGCTGGCGGTGCGTCTGGAGACGACGCAGCATAACTCGCAGATGGCGGTGTTCAGCATTGCGCTGGCGAGCGGGCTGGACTTTCTGCTGATCGTGCTGATGTTCCGGTACTTTGCGCAGGAGCGGGCGCTTCGGCTGCAGACGGAACAGACGGCTGAGAAGCTGGCGATTGCGCATGCGGAGACGGCGGCGCAGGCGGAAGAGGTGCTGAAGCTGAATGCGACGCTGGAGGAGCGCGTCAGGCAGCGGACGGCGGAGCTGGAGGCGACGAATCGGGAGCTGGAGGCGTTCAGCTATTCGGTGTCGCATGATCTGCGGTCGCCGCTGCGAACGATCGACGGGTTCAGCCTGGCGCTGGAGGAAGACTATACGGATCGCGTGGATGCGACGGGAGTGGACTACATCCGGCGGGTGCGCAATGGGGTGCAGCGGATGGGGCAGTTGATCGACGCGCTGCTGCAGCTTTCGCGCATCACGCGGGCGGAGATCAACCGGGAAGAGGTGGATGTTTCGACCATGGCGGACGTGGTGGCGGGGGACCTGGTGGAGCAGAATGCGGGACGGGAGATCGAGTTCAAGATTGAGCCGGGGATGCGGGCGGTGGCCGATCCGAAGCTGCTGCAGGTGGCATTTGAAAACCTGATGGGCAATGCGGTGAAGTTCAGCGGGAAGGTGGAGCATCCGCTGGTGGAGGTGGGGTGGGATAAGGAGCAGCATGCCTTTTTCGTTCGGGACAACGGGGCGGGGTTCGATATGTACTACGCGGATAAGTTGTTCAACGCCTTCCACCGGCTGCATGGGGATAAGGATTTTAAGGGGTCAGGGATTGGGCTGGCGACGGTGGCGCGTGTGATCCGGCGGCACCATGGGCGGATCTGGGCGGACAGCAAGGTAGATCACGGGGCGACGTTCTGGTTTACGCTGGACTGATTTTTGACTCCGGTGAAGGGCGCGGCGGAATTGGTGGGGAAGTTCGGGTAGGATGGAGCGTATGGCTGAAGAGGCGAAGCTGATTCTACTGGTGGAAGACGACCCGGACCACGAGCTGCTGACGAATCGCGCGTTGAAGAAATCGAACATTGCGAACGATGTGCGGGTAGCTCGAGACGGCGAAGAGGCGATCAATCTGCTGTTTGGGCCGAATGCGATCAAGCCGCAGGTGATCCTGCTGGACCTGAAGCTGCCGAAGGTGGATGGGCTGGAGGTTCTGCGGCGCATCCGCGAGAGCGATCAGACGAAGATGCTGCCGGTGGTGGTGCTGACGAGCTCCGACGAGGAGCGCGATGTGGTGCGAAGCTACCAGCTTGGGGTGAACAGCTACATTCGCAAGCCAGTGAACTTCAACGACTTTGCCGAGGCGACGAGGCAGCTGGGGATGTACTGGCTGGTGCTCAATGAATGTCCCCCGAAGAACTGATCAACCGACAGATTCGGATCCTCCTGGTGGAGGATAATCCAGACGACGCGGCGCTTCTGGGACGGCACCTGAGGCGCAATGGATTCGCGCTGGAGTTGGTGCGGGTGGAGACGGAGGCGGAGATGTCCGCGGCTCTGGACCAGATGCCCCTGCCGGACGTCGTCATAGCCGACTACAACCTTCCAAGTTTTTCCGGGCCGGCGGCGCTGCAACTGGTGCGCGCGTCTGACCTGGATATTCCGTTCATTATGATGTCCGGCGCCATCAGCGAGGAGACGGCGGTGGAGTCCATGCGGGCGGGTGCGCAGGACTATGTCACGAAACAAAATCTGGCACGATTGATCCCCGTGCTGGACCGCGAGCTGCGCGAGGCAAGCGCAAGGCGGCAGCGGAATGCGGCGGAGGTTGCGCTCAGGGCGAGTCAGGCGAGGTTTCACAGGCTGGCGGACGCGATGCCGCTGGGGCTACTGATCAGCGATGCAAGCGGGCGGACGCTGTATGCGAATGCGGCGGTGGAACGGCTGCTGGGCTTTGAGAGCGGGACGATGCTGGAGCAGTCTACGACGTTGCAATCGCTTTGCCCTTCCCTGCGCGAGACGTTCCTGAGGCAAGAGCATGGAAGCATTGCAGCCGAGCCGTTTGAGACGGTATGCACGACTGCCGATGGGCAGCAGATCGACGTGCTGCTGGGGGTGGCGCAGTTGAATCCAGAGGCGGCCGATGAGGACCGGCAGATTGCCGCCTTTATCGCAGACCTGACGCTGCAGAAGAAGAGTGAAGAGGTGCTGCGGCGGACGGAAAAGCTGGCAGTGGCCGGGCGGCTGGCAGCGAGCATCGCGCATGAGATCAACAACCCGCTGGAGGCGATTACAAACTGCCTGTACCTGGTGGGCAAGACGGAGCTTCCGCCGGACGCAAGGACGTATCTTGCGTTAGCGCAGGATGAACTGGACCGGGTGGCGCAGATTACGGTGCAGACGCTGCGGTTCTACCGGCGCAGCACCCAAGCCAGCAGCACGAACCTGCATGAACTGACGGAGACGGTACTGGCGTTGCTGAACTCGCGCATGCGGCGTCAGCAGATTACAGTCGTACGGCAGTTTGGCTCGATTCCGCCGCTGGTGGTGCACGATGGCGAGATACGGCAGGTGCTGGCGAACCTGATCGGTAATGCGATTGACGCAATGCCCGCGGGCGGCACGATCACGCTGCGAACGGCGCTCTCTCGCGACTGGATCAATGATCGCGAGGGAATTCGCATCTCGGTTGCGGACGATGGGGTGGGGATGAATGAAGCGACGCTGAACCGGATCTTCGAGGCGTTCTTCTCCACCAAGGGGATCACCGGCACGGGGCTTGGCCTGTGGGTGTCGCGGGAGATTGTGGACAAGCACCAGGGCCACCTGCACGCGCGGAGCAGGGAGCGGCGGGAAGGGCAGGCCGGGGGTACCGTGTTCTCTCTGTTTCTGCCGCTGGCGCTGGAACTCGCGGATGTGAATGGGTCCTGAGACACCGTCGTTTACGATCATCAAAACGGTCTCTACAAAGAAGGAATGGTGATGATGCGGGGTGGCGGCTGGCGGGTGGGGCTAATGGCTGGATGGATGCTGATGGCTCTGCCCATGCGGGGGCAGGGTGCACCGGAGGCTGGGGTATCGCATACGCTGGCCGTGGAGCGGGCGGGCAGACTTTCCGGGCTGGACTATAAGATTCGATTTACTCTGGAGCCCCATGCCTCAAAGACGCGCGCCAGCGAGGTGATTCGCTTCAGCGATAGCGGCAGCGGCGACCTCGCGATCGATTTTCGCGATGGAACGTTGGAGTCTGCAACGTTGAATGGCAGGGAACTGCCGACGCGAACAGTCAACGACCACCTGATGCTTCCGGCGGCGGAGTTGCGCAAGGACGCGAACGAGCTGGAGATGGCGTACACGGCAAACGTGGCGGCGGCAGGGAAGGCGATCACGCGGTATCAGGATCGCGACGATGGCAAGGAATACCTCTACACCTTGTTTGTGCCGATGGACGCGAGCATGGCATTCCCATGCTTCGACCAGCCGGATCTCAAGGCGAAGTTTGCGCTAGAGGTAAGCGCGCCGAACGCATGGAAGGTGATTGCAAACACCGATGCGCAGTCTGTAACACCCGGCGATACAAATACGACGTGGGTCTTTCCGGAGACACGTCCCATCAGCACGTACCTGTTTGCCTTTGCGGCGGGCCCGTTTGAGAGTGTGCATCCGGCGGCAGGTCAGCCCAGGCTCTTCGTGCGTAAGTCGCAAGTGGCGCGGGCGGAAGCGGAGGCGCCGCAGGTGCAGGCTATTGCCGCCCGGGGGATCACTTATCTCTCCGACTATTTCGCGCAGCCGTTTCCCTTTCCGAAGTACGACCTGGTGCTGATTCCGGGATTCCCGTTCGGCGGCATGGAGCATGCGGGAGCGACCTTTCTGAATGAGGATGGTGTATTGTTCCGGACAGCGCCCACGGAGAGCGATCGCTTCCGGCGCAACATCCTGGTGTTGCATGAGACGACGCACCAGTGGTTCGGCGACCTGGTGACGATGCGGTGGTTCGACGATCTCTGGCTGAAGGAGGGGTTCGCGCAGTACATGGCGTATCGCGCGTTGGCGGCGCTGGAGCCGCAGCAGAATCCGTGGAAACACTTCTACGAAGAGATCAAGCCGGCGGCGTATGGCATCGACGAGACGCAGGGAACGACGCCGATCTTTCAGAACATCGTGAACCTGAAGGACGCGAAGAGCGCGTACGGGGCCATCGTGTATCAGAAGGCTCCGGCGGTCTTGAAGCAGTTGGAGTTTCGCGTCGGCGAGCAGACGTTTCGCGATGGGATTCGCGCGTACCTGAAGGACCACGCCTACGCGAACGCGCAATGGAGCGATCTGATTGAAGCCTTCAAGGCGCATGGGGCGACCGATCTGGATGCATGGGCGGATGCCTGGATCAAGCACCGTGGCATGCCGCAGGTGGACGTGTCGTGGGCATGTGCGCGGGGAAAGATGACAGACCTGACGCTGCGACAGCATGACGTGCTGAAGAGTGATACGGTGTGGCCCATCTCAAACCAGATCACGCTGCAGTATGACGCGAAGACAGGCCTTCGAAGCCGCGTTATTCGCGCAGATTGGAGCGGGGCCTCCTTCGCGGTGAAGGAAGCGGAGGGACGGGCTTGTCCTGCGTTCGTCTTCTCCAACAACAGTGATGAGGCTTACGGTCGCTTCCTGCTCGATGCGAAGAGCGAGCCCGGGGCAGCGCAGGAGTTGCTGCATACTCCACTGGCGAAGCAGGACCCGCTGCTACGCACGATGCTCTGGGGGGCGTTGTGGGAGAACGTGCATGTGGCCAAGTCATCGCCGCGAGGTTATGTGGAGCTGGCATTGCAGGCACTGCCCGCGGAAGAGGATGAGTCGCTGGCACGGATCCAGGGAGGGCGCGTCGCGACCACGTTCCATGCCTACATGACGGAGGCGGGACGTGCATCGCTGGTCCCAAGGATGGAGGCGATTGCGCAAGACCGCATGATTCATGCGCCGACGCTGGGGATGCGCATCGTGAGCTTCCGTACGTTCACGGGGATTGCCGAGACTCCGAAAGCTTTAGGAGAGATAAAGGGTCTCCTTGATGGATCGGCAAGCGTGCCCGGGTTGACGCTGCGGTCGCTCGATCGTTGGAACATGGTAGGGCACCTGGTGGCCATGAACGATCCGCAAGCGGCTGATGTTCTGGCAAGGGAGAAGGCGCGGGACACAAGTGGCGAAGGCCAGAAGTACGCGTATGCCGTGGAGGCTGGAGCGCCGGATGCGACGGTGAAGGCGCGATATTTCGACGAATATCTGCGTGTGCCCGGACAGGGTGCCGCGGTGAGTACGGTGCGGCAGGAAGATTGGATCACCCAGAGTCTGCGACCGTTCAACGGCTGGAACCAGACGGCGCTGACCGCACCGTATCTGACGCGGGCTCTGGATGCGCTGCCTGAGGTCAAGCTACACCGGAAGATCTTTTTCCTTGGAGCGTGGCTGGGCGCGTTTCTCGATGGGCAGAACAGCGCGTCGGCCCAGGCGACGGTCCATGCATGGCTGGCGCGCAAGGAGATGGACCCAGACCTTCGCCTGAAGGTGCTGGAAGCCTCGGATGAGCTGGACCGGACGGTGCTAATCCGGCAGAGGTTCCCACAATGAGCGGTGTTCGGGTTGGCATCGATACGGGCGGAACATTCACGGACTTTGTGCGGCTGGAAGATGGACGAATCACGGTGCACAAGGTTCGGTCGGTCCCGTCGGATCCTTCGCAGGCGATCTTCGCCGGGCTGCGTGATCTTGGGGGCGAGGACGCGGAGATCACGCACGGATCGACGGTTGCCACAAATGCGGTGCTGGAGCGAAAGGGTGCACGGATTGCGCTGATCACAACAGCGGGCTTTGAGGATGTGTTGTTGATCGGCCGACAGACGCGGGCGGAGCTTTACAACTTCATGGTGACCAAGCCGCCCCCGCTGGTCGAGCCTGGCCTCACCTTTGGCGTGAGGGAGCGCCTGGCGGCGGATGGATCGGTGCTGGAGGCGTTGGACGCAGGCGAGCTGACGGAGCTGGTTGCGAGGCTGCGCGAGCATTCAATCGAGTCCGTCGCGGTGTGTCTCCTGCACTCGTACGCTAACCCGGTGCATGAGCAGATGCTGGCACGTGCGTTGCGGGATGCAGGTTGGATGGTGTCTGCATCGCATGAGATTTTGCCGGAGTATCGAGAGTTTGAACGCTGGTCCACGACGGCCGTGAATGCCTATGTCGCGCCACTGATGTCGCACTACCTGACTCGCCTGCAGCAACGGTTGGCCGATGCCGCGACGACACCTTCTGCGCTGCGAATCATGCAGTCAAACGGGGGATCCATCTCCGCGGGGCGTGCGAAGTCGGAGGCCGTGCAGACCATCCTGTCCGGGCCCGCGGCGGGCGTAGTTGGGGCGCAGGCCGTCGCGACGGCTGCCGGATTCGAGCGCATCATCACGTTCGATATGGGCGGGACGTCGACCGATGTGTCGCTGATCGACGGGCGTATTGGCACGACGATGGACTCGCTGGTGGGCGACTTGCCGGTCCGTCTGCCGGTGCTGGATATTCACACGGTGGGTGCGGGCGGCGGGTCCATCGCATGGCTGGATGAAGGCGGTTCGCTCCGCGTGGGGCCACGATCCGCAGGAGCCGATCCCGGACCTGCCTGCTATGGCGTTGGGCATGAGTTGACGGTGACGGACGCGAATCTGCTGCTGGGAAGGCTCGATCCAGCGTTCTTCCTTGGTGGGCGCATGCACCTGGACCTGCCGCGCACACGAGCGTTGGCCAAGGCATTGGCAGCCAAGGTGAACCTGACGGAGCGGGCGCTCGCGGAGGGAATGCTACGGATTGCAAACGCAAACATGGAGCGAGCGATCCGCGTGGTGAGTGTGCAGCGAGGCTTCGACCCGCGTGACTTTGCGCTGCTGGCCTTTGGCGGGGCTGGGGGACTTCATGGATGCGATCTTGCGGACGCTCTGGATATCCGCACGGTCTTGATTCCGGAGCACTCCGGCGTGCTCTCCGCACTGGGCATGCTGCTTGCCGATGTGATGAAGAACTACTCGGCGTCCGTGCTGATGCCGACGGCTGCGATGAGCGTGGAGGCTCTCGCGGGGCTGCTTGATCCTCTGCTTGATCGCGCTCGCGTGGACCTGCAAGCCGAGGGCTTCAACGAGGCGACAATTGCGCTCGAACCGACCCTGGACATGCGGTACCGCGGGCAGGCCTATGAGATCTCAGTGCCCTTCGCGGAGGGTTTCGCAGGGGCGTTCCATGAGGCGCATCAAAAGCTCTATGGATATTCAAACGCTTCCCGTGCAACGGAGATCGTTCAACTGAGGGTGCGAGCCATTGGCCGAACGGCAAAGCCTTCGCTGGCATCCGGCGCTCAAACGGAGAAGAAGCCGTTGCCTGCGCCCGCAAGCGTCAGGCAGACCATCTTTGCGCGTCGCAGCATGTCGACTCCGGTCTTCCACCGTGATCAACTCAGCGGTGGCATGGGTGGTGATGGCCCCGCCATCGTGATTACAGGGCAGTCCACTAACGTGATCTCCCCGGCGTTTCATTGGGCCCTCGACGCTGGTGGAACGCTGGTTGCAACGCGACGTGTCCAGAAGGGAAGCCGCCGTGCGTCATGATCCGATTGAGTTCGAGATCTTCAAGAACTTCTTCGTGTCTATTGCGGAGGAGATGGGTGTGACACTGTGCCGTACCGGCTTTTCGCCCAATATCAAGGAGCGTCTGGATTATTCCTGCGCACTGTATGACGCGGCGGGAAAGACGATTGCGCAGGGCGATCATCTGCCGGTGCATCTGGGCGCAATGCCGCTTTCCGTACTGGCGGCCATCGACCACGTTGCAATGCAAGCCGGCGACACAGTAATCCTGAACGATCCCTTTCGCGGTGGCACGCATCTACCGGATATTACGCTGGTGAGCCCGGTCTTCCTTCGTGAAAAAGATCGCCGTCCTGCCTTCTTTGTCGCGAATCGTGCGCACCACTCCGACGTTGGCGGGATGAGTCCAGGCTCCATGCCGCTGGCCCGCGAGGTCTTTCAGGAGGGCCTCATCATACCGCCGATCAAGCTGGAGAAACGCGGACGAGTAGACCCGGAGATCCTCGCGCTGATCCTTGCAAATGTGCGAACGCCCCAGGAGCGCGAAGGCGATCTGACCGCGCAGATCGCGGCGAATCGTGTCGGTGAGAAGCGTTTGATGAATCTTGTGCATCGTTACGGCCACGCTCGCGTGATGCAATATGCCACCGCGACGCAGGCGTATGCGGAACGTGTCATGCGTAAGACCATTGCGCAGATTCCTGATGGCACGTATGAGTTCGCGGATGCCTTAGATAACGATGGTTTCAGCGATAGGCCGGTGCGCATCCAGTGCGCAATTCGCATTGCCGGTGATGAGGCGGAGGTGGATTTTTCAGGCTCCGATGCGCAGACCTCCGGTGGCGTGAACGCAAACTTGGCCATTACGCTTTCAGCGACGTTCTATGCCTTTCGTTGTCTGGTGACCGAGGATGTGCTCTATAACGATGGAATCGGCAGGCCGATTCGCGTGATTGCGCCTCCAGGTTCTGTGGTGAATGCCTTGCATCCTTCAGCGGTCGCGGGCGGCAACGTGGAGACATCGCAACGGATTACGGATGTCGTATTGGGAGCCTTGGCCCAAGCATTGCCGGGACGAATTCCCGCGGCCAGCCAGGGAACGATGAATAACGTAACACTTGGAGGCACAGATACCAGGCCAGGCCCAAGCCAGGGTCAGCCCTTTGCTTATTATGAGACCGCCGGCGGAGGGATGGGTGGCCGCAATGGGCTTCCGGGCCTGAGTGGCGTCCATACGCACATGTCCAACACGCGCAACACGCCGGTTGAGGCGCTTGAACAGGCGCTGCCCATTCGCATTCGCACGTATGCGCTGCGGCAGGGAAGCGGCGGCGCAGGTACGTATCCGGGCGGGGATGGACTGATTCGAGAGTATGAGGCACTGACTGAGACGGCGGCGACGATCCTCACCGATCGCCGCGAATCCAGTCCTTATGGATCGCAGGGAGGCCATCCTGGAGCGATGGGCCGCAACTCCATTCGACGTGCCGATGGATCGGTGGAGAGGTTGCCCTCCAAGGCTCGCGTTGAGCTTCACCCCGGGGACCGGCTGCGGATTGAATCGCCGGGCGGCGGCGGCTTTGGTCCGCCTCCGGTGCTGCCGGAGTGACCGCCGCATCCAGGCCGATGGCGTGGCTGACCGAGGCTCCTGTCGCCTCGCGCAAGGCCTTGCTGGCCGCCTCTCTGGGCTGGATGCTGGACTCTTTTGATGTGATGCTGTACTCGCTGGTGCTTGCATCCATGATGGCGGAGTTGCACCTGACCAAATCTTCCGCGGGCGTGCTGGGATCCATCACGCTGGTGGCAGCCGCCGTGGGCGGGCTTTGCTTCGGAGTCATCGCAGACCGCTTCGGAAGGACTCGTGCGCTGATGCTCTCCGTGCTGCTCTATGCGGTCTTCACGGCAGCGTGCGGGTTGGCTCACAGCTTCGTGGAACTCGCCGTCTTTCGCATCCTATTGGGCTTCGGTATGGGCGGAGAGTGGGCCAGCGGCGCCTCCCTTGTGGCAGAGACGTGGCCTGCCGAGCATCGTGGCAAAGCGCTGGGCCTGATGCAGAGTTCATGGGCGATCGGCTATGCCCTGGCCGCGCTGGTTGCGGCCGTGGTCCTGCCGCTGGCGGGCTGGCGCGGAGTCTTCTTCGTGGGGGTGCTGCCGGCGTTCTTCACCTTGTGGATTCGCCGAGACGTGGAAGAGTCGGAGACGTGGAAAACCTCGCGGCAAGCGCTTGCGGAAGAGCAGGTGCCTGCGCAGAACTTCGCATCGCTCTTTCGCGGACGTCTCCTTCCGCTGACCATTGCGCTGACGCTGATGAACGCCTGCTGCCTGTTTGCCTGGTGGGGCTTCAACCTCTGGGTTCCTGCGTACCTCTCACTGCCGCCGAGTAAGGGCGGTGTAGGACTCGCGTCGCACGCCATGACGTCCATCGTCATCTTCATGCAGGTGGGCATGTGGATTGGCTACGTTAGCTTCGGCTACATCTCGGACGCCTTTGGCCGCAAGCGAACCTATATCGTTTACCTTCTGAGCGCGGCTGTCCTGCTGCTTGGATTTTCCGTGCTGCATACGGCGGTCCCGCTCTTCTGTCTCGCGCCGCTGGTGGCGTTTGCGGCAACGGGGTACTTCTCCGGCTTCGCGGCGGTTACGGCGGAGGTTTATGAGACGCGCATCCGGTCCACGGCGCAGGGTTTTACCTACAACACGGGCCGTCTTGCGAGCGCGTGTGCGCCCTTCGTCGTCGGTTCGCTTGCGGATAAGCATGGCTTCGCGTCAGCATTCATCGCCAGTGCGGCCGCCTTCGTCGTCGCGGCGCTTCTGTGGCGCTTTATCCCGGAGACAAAGCCCGCTTTATGACGGCATAACAGCCGGCCAGCGACAGGCACTTCTCCCGCGTGCCAAGTCATGCTACGCTGGCTCACCCTCCTCCCCGGGAAGACCCGGCCTGAGGTAAAGGCCCGAGCCGCACGATGCGACGAACGCAGCGCTTCTTCATCCTGGCCCTCCCGCTTCTGCTGCTGGCTGTCGGAGCGGCCGCCGTCTTTCGAGCGCACCGTGCACTGCGTGGGGCGCGCATCCAGGCGGAGACACAGCACCGGCTACGTTTTAGCCTTCTTCCGCTGGACACAGCGGCACTGCACCATCAGAACCCTGGGTTTCAGCCTGTGGCCGCCACCTCCGCGTTCACCTCCGGCGTCTTTCTCCACGGGGAGCTGTATCTGACAAGTCCCTCCGGCCTGACTGTCTACGGCTCCCACGGACGGCTGCGCCAGGCCTGGCAAACCGGCCTTGATCTTCCCGTAGCGACGCCTGTTCGCGCCGTCTCCGGGCGGCTGCGCAGCGCACAGGAGCCGCAGGTGTTGATCGCGACCGCGGGCGCCGGCATCCTGATCCTTACCCCTGGACCCAATCCAAGCCTCACACAACTGCTCCCAACCGAGGAGGCTGCTCGTGACGTGACAGCCCTTCTGGCCACGGCCTCCGGCGACCTGCTGCTGGGAACGCGGCATCACGGCTTATTGATCTACAACGGCTCAACCCTGGAGCCTATGCCGCTCTCCATCGCTGGCGTGGACGCGGTCAGGCTGGAAATCACGGCCCTTGCCGGAGATCGTTCCGCCTTCCTCGCAGGCACCCGCAACGCGGGCGTCCTCTTTGTTCATGCGGGGATGGTCGATCACATCAACACTGCATCCGGTCTGCCGGACGATCAGGTGGAATCCATCGCGCTGCATGACGGCACGGCCTACATCGGAACGCCGGTCGGCATTGCGCAGCTCGATCTCGCCTCGCCGCATACGGTGCGTGTGATCGCACCGGGCGTCTTCGCTCACACCCTGGCCGTGGACGTGACGGGCAGCAAACTTACGGTGGGGACGCTGGACCACGGTGTGCAACAGATCATGTTGGGGCCGCAGGCGCGTCTTCGCAACGCATCCATTCTTGTAGCGCCGGAGCAAAGCACGCAGCGCGTGGAGCAGCTTCTCTCCGCAGCTCCGGGCGGCCCACTGTATGCGCTCTCCGGCGCCAACGTGCTTCACGCCGAAGGCGCCGCGTGGACGCCCATGCTCTCCTCCTCCACGGCCGCGCTGACGGATGCAAACATCTCCGCGCTGGCCTTCGCGCCGGATGGCCGGCTGTGGGCCGGCTTCTTTGACCGTGGGCTCGACATCCTGAACCCGGAGATGACCCTCGCGCAGCACCTGGAAAGCGATCGTCTCTTCTGCGTCAATCGTCTTGTGCTTGATCCCGCACGGCAGAGCATGGCCGCTGCAACGGCGAACGGCCTCGTGCTCTTCGACGCTGAAGGTCACCCAAGGCAAACGCTCACACGCCGCGATGGCCTCATCTCCGACCATATCAACGACCTCGTCTTCACGCCCTCCGGCATGACGGTTGCGACGCCCGCAGGGATCACCTTTCTCTCGTCCCAAGGAGCCAGCACTCTCTATGCGTTTCAAGGGCTGGTGAACAATCATGTGTATGCTCTTGGCCTCTCGCCGGACTCCAGGCAGTTGCTCGCCGGCACGCTCGGCGGCCTCTCGTTGCTGGAGTCTGAAGCCGTCCGGCGCAATCTCACCGTCAGCAACTCCGGCCTGAGGCATAACTGGATCACGGCCATTATTCCGCTGCCGGATCAAGCCCCAGGAGAAAGAGGAGGATGGCTCATCGGCACCTACGGCGCGGGACTGGAACGCCTTTCTTCAGACGGCACCTTCACGCCCATCGAGCTTCCTGACGCCGCGCCGCGCGATCTCGTCATCAATCCCGGCGCCCTGCTTGCGACCTCGGCCAACATCTACGCGGGCACCCTCGGCCATGGCCTGCTGGTCTATCAGCGCAGCACGCAGCGTTGGTCGGTCGTCACCCACGGGCTGCCCTCGCTCAATGTCACCGCCTTCGCCCAACGTGAGGGCCAGCTTTACGTCGGCACGGAGAACGGCCTCGTCCGCATTCCGGAGCGCACGCTCTCCCAGTTCGTCCGTGGGGAGGCGCGATGACCCGCTTGCTGCTGCTCTTACTCTTCGCCTTCACCGCGCTGCCGCAAGGGCACGCCGACGCAGGCGTCCTGATCCCCAGGGACAAGCAGACGCCGGACCCCGCCATCCTCTCGCTGGATGAGATGGACGTCCGCATCGTGATCGATAACGGCGATGCCCACATCTCCATCACGCAGATCTTCGCCAACCATACGGATCATAGTGAGGAGGGTACCTATCGCTTCTCGCTTCCCTCCGGCTCCACCGTCTCGGACTTCGCCGTGTGGGATGGCCCCGTGCGCATCCCCGCCATCATCCTCGAACGCAAACGCGCGGAGCAGGTGTATGAGCAGGCACGAGCGCAAGCCATTGACCCGGGCCTGCTGCAAATGGGCGAGCGCGATGACTCCGACGCCACATCAACTGCCGTCTTCACCGCGAAGATTGTGCCTATTCCCGCCTACGGCACCAAGCGGCTTGAGCTTGACTATCACCAACGCATCACGTCCTCTGACTTCAAAGAGTTCTTTGCGCTGCCGCTTCGTCCGGATGCCAACCAGCATCAGTCCGCGCACCACTTCAAGCTTCAGTTGGAGGTGCACTCCGCCCATGCCATCGCAGATTTTCAGGCCGCGAGCAAGCTGTATCCGCTGACCATCATCAGCAAGGATGCAACCCATGTCACGGCGGCATTTGAGGGAAAAGACCTCGCGCTTGACGAAGACTTTCAGGCGACCTGGTCTCTCTCGCAGCAGGCCGCGGATCAGCTTGAGATCATCACCCACCGCGACCCCAAAACCCCACTGCCGTCCGCGGGTTTATCTGCAGCAGAAAAGCCGTCCGCCCCTGAGCCCGGCTTCTTCCAGGCGCAGGTCCTGATTGCGGAGGCAAAGACGCCACAGGCCGCAACACCGCCGCGTACTCTGCTGCTGCTCTTTGACAACTCCCTCTCCATGCAGTGGGAAAAGCTGGAGCGCAGTTACGCGGCCTTGGCCGCGCTGCTGCAAAGCCTCACCCCGGCGGACCACTTCAACGTTCTGCTCTTCAATCAGGAGGTGACCAGCTTCCAGCCGGGCCCTCTCGCGGCCACGCCCGATGCCGTCAAGCAGGCGCTGGACTTTGTGCGAGCAAGCAAGCTGCGCGGCGGCACGGATCTTGCGAAGGCGTTGAACGCAGCGCTGGCGCAAAGCGCCGCACCCAATACCTCGCTCATCCTTCTGACGGACGGCGGCTCCGACCGCGGTGAGACCGTGTTGCCCCGCAAGATCGCCGCGCAATATGCCGCGCATTGGAAGCAGTTGCCGCATCCGCCCCATACGGATGTCTTTGCCGTGGGCGACGACGCGAACATGCTGCTGCTCCGCCAGCTTGCCCGCAATGACGGCATCGTCGAGCAGGTTCTTTCCACGGAGCCGTATGAGTTCAAGCTGAAAAGCTTCCTCTCCAAGCTGACTCACGCACCCGTATCCAAACTTGCGTTGACCGCCTCCGATCCCTCCGCGATAAGCCTGGTGTATCCGCTGGATGACGCGGCTTACCCCGGTTCCTTCGCGCAGTGGATCGGCCAGTACAAGCCTGGAACGAAGCCGCTCACCGTGACCGTGCATGGCGTGCGGGACAACGCCGCACTTGAGGCCAAGGCTGAGACCCCACTGCCCGCATCCGATCTCTCACATCCGCAACTACCGCGCATCTGGGCGCAGGCCCGTGTCAATGCGCTGCTGGAGCAGATTGACCGCGAAGGCGAGACATCCGCCGCCATCGAAGAAATAATACGTCTCTCTCGCCGTTACAAATTCGTCACGCCGTATACCTCCTTTCTCGCCGTACCGCGTTCGCTGCTGCGTCCGCGCGTCATCCGCCCCGGCGACCCCGTCCTCCGCGTCCGCACCGATCCCGCCATCACCTCGGTCATCGCGCTCTTCCCCTTCGGCCTCACCAAGCCGCTGCGGCACCTCGCGGATGAGGACAAGCAAGCCCCCATCATCGGCAAGCAGGACGAGGCCAACCGCCTGTGGGAGACCCGCTTCCTGGCCCCGCCGGAGATGAAGGATGGCACCTACTCCGTGCGCCTCATCCTGCGCGACATCCATGGCAACACCTACCGCGAGGCCAAGACCTTCGTCATCGCCAGCACACCCCCAACGGTGAAGCTGCAGCTCTCCCGCACCCGCCTGCACCGCGGCGAGACGCTTGAAATCCGCGCCTCCGCCTCGGCCAGCACACGCACCCTGATCGCTCGTCTGGATGGAGGAACGCCAGTCTCGTTGCGCTGGAATCCATCGGCGCAAACCAACACCGGCGTGCTGACAATCCCATCGTTGCTACCCATCGGCCGCTACAACCTTGTAGTCACGGCGGAAGACATCGCGCACAATCTAGGCACGCAGGAGGTTCAGGTCGATGTCATCCCCTAAACCTTTCGGAGTCGCACAGCGCGGACTCGTAGCTGCCGCGGTCCTTGGCCTCGCCGCAATCGCCATCCCCGCCGCCCGCGCAGACCTGCCATCCTTCCTTCAGCACGTCATCGGCGCATCCACCATCGAATCAGCCCTCTTCCGCGTCATGCATCTTCCGCAGGCGGACGCCCTCTACCCCCGCCCGCCAAAGGAAGCCACCCAGCAGCTTGCCACCCTCATTCAAAGCACTCCCGCAGACGCCAATCTATACTCCCTCCGTGCCCGCTCCGAAGAACAATCCCTCGCGCTCCCCGCCGCCGAGTCCGACTGGAAGACCTACGCCGCCCACGCTTCAGACCCGGTCGCCGGCCAGCTTGAGCTTGCCGACTTTTACCACCGCCGCCTGGACGCGCCGCATGAGATCGCCGCGCTCACCCAAGCTGCCGCCGCACCGTCCACCCCCGCCGAACGCTTCGTCAACCCCACGCAGCAACGCTCGTGGCAAGCCCTGGAGCGCACCCTCGCCCTTGAAGCCGATCAAGGCCTGACCCCCAACGCCACCTACGAAGCCTTCCTCCACCGTTACCCGGATCAGCCCGCCGTCTACAGTCGCTTCTTCCGCTCCTTGCTCGATCAGAAAGACGACTCCGCCGCAGCTACCCTCATCCCCCGCTACCATCAAGCCTTTCCCTCCGACACCATCTTTCCCATCACCGCGCAGGCCCTCCTTGAGTACCACCGCGGCGACACCCCCGCCGCCCTCGCCGTCTACGACCGCGCCTTCGACCCCCTCTGGCCCGCACCGCTGCAGCAAAGCTTCTACGCACTTCTGGCGCAGACCCATCAGCAGCGCATCTTCCTCGCCGCCGCCGAGGACCGCCTCGCACACAACCCCGACGACCTCAACGCCCTAGCCCGCATCTTCTTCTACCACCAGCAGCAAAGCCACGCCGCCGCCGCCCTCCAGGCCCTCGACCGCTATCGCCTCTCGAAAGATTCCCGCTCCGCCGCATGGTCGCCGCTTGAGCTCTACATCCTCGCAACCCTCGCCGCCCAGGCGCAGTCCTGGCCAGAGGCCGCCCGCTACAACTACGCCCTCGCCTCCACCCCCGGCACGCTCCCCACGGGCGAACCCGCCGCCCAGTCCGGCCTCGCCGCCCTCATCCAGATCCTGCTCGCCGCGCCCGACCAGCCCATCGCCCTCGGCGCCGGCAACCTCACCCTCTACCGCGACATCGCCACCCTCGACCAGGGCCCCGGCTACTGGAACGGCATCCTCTCCCTCTGGCTCAACGGCCAGTCACCCGCATCCGAGTACCGCGCCGAATCCGCCAAGGCCCAACCCTACTTCCACCGCGCCAAGGCCGCCGAGCTCCTCGCCCAACTCGACCGCGACTTCCCCCAGGCACCCCAGCGCGCCACCCTCCACGCTGAACTCCTCCGCGCCGCCGCCGGCTACGGCGACCCCGCCACCATCCTCGACCAGGGCAAACACTTCCTCGCTGACTTCCCCGCATCCCCGGACCGCATCGCCGTCGCCAACCTGATGGCCGACGCCTACGCCCGCCAGAAAAACACCGCGGCCGAGTTCGCCCTCTACGACTCCCTCCTCGCCGAACTCGCCGCCCAATCCCAGGGCCAACCCCTCACCGCCGCCACCGGCGCAAACCCCATCCCCGCACCGGAAGACGAGCCCCCCACCCTTACCGGCGCCGTGGGCATCGTCCAACCCGGCACCCAGCCCGGCCTCTACACCGTCACCTCCACCGCACCCAACGTCTACACCGCAGACGAGCTCCAACCCGCAGGCCAGCGCGGCTCCGCACCATCCACCCCCGCCTTCGACCTCCCCAACACCCAACCCATCCGCCCCGACACCTCCGCCATCCAGGCCTCCACTCAATACGCGCAGGTCCTCGACCGCTACCTCGCCCGCCTCACCGCAATGAAGCAGCTCCCGCAGGCCCTCACCGTCCTCCGCGCCCAGCTGGACCGCAGCCCGGACGACCCACGCCTCTACAAGCGCCTCGCCCAGTTCCTCACCCAGAACAACCTCTCCGCCGACGAAGAGCAAACCTACCGCCTTGCCCTCGACCACTTCAAAGACCCGACCTGGTACAACCGCCTCGCCGGCCTTTACCTCCGCCAGAAACGCGCCAAGGACTTCGCCACCCTCACCCGCCAGGTCACCGGCATCTTCTCCGGCACTCAGCTCGACCGCTGGTTCGCCGATATCAAAGTCCAGCCCTCCACCCCCGCAGTGGGCCCGCAGCTCGCCCTGCAACTCAATCTCTACGCCGCCAAACGCTTCCCCCACGACCTCGTCTTCACCCGCAACCTCCTCGCCGCCTACTCCAGCAAGCCCACGGCAAACCCCGCCGCCCTGGACGCCCTCCTCCGCGCCCACTGGTTCGAATCCCCCGACCTCCGCGACCGCTTCTTCGAATCTCTCTCCCGCACCAACAAGCTCGAAGCCGAACTCGGCCAGTTGGAAGCCTCCGCACAACAGCCGGGTGCCCCATCCATCCCGGCCTCATCGGGATGGGTGGGTTCCGCCGCCTCTAACCCAGCCGCCACCCGCGAGCTCGCCGAAGCCCACATCTGGTCCTCCCACTACGAGCAATCCGCCCCCCTCCTTGGCTCCCTTGCCGATCTGTACCCCGCAGACCCCGACCTCGGCGACCGCGCCGTCTCGCTCTTCCGTTCGCTCGCCTACCTCGACCCCACCCCCGCCTCCACCGCCCGCGCCGTCGCGCTTGAAACCCACCTCCTCACCGCCACGCCAGACGATCCCAACCGCCTCGCCACCCTCGGCGACCTCTACGCCGAAGCTACCAGCACCGCCGGTGAAGACCTCGCCTCCGCCGCCCCCTACTGGCGTCGCATCCCCACCCTGCACCCCGGCTCCCCCGCCGGGTACCTCACCTCCGCCACCGTCTTCTGGGATTACTTTCAGTTCGATTCCGCCCTCGCCGAAATCACCCGCGTCCGCACTGCGTACCACCTGCCCGCACTCTTCGGCTACGAAGCCGGAGCCATTGAGGAAAGCCGCCACAACCTCCCCGCCGCCATCCGCGAGTACACCGCCGTAGTCACCAGCCCCATCGACCCCGCCGTCCTCCCTCCCACCGTCGCCGCCTTCGTTCGCGCCGCCGTGGAGCCTGCATCGGACGCCGCCGACTCCAACTTCCAGGCCACCGGCCAGTCCCTCCTTGGCTCGGCCGAAGCCCAGCATCGCCTCATCCAACTCGCCCGCCGCCCCGCCTCCGCCGCCCTCGTCGATCAAGCCTCCGCCCAGGCCGTAGCCTCTGCCCCCACGGCCACCGCCCTCTCCCTCCGGGCCGACGTCCTCGCCGCCCAGCACCATGAATCCCAACTCGCCCCCACGCTCGAAGCCGCCCTCACCCGCGTCCAGACCCCGGATGCCGCTGCCGCCCTCGGCTCGCTCGCCCGCACCCACTCCCTCACCGCCGTGTACGAGCACGCCCTCTCACGCCAGGCCGCCCTCACCCAGGACCCCGTAGAAAAGATCGAGCTCGCCTTCGCCCTCGCCCGCTCGCAGGAAGACCGCAACGACGTCCCCGCTGCCACCCGCGTCATGGACGCCACCTACCACGCCAACCCCCGCCTCCTCGGCGTCGTCCGCGCTACCGTGGACTTCGAGACCCGCACCCACCAGCCCGCCCGCGCCATCGCCACCCTGCTTGAAGCCGCCAAGGCCGCCACCCCGGACCTCGCCGACTCCTTTACCCTCGAAGCCGCCCAGAAAGCCAACGACTCCGGTGACACCCCCCAGGCCCGCACCCTCGCCCTCGCGCTCCTCCAAAAATCCCCATACGACCCCCGCTATCTCGCCGCCGCCGCCCAAAGCTACGCCCACGCCAACGACAACGCCGGCCTCAAGCAGTTCTACCTCGCACGCCTCGATCAAGTCCGCACCGCCCCACTGCCGCCCGACGAGCGCAAGGCCAACACCGCCCTCCTCCGCCGAGGTCTCATCCCGGCCCTCACCCACCTCAACGACCACGAAGGAGCCGTAGCCCAGTACATCGCCCTCCTCTCCGCCTACCCGGAGGACGCCGCCACCGCCCAGCAGGCCGCCCTCTACGCCCTCGCCCACAGCCGCCAGCCGCAACTGCTCGACTTCCTCCGCACCACCGTCCAGGCCAGCCCACGCGACTCCCGCTTCGCCGTCCTCCTCGCTCAGACCGAATCCACCTTCGGCGACCTCCCCGCCGCGCTCGCCGCCTACTCGCAGGCCATCGCTATCCGCAAGGACCGCGTCGACCTCTACACCGCCCACGCCGACCTTGCCCTCCGTCTCGACCAGCCAGATACCGCTGCCGCCGACTACGACCGCCTCTACCTCCTCACCTACAAAGACCCTGCCTGGATGCTCCGCCTCGCCGAGCTCCGCGCCCGCCAGCAGCGCCCCGCTGACGCGGTCCATGCCCTCGAAACCGCCTACATCACCGGCCGCCCCACCAACCCGCGCAACCAGTTCACCGTCGCCCAGCACCTCGCAGACTGGAACCTCCTCCCCCAGGCCCGCACCTTCGCGGAGCAGGGAATCGCCCTCGCTGGCAAAGACCTCCTCATCAACTCCACCCTCACCGCCGCCCCGGAAGACGCCACAGACACCTCCGCCGGCACGCAAGACGCCGCCGCAGACAGCACCACGGACACCGCATCCGCCCCCATCCTCTCCGTCTCCGCCTCCCCCTCCGGAGCATCCACCTACGCCCGCATCCTCGCCCGCTCCGGCGAGCCCACCCAGGCCCTCACCACCCTCCTCGCCGCCCGCCAGGCTGCCTCCTCCCCCACACCCAGTCTCCTCGCCGCGATGACCCACGGCCTCAGCCCCAAGGACGCCGCAGCCGCCCGCGCCGACTACACCCAGCGCCGCCAGCAAGCCCTCGACCAAAGCTTCACCGCAGTCCTCACCGCCCTTGGCACCGCCGTCCAGACCTACGGCACCCCGGAGCAAAAACTCCCCTTCGCCCAGGCCCTCCTGCAGTCCACTGCCCCACAACAGGCCCGCATCGCCGCCGCCCACGCCTCCGGCCTCGCTGAAGTCGAAGCCACCCTCCTCAAGCAGTCCCTCCTCGCCCCCGGCTCTACCGCCGAGTACCTCACCCCCTACACCACCCTCCAAACCTCCCGCCTCCGCTCCGCCGAGCTCGCCCAAACCCTCGAGCTCTACGCCCGCAAACTCAAGCCCTCTGAGCCTGGGTGGAAGGAGCGCCCCACCATCCTCCAGCAAGCCGCCGCGGCCTACCGCTCCGCCGGAGACGACGCATCCGAGCTCCGCCTAGCCCACGTCCTCCTCGCCACCCAGGCGTCCGACCACTTCCTCGACCTCCTCCTCCGCCACGACCCCGCCGCCCTCGCCTCTTTCGCCTCCTCCTCCAACCCCACCCTCGCCGACGCCGCCGCCAACTTCGCCCTCGCCCACGCTCCCGAGCCTCAAACCCTCACCATCCTCCAGTCCCGCGCCACTGCCCCGGACATCGCCCCACAAGCAGCCCTCTGGCTCCCCGCCTACACCGCCCTCACCGGCCTCTCCTACGCCTCCACCCCCCAGGCCCCGGCACAGGCTAAACTCATCGACGCCGCCTTCCGCCAACTCACTTACCCCGACGCCCCCATCTCCACCCGCCTAGCTACCCCACCCGATTCCACCCACCAACTCACCGGCGCCCTCTGGTTCCCCTACGCCTCCTCCTACGCCCTCTTCCGCCAGTCCACCCCCAGCACCGGAGACCCCGAAGACCTCCTCGCCGCCTCCCTCGAAGCCGACCCCACCTCCCCCACCCCCTACCTCACCCTCGCCCGCACCTACGCCGAATCCCACAACTCCTCCGCAGCCCTCGCCGAATACGCCCACGCCCTCGAGCTCTCCCCCGCCTCCATCCTTGCGGAAATTTTAGACGAGCAAGCCGCCTACCTCCTCCGCCTCAACCAGCCCGCCCCCGCCCTCGCCGCCTGGCACGCCGCCCTCGCCACCCTCGCGTCCGACGCCGACAAAAACTCCTTCCCCCCCAACTTCTGGTCCACCTTCTCCTCCATCACCACCCACCTCGCCGCCGCCCACCTCGGTCCCCAATTCCGCCCCGACCTCCTCGCCGTCCTCACCCCCTACCTCACCCACAACGGCACCTACCGCTCCAACGAGCTCCTCCACACCGCCTACACCTCCACTCCGCAGGACCCCATCACCCTCCTCCTCGCCGCTACCGCCTCCGCCCCGGACGCCTCCGCCATCCTCGCCGACCTCCAATCCGCCCCCTGGCTCCCCCCCGACGCCCGCGCCACCCTCCTCCAGCGCCGCATCGACCTCGCCCGAACCACCCCCGGCGCCTCGCCCACCTCCCTCCAGCTCCAACTCGTCCGCTTCAACCTCGACCGCAACGCCCTCCCCGCCGCCGCGTCCATCCTCGCCACCATCCCCACCCCCAACCCCGCCCTCCGCGCCGAGCTCGCCGCCCGCACCAACACCCTCGCCCCCCTCCTCGCCACCTGGCGCACCCAACCCGACCTCGCCCCCACCCCCTCCGACCTCGCCCGGACCCTCACCAACCTCCAGCGCCCCACCCCCGCCTACACCCCCTCGCCCACTCAAATCCTCCCCCTCCAGGAGTTCGCCTTCGACCAGAAACGCCTCACCGCCACCCTCCTCCCCACCGACTACCTCGCCCTCGCCTCCCTCCTCCTCCAAACCAACGACCTCCCCGCCGCCTTCACCCTCCTCCACCAGCTCGCCCTCCAACCCCCCACCGCCGCCCCCGCCTACGCCATCGACTCCTCCGACGACCTCGCACCCGAAGCCGAAACCCCCGACCCCTACGCCGACACCGACTCCGCCGCCCGCCTCCTCGAAACCACCCACCACCCCGCCGAGGCCATCCCCTTCCTCCAGACCCTCACCCGCAACGAACCCTGGACCGCCTCCTACCGCCTCCGCCTCGCCCAGGCCCAGCTCGCTTCTTCGAACGAAAAAGACAAGTCCCACGCCCCAAATGAAGCGATAGCCACCCTCACCTCCGTCGCCAAAGACCCCACCGCCCCCTACACCCTCCGCGTCGAAGCCGCCCAGCTCCTGGCCCCCCTGCATCCCGCCACCCCTGCCCTCGGCAGTGCCGAACTCAACCTCCTCGCCTCGGCCTCCCCCAACCTCATCACCCAGCCCTACTTCGCCGCCGCCCGAGCCGTCACCCAACCCGCCGAATCCCTCGCCATCGCCCCCACCGGCCCCCTCAACGAACTCGCCCGCCTCACCCTCCTCCGCACCCAGCTCGCCCAGGGCCCACCCACCGCCGCCCTCGCCACCTTCACCTCCTTCGCCGCCGTCCCCGCAGCCCCTGAAGCCGAGACCATTACCGACACCCCCGAAGAAGCCCCCACCCAACCAGAAACCCCACCCGCCTCACTCCCCGCCCCCATCCGGTCCCTCGATACCCCCACCCGCGCCGCCCTCGCCCTCCAGATCGCCTCTGCCTACGAGCACACCGGCTCCCCCGAAACCGCCATCCCCTACCTCCAGCTCGCCGCCACCCTCAACCCCTCCGACTCCACCCCCACCCGCCACATCGCCGACCTCCGCGCCACCCTGGCCCTTCAGGCCCTCAACGCCACCCGCCGCCCCATCATCCACAAAGCGCTCGAGCAAACCCCCGCTCAAACCCCCGGTGAAGATGAAGAACCCCGAACCATCCGCCCCCGCCTCCTCACCCTCCCCCCCTCGCAGGAGGCCACCCAATGAAGCGTCCTCTCCTCATCTTGACAGTCGCAGCAACCCTCGCCATCTCCGCCTTCGCCCTCCAGCGAACTGTTACCGCCATCCGCACCGCCCGCACCGCCGCCGCCGCTCCTCAGTCCCTCGCCACCCTCCTCCCCCAGGGCGCCCTCCTCACCATCTCCTCCCCGGACTTCGCCACCCTCCTCCACGCCTGGACCTCCTCCCCCCAGTCCACCGCCTGGCTCCAGTCCGCCAGCTACTCCGTCTTCCAGAACTCCCGCCTCTTCTCCCGCCTCTCAGACGCCCAAACCGAGTTCGCCTCCACCGCCAAACTCTCAGAAGCCGGCTCGGACTTCCTCACCAGCATCGCCGGCCGCCAAAGCATCTTCGCCTGGTATGACGTCGGCAACCTCGAATTCCTCTACATCACCCGCCTCCCCGCCGCCCGCGCCGCCCAGACCCAACTCCTCCAGCAGCGCACCCGTTTCTCCCGCCGTCAGGTCGGCACCCAGGTCTTCTACGTTCGGACCGAAGCCTCTGCGGACGGCCCAAAACGCACCGTAGCCTTCGCCACCTCCGGCGACCTCCTCCTCCTCGCCACCCGCGAAGACCTCATCGCCAACGCCCTCCAGCTCATCGCCCACACCACGCCGCCCTCCGCCTCCCTCGCCCAGGAGCCCTGGTACGACGAAGCCTCCGCCGCCCAGCCCGCCGCCACCCACGGCCCAAACCAAGAACCGGACCTCCACATGGTCCTCAACCTCGACCGCCTCGTCCCCCTCCCCTACTTCCGCTCCTACTGGGTCCAGGCGAATATCTCCGAGATGAAGCAATACCGCACCGCCGTATCCGATCTCTTCCGCGAACCCACCCAGTTCCGCGAAGAACGCACCCTCCTCTACAAAGCCCCCCCGGACTCCAGCCAGCCAGACCCCGACCTCGCCCCCCTCGCCGCACTCGTACCCCCGGAAACCGGCGTCTTCCGCGCCGTCGCCACCACGGACCCGCAAACCGCCCTCTCTGCCCTGAACGAAAAGCTCCTCGGCCGCGTCTCCCTCCCCAAACCCGCAGACACCTCCGCCCCCGACGCCAACCTGGACGTGAACCCCGAAGGCTCCACGGAAGACCTCGAAACCCGCATCGACACCCCCGCTCCCCTCCCCGAATCAGCCAGTGCCACCGCCCTTACCCAGACCCTCCAATCCGCCGGCCTTGAAGCCGTCCTCACCCTGGACTCCGCCCCATCCGCCCCCACCGCAGCCCCCCAGCCCCTCTGGATCCCCATCCACTCCGCCGTCGTCCTCCGCACCGCCCGCCCCATCCCCCAGTCCAGCCTCACCTCCGCCCTCCAGCAGGCTCTCCGCGGCTCTCTTACCGCCGCCAACCTCGGCATTGAGCTCCGCCCCACCCAGCAGAACCCGGCCATCCTCACCCTCTCCGGCCCCAAACCCCTCTTCCTCGCCCTCTCCGGCAATCTCTGCCTCCTCTCCAACGATCAGCCCCTCCTCGCCGCCCTCCTCACCCGCATCCCCGCCTCGGCCCAGGCCGCCGCCACCCCCGCCACCTACCTCGCCGCCTTCAACCACACCGCCCAGCGCGCCCCGTACCGCCGCCTCACCTCCCTCATCGACGCCACCGCCCCCACCACCCCGGACGACCCCGACACCCCTCCCACCCCGCAGTTCTTCTCAGGCAACATCCGCTCCCTCTCAGACGCCTTCGCCGCCCTCCAGTCCCAGCACATCCTCACCCGCCACCAGGGCGAAACCCTCCACCAGACCGTCACCTACGTATGGAGCAAGCAACCACAATAGCCATACCAATCACCACAAGTTGCCATGCAGAAATGCAGCGCAAATCGGCTCTACAGCCCAAAGCCACCCCCATAACCCCCAATCCGACCCGAACAAACACCCAGTTCCGTCCACAACTCACCACAACTCCCGGTGAACCCCAAACTCCCAAAGCAAAAAGACAAGCCCCAACCCGAGCATGCCTTGGCACTCCATTGCCGTCCTGCATCAGTGAAGATCGGTCCAATCGGTGAAGATCGGTGTTAAGCCTTCTCCTCCCAGCCACTTACATCCCAGCCGGAGTCCCACTCCCAAACTCCGCCAGCGTCGTCCGCAGGTACTTGTGCGGGTTCACCGGCGTCCCGTTGATCCTCACCTCATAATGCACATGGTTCCCCGTCGTCCGGCCCGAATGTCCAATGAATCCAAGCACTTCGCCGCGCGTCACCGTCTGCCCCGCCGTCACCGCAAACCCGCTCATATGCCCGTAGCGCGTCACCACGCCATGCCCATGGTCCACCGCGACCATCCGCCCATATCCATTCACCATCTCGGCGGTGATCACCACTCCATCCGCCGTCGCATGGATCGGCGTACCCAGCGGCCCGCTGATGTCCAGCCCAGGATGGAACTCGCCCTCACCCGTGCCCAGCACCGGGTCCTCGCGCTCGCCAAAACTGCTTGAAATCGGCCCCGTCACCGGCCAGAGCGTCGGCGCAAACGCCGCGGCCTGCAGGCTCCCGCCAAAATCATGTCCCGGCATCAACGGGTTCCGCATCCGCGCAAAATCCGGCGTGCCAGACAGAAACCGCGTCGCATCCCCGCTCAGCGCCTGCGTCCGCAGCGCGTAAAACGAGTCCACCGACTTGTAATACCCATCGCTGGACAGGCCCGCCGTAATCTTCGCCCCGCCCGTATCCTTCAGCGGAGCCGTCGCCACCGCGTTCACCACCGCCGCACTCGCTGCCGCCCGCGCCGCCCGCCCGCTTCCGCGCACGGTTGAAATCTTGTTCGCCGTCAACCCATACAACGCAGAAATCTCCGTCGCCAAAGACCCCAGCGATGCCGCCTGCACGTCCTTCTGCTTCGCCTGCTGCTCCAGGCTCGCATAATCCTTCCGCAGCGAATCATGATCCTGCCGCAGTTGGTTGAACCGCGCCGTCTTGATCAGCATCCGCGAGTACGACCCCGCCATCCCCGTAATCGTAAACATCCCAATCGCCGCCGCCGCCACAAAAATATAGGCGTAGTGCAGCGGAACCGGAACCTTGTTCAGGCTCCCGTCCTCACCACGGCTAACAAAAAGTATGTAAAACCGCTTCTTCTTGCTCACTCCGGAACCTGTGCCCTCAATACGGGATGCAATACGAGACGTCCGCCTCCACTCAACTCAAAGCGCGAATACATCCAGCGCATCGTGCAGGTGCGGCATAGGAGAAGACGAGAATGCAGCTCCGGACGTTTCAATCAATCCGGCCATCCAAATGACATCTTCCAAATGCCATTCGCCATTCACGACTCTCGCAGGGGCGTACTCCTCAAAGGTAACAACTTCCCCCCGCCCCGGCAACCCACCGGAGTGTTATCACCTCACCACAAGTCCCAGTCGCCTCATCCAGGCACCGCTCCCAGTACACTCACTTCAACCAACATGCCCCTCACCGAGCTCGCCCTCATCGACCGCATCCGCCGCGCCTCCGCCACCCGGCCCACCCGCACCCTCCGCCTCGGCATCGGCGACGACTGCGCCATCCTCGCCCCACCCCCCAGCCACGAGCTCCTCGTCACCACAGATTTTTCTTTAGAATCCCGCCACTTCCGCCGCGACTGGCACACCCCCCAATCCGTCGGCCATCGCACCCTGGCCCGCGGCCTCTCCGATCTCGCCGCCATGGGCGCCAAACCCCTCGCAGCCTTTCTCTCCCTCGCCCTCCCCAAGGGCTTTGACCCCAAATGGCTCGATGGCTTCCTCGCCGGCCTCCTCACCCTCGCCCGCGCCCACGCCGTCCCCCTCGCCGGCGGCGACACCGCCCAGGCCCCCGGCCCCCACATCCTCGCCGACATCGTCTGCCTCGGCTCTGCCCCTGCAGGCCGCGCCCTCCGCCGCTCCACTGCCCGCCCGGGCGACCGCATCTTCGTCTCCGGCACCCTCGGAGGTTCCGCCGCCCACCTTGAACTCCTCTCCAAACCCAAGCCAAAGCGTGCGTCCACACACACACCCCACACCCACCCCGATCCCCGCCTCACCCTCGGCCAGGCCCTCCTCCGCCGCAACCTCGCCACCGCCTGCATCGACCTCTCCGACGGCCTCTCCACCGATCTCACCCACCTCTGCGAGTCCTCCCACGTCCGCGCCACCCTGGACTCCGCCGCCATCCCCCTCCACCCCCTCGCCACCGGTCGCCTCCCCCTCGCCCTCCACGGCGGCGAGGACTATGAACTTCTCTTCACCGCCTCCCCCGCCACCCACATCCCCCGCACCCTCGCCGGCGTCCCCCTCACCCAGATCGGCACAATCACCCGCCGCAGTCCACGCCACCCCACCCTCCGCCTGGACGGAGCCCCCCTCACCCCCGCAGGCTGGCAACACTTCGTCTCATAAAGCCTCTACCCGCTGCAGTCTTTACCCGCTCCAGCCCTATCCGCGTCATCCGCGAACTCCGCGGTCGCCTTAGGTCCACCGCCGCAGATCGGTCCAATCGGTGTTGATCGGTGTTGCCTCTCGCCGATGCCTACTCAGCCCCCACCTCACTTCCCACACCCCGCCATCACATCCACCTCCCGCGTCGGCGCATCCTTCTTCAGCCCCAGCCGCAGCGGCTTCCCCCCGCACATCGTCTTGAACCCCGCCGCATTCAGCGGCCCCAGCGCCGCCGCGTCGTACAGCGCTCCCTGCGGCAGCTTGAACGCCGCTCTCACCGCCGTCGATTGCTCCTCCGTCAACCCCGGCGTCTGCAATGCCCGAAACTTGTAAGCCTCCCCCGTCACCGTCGAGACCGTATACCCCACCGTCCTCGCCACATCGTTCCTCACCGGCTCCACCGTCGTCTTCTCATCCAGGTACCCATAGCTCTGAAACACCTGCCCCACCCTCGCCTGCGTGCTCAGCACCTCAATCCGGCTCGCCGGCGCCCCCACCTTCAACTGGTTCGCCCGCTCAATCTCCTCCTTCGGCACCCGGCTCGTCCCAGCCGGCAGCGTCACCGCCGCAATCGTGTACTGCGGCCCCGTCACCGCGCTCCCCGTCAGGTCGACCGTAATCTTCCCTCCGCTCACCTCCGCCGCCCCATGCGTCACCGGGCCCACGGCAAAGTTCACATACCCCAGATCGTGATACGCATCCGTCAGATTCGTCCGCAGCGCCTCCTCCGTCACCCCCTGCGTGTAGTCACTCCCCGCCACCCGGTCCCGAATTCCCATCAGCCGGTTGTCGCTCCCCAGGTTCACCCCCGTCACCGCCACCTTCCCCACCACCACCGGCGGCGACGCAATGCTGTAATCCACCCCACCCCCAGAGCCCCCAATCGAGTTCACCGTAGCCGTAATCCCCCGTTCCTTCAGCACCGTCTCCAGCGCCCTCGCCACCTTCTGCTCCAAGTCCCCATTCACCGGAACCGTCCCGTTGAATCCCGGCAGCAGCGCATGAACCTTCGCGTTCAGCTCCTCCGGCTTGTAGAAGACAAAGTTCGTATACGTCACCGGCCGCGCCTGCCCCTTCTCCGCCGGCTCAAGTTCCACCGTCAACGACGCCCCGTCACTCCTGTAGTTGATCCGCGCAAACAACCCGCTGTCGTTCAACTTCCCCAGCGCCGCCTTCAACTCCGCATCCGTGTAGGCATGGTTCACCGCCAGCCCGCTCATCCGCATCAGCTCGCCTTGGCTGTACTGCGGCGCACCCGTAAACGTAATCGTCCTGAACGAAAACGTCTGCGCCCAAACCGCCCCACACCACGCCACCAGCATCAACCAAACCATCATCCGCTTCATGGCTGAGAGCATACCAGCCAAGCCTTACTGCCCTACACTGACTCTCATTGCCGTAAACTGCTCCACACTGCCCTTATGCATCCAGCCACTCGCCTCCTCCGCTCCACCCTCACTCCCGCCATCCCCGGCGAGCCCCTCCACGCCGGCCCGGTCTTCGCCACCACCTTCCACACCCCCGGCGACCCAGCCCTCGCACCCTACACCTACACCCGCTCCCACAATCCCACCTTCACCCGCCTCGAGCAAGCCATCGCCGCCATCGAGCATCCCGCCGCCGCCGTCCACACCCGCATCTTCTCCTCCGGCATCGCCGCCGTCCACGCCGTCTTCACCGCCACCCTGAAGCCCGGCTCTGTCGTCGTCCTCCCGCAGGACGTCTACTTCGGCGCCTTCCAGCTCCTCGAGGAGCAGTTCCTCCCCAACGGCGTCCTCCTCCGCCAAGTCCCCACCTCCGCCCTGGCCGACCCCGCCACCCTCGCAGGCGCAAGCCTCCTCTGGCTCGAAACCCCTGCCAACCCCACCCTGGACATCACCGAAATCGCCGCCGCCGTCTCAGCCGCCCACGCCGCCGGTGCCCTCGTGGCCGTCGATAACACCACCGCCACCCCCCTCGGCCAGTCCCCCCTCGCCCTCGGCGCGGACCTCGCCGTCTGCTCCGACTCCAAAGCCCTCTCTGGCCACTCCGACATTCTCCTCGGCCACGTCTCCACCACCAGCCCCGCCTTAGCCGAGCGCATCGACCGCGTCCGCACCCTCACCGGCTCCGTTCCCGGCCCATTCGAGGCTTGGCTCGCCCTCCGCTCCCTCGCCACCCTCCCCCTGCGCCTGGAGCGCTCCTGCGCGAACGCCCTCACCCTCGCCCGCTTCCTCCGCACCCGCCCGGAGGTCTCCCGCGTCCTCTACCCCGGCCTCGAAACCCACCCCGGCCACACCATCGCCGCCCGCCAGATGACCCACTTCGGCCCCGTCCTCGGCTTCACCCTCCCCTCCCAGCTCGCAGCGGAAACCTTTCTCCAACGCGCCAAACTCATCACCGACGCCACCAGCTTCGGCGGCATCACCACCTCCGCCGAGCGCCGCGCCCGCTGGGGCCATGACCGCGTCGCCCCCGGCTTCATCCGCCTCTCCGCCGGCTGCGAACACCCCGCCGACCTCCTCGCCGACCTCGCCCAGGCCCTCGATTCCATGAAGTCCGCCCTCACCTAATCGGAAGTATCTCGGTATAGAGGTTGCAGCATGGCGAAGCTCATCTACGAAATGAACCAGTCCCTCGATGGCTACGTCGATCACGATAAATTTGCCCCCACGCCCCAGCTCTTTCGCCACTTCGTCGACCAGACGGCGGCCCTCACCGGCATGATCTACGGCCGCCGCATGTACGAGATCATGCGTTACTGGGATGAAGACCAGCCCGGCTGGGAGTCGCACGAGCACGCCTACGCGGCAGCCTGGCGAAGCAAGCCCAAGTGGGTCGTCTCCCGCTCGCTCCAGTCTGTCGGTCCCAACGCCACCCTCATCCCGGACGACGTCGAGGCCGTCATCCACAAGCTCAAGTCAGAGCACTCCGGCGAGATCGAAATCGCCGGCCCAAACCTGGTGCACAGCCTCACCGCTTCCGGCCTAATCGATGAGTACCGCATCAACCTCCACCCCGTCGTCCTCGGCAGCGGCACTCCCTTTTTCGCCGGCCCCCGCCCCCACCTCCACCTCCTCGCCACCGACCGCATCACCGCAGAAGTAATCCGCCTGACCTACGTCCCCACCTAACCCCGGCCCGCTCCTCCTCTCCCAGCCACGACCGGGTGCCCCATTCATCGCAGCTTGATCGCGATGAGTGGGACCATTCACCCCAGCGTTCGACGAGCTCAGTCCGGGTGCCCCATCCTATTTAGCAGCTTCACTGCGAAATAGGGCGGAGTATCGAGCGAAGCTCGACCGCTCTCCTCATACACCAGCAAGATGCGTCATCCTGAGCGAAGCCCGTCAGCCTCACCGACGGGCGCAGTCGAAGGACACCTTCCAGGCAATATGAGAGCGGACCGGTCGCGGAGTTCGGTAACCGTCAGGACCCCGAAGAGTTCTACGTGCCGATACCCCTCGGCCAATTCAACCCGAATGCTTACCCGCGTTTTCGTCACTCATGAAATCCTCGAGAAGATGACCCAGCCCTTCCCCCAAACCTGGTCCGCAGAAGTCCTGTCCAAGCCCCCCCTCATCGCCCCCGCCCGCTCCTACGTCTATCCCCAGAACATCCCCGGAGAAGAAGACGCCCTCGCCCGCGGAGCCCTCAACCTCCTGGTCCGCCCCCGTCTCGGTGGCGCATACCTCCTCACCTGCGCCCTCGGCTTTACGGACCCAGCCATGCCCACCGGCGTCCACCCCTGCCCCCACCCTGACCATCTCTGCGCCCTCGCCGGCGGCTACGCCTACCTCGCAGACACCACCACGCCAGCCACCTGCACCCTGCTCCCCCTCAAACCCGTCGCCCAAGTCCTTCACACCCCCGATCTCCTCCTCTTCGTCGGCTTCCACACCCTCTTAGCCTGGGGCAGGGAAGGGCTCGCCTGGCAGACCCCCCGCCTCTCCTGGGAAGGCCTGAAAATCACCGGTACCACCCCAACCCACCTCGAAGGCCTGGCATGGGACCTCATCTCCGACCGCGAACTTCCCTTTTCGGTAGACCTAGCCACCGGCCGTCACACCGGCTCCGCATTCCCCCCAGCCACCTCATAAAATCCCAGCGACGTCTCCCCCTGCTTGACCACCCGCGTCCGCACCAGCCCCCCATACCGCTCCCCCACCTGAAACTTGTGCCGAGCCGCCACATACGTCGCAAACTCCACCACCACCACACCCCCCGCCGCAATCATCCCCCGCCCCTTCGCACTCCCCAGCAACCCCAGCGTCTGTTCATACTCCATCTCCGCCTCATACGGCGGATCCACAAACACCACATCCAGCGCCACCTTCTTCCCCCCCAGCGAGGTCAGCAGCGCCCCCGTCCCCTTCTCATCCACCGTCACCTTCGCCGCCGGAATCTTCAGCGCGCTCAGGTTCTGCCGCAGCGCCTTCAAAGCCGGCTCCGCCTTCTCGCTGAACCAGCAATGCACCGCCCCCCGGCTCACCGCCTCAATTCCCACCGCCCCCGTCCCCGCATACAGATCCGCGAACCGGCATCCCTCGAGCCCGCCCCCCCGCCGCGCCGCCAGCACGTTGAACATCGTCTCCCGCAGCCGGTCACTCGTCGGCCGAGTCGCCGTCCCCGGCGGACTTACCAGCGCCCGTGACCGATACACTCCCGCAATCACTCTCATCCCCCCATCCTAGCGTCCCGAAAAATCCTGTGCCGGGCAATGCCCGGGCCACGCGAAGCCCAGGACCGCACGAAGTGCCGAAGTGACCGCCCCGCGCGTAGCGGGCCCGTCCGGCAGGACAGGCCGTACAATCGGTACATGCTTGGGTGGTCCTTTTCAATCGGCAGAGTCTTCGGTGTTGAGCTCCGCCTCCACTCCTTCTTCGTCCTTCTCCTCGCCCTCTCCATCGCCTGGTCCTCAGCTGAAGGCCTGCCCTTCCCTCGCGGCCTCGCCCTCTGGCTCCTCCTGCTCCTCGCCGTCTTCGTCCGCGAGGCGGCCCGATCCCTCGCCGCCACCTGGTTCTCGCTCGATCTCCGCTCCATCCTCCTGCTTCCCACCGGCGGCATCCCCACCTACGCCAACGCCGAGTCGCTCACCCGCGCCGCCTCTCCCCGCATCCAGAAGCGCATGGCCATCGTCGGCCCCATCGCCAGCTTCGCCTTCGGCGGCATCCTCATCGCCATCATCCTCACCGTCTCCCCCACCGTCGATCTCTTCCACCTCCGCTGGGTCACGCCCTCGCATCTCCTCCGCACCATGGTCTGGGTCAACTTCCTCCTCGGCGCCCTCAACCTCCTCCCCGCCTGGCCCCTGGACGCCGGCCGCGTCCTCCGCACCGAGATGGCCGCCCGCCCCAGCCCGCCCACCCCCGCCACTCCCATCCCGGAGACCTCCCGCGCCCGCACCCAACTCGCCCGCCTCTCCGTCTTTACCTCCCCATCCGATCCCTCCCGCCTCCGCGTCCTCGCCACCCTCGGCCCCGCCATCGCGATGCTTCTCCTCGCCTTCGGCCTCCTCTCCACCAACTGGTGGGCCATCATGGCCGGCATCGGCATCTTCCTTGCCGCGCAGGTTGAGCGCCAGGGCCTCCTCCTCCGCACCGACCTCGACCAGGTCCTCGTCCGCGACATCATGCTCACCGATTACAGCGTCCTCTCCGCCTCCCTCACCACCGAAGACGCGCTCGACCACGCCCGCCACTCCCTCCAGGACGTCTTCCCCGTCGTCCGCGGCGGCTCGCTCGTCGGCGCCATCGCCCGCCACACCATCCTTGAAAACATCCAACTCACCGGCAACTCCTACATCCAGGGCCTCATGACCCGCACCTTCGCCGTCGCCTCTCCCGCCGAGCCCCTCGTCCAGGCCCTCAGCCGCATCTCCGGCCCCGCCAACCAGGCCACCCAGCTCATACCCGTCGTGGACGGCGACCGCATCGTCGGCATCATCACCCCGCAAAACCTCTCCCGCTCCATGGCCATCCTCCCCGCAAAATCCCCCGCCCCCACCCGTCCCTCCGACGACTAGCCCCCGCCTCTAATTTTTTCTAAGAAATCTCCTCCAAACCCTGAAATTCCAAATCCCTCATGCCGATAGCAGACGGACCAGCTATCGCCCCCTGAGGTGCTCTCATGTCCTTCTCCATCTCGCTCCCCACCTTCCCCAGCGCACCCGAGCTCCCCCTCCCCGCCGACCGCAAGCCCCTCCCCCAGCCCACCTCCACCCAGGAGATGCGCCAGATGGAGTCCGCCGGCGAAAACACCCCCCAGATCGCCGCCAACCTCGGCCTCCCCGTCACCACCGTCGATTCCACCCTCGGCTACACCATCTCCACCACTCCCCTCGCCGGCAGCGCCCAGACCGCCATCCTCACCGCCGGCGCCTCAGCCCTCACTCCACCCTTCGACGCCAAAGCCTGACCGCCCGCTCGCTCACCCCTTCGCCGCTGCTGCCGCCGCCGCTTCGGTCTCGGCAAGGATGCGCCGCACCGCCTCAAACAGCCGGTTCCTCTGCTCGAACCGCTCATCCGCCCGCGTCATAAACCGCACGATCACGTCCACTCCCGCCGCCGCCGGCCGCAGGTCCATCGTCGGCGCCGCGCTGAACTGCCCCAGCGCCTTCGTTCCAGCCACCCCGCGCCACTCCGCGTCTGCCCGTCCCATATCCCTGGCCGCATCCTCCTGGATCGCCTGCTGCATCCGCGCGATCACCGCATCCGCATCCAGCCCCCCCGGCACATTCACCTTGATCTCATCCCACATCCACTGCCCGTTGGTCGAAAAATTAAAGAACTGCCCCCGAATCGCAAAGCTATTAGAAAACGTAATCCTCCTTCCCGTCGGATGCCCCTGGCTCGTCCAGTTTCCCGTCTCCAGCAGCACCGTCCGGAACAGCCCAATCTCGCTCACCTGCCCGCCAATCGAGTTGATCTCCACCCAGTCCCCAACCCTCACCCCGTCCTTGCCCATCAGCGCAAACCACCCCACAAACGACAAAATATAATCCTGAAACACCACCGTCAGCCCTGCCGTCGCCAACCCGAGGATCGTTGGCGTCTGCTCCGGCGGACCAAACACCACCAGCAGGATCATCAACGCCCCCACCACCTGCACCGCCAGCGTCACAATCGTCTCCAGCGTCGCCGTCTTCCTCGCATCGCCGGAAAACCGCGCCAGCCCAGCCTTCGCGGCCTTCGACCCCACCCCCGCCGCCAGCACAATCAGCGCAATCCATGTCAGCGACTCCAGAATCAGGTGGGTCACAATCCGGTGCTGCACCCACACCTGCGCCTGCCATTTCTGGTACACCCCCGCCAGTTGCTGCTCGCCCTGCACCCTGTCGTCCAGAATGCTCATGATCCCGCGTTCCGCCCCCAGCCGCTGCAGCATCTTCACTCTCGCCGTCCCGGCCACACCGCTCGCCTGCTGCTTGCCCTCCGCATCGTTCTTCGTCTCCAGCGCGTCATGCTGCGCCGCCAGCACCTTCGCATCGTTCCGCGCGCTCTGCTCCGCATCCGCCAGCAGCGCCGCCCGGCTCCTCTGGTCGAACCACGCCCTCGCTCGCCCCCATAACGTCTGATACCGCTTCGCCGCGAACACCGCCGTCTCCCCGCTCACCGCTCCGGCCTTCTTCTCCGCCACCGCCCGCTGCTGCAGCTCCTGCTGGATCTTCCCCCGTTGATCTCCGCTCACCCGCGCCAGATCTTCCGTCGCATCCGCCAGCTCATCCGTGTCGAGCCCCAACTGCGCCTTCGCCACATCCAGGTCATCCCCATCCATCGGAGCCACACCGGCCTTCGCCTCGCCGGCCGTCAGCGCATCCACCCGGCCTTTATCTTCCGTCACCGTCTGCTTCAGCGCCGTCACCCGCTGATCCAGCGCCAGCGCCTCCCCCGTCAGCACCCGGTGCTGCATCGTCGCCTGCCGCAGTGCCATCGCGAACGCTTGGTCCACCTCATGGTCGGCCAGCCGCTCCGCCTCCCGCGCAAACCCCTGCTCTTCGGCGGACACCGCCAGCGGAGCCAGCGTGGACGCCGTCTGCCACGGCTTCTGATCGACCAGCCCCTGCTCCCCACCCTGGCTCTTCTTCAAAAATGCGAGCTGCTCCATCGCCCCGCGCGTCATAAACCAACCCAGCGCCAACGCCAACAACACCACCGCCGGCCCAACCACCCAAAACCTCTTCAGCTCGTTCATCGACCCTCCGTCCGTCCTCATTAAACGTCACCCACCCCACCCGTCATCTTCTTGTCATTCTTTCGTACCATCAATTCCACCTTCGGCCCATCCTCGCCGCCGCATCTACACTCAAGACAGCCCGTACCCCAAAAGGATTCCATGCAGATCGCTTCAGTCGGCACCGCTTTTCCCCCACACCGTTACACCCAGGCTCAAATCTCGCAGGCGCTCCTGGAACGTTGGGGCGATAAGCTCCCCGAACCCCGCCTCCTCACCCGCCTCCACGCCAACTGCGGCGTCGACTTCCGCTACACCGTCTTTCCCCTCGACCACTACCCCACCCTCCAGGGCTTCAAAGCCACCAATGACGAGTGGATCACCGCCGCCGTCCAACTTGGCCAGCAAGCCATCACCCGCGCCCTCGAACCCCTCGGCCTCACCCCCGCAGACATCTACGCCATCTTCTTCGCGTCGGTCACCGGCATCGCCTCGCCCACCATCGACGCCCGCCTCATCAACCTCATGCCGTTCCCCACCTCCGTCAAGCGCACCCCCATCTTCGGCCTCGGCTGCGTCGCCGGAGCCGCCGGAATCGCCCGCGCATCCGACTACCTCCGCGCCTTCCCCAAGGAAATCGTCCTCCTCCTCTCCGTCGAGCTCTGCTCCCTCACCTGGCAGGACGACGACCAGTCCATCGCCAACCTCATCTCCACCGGCCTCTTCGGAGACGGCTGCGCCGCCGTCATCCTTGCCGGCGACGAAGCCGTCATCCCCGCCCAAAAAGCGCTGTCATCCTTCGCCGAAGACGGAGGACCTGCTTCTCCACCAAAACTGCAAGGCCCCCACATCCTCGCCACCCGCAGCACCTTCTACCGCCACACCGAACACATCATGGGCTGGGACATCCGCGACACCGGCTTCCGCATCGTCCTCTCCCCGGATGTCCCCAAAGTCGTCCTCGAAAACTTGAAAGGAGACGTGGACTCCTTCCTCGCCGAACAATCCCTCACCCTGGCCGCCATCTCCTCCTGGATCTTCCACTCCGGCGGCCCAAAGGTCCTCGAAGCCACCGAGAAGGCCCTCGCGCTCCCCCCGGAAGCTCTCGCCCTCAGTTGGAAAAGTCTCCGCGAGGTCGGCAACCTCTCCGCAGCCTCCGTCCTCTGCGTCCTCGAAGACACCCTCAAAAATCACCCCGGCCAGCCCGGAACCTACTCCATCCTCGCTGCCATGGGCCCCGCCTTCTGCCTCGAACTCGTCCTCCTCCGCTGGTAGCAACGAAGCAGCACAAAACCTCTGTGCCCCATCTTCGGCCCGGCTTCATCGGGCCTAAGATGGGCCTCGGCAAAGCCGAACGTCTCTTGTTCGTAGCCATGTTCCCTTCAGAAAACCCCATACCGCTTGATAACCATCTAGTAAATAGAATCTAAGTCATCTGTTTTGAATATTTTGCGCAATATACCCCAGGGGGGACAAATCCTCGAATCCCCAATCTCACCTCCGCATTGCCCCACTTCATTCCCGGACGTACACTTCCCCATGCTCTCCACGCCTCCAGAAATCGCCGCCCGCGTCATCGAGATCATCGCCAAATCCAAGTCCCTTCTCGTGGACACTATCACCCCCGCCTCCACCTTCGACGACCTCCAAATCGACTCCCTCGATAAAATCAACCTCACCTTCGAGATCGAGGAAGTCTTCAAGATCACCATCCCCGACGAATCCCTCACCTCCCTCCGCACCGTCGGCGATGTCATCCACGGCGTCCAAACCCTCATCGCCGCCAAACCCACCGAGTCCTAGCCGTGTCCCACCGCGTCGTCATCACCGGCCTAGGCTGCCTCACCCCCGTCGGCAACACGCCCGCCGCCGTCTGGCAGTCCATCCTCACGAACGAGACAGGCATCTCCCCCTTTACGCTGGCCGGCATCCCCCCCGGCATCCCAGACCCCGGCCTCCGCTTCACCCGCACCGGCCAGGTCAAAGATTTTCACCCGGAAGCCCATCTCCCCAGCTCCCAACTCCTCACCACGGAGCGTGCCGCCCAGTTCGCCATCGTCGCAGCCCGCCAGGCAGCCACCGAATCGCACCTCCTCACCCATCACACTCCAGACCGCATCGCCATCCTCACCGGCTGCAGCACCGCAGGCCGCAGCGCAGAGGAGCCTGAGACCGCCAAGCTCTACCGCGATAACGCCCGTGTCCATCCCCTCACCGTCCCCCGCTCCATGGCCTCTTCCGGAGCCTCCCAGATTGCCATCGACCTCGGCATCACCGGTCCCGCCCTCAACCTCTCCACCGCCTGCGCCAGCGGAGCCCACGCCATCGGCCTCGCCTTCCACATGGTTCGCAGCGGCATGGTAGACGCCGCCCTCGCCGGTGGCCATGAGGCCCCCCTCACCTGGGGATTCCTCCGCGCCTGGGACTCCATGCGCGTCGTCTCCCCCACCGCATGCCGCCCCTTCGCCCAGGACCGCGACGGCATGACCCTCGCCGAAGGCTCCGCCTATCTCGCCCTCGAAACGTTAGCCTCCGCCCAATCGCGCAACGCCACCATCTACGCCGAGATCCTCGGCTTCGGCCTCTCCACCGACGCCCACCACATCACCCAGCCCAAACCCGAAGGCCCCGCCGCCGCCATTCGCGCCTGTCTCGCCGACGCGCACCTAAGCCCGAAAGATATTGGCTACATCAACGCCCACGGCACCGCCACCCAGGCCAACGACCAGGTCGAAGCCGCCGCCATCCACACCGTCCTCGGCTCCCTCGCCCCGCACATTCCCATCTCCTCCACCAAGGGCTTCCACGGCCACTCCATCGGCGCCTCCCCCGCCATCGAGACCCTCATCACCGCCCTCGCCCTCCACCACCGCACCCTCCCCCACACCGGCGGCACCCTCACCCCAGACCCCACCCTCAACCTCGACGTTATCCTCCGCACCCCCCGCCCGGTCGGCCCCATCACCGCCCTCTCCAACTCCCTCGCCTTCGGCGGCCTCAACGCCGTCCTCGCCTTCCGCAGCCTCTAACCCTGCACCCGCTATCATCCTCACAGATGATCTCCATCCTCATCCTGACGAAGAACGAAGCCCAGGACCTTCCCGGCGCCCTCGCCTCCGTCGCCTTCTCAGACGACATCCATATCCTCGACTCCAACTCCACCGACACCACCGTCACCATCGCCCGCGAATCCGGCGCCCACGTCCACCTCCGCCCCTTTGACAACTACGCCGCCCAGCGTAACTTCGGCCTCGAACTCCCCTTCGCCCACCCCTGGCTCCTCATCCTGGACGCCGATGAGCGGCCCACCCCGCAATTAGCCGCAGAACTGTTACAAATTTCCGTCACCGCCGCCCCGGAGATCTCCGCCTTCCGCCTCCGCCGCCGAGACTTCCTCTTCGACACCTGGCTCAAGCACGCCCAGATCAGCCCCTACTACATCCGGCTCGTCCGCCCTCGCCGCGCCCGTTATACCCGGGAGATCAACGAGGTCCTCGAAGTCGATGGCCCCATCCTCGATCTCCAACACCCTTTAGACCATTACCCCTTCTCGAAGGGCATCGCTCACTGGCTCACCAAGCACAACCAGTACAGCACCATGGAAGCCCAGCTCATCCACGCCCAGTCCGGGCTGCGGAACCCCTCCCTCCTCACCGCCCTGCGCCACCCAGACTTCCACACCCGCCGTCTCCACCAAAAGGCCCTCTTCTACAAGCTCCCCGCCCGCCCTCTGATCAAGTGGTGTTACATGTTCTTCGTCCGCGGGGCCATCTTCGATGGCGCCGCTGGCCTCACCTACGCCACCCTCCAATCCATCTACGAGTACCTCATCGTGCTCAAGACAAAAGAGCTTCGCCTCAAAACCACGCCGCCAAAATAAGCAACACCACCACGCACAAATAGCGGAAACCTTCGCCAGATCACATGTTCGCGCCGCCCGTGCGCGCCCGCACGCAAAATAATTCTTGCTAATTTAACGACGAAACGTTACGTTGGTTCAACTCCCTGTATCTATTTGCTACTTAAACCGTCACAGAACTGCTTGTCGCTTCACCCGGACTTGAGTTACGACGCTTGAAGTGACGCATCCACTCCCAAAAAGTGGAAACGACCTCTCGCATCAAAAATCAGCCGCCACCACGCTGTCTTTCAGACGGCGCTAACACCCTGTTGTCTTTTTTCGTGAGGCCACATACATGAGCAAGTCCCCCCATCGCATCTGGAGTCTCCTCCTCCTCACCTTTCTCGTCTTCTTCGCCGCGGTCCTCCAGGCCCAGACCTTCCGCGGCGGTATCAACGGAACCGTAACCGATACGACCGGAGCCGCCATCGCAGGGGCCAAAGTCTCCGCCACCGAGACCGCCACCGGCGTCGTCCACGACTCGATCAGCTCCTCCAGCGGCGAGTTCCTCTTCAATGATCTTCCCCTCGGCGCATACTCCATCGCCGTCTCCGCGCCCAGCTTCAACAAGGTTCAGGTCGATAAGATCCCCGTCTCGGCCGGCGTCATCTATACCCTCCCCGTCAAGCTCCCCGTCTCCAGTTCAGTGGAGACCGTTGAAGTGGACGCCGCGGGCATCTCGCTCGATACCACCACCACCACGCAGAACACTGTACTCGATGCCAAGACCGTCGCCGACATCCCCATGAACGGCCGCGACTTCACGCAGATGATCCAGCTCACACCCGGCTACGGCGGCTACTCCGGCGGCGGCTTCGGTTCGCTCAACGGCACCCGCGCCAACCAGATGAACTGGCAGATTGACGGCGTGGACAACAACGATCTCTGGCACAACATCCCCGCCGTCAACCAGGGCGGCGTCTCCGGCATCGCCGGCATTATCCTCCCGCTGGACGCGGTCGATCAGTTCTCCGCGCAGACTCAGGCCGGCCCTGAAGGCGGACGCAACCCGGGCGGCACGGTCAACCTCACCCTTCGCGCCGGTGGCAACCAGGTTCACGGAACCCTGTATTACTTCAACCGCAATGAGCTCTTCGGCGCCAAGAGCCCCTTCTCCGACACCAAGCAGAAAGTCCGCAACTACAACACCGGCTTCTCCGTAGGCGGACCCTTCATCAGGGACAAGCTCTTCGGCTTCCTCACCTTTGAACATCAGCGTTTCGTCATCGGGGAATCCGGCACCGCGACCGAACCCTCCGTCGGTTGGCAGGCCCAGGCCAAGACAATCCTCGCCAGCAAGGGCGTGCCCGTCAACCCTGTCATGCAGAGCGTGCTCAACGGTCTCTGGGGTACCAGCACCCTTGCCCAGGACACCACCGGCGTCGCCCAGAACTATCACTCCAACGATCCCGAGTTCGGTTACAGCTGGAACGGTCTCGCCAAGGTCGATTACCACCTCTCGGAGAAAGACAACCTCAGCGCGCACTGGTTCGTCGGCCAGGGCAACCAGGTCGCGCCCGTCGGCTCGCAGCTTCTGGCGTATTACGAAGTCGCCCCCATCCACGTGCAGAACATCGCACTGGTCTATAACCGCGTCATCTCGAACTCCATCAGCAATCAGGTGCTGGCTGGCGTCAACTACTTCAATCAGGTCTTCAACGACTACTCAACCCCGGTCAACGTGCAGTCCCTCGGCTTCATCACCAACGCGCCCTTCGCCAACGCGCCCAACATCACCATCAAGGGCTTCGATCCTGTCGGAGAGACGCCTCCGGAGGGCCGCAACGATATCACCGGCCACCTCACCGACCAGCTCTCCTGGGTCAAGGGCAAGCACCAGATGCGCTTCGGCGGCGAGTACCGCCAGGCCCAGCTTGACGAGTTCTATGACCGCCACGCCACCGGCTCCTTTACCTTCGATGGCAGCCGCCTCGGCGGCTCCGGCCTCGCCGGGTCGCTCGCTGACTTCCTCGCCGGCCAGACCTCTGCGGCCAGCATCACCATCGGTCTTCCGGAGCGCCAGGTCTTCGTCAACACCTGGTTCCTTAACGCCGGAGACTCCTGGCAGCTCAGCCGCAAACTGAACGTCAACTACGGCATCCGCTACGACTACGAAGGTCCCCTCCATAACGACAACAAGGACATGTCCACCTTCCGTCCGTCGCTCACCGCCTCCCAGGGCCTGGCCTTCCAGGGCAACCAGATCGACTCCCTTTATCCCAAGTACTACAAAAACTTCAGCCCCCGCGTTGGAGCCAGCTACGCGGTGGATAGCAACACCGTCCTCCGCGCCGGCTTCGGTCTTTATGCCGATACGCCGAACCTCAATCCATTCCTTGATAATCGTCCCGGCAACCAGGCGCCTAACGGCGTGGAAGGCAATCCCGGCGGAGCCAGCCCGGTCTATAACATCGCCGCCGCCAACGGCGGAGCCAACACGACCATCGTTCAGGGTCGCGCCATCTTCCCCACCACCACCTCGTATCCCTGCGTCGCCTCATCACCCTGCGGCGTCTTCTCCGTCGCTCCCAACTTCCGCCCGTCATACAACTACAACTTCAACGTCAACCTGGAGCACACCTTCACGCCGAACATGATCTTCCAGCTCGGCTACGTCGGTTCGGAGGCGCGCCACCTGCTCAGCCTGCTGGACATCAACCAGGCTCGGCCAGGCATCTATGCCACCGACCTCCAGCGTCAGGCCACCCGCCCGTACTATTCGCAGTACTCGCAGTACGGCAACATCAATCAGATCTCCTCCATCGGCACCTCCAACTACAACTCGCTCCAGGCCCAGCTTCGCGTCACCAACATGCACCACTTCTCCATGCAGGCCGTCTACACCTGGTCGCATGCTCTGGATGAAGTCTCGCAGTATCGTGGAACCCTGCCCCAGGACAGCACCAACTTCAAGGCGGACTACGGCAACGGAGACTATGACACCCGCAACGCCTTCACCAGCTTCGTCACCTATGAGCTTCCCGGCTCGCAGCACCTCCGGCTTCTCACCCAGGGCTGGCAGGCCAACGCGCTCTTCAGCTACCACGGTGGACAGCCCTTTGAGATCCTCGCCGGCACGGACAACAGCGGCGTGAACGAAGGTCTGGACCGCGTCAGCCAGATCTCCCAGGCTCGCACCGGCTACCTCGGCCAGGGCCCCAACCGCACCTGGATCGATCTCAGCCACTTCGCCCTCTCACCTGCCGGCACCTTCGGCAACCTCCGCCGCAACTCCTATTACGGACCCGGCTTCGGTGACACCGACTTCTCCGTCTTCAAGAACACGAAGATCGGTGAGCGCGCCACCGTCCAGTTTCGCGCCGAGCTCTTCAATCTCTTCAACCGCAATAACTTCGCCCCACCCTCCATTACCTTCGGCGCCAACGCGAACGGTTCGTACAACGCCGCCAACAGCACCGCCACCCTCAACGACACCATCGGCGACTTCAACGGAGCCCCTGGCATCGGCGCCGGCGAAGCCTTCAACGCCCAGTTCGGCGCCAAGATCATCTTCTAACTCAACTCACGACCAAGCCGGGCACCCCACATCTCGTCTCTGAGGTGTGGGGTTTCTCTTTGCCGGCAACTGACAACGGAGAACGGACAACGATCAACTAAACTCTCATCATGTGCGGAATCGTCGGTTACATCGGTCCTCAGTCAGTCGTCCCCGTCATCATTGAAGGTCTGCGCCGCCTCGAGTACCGCGGCTACGACTCAGCCGGCATCGCCGTAGGCGGCTCCCCGGACAGCAACCAGCCCAACCCCGAAACCCTCACCCTCCGCCGCGCCCCCGGCAAGCTTCGCAACCTCGAAGCCGTCATCGCCGCCTCCCCCATCGCCGGCACCTACGGCATCGGCCACACCCGCTGGGCCACCCACGGCCGCCCCACCGAAGAAAACGCCCACCCCCACCGCGACGGCACCGGCACCCTCGTCGTCGTGCACAACGGCATCGTCGAAAACTACCTCACCCTCAAGAACGCCCTGATCGCCAAGGGCCACGTCTTCCGCTCCGAAACCGACACCGAGATCATCGCCCACGTTATCCAGGACGAAATGGAACTCGCCGGCTCACCAGCCCCAGCCCCCGGTACCCGCACCGTCGAGCTCGGCGGGGCCAACGAGGCCGTCGTCCGCTCCGGCAGCCCCAGCCTGCCGCTCGAAGAAGCCGTCCGCCGTGCCGCCAAGCGCATGACCGGCGCCTTCGCCATCGGCGTCCTCTCCGCGCTCGAGCCCGACAAGATGGTCGCCGCCCGCATGGGCCCGCCCATCGTCCTCGGCCTTGGCGACGGCGAGTTCTTCCTCGCCTCCGACGTCCCCGGCATCCTCCACCACACCCGCTCCATCTACTTCCTCGCCGACGGCGAACTCGCCACCCTCACCCCCGCCGGCATCACCCTCACCGACTTCGACGGCTCCCCCCGCACCCTCCTCCCCCAGCGCGTCACCTGGGATCCCATCCAGGCCGAAAAAGCCGGCTACAAGCACTTCATGCTCAAGGAAATCAACGAGCAGCCCCGCGCCATCCGCGACACCACCCTCGGCCGCGTCTCACTCGATACCGGCGAGGTCTTCCTCCCCGACATGCTCATCACCCCAGCCGAGTTCCGCGCCGCCACCGGCATCACCATCGCCGCTTGCGGCACCAGCTGGCACGCCGGCCTCGCCGGAAAGTTCATGATTGAGCGCCTCGCCCGCCTCCCCGTAGACGTCGACTACGCCTCCGAATACCGCTACCGCGACCCCATCCCCGACGCCTCCAACCTCGGCCTCCTCATCACCCAGTCCGGCGAAACCGCAGACACCATCGCAGCCCAGCAGGAGCTCATCCGCAAAGGCTCAAAGACCCTCGCCATCTGCAACGTCGTCGGCGCAGCCATCACCCGAGCCGCCCAGGGCACCATCACCACCAACGCCGGCCCCGAAATCGGCGTCGCCTCCACCAAGGCCTTCACCGCCCAACTCACCGCCCTCTTCGTCTTCGCCCTCTACCTCGCCCAGCAGCGCGGCACCATCACCCCGGACGAATCCCTCCACCTCGTCACCGAACTCAGCCGCATCCCCGCCAAACTCGAAGAGGTCTTGCGGGTAGTAGACGACCAGTGCTGCACCCTCGCCAAGTCCTTCTCCACCGCCCGCGACTTCCTCTTCCTCGGCCGCGGCATCCACTACCCCATCGCCCTCGAAGGCGCCCTCAAGCTCAAGGAGATCTCCTACATCCACGCCGAAGGCTACCCCGCCGGCGAGATGAAGCACGGCCCCAACGCCCTCATTGACGAGACCCTCCCCGTCGTCTGCATCGCCACGAAGGACCCCGCCGACCCCAGCTCCGTCCTCAAATACGAAAAAACCCTGTCGAACATCCAGGAGGTCACCGCCCGCTCCGGCCGCGTCATCGCCATCGCCACCGAAGGCGACCTCGACATCGCCCAGTTAGTCGAGCACGTCATCCACATCCCCCCCGCCCCCGAACTCCTCCTCCCCCTCCTCGAAGTAGTCCCCCTCCAGCTCTTGGCCTACCACATAGCCGTCCGCCGCGGCTGCGACGTAGACCAACCCCGCAACCTAGCCAAATCCGTCACCGTCGAATAGGTGAGCAATAAGTCACCCTTGAGATGAGATAGAAGGGCACATGGATTTTGATTTTATAAGTGATGAAAATTTCAGAGCTTCACTGATCAGTGACTACCAAGAACTGAAAGCATGTCATGAAGCTGGATCATTGAAGGCAACTCATGTTCTAGCGGGGAGCATAATCGAGGCTCTTCTAATCGAATACCTGGTCGTCACCAAGACCAGTGTTGCCAACAAGGATGTATTAAAGTTGGATTTGAGTGAGGCAATACTGGCCTGTGTCAACGCAGGTGTGATTCGGCAGAGCACATCCTCTCTCTGTGACGTAATTCGTGACTACAGGAACCTAATTCATCCTGGGCGCATGGTTCGTCTTAAGGGTGAAGTTACTCAAGAGGGTGCAAATATTGCGCTAAACATCGTCTCGATAGTAACAAAAGAAGTTTCGAAAAAGAGAAAGGAGACACTTGGACCCACAGCTAAACAAATTGCGAACAAGCTAAGGTCAGACAAACACTCCTTGGCCGTTCTACCTGAACTAATCATCGCAACAAATGAGCATGAGTTATTCAAGCTTGTGGACACGACCATTCCAGAGGCGTTCTCAGAGGAGCGAGCAGCATTATTTGGAGACGGTGAGACACCGGCCAGATTGCGTGCCGCGTATCGACATACTCTCGAGGCATTACCTGGAGAACTTCAGAAAAGGATTGCTGAAAAGTTCGCAAACATGGTGAGGGTCGAGTCGGGTGATCAAATCCAAGATTTTGGCGATGCCTTCTTCACTGCAAGCGACATCATTCACCTCAAGCCCGCCGACGCTACTCTTGTGACCAAGTATCTTCTGAAGAGGCTTGAAGGATCGGTTGGAACAGGTCAAAACATGTTCTTACCACTTATAGATATAGGGCAATTCGTAAGTGATGCAGACTTCCCGAACTTCATAGACATGTTAACTCGCTGGCTGCTGAAGCAGCCCCCAAATTTCAGTGACAAGGCCTTGCTATTTCTTGAACTTGTCTTTAACAACGTGAGTGAGATCCGTCAAGAGATGATGTCGGATCGTGTAGGCGTCTTGAGGATCACTGCAAAAGATAAGAATTACCCCCCGCAAGCTCAGGAGAGGATAGGAGAGCTTTCATCCAAGTGGCTCTACATACCTTTCTAGTTCTAACCCTGAGCGGACCTGCACAAGTCCGTGCCCCATTCATCACAGTCTCATCGTGATGAGTGGGACCAACACCCCAACCTCATCCCAGCCCAGTTACAATCCCGACCATGCCCCACGGACTCAGACGATTCCAACAATCCGAGTCCCTTACGCCGCTGAACGAGTCTCCACAAGACCCGCACTTTCCACCCCTTGACCCTCAGCATTCTCTTCCCGCCACAGCGGGAAGAACTCCGCCTCCGTGCCCCGCTTCGGCCAGCGCCGCTCCAGGAACGTCGGCAGATAAAGGCCATCGTCCAACTGCGGCCACCACACATCGCTCCCAAGCGGTCCCACCACTAGGTCGCACGCCTGCTCATCTGTCGCGTGCTTCAACTCACTCAACTCTTCCCTGGGGATCAGAAGCCGCCGTCCGTCGTTCAATCGCAGCATCAGAAACTGGAGTTCCGGCTCCGGCCGAAACACCGCCTCGACGATCCGCGGGAAGCGCTCAAACTCCTTCGCCTGCTCCAGCGCCGCGTCAATCTCCTCATCCGTCGTCAAATCGTTAGGATGCTGGTCCATGCGTTCTCTCCCACAACTGCATCAACTCGCCAAACTGTTCCGCCGCCACATACAGAATACGCCGGACATCGCTCCGTTTCGCACCGGGCGGAAGCGGTCCCGGTGCTCCCCTGCGGCGAACCTTACCGCCCGGGAGCAGATGGACCACGATCTCAGCACTGGCATAACGTCCATGCACGTGCGGAGGCAGGTGATCGTCTGAATAGCAGAGGAACCAAACCCCGTCAAAGCTCTTAGATCCCACACCCTGACTCTAGTACGCAAGCTCCCTTCCTGACAGATTGACCGCCACAGGTAACCCTCATCAACGCGAAATAAAGCGAAGGCGCTCACCTAAAACGGGAAAACTCCTGCATCCAACTGAAAAACACAAGGAGAACACATGGGACACGGCTTCTTTGCTTGGATCATCATCGGCGTCATCGCAGGCTGGCTCACCGGCAAGATCATGAAAGGCTCAGGATTCGGCTTCATCGTGGACATGATCGTCGGAATCGTCGGAGCGATGGTCGGCGGCTTCCTCTCCTTCCACCTCGGCCTCGGCGGCGTCCGCGAGCACGGCCTCATCGCCTCCATCCTCATCGCGACGGTCGGCGCAGTCCTCCTCACCTTCCTCCTCCGCCTCATCTCCGGAGACCGCAACGCCCTATAGCTGTCAGTTACCCACGATAGCCATACATTTCGCCACAACTTCACCATCAGAGCGGCTACCACAAAGGTAACCAAACGCCCCCGCGCGTCCTAGCCGCAATCAAAGAATCCCCGCCAAAGACGCCATCTTTCGCGCCCGGCCAGGTAACCACCCACCACAAAACCCCACGTTTTGTGGTGAATCTCAAATCAAAGTTGTAAAAGGAGGTTGGTGGACCTGATCGGGATCGAACCGATGACCTCTTCCATGCCATGGAAGCGCGCTCCCAGCTGCGCCACAGGCCCACTAGGTTCCATTCTCAGGCAGAAGCAGGCCTTACGTCAATGTTTCAGCCCGGATGCAGGGAACAACCGCGTCCTTACTGGTGTCTAAGCACCTAGAGTGAGCGAGCACTCGGTTGCCGGCGACGCAGTTCCCTTACTCGCAGTTGAGTTTGCAGCACCCAACGTCGTAACGTAGAGGCAACCGACAATGCAGGCGGCCACACTCGTGAACAACCTCGTAAGCACCATCGGAATCCGGACAGAAGACGCAGCCCTCGTCGCCGCGCTTAAAGCCGGCTCCGAGGAGGCGTTCGGAGTCCTCATCGCGCAGTACGGCCAGCCCCTTTATTCCCTCGTCGCGAGAAGCCTTCAAGACCCCGCTGACGCTGCCGATATCACCCAGGAAGTCTTTATCAAGGTCTTCCGCAGCATCCGCAGCTTTAATGGCGAGGCGAGCCTGCGGACATGGCTGTACCGGATCGCGCTGCGTGAGGCCTCCAATCAGCGACGCTGGTGGACCCGCCATAAAAAACAAGAATTAACCATCGACGCCCCCCTCGCCACAGGCGAGGATGTGGATGAGCGAATGTGCCTCAGTGCGACGCTGATGGATGGGGCGGGTTCCCCCTACGACCTGACAGTCTGCGCAGAGCTGAAGGCGCGAGTCGAGGATGCGTTACGCAAGCTGCCAGAGGCATTTCGAACGGTCGTGGTGTTGCGTGAGATGGAAGGTTTTTCTTACGAAGAGATCGCAGAGATTGTCGAGGCTCCTGCGGGGACGGTGAAGAGTAGGTTGACCCGGGGCCGGACAGCCTTGAAAGAAATTTTGATAGCAGATGGGCTGGGTAAGGCGCTGGCCGGAGGATCACGGTGAATCCAAACGAGAACGGCTACGCAGAGTGCTTTGAAGTACGAGATAAATTCTCTGGATATCTGGATGGCGCGGTGAGTGGGGTGGAGATGCAGGCGGTGGCGGGGCACCTGGGGGGGTGCGCGGCCTGCCGTGGAGAGTTCGAGTCCTGGCGGGGGATGCAGCGGGTACTGGCGGCGATGGGGCCGGATAAGGCTCCGGATGACCTGGGCGTACGGCTGCGGGTGGCGATCTCCCGGGAGAATGCACGGCGGCAGGGGCACTGGTGGGATGGGCTGGCGGTCCGGTGGGAGAACGGGCTGCGTCCCCTGGTGGTGCAGGCTTCGGCCGGGCTGGCGATGGCGCTAGTACTGCTGGGCGGTATTGGCGGGTTGATGGGGTTTGTGGCGGCACCCCCGGCGGTGATGGCTGACGACGAACCGCTGGGGGCGATGACGTCTCCACACTACCTGTACTCCGACGCGCCGCAGCAACCGGTGGTGACCGGGCTGGACACGACGATTGTGGTGGAGGCGAAGGTCAATGCGGAGGGCCGGGTGTATGAGTACTCCGTATTGTCCGGGCCGACGGATGAGCGGACGATGGCGCAGGTTCGCGACCAGGTGATGCTGCAGGTGTATGAGCCGGCGCGGGTGTTTGGCGGGGCAATTCGCGGACGGGTTTTGATTACGTTTGCGGGTGTTTCGGTTCGGGGGTAGGGGTGGCCCCCGGGGTTTGTTGCGCAAAATATTCAAAACAGATGACTTAGGGTTGTATCTACCTTCGTAACTTCCTGGAAAGTTACCCGGTGGTGGGACGAAATGGACCTGCGGCTGGTCTGGGGACTGGATGGGGGTTGGACGGGGCGGGGGCGCTCTCTTATGCTGGGTGCAGAGCGTCGAACGTCCTGATGGCTTTTCCGCGGGTTTCTTTCATGCAGCGTTTTCAAAGAGTTCTGATCCTTTCCGGCTTGTTGGCGATGAGCCTTGCTGTGGGTGGTGCTTCCGGGCAAACGCCGGCCGGGTCGTCTTCTTCCGGCAACCGGGAGTCGCGGCAGGAGACGCAGAAACCTTCCACGAGCGCACGGGCACGGAATGCCGAGGCGGCTGGTGCGTCCATCACGCTTGAGACGAGCGAGGCGATGTTCGACCTGGCGGCGGGGCTGAATGCCTGCGGCTACGACGACGATCTGGCGAATTCGGCTCCGGTGCGGGCGGCGGTCCGGGCGGATGTGGAGGCTGCGGTCCAGGCGACTCCGGCGGCCAAGGCAAGCCGCGACGCGCTGTGCCTTTATGTGAACGAGCACAAATTAAATGACCATGGACGGCAGATTGCACAGTATGTGTCGCTGGGACTGTATCTGAAGCCGCCCCCGGAGCTTTCGCCGACGGCGGAGCAGACGGAGATGCCGCCGGATGCGCTGCAGGTGGTGAACATTCTGCCGGTGCTGCGGACGTTTGTGGAGGAGGCGGGGCTTCATGCCATTTGGGTGCGCCACCGGCCGGAGTATGAGGCGGTTACGGACAAGGTGCATGATCCTCTGACCAAGATGATTCTTGGTACGAACATCTACCTGCATGTGCCGGTGAGCAGCTATGATGGGCGGACGTTCAGCGTGGTGGTGGAGCCACTGCTGGCTCCTTCGGCTCCGAATGCGCGTATTTACGCGACCGACTATGCAATGGTGACCTCACCGAATGCGACGGGGGAGATCCGGATGGAGCAGGTGCGGCACCTGTACCTGCACTACGAGATTGAGCCTCTGGTGTATGCGCGGGCCTCCTCCATGGAGCGGCTTTCCGCGATTCTGAAGCCGGTGGCCCAGGCTCCGCTGGAGTACGTGTACCGGACCGACGTGGTGGCGTTGACGACGGAGTGCCTGATCAAGGCGATTGAGGCGCGGAACATGGATGTGGGGATTGCCAAGCCGGCGAAGCCGACGGGAACGCGCGCCCGTGTGGACCTGGCAAAGTACGACGAGGAGATTGGCGCGTATGACCGGCAGGCGGAGGCGGTCCGGCGCAAACAGGTGGATCTGGATATGCGGCAGGGCTGGGTGCTGACGGAGTACTTCTACGGCCAGATGATGGACATGGAGAAGGACCAGATCAGCCTGAACGACCGCATGGGCGAGATGGTGTACGGCATGGATGTGGGCCGGGAGGCGCACCACGCGGAGCAGATTCCGTTTCTGCCGGAGGGATCCAGCGAGTTTGTGAGGCGGACTCCGAAGGCTCCGACCGGGATGATGCTGGCGGAGAAGAAGATGCTGGAGGGTGACCTGGACGGGGCCAGAGAGATTGCCGATAAGGCGCTGGCCGACCCCAAGCAGGACCACGCGGAGGCGGAGTTTGTGGTGGCGCGTGTGGAGCTGATGGAGGGCAACCCGGAGAGCTCCATGACGAAGTTCCAGGATGTGCTGCGCAGCAGCAAGGACCCGCGGACCATGGCGTGGACGCATATTTACCTGGGGCGGTTGTTCGACACGAAGGCCCCGCCGGAGCGCGGCAATGCGGTGGCGGAGTACAAGGCAGCGATGACGGTGCCGGGTCTGCAGCCCGATGCCAAGGCGGCGGCGGAGCAGGGGTTGAGGGCGGCGTTTGTGGTGCCGAAGACGGTGCATGAGACCGAGGAACCGTTGGACCCGACGGGCAAGGCGGAGAAGGATGCGTACCGGCCTGATCCGCCCGATGCTCCCGCGCCGGTGAAGCCCCCGGTGAACCCGCATTGAAGCGTGGGCGCAGCGCTGAAGGAGGGCTCGGGACGGGCGAGCTGGGCACGGTGGCTGAGCTGGAGCGGCTGCTGGGGCACACGTTTGCGCGGCCGGAGCTGCTGACGCTGGCGCTGACGCATCGATCGTTTGTGTATGACACGGCAGGCGGGGATGCGGTGGAAGACCTGGCTGATCCGGCGAAGGATAATGAGCAGCTTGAGTTTGTGGGGGATGCGGCGCTGGGGTTGCTGGCGGCGGAGGGCCTGTGCCGGCGGTTTCCGGGTTCGCGCGAGGGCGAACTGACGCGGTTGCGAGCGGCGGTGGTGAGCCGGAAGCACCTGGGCGAGGTGGGAACCCGGTTGAAGCTGGGCCGATGGCTGCGGCTGGGGCATACGGCGGAGAAGAACGATGGGCGCAGAAGCGCGGTGCTGTTTGCGAATGCGATGGAGGCGCTGATCGCTGCGCTGTACCTGGATGGCGGGCTGGAGGTGGCGCGGCGGTTTGTAGAGGCGGAGGTGCTGGGCCCGGCGATGGAGGGGATGGAGCGCTCGCTGGCGGAGGGGGATGGGTTTAATGGCGTGGTGGGGGACCATAAGTCCGCGCTGCAGGAGATGTTGCAGGCGGATGGGCTGGGGCGGCCGGAGTACCGGCTGGTGAGCGAGAGCGGTCCGGATCATAAGCGGGTGTTCAAGGTTGAGGTGTGGGTGGAGGGCGGCGAGGGAGCGCTGGAGGGGATGATCTCCGACGCGGAGGGGCCGAGCAAGAAGCAGGCGCAGCAGGAGGCGGCGCGGCTGGCGGTGGCGAAGTTGACGGGCGTGTTGAAGGTGGGGGCGGCGCATGGCTAGGGCGCCGCAGCGTGATGGGCCTCCGCTGCCGTTTGGCAGTGGCGTCCCTGCGCAGCGGCTGGTGCGGCCAGCGCATCATGCGCATACGGTGGGAGTGCTGCCGGCGGTGCAATCGCTGCTGTACGTGCTGGTCTTTGCGCTGTTCCTGATGACGTTTACGGTGCAGCCGATCCGGATTCCTTCAGCCAGCATGGAGCCGACGCTGCTGGTGGGGGATTTTCTGCTGCTGGATAAGCAGGCCGTGGCGAGCGATGCGTTTGGGCTGATGCCGCCGGCGGGCGTCGAACGGGGGGATGTGGTGGTGTTCCATGACCCCGTGGACGATCCTTCGGTCCACCTGGTGAAGCGGGTGATTGGGCTGCCGGGGGATCGGCTGCACCTGCGGGATGGGGTCGTGTACCTGAACGGGAAGGCGCTGCAGGAGAGCTATGCAGTGCACCGGCCGGGCGCGGTGGATACGTTTCGGGATGACTTTCCGCTGCTGGAGAGCCGGGACGCCGGGGTGGACACGAATTGGTGGGTGAGGCTGCGCGGGCTGGTGCGCGGGGGGGAGCTGACAGTGCCGCAGGGCGACTACTTCGTGATGGGGGACAACCGGAACGACAGCGAGGACAGCCGGTACTGGGGGTTCGTTCCGCGGGATGCGATTGTGGGCAAGCCGGTGCTGATCTACTTTTCTTTGAAACAGCGAGGCACGGATGATGCGGAGGAAACGGTGCCGGATGCGCGGTTTCCTGCCTTGGGAGCGGTGAACGTGAGGGAGATGGGTAAGGGCAAGCGGAGGGTTGAGTTGGAGAATGGGCCGACGGACTTTGCGCGCTGGGACCGGACGTTTCGCGTGGTGCGGTAGTCGGGTAAGGTTGGGCGGTACACTTGAACGAGCAGGCTGACGATGGCCTGGGGAGAGATTCAGATGGACAGGTTGGACGCGAGCACGCAGGCGGTGGGAACGGGGGATGCACGGGTGGGCGTAGCGCCGGGAGCTCTGAACGAGGACGAGGTGCAGAAGGAGACGCTGCCGGAGGCGGTGTCGTCGATTGCGGCGGTGCTGGTGGGCGGGCTGTTCCTGATGACGTTTGTGTCGCAGAATTTTGTGATTCCGTCGGGGTCGATGGAGAAGACGCTGCTGGTGGGGGATCATGTGCTGGTGGACCGGATCACGTTTGCGCCGCCGACGGGCTGGGCTCCGTTTGTGCATTATCGCGATATTCAACGCGGGGATGTGATTGTGTTTTTGAAGCCGAATCCGGAGACGCCGGATATGGTGCTGGTGAAGCGGGCGATCGGGGTGCCGGGAGACCGGATTCATCTGCGGCATGGGGTGGTGTACCTGAACGGCGTGGCACAGGTTGAGCCCCAGGCGGCGAAGGTTCGGAGCGACGGCGATGCGGAGGACCAGTACCAGCCGGCGCGGGATGATTTTCCCGGACAGGGGGCGCCGGCGGGCTCGACCGAGGTTTGGAGCGAGGAGCTGGCGTCGCATCTTCAGGGGGAGGATATCGTGGTGCCGGCGGGCAAGGTGTTTGCGATGGGGGACAATCGGACGCATAGCCTGGATGGGCGGTTTTGGGGGTTTGTGCCGCGGGAGAATATCCTGGGGCGGCCGCTGTTCAACTACTGGTCGTTTGAGTCTCCGGCAGATGATATGGAGACGCAGCCGAGCATCGGCGAGCGGATTGCGGGCTTTGGCCACACCGCGCTGCATTTCTTGGACAAGACGCGGTGGAGCCGTACACTCCATCTGATCAAGTAAGCGCGGCGCGAGAGGGTGCGGGAGTTGGACCGGCAAGAGGCGGAAGAGCGATGGACGGAGGATGAGGATCTCGAGGAGCTCGAGCCTTCGCCGTTTCGCGGGATTACACATCGGCGTGCGTTGATCACGCTGGGGGTGCTGACGACGCTGGTGTTGATGGCGGTGGTGCCTCCGCTGATCAACGTGGGGCGGTACCGGCGGCAGATTGCGACGAGCATCGGGACCAGCCTGGGACGGCCGGTGCATATCGACAACGTAACGCTGAACCTGCTGCCGATGCCGGGGTTCACACTGGAAGGTTTCGTCGTCGACGAGGACCCGGCATTTGGGGCGGAGCCGGTGATTCGGGCGCAGGAGGTCAGGGCGACGCTGCGGGTGAACTCGCTGTGGCGGCGGAGGGTGGAGTTTTCACGGATTTCGCTGGATGACCCGAGCGTGAACCTGGTGCATCTGCCGAATGGGCAATGGAATTTGCAGAGCATTCTGCTGCAGGCCTCGCGGATGCCGGCGGCGCCCACGCAGCAGAAGGGTGCGGGCGATGCGCCGCGATTTCCCTACATTGAGGCGACCGGGGCGCGGGTGAACGTCAAGATGGGGCTCGAAAAGATGCCGCTCTCGCTGACGGATGCGGAGTTTGCCTTATGGCTTCCGGAGCAGAAGCAGTGGCACCTGCGGCTGAAAGCGCATCCGACGCGGACGGACGCGGCGGCGACCAATAGCGGCACGCTGCGGGTGGAGGGGACGCTGGGGCAGGCGGCGACGCTCGCCAACGTGCCGGTGGACCTGACCGGGGAGTGGAGCGCGGCGCCGCTGGGGGCGGTAAGCCGCGTGTTGATGGGCAATGACGCGGGACTTCGGGGAGAGATGACCCTGACGGCGGGCGTGAAAGGGACTGTCGGGGAGAACGAGGTCAGGACTCGCCTGGAGCTGCGGCGGGTCCGGCGGGCGGACTTTGTGCCGGCGCATCCGCTGGATGCGGACCTTGCCTGTACGGCGACTGCGACGCAGCTTTTTCATGCGCTGGGAAAGCTGAAGTGTGCGCTGCCGGCGGAGTCTGCTGGAACTCCTCCGGCGGGTGGACTGGTGGTAACGGGGGATGTGGCGGATGTGTTTCGGCCTGCGTCTGCGGACCTGAGTGCGGTGGTGTCGGATGTTCCGGTAGCGACTCTGCTGGATGTGCTGCGGGCGATCAGCGACAGGATTTCGCCGGAGGTCACGGCGACGGGGACGGTTTCAGCGACGGCAGAGTGTTGCGTTACGGAGGCGGCTGTGCCGCTGAAGAAGGGCGCCGTGACGCCCGGACCGCTCTCCGGAGATTTCCAGGTCGCGAAGGCAAAACTGAGCGTGGGGGCGGGTGCGCCGTTTGTGAGCGAGGATGTGACGGGTGAAATGACCGGTTCGCAGGTGGTCCTTGGGCCGGTGGAGGTGGCGCTGGGGGGCAGGGAACCGGCGACGCTGGAGGTTCGGGCCGATGCGGCTGGGTACTCCATGCACCTGGCTGGCGCGGTGCTGCGCTCCCGGCTTACCGAGTTGGTGAAAGCGGTTCCGCCGTTTGGAGACGGACTGGACGCAGCGCTACCGCCCGTCGATGCGAGTGAGGCGGGCACTGCGGCGAGTGCCGAGGTTCCGATGCGATTGGATTTGACGGCGAAGCGAACCTGGGGCGGGACGCAGACATGGGAGCAGGCTGCGACGGTGAAGGTGACCAAGGGGTCAAAGCGGCGGCGGTAAACAAGGCGGAAACAGATTCTCGCGCGGGCCCGTGGGAGCTCGAGGCTCTTCAAGCGGCTTCGGGGTCCTTCGACTGCGTCAGTCGCGAAAGGCTGCGACTGACTTCGCTCAGGATGACGATTTTTCCGCTCCGAACTTACCCGTTATTTGAGCGCCAGGGCTACGGGGTGGGTTTGCGGAGTTGGAGTTGGCGGGTGTGGGTGAGGGTGCGGAGCTCGGGGACGGTGCCGTCGTTGACCTGGACGGCCTCCGGGACGCCGTTGAAGAGGATGCGGGTGGAGGCGACGGAGCGGGCGGGAATGCGGAGGCGCTCGGTGGCGGTGAGGGTGCCGGACCGGACGGTGACGGGGACGTCGGCGGCGGCATCTCCTTCATTGCGGATCTCGACGGCGACGAGGTAACCAGCGTCCTTTCCGAGCTTGTCCGGCATGGCGCGTGGGTTGACCTCCATGATGGAGAGGTCGGGGAGGCTGCGGTCGGCGTAGACCCAGTCCTTGAAGAACCAGTTGAGGTCTTTGTTGGAAGCGCGTTCGAGCGTGCGCTGCATGGCCTTGGGGTCCGTGTCGAAGGTGGAGCTCTGGGACTGGGAGTGGCGGTAGGCGATGAGCGCCTGGCGGAGGGTATCTTCGCCGAGGAGCTCGCGGAGCTGCCACCAGACGGCGGCTGATTTGAGGCGGAAGTAGATGGGGGAGATGGGGGCCGTGAGCGGTTCGCCGGCGGGTGCGCCGGACGTGGCGGCGGAGAGGTCGGGTTCGGCGAGGGCGATGAGGGTGGCCTGCTGGGCGAGCTGGGCGAGGGCGGCTTCGCGGCCCTTGGCGCGCTCCAGCCAGAGGAGGCTCATGAACTCGGCCAAGCCTTCGTCGATCCAGGGGTGGGCGGAGTGGATCCAGGCGTGGGTGAGGGGGGCGACGAGGTCGGCGGGGTCCGCCTTGGTGTCCATCTGCAGGGCGAGGAAGGCGTGGTCGGGGTAGGAGTCGCCGGGGTGGTCGAGCAGGATAAGCGGCGCGGTGGGGTTGACGCCGAACCAGTCCGTGATGAGGGGGCGGACGGCGGAGGCGGCGTCCGTCCATGCAGGGATGGAGCCGGGGGTCGGGGTAAGGACGGAGAGGGTCTGATCTTCGGAGACGGCGGGCTCCTGATCGGTGAGGAAGAGGCTGGGGATGCGGAAGCCGATGGGGCGCGAGGCGAAGTCTGCGGTGGTGACGCCGTGGGATTGGGCGACGAGTTCGTCTTCGAGGTCCGGGGCGGGGGTGAGGGTCTGGAGCGCGCCGTTGAAGAAGGCGCCGAGGGGAGCCTCGCCGGTGTACTCCACCGCAAGGCGGAGGTGCATGGAGGAGGCGGCCATGGAGGCGCGGACGCGGGAGATGAGGTCGACGAGCTTGTTGCCATCGCCGAGGACGGCGGTGGGAGTGGCGATGGGGTACCAGAGGACGTTGCCGAAGCCGCGAAGCGACGTGGCAGAGGCGTCGGAGGTGGGGGCGATCTCATCCCAGTCGGCCTGGTCTGCGCGGGCCGGGGGGGTGCCGATGAGCTCCAGGCGGGAGGCGCTCTGGCGGATCTCGCCGAGGTAAAAGACGGAGAGGGTGAGGGTTTTATCTGGGGCAAGGGGCTCAGCGAGAGAGACGACCGCTTCCTGGGCGTAGCCGGTGTGGTCCGCGTCCGTGGCAATGGGGGACTGGGTGAAGGCGGCGGGGGCGAGGCCAGCGGAGGTGACGGCGGAGATGCTCTGCCAGCGGAGGGTGCTGGAGATTTGGAGGGGGATGCGGGTGAGGGGGGTGGGGCCGGTGTTGCGGAGGGTGAGGGTGGCGTGGGATTCGAGGCGGGCGTCGTCCGGGATGAGGTGGACGTCAAGGTCGAGGGTGGTGAGGAGGACGGAGGCGCGTTCGGATTCGGCGATCGGGGTTTTGGGGAGGGAATCGGGTGGGCCGGGGATGGGAGTTTGGAGGGAGCTCGAGACAGCCTGGGCGGGCGGGGTGGTTGGGTCGTCGGGGGTGTCGGCTGGGGTGGGGAGGGTGCGGGTAAAGAGGACTTTGCCGGCGGGTGGGGCGGGGGGCTCGGGCTTGGTTTCGGGCTGGGATTCTGCGGGGGATGTAGGCGTGGGGGTGGGTTCCTGGGCGTGGAGGAAGGCGGTGCCGGTGAGGAGGGTTGCGGCGGCCAGGAGATGCCGCGTTCGCTTTGAGGGTTGGAGCATGGGTGTTTGACTTTCCTGGACGGCTTTCAGGCGCAAAGTGCCTAACTGCCGAGGCCTTTGCGGGGTTTGGCGGGCTTGGGGTCCGGCGGGGCGAGGGGTTGGGAGCGCTGGCGGAGGGCCTCGTACATGACGACGGCGCCGGCGACGGAGACGTTGAGGGAGGAGACGCTGCCGGCCATGGGGATGCGAAGGAGGTGGTCGCAGGTTTTTTTGACGAGGTCGTGGAGGCCGGTGCCCTCGCTTCCCAAGACCAGGACGCAGTCGGTGTTGAAGTCGAAGGCGGTGTAGTCCGGGGTGCCGCGTTCGTCGAGGCCGAGAACCCAGATGTTGGCCTTCTTCATCTGTTCGAGCGAGCGGACGAGGTTGGTGACGCGGGCGATGGGGACGTGCTCGCTGGCGCCGGCGCTGGTTTTGGCGACGACGGCGGAGATGGGAGCGCTGCGGCGTTCGGGGAGGAGGACGCCGTCCACGCCTGCGCCGTCCGCGGAGCGCAGGAGGGCCCCGAGGTTGTGGGGGTCTTCGACGCCATCGAGGGCGAGGAAGAACTTCTTGTCGAAGCGGCCACGGGCGGCGAGGAGGTCTTCGACGGCGAGGAACTGGCGCTGGCGGACGGCGGCGACGACGCCCTGGTGGGCGTCGGTGCGAGCGATGCGGGTGAGCTGGTCCTTGGACTCGAAGGTGACGCGGACGCCTGCGGTCTGGCAGAGGGCGATGAGGCGTTCGGTGCGGTCGTCGCCCTTGCGCTCGCGGGAGATGAGGACGGATTCCAGGCGGCGGCCGCCGGAGCGAATGGCCTCCTCCACGGGGTGAAGGCCGTAAAGAACTTCCATTTCTCTAGTTTACCTGCTGGTTCCGGCATAAACTGGAAGGACAAGGCGGTTGAGGCAGGTCGATTTGGAGCGGAAGGCGCGGAACTTGCCGCGAATCCCTGCGGTCGCGCTGCAACTTTGCCCGATATCCGGACGTCTTGAGGAGTGTGAGCTTGGCCCAGACCCTATCGGCGGCGATGATCGAACAGACCCAGACGGAAAACCTGGCGATTGCGCGCGGGCTGAAGCGCAACGATCCGGAACTCCTCGACCAATTGATTGAGCTGTATCAGCACCGGCTGCTGCGCTACCTCTTATTCCTGACCGGGAAGCGCGAGGTCGCCGAAGACCTGTTCCAGGAGACCTGGATGCGGGTGCTGCTGCGCGGGGCGCAGTACAACGGCAAGGCCCGGTTTGACACGTGGCTGTTTACGATTGCGCGGAACCTGGTCATCGACCTTTCCCGCAAGCGGCAGATGGCCAGCCTGGACGAGATGAGCGAGGCGGGCGACGATGAGCGTCCGTTTGAGGTGGCCATCGATGGGCCTTCGCCGCTGGACCAGTTTGCGACGCGCGAGGACCAGGCGGAGGTTGCGGCGGTGCTGCTGAAGCTGGAGCCGAACTACCGCGAGGTACTGGTGCTGCGGTTCCATGAAGAGCTGTCGCTCGAAGAGATTGCAGCATTGACACGGGCTCCGCTCTCGACGGTGAAATCGAGACTGTACCGTGGGCTCGCAGCGTTGAAGCCCGAGGTGGAGCAGCTTCGCAGATCGCATGAAGCTGGGGGCGTTTATCGATGAACACAGAGCTGAAACGCAGACTGGAACTCCCTATCGAGGCGGGTAGCGTCGAGGCGGCGAAGCTGAGCGTGGGCGCGGCTGCGTCTGCCGCGATGGTGAATCGCACGCATCGCGTGGTGCGGGAGCGGGCAAAGACCATCAAGGCCCGGCGCAACTTTGTCCGGAGCCTGCTGGTTCCGCTGGCCGTGTTCTCAGGCATCCTGATTGTGATCTGCACCGCGTTGTGGACGGTGCTGGATGAGTATGAGCTCGCGCCGACGGGCATTCCGGATGCGAGCCAGCAGATGTTTGTGTTGTTGATCTGGTGCCTGCCGCTCTCCGCGGTGCTGCTGGCGCTGGTGCTGTTCCAGCGCGCGAAGGCGGATAACGGCGCCGGGAATGGGAGCATGCAATGACGCTGCCGTGGGGCTTTCGTGGGGGCGGTGACGGGGACCGTCAGACGGGCGGCGCAAGCGACGACCTGGGGATGATTCCGTGGTGGTCGGTCGCGCTGGCGGTGGTGGCGTTTGCGGGAATGCAGTTCCTGTTTCACGGGGTGATGCCGCACCACAAGCATGAGCTGCTGCCCATGCGGCTGCTGATGGGATACTCCTGGGGCACGCTGGTGGCGAGCTACGTGCTGCTGGTGGGCTACGTCAGCCGGGATGTAAAGCGGCGCAAGATGTCCGCTCCATTGTGGCTGTTGATCGTGATCATGATGCCCGGCGGCATTGGCGCGGTGGTGTACTTCCTGTTGCGGCAGCCGCTGCTTTCACGCTGCCCACATTGCTCAACGGAGATCTCTTCCAGCTATCATTTCTGCCCGCAGTGCCAGTTTCAGGTGGCGCCGGTGTGCGGGCAGTGCTTCCGCGGCGTGGAGATTACGGACGTGTACTGCAAGCAGTGCGGGCATGACCTGGCGCAGGATAATGTGCCCTCGCGGCTGACGGCCTACCGCGAGTAAGCTTGCTGCATGGCGTTGAAGGTTGTGATTGTCGACGATGAGTCCCTGGCACGGCAGGAGTTGCAGTACCTGCTGGAAGGCGCGGGCGATGTGGATGTGTTGGCCATGGGCAGCAATGGCATTGAGGCCGTCGACCTGATTCGAACGCACAAGCCGGACGTGGTGTTTCTGGACGTGCAGATGCCCGGCCTGGACGGCTTTGGCGTACTCAAAAAACTGCTGGAGAAGAAGTCACGCATGCCGCAGATCGTCTTTGCGACGGCATACGACCAGTACGCGGTGCGCGCGTTTGAGGTGAATGCGGTCGACTACCTGCTGAAGCCGTTCGATAAGGCGCGGGTGGAGCGGACGCTGGCGAAGGCAAGAGCGCGCGTGGCGGCAAGCGAGCCCGTAGCGGTCGTGGCGCCGGCGGAGAGCGCGAGCGAGGCGAAGCTGGATGCGCTGCTGCGGCTGGTGGAGGAGCAGGCGAATGCGCCCAAGAGCAATCGCGGCAAGATTGTGGTGCGGGCGCAGAACCGGCTGCTGCTGGTGGATCAGAAGGAGATCTGCTTCGCCGCGATCGATAGCGGCGCAATCTCCGTGGTGACGCCGACGGTGGAGGGCCAATCGAACTGCCGCACGCTGGAGGAGTTGATGGATCAACTGGACCCGGAGACGTTCTGGCGGGCGCACCGGTCGTTTGTGGTGAACATCCAGCACATCCGTGAGGTGGTGCCGTGGTTCAAGTCCAGCTACCAACTGCGCATGGACGACCCCAAGAAGACCGAAGTCCCGGTCAGCCGGACGCAGACCAAGCGGCTGCGGGAGTTGTTCAATCTATAGAGCAACAGCAAGAATGTCCTGACGCCGGACGGGCGGTGCTTTGCACGGTGTTGGACGGCTTCGCCGTGATGGCTACGCGCGGCCTTCGCGTTTTTGGGCCAGCACCAATCCTCGGGGTGTGGGGAGGAAGATGCAGGAGAGCAGCCCCTCCGCTTCCAGCGCAAAGGCGGCGTCCCGGACGGTCTTCAGGTGGGAGCTGGCGTCGTGCAGCAGGATAAGGCCGGTGGACCGCACCTGCGGCAGGAAGCGCCGGACCTCGGCCGCGCGGATGGGCATATCGGAGTCCGAGAAGAGGAGGTCGATGTCGCCTTCAACGTGCATCTCGAGCGACGACTCGTTACGAAGCTCGATGAACTCCGCCAGGCCGGAGGCGGCGATCTTCTCCTGCGCCTTAGCGAAGACGATGGGGTCGAACTCACAGGAGATAATCTTGCCGAAGCCGTTGGCCTTCATGCCTTCGGCCATCCACAGCGTGCTGACGCCGAGGAAGGAGCCCGTCTCCACGATGAGTGCGGGCTTGAGTGTGGTGACGAGGGTGCGGAGGAACTCGAGCACCTCGGCCTCCGCGGTCATGGAGTCGTACATGTGCCAGCGCTCGGGGTGCGGGCACTCCGGCGTGGCGCGGTGATACTCCGGCAGCAGCGCACCGGCAGCGCGCTCCGCCTGAAGCATCACCTTATGTTCCTGTTTCAGTTTCTTTTTGAAGAGACCCATTGGTTACCGTGGCTTGATGGTGTATGTGATGCCGGTGGTGAACTGCGTGGAATTCTGTTTGGAGCCGGCAGGCGCGTTGTTGAGGTAGTCGTCTACGGCTCCGATGTTGAAGCCGAGACCCTTATACACCGGGAAGACGATGTTGCCGTTGATGTGGGCGGAGTAGGCGTTGGACTGGTTCCAGGAAGGCGAGACGCTGCCGAACTCCGTCAGAACGAAGCCCTTGAGCAGGTTCTGCGACAGGGTCTCAGAGAAGGTAGAGCCCACCAGATTGGCGTTGGCCGTGGTCGCGGTCAGGTTTGCCGGGGAGTTGAAGAAGACCTCCTTCTCATAGTGGATGTCGCCCTTGAAGTCCAGCTCGTGGCGTGCGTTCTTCAGCAGCGTAATCCCGACCCCACCGCCGTACGCCTGCTGCAGGTCCAGGAAGGATGAGAAGTTGTGGTCGAAGGTGGCCGAGCCGAAGGCGAAGACGCGCGGGCTGAAGTACTCATCCTGCTCCCCGGAGGCATGGAAGATATTCGTCTCCACCGTGTCCAGGGGCGGAGCGGTGTTGGACACGGTGCCGTAGGTCTGGGTGTAGCCGATGATGGACCGCGAGCGTGCCGGCAGCCAGTCTACCTCCGGCGTGGCGCGGGTCAGGTTGATGGCGCCGTTGAAGGTGGTGGAGTTCTGCGAGGAGCGCACCAGGCTGGCGCCGCCGGTAGCGGCTCCTGCCCAGCCCTGCAGCAGTGAGGGCGAGTGATGCACGGCCTTATCGAAGGCGGCAGCGTCCAGGATGCGGTTCGCGTTGGCGACCGGCACCGTGCGCGGGCCGCCGGACGTGGCGACGACGATGTTCTTGTCCTCCACGGAGATTTTGCCCTGGGGCACGATGGCGGCGGCGTTGGACCGCGTCAGCTTCTCAGACTTGGGCAGCAGTGCGAAGCTCTTATCGGACTTGAGCTCCTTGATGTTGGCCCAGGAGATCTTGATCTCGCCGACCATGGGACTCTTGAAGGTGATGCCGTCGGAGGTGGCGCTTTCGAATTCGCCGGTAAGCTGTTCGCCATTGACGAAGAGCACGGAGTCGGCGGGTTTGGCGGGAGTCTGCGCGAAGAATGCGGTGGGAAGCAGGACGAAAAGGAAAAGTGCGGCAACAGTTCGGATAATCGATCTCCTGAGGGGGGTGCAAGATGCTGTGGATGGCCCTGGATGAGTTCCTTCAGGATACTAGAGTGCGCGGTGTTCCTGGCCGTCTGCGATAGGCTGTTGGCATGATGAGACTTGTGGGTCGTGCTCTGCTCGCGGTGCTGGTGGCGGCGGCAGTGGTGTACATGGGGGACTTTGCCGTGTGGCGTGTGCGGGCAGCGCGCGGAGGCGGCATGGGCACGGTCACCGTGACGCGGATCGTCGTGGCCCCGCTGAAGGGAAACAAGGAAGAGTATTACCCGGATGGCACGGCGGACGTGGCCTGCAGCAGGAGCCTGTTCCAACAGGCGGGCAGCGGCGCGTGCTGGTGGCTCGCACGCAACCGGCAGGTGGAGGAGCGGTAGGGCTTTCGAGTCTGCTTACAGGGCGGCTATGATCCCCGGGGCGGCCTTGATCAACTGATCCACGCCTGCGGAAATCTGCGAGACGATGTTGATGATCTTATCCACGCGCTGGGTGGTGGCAATCTCTTTGCTCAGTGCATCCGTGGCGGCGCTCAGCGTTCCGGTGATGGTCTTGTAGGTTGCGTCGTCCTCGTCGAATTCCTTCTGCACAAGTACGCGCTGCTGGTCGTCAAGGTGCTTGCGCTGGGCGTACAGAACCTGCCACTGCGCGGACTGGCTGGGCGGATTGCCGCTCATCAACTGAACGTCCAGCTTGGTAAGGGAATCGCCGATCGACTGAACGGTGTCTGACTGATCCATGCGTGATCTCCTGGACGACGGCTTAGAGCGAGCTGGCGAGGGCTTGAAGACTGGTCGCGAGCGGGGTCACGTCCGCGGCGAAGGCTTTGACATCCGCTATCAATTCCGCAAGCGACTCCTTCTTCAACGAATTGGTGGCGAGGATGGTTTCGATGAGCTTGTCATGGCACTTCTTGAAGGCGGCAATGCTGGCCGAGGGATCGGCTCCAGCCACAGCAGCGGAGTCCCTCTGCCACTGCTTGTAGCGGTCCGCCATCTGTAGCAGGTCCGCGGAGTTGGGCGAAGGCGCAAGCCGCACCTTGTCATATCCCATCTGGATGCCGACGCCGGTGGAGCCGACGTTGCTCTTCTCGCGGGCATACAGATTCTGCGACTCCTTCGCGATGAGGTCGTAGAGCTTGTTCAAGCTGGCGTCGTTCTCAAAGATGCTGCGGCGCACCGCGGCCATGTTGCGATGGCGGAGCACAAGCTGAATGACGTTGCCCATGGCGGCGACTGCCGCGGAGACGGGGCCGCCGTACGCGGTAGAGGTGGAATGGGTCAGCGCGGAGGCGGAGTCATCGGCTAGCGTCTTCAGGCTGGCGCTGGCGGTGCTGAAGTCCGTCTGGACCTGGGCCTCGTTCTTGCCGGAGGCCAGCGTGGCCAGGGCGCAGGTATAGTCCGCGAGCGCCTTGATGGCGGCGGCGCGCAGAGCAATCTCATCCGGGGTCAGCAGCGCGTGGCTTTGGATCTCGGCAGGGGTAATGGGGCTGCCGTCAATGGCCTGCGTGTTGATGTAATGCTCCGCCTCAATCGTGTTGGCGTTGCCGAGCATGGTAGTGAACGCCGCTGTGAAGGTAGCCGACGACGTCTGAAACTGGGTGATCGCGGTTGCGGCATCGTCATCCTGCCGGCAGCCGGTGAACGCCGGCGCGGCGAAAAGCAGGCAGAGAGCGAAGGAACGCTGAAGCAGTACGGAACGGGAGATCACAAGGCAGCCTTTCTGGATACAAAGTCTCGATGGAGGCTGTGGAGGCTCTGCAACAGGATGGGGCCGCCCTGCTGTTTTGGCAAGAGAATCTTATGCTTGGCCGCGAAGCCCGTCTGCCGGGCCTACTTCTCTTTTGCGGGAGCGCCCGCGACAATCAACTCGTTATCCACGGAGAAGGCTCCCGGCGTGGAGTTCGCCTGGACGTACGCGATGGTGGCATCCGCCTCGCTATCGACGACGCCCTTCAGCGTGACGTGGCCGTTATCCACGATGATGTGGATGGCGTGGTATCCCAGCGGCGGGTCCGCCGTGATGCCGCCGGCAGCGCGGGCAATGGAGGGGAAGACGCCGAAGCCCGGAGGCGCACTGGTGTACTTGCGCAGCGCGGGTTGACCGTAGATGCGCCGATACACGCCGACGCGGATACTGTCGTCATTGGGCGAAAAAGGCAGCACCTTGATCTGGTTTTCCACCGTCTCCACGCCGGAGATGGACTTCACGGCGCGTTGCGCGTCATCTTTCAGCGTGGGACGGGAGGCAAAACCGTTCAGAATGATGGTGCGGCCACGAATGCCGAACGAGAGCGAGTCGAACACGTCATAGTCCGTCAGACTCAGCAGCTTTTTGCGCACCTCCTGCACGATGCGTGCGGTATCGGCCTGCGCAAAGGTGTTTGGGTTATCGCGCTCAGGCGCGGGCGTCTGCGCGAGGGCGGCAGAGGTAAAGCTGGCGGGCGTAAGGGCGGCGGCAAGGATCAGCAAGGCGAAGCGCATGGAAGACCTCCGGTGTCGGATGGACTCGACGTGTGTGGGATGCGGCAGGGGCCAGGAGGGTTACCGGTACGGGAGCGTCATCGTTCAATTGCTTCCGGTCCCTCGCGAGTGGCTCGTGTAGAATCGCCACGCAATGCATCGCATGGTGCCGGGCATCCCTCCGGAGTCTTGCGTCACGATGCAAGCCATGTCATTCTGTCCCGATTGTTCTGCTGCCGCTCCTCACTTCCTGAAGGTTCATGGGCACCCGTCATGTTGTCGTTCGCTCAACCGCCAGTCTTTTCTCAGAGCGGACGTGTACACGCACTGCGCAGTCACTTCGCCGCCGCAAGGCCTACAGAGGATCGATGCGAGTCAGACTTGGTTTCCAGCAGGGAGAAGACGAACGCTTCATCGTTACGGCTTCGGTCCATCCCACGTCATCCTTAGCCTCCGCTTCGTTCACTTCGCAGACTCTGTATGACCACGAGGACTCATTCCTCGCGCGTCTCATCGCAGCCGATCTGGAGGAAGGTCCAACGCAACAGCTTGCCATTGCGGCCATCGTCTCGGTCGCTCGGCCGGAAGCCGCCTGTTCCCCGGTTGAGGTGGATCTAACCCCCGGTCAGGCCGCGTTGCTGGGCTTGAATCTCCGCAACGTGCCAGCGCCGGCACACCCTGCAAGCCGCGCTGTCCCGCCATCTGAAACGTACCCCTTCTCCTTCCACGCCAGTCCGGAGGTCTTTCACGACTTCCTGATGAACGCTCCCACGCCGTTCGTCATGGTGACAGGCCCGGAGCACATCTTCACCTTCATCAATCCGCCGTACGTTCGCATCATCGGCCGAACGTCGCGGGACCAGGTCATCGGCCGGCCCATCCGTGAGGCCCTGCCGGAGCTCTGCGGGCAGCCCTGCCTCGCCATCCTGGAAAACGCTTACAAAACAGGCCTTCCGCAAGTCCGGAAGGAGCTCCTCACCTGCTTTCACCAGCAGGACACCGGTCTGATGGAAGAGGTGTACTTCGACATCCTCTACCAGCCCATGCGCGACCGCTTCGGCAGCGTGACCGGCATCATGGCGCAGGCCACGGACGTGACGGAGCGCGTACTGGCACGCCAGGTCAGCGAGCATCGCGAGCAAAAACTCTACCGCCTCTGGGCTGAGCTGGAGGCCATCTACCATCTGGCTCCCGTGGGCCTCGCCGTCATCGACGCCGCCGCGTGGAAGCTGCTGCGCCTCAACCGTCTGCAGGCCAGGTTCCTGGGCGGAACGCTGGAGTCGCTCACCGGCGCGCCGCTTGCGGAGGCGTCCACCATCCCGGCTGAGGTCATGCATCTGTTGCGGCAGGCCGCGGACGGAACAGCCGTCAAAAACGTGCAGGTGCAGGGCCAACCGAACAGCTCCGAGGCGCAGCCGCAGCGGTGGAATGTGAGCGTACGGCCAACCTTGAACGAAGCCGGCACGGTAGAGACGTTGATCCTGATCGCGCTCCCAATCTCCAGGATGGACGTCCAGGATGACACCCTCCGTCAGGCCTTCTTTCCGGTCAGCCACTAACCGCGACCCGTTGATCCCGTGACGAGGCCGCGGCGCTCTCGCCCCAACTTCGGCAATTACGGTACTCTTGCTTCCGCACTCCACGGGAGCGATTCATGCGCGTTCTAAGCATCGGTGAAGTTCTCTGGGACGTCTTCCCGGACATTGGGTCTGCCAAAGGCCAGGAGCACCTGGGCGGCGCGCCCCTCAACTTCTCCGCGAACATCGTCCGCCTCGGCGGCCAGGCCTCGTTGCTCACCGGCATCGGCCCCGACCAGCGCGGCCGCATCGCCCGGGAGACGATGGTCTTCCTTGGCGTGGGCACGGACTTCGTGCAAACGGTGGATGATCGCGCCACCGGCGTCGCCGTGGTCAGCACCAGCCCCTCCGGCGAACCCCAGTTCAGCATCCCGCGCCCCGCCGCCTTCGACCTCGCCTCCATTCCCCCGGACACCCTTACTGCACTCCGCGCCTTCAAGCCGGACTGGCTCTACTTCGGAACCCTCACCCAGACCGAGCAGCCCGCCGAAGACCTCGTCCTCCAGCTCGCCTCCACCCTCCCAGGCGTCCGGTGTTTTTACGATATGAACCTCCGCCCCAACTGCTGGAGCCTCCCGCTCGTCCAACGCCTCTGCTCCCTCGCCACCGTCCTCAAGCTCAACGAACACGAAGCCGCCACGCTCGGCGAACTCACCGGCATGGGACCCGGCTCCTTCACGCTGGAAGCCTTCTGCGAAGCCTGGGCCGCCCAGTACAACCTCGCGAGCATCTGCGTCACCCTTGGCCCCGGCGGCTGCCTCGTCTTTCAGGATGGCGCCTTCTCTACCATCCCCGGCTACCCCACCGTGGTGCAGGACACCGTCGGCGCGGGCGACGCTTTCTCCGCCGCCTTCCTCCACGGTTTCCACCACAGTTGGCCCATCCTCCAGAGCGCCCGCTTCGCCAACGCGCTCGGTTCGCTCGTCGCCAGCCGCGCCGGCGCCACGCCCCCTTGGACGGTCGAAGAAGTCCGCCAGATCGCCAACATCCCCGCAGACCGCGTCGCCGCCCAATGAGGCCCTACATGCACCCACTCCGCCTCATCCTCGCCGCCCTCGCCCTCGCGGTCCCGGCTCTCGCCCAGACCTCCTCAGGCTACGACCAGCCCTACCGCCCCCAGGTCCACTTCTCCCCGCAGCACAACTGGACCAACGACCCCAACGGCCTCGTCTTCTTCCGCGGCGAGTACCACCTCTTCTACCAGTACAACCCCTCCGGCGATGTCTGGGGCCACATGAGCTGGGGCCACGCCGTCAGCTCGGACCTCCTGCACTGGAAGGAGCTCCCCGTCGCCATCCCGGAAAAAGACGGCGTCATGATCTTCACCGGAAGCATCGTCATCGACCACAACAACCGCTCCGGCCTCTGCAAGCCCAACCCCGAGTGCATGGTCGCCGTCTACACCGGCTACAGCGGCTACGACCATCCCGGCGCCAAGACCCTCCAGACCCAGAACATCGCCTCCAGCCAGGACAACGGCCGCACCTGGACCCCCTACGACAGGAACCCCGTCCTGGACCTCCACATGGAGGACTTCCGCGACCCCAGCGTCTCCTGGGACGACTCCGCCAAACACTGGGTCATGGCCGTCTCCCTCCCCAAGCAGCACAAGGTCCGCTTCTACTCCTCCCCCGACCTCAAGCAGTGGACGCAGCTCAGTGACTTCGGCCCCGCTGGCACCGTCGCGGGCGACTGGGAGTGCCCCGACCTTCTCCGCGTCCCTGCCGCCTCGGGCACCGGCTCCATCTGGGCCCTCAAAGTCGGCCTCAACCCCGGCGGCCTCCAGGGCGGCTCCGGCGAGCAGTACTTCCTCGGCTCCTTTGACGGCAAAGCCTTCACCCAGTCCTCCTCCCCCGGCGCCCAGGGCTGGACCAACTACGGCAAGGACGACTACTGCGCCATCAGCTTCAACGGCCTCGCCAAAACCCAGAAGCCCCTGCTCCTCGGCTGGATGAGCAACTGGCAGTACGCCGCCAAGCTCCCCACCTCACCCTGGCGTGGCCAGATGAGCCTCGCCCGCCAGCTCACCTTCCTCAAGGACTCCTCCGGCCTCGCCCTCCGCCAGCAACCCGTCACCGCCCCCCTCCGCGGCACCGCCCAGCCCATCACCGGCGCGAACAAAGTCCTCGCTACCCCCACCACCCCCTACGAACTCAACCTCACCTTCACCCCCACCTCCAAAGCCGAACCCATCTTCGGCCTCCGCATCTTCTCAGACGATACTCACTTCACCGAGATCGCCTTTGACCGCGCCAAGAACCAGTTCTACATCGACCGCACCAAGTCCAGCCGCGACATCGCCCCCGACTTCCCCGCCCACACCGCCGCGCCCCTCACCCTCACCCGGCCGTATGACCTCAAGCTCATCGTCGACCGTTCCTCCGTCGAAGCCTTCGCCCAGGACGGCACCATCGCCATGACCGACCTCATCTTCCCCCTCACCCCCACCTCCCGCATCGAAGCCTTCACCGCCACCGGCAAAACCATCCCCATCAAGGGCACCCTCTACCCCCTCCACTCCATCTGGAAGTAAGAAGACCAGCCACAACCGGGTGCCCCACCCTATTCGCGGCTTCATCGCGAATAGGGTGGGGTATCGAGCGAAGCTCGACCGCCTTCCTTCATCAGGCACACCCTCTAACAATCCTGATACTTCCAATTCCTCTGCTTCCCCTCGCCAATCCACTCCACCGCCTGCGCCACCCGCTTCGCCCTCGTCTCCTCCCGCTTCGCCTCCGCAATCCAAACCGTATACTCCCGCTTGCAGCTTGCACTGAATCCCGCAAACACCGCCGCCGCCTTCTTATCCTTCTTCAGTGCAGCAGCGAGTTCCTCCGGCACCTCCACCTCCGCCTTCGCCTTCGCCGCTTTGGCGTCAGACCGTCCCGCCATCGGACTCGTGTACTCCCCCCGGTCCACGAACCCCTTCGCCTCCTTGATCCATCCCAGCATCACCGCATCCGCCGGCAGGTCCTTCACGCTCGTCACCCGCTCCAGCGGCCCTTGTCCCTCGCCCTCCACCGCCAGCGCCGCCCTCACCATGGCGGTGCTCTCCTTTCCCCAGAACCCCACCCTGCAATGCGCCGTAAACGCCGCCATGTAGACCATGTTCACCCCCTTGTACACAAAGAAGGGCATCCTCCACTTCATCTCTTCCTCCACCCCCGGGCACCCCTTGTGCATCAACCCGCGCAGATGCATCAGCACCGGAATCGCAAACGGCTTCGCCCGGTCGATATAAGCATCCACCTCCGCACTCAGCTTCTTTGCAGCCATCACACCCTCCTCTTTTCAGAGCAGTCTACACGTCCCGCCAAAAGCAAACGCCCCGCATCTCGTCCAGAGATGCGGGGCGTTGCAGCGATCATCCTTACTGCACGGTCAGCGCATACGTCGCCGCGTGGGTCGTCGTTCCACTCGTCGCCGTTACGGTGTAGGTATACGTCCCCGGAGTCACCGTAGCCACCGTTGGCGTGACGGTCTTCGCCCCGCCTCCGCATCCGGTCGCATACAGGCTCACCGCCAGCAGCACAGACAGCAGCCCAACCATCCGCACCGTCCCGCGCCTCCGCATGAAGCAGAGGCCAAGCACCACCAGCGACACCAGCCCGGCAGGCACCATCGACGTGTACCCCGCGCCGCTCGTGGTCAAACGCGTGCTGATGGACACGTTCACCACCACCGGGCTCGCGCCCACCGTCACGGTGCTCGCCCCCGGTGTGCAGGTGGAGTTCGTCGGCGCGCCCGTGCACGCAATCGAAACCGTCCCCGCAAAGCCGCCCTGCCCAGCCAGCGTCAGCGCAAACGTCGCCGTATTGCCTGCGATCACGGTGCCGCTCTGCGCCGTCGTGGTGAACATAAAGTCCGCCGCCACCTGCCCCGTCCCCGTCAGGCCGGACGTCAGCACCGTGGTCACATTCGTGATCGTCGTCATCACCGTCAGCGTGCCTGTCCGTGTCCCGCTCGCCGTCGGCGCAAACACCACGCTGACGCTGCAGCTTGCTCCGGAGGCCAGCGACGTCCCGCAGTTGTTCGTCTGCGTGTAGTCGCCGCTGACCGCAATCGCCCCGGTCCCAAACGTGATCGCCGTACCGGACACATTCGACACCGCAAACATCTGCGCCGCGCTGCTCTTGCCAATCGCCGTCGCCGCAAACGTGGCCGCCGCCGGAGTCAGCGTAGCCTGCGCGCTGCCCATGCCTGTCAGGCTCGCCGTCAGTGCCGTTGCGGAAGCGCTCGTCACCACCGTCAGCGTTCCCGTGCTGGAAAGTAGCACCACCGGGCTGAACGTTACGCTCACCGTGCACTTCGCCCCCGCTGCCAGCGAGGTGCCGCACGTGTTCGTCTGCGCAAAGTTCGTGGGTACCGCAATCGACGTAATCGTCGCGCTGCTGCCGCCCGTGTTCGAAAGCGTAAACACCTGCGCCGTGGACGTCGTTCCCACCGCCACGTTGCCAAACGCCGCCGTCGCCGGCGTCATCGTCACCACGGCGGGCGCAGCCTGCGCGGTACCTGTCAGTGCGGACGTCAACGCCACGCCATTGTTCGCGCTCGTCGCCGCCGTCAGCGTGCCCGTCCGCCCTCCTGTCGCCGTCGGCGTAAACGTCACCATCACCGTGCAGCTCCCGGACCCGGCCACGGACGTCCCGCAGTTATTCGTCTGCGTAAAGTCCCCCGTCGCCGTAATCGAGCTCACCGTGATCGCCGTCGTCCCGCCGTTGCTCAGCGTAAACGGAATCGCCGCCGACGAACTCCCAATCGCCACCGACCCAAAGTCCTGCGTCGCCGGTGTCAGCGCAGCCGACTTCGCCGGCACCAGCAGCGGGAAAAACGCCACCGCGCCATCGTGGTCGGACGCGCTCTGCGGCGTCGTCGCATCGTTGTACTGGATCAGCGGAAAGTCCGCGTCCTCATGCGAGTACGCCAGATGCACGCCGCTCAGCAGGTTCTGCGTCACCACCACATGGTCCAGCACCTGCGCGTTGCCGATGAACGTGTAGTCGTACCGCGCCGTCGGATCCGTGATCAGCGTATCCAGATCCGTCAACACCGGGTTCGGCGCCACGTACGCGGACGAGACCCCATTCACCACCTGCGAGCTTGGCGTCGGCGTCCCCTTGATCACACCCAGCGAATCCGAATACCCGTCGCTGAACGGGAAGGCGTTGTAGTCGCCAACCGAAACCACCCGCTCCCCATTTGCCTGGTACCCCTGGATCAGGTTCGCCAGGAACTCCGCCTGATACTCGCGCTTCAGCCGCACCGTCTGCCCGGTCGAGCTCGTATCGTCCTCGCCATTCAAACTCCGCAGGTGATTACTGATCACGGTCACCGCAAACGGCGCATACCCCGTCGCGTTGATCGTCGCATGCAGCACCAGCGGCGGCCGGTCGTTCAGCTCCGCGCTCGCGCCAGTCGAATTCGTAAACGTCGTCGCCTTCCCAAACTGCGTGCAGTCGTTCACCGTCACCCGCGTCGTCTTCACCAGGAACGCCGTGTTGATCCCGCTCGTGTCATTGCCCTGGAACAGGCACGTCGCATATTTCGGATCGGGCTGACCCGCCGCCAGCGCATCCGTGCTGATCTTCGCCGAGATATCGTTCAGCGTCGCCAGCGTTCCCACCTCCTGCATCCCGATGATGTCCGGCATCCGCTGCACATTCCGCAGCAGCAGGCTGATCTTCGCCAGCCTCCGCTGATACGCATCGGCCGTGATCGTCACCGCGCCTGTCGCCGGCAGGTTGCTGTAGAACCGCTCGATATTCATGCTCCCCACGGTGAACTCATTCGCCGCCGCCACCGGCACCGGAATGAACGTCATCGGCGTGCCCAGCGTGCCCGGAGCCGTCGCATCCAGCAGGAACTCCGCGCCGTTCGTCGTAAAGTCCACAATGCCCAGCATGTTCGTAATCGTCTGGTTACTCGTCACATTCAACGCCGTCCCGCCCAGCCCCAGGCTCTCCACCAGCATCAGCTCCGGGTTCCCATCGAACCGCGGCACGCAGTTCGTCGTCCCCGCACCAGTGCCAGTTCCCGTGCAATAGGTCGGCCCGCTCGGCAGCGTCGTTTCGAGCACGCTGATCCCCGGCTCCACAAACGGCCGCGCCACCCCACTCACCACGCCATAAAACTCGCCGTTGCTCACCACCGTCTCCGTCGTCTCCGTCAGCGTCCCACCCGTCGGATTCGTCGTCACAAAGCTCCCCACTGTAAACCGCATCGATTGATACTTCAGGAACTGCCCAAACCCTCCCGCCGGGCTGTCGTTCGCCGCCGTGATCGTCACCGGCGTCGGCAGCGCATTGCCCGTGCTCACCACCTGCACCGTCACCGTACCCGCAATCTCCGTCGCCGGAGTCGCCGCGCTCGCGGACGAAACCTTCACCGTCCCCGTCACCGTCAGCTCGTTCCCCACCACAACGGAAGGCGACGACCCCGTCACCACAAAGATCCCCTCACTCGTCGTCGCATCCGCATCCTGCGCGTTGTCCCGAGCCTCCAGGTAAAACCCGGTCGTCCGGATCGCCGTGACAATCCCCGTCGTCGTCACCATCTGCCCCAGATACGCCGAACTCGGCGCCCCCGCCTGAATCGTATGGATCGCAATCACCGCGCTCGAAGGCTGGATCGCCAGCACCGTGCTCGCCGTCGCGCTCTCCAGTTGATCGTCCGTCGCCTTGAAGTTCAACGTGACGTTCCCCGTCGTCGTCCCGCCGATCGTCGCGTTATAGCCAAAAACATGGTCCCCTGCCGCCCCATCCCCATGCTGGCCGTCGTCGAACAGCGGCTGCGTCGCGGATCCCCCCACGCCGCTCAGGTCCACCGTCACCTTGATGTTGCTGCTGCTCGTCCCCGGCGTAATCCGCGCCGTCAGCAGCGTCTGGCTCCCAATCCCCACTGTCGTCGGGCTCGCGCTCACCCCGCTGATCCCAAACGTCTGCGTGCCCGCCCCGCACGGCTGCGGCGTCGTGCTGCTGTTCCGCGGAGCAGCCGTCGCCACCATAAAGTCCGCGCCATTGTTGTCCGTATCCGTGCACACGTTCTTCCGGATCGCCGCCGTCGTCGCCGCCAGCGTCCCCGTCGGCGCGGAGCCCTCATAGCAGGTCGCCGTAGACCCAAACCCCACAAAGTCCACCACCGCCGCATTCCCGCTCGCCGGGCACGCCCCTGTCAGCGCCGTCGTGCTGTTGGAAAGCGCCACCTGCCCCGCGCCACCCGCCAGGTTCAGCACCGGGTTCAGCGTGTAGTCCACTGCCACGCTCGACCCGTTCCCCGGCGTACTCGCTCCAAACAGAAGAAACGTCCCCGGCTGCATCGTCACGTTCGGCAGCGGAGTCACCTCAGTGGACGACACCGTCGCAGTGCTCGCCGCCGACCGGTACTGCAACGACCACCCATTCAGCGAGACCGGTGTCGTCCCCGCATTGAACAGCTCCACATAGTCCTGGTTCAACGTCGATCCGCTATTCCCACCCGCCCCATACACCTGGCTGATCACCACCGTGTTCGACACGGCCCAGGCCGCCGGCACAAAACCAGCCAGACCTATAACGAAAAACGCGCACAACACCACAACTCGGCGGAGGGAAGAAACACAGATGTTCGACATGCCGAGTATTCTTCCACGTCCCCGCCCCGTTGTCGCTACTGCCGTGTCAATTCGCAAAGGATCGCCCGTAAATCCATGTCCCCATCTTCGGCCTGGCACCATCGGGCCTAAGGTGGGCCTCGGCAAAGCCGGTCGCCTCTAACACTCAGCCCAGCCCAAACTCGCCCCGTGGAGGAACGTTCTGTGCCTCCACCCTCGACACAGAACTCAAACGAAGCAAGAAGCATGAGACTTCCACACTGCACAGCAGCAATGAGGCTGCAGCTAACAACGACCGCCCTTCCCGGCATCAAACCGTCTGGGTTCGATAGGAGAAATCATGCAAAAGCGCACACTGGGGAACAGCGGCCTGGAAGTTTCAGCACTTGGCCTGGGTTGCATGGGTCTGAGCTTCGGCCTCGGCCCGGCCACTGAAAAATCGGAAGCAATCAAGCTCATCCGCGCCGCGGTGGAGCGTGGCGTCACCTTCTTTGACACCGCGGAAGTGTATGGCCCTTACATCAATGAAGACGTCGTCGGTGAAGCGCTCGCTCCCTTCCGCAAAGACGTTGTCATCGCCACAAAGTTCGGCTTCGCGCCAGACCCCAGCAATGACGGCAAGTGGACCGCGACCAACAGCCGCCCCGAACACATCAAGCAGGTCGTCGAAGGCTCGTTGAAACGTCTGCAAACCGACGCCATCGACCTCCTGTATCAACACCGCGTCGATCCCAACACCCCAATTGAAGAGACCGCCGGGGCCGTCAAGGACCTCATTCAGGCAGGCAAGGTCAAGCACTTCGGCCTCTCAGAGGCAGGCGCGAACACCATCCGTCGCGCTCATGCCGTGCAGCCTGTCACCGCCTTGCAAAGCGAGTACTCCCTCTTCTGGCGCGAGCCGGAAGAGTCCGTGATGCCGACCCTCGAAGAGCTTGGCATCGGCTTCGTCCCTTTCAGCCCCCTCGGCAAGGGCTTTCTCACCGGCAAGATCGATGCGTCCACCAGATTCGACAGCACCGACTTCCGTGCCATCGTCCCGCGCTTCACAGAAGACAACCGCAAGGCCAATCAGGCGCTCGTCGAGGTCATCACGAAATTCGCAGACCAGAAGAAGGCCACCCCTGCGCAGATTGCCCTCGCCTGGCTGCTCGCGAAGAAGCCCTGGATTGTCCCCATCCCGGGCACGACCAAGCTCACACGGCTGGAAGAAAACCTCGGCGGCGCGTCCATTGCATTGACCCCAGGCGACGTCATCGCCCTGGAAGAAGCGTCCTCCGCCATCAAGGTTGAGGGCGAACGCTATCCCGCCACCCACGCGAAACTGATCGACCGCTAGCCCGACCACTAAACCCGACCGCCAACCCTGCTGGAAGAGTTGCGGCGGCAGCACGCCCTCGCCGCAACTCTTCCGCCCACGTAGACTACCCCCAGCATGCCTTACACCCGCTTCCAGCGCCTCACCCTGGCCCTCGCCCCCCCCATCGCGGCCACCCTCATCCGCCTCCTCGGCCTCACCCTCCGCTATGAAGACATCACCGCCCCCAACACCCCCATCGGCGACACCATCCCCGGCCCCGTCGTCTTCGCCTTCTGGCACCGCTCCCTCCTCGCCTGCGCCCACCGCTTCCGCAACAAGGACATCGCCATCCTCATCTCCCGCTCGTTCGATGGCGAACTCATCGCCCGCATCGTAGAGCGCCTCGGCTTCATCGCCATCCGCGGTTCTTCCAGCCGAGGCGGAGCCGTAGGCCTCCGCCAGATGGTGGAAGCCTATAAAGCCGGCCACCGCTGCGCCATCACCGCGGACGGCCCCCGAGGCCCCTCGCAAATCGCCAAACCCGGCACCGCCCAGCTCGCCACCCTGGTCGGAGCCCCCTGGGTCGGAGCCTTTTACGCCTACCCTCTCTCCGCCTGGACCCTCAACTCCTGGGACCGCTTCCTCATCCCCAAACCCTTCTCCCGCGTCCTCTGCACCTTCCCCCCCCACGTCCCCCCAGACGAACCCAGCATCCAGCAAGCCCTCAACCAAGCCGTCCAAATGGCCGAATCCCGAACCGTCTAGAACTCCCTGGGCCCCATGTTCGCAATGGGTCTTATCGTCGCTAAGGTGGGCCTCGGCGAAGCCGATCTTCCCAGAGCTCCCGGCCCCCCTACCTCCAAGCGCGACCTCAATACCGCACGCCCCCCCATCTCGCCTCTGAAAGGTGGGTTCACCACCCCAACACGCTGCTCCTCACCCACGATAGCCACACCATTCACCACAACTTCACCACGTAAACTTGCAAGTAAATGCTGGTCAAAGACTTCCATTTCGACCTCCCCGAAGACCTCATCGCCCAGACCCCACCCGAGATCCGCGGCTCCAGCCGCCTCCTCCGCGTCGACCGCGCCACGGGAGCCCTCACCGACGACCACTTCTCGAACCTCCCCAACCTCCTCAACCCCGGCGACCTCCTCATCCTCAACAATTCAAAGGTCTTACCGGCTCGCCTCTACGCCACCCGCCAGGGCCTGAACACGCAAGCGACCTCCCCGGACCCCACCGGTCGCATTGAAGTCCTCCTCACCCAGCAGCTCACCCCCACCGATTGGACCGCCCTCGTCCGCCCCGCCAAAAAGGTCGTTCCTGGTGAAACCCTCCTCTTTTCAGACACTTCCGGCACCCCCGTCCTCAAAGCCCAGGTCCTCTCCCTCGGCGACTACGGCGAACGCACCCTCCGCTTCGCCCCGGACTCCGCCTTCCTCCAAAAGCTGGACCAGATCGGCCACATGCCCCTCCCCCCCTACATGCACCGCCCGGACACGGACGAAGACAAGACCCGCTACCAGACCGTCTACGCCGACCATCCCGGCTCCGCCGCCGCCCCTACCGCCGGCCTCCACTTCACCCCGGAGATCCTCTCCGCGTTGCAGGCAAAGGGGATAGAGCTCGCCTACATCACCCTCCACGTCGGCCTGGGCACCTTCCAACCTGTCCGCGCCACCCATTTAAAAGACATCCACCTCCACACCGAGCACTACACCCTCCCCGCCGACACCGCCGAGGCCATCGCCCGCGCCCGGTCCGAAGGCCGAAGAATCATCGCTGCCGGCACCACCACCACCCGAACCCTGGAACACTGCGCCGCAGTCAACAACCTGACTCCCCACTCCGGCTCCACCAACATCTTCCTCCAGCCCGGCCATAACTTTCGCATAATTAATGGTTTACTCACCAACTTCCACCTCCCCCAGTCCACCCTCCTCATGCTCGTCTCCGCCTTCCTCTCAGAAAATCCCGAGCAGGGGAGGCAAGCAGCTTTGGCCGCCTACGCCCACGCCATCGCCCACCGCTACCGCTTCTTCAGCTACGGCGACGCCATGTTGATCCTTTAGCCCCGGCACACGCGAAGCGTCCAAAACCCCACGAAGTGTCGCCTGCCCGGCGTGAGGACGCCGTTGCCTTTAGCATCTCTGTATGGCCGCGACGCATACCAAGCCCCCCGTCTACCTCCTCGATTCCATGGCCTTCATCTTCCGCGCCTACCACGCCATGCAGCGGCAGCGCCCCATGAGCACCCGTACCGGCATCCCCACCGCCGCCACCTATGTTTTTGTCAACATGATCAACAAGCTCCGCAAAGACTTCGCACCCCAGTACTTAGCGGCCATCTACGACGTCGGCGCCCCTGTCCACCGCAATGAGCTCGCCAAAGAACTGAAGGACGTCCAGAAGTTCAACATCAAGACCCAGGCCTTCGAAACCGTTGAGTACGGCGGCTACAAGGCCAACCGCGTTGAAACCCCGCCCGATCTCATCCAGCAGCAACCCTACATCCGCCGCGCCTTGGAAGCCTTCCGCATCCCCATCCTCTACTACGAGGGCTTCGAAGCCGACGACGTCATCGGCACCCTCTCCTGCAAGCTCTCCGCCCTCGGCCACCACGTGTACGTGGTCAGCTCCGACAAGGACATGATGCAGCTCGTAAATGAGTCCGTGTCGATCCTCAACCCCACTAAGGACAACCTCATCCTCGACCCCGCCGGCGTCGAAGGCATCCTCGGCGTTCCCCCGGCGCGCGTCATTGACGTCATGGCCCTCCGCGGCGACGCCATTGATAACATTCCCGGCGCCCCCGGCATCGGCGACAAGGGCTCTGTCGAGCTCATCCAGCAGTTCGGCACCGTCGAGTCCGCCCTCGACCGCGCCGACGAGGTCAAAAAGAAAACCTACCGCGAGTCCCTCCAGAACAATCGCGAAAACATCCTCCTATCCAAGGAACTCGTCACCATCCACACCTCCGTCCCCATCGAGTACACCCTCGAAGCCATGCGCACGCAGCCCGTGGACAACGCCGCCTGCCGCGAGCTCTTCTCCGAGCTCGAATTCACCACCCTCCTCAAAGAACTCGCCCCGTCGGTCGACAACACCCCCATCGCCTACAACCTCAAGGCCACCGCCGAAGATCTCGCCATCCTCCTCGCCGAAGCTCGCAGAGACAACCGGGGCTTCTCCTTGGCAATCTTTGAAGATGCAAGAGCCCTCTCCGAAGAAACCGCCGCCGAACCCGACCCAGAAGCCGGCGAGCCCGAACCCCCACCCGCCGAAAACATGTCTCTCTTCGCCGCCCCTGAGCCTCCGCCCGCAGCGCCTGAACCCGAACCAAAAGACCCCGCCTGCCGCCTCGCCCTCGCCGTCTCGGACACCGCCGCCATCGAGCTCTCCCTCGATACCCCAGGCCTCCGCGAAGCCCTCGAAGATGAGTCTCTCCCCAAGGACCTCCACGACCTCAAAGCCGTCCTCCGCGCCCTTGAGCCGCACGCCGTCACCCTCGGCGGCCTTCGCGATGACGTCATGCTCCTCAGCTATCTCGTCAACCCGACCCACGGCTCTCACACCCTGCCGGACGTCACCGCCCGATTCACCAACCGCGCCCTCACGCCCGTCGTCAAAGGCGTCGTCAGCCCCACGCTCCTCCCCGAATCCGCCAACGCCATTCACCGCGTCCGCCCCATCCTGCGCGCCCAAGTCGACACCCTCGCTCAGGTCGAGCATCACATCCCCAAGGACGACCCCGCCCTTGGCGGCGCCCTCACCAAAGAAATGCTCTTCGGCCCCCCATCCCCTGGACCCTCACCCCTGACCACTGAAACCTCGCCCCTCTCCAACGTCTACACCTCCATCGACCTCCCCCTCGTCCCCGTCCTCCTCCGTATGGAGCAGACCGGCGTCCGCATCGATCCTGCCGTCCTGCGCGACATGTCCTCCCGCCTCGCCATTGACATCGACACCCTCGCCGAGCGCATCTACACCGACTCCGGCCACCGCTTCAACATCAACTCCCCCAAGCAGCTCGGCGAGATCCTCTTCAACCAGATGGGTCTCCCAAAGCCCATGAAGTACGGCAAGGGCAAGATCGTCTCCACCGCCCAGGACGTCCTCGAAGAGCTCGCCGAAAACCATCCCATCGCCGCCCTCGTCATCGAGCACCGCCAGCTCCAGAAGCTCAAGGGCACCTACCTCGATGCGCTCCCCCAACTCATCGACTCCGAAGGCCGCATCCACACCACCTTCAACCAGGTGGGCACTGCCACCGGCCGTCTCTCCAGCACCAACCCCAACCTCCAGAACATCCCCACTCGCACCGCCATCGGCCGCGAGATCCGCGCCGCCTTCATCGCCGCCCCCGGCAACCTCCTCATGTCCGCGGATTACTCCCAGATCGAGCTCCGCCTCATGGCCCACTTCTCGCAGGACCCCCTGCTCCTCAACGCCTACCGCACCAACCAGGACATCCACACCCTCACTGCCGCGGAGGTCTTCGGCCTCGACCCCGCCACCCTCGACAAGGAGACCCGCGCCCGCGCCAAGGCCGTCAACTTCGGCATCGTCTACGGCATTAGCCCCTTCGGCTTAGCCGCGCAATTAGGCATCGACCAGAAGGTCGCCCGCACCTACATTGAAACTTACTTTGAGCGTTACGCTGGTGTCCGCCGTTTCATCGACGAGACCCTTGAAACCGTCCGCCGCACCGGCTCCGTCAGCACTCACTTCGGCCGCATCCGCCCCATCCCGGACATTCAGTCCCGCAACCCCAACATGCGCGGCTTCGCCGAGCGCACCGCCATCAACACCCCCCTCCAGGGCACCGCCGCCGACCTCATCAAGCTCGCCATGATCACGCTGGACAGGAAGATTTCGGAACGAAATCTCCGCTCAAAGATGACCCTCCAGGTCCACGACGAACTCCTCTTCGACGTCGTCCCCGAAGAAGCCGAACAAATGCAAACTCTCGTCAAGCAAGAGATGGAAAACGTAGCCCACTTCTCCATCCCCATCGTCGCCGACGTAGGCCTCGGCCACAACTGGCGTGACATCAAGTAGCGCTTTATACGAGGAGCAAAGCAATGAAGCTCGTGACGTGGGATTGCAATGGCGGCTTCATCAGCAAGGAAAAGAACAAGGCACTCTTCGCGCTGGACCCTGACATTGCAGTCGTTCAGGAGTGTTCAAAGCGCGATGCAGAGACTGTAGCGGGCGAGACATATCGCGCACTGTGGTTCGGCAATCAGAAGCAATCGAGAGGGCTCGCAATTTCATAAGAATTCCCGTCTCACTTGGGCAAACATGGACGGACTTGGATACCATCGCCGCATCCGAGCCGAATGGGATGACAGAACGTAGACCATAACCGACGTGACACCGCGCAGGTGGCATGCTCCAATAACCCATGCCCGTCACTCCTCTCCCTCTGCCTGAAGGCGACCACCGCGCCTACCTCTTCGACCTCGACGGCACCGTAGCCGACACCATGCCCGCCCACTACCGTGCCTGGTCCGCCACCTTCGCCCAAGCCGGCGGCTCCTTCCCCCTCGACCTCTTCTACTCCTGGGGCGGCATCCCCCTCCCCCGCACCGTCGAAATGTACAACGAGCTCTACGGCACCCACCTCGACCCCACCGCCACCGTCGCCCGCAAGGAGTCCCTTTACCTCTCCAAGGTCGACGAGATGAAGCCCATCGAGTCCGTCCTCTTCCACGTCCTAGAAGCCCACGGCCGCATTCCTCTCGCCATCGTCTCCGGCTCGCCCACCGCCTCCGTCCTCCGAACCCTCGGTGTCCTCGGCATCACGGACCGCTTCGCCGCCATCATCGGCGCGGACGACTACACCCACGGCAAGCCGAACCCCGAGCCCTTCCTCCTCGCCGCCTCCCGCCTCCACGTCGACCCCCAATACTGCCTCGTCTTTGAAGATGCCGACGCCGGAATCGCCTCTGCCGTGGCCGCCGGCATGCCCTGGGTCCGCGTCCCCCAAACCCCCATCGATCCCGCCTGAATTCCGGCACCCTGCTAAACTAAAGGTTCGGGCACAACAAGCCCCCAAAGCTCAGTCTCAAGCAAAAGGAAGACCCCACATCGTGGATCAGCAAACCAAAGCAGCCCTCCAGCAGGACACCTTCGTCACCACCACCTCGCACGGCCTGGAGTGGGCCAGGATGAACCGCAAGTCGGTTATCGTCACCACCTCCCTCCTGCTCGCCGTCATCGTGATCGTGGTCGTCACGGGCGTCATCTTCAACCGCCGTTCGGACGCCGCCAGCACCGCCTTCGGTGCGGCCATGCAGGTCTTCACCGCGCCCATCGCCGTCGCCGGCCAGCCTCCGCTCCCCGGCGTCAAGTCGTACTCCTCCACCACGGAGCGCGCCCAGGCCGCCAACAAGCTCTTCCTCAACATCGCAGACACCTACGGCATGACCAAGGACGGCAAAAACGCCCGTTACTTCGCTGGCCTCACTTATATGGAAGCCGGCCAGACCTCGTCCGCCGAATCCACCCTCAAGTCCGTAGCCTCTGGCTGGGACGCTGACCTCGGCGCACTCGCCAGGCTCTCCCTCGCCGGCCTCTACCGCCAGACCGGCCGCGACGCTCAGGCCATCGATCTTTACAACCAGATCATCGCCAAGCCTGCCACCACCGTCCCAGCCACTACCGCTCAAATCTCCCTGGCCGAGCTCTACACCGCCCAGGGCAAGACCGAGGACGCCCGCAAGATCTACGCCCAGCTCAAGGACAAGGACAAGGACGCCAAGGGCCAGCCCGGAGTCGCAGCCACCATCGCTACCCAAAAGCTCAACCCCACCCCGGCCGCCGCCCCCGGAGCCCCACCCGCCCAGTAAGTCAATCCCATCCCCTCAAAATGCCCGGCTCTCGCAAGAGCCGGGCATTTGCTTTTTGCTCTCACTGCCTCTCACTGCTTCACACTGCATCATCACTGTTCTAATCATGCAAATTCACCGCCGTCGACCGGTCACTCACATGCCCCGCACTCTGCAGCACCTCAGCCGACATCCTTAGCGCCGCAACCTTCTTCCATATATCCGTCGCCTTCGGTTCCGCCACCCAAAGCGGCAGCGGCATCCGCAAATAAGCCGAGAGCCCCGCCGCATGCGGCTCATACATCGCCCGTATAGCGCTCAATCGCCGCATCGTCGCCGGATCCCCGCACAGCCGCATCTGCATCTCCCCCAGCGCATCGCACAGCCGGTCGAACACCTCCGCAGGCAGCCGCTCTGCGTACTCCACCCCCGGCCTCGGTTCCGTATGGAACACGTGCCCCAGATCGATCAGCGCATGCCTCGCAATCGCGAACGTCAACTGCGCCTGCCTTACCGTCGGCCCTTCGATCGTGGTAATCAGCAGCGCGCACGTATCCAGAATCGTCACCAGCCCGCTCAACCAGCTCTGGTTATCGTGCTGCGACCGGTAGAAGCACAAAATCGGATAACTGATGTGCGACTCCAGAATCTCCGCCGACCACCGTTCCCACTCGCTCAGCAGCAGACGTAGCTCCTCCTGCCCCCCTTCGAACCCATGCCGCCGCAGCAGCTCCGTCGCCGTCGGCGGACTCCCCGCCCTTGCATCCAGCATCGCCACACTCACCTCCCTGTGACTGAACGCCTGGTACAGCACCGGCACATACCCAATTACCAGCGCCACGAACCCCAGTCCCGTCCCGCACTCCATCACCACCACTGCCCTGGCGATATGATTATGCGGCGTCACGTCCCCCAGCCCCAGCGTGAACAGTGTCGTCCCGCTCACATAAAGCGCCGTCCGCAGATGCGTCATCCACACCGGCCACGTGCTCGCGGGAGCCATTGGATCCCCAAACGGCGTCCCAAACCCGAAGTACAGCAGCGCAAATCCCACCACCAGCATGCTCGCCCAAAGCACCAGCAGCATCAGCAGGCTTAGCGGCCCGTACACGCTGTAAATCTCCTCCCGCGCCTTAACGTCCTTCACCGAATCCGCTTTCCAGCACCAAACCTTCCAGGTGAACTGGTAAAACACCCGCGTAATCCGAAACTTCCGCGACGGCCGTCGCGGCAGAATAATCGTCTGAAATGCATCCACCACCACGCCCGTGGTAAACATCACCCCCACCACCGCTGCAACCGCCTGCACCACTCTCATCGTTCCGCTCATGACCCTTATCCTACGTTTCCAGCCGGAAATCGCAGCCCAGCAAAGAATTCAGTTTTATTCCTGGCTGCGTTAACCACCACACATAAGAAATTCCCAGTTCGATACACAATAACTGGAGTAACTCGTCCCCGCTTGTAGTGCGACTCCGCAAGCTCACTCTTACTCTCTCCACCAGAGGCCGCCATGCGCATCCTTGTCGTCGACGACGAACCGATCGTAGCCCACACCGTCAGCCTCGTCCTGCGCAAGCATGGGTTTGAGGCGACCATCGCCAACTCCGCGGACGACGCGCTCTCCTCCGCCCTCCGCAACCCCCCGGACCTCGTCCTCAGCGATATCGACATGCCCGGCCGCGATGGCATCGCCCTCATGGAAGATCTTGGCCATCATCTCCCCCTCTGCCCCATCCTCGTCCTCACCGCCTCCTGGTACGCTCAGGACCGCGCCGCCGCCTACGCCCAAAACCTTGGGCAGACCATCCGCGTCCTCAGCAAACCCTGCCCCCCAACGCTCCTCGTCCGCACCGCCAGCTCCCTCCTGGAAGCGCACCAGGCGGGCTCCTCCCATCTGTCCCAACCGGAGCTACCACTTTCGTTGCAGATGTAGCCGGAAGGCGTGCGTTTCCCACAAGATACCCGATAGACTTCAGTAAGTCGCACCCCTGCACTCCTTGTTTCACTCGCACGTAGCCTCCTGCCTCATTCCCCCTTCAAGAGAGCTCTCATGCGCATCCTCGTCGTCGATGACGAACCCCTCATCACCCAGACCGTCGCCACCATCCTGCGCAAGCATGGCTTTGAAGTCACCACCGCGGTCTCTGCGGAGGACGCCCTCACCTCCGCCGTCGAGCACCCGCCAAACCTCGTCCTCTGCGATATCGACATGCCCGGCCGCGATGGCGTCGCCCTCATGGAAGACCTTGGCCGCCACCTGCCCCTCTGCCCCATCCTCGTCCTCACCGGCTACTACAACGGCCTGGAGCGCGTCACCGCCTGCGCCGAAGCCCTCCGCCAACCCGTCCGCATCCTCACCAAGCCCTGCCCCCCCACCGTCCTCCTCCGCGAAGCCGACGCCCTCCTCGCCATCGCTTGACCTCCGCCGTCCGCAGAGTCACAAGTCCCATCTCCCCGCTGGTTTAGACTCAACCCAATGGCCTCCGGCGACTCCATCCCAACTCTCTTCAGCCTCAGGCAGGCGAAGTCCAACCCCGCCAGGTCTCGCCCAAGAGCCACCCCCGCCCCCCAACTCCTCTTCGACCTCGCCACAGCCGAGCCCGTTCCCACACCCTCGCGCGAACCCATCGTTTACACCGTCCGCCGCCTCCTCAACGAGCTCCGCCAAACCGTCGAGCAGGCCCACGCCGGAGCCCTCTCCGTTGAAGGCGAGATATCCAACTGCCGCCCCGCCGCCTCCGGCCACCTTTACTTCACCCTCAAGGACGGCGACGCCCAGCTCGCCGTCGTCCTCTTCCGCGGCAAGGCCGCCCTCCTCGGCTTCAACCCCCGGGACGGCATGCAGGTGGAGGTCCGCGGCCGCATCTCCGTCTACGAGTCCCGCGGCCAGCTTCAGCTCATCGCAGATTCCATGCGCCCCCGTGGCGAAGGCGCCCTCCAGCTCGCCTTTGAGCAACTCAAACGCCGCCTCGCCGCGGAAGGCCTCTTCGACCCCACCCGCAAGCGCCCCCTCCCGCCCTTCCCTCACTGCATCGGCATTGTCACCAGTCCCTCCGGCGCTGCCCTCCGAGACATCATCCACGTCGTCCGCCGCCGCCACGCCCGCCTCAACCTCCTCATCTTCCCCGCCGTCATGCAGGGCCCGCAATGCCCCCCGACCGTCGCCGCCGGCATCCGTTGGTTCAACCAGCATCCCAACCGCGTCGACCTCATCCTCATCGCCCGCGGCGGCGGCTCCTATGAAGACCTCGCCGGCTTCAACGACGAATCCCTCGCCCGCGCCATCGCCGCCTCCGCTCTCCCTGTCATCTCCGCCATCGGCCATGAAATTGACACCACCATCGCCGACTTCACCGCCGACCTCCGCGCCCCCACCCCCTCCGCCGCAGCCGAGCTCATCACCGCCGCCCAGCATCGTATTGAAGAGCGCGTCCAGACCCTTGAAAACCGCATGGTCCGGGCCACCCAGTACCACGTCATGCATGCCCGCCAGCGCCTCTCCCGTCTCTCCGCCCAGCAGGTCCTCTCACGGCTCGGTGACGCGATCTCTTTGCGCCACCAGCGTATAGATGAGCTCCGCTTCCGCCTCCAGGCCGCCTCCACCCGCCTCTCCACCCAGCGCACCACCCGCCTCTCCGCCCTGGAGTCCCGCCTCCTCCGCCGCGACCCCTCCGTCCGCCTCTCCCTCTCGCACCGCCGCCTCGCCTCCGCGCAGGCCCGCCTCGCCCGCCTCTCGCAGGATCTCGTCGCCCTCCGCCGCACCCGCCTGGACCGGGCCTCAGCCCGCCTCGCCGCCCTCTCGCCCCTCGCCGTCCTCAACCGCGGCTACGCCATCGTCTTCACGGACTCCGGCTCCCACGCCGGCTCCATCCTGCGTGACGCCGCCCACACCCAGCCCGGCGACCGCATCCGCGCCCGCCTCGCCCACGGCATCGTCTCCGCCAACGTCACCTCAGCCTCACTCCCCCCACCCTCTGGAGATCAATCCGCATGAAGAAGCTCTTCGGCACCGACGGCATCCGCGCCGTCGCCGGCCAGCCCCCCCTTGACGACCGCACCATCTACGCCATCGGCCTCGCCCTCGCCCACACCCTCAAAGCGACGACACCCGCCCCCCGCGTCCTCCTCGGCATGGACACCCGCGAATCCTCCGAATCGATTGCCTCGACATTGACCGCTGGCCTTACTGCAGGCGGAGCCACGGTAGAAAACGCCGGCGTCATCACCACCCCCGCCATCGCCCACCTCACCCACGCCCACGACTTTTCCACCGGCGTCGTCATCTCCGCCTCCCACAATCCCTGGCAGGACAACGGCATCAAGCTCTTCGGCCCTGACGGCTACAAACTCCCCGACGCCACCGAACTCGCCATCGAACAGGAAATCTTCACCCAACTCGCCCTAACGAACAACGAACAACGAACAACGAAGAACTCACCGCAGGTGAACGACTCCGACCGCGCCGAATACACCCGCTTCCTCCTCGCCGCCGTCCCCGGCCTCTCCCTGGACAACCAGCGCATCGTCGTCGATTGCGCCAACGGAGCCGCCAGCTCCGTCGCCCCGCAGCTCTTCTCAGACCTCGGCGGCACCGTCCTGATCACCCATGCCTCCCCCACGGGACGCAATATCAATCAGGCCTGCGGAGCCCTGCACCCGGAGGTCGTCGCCGCAGAAGTCGTCAAGCACCAGGCCGCCCTCGGCATCACCTTGGACGGCGATGCCGACCGCGTCCTCTTCGCAGACCAGCACGGCACGGTCGTCAACGGCGACGCCGTCCTCCTCCTCGCCGCCCGCGACCTCCACGCCCAGGGCAAGCTCGCCAACGCCACCGTCGTCGCCACCACCATGTCCAACATGGGCCTCGAAGCCGCCCTCGGCCGCTCCGGAATCAAGATGCTCCGCGCCAACGTCGGCGACAAGTACGTGCTCGAGCAGATGCTCGCCACCGGTGCCTCTCTCGGCGGCGAACAATCCGGCCACATCCTCTTCTCCGGCCGCTCCACCACCGGCGACGGCCTCCTCACTGCCCTCCTTGTCCTCGACATCCTCCACCGCACCGGCCGCACCCTCGCCGAGCTCACCTCCGACCTCAAGGTCTTCCCTCAGGTCATCCTCAACGTCAAAGTCCGTGAGAAAAAGCCCCTGGATTCCATCCCCGCCGTCGCTGAAACCATCGCCGCCGCCGAATCCGACCTCGCCGGAACCGGCCGCGTCGTCATCCGTTACAGCGGCACAGAAGCCCTCGCCCGCGTCATGATCGAAGCCGAAGACGAACACCAGATGCGCCACCACGCCGAATCCATCGCGCACGCCATCCGCACCGCCCTCGGCGTCTAGGTTGGTTGTATTCCGTGCCGCCATCCCTTATCGTCAACCCAGCACAGCCCGGGCTCCGCGTTGCATCTCTCAATCCCCGAACGCTTCTCAGGAGCCCGCCATGCCGGACGAGCCGCAATCGAGCTTTGACAGAAGCTTGGACCGCCTCGGCAAAATCTCCGGCATCCTCGTCCCCATCGTCATCGCCTTCGTCGGTTGGTTTTACACCGCCACCAAGGACAATAATGACAAGGCCGCGCGCGAGCAGCAGGCCGCCTTCGACACCACCCAGAAAAAGTACACCAACCTCACCGCTCTCGTGCCCCTGCTCACCAGCACGGACAAGTCCCAGCGAGACCTTGGCATTAAAATTTACACCTCGGAAGCCAATGCCCAGCAGGCCCCTACCGACGAGCTCCAGCAGTACATCTTCGATCTCCAGCTGAACGATCCCTCCGACCGTACCCTCCAGCAGGCAGTCTCCGCCGGAGCACGCCAGCAGCAGGCCACAGCCGCATCCCAACCGCCACCTCAGTGCGCTGCCAGCCCCGGCGGCCTTTTCATTCAGGTCGCCAACTCGCCGGAGCAGCTCGCCCTCGGCAAAAACCTCATCACCCGCCTCAGGACCACCAGCATCGGACCCGTCGTTCAGGGGGTGCAGCGCGTTGACAAGGCCCCTTCGCAGACCCAGATCCGCTACTACCCCAGCCCTGCCAACGACCAGCAGCTTCAGGTGATCCGGACCGTCCTCAACTCCGTTGGCATCGTGGTCCAGCAGAACGTCAACCTCAGCCCCGGTTACCTCAAACCCGGCTGCTCCCCTCCTGCCTCCTTTGAGCTTTGGATTGGTGCCGCAACCCCCCTTATCTGATTCCAGTCCCGTTATGGTCAGATACCTTCCGCCCGCAGTCGAACTTTTCTTCCTGGCAAGCCCTGAAAAACCTCAGCAAATTCGCTTGTCAAGGCCTAGAACCCCATAAGCCTTTTGTTTTGTAAGTAACAAAGTTGGCGTAACTACCCCCTCCCGCTCGGTAAAATAAAGGTAGATCGAACACGACCAAGCTCCCCGAACAAACGGATCGGCGAAGCTTTCAAGCCGTCGATCACGCCGATCAAACCGTATGTATCAATCGGTAAACAGCATCTAAGTCGTTTGCTTTCAAATTGTTGCACTAGTTACCCCAGGGGGAGGGGTATAGTCGAAGTCGTATGGCAACCCAACCCGCACCCGACCTCGAAGCCCTCAAAGCCCGCCAGCAACAAGCCTGGTCCGCCGGCGATTACGCCGTCATCGGAACCGGCATTCTGCTCATGGCGGAACTCCTCATGGAGGCTCTCGACGTCCGCGCCGGATGGCACGTCCTGGACATCGCCGCCGGCAACGGCAACGCCTCCCTCGCCGCCGCGCGCCGAGGCTGCCGCGTCACCTCCACGGACTACGTCCCCGCCCTGCTCGACCGGGGCCGGGCCCGCGCCTCCGCGGAAGGCTTCCGCATCGATTTTCAGATCGCCGATGCCGAGGCTCTCCCCTTCGAAGACGCCCGCTTCGACGCCGTCTTCTCCACCGTCGGCGTCATGTTCGCCCCCAACCAGCCCCGCGCCGCCGCCGAACTCTTCCGCGTCACCAAACCCGGCGGCCTCATCGGCCTCGCCAACTGGACCCCCGGCGGCTTCGTCGGCCAGATCTTCAAAATCCTCAGCAAGTACCTCCCGCCCGCCGCAGGCGCAAAGCCCCCATCCCTCTGGGGTACGGAGCCCCACCTCCACGACCTCTTCCCCCTCGCCGAAGAAATCAAAATTATCCCAAAGAGCTTCCAGTTCCGCTCTCTCTCCGCGCAGCACTGGCTGGAAACCTTCCGCACCTTCTACGGTCCCATGAACCGCGCCTTCGCTTCCCTCGATGAAGCCAACGGAGAAGCCCTCTCCGCAGACCTGATCGCCCTCTGCGACAGCCTCAACCGCTCCGGGGATGCCACCCTCATCCTCCCCAGCGATTACCTCGAAGTTGTCATCCGCAAGCCGCTCGCATAACCTCTCTCAGCGCTCCCAATTTTCCATCTCTTCGGATCCCTCCGCGGCGGCGGTCTCCGCCACAGCCGTCTTAGCCACAACCGCAACCGGCAGCGCAAACGCTTCAGGCCCTACGACTTCCGCATGTTGGTTCATCTGCCATCGACCATGATCCAGATACAAGACAGTCAGCAGGACCGGTACCTCGGGCTGGATGGCTATAAGCGTAAATAAATATCGCTTGGTGGTGAGCGCTCCTTCAGCGGCGCCGCGCACAGGGCGGCTGCGCCGGAGGGATCCAGGAATCTGAGGGATCTCGATGACCTTGAGCTGCGCCTCTGGATGGGACTTGCCGTATAGGTAGAGGCTGCGGGCGACCTGTTTCGGCGACAGAATACCGAAGTCCGAGATGCGACCCAGGCGTTTCACTGTGCCCGGAAAGTATAGATTGACGACGTTTTGCGCGAAGTTGGCACAGTTGGCATTTCTAAGGGCGTAGCGGTGGCGATTAGGGTCGTTGTTCAACGCTTCAATCAACGCCGAGTCTTGTTCCGCAGTAGTTTGAACCTGATAGCCCCAGAGGCGACGGTCAAAGGCCGCGCCTGCAGTTTCAACCCACTCGTCGTTCTTCTTATCCCTTTCGGTGCCATTGGGAACAATGGACTGCAGGAATTGGGTACGGTAGCGGTCACGTAGCGTCCACTCCAGCTCCGGCGTGACGTACTCCGGCACGTTTTGGGGGGTGTTGGTGGCGTAAAGAAATTGCATGATGGGTGTGGCGATCCAGTCGAGCTGGCCGATGCGGTGATAGCGGGCAATTACGACCCCTTGAGGCTCATTCACCATGCAATTGCGGAGTTTTGTGGGTCCATCGGCGCAGAGGTGGTCCAGATACACGGCGGTGTGGCCGACGGGCATCATGGTGCCGAAGCTGCCATAGGGTTCGCCGACCAGGACGGTGAGCGAAGCGTGTGCAAACAAAGGGGTTATGACGAGCGCGAGACAGGCAAGCGCGCGCCGAACATCCCTGGGATTCCACTTGAACCGAACGGACATTTGTCACTGTAGGACGCACATTTGCCGAAAATGGTCGCCAGCCATGGTGATGGTCGCGGTTTCGTTGTGGTGTTTTGCTGCCAAGGTGTGGAGAACGGTATGGCTAAGCTGGCTAAGGGACAGCAAGCAGCGTGGTCAGGCGCGCACCGGCCTGGGCGAAGACGCTGCGGTGAGCTTGGAGCTGGTGACGAGGTAAACGGCGAGCAGGATGGCGGTCATTCCGGCGTACTCGATGGGGACCATGCGCTCACCGAGGAAGAGAGCGCCGAGGATGACGGCGACGATGGGGTTGATGTAGGCATAGGTGGAGACTTTGGCGACGGGGACGTTGTCCAGCAGGTAGATGTATGCGGTGTAGCCGACGAGGGAGCCGAAGGTGACGAGCCAGGCGATGGACCAGAGGGCCTTTGGCGGCCACTGGACGCGGTAGGTGCCGCCCACGGCGAGCATGAGGAGGAAGTTGAAGATGCCGGCGAAGAGCATCTGCCAGGCGGCTGCTACGAAGGCGTGGGTCTTGAGCTTTGCCCTGCGGGAGAGGATGGAGCCGGCGCTCCAGGTGAAGGCGGCGAAGATGGCGACGGCCGAGCCGAGGAGCTGGGTGGAGTGCCGGCCGTGCTGGAGGCTGAGGCCTTCCCGGATGCCGGGCAGCAGCAGGATGACGAGGCCGAGGAAGCCGATGGCGATGCCGACCCAGCCTTTGGCGCGGAGGCCTTCCCCGTCCGGGAGGACGGCCTCAAAGATGGCGATGAAGAGGGGGATGACGGCGAAGAGGAGGGCGGAGAGGCCGGAGGGGAGGAACTGCTCGCACCAGACGAGGCCCATGTTGCCGAGGCCGAGCATGAGGACGCCCATGAGGGCGAGGAGGCCGAGGTCTCGCCAGGACTGACGGAGCTTCATGCCGCGGGCGGCGCAGAGGGCGAGCATGAGCGGGCCGGCGATGAGGAAGCGCGAGCTGCCGAGGACGTACGGGGAGAGCACCTGCACGCCGAAGCGGATGGCGACATAAGTGGAGCCCCAGAAGAGGTACACGCAGGCGAAGGCGAGGAGGACCTGGGGGGAGAGTTTGGTCTGGGACGTCACGCGGATAGGGATATGGTATCGCGTTGGCAAACTATCGAGGAGTGTCATCGCGCCGCTGCCGCTAAGCCGACTTATCATTACCAGTGTCCTTAGGAGATTCACTGATGGAAAGCTTCAGGATAGGCTGGTCAGAGAATGGGGACCTCGAGGATACAAATTCTTCGAGGAGACCGTCTGGAGTTCATCGATTCAAAAGGCAGACCTGCCAAAGATCAGGACTTTCTTTCAGGCAAATGATTTCAATAATGTCGACGTCAGTGTCGTGAATCCTCCAGACGACAAAACCCTCCGTATGAGATGGAATAGACACTACGAAGCATCAGGCCAGTGCGTTTCTTTTATGCATAATGTCTCGATTCCTGCTGGCAGCAATCATCTGAAGCTGACATTCGGGTACATCAGCGAGGAAGCGAGACGAGAGCACCGGAATCAGATCATTGTCGCGGCGAACGCACTTCGTCTGGTTTTTGGTGTACCCATTGCGCGGGAATTGATCTTCGATACTAAATTTTCGGAAGAAAAGCTTGATGTTGGGATTTCTTCCGATGTGGGATATGCTTCTCCGTTCGATACCCAGAATCTCAACATGTTCGAAGTCCCTCCCATCGAGGAAGCTGCCTTGATTGCGATACCAGAAGAAGCGGCGATTCTCCTGGATAAGGCCTTCGCGCAGGCATTTCCTGACGAGCGGTTTATTTTGATGTGGCTAGCCTTTGAAGCAATCATGCATTCACACCCCGGTCGGATCGAGAACGGTAAGAAGCGTGAAAAGTTCTTCAAAGAAGAACTAAAGTCAAATATCGTCAACCAGGAAGTCTTTAGGCTGTTTCAGTTGAGAAACGACGTGTTCAAGGAGGGGCGTTTCTCTAACCCTCAAATCGATCAGGAATGCTGGAACCTCTACGCCGTGCTACAGCTTGCAACAATGAAAGATTGTCCACAGAGAAGTGCATTTCTCTCTGGATTTGAGAATGTTTTGCAGCAACGCGCATCGGTGTAATGACTTCCGGTACTCCCACGATGCTCATGAAAGACGGGGTCCGCGTGTCGGCTAGAATAGCGCGTGAAGTGAAATACGGCGAGGAAACGACCCGATGCATGATGATGGCCGAGACCAGGAAGAGCTGAAGCCATCGTCGTCAGATCCCTTCTACCTGCTCGATCCACGCGACCCTGCTCCCGGTGTATTAGCTGTTCTTGCACGCGCAAGTCGGATGGACGAGATAGGACAACTTGAGCGATCAGGTATCACTAGGATCTGGCGTGTGCGTGGAATCGTATCCGATGGGGCTGCGTTGAGCAGAGACCCCGAAGACGCGATAAATCGACCTTTGCACAACCTTCTTCATCTCAATGAGAACCCGCTCTCTATCTATCTGCACCTTGGCGGACACAAAGCCGTCTACTATGACCTCATTGCAGAGAAGGGTCGGCAGCTCTCGTATATCGAAGTTCAGGTTGAAACGAGGCTGCCTTCAAACGCAATTACGCTTGCCCGGCGACCACTAAACGCCCTGCTCGATGTCCTGACTCGCGACTCAAACATGCCGCTCACCCTTCAGAGTCGAGTTGATATCGCCCGCAGACGATCAACCCCTTCTGTACCAAATGCTGCTTCCGATACGAAATGGAGTGTTGCTCGGGCCACTCGGAGGAATAAACCAGGCCGTGCCCTTCGCGCCTTACGACGCGATCTATAGAGAGGCGCTCACGTCGGGCAGCCCCTTCTATCGACTGCTTTGCGCTGCAAGAATATTTGAAGGCACGAATACGATTCGGAAGTACCTAAAAGATCAGCTTGCGGCACGTGGCAAAGACGTTAGGATGCCAACCAAAATCAAAGTCGATCAGGAGCAGCTTGTAAGGTTCGGTTTAGACAGGAGCTTTGTGGAGGGTGTAACGACCGCTCAAGCGCTGTACGAGAAACTGAGAGACATGCGTGACGCCATCGCGCATTTTCTGATTGAACGGGAGGGCGCGGATATCCACGTTTACCTGGCGGAGGGTGCTCAACTGCACGCATACTCAACGGCTGCTGCCGCTCTCCTCTATTATGCACACCTCACCCTGGAGGAACTCCGATTGTTCTATGTCGAGCATGTGGGGCGCCAAGGGTCGCAGATTCTGCCGATGCTCCACTATCGTGAAAAGTTCATTGTGAAGGCGTCCGATTTTGGGTTGGAGTGACCCTAACTAGGTCGTATCAAGGACGTGAGCTGATTAGTACCGATAAACGCATTTGTAGGAAGGTAGTGATTCAAAGGCGTGGTCCTTCATCGAGGGTCTCGCGATGAGGCTGCGAGACCCCCGCTCAGGAGGAACAACGTGGGGTGTAGTTGGATGTCTGGGCTGAAGCCCCGACCTTTCAAAGAAGTAAAGGCTCCTGCGGCACGGCTGAAGCCGTGCCCTTAAACGAGACCTTGCGGCTGAAGCGGTCTACGGTCGATGAGGTTTGTGCAAGGGGAGAGATTGAAGTACGGGTCCTTCGTCGAGGGTCTCGCGGTGAGGCTGCGAGACCCCCGCTCAGGATTGGATCGTATGGGGTGGGGCGTGGACCCAGGGCGTCGCCCTGGGCTGGTATAGAGCGGGCCTTTGGCCCTTATCTGCTGACTTGAAGCAGGTTGTAGAAGTGGGGAGGTGCAAGGTTTGGGCTTTTCATCGAGGGATGGGAATCAGTTCGCTTGTTCGGGACTCGCGCTTTGCTGATTGGGGCGCATAGTATGGATCGCCGGGGTGAGGGCTTTGTGCGCTGCTGCGAAAGCTTCCGCTATGGCTATCTTTGTTGGATTGAGGGGATTGCATGATCGACCGCCGGGACGTGTTGAAGGGGATGGGTGCGCTTGCGCTGGGCTCCGCGCTGCTGCCTGTTGAATCGCTTGCACAGAGTGCGCCGCCGAAGCTGACGCTGCCTCCGGCTGGGGCGGATGGATGGATCTCGCTGATCAATGGGCGCGACCTGACGGGGTGGTACACGATGCTCGAGAAGAGCGGGAAGGGGGTGGCGGAGAGGAAGCGCATTGTCACGGTGGAGGACGAGATGCTCCACATTATGGGCGCGGATGTGGACGATACGCAGTATGAGGCGGGCTACCTGGCGACGCATCAGGAGTTTGAGAATGTAAGGATCCGGCTGGAGTACAAGTGGGGCGTGAAACAGTTTGCTCCGCGCACGATCAGCAAGCGGGACAACGGGCTGCTGTATGGGCTGGTGGGCGATGACCATGTGTGGCCTCGGTGCGTGGAGTGCCAGATTGAGGAAGGGGACGTGGGGGATTTCTTCCTGGTGGATGGGGTCCGGGGGGTGCAATCGCCGCATGGCTCGGGGCTGTTTGGACAGGGATTGAGTCCAGTGCATGGGTGGCCTGCGCCGGACAGCGAGGCCGCCAGAGCAGGGGACAAGCCGAGTACGGAGGAGCCGAGCACGGGGCGGAAGATCAAGGATGGAAACTTTGAGAAGCTGGATGACTGGAATACGGTGGAGGTGCTGTGGCAGGGGGATCGTGCAACGCACATTATCAATGGGCGGGCGGTGAACACGATCACTCGGCTGCAGCAGCCGGACCCGGCGCATCCAGGGAAGTTTATTCCGCTGACGCGAGGGAAGATTGCGCTGGAGATTGAGTTTGCGGAGATCTGGTTCCGGCGGCTTGAGGTGAAGGCGTTCGGGTGATTGCGGAGGTTCCGGGAGGAATGTCAATGCCCCACCCGGCTTTATCGGCGGGGTGGGGCATGGGTGTTTTGGGGGCTGTGGGCGGCTACTGCTTGGTGAGGAGGCCGGTGCCGGTGAAGGTGCCGCAGTTGCCAGTGAGGGTCCAAGAGGAGACGGTGAGGGTGGTGCCATCGGGGGAGAAGGTGCCGCTGGCGGCGACGCTGTTCTGGGAGCTGGGGTCGGTGTAGGTGAGGGAGAAGTTGCCGCCGGTGACCTGGGAGTTGGAGACGGTGGCAGGGCTGGCAATGCAGGGGCTGCGGCCGTCGGCGAAGGAGCCGGTGCCGGAGAGCTGGAAGTTGCCGTCGGTGTCGGAGTTGGGGGTCTGGGTGAGGGTGGCGTTGACGGGGAGGGAGTTGCCGGTGGTGTCAGAGAAGGTGCCGGTGTAGTTGCCGGAGATGGAGGAGTAGGCCTGGGCGGAGGCGGTGGCGGCCTTGGTGAAGGCGCAGGTGCCGCCGGCGACCATGTAGGAGGCGGAGGAGAAGGACTTGCCGTCCGGGGCGAGGGTGCCCTTGACGGTGAGGGTGCCGCCGGCGACGTTGGCTCCGGTGAGGGTGACGACGCTGGAGGCGTTGGCGGAGCCTTTGAGCTCGATGACGGAGGAGGGGGCTAGGCAGGCAGAGGCGGCGTTGGAGTGGAAGAGGCCGGTGATGGCGGAGCCGGAGCCCTTGAGCTCGCCGGAGAGGGCTGGGAGTTTGGCTGCGGCGGCGTCCGAGGAGGAGAGCTGCCAGTTTCCGGTGACGGAGACGGCGTTGACGGCTGGCGTGGGGCTGAGGGCGGCATTGCAGCCGAGGAGCGCGAAGAGAGAGAGCGAGGCTGCGGCAGAGGCGCAGGAAGCGAAGCGAGAGACGGTCATTGGAGACTCCGGGGCCCGGGGGCGAGACGATGACTGGAGTATCGGCGGCGCGGGGGCGGACTTCAATGACTCAAACGTGGACAGAGTGGTTACCGAGGTGGGATTTGGACGAGGGGGGTGGGTGGGGGTGAGGCACCCCACCCGTTGTGAGGCAAAAATTTGAAACGAAAGGGGTTAGGTTTGTATCTACAATTGCCGGGAGGAGGACGAACCCTGGACCTTCGTGACCCTTTGGAACGTTACTCCGGGGTGGGCGGTTTCCTGCTAGTGGATGGGGTCCATGGTGACGGCGACCTCCAGGTGGCGGGTGCTGCCGGGGATGTCAAAGGCGCCGAGGGTGACGGGTTTGCCGGGGGTGAGGAAGGCGGTGCCTTCCAGGACGGACTGGCGGATGATGGGTTCGGTGACGCCGGCGATGGTTTTTTCCTCGGCGGCGCTGGATTGCTCGATTTTGGAGCGGAGGCGGGCTCCGTTGCTGAACTCATCGACGGAGGCGTCGATGTTGAGGCCGATATCGAGGTAGGTGAACTGGGTCTGGGTGTTCTTGGTGTCTGTGCCGTAGGTGCCGGTGGCGATGGGGATCTTGCTGCCGTCCTTGAGGGTGGTGCGGCCGCCGGCGGCGACGACGACGGCGAAGTTCTGGACGCCGATACGCTTGCCGGCTTCCATCTCGGTGATGGTGTAGGTGAGGCGGTAGGCTTTGCGGGGCTGGTTGGTCTCCGCAATGATTTTTTCAATGAGCTGGAGCTGGGTGGGGGTGGCGCGGACGGAGATGGTGTTGGCGGCGGGGGTGAGATAGACCTTGACGTCGGGGTCCATGAGGACGCGGATGGCGGTGAGGACCTCATTGGCGTCGTTGGCGGAGCTGCCGGCCTGGAGGGTGAAGGTGCGGAAGGGGCGATTGTCCTCCGGATGTTGATAGGGAATGGTTGAACTGGGCGTCTGGGGCAGGGGTGTGATGTTCTGGGCAGGAACGGCGGATGGGACAAGCGCCAAGGTAAGAAGGGTGAGGGCGTACTTCATTTGGAGGCTCCGTGGGTGCGTGAGGATGCTGGTGCGGGTGGGTTGGCCTGGCTGATGAGGGTGGGGTAGTCGACGGGGACGGGCGGGGGGAAGAAATTTTGAAAGGCTGCGTTCTCTTGCGCCTGTTCGGCGGCGCGGCCAGCCGGGGTGAGGGGTGCGAGAGCCTGGGGGTCATCCTTGTGGGCGATGCGGAGGAGGAGTTTTTCCTGGTTGGTGAGGGGCATGGGGGGTGCGGGGTAGGAGACGAGGGTGGGTTGGGTGGGGAGGGCGGGGCGAGTTTGTGAAATTCCACGCCCCAGAAGCGGGATGTGGGGTAACCGGGCGGTGGAGACCCAGCGGAAGGGCGGCGGCGAGGCGGAGGAGCTTCCGAGGTGGTGGACGGCGGGAGGTGGGTTGAGCAGGGGCATGGGGTGTTGCTTGCGAGCGTCTTCCGCGTCTATCTGGAGCGGATGAGAGGTGGCGGGGAGGTAGTTGGCGATGGGGCCGATTTCGGGCTCGTGGCGTTGTGGGCGGTGGAGGATTGCGACGATGAGAAGGACGGAGACGGTGGTGGTCGAGGCCAAGAGAGCCGGAGCGAAAGCGAACCGCGAAAGGGGCGATCGGGCCAAGCGGACAGGTACCTCAGCGGCTAAAGCCGAAATCAGTCGTACACATTTATGGCACGGGTGAACCCGTGCCCTTAAACGAGACTCAAGTTCAGCGGAGGCGTGAAGCTCAAGGGTATTGAGGATGCGTAGGTCCATGCCGGTCGGGGGCTCGGCTTTGGCGAGAGCGTTGAGGACGTGGTCGATGGGGTGGTTGGGATTGGACTGGTTGGGGGGCTGAAGATTCGAGTTCATGGGCGTCCTTTCGTGGGGCGGGACTGCTTTTTCTGGGCTTGCTCTAGACGTTCGCGGAGGCGGGTTCGGGCGCGGTGGAGGAGGGCGCGGACGGCGGATTCGGAGCGGTTGAGGATGGCGGCGATGGCGGGGGCGTCGAGGTCTTGCTGGGTGGAGAGGAGGAGGACGTGGCGCTCTTTTTCGGGGAGGCGTTCGATCTCCGCGAGGACCAGGGTGAGGGCGTGGTGGCTGGCGAGGGCGGCATCGGCGGGGAGGGTGCGGGCGACGAGGGAGGCGGCGAAGAGGTCGTCCATTTGCGTGGGGCGGATGCGGCGGCGGCGGTCGAGGGCGAGGTTCCAGGCGATGCGGGTGAGCCAGACGCGCGGGTCGCGGAGGGTGGGAAGGGTGGCGCGGTGCTGGAGGACGCGGAGGAAGGTCTCCTGGACGACGTCTTCTGCGTCCGGGCGGGAGCGGAGGATGGAGTGGGCGACGCGGAAGAGGAGGGGGGAGTATTCGGCGACGAGGGTGGTGATGCTCTGCGCGGGGGCGGCGGCTTCGTCGGTGGGTTCGACGAGGCGTTCGGGGCCGGGCAGGTGCAAGAGGATTCCCTCGGAGGTGGTCATGGGGTGAATGGGTGCTTCTAAGAAGACAGACGGGTGAGTGCGAGATGCGCTCGAATATATTTACTCTCTGCTGGCGGTGACAGCGGTTCTTTGGGATTCTCGCGCGGGCCGGATGAGGTTGAGGTGAAATGGGCTTTTTCGGGGTCCTTCGACTGCGTGATCCGCAAAAGCGCAGATCACTTCGCTCAGGATGACGCATTTTTTGCTGAATGAAAGATTGCCTAGGATGATGGTTACTTTCCCACTCATCGCAAAGTACGCGATGAATGGGGCACCCGGGCGATCTGCGCTGGGACGGGAAAGGCTCTAGGATTGGGACGCGAGGAGTTTGGTATGCGGGGTCTGGTTTTGGCGGTGATGTTGGCGGTGGGGGTGGTGGGGTATGGGCAGCGGGCGGCGATGCCTCCGGTGGAGACGCAGGCGGGGCCGCCGCATCGGACGCGGCTGATCTTGAAGGATGGGACGTACCAGATGGTGAGGAGCTACAAGCTGGTGGGGGATCGGGTGCAGTATGTGAGCGCCGAGCGTGGGGGTGAGACGGAAGAGATTCCGGTGGCGCTGGTGGACCTGGAGGCGACGCGGACGTGGGAGAAGCGGCATCTGGCACAGATCGATCCTGAAGGACAGGGGCAGGAGCGGGAGGCACCGGTGATCGATCCGGAGCTGGCGAAGGAGGAGGCGGACCGTGCGGCGATTACGCCGGAGGTGGCTCCGGACCTGAGGCTGCCGGCGGAGTTGAGTATGGTGGCGGTGGATACGTGGCATGGGGGGCCGGAGCTGGTACCGCTAAGCCAGCAGCAGACGGATTTGAATAAGGAGACGGGGCACGGGGTGTTGCGGGGGATCATCAATCCGCGGAGCGTGGCGCACCAGGTGGCGGTGCTGAAGGGCGAAAAAGCGGATGTGCAACTGCATGTGAGCGATCCGGTGATGTATGTGCGGATTGACGATGCGCAGATCTCCAGCGGGACGACGATGACGGTGGATACGCATGGGGCGAATGCTTCGGGGACGGGGCGGAAGAGTTCGGAGCCGGGGGAGTATGCGATTGTGCGGGTGGATGTAAGGACGGGGGCAAGGGTGGTGACGAGCTTCCAGGCGGGGCTGCTGGGGAGCCAGCGGCAGGCGGATGTGACGGAGACGACCGTGACCACGCTGGCGGGGGGGCATTGGGCGAAGATTGTGCCGAAGGAGAACCTGCTGATTGGGGAGTATGCGCTGGTGGAGGTGCTGGGGGAGAAGGAGATCAATCTGGGGGTGTGGGATTTTGGGGTGCACCCGACGGCGGGGGAGAATCGGGATGTGGTGCGGCCGGAGAAGAAGAGGGCGGTGAGGCTGGAGAAACGGCGGCCGGAGTAGAGGCTTGTCCTCCCGGACGGGGCCGCTGCGCGCGGGGCGGTCCCTTCGTGACGGGTGTTGGGAGTCGAGGTGGATGTAGGCTGGTGGGCCTTCCGTTGGTCGGCACCAAGCTTGGTTTGCGACTAACGGGAGCACCACGCGAAGCCCAGGACTGCACGAAGTGCTTAGCGGCGGCCTACGGCTCGGCGCTCGCTGGAGACGGGCTTGCCGGCGGGCATGAGGCGGCCCTGGCCCATGACGGCGACGTTGTCACGGCTGGTGTTTTTGACGTCGTACATCATGGAGTCCGCGGAGCGCATGATGGCGTGGACGGTGGCGCCATCCTCTGGGAAGGTGGCGAGGCCGAAGGAGCCGGAGATGTGCAGGCCGAAGCCTTCGGATTCGAGGAATTTGGCGTCGCGGAGGCCCTGGCAGAGGTTGGAGGTGATCTCGGTGGCGGTTTCTTTGTTGGTGTTGGGGAGGAGGACGACGAACTCGTCCCCACCGTACCGGAATGCGGCGGCGTCGGGGCCGACGAGGCGGCGGATGAGGTTGCCGACCTCGGCGAGGAGGCGGCTGCCGATGAGGTGGCCGTAGGTGTCGTTGATGGATTTGAAGTAGTCGAGGTCAATGAAGACGAGGGAGAAGGGGCTGGGGCGGGTCTGGCCGCGGTCGGGTCCGCGATCGACGAAGGTGGTGAGGGCGACCTGCTCTTCGAGCATGGAGTAAAGGCGGCGGGAGTTGAAGAGGCCGGTGCAGTCGTCCGTGATGGAGAGCTCGTGGATGAGCTTGACCGAACGGGAGTTCTGGATGGCGATGGCGGCGTAGTCGCAGAGGATGCGGAGGAAGGAGATGGAGTACTCGGAGAGGAGGTCCAGCTTGGAGTTGAGGAGCTGGATGACACCGAGGGTGTTTTCACCGGAACGGATGGGGACGCAGGCGATGGAGGCGATGCGGAGGTCCGGGTGGGAGCGGGAGAAGGCGGCCCAGTGGGGGTCCAGCGAGACGTCCGGCACGACGAGGGGGTTGCCGGTGGCGGCGACCCAGCCGGCGACGCCCTGGCCGAGGGGGACGCGGAGACCCTTGAGCGAGGAGGCGTCTTCACCGACGGCGATGGCGTAGTAGAGGTCCTGTTTGGCCTGGTCGATCATGAGGAGCGACCAGCGCTCCGGGCCGAAGAAGTTGGCCATCTTGTCCATGATGGCGAGGAGGATTTCTTCGAGTTCGAGGGAGGTGGTGAGGGTTCGGGCGACGTCATGGAAGACGCGCAGATGGTCCATCTGGCGGGATTCGATGACCTCGAATTGGCGACGCTCTCTCACTCGCAACAGTTGACCTGGAAGACTGCTTGAACCATCAAGATACCCCACTTTGGTACCCACTGGAGGGTGGGTACCACGGAAGTTGCAGGGTACGAAGGTGCTGGTTAGACGGCTTTAGCCGCCGATGTGAACCATGGAGCGCGAAGGCTTTTCAAAGCCGGGTTCGCCAATATGATGGCGAGCCTCCTTGCGCTGGATGGTTTGATGCATATAGGCGCGGAGGTCGTCATCGGAGGCGCCGCGGCGGAGGCGGCCATAGAGATCGTGGTCGGTCTGGGAGAAGAGGCAGGTGCGGATTTTGCCGTCCGAGGTGAGGCGGACGCGGGAGCAGTGACCGCAAAAGGGGCGGGAGACGGGGGCGATGATGCCGATTTCGCCGAGCCCGTCGGCGAAGGTGTAACGGCGGGCGGTTTCGCTGGCGGCGTTGGGGGGGAGTTCAACGAGGCCGCCGTGACAGGCGTTGAGGCGGGCGACGATTTCGTCAAGAGTGATGACGGCTTCTCTGGACCAGCGGCGTGCGGTTGCGCCTAAGAGTTGATTGGGGATCTCTTCCGTGGCTTCTTCGAGGGGCATCCACTCGATGAAGCGGACGATGACGTTTTCCTGGCGGGAGAACTCGGCGAAGGCTTCGATCTGGGAGTCGTTGAAGCCGCGGAGGAGGACGCAGTTGACCTTGACGGGGCCAAGGCCGACGGCGGAGGCGGCACGGATGCCGGCGAGGACTTTATCAAAGGAACGCGGGACGCGGGTGATGGCGGTGAAGGTTTCCGGGTCTACGGCGTCCATGGAGACGGTGACGCGGGTGATGCCGGCGTCTTTGAGGGGTTGGGCGAGGGGGGCGAGGAGGTGGCCGTTGGTGGTGAGGGCGATGTCGAGGGGGTCGCCGGAGAGGGTGCGGAGGCGGGCGAGGTCCTGGATGAGGTCCAGAAGGCCGGTGCGGAGGAGGGGTTCGCCGCCGGTGAGGCGGACCTTTTCAATACCGAGAGAGACGAAGAGGCGGATGATGCGGAGGTAGTCGGGGATGGGGAGTTCGTCGTAGACGATGCCCTCGTTGCCGGAGCGGCAGTAGACGCAGCGGTAGTTGCAACGGTCGGTGACGGAGACGCGGAGGTCCGTGATGGCGCGGCCGAAGCTGTCCCGCAGGGGGCTGAAGGGCAGCGGCGGGGCGATGAGAGGTTCGGCGGGCTGGAGGAGGATGGAGGAGGCCATGAAGATTGGGTGGAACGTGTTGCAGATTGGATGCGGGTGGGACGGAAGTGGGAGCAGAGACGGTGGTGGAACAAGCATATAGGGCCGGAGAAGATATTACTTTTGTGAGGGGAATACCCTATAGTAGTATTGCAATCGTTCCCCCTGCTGTTGACTTGATCACACGCTTAGGGTATGAGGGGCTCCAATGCAAACACCCAGCAACATCTCCATCTGGCTTGGCGAACAGGCTTTGCCACTTGCACTGATTGTTTTACTTCTTGCCTTCGTGATGATCGTCCTTTATCTCTCCGCGCGGAACCGCCGGGCGAAGATGAATGAGGAGCGGTCTGGTGTGAACGAGGATACGTTCGTCAGCTTTCTGGGGACGTACGGATTCGACGCGAACATTGCGCGCACGACTTACCGGTATCTCCAGGAGAAGCAGAATGTGAGCTTTCCCATCAAGGCAGGCGATCTGCTGGATGAGGATCTGGGGCTCGACAGCGAGGATATCAAGGAGTCCGTGCTCGATCTGCTAACCATCAATCAACGGCTGCACCAGCCGGGGCTGTATCAATCGCCCCTGGTGACGGTTGAGGATCTGGTGCGGTTTATCCAGGCATCGCCGCGGTTGTCGGAGCTGGCTGCGTAGCTTCCGCAGGGCGGTTCAAGCGAGCCGAACGATCAGAAGGCCGACCACTCTTTGAGTGGCGGCCTTTTTCATTTTTCGGGTTTGTGACTGGGTGGTGGGAGGCTTAACACCGATCTTCACCGATTGGACCGATCTCCACCGATTAAGAGCGATTTGAATTGCGGATTCGGTTTGTGTGAGGTTTTGCGGAAAAAGCTGAGGCCCCGACGAGCGTATGCTCAGCGGGGCCTTTTGAGTGCGAGAGAGTTTAGCTGTTTAGAAGGAGAAGAACTCGTTGCGGCCGCGGCTGAGGCGGATGCCTGCGAGGCCGGTGATGAGGGCCGTGGCGAAGGTGATGGTGTTCCAGAAGACCATGGGCTTGAACCAGCCGGCGGTGAGGGTGGCGTCCTGACCGGACCAGAGCAGGAGCAGGCAGGAGATGATGAGGGTCTGGAAGCAGATGACGAGGAGGAGATGGCCGCGGCGGCGGCGGGCGTCCAGCGCCTCGACTTCGTCCGGGGTGAGGCTGCGTTCCTCGATGGGGATGAGCGTGTTGGCCATGATCTTCTCCTGCTGAACTGTGGGGCGACTGTTTTATTACATCACAAGACGGGACTGGGGACTAGCGACGAGGGACCAGGAAAGCGAGACGGTGTCCCCATGCGGCCTTAGATGAAGGCTACGGATTGGATGCTGGTGACGTCGAAGCGTTTGCGGCAGCGGATGTTTTTGCAGCCGACAAGGTCGTCGCGGCGGACCATGTAGCTTTGGGCCTTGGCGAAACGGGCGCGGTCACGGTCATCGGCGCCGCGGGGGAGCTGGGCTTTTTTGCGGCGGACGAGCCATGCGATCTGGTATTCACCGGGCTGGCCGCAGTGCGGGCAGGTCATGGTGTGGGTGCGGGTCTCGGGGCGTTCGTCGAAAAAGTCGCGTTCTTCCATGGGGCTCCCTCTGGCGGAGGCGTACACCGCTCCATGGATGAGAATAGCAGCGGAAGTGGTTCAAATGGCAGTGTTGGGCGGTATGGTTTGAAGGAGAGGCTTTGGCGATGAAGAAGGCGAAGAAAGGCGTGTTTTCCGTGGTGAAGGCGGTGAAAGCGAATGCGCGGGCGAGGGTGGGGACGCCGCCGCCCGAGAAGGTGCTGCCGGATCCGAAAGCGAGGGCGCTGGCGAAGCCAAGGCATAAGGAGACGCTGGCTGATCTGCTGGAGAAGACTGGGCGCGAGGAGTAGGGGGTAGACGCACTCGTTGCGATGAGACTGCGATGAATGGGGCACCTGAAGCGCCGTGCTGATGAGGAGAAAGGCATCCGGTAAGGACCGCTGGCTGAGCTGTGGGACGGTATGAGGTGAAACGGACCTCGAATTTGCTTCCGGTAAGGACCGCAGGCTGGGCTGTGGGACGGTATGAGGTGAAACGGACCTCGAATTTGCTTCCGGTAAGCTGGAAGGATGAGTTTGGATGTCATCCTGGTGCTGTTCCAGATTGTGGTGCTGTTTTTTTCGTTCAGCGTTCATGAGTCGGTGCATGCGTATGCGGCGATGAAGCTGGGTGACCCGACGGCGTACATGCTGGGACGGGTGACGATGAATCCGGCCAAGCAGCTCGATCCGTGGGGGAGCTTTGTGATGCCGCTGATCAGCCTGCTGTTCGGCGGGGCGCTGGTGGGTTGGGGGAGTCCGGTGCCGATTACGCTGAGGAATTTCAAGAGGATTCGGCGGGACGATATGCTGAGCACGCTGGCGGGGTTGGGGAGCCATCTGGTGCTGGCGCTGGTGGCTCTGGTGCTGCTGGTGGTGATGAAGCATGTGCATGGCGAGGGGACGCTGAGCGTGCAGGCGGCGATGTTGATGGTGAACAAGGTGCCGGTGGATATGACGCTGCTGCCGAAGCTGTTTCCGGTGGCTCTGCTGCTGTACTACTTTGTGGTGACGAATGTGCTGCTGTTTGTGTTCAACGTGATTCCGGTGCCGCCGCTGGATGGGAGCAGGATTCTGCGGAGCTACCTGCCGTATAACGCGGAGAAGATGTATGACCGGATCGGGATGCTGGGGTCGTTGGTGATCTTTTTTGTGTGCGGGCGGATTGTGTTTCCGTTACTGTTTGCGCCGCTGGTGAATGTGTTCAATGGGTTGTTGCTGAGTTTGTGATTTGTGGCTGGGATGCGGAAGGCTTGACACCGATCTTCACCGATTGGACCGATTTTTAATGCGATAAGGAACAAGGTACGGCATGAGTGAGTTGAGGCAAGGTGGCGGGCGGCGGCGGGTATTGAGCGGGATGCGGCCTACGGGGAAGCTGCACCTGGGGAACTACATGGGTGCGCTCTATAACTGGGTGAAGCTGCAGGAGGAGTATGAGTGCTACTTCTTTATTGCGGATCTTCATGCGCTGACGACGGACTATGAGGATTTGAGTAAGCTGCGCGGGAATATTCATGACGTCGCGCTGGATTTTCTGGCGGGTGGGCTGGACCCCGAGAAGAGCACGATCTTTGTGCAGAGCGACGTAACGCTGCATGCGCAACTGGCGGTGCTGCTGGGGAATATCACGTCGCTGAGCCTGCTGGAACGGGTGCCGAGCTACAAGGATCAGCAGGAGCAACTGCGGGAGAAGGACCTGGCGACGTATGGGTTTCTGGGGTATCCGCTGCTGCAAACGGCGGACATCCTGCTGTATCAGCCGCAGTATGTGCCGGTGGGTTTGGACCAGGCGTCGCATGTGGAGCTGACGCGGGAGATTGCGCGGAAGTTCAACCAGCTTTATCCGGGTAGCTTTGCGATGGCGGAGGGAGCGGCTCCGTGGGAGTTGGAGGCGGTGAAGACGAAGGCGAGGAAGATTGCCGGGAATCCGAAGAAGGAGACGTTTACGCCGCATGAGCTGATTGCGGCGGCTCCGCAGACGAAGTTGAAGAGTGGGTATGGGACGAAGACGATTTTGCCGGAGCCGGAGGTGCTGTTGACGCCGAGTCCGAAGCTGCCTGGGGTGGATGGGCGGAAGATGTCGAAGAGCTATGGGAACACGATTTTGATGTCAGATGGCGAGGCAGAGGTAAGGGCGAAGCTGAAGACGATGGTGACCGATCCGGCCCGGGTGTACAGGACGGATCCGGGGAATCCGGAGGTGTGCCCGGTGTTCGATCTGCATAAGGTGTTCTCCGACGAAGGGACGCAGGCGCGGGCGGCGGAGGGTTGCAGAACGGCTGGGATTGGGTGCATCGAGTGCAAGGGCTGGCTGGCGAATGGGGTGGTGAGGACGCTGGAGCCGATGGGCGAGCGTCGCAGGTACTATGCGGGCAAGCCGGAGCTGGTGGAAGAGATTCTGGAAGCTGGAGCGGTGAAGGCGTGGGCCCGCGCGGATGAGACGATGCAACAGGTGAGCGAAGTCATGGGCCTGCGGTATCGGAAGGCGAGGGTGTAAGTGGCCGAGGAGAACGAAGAACAAAGGACGGCGGAAGGAACGGAAGACGCTCCGGGGGTGGCGCCGTTTGTGCTGGAGCCACGGCCGGAGCCGGTGGTGCCCGTGGAGGCGAAGAAGAGTGCGCCGGCGGGACGGGATGAGGTTTCGGGGTCGCCGTTTTCCGTAACGGTGGGGCAGGTGTATGACGGGCCGATGGACCTGCTGCTAGACCTGATCCGGAAGCAGAATCTCGATATTTATGACATTCCGATGGGGCGGATTACGGCGCAGTTCCTGGAGTATTGCCACCAACTGAAGAATACGGATGTGGATGCCGCGGGTGAGTTTATTTATACGGCTAGTCTGCTGATCCACATTAAGAGCAAGATGCTGCTGCCGCGGGACCCGAGCGATGTGCTGGGTGGGGATGCGGAAGACCCGAGGCGAGAGCTGGTGGAGCGGCTGCTGGAGCATGAACGGTTCAAATCCGCGGCGCAGATGCTGATGCAGAAACAGCAGGTGGAGGATGCGTCGTGGTCGAACCCGGGGATACGGGAGTTTAAGGGAGATGCGGCGGCTGAGCCGGAGATTGCGGCGGACACGGTGGACCTGGTGCGGGTGTTCCAGGAGGTGTTGACGCGGCTGAGGGCGAGGCCGGTGCTGAATGTGGACGAGGAGTCTGTGACGGTGGCGCAGATGATCGATTATGTGAAGCGGCGCCTGCTGATGGAGGATCGTCCGGTCAGTCTGCGGCGGCTGCTCCATGCGACGCACACGGAGCGGGCGGTGATCTGCATGTTCCTGGCGATGCTGGAACTGGTGAGGCTACAGGCGGTGCTGCTGCACCAGCCGGAGGTGCTGGGGGATATCTTGATCAAGAAGGCCGAGGGGTTCGATCAGGTGTTTGAGGATCAGCAGGCTGCGCGGGATGACTGGCGGTAGTCAGGCTGCCTGTTCCGAAGGATGAGCGGCAGCCCATGCTGCTTCCCAGCGATCGTTGCCGAAGCGCCCCGAGAGTATCGATGAGAGTTGGAGACCTTCGTCCAGCAAGGGGAAGTAGATGCTGAAGCCGGGAAAGTCGATCTCGATTTGGGAGAGTTGAGCCGGGCTTGCGGACGTTAGAACCTGAGAACGTTGTGGGGAAAACGCGAGAGAGTAGCCTTTGTTCAACTCGAGGACAATGAGGTTTCGTGACACATCAAAAGATGCCTTGATCGCTCTTGGTTGCGTGTTTATCTTTTCTTCTCCCCGGGCTATCGCTTCATCATGCTCTTGTTGGCTAATCATGCAGCTTCTCCCATGCTCCGCATAACAATTCTAGATGAGCATTCAGAAAGGTAGCGACGATTGGTGTATACCAATGTGGGACAGCGAGGGAGTGGTGGCGCGTTGACGATGGCGTCGGCCGGAGGGGTGGGGTGGGCGCGCTGACTCGTTTGGGGGATGGACGAGATGCACCGGATGCGGTGCCAATTTGGAGCGTTTACGGAATCTTCATCAAGGATCAGGGGTTGTGCGGATATCGTGAGGGTAATCCAAGTTGCCTAATCCGTTCGCCAAGGTCATTCCATGCCGCTCGCCACCGCAGAAGACGCTGTTCAGATGAAGTCTGCATCCGTTCTGGATGAGAAGCTCGCAAAGTCAAGCCCCGGGATGGTGGGGACGCTGGTGTTTGTGGTGGCACTGATCGGCGGCGTTGCTTATATCTGGACGAAGCTGTCGAAGGACCTCTCGATTGTGCACAGCGCCAGCGTGTTTCCTTATGTGCTGCTGGGCATTGCGTTGCTGATTGCGCTGGGGTTCGAGTTTGTGAACGGGTTTCATGACACGGCCAATGCGGTGGCGACGTGCATTTATACGCACTCGCTGGAGCCGCATATCGCGGTGGTGTACTCCGGCATGATGAACTTTCTGGGCGTGCTGATGAGCTCCGGCGCGGTGGCTTACAGCGTGATCACGCTGCTGCCGGTGGAGCTGATTTTGAAGGTGAGCAAGGGGTCCGGGTTTGCGATGGTGTTTGCGCTGCTGATTGCGGCGATTATCTGGAACCTGGCGACATGGTGGCGGGGGCTGCCGGCGTCGAGCTCGCACACGATGATTGGGTCAATCATTGGGGTGGGGATCATGAACCAGCTGATGCAAGGGAACAGCGGCACGGCTGGCGTGGAGTGGCCGCAGGTGACGAAGGTGTTTACGACGCTGGCGCTTTCGCCGGTGATCGGGTTTATTGGCGCGGCGCTGCTGTTCTTTTTGTTCAAGCTGCTGGCGCGCGATCCTCGGTTGTACAAGGCTCCTGAAGGACCGGAGCCACCGCCGTTTTATATACGGCTGCTGCTGATTGGGACGTGTGGGGGGGTGAGCTACTTCCATGGGTCGAACGACGGGCAGAAGGGGATGGGGCTGATCATGCTGATCCTGGTGGGGACGGTGCCGACGGCGTATGCGCTGAACCATACGGTGAGCCCGGCGGAGGTGCAGACGTTCGCAGCGGTGTCGACGCAGGTGGCGGGCGTGCTGGATGCGTATAAGACGGGAACGATTACGCTGCAGCAGGCGGAGCCGGAGCTGACGGAGTTTGTGGCGAAGAAGACGTACAACGAGAGCGTGATTCCGGCGCTGCAACAGGAGATTGTGGATATCCGGAATGAGGCTTCGGCGTATGGGTCCTTGGGGGCGGTGCCTGCGGACATGCAGGCGAACGTGCGGAACCAGATGTATCTGACGAGCGAGAGCCTGAAGCTGCTGGCGAAGTCCGGGCCGAAGATGAGTGCGGGCGACACGAAGATTATTGCGAATTACAAGGGGTTCCTGGATAAATCGACGCGGTTTATCCCTACCTGGGTGAAGGTGGCGGTGGCACTGGCGTTGGGGCTGGGCACCATGGTGGGGTGGAAGCGGATTGTGGTGACGGTGGGGGAGAAGATTGGGAAGACGCACCTGACGTATGCCCAGGGGGCCTCCGCCGAGATTATGGCGATGTGCACGATTGGGCTGGCGGATGGGCTGGGGCTTCCGGTGAGTACGACGCATGTGCTGAGCTCGGGCGTGGCGGGGACGATGGCGGCGAACCGGAGCGGGCTGCAGATGTCCACGATCCGGGATATTGCGCTGGCGTGGATCTTCACGCTGCCGGCTGCGGCGGTGCTGAGCGGGTGCCTGTTCTGGCTGTTCAACAAGATGGCGTAAGCGACAGGATTGCGACGGAGCCCTCGCTTTGGCGAGGGCTTTCTTGTTGCCGGCAGCACCCCTCCCCCGGGGGTATTGTGTGCAAAATATTCAAAACAGATAACTTAGGCTTGTATCGACCTTCGTAACCTCCGGAAAGTTACCCCGAGGTGGGACGAATTGGGGGTGCGGTGCGGTGTGGTTGGTATGCTTAGAGGTCAATCACCCTGGTCCGAAAGCGAAGAGACATTTGAGCCTGAAAGCAAAGATCGAAGCGGTCATTTATGCGTCTGAAGAGCCGGTGACGCTGGCGCAACTGGTGGGACTGCTGGGGCAGGAGGGGCAGGCGGAGCTGGATCGTCTGGAGGATCGGCAGGGGAGTCTGGGGCTGGATGGGGATGCAGCCGAGAGCGAAGGTGGTGATGGGCCGTCCGGGGAAGCGGAGGCTGAGGCGGCGGTGACGGCGGGCGAGCTTCGCTCCGTGCCCCAGCCTTTCGATGAGGCTGAAGGGATGGGGCACCCGGAAGAACAGGCAACGACAACTGCAGAAGCAGAGGCAGATTCCTCCGCTTCGCTACGGGATGACAGCCAAGAGGACGTGGGAACGAATCTTAAGGGGGCAGTTGCGGCGCCTGCGACTTCTGAGGCGGCGGAGAGGCGGGCGGCGAAGGAGAAGGAGCGGAAGCTGCGGGAGTTCTTCCGGGAGATTCTGGATGAGCTGATGAAGGATTATGCGGTGGGGGACCGGGGGCTGGAGGTTCGGGAGGTTGCCGGCGGGTTCCGGATGGCGACCAAGCCGGAGTATCACGATGCGGTGCGGGGGTTTGTGCGGTCGCTGAAGCCGGTGCTGAAGCTTAGCCTGCAGGCGCTGGAGACGCTGGCGGTGGTGGCGTACAAGCAGCCGGTGACGGCGCCGGAGGTGAGCGAAATACGGGGGGTGGATTCGGGCGGGGTGCTGGGGAGCCTGATGGGGCGCAAGCTGATTACGACGGCGGGGCGGAAGCAGGTGATTGGGCGGCCGATTCTTTATAAGACTACAAAGGATTTTCTGCTTCGGTTTGGTTTGAAGGACATTGGGGAGCTTCCCAGCATCGAAGAGTTTGAGAAGCTGGCCGGCGAGATGGCCGAGCAGGAGGAGATACCGATGCCGCAGGGAAGCGATACGACGGACGAACGAGTGACGGAAGCGAATGTGCAGGAGGAGAAGGACGCGACGGAGCCGCAGGCGGATGGGGATTCGGAGGATCTGGACGAGGTGATGCCGGTGGATGGTCGGATTACGGCGCTGGATCCGAGCTATGACAAACCGGGCGATGATCCGAGTGCGGATGAGGCGGCGATTCAGGAAGAAGAGAAGGGGGAGTCGCGATGAGCAGCGATATCAAGCCGGTGGCGGATAGTGCGATGGATGCGGAGCCTTCCACGGTGAGGACCCCGGAGGGGGATAACGAGTTTGCGCCGGATCAGCCGTTGAAGCCGACGGATGGGCTGCAGGAGCCGCGGGGTGGGGAGACGAGTGGCACGGCGACGGCGGAGTACAAGAAGGATTAAGAGTCGCTTGTGGGCTGTTCCTTACCGATGTGGCGGAAAAAGGAAGGCGTCTACAGGATAAAGACAGGGAATAGGGAGTGGGGAGTAGGGAGTAGTTAACGCTAAGGGCGATAATGGGGGGATGAGCGAGAACGTTGGGAAGAAGATGAGTGCGGCTAAGAAGGTCGTCGCGAAGGGTGTGGCGGCGAAGGAGGCTCCGGTGGGGGAGCGGCTGCAGAAGATTCTGGCGCAGGCGGGGATTGCGAGCCGGCGGAAGGCCGAGGAGATCATCCTGGAAGGCCGGGTGGTGGTGAATGGAACCGTCGTGACGGAACTGGGGACGCGGGCGGACCTGGAGAAAGATCACATCCGGGTGGATGGCAAGCTGCTGCAGGGTAAGGAAGAGCAGCGGTACTACATGGTGAACAAGCCGCGTGGCTATGTGACGACGCTGGACGATCCTCAGAAGCGGCCTACGGTGATGCAGTTGATGACCCAGAAGCATGGGCCGCATGGGGACCAGGTGCGGCTGTATCCGGTGGGGCGGCTGGATTATTTGAGCGAAGGGCTGCTGTTGATGACGAACGACGGGGCTCTGGCGAATGCGCTGAGCAAGGCGGCGGCGGGGGTGGAGAAGACTTATTTGGTGAAAACAAGTGGTGTTCCGCCGGAGCAGGGGTTGGACCAGATTCGACGGGGGATCATGATTGACCGGGGTCGGCTGGACGAGGTGAGGGCCGGGCGGCGGGATCGGATTCTGACGGCTCCGGCGAAGGTGGAGCTGGTGCGTGGGGGGGATAACCCCTGGTACGAGGTGACGTTGACGGAGGGGCGGAATCGACAGTTGCGGAAGATGTTCGAGGAGATTGGGCATCATGTGGAGAAGATTCGGCGGATTGGGTACGGGGCGCTGCGTCTGGATGTGCCGCCGGGAGAGTTTCGCGAGTTGAAGCCGGGCGAGGTGATGGCGCTGGACCGTGCGGCGAAGGGTAAGAAGGTGGAGCCGAAGAAGAATCTTCCGGAGTTTGCGAAGTTGAAGAGTCCGGTGAAGCCGAGGGCGGGCGGGGGCCGGAAGTCGTTTGCGTCGAAGGCGCGGCCTAGCCGGTAATCGGAGATTTATGGGTGCGGTGCAGCGCATGGTTTATGATTTGCCCTCGAAATTGTGGAGGGTGCGATGCGGCGCGAAACGGCGAAGGTGGAGCTGAACGAGATTGGGCAGATTGCGCTGACGGTGCATGACCTGGCGCTATCTACGGCGTTTTACCGGGATACGCTGGGGATGAAGTTCCTGTATGACGCGGGGACGATGGCATTTTTCCAGTGCGGTGCGGTGCGGCTGATGATCGGGGTGGGGGAGCGGCCGCGGGGGACGACGGGAACGATCGTTTACTTCAAGGTGGAGGATATACAGGCGACGGCGGCGGAGCTGCGGGCGCGGAGTGTGGAGTTTGTGCGGGCTCCGCACTGCGTGACGCGGCAGGAGGATCATGAGCTGTGGATGGCGTTCATCAAGGATCCGGAGGGGAATACGCTGGGGTTGATGTGCGAGGTTACCGGGGAGGTGGGGGTGGTTCCGCCTAGTGGACTGACCCGTGGGTGGGCTTGACGATGGTTTGTTGAGCGGCTCAGAATACTCGGGCTTTTCACAGTTGGGGGTGACGACTTTTGTGTCGCGGGAGCATCCAACGAGGAGCAAGGAGTAACGAGCTGTGGCGATTGAGAAGGCAACGTTTGGCGCAGGATGTTTCTGGGGTGTGGAAGCTCGATTTGGCGAGATGGCCGGGGTGCTGGATACGGCGGTAGGGTACGAGGGTGGAGGGTTGGAGCATCCGACGTACAAGGAAGTCTGTACCGACAAGACAGGACATGCCGAGGTGGTGGAGGTGACGTTCGACCCATCAAGGCTGAGCTTTGAGGCGCTGCTGGATGCGTTCTTCACGCTGCACGATCCGACGCAGTTGAACCGGCAGGGACCAGATTGGGGGACGCAGTACCGGAGCGTGGTGTTTACGCACAGCGACGAGCAGGCTGCGATGGCGAAGGCGAAGATTGCAGAGCTGAACGCTTCAGGGGCGTTTCGGAAGCCGGTGGTGACGTTGGTGGAGGCGTCGACGCAGTTCTGGAAGGCGGAGGAGTACCACCAGAAGTATCTGGAGAAGCGTGGGATGGTGAGCTGTCACATCTGAGTTGCTAAGGTGTGTTTTAGAGGTTGAGGAGAACTTTGAGGCGCACCCTGGCTTGCGCGAAGCGTCCACGTCTGCTGTGGCCGATGATCTGACGGAAGAGGTCGATGCGGTTTTCCCAGTACTCGCGGCGAGATCCATAGTCAGAGTAGAAGCGGGCCTCTGCTGCGATGCAGTTTTGTAAGCGAAGCTGGTCTTGGGGGCGGTCTGTGCGTCCGTTTGAGAGCTCATGTTCCAAGATGGAACGCATGATGAAGAATTTTCCGCCGCGCTGCTGAATTTGGTGGAAGGTGGCATGGTCGAGGTAATCGAGCCAATAGGCTTCCGGAAAGCCGCCGATGGCCTGTAGGGCGGTGACTCGGACCATGGCACCGGAGTTGAAGGCGCGGAGGGGCTCCTCGATAAGGCCTGAGGCTTCGGCATCGACGGAGACGCCTTCCTGGCGGTACCGGGGAGGATGCGGAGACATGATGCGGCCATCCATGACGAGCCTGGGGGCTACGATGGCGACTTCGGGTTGTGGGGCGAGGGTTTCGGCGAGGGACAAAAGCTCCTGGACGAAGCGGGGGGTGAGTTGGGTGTCCTGATCCAGGAGAAGGAGCCAGGTTGCGCCGATGCGGACGGCTTCCGCCAAGGCCTGGTTGTACCGGCGTGCGAGACCGGGATTCTGGCCGTCGTGGAGGTAGGTTCCTGTGAAGGACTGTGGGGGAGGGTGGGCGGCGGGGGAGTTATCCGCGACGAGGATGCTGAGGGTGTCGGAACAGTTGGGGAGGGTGGCACAGGCTGCTTGAAGGGCGGAGAGGCTGGGGCTTTCCTGCGGGAGCATCTTGTACAAGACGACGATGGCTTGAATTCGGGACACGAGTTCCTTTGATGGGAGCGCGATGCGAGTAAGGTGCTTTGCCGATGCTGAGAAGGTGCGTGATTGCGCTGCAAGCTAGGATAATGGACGGAATGAGGATGATGCGATGAGCGATACGGGTGAGGGACGATGAGTTCCAGCGCGGGAATGGTGGAGGTGTGCCCGTACTGTGGGGAGGTGGCGCTGCATCTGGTTTCGTCCAAGGACTACAACCGGGGGACGACGAAGGAGGCATTCGACTACCTGCGCTGCGGGGGGTGCGGGCTGGTGTTCATGCAAGGGATTCCAGAGGACCTGCGGCCATTTTACGCGGGTGGGTATGCGGCGATTCCGGGGACGCTTGAGGAACTGAGGGCGATTGCGAAGGAGGAGGCGTATCGGCTGGAGCCAGTGCTGCGGCACAAGCGTGGGGGAAGGCTGCTGGAGATTGGGCCGTGGCGCGGGGTGTTCTGTTTGAATGCGAAGGACGCGGGTTTTCAGGTTTCGGCGATTGAGATGGACGAGGAGTGCGTTCGTTTTCTGCGGGAGGAAGTGGGGGTGGATGCGGTGCAGTCGATTGATCCAGCGACGACGATGGCGGGGATGACGGAGCGGTTTGATGTGATTGCGCTATGGCACTCGATTGAGCACCTGCGGGAGCCCTGGATGGTGATGGAACGGGCGGCGGAACGGCTGGCTTCGGGTGGCATTCTGGTGGTGGCGCTGCCGAATATCGAGAGCTTTGAGTTTGCTGTGTTAAAGGAACGCTGGCGGCATCTGGATGCACCACGACACTTGTATTTTTATCCTCCGGACGCGCTGACGGCCCTGGGGGAGAGGCATGGGCTGCGGACGGTGGAGTTGAAGACGCACGACCGTCTGAGTGAGTTGATGGCGAAGGATACGTGGGTGGAGTGGGCGAAGCGGTGGTTGGGGGCGAACCGTTTTACGGAGCGGCTGATGCTGATGGCGTATGGGTGGGCGCGGGGGCGGGAACGGGGGAAGAGGCACTCCGGGAGTGGGATTACGGTGGTATTTCAGGCGAGGGGGTGAGGATCAGGCGCGGATGTGGGTCATCCGCAGAAGCATCGCGCGGTCCGGGGCATTGAGGCTGATGAACCAGGTGAGCAGGCAGGTGGAGGCTGACCAGAGGACCCAAGTCTGAGGACTGGTGAGGGGGAGGGAAGAGTTCCACCATCGGGCGGCGAGCAGGAGGGTGGGGATGGCCATGATGAAGGGGCGGAGGATGCCCTGGACGAAGAGGGTGAGGCGGGTGACGGCGAAGGCGTCGCGGGTGTAATGCATGGTGACGGCGAAGTGGAGGGCGACGCCGGCGAAGGAGCCTATAAGCGTTCCGGCGGCGACGCCGATGGCTCCGTAACGGCGTGCAAGGAGGATGCTGCAGGTGAGGTTGACGACGGCTTCCGTGACGGCGGAGATGGTGCCGAACTTCTGGCGCGAGGTGGCAACGACCATGGTGGAGTAGGGTGCGCCCAGGTTTCGGATGATGTTTGCGATGAGGAGGACTTGCAGGAAGAGGATGCTGTTGAGAGCATAGGTCCGGCCGACCCAAAGGGTAAGCAGGGGTAAGCCGGCCACAAGGAGGGGGAGGCCGGTGGCAAGGAGGATGACCGTGGAGTATCGGGTGCTGCGGAGGAGGAACTGGCCCATATGGGTGGGGCTGGAGCTGATGTTGAGGGCGGAGGCGGCGGGGAGCAGGGGGCCGAGGAGTGCGCCAACGATGAGGAGGATCAGGTTGGTTGGGGAGTTGGCGATGGAATAAAAGGCGACCTGGGCAAAGGCGAAGTGGCCGACGATGGTGAGATCGAGGCCACTGATGAAGAGCATGCAGGCGGACCAGATGGTGAGGGTGAAGCAGTAAGCGAGCATCTCACGGGTCATGGGGCGGTCGGTGCCGAAGAGGCGGACGCGGATGTTGGAGGCGAGCTTTTTCCAGGCGATGACTTCGGCGGCGGAGGTGAGGAGATTGATCATGGCCGTCATGAAGGCCATGAGGATGAGGCCGCGGTGGAGGGCGACGGCGGCGCAGACGGCGGCAGCGTAGAGTGCGCGGTTGCCTACACTGATGAGCATGGGGACTTCGTAGCGCTGGAGACCGAGGAAGATGGCGGAGAAGACGGACGAGGCGAGGCCGATGGAGAGCGAGGCTCCGACGAGGAGTATGCTGACCTGGACGTCGTGGAGAAGCTCATGGGGGAGCTCCTGAAAGAGGCGGGGGACGAGGGCGGCGAGGAGGGCGGTGAGGACGAGGCCGAGGGCGCAGGCGATGAGAAGGATGCGGAGGCCTGAGCTGGCGCACTTGCCGCAGCCAGTAAAGTCACGGCGAGCTTCGTATTCAGCAATGTACTTGGAGACAGCGGTCTGGACGCCGAGGTTGAGGTAGCCAACGTACGCGCTGAGTTGAAGGACGAGGACCCATGCGCCATAGACCCGAACAGGGAGCCGGTGGGTAAGGTACATGGGGAGGAGGATGGAGATGACGGCGGTGAGACCGGTGCGGACGATGTTGGCGGCGGAGTTGCGGAGGAAGCGCGCGGCGGTGGAACGGGCGGGCGCGGGTTCCGGGAGGAGATTGGAGCTTTCCGCCTGCGGAGAGAGCGTCTCAATTGACATAGGCGATGACTGCTTCCTGCGTGAGGGAAGTATATCGTGGCGTATGGTGATGCGGGTTGAGGAGCGGGTTTGTGCGGTGGTGGTGGCGTACCACCCGGACGCCGAGGTGATGGTGAACCTGGCGACGGTGCGGAGGCAGGTGGGTGGGATGGTGGTGGTCGATAACGGGTCTGTCGGAGAGGGGCTGAAGGCGCTGCAGGAGGCGGAGGAGCTGGTTGGGTTTGAGTTGGTCGAGAACGGGGAGAATCTGGGGATTGCGGTGGCGCTGAACCGGGGGGTGCGGTGGGCGAAGGAACAGGGGTATGAATGGGTGATGCTGTTCGACCAGGACAGCCGGGTGACGGAAGGGTTTGTGGCGGCGATGATGGCGGGGTTCGCGGCGAGTGAGTGGGGCGAGCGGCTGGCGATTCTGGTGCCGACGTACGTGGATATGAGGCTGGGGGAGGTGATTCCGCAGCCTCCGGTGGTGGATGGGAGCGTGGAGCAGGCGAGCACGTCGGGCAGCCTGATGCCGATGCGGATTTTTGACCGGTTTGGGATGTTTATGGAGGAGTTGTTCATCGATGGGGTGGACTACGAGTACAGCCTGCGGGTGCGGGCAGCGGAGTTTGGGATTGAGGAGTGCAAGGGGGCGCGGCTGCTGCACTCGCCGGGGGCACCGACGCGGCACAGGCTGCCGGGGTGGGGGGAGTGGCTGGCGACGAACTACAGCCCGGTGCGACGGTACTACCAGGAGCGAAACAAGGTGCTGACGATGAAGCGGTGGGGGCGGCGGTTTCCGGGGTTTTACTGGAGGCAGTTTGTGATCAGCGTGAAGGACGTGGTGAAGGTGGTGCTGGTGGAGGATGGGAAGAGGCCGAAGCTGGCGGCTTATGTGCGGGGGTGGTGGCACGGGCTGCTGGGGCGGAGCGGGCGGGCGAACTAGGCGGGCGGTGGGGTCCACGGGAAAGATGTGGTAGGATTGAATTACGCGTAAGCGTAGGACGCTTCGGGGAAAGACTCTACACTCTCTCACAGAGAGGATGGGTCTGGCCAGAGACCGGGCGGTACTCCTCTCCACCGCATTGTCTTTCTGCGATCTCTCCTGCTGGAGGTGGTTGCTGGAAACAAGGAATTTAGAAAGACGCGGCGCTGGTTCGCTCTGGCTGGAAGGCAATGTCAAAGGACATGGCCTCGCCGTGCAGCAGCAGCGCTTCGCGCAATCGACAGCAATGCTGATCAGGCAAATACAAATGACGCTTCGGCGCCTGTGCCTACTTCTGCTCGCTTTTGAACTTTCGCACGCATCCGTGTGCGCACCGAACGATAAGGACCCCACTTGAACTCTGCAATGCTTGAACCTGAGACGATGATTCAGAACGAAACCGAGACTTCTGCTGCCGTTCTGCCCACTGCTTCTCCCTCCCCTACCTCTCACCAGACGATTCCCGTCAATATTTCCGCAATGAACACCGAGATTGACCCGACGACCGGGCTGCCAATGCTGAAGGGCGTTCACTTTGCGGACTTCAACATTTCCGCAAGCCTGAAGAGCCGGCTGGCGGCGGGCGGTTTTGCGACGCCGACGCCGGTACAGGCGAAGGCAATTCCGCCAGCGCTTGAGGGTCATGACATTCTGGCGACGGCTTCAACCGGCACCGGCAAGACGCTGAGCTTCCTGATCCCGATGATCGAGCGGATGGAGGCGAACTCCGTGCCATCAACGCGAGGCAAGCGCGGTCCGATCCGGGCGCTGATCCTGCTGCCGACGCGCGAACTGGCGATGCAGGTGCTTGAGGCGTACGCGAAGATCAACCCGCAGGCCAAGAGCGACTCCGTGCTGGTGTGCGGCGGGCTGAGCGAGAACACTCAGCTGGATCAACTGGAGCGCGGGCCTCGGCTGGTTGTGGCGACTCCTGGACGGCTTGAGGACTTTTTGCGCCGGCGCTCAGTGAACCTTGGTTCGGTTGAGATGCTGGTGCTGGATGAAGTGGACCGGATGCTGGACATGGGCTTCCTGCCGGCGATCCGCCGGATTGTTGGCGCGCTTCCGAAGACGCGGCAGACGATGTGCTATTCGGCGACACTGGACGCGAATATTACCGAGATTGTGCGGGATTACGTGCAGAAGCCTGTACGCATTGAGATTGGGACGACGTCCAAGCCGAGCGATCGCGTGGAGCTGATTGTCTACACCGTGATGCAGGACCAGAAGCTGGGGCTGCTGAACCAGATGCTGACGAAGGAGGAGGGCACGTTTTTGGTGTTCTCCCGGACCAAGCATGGCGCGGACCGCATTGCGAAGAAGCTGGAGAAGCTGGGGCATGATGCGGAGGTGATTCATGGGGATCGGTCGCAGAGCCAGCGGACGGCAGCGCTGAAGGGTTTTGCCAGCGGACGGCACCGCATTCTGGTGGCGACGGACGTGGCGGCTCGCGGGATCGACGTGAAGGACATTGCGCACGTGGTGAACTACGATCTGCCGGGCGCGAGCGAGGACTTTGTCCACCGCATTGGCCGTACGGGCCGCGCGGGCAAGGAAGGTGTTGCGACGACGTTTGTGATGCCGCAGGAGCGCGGCGACGCTCGCAAGATGGAGCGCGAACTGAAGATCAAGTTCGAGTGGCGCGAGGCTGACAAGAACCTGGAGAAGGAGGAGCGGAACAAGCCGGTCGATTTGTCCGGCGTTTCTTCCGACGTGATGCAGATGGAGACGCGGGCCTGGCGTTCGGGCGATGTTTCCGCGCAGAACCAGGTGAACACTGCGGGCGCTCCGAATCCTTACCGGCAGAAGAATGGCGGGCCGGGACGTTCGGCACGGCCGGGTGGCGGATTTGCTGGGCGTGGCGGAAGCGGACGTGGTCCGTCGTCGAGTGCGCGGCCGGGCAGCAGCCGTACCGGCAGCAGCCATGGACCAGCGCGTCGCGGACGGTAGTGTGGACGAGGAAGACAGGGTGGCTCGGCTTCGGCTGGGCCACCCTGTTTTCGTTTGTGAGGGATGTGCTGTAGCATCAGCGCCGAGGACAGCGACTCGTGAATGACTCCGGTTCTCGCACGCAGGTGACAGGACGCTTTGCGGACAGCTCTGCTTCCGTGCTGCTGGACTTGTTTCGGGCACTGGCTGCGAGTGCGGTGGCTTTGTCGCACTGGCGCAACATTTTTTTTGTGGACTATGGCGAGCTGGGCGTGCACAAGAGCTGGTTTCTGCTGCCTTATTTGATGACGAGCGGAGGTCATGCTTCGGTTGTCGTGTTTTTTGTGCTGAGTGGATTCTTTGTGGGTGGCGCGGTGTTTCGTGCGCTGGAACGCGGTGTGTGGGACTGGCGAGACTACCTGCTGAAGCGATTGGTGCGGCTTTGGATTGTGCTGGCGCCGGCGCTGATTCTGTGCGCGATGTGGGACCAGTTGGGGATGCACCTTGGGCCTGCTTCCGGGCTTTATCACGGCGGTGGATCGACGCACATGATCGGTGATGTGCAGGCGTCGTCCACGCTCGGTATCTTCTTTTCGAACCTGTTCTTCTTGCAGACCATCACGGCTCCGACCTTCGGTTCGGACACTGCGCTTTGGAGTCTGGCCAATGAGTTCTGGTACTACCTGCTGTTCCCGCTTGGACTGTTTGCGGTGAGGAGGCAGACGAGGTTTGTTGTGCGCTTCCTTTGCGTGGTGCTAGTTGGTGCGGGCGCGTGGCTGGTGGGGAGGCCGGTGTTGGAGGCGTTTCCCATCTGGCTGATGGGCGTGGTGCTGCTGCGCGTGCCTCCGCCGCAGATGGCTCCGCGTTTTGCGTCGCGGGTGCGGATGATTGCATTTGCGCTTTATCTGGTTGCGTTTGCGGTGTTGTCGAAGACGCACCGTCTGCCGGGGCTAGGCATCGATTATCTGCTGGCCGTGTTGACTGTGCTTTTTTTATGGGTGCTGCTCTCCGCGAAGGGACGTGCGGAGAGCCATGCGGCGGTGCGTGGGACGCGGGAGGCGGCTCGATTCTCTTATTCTCTGTATTCGCTGCATGTGCCGTTGCTGGTGTTTTGCGCGTCGTTGCTGGTGGGGGAGAGGCGCTGGTTTCCGAGTCTCCGCCATGTCCTAATGGGGGTGGGGATCCTGGCGGCGGTGTATGGCTATGCGTATGGGGTGGCGTGGCTAACGGAGTTCCGCACGGATGGCTTGCGGCAGAAGCTGGAGGCTGTGCTGGGGCTCTCCGGACTTGCGTCTCCGGTGTCCTCCGATCCGAGGGTGAAGGAAAGCGGAACGGTTTAGGGAAGATGGCTGTCAGAAGTGCGGTGAAATGTGCGGTGCCCGGCATTTGCGCGGAAAAGCCTGTAAAATGGGAGATATCTTATGATTTCCGTCTCCAATGTCACCATGCGCTATGGCTCAAAGCTGCTCTTTGAGGATGTCTCCGTCACGTTCACCACGGGTCGCCGTTATGGCTTGACCGGTCCGAACGGTGCGGGCAAGTCTACGTTTATGAAGGTTCTTACCGGCGAGATCGACGCCCAGAAGGGCTCGGTGGTGCGGCCGAAGAAGGTCGGTGTGCTGAAGCAGGATCAGTACGAGTTCGATGCGTATCGTGTGATCGACACCGTGATTATGGGCAACAAGGCTCTGTGGGCGGCGCTGGAAGAGCGCGAGATTATCTACAACAAGCCCGAGATGACCGATGAGGATGGCTCGCGGCTGGGTGAGCTTGAGGGCATCGTCGGCGACGAGGATGGGTATGAGGCTGAGCCGAATGCGGCGGTGCTGCTGCAGGGGCTGGATATTCCGGATGAGCTGCACGAGCGCAAGATGAGCGAGCTGCAGGGCGGCCAGAAGGTTCGTGTGTTGCTGGCGCAGGCTTTGTTTGGCGATCCGCAGGCGCTGCTGCTGGATGAGCCGACGAACTATCTGGATCTTGAATCGATCCACTGGCTGCAGGATTTCCTGCTGCGTTATAACGGCACCGTGATTACGATCTCGCATGACCGGCATTTTTTGAACGCGGTTTGCACGCATATTGCGGACATCGACTACGAGACGATCATTACGTATAACGGCGGCTACGACGACATGGTGCTGCAGAAGACCAGCGTCCGGACGCGCATTGAGAGCCAGAACGAGCAGCGTGAGAAAAAGATTGCACAGCTGAACGATTTCATTGCGCGGTTCAGCGCGGGTACGCGATCCAGCCAGGTGAACAGCCGTAAGAAGGAAGTGGAACGGCTGGCGACGAGCGAGCTGGCGCGATCCAACATTGCGCGGCCGTTTATCCGGTTCGACATGCTGCGGCCGAGCGGTAAGACGGTGCTGGAGTGTGAGCTGGTCAACAAGAGTTACCCACAGAAGGACGGCAAGGTTGAGCATGTGATCCAGAACTTTTCCGCCGCGGTGAACCGGGGGGATAAGGTGATCCTGATGGGGCGCAACGGGCAGGGTAAGACGACCATGCTGAAGGCGCTGCTGGCGAATGGGCCGGGGGTTGAGGAGACGGATGTCTCGATCGATTCAGGCACGGTGAAGTGGGGTCATGAGACCTCGATCGGGTACTTTGCGCAGGATCACAAGGGTTCGATTCAACTGGGGATGACGGCGAGCGACTGGCTGCATCAGTTCGACCCGCAGGCGACGAAGGAAGATATTCGCGGGATCCTGGGGCAGATGTTGTTTCGCGGCGAAGAGGGTCTGAAGAAGACGGACGCGCTGAGCGGGGGCGAGGCGGCCCGGCTGCTGTTCTGTAAGATCATGCTGCAGAAGCCGAACGTGCTGGTGCTGGATGAGCCGACGAACCACCTGGATTTGGAGAGTATCAACGCGCTGAATCAGGCGATCCAGAAGTACGAGGGCACGGTGTTTCTGGTGACGCATGACCAGGATTTGATTGAAGAGGCGGGGACGCGCATCTGGCATTTTGAGGGTGGGCCGACGAGCTTCAAAATTACTGATCATAAGGGTCCGTATGAAGAGTATGAGCAGCAGCTTGCAATGTCCGCGGGCAAGTAAGCAAGTGAGCCAGTAAGATGGGAGGCGCTCCGGTACTGCCGGGGCGCCTTTGCTTTGGGAGAATGAGATGCCGAGTGTCGAACCGAATCCGTCGCGTGGGAAGAATGTACTGGGCCAGCCGTTGGCGGTGTGTGGATGTGAGCCGATGACCGGGTTCTATCGGACGGGATGTTGCGAGACGGGCCCGGACGACTTTGGCGTGCATACGGTGTGCTGTGTGGTGGATGAGAAGTTTCTGGCGGCATCCAAGGCGCTCGGGAACGATCTTTCCACGCCGATGCCGCAGTATGGGTTTGCGGGGCTGAAGGCGGGCGACAAGTGGTGCGTGTGCGCGGCGCGGTGGCTGCAGGTGCAGCAGGCGGGGGCGGGGTGCCCGGTGGTGCTGGAGGCCACGCATGAAAATACGTTGAAGATTGTGCCGTTCGAGCTGCTGATTCAGTATGCGGTGATTCCGGACCAACTGCACTAATTCTGTGTCAGTGCTGGTTTGTCGATCTGGGCGCGATCTTCGCGGAGGCGAAGATGGGAATTGAAAGCACTTGACTTTGTGTGTCAACGCCTAGAAGCTGGATGCATATCTAAAACCTTTTTTCTCTCTTAGCCGTTTTATCCCTTCGCCGGGAATGACAGGCACACACTCTTTGTTTGAAAGAGCACGCTCCCGGTGTCTCGTATCCGGGATGGCTCAGGCTCCATGTGAAAGGACCCACCCTCCTATGAGTTTTTCCGCTTCCAGACGGATGTCTGCCCTTGCACTTGCCGCGGTGTTGATTGCACCGGCCCTGCCATCCGGCGCCCAGAATGCGGCGCTGGGTAATATCTCCGGCATCGTCCGCGATGCATCCGGGGCAGTGGTTCCGGGCGCGACGGTGGTGGTGACGAATACCGGCACGGGCGCGACGCGCACGTTGACGACGGATGGCGAAGGCCACTATGCCGCATCCTTTCTGCAGCCGGGAACCTATGAGGTCATCCTGGGCGGCGGGTCGTTCGGCAGGATCGACCAGAAGAATGTAGCGGTGACGGTGGGCAGCACGGCGACGATCGACGTGACGCTTCCGGCGCAGGAGGTGAAGACGGATGTGACGGTCACCTCAAACGCGGCGCTGATCGACACGGACAAAGTGGAGGCGTCGCAGACGGTCTCTGAGCAACTGGTGTCGAACTTGCCCGTAAACGGCCGCCGCTGGGATAACTTTGTGCTGCTGACGCCGAACGTGGCGCCGGACGGCAACACTGGACTGATTTCGTACCGCGGCATCTCCGGGCTGTACAACACGAACCTGGTGGACGGCGCGAACAACCAGCAGGCGTTCTTCTCCGAGGCGCGTGGGCGCTCGATTGGCGCGCCGTATGTATATCCGCTGGATTCGATTCAGGAGTTTCAGTCGTCGGTCTCCGGCTACTCGGCTGAGCTGGGCCAGGCGGCCGGCGGCGTGGTGAATGCGATTACGAAGTCCGGTACGAACCAGTTTCATGGCGATGCGTTTGAGTACTACCGCACGCCGGGCTTCAATGCGCTGGACGCATACAACAAGTACCAGGGCCGGTTGACGAACAATCCGTTCCTGCTGACGCAGCCGGTGAAGGTGCAGCACCAGTTTGGCGTGTCTGCGGGCGGGCCGATCATCAAGGACAAGCTGTTCTTCCACTTCACCTACGACGGCTATCGCAAGGTGAACCCGATCACCTACCTTTCGACGTACAACACATCGAGCACTTCGATTGGAAACCTGGTTCATCTTTGCGACCAGGGAACGACGCCGGTGACGGATGCGGGAAATACGTATCCGACGACGATTCCGGGTGTGACCCCGGCGCAGTGCACGGCTGCGGTGGGCTTTGTGCAGAGCAAGCTGCTGGGCTCGTTTGCCCGCAATGCGACGCAGAATGTGTACTTTCCGCGGCTGGACTACCAGTTGAGCGACAAGACGCACCTTTCCGCGAGCTATCTGAACCAGCATTTCACACAGCCGAATGGATATAACGCTTCGACCACCGTGAACAACGGGTCTGTGACGCAGAACGGCACGCTGGACTTCAAGGCGCGCTTCCTGGTGCTGGGCGCGGAGACGGCGCTGAACGCAAAGTCTTCCAACGTGGTTCACTTCCAGTACTCGAACGACATTGAGGTGGCGTCGACGAACACGGGCGGCCCGGCGATTTCGCTGACGAACCTGTTCGCGTATGGCGAGGTGAATGCGCTGCCGCGCGGAGCGTTCCCGATCGAGGACCGCTTCCAGTTCACGGATATCTATTCGCATACTTTTGGCAAGCACAGCGTTAAGGTTGGCGCTGACGTGAACTTGATCCACGAGCAGATTGCGAACCTGTTCGGTGGCGATGGTATGTTCACCTACGGCACGTCTTCAGGGCAGGAGGCGAACTTCGCCAACTGGATCCAGGACGTGTACCAGGTGAATGGCGGCCGGCACTACAACAGCTTCTCCCAGACGACGGACCCGTTGACGGGCGTGGGCGCTGACGACTTCTGGAACAAGAACCTGGACGGCTTTGTAGAAGATGCGTGGAAGGTCACGCCGAAGCTGCTGCTCGACCTTGGGTTCCGCTACGACGTGCAGTTGGTTCCGCAGCCGGACAAGCCCAACACCACCAGCCAGGTGGCGTACAACGCGACTTCGACCATCAACATTTACTACGGCATGGCAGCTCCCCGGCTTGGTTTCTCCTACTCGCCGCAGGAGGGTACGGTGGTTCGGGGTGGATACGGGATGTTCTACGGTCTGACCTCCAACTCCACGTACTACACGACGCGGCGTGAGAACGGCGTGTATCAGCAGCAGTTCTCGGTGACCCCGACGGGTGCAGCGGCGGGTTACACCACGCCGGCGGCGGTTGCGGGGAGTGCGAACCCATGTACGCCCGCAGTTGGTGCGACGGTTTGCCTGACGCAGGCGCAGAGCAACGGCTCCAACGCGGTGTACCAGAGCTATGCTCCGCAGGGTGGGATTCCGGCGTTTCTTCCGCCGGGACCTTCTCCGATCAACCAAGTGACCGGCTCAGCGGTTACCCCGGTGAATCCGGGTCTACCGGCGGGTACGTTGAACATTCGTGGGAACGGCTACGAGTTCCAGAACCCCTTTACGCATTCGATCGACCTGGCGGTGGAGCAGCAGCTTCCCTTGCGGACGACGCTTTCGATTGGGTACGTTGGGACGCGCGGCATGAGGCTCCCGGTGTTTGTGGATACGAACGTCGATCCGACGTCCGTGGTGACGAACGATCCTTACCTGTACATCGCTCCGAACGGGACGCAGCAGTCGATTACGGTGCCGATCTACACGCGGCGGGCGTCGAACAACACGGGTTCTGTGCTGACCGGATTCTCCGACGTGAATAGCTGGTACCACTCGATGGCGACCTCCGTGCGGACGCAGTTGAATGGAAGCTTCCAACTGCTGGCGAACTATACGTGGGCAAAGAACATGGACGGCGGCGCGGCCTCCGGCACGAACGGTACGTTCAACGGGACGGATGCTCCGTTGATCCCGTTTGCGCTGGGACATCGCCAGGGACGCGGAGCGGAGTATGCGCGGAGCGACCTGGATCAGCGCGGGCGCTTTGTAGGGAGCGTGGTTGCGACCTCCAAGCTGCCCATTGGCAACCACTACCTGGCATATGCGGTGAATGGCTGGCTTGCAAGCGGCACGTTTACGGCGCAGACGGGTTTCCCTCTCACGGGCTACTTCCAGAACACGATCGCGCTGAGCTCTACCTTGGCCGGTTCCAGGCTGCCTTCCATTATCGCCAGCGACGGCGGCGTTACGGGCGCGGTCGTGACCTCGGGGACCAACACGCGGGTTCCGGACCAGATTGCACGGCGTAACGGGTTCACCGGACCGGGCATCCACAACTTCGATGCGCGCGTCTCGCGGGAGTTCCCGATCCGCGCGGGCGTTCGGTTCGAGATTGCGGCTGAGGGCTTCAACGTGTTGAACCACCGCAATATCATTTCGGTGAGCACTAATCTGGATACGTTTGTGGCACCGGGCGGCAGTTACAGCGTGAACAACATCGCGGGCAAGTGCCCGGCGGCATCTTCGGGAGCGGGCTGCATCGTGCCCTACACGGCGACGCAGTTTGGAGCTCCGCTGAGCACCTCGAGCACGTTGTATGGGTCTCGGCAACTGCAGTTGCTGGGCAAGATTTACTTCTAAGGATTCACTCCAACCTCGTTCCTACAAGAACGGCTCCGGAAGCTCCGGAGCCGTTCTTCTTGTGGCTAAGACTAATCGTTGAAAGGCGCGAGCTGGGCGGGTGATGGAGGAGGGGTGAGCAGGCTGACGACGATGAGGCCAAGAACGGAGGCGAGGAGGGCAGGGAGGATGGCGTCGCGGTCCGCGACGATGGCGGGAAGGTGGGCGTGGACGAAGGCGGTGTCCCAGACGATGGTGATGAAGGTTCCGGCGGCGATGGAGGCGACGGCGGCCGAGGCGGTGGCGCGGCGCCAGAAGAAGGCGGCAAGGATGACGGGGGTGAGGGCGGCGGCGTAGATGGTGTAGGCGTAGAGGGATTTTTTGAGGACGGAGGCAATGTGGAGGGACTGGTAAAGCGCCCAGAGGCCGAGGGCGACGACCATGGAACGGCTGACGAGGAGGATCTGGGTGTTGGGAGCGTTGGGGCGGAGGTAGCGGACGAAGATATCGTTGACGAGGTTGGTGGCGGGGGAGAAGAGGTAGTTGTTGGCGGTGGAGATGATTTTGGCGAAGATGGCGCCGACGAGGAGGGCTCCGAGGAGCGAGCCAAGTGGGCCGAGGGGCATTCCGTGGAAGCCGGTGTAGGCGAGGATCTCGCGGGGGTTGTCATGGACCTCGCCGGTAGGGAAGAGGACGGAGCCGACGACGGCGATGGCGACGATGACGGATTCCAGGATGACGGTGCCGATGATCCAGCCGACGACGGCTCGGGTGGCATCTTTCTCGGATTTCGCGGAGAAGAACTTTTGGTACATGGACTGGTTGCCGAGGAGGAGGAGGCAGGTGGGGAGGAAGAGCTCGA
>CAXSZW010000013.1:0-138336 GCA_964242025.1 uncultured Acidobacteriaceae bacterium
TGACTCCGTCTGCCCCGTCCGATAGAGCTTCGGAGGTAACACCCGCAAAGTCGGTTTATCGGAAACTTCGCTCACGGACACTCAGCGCAAGCGAGCAAACTCTCGCCTGATGCATACCAGGCATGGTCGCTCTTCTCGGAGTAGGGGTGAGGGATAGCCGACGACTCTACTTTCTCGTAGACAATATGACGACTTTCATCTAGGTCGACCGTAACGCTCACGAGGGTTGCTACCACTACCTGACCTTCCCTGAAGGTCATCCGTACGCGACGATCCTCTAGACCTCGCAGCAACCTGAACGCCTCAAGCGTCATGCCAACTCCCGAACTCAATCAGCCTACAGGCTACTCCTGCGACTCCCGCAAAATCGTTGTTTCCAGCAATAGCGATCCTGCAAGCATAGACGTCATCCACAAAGCTCTCCAAACCCTTTTCTCCTCAACCACTTACAACTATTTTTCTGAAAAACACCCGCAATCGAGCGTGTCAAGCCCCCAGACACCCTCAAATCTCCGCAACCCAAACACTCTAAACCACTTAGCCTTCAAAAATACTTGGCGCAACCACCCCGCCCAATCCCGTAAAATAGAGGCAGGCCCACCTCTCAGGACGAACCACCGTCGTGACGACAGCCACCACTAAAAACTAAGAACTCACAACCAACAACTAGCCGGTCCAGACCTAACTCACATCATCTCAAGACTTTACGCACCACAGGGGGTGGGGGCCCCCAAGCACATGCACACCTGCGAACTCACTACCAACGCCAACACCACAGAAACCGAACCCAGCTTCCAGTGCCGCCACATCCTAACCACGGGCCACCGCTGCGGCAGCCCAACCCTGCGCGGCGAAGCCTTCTGCTACTACCACCACACCACCCGCAAACCCGTCCCAAAAGCGGAATTGGACGCCCGGCAAACCCGCCAGGCCCGCCGAGCCGCCTTCGACCTCCCACGCCCGGACGACCGTTCGGCCATCCAGGCCGCCATCGGAGAAATCCTCCTCCGCCTCGCCGCCAACCAGCTCGATCCCCGCCGCGCCGGCCTCCTCCTCTACGGCCTCCAGATCGCGTCCATCAACCTCCCCCCACGCCAACCCGCCCAGGACCCCGCAAACACGGTCGAAGCGGTCGAACTCCACCCCGACCACGGCCTCATCGCCCCCGAACAGAACTTCCAAACCCGCGTCCGCAAAGAAAAGGACCTCGAACAAATCCTCATGGAAGACTGGGCCCGCGAAGAAGCCCGCGAGCAACAAGAAGCCGCCGCCAAACCCTTCCTCCTCGACACCCTCAACGCCGTAGCCGTCGAACAGCCCCGTCAGGTATCGAGCGGAGCTCGTCCGCACTCCTCCCCCAGCCCAGACCTCCGGGTGCCCCATTCATCACAGTCCCATCGTGATGAGTGGGAAGGTACACCCTCCCCCAGCCGCGTCCCCACTATTCCCTATTCCCCACCCTCTATTCCCTGCCTTCCCGCTTCTGCGAGACAATATCCAGATGCCGTCGCCCCACCACATGCCCGCCGAGTGGTCCCCACACGCCGCCACCTGGATCGCCTGGCCCCACAACCCGGAGGACTGGCCCAACAAATTCCAGCCCATCCCCTGGGTCTACGCCGAAATCGTCCGTCACCTCTCCCGCGTGGAAGACGTCCACATCCTCGTCAACGACCTCCACGCAGAGCGCCGGGCCACCAGCTTCCTCAAGCGCGGCGGAGCCAACATGGCCCGCACCCACTTCCACCACTGGCCCACCGACCGCGTCTGGCTCCGCGACTCCGGCCCCATCTTCGTCAAGAACCGTGAATCCGGCGATCTCGCCGTCACCAACTGGAAGTTCAACGCCTGGGCCAAGTACGACAACTGGCACCGCGACGACCTCATCCCCCACCACGTCGCCAGCCTCTACGACCTCCCCCAGTTCAAACCCGAGGTCCTACTCGAATCCGGCGACCCGCACCGCCTCGTGCTCGAAGGAGGCTCCATCGATGTCAACGGAGCCGGCACCCTCATCACCACGGAGGAGTGCCTCCTCTCGGAAGTCCAACAACGCAACCCCGGCATCACCCGGCAGCAGCTTGAACAAGCCTTCCACGACCACCTCGGCATCGAGCAGGTCCTCTGGCTCCACCGCGGCTGCGCCGGAGACGATACCCACGGCCACGTCGATGACATCACCCGCTTCGTCGGCCCCAACACCATCGTCACCGCCGTAGAGCCCAACACCGCCGACGAGAACCACCTCCCCCTCGCCGAAAACCTCGCCCGCCTCCGCGCCGCCCGCAACCTCGCCGGCGCACCATACGAAATAATCCCCCTCCCCATGCCCTGCCCTGTCCACTTTGAAGGCCAGCGCCTCCCCGCCTCCTACGCCAACTTTTACATCGCCAACGGCCTCGTCCTCGTCCCCACCTTCAACGACCCCAATGACCGCCACGCCCTCAACATCCTCGCCTCCTGCTTCCCGGACCGCGAGATCGTCGGCATCCACGCGGTGGACCTCGTCTGGGGCCTCGGAACCCTCCACTGCCTCTCCCAGCAGGAGCCCGCCTGATGACGGACCCGGATGTCGCCTTCCTCCGGGAGGCCATCGCCGAAGCCCGCCTGGCCGAAGCCTCCGGCGAGGTCCCCGTCGGAGCCGTCATCGTCCACCACGGCCAGGTCATCGCCCGCGGCCGCAACCGCGTCATCACGGACTCAGACCCCACCGCCCACGCGGAGATGGTCGCGTTGCGCATCGCGGGACAGGTCCTCGGCAACTACCGGTTGGAAGGGTGTGACCTCTTCACGACGCTGGAGCCCTGCAGCATGTGCGCCGGCGCCATCCTCCACGCCCGCATCCGTCGCCTGGTCTATGCGGCAGACGATCCCAAGGCCGGTGCCTGCGGCTCCGCCCTCATCGTCCTCAACCACCCCGCCCTCAACCACACGGTAGAAGTCACCCCCGGGCCCCTGGCCCCCGAGTGCAGCGAAATGTTAACCAGCTTCTTCCGGGCCAGACGCAGTGCAGCAGCAAAAACCGGCATCTATCAGGAGACAGACTAATCCCGCAGCATGGAGCGCATCGGATGCCCGCACGGTTTGAAGGTAAAGTAGCAATCGTCACCGGCTCATCCTCAGGCATCGGTCAGGCCATCGCCTTACGTCTGGGCAGCGAAGGTGCCGCAGTGGTGGTCGACTACCGTGGCCACATGGACGCCGCGGAAGCCGTCAAGACCAGGATCGAATCCTCCGGAGGCAAGGCCATCGTGGTCAAGGCAGACGTCACCATCACGGCGGACGTCCAGAACCTCGTCGAGCAGGCCTGGCAGCAATTCGGCGGATGCGACGTCCTGGTCAACAACGCCGGCGTAGAAAAGCGAGCCTACTTCCCCGACGCGACTGAGGCGGACTACGACCTCGTCATGGCAACCAATCTCAAGGGGCCATACTTCCTCACGCAGCGGTTCATGCAGAAGCTCATCGCCGCGAAGAAGCCCGGCCGCGTCATCAATATCAGTTCTGTCCATGAAGACATGGTCTTCCCCAACTTTTCCAGCTACTGCGCGGCCAAAGGCGGCATGCGGATGCTCATGCGAGATCTCGCCATGGAGCTTGGGCCCGTTGGCATCACGGTCAACAACGTGGCCCCGGGCGCAATCAACACTCCCATCAACGCCTCGCTCCTGGCTGACAAGCCCAAGCTCGATGCCCTCCTCAACAACATCCCGCTTGGGCGTTTGGGTACACCCGAGGAGGTCGCATCGCTCGTCGCGTTCCTCGCTTCGGAGGAGGCAGCTTACATCACCGGATCCACCTACGTCCTGGACGGCGGCTTGATGCGCAACTACAAGGAACAGTAACAAGGAAACAGATGGCAAGGTAAACTTGACGAATGGAACTTACCGTTTATACCGCATCCTGGTGCCGCGATTGCCGAGAGGCGAAGCGCTTTCTCGCTAAGCACAACATTCCCTTCAAAGAGGTTGACATCGAGGCCATCCCGGGGGCGGCAGATGAAGTTCTTGCCAACGTCGGTAAGCGTGCCATCCCTCAGTTCGTTCTCGACGGCAAATGGATTCAGCCCTACCGTCCAGGCCAGGGCTTCCTCCATGCAGAGATGGCCACACTCTTTGGTGTCACGAACAGCTAGATGTACTAGCTGTTCGTAAAAGAGTCGGGCCGGGCATGTCCTTTCGCCAGCGGTGCCGCTGCGTCCGGATCGTGGAAGTCTGCCGTCCACCACCAATTGCGGATCTCCGGCATATCCTCCAGGTGCCGCCGGATGTAAGCATTGTGCTCGTCCAGTTTTTCGTAGAACATGTCGATGGCCTTGGACGCCTCTGCCCGCAGCCTGGATACATGTTTCAGCGCCTCGATCGCCAGGTGGTAACGACTCATTTCATTCAAGACCACCATGTCGAAAGGCGTGGTGGTAGTACCGCGATCCATGTACCCACGCACATGAAAACGGCTCTCGTTGGAGCGTCCGTGTACCAACTGGTGAATCAGCCAACGATTGTTGTGGAACGCAAAGATGACGTGAACGTGGTCCGTGAACAGCGCGTCGAAGGACATGTTGTCCATGCCATGAGGATGATCGTCGGGCATCATGAGCACGTTCAGATCAACTACATTAACCACCCGCACCTTGATTCTCGGCACATGCTTCTGTAACAGCCATGCCGCCGCACATATCTCGATGGTCGGTACGTCCCCCGCGCAGCCCAGCACGATGTCCGGGTCGCCGCCTTCGTCGCTAGTAGCGAACTTCCAGATGGAGGCGCCCCGTGAGCAGTGCTCCCGTGCTTCGCTCATGCTGAGCCACTGCAGTTGAGGCTGCTTGCCGCAGGTCACGATGTTCACGTAATTCCGGCTGCGCAAGCAGTGGTCGAAGACGCTCAGCAGACAGTTGCCGTCGGGCGGGTAGTAGATGCGTGTGATCTCCTTCCGGCGGCCCATGGCGTTATCAACGAAGCCCGTCGCCTGGTGGCTGAAGCCATTGTGGTCGTTGCGCCACGCATGACTGGTCAGCAAGACGTTGAGTGAGGCAACTGGTCTTCGCCAGGCGAAGTCCTGGCATTGTTCCAGCCACTTCGCATGTTGCGTCACCATGGAGTCGACGATTTGTGCGAAAGCTTCGTAGGAGGACCATAAGCCGTGGCGCCCGGTCAGCAGATATCCTTCAAGCCAGCCCTCGCAGCAGTGCTCGCTCAGGACCTCCATGACGCGGCCGTCCGGGCTCAGGTCTTCGTCGATGGAGACCGTCTGACCGATAAAGCATCGTTTGGTCGCTTCAAACACGGCGCTCAGCCGGTTTGAGTCGGTTTCGTCCGGGCAGAAGAGGCGAAAGTTAGTCGGGTTCAGCTTGTAAATGTCGCGGAAGAACTCACCCAGCTTGCGGGGCGCCTCCGCCACCACTTGTCCGGGACCTGGAATCTCTAGGCCGTAGTTGGAATAGTCGGGAAGATCAAGGGTCGTGAGCAGGCGGCCACCGTTTACGTGGGGATTGCCGCCCATCCGGCGGTTACCCTTCGGCGAAAGCTCTTCCAGCTCGCGGATCATGCGACCGTCCGCGTCGAACAGTTCTTCCGGCTTGTAGCTCCGCATCCACTCTTCAAGAATTTTCAGGTGCTCGGGCGTATCGCGAACAGAGGCCAGGGGCACCTGGTGAGCGCGGAAGGTGCCCTCCACGGGTACCCCGTCCACCTCCTTCGGACAGGTCCATCCCTTGGGTGTTCGCAGCACGATCATGGGCCATACTGGCTGCTTCCTGAAGCCGTTCTCGCGAGCATCCTTCTGGATGGCGCGGATCTCCGCATAGCAGCTATCGAGTGCAGCCGCCAGCAATTGATGCACCACCTGCGGGTCGTTGCCCTCTACGAAGTAGGGGTGGTACCCACGGCCCGAGTAGAGGGCTTCCAGCTCCTTATCGCCAGTGCGGGCCTGGACCGTGGGGCCGGAGATCTTGTAGCCGTTCAGGTGCAGGATGGGGAGGACGGCTCCATCGCGGACGGGGTTGAGGAAGTTGATGGACTTCCAGCTTCCTTCCAGGGGGCCGGTTTCGGATTCGCCGTCGCCGATAACGCAGGCGACCAGGAGATCGGGATTGTCAAAAGCGGCACCGAAGGCGTGGACCATAGAGTAGCCCAGCTCCCCACCCTCGTGCATGGAACTGGGGACGTGGGGGCCGCAGTGGCTGGGGAAGCCGCCGGGGGTGGAGAAGAGGCGGAAGAGGAGACGCATGCCGTTTTCATCCCGGGTGATCTCCGGATGCACCTCTGTGTAGCTCCCCTCGAGGTATGAGTTGGCGTTGAGGGAGGGACCGCCATGTCCGGGGCCGGAGATGTAGATCACATTCGCGTCGTGCTCCTTGATGAGGCGGTTCAGGTGGACGTAGAGCAGGTTCTGGCCGGGGGAGGTGCCCCAGTGACCGAGCAGGCGCGGCTTGACCTGCTCCACCTTCAACGGCTCGCGCAGCAGCGGATTCTCAAAGAGATAGATCTGTGCGACGCAGAGATAGTTCGCCGCCTGCCAGTACCGGTGCATTTTGTCCAGCAGCTCCGGGGAGAGGGGGCCCTGGGGCTTCTGCGTCTCCGCCGCCTGCTGATCGTTTGCCGCCACCGCGGTTGAGAGTACAGCGTCATAACCGAGCGTTGCGGGCGTAAAGCCGTGATCTTCCGTACCCATCTGATCCTCCAAGCGTGCTATTCATCTTCCCGCGCCGATGCTTCTGTCCGATGTGATGCTGATCACACACGCTTCCTTGCCGGATCTCAAGAGGTGCGCAGGGAACCTGATGCTCCGTTAGATGTAACACGGACGGTCATCTCTCAGTGTTGTGCGGGGGTGAGATGGGTTTGGGGGCCTCCCCCCCTATATGGTGCAAAGTATTCAGATCATTCGGGTTAGGTCTGGACCTTGGTTTTCGGGTTGGGCAAATAAGGTGAGTTGGCCCTTCACGTGCAGCGTGAATTCTTTACCTTCTGCAGAGGTCTCGCAGCTTCAACAGGTTAGTGGCGGTGGCCTGCGAGATTGTCATGATAGTCAAGGTGTTACGAAGGGCTGTGGAAATCTTCGGGTGACTGCAGCCGGAAGGGGCGGTGGCGGGGCTCGATTGACAGTTACGGGCCTTCGCGGGTGGAATACTCCTGCGCAGGAAATGCTCCTCTACCTTCCTCGCCCACTGGGGTTATCGATTGAAACGACAGAACTCGCTGCTTGCCGCCCTGCTTTCCTCGCTCCTGATCGCCCCCGCGGCGTATAGCCAGCAACCGGCTCCCGCCTCTGCGGGGGTCACGAAACCTGTGGACGGCCACGCCGCGGGCGACTCGCCGGATGATGCGGGGCCGCTTGCGACGGGGCTCTCCCCTGCCCTACGCCCGATGGCGATTCATCAGGCGATGAACAAGGTGGCGAACTGGCAGGTAAAGTACGCGGAGGCCAGCTTCAATCAGCAGTGGACGTTTGCGGCGCTGTACGACGGGCTGCTGGCATCATCCCGTTCAACCGGCGACCAGACTGCGCATGACGCCGTGCTTCACATGGCCGAGGGCTTCCACTGGCAGCTTCTGGATACGCGTTTTCCGCATGCGGATGATGAGGCGTTGGGACGGGCTTATCTGGAGCTTTACCAGGAGCATCCTTCCCCGGAGCGGATGGCGAACACAAAGGAGATTATGGACCGGCTGGTGGTGCGGCCGGATGATCCGAAAAAGCTGGTGTGGTGGTGGTGCGATGCGCTGTTCATGGCTCCGCCGGTGCTCGCGCGGACGGCGCTGATTACGCATGATCGCAAGTACCTGGATTACATGGATCGTGAGTGGTGGGAGAGCTCCAGTTATCTGTATGACCCGAGTGAACATCTTTACTTCCGCGACGACAGCTACTTTCACAAGACCGAGGCCAATGGGAAGAAGCTCTTCTGGTCTCGCGGGAACGGGTGGGTGCTGGCTGGACTGGCGACGATTCTGCCGATGATTCCGGCGGACTATCCGAGCAGGCCAAAGTATGTGCAGCAGTTCAAGGAGATGGCGCAGAAGATCGCAAGCCTGCAGCAGCCAGACGGACTCTGGCGCACCGGATTGCTGGATCCTGAGGCCTACTCTGCCTCGGAGATTTCAGGTTCCGGCTTTTTTACCTATGCGATTGCGTGGGGCGTGAACAACGGGGTGCTGGACCGCAAGGTGTATGCGCCGGTGTTGGAGAAGGCATGGGCGGGGATGTTGCAGCATGTGTACGCGGACGGACGGCTGGGGTCGATTCAGCCGATTGGCGCGGCACCGGGAGCGTTCAAGCCTTCCAGCAGCTATGTGTATGGGGTTGGGGCGTTTCTGCTAGCGGGGTCTGAACTCGCCAAGCTGCGCGAGGCGAAGGGTGGGAGATAGGGCGGAGATTTCGTCCTGGCCTGCATGAGGTTGCGGCTAGACTCTGAGCATGGATGAGCTGAAGCAAAACGAGCCCGCCAATCAGCCGGACCCGATGCTGACGCAGCCGGAGCTGGTGCCGGAGTCGTCGCTGCCTGACAAGCCGCCCCGTGCGCCAGCTGCAACCTTCATCTTCATGACGGTGATGCTGGATATGCTGGCATTGGGAATGATTGCGCCGGTGCTGCCGCGGCTGATCGAATCGTTTCTGAATGGCGATGCTTCGAATGCGGCGAAGATGCTGGGGCTGTTCGGTACCGTATTTGCGGGGATGCAGTTCTTCTTTTCTCCGATTCTGGGGTCGCTGTCGGACCGGTTCGGGCGCAGGCCAGTGGTGTTGCTTTCAAACTTTGGGCTGGGCGCGGATTACCTGCTGATGGCGTGGGCGCCGGCGCTGCCGTGGCTGTTTGTGGGGCGGATCATCTCCGGGCTGACGGCTTCGAGTATTCCTACAGCGATGGCTTACATGGCCGATGTGACTCCGGCGGCGAAGCGGGCTGCGGCGTTCGGGATGCTGAATGCGGCGTTTGGGGTGGGGTTTGTGCTGGGGCCGGCGATGGGCGGGGTGCTGGGGTCAGTCAATCCGCGGCTGCCGTTTGTGGTGGCGGCCGGGCTTTCGCTGGTGAATGGGATGTATGGGCTGTTTGTGCTGCCGGAGTCTTTGGCGAAGGCGAACCGGAGTGCGTTTTCGTGGAAGCGGGCGAATCCGGTGGGGTCGCTGATGATGCTGGCGAAGTCACGGACGCTGATCGCGCTTTCCGGTGTGCTGCTGCTGGGGTATTTGGCGCAGAACTCGCTGATGAATGTGTATGTGCTGTACGCGGATTACCGGTATCACTGGACGGACCGGACGGTGGGGATCTCGCTTGGGGTGGTGGGGGTGTTCACGATCCTGTACGGGGCGGTGCTGGTGCGGCCAGCGGTGGCGAAGTACGGAGAGCGGCGGTGTATTTTCGTTGGGCTGATTTTGGGGGCAGCGGGGTATGCGGGGATGGGGTTGTCGAAGACGGGGCTGCTGCTGTGGTTTTCTATTCCGGTGCTGAACCTGATGTCTCTGGTGTGGCCGAGTGCGCAGGCGCTGATGAGCAAGGGCACGAGCAAGAGTGAGCAGGGGCAGTTGCAGGGAGCGATTAACGGGCTGCGAGGGGCGGCGGGGATCGTTGGGCCGGGACTGTTTACGTACATTTTTGCGAAGGCGGTGGGGGAGCGGGCGATTATCCATGCGCCGGGGTTGCCGTTCTTTGTGGCGGCGGCTTGCCTGGTGGCGGCGGTGCCGATTGGGCTGTATGCGGCGCGGCGAGGGATGGCTGCGGCCTGATTCGCCTATGGGCGGGTTCGCCTATGATTGGGAGCGTATGGCGGCTCTGATTGTGAATGCGGATGACTTTGGACTGACGCCAGGTGTGAACCGCGGGATCGTGGAGCTGTACCGGGCGGGGGTAGTGACGTCTGCGAGCCTGATGGCGACGGCTCCGGCGGCGGAAGAGGCGATGGAGTTGGCGCGGGAGTGCCCGGGGCTCGGGGTGGGGTGCCATGTGAACTTCGTGGAGGGGTTGCCGGCGAGTCATGCCGAGGAGATCCCGACGCTGTTGGGAGCGGATGGCAAGACGTTTCGGCCTTCGATGGCGGACTTTGCGCAGGCGGTGCTGAGGGGCAAGGTGGACGAAGCGGAGATTGCGCGGGAGACGCAGGCGCAGATCCAGCGGCTGCAGCGGGCTGGGATCGACGTGACGCACGTGGATACTCACAAGCACACGCACGTGTTTCCGGCGATTGCGCGGACGGTGGTGCATGTTGCGCAGCGGTGCGGGGTGTATGCAGTGAGGAATCCTTATGAGCCCAAGTGGGCTGCGGAGAAGGCGCCGGCCTCCTTGGTGAGGCGAGGATTTCTGGCGATGTTTCGGATGAGCGAGAGAGGCTTTTTTGCGCTTCCGCAGATTGAGGCGCGTGAGGTGCTGACGACGGATGGGACGCTGGGGATTGCCGGGACAGGGATCATGACGGCTGAGGTGATGCGGGAGACGCTGGTGGCGATGCCGGGGGAGGGGTTGTGGGAGTGGTGCTGCCATCCGGGGTATCGGGATGCGGCGCTGGATGCGGCTCCGACGCGGTTGCGGGCAACGCGGGAGGAGGAGCTTGCGATGCTGCTGGAGGTGATTCCGGAGATAAAGCGAAGCGTGGTGGGGCTGGAGCTCATCCACTATGGGAACCTTGGCGTTGCGGGATTGCAGCGGGCGTCGGGACAGTTTGAACGGCCGAACGGATTTGAGAAGGTGCTATGAGCGCAGTGACAAGTGTAAGGAATCCGGGGCAGACGCGGCGGTTGCGGATTGGGATTACGTGCTATCCGACGTATGGGGGGTCGGGTGTGGTGGCGACGGAGCTGGGGATTGAGCTGGCGGCGCGGGGGCATGAGATCCACTTCATCACGTCGTCGGCGCCGTTCCGGCTGACGGGGCGGGAGGCGAATATCCACTTCCACCAGGTGGAGCTGTTTCACTATCCGCTCTTCGAGCATCCGCCGTATGACCTGGCGCTGGCGACGAGGATGGCCGAGGTGGCGGAGTTCTATGAGCTGGACCTGCTGCATGTGCACTATGCGATTCCGCACAGCGTGAGTGCTTATTTGGCGAAGCAGATGCTGGCGTCGCGGGGGGTGAAGCTGCCGTTTATTACGACGCTGCATGGGACGGATATCACGCTTGTGGGGCTGGACCGGAGCTATCTGCCGATCACTCGGTTTGGGATTGAGCAGAGCGATGGGGTGACGGCGATCTCCAGCTACCTGCGCGAGCGGACGCACGAGGCGTTCAAGATTCAGACGGAGATTGAGGTGATCCGGAACTTCGTGAACTGCGATGTGTATGTGGCGAAGCCGGAGCTGATCGCGGCGATGCGGCCTCGGTATGCAGAGAAGGGTGAGAAGCTGCTGGTGCATCTTTCCAATTTCCGGCCAGTGAAGCGGGTGGGGGATGTGGTGGAGGTGTTTGCGAGGGTGGCGGGGGCTATGCCGGCTCGGCTGATGATGGTGGGGGACGGGCCGGACCGGTCCACGGCGGAGTACCTGGCTCGGAAGCTGGGGGTTCAGGATCGGGTGCATTTTCTGGGCAAGCAGGACAATGTGGATGAGCTGCTGCCGGTCGCGGACCTGATGGTGATGCCCAGCGAGATGGAAAGTTTTGGGCTGGCGGCGCTGGAGGCGATGGCGTGCCGGGTGCCGGCGATTGCGACGTGGGTGGGGGGGGTGCCGGAGCTGATCGACGATGGGGTGAATGGGCTGCTGTATGACGTGGGGGATATTGACGGGATGGCGAAGGGGGCAATTGAGCTGCTGGGGAGCGAGGAGCGGCTGGAGGCGATGCGAGTGGCGGCGCGGAAGACGGCGCAGGATCACTTCTGCGCGAGCACCATTATTGGGCGGTATGAGGCTTATTACCGGCGGGTTTTGAGGTGACCGGGCACCCCATCCCTGGGTGCGATTGTTTGCAAAGTATTCAAAAGATTTGGCTTAAGGGTGGACCTAGGGTGTTTTGGGGTAATTTTTTGGGCAAGGTATTCAGAACATTAAGGTTAGGGGTATAGGTGGAGGGCACTTTTTTGGGGGTGCCAGGGAGGCTGGTGGTGTCCGGTTGTGGACAGTTGTTCGTAGGGGTGAACAACAGCCGGTTCGGAAAGGTGGCTGGATTGGGAGATTTACACGCAATTCCGTGAGTGTGGGTTTGGCGCGCCAGGTGCAATAGCTTTGGCACATGGATATCTCGCGGCCGGATTTGAAGAAGAAGAAGATGCAGCGGAACGGGCTGCTGGGGCTGGTGGCCCTGGTGGTGGTGGCTGGGGTGGCGTACTTTCTGATCCACCTGAAGCCGGCGATCCCGACGGTGGATAGCGCGGTGTGGACGGATACAGTGAAGCGGGGGCCGCTGCTTCGGCAGGTTCGGGGGCCGGGGACGCTGGTGCCACGGGAGGACCGGATCCGGCTGATTCCGGCTGAGACGGAGGCGACGGTGGTGCGGATCCGGGTGCTGCCCGGAGCGCAGGTGCAGCCGGACACGGTGCTGATGGACCTGGTGGACCCGCAGGTGCAGGAGCAGATGCTGGATGCGCAACTGCAGTTGAAGGCGGCGCAGGCGGATATGCAAAACATCAAGGCCAAGCTGAGCAGCGACCTGATGACGCAGCGCGCCGGGGCGGCGACGGTGGGAGCGGATCAGAAGCAGGCGCAACTGCAATCGCAGACGGATAAGAGCTTGTACGACCTGGGCGTGATCAGCGGGTTGACGTACAGCGCGAGCAAGGGCAAGGCCGACGAGCTGGGTCAGCGAAACGAGATTGAAGGACAGCGGCTGGACCTGAACCAGAGGGCGATTGCGACGCAGGTGGCGGTGCAGCAGACGAAGATTGACCAAGCGGTGGCGATGCTGGCACTACGGCAGCGGCAGCAGGGCGCTTTGAGCGTGAAGGCGGGGATATCCGGCGTGCTGGCGGAGCTGCCGCACCAGGTTGGCGAACACGTGGAGACAGGGACCACGCTGGCGAAGGTGGTGCAACTGGATCAGTTGAAGGCGAGCCTGAAGATTGCCGAGACGCAGGCGCGGGATATCCAGATTGGGCAGCCGGCGGAGGTGGATACGCATAACGGCGTGATTGCCGGCAAGGTGATGCGGATTGACCCGGCGGTGCTGAATGGCACGGTGACGGTGGATGTTGAGCTGGCGGGCGCGCTGCCGCAGGGAGCGAGACCGGACCTGAGCGTGGATGGAACGATCGACCTGGACCGGATGACGGACGTGCTGTACGTGGGACGGCCGGCGTTTGGGAATGAGAACTCGACGATCAGCCTGTTCCGCGTGAGCGCGGACGGGAAGACGGCGACGCGGGTTCCGGTGAAGGTGGGACGTGCGAGCGTGAACAGCATTCAGGTGATTGAAGGGTTGAATGCGGGCGATGTGGTGATTCTTTCCGACATGTCGCGGTGGGATTCAGCGGACCGGGTTCAGTTAGCGAATCCGTAACAGATTTGGTTACACATTATGCGGGAACAAATTTAGGTATGGGAGCGTTAAAGAGACTATGAGCGAGAGCCTGATTCACATTGACCAGTTGACGAAGGTTTTTTATACAGACGAGATTGAGACGCACGCGCTCTCCGGCGTGCATCTGGATATTGCACGGGGCGAGTATGTGGCGATGTCCGGGCCTTCGGGCTGCGGGAAATCGACGCTGCTTTCCATCCTGGGGCTGCTGGATACGCCGACCGGGGGACGTTATACGTTGAACGGAAAAGAGGTTGCAAACCTGAACTTCGGGGACCGTTCAAGGATCCGGAACCAGGAGATCGGGTTTATCTTCCAGAGCTTCAACCTGATTGGCGACCTGACGGTTTATGAGAATGTGGAGCTGCCGCTGACGTACAGGGCGGGCATGGCGGCGAGCGAGCGCAAGCAGCGGGTACAGCAGGCGCTGGAGCGCGTCAACATGGCGCACCGGATGCGGCATTATCCGGCGCAGCTTTCCGGCGGTCAGCAGCAGCGTGTGGCGGTGTCACGGGCCTTGGCTGGCTCGCCTTCCATCCTGCTGGCCGATGAGCCGACGGGAAACCTGGACAGCAAGAACGGCGAGGCGGTGATGAAGCTGCTGGCGGAGCTTCACGCAGAAGGTGCGACGATCTGCATGGTGACGCACGACCCGCGGTTTGCGGCTCATGCGCAGCGGCAGGTTCATCTGTTCGACGGCAAGGTGGTGGCGGAGGGAGAGCTTTCGCAACTGCTGGCCGATCCGGAGCATAACGCGAGCACGGTATCCAAGCACAACTAAGCGCAGGACGGAACGAAGGAGCGGCCGCATGAGCGACGTCACGATGGACCTGAAGTATGCCTTTCGACAGCTACGCCGCTCGCCGGGGTTTACGGTGACAGCGGTGATCATTCTGGCACTGGGCATTGGGGCGAACGCGGCGATCTTCACGCTGGTGAATGCGGTGCTGCTGAGGAATCTGCCGGTGGCCGATCCGAAGACGCTGGTGCGTTTGGGGGATCGGCAGGACTGCTGCGTGAATGGCGGATCGCCGCGGGGCGACGATTACTCTATTTTTTCGTATGACCTGTACAAGCATCTGCAGGCGAACACGCCGGAGTTTGAGCAACTGGCGGCGATGCAATCGTACCCATGGAACATGACGGTGCGGAGCAGCAAGCCGGGTGCGGTGGCGGCGGGTGTGCCGGTAGATATCGTCTCCGGCAACTACTTCCAGACGTTTGGGCTGACGCCGTATGCGGGCCGTCTGCTGACGCCGGCTGACGACCAGCCTAACGCACCGCCGGCCGCGGTGATGAGCTACCAGACGTGGCAGCGCGTGTATGGGGGCGATCCGAATGTGGTGGGAAGTACGTTTTCGTTCAACACGCATCCGGTGACGGTGGTGGGGATTGCTCCGGCAAGTTTTTATGGCGAGCGGATTATTGCCGAGCCGACGAACTTTTATGTGCCGTTTTCACTGGAGCCGATCACGTCGCAGAGTCCGCTGCTGCATGTGAAGGAATCGAACTGGGTTTATGTGATTGGGCGGATGAAGGATGGGACTTCGCAGGCAGTATTGCAGCAGAAGCTTTCGTCCAACCTGCGGCAGTGGCTGGGCGCGAACCTTAAGACGTATCAACGGGCGGACATGCAGCGACACCTCGCGGTGACGCATACAGTGCTGACACCGGGCGGCGCGGGGATTGCGCGGATGCAGGAGGAGTATGGCAACGGGCTGCATCTGCTGCTGGCGATCTCCGCGCTGGTGTTGTTGATTGCGTGTGCGAACCTGGCGAACCTGGTGCTGGTGCGGTCGATGGGACGGGCGGCGGAGACGTCGTTGCGGATGGCGCTGGGGGCGCAACGTACGAGAATTTTGCGGCAGATGTTGACGGAGAGCGTGACGCTGGCGGCGATTGGCGGCGCGGTGGGTGTGGCGGTGGCGTATGCGGGCGCGAAGATGCTGCTGGCGCTGGCGTTTCCGGATTCGCCGAACCTGCCGATCGCGGCGAGTCCTTCTCCGCTGATTCTTGGATTTGCGATTGGGCTTTCGCTGCTGACGGGAGTGGTGTTCGGGTTGGCGCCGGCGTGGTTGACGTCACGAGCGCAGCCGGCGGAGGCGCTACGCGGGGCGAACAGGGCGACGGGAGGTGGAGCTTCCCTGCTGCAGCGTGGGCTGGTGGTGTTGCAGGCGGCGCTCTCCGTGGTGTTGCTGGTGGGGGCGGGTTTGCTGTCGAAGAGCCTGAGCCGGTTGGAGCATCAGGACTATGGATTTCAAACGGCGGACCGCGTGGTGATCCATATGGATCCGGGGAGCGCGGGGTATAAGTCTGAGCAGCTTTCGGCGCTGTATGACGAGATCACGGCGAAGTTCCATGCGATTCCGGGAGTGGAGCAGGTGGGGCTTGCGAGCTACTCGCCGATGGAGGGCGATAGCTGGGGTGAGGGTGTGATGGTCCAGGGTAAGCCGGAGCCGGGACCGGATGACGATATTGGATCGCGGTGGGCGCGGGTAAGCCCGGAGATGCTGGGCTTGATTGGGCAGACGGTGCTGAAGGGGCGCGGCATTACGGAGCATGATACGGCGACCTCGCCGGGGGTGGCGGTGGTGAACGAGGCGTTCGTGAAGAAGTTCTTCAAGGCGGGCGAAGAGCCGATTGGCGCGCACTTTGGGACGAACGGAGCGAAGAGCACAGGGGACTACACGATTGTGGGTGTGGTGAAGAACGTGAAGTGGCAGGAGCCGCGCGAGGCGGCGCAGGAGATGTACTTCAGGCCGCTGCTGCAGAAGGCAGCGAGCGATCCGCTGGGCGAGGAACGGTCCTTGCATACGGACACGATCATGCTGAAGACACGGGGACCGATTGCGGGGCTGGAGGCACTTTCGCGCAAGACGCTGACGGGGATCAATCCGAACCTGCCGGTGATGTACTACAAGGCGTTCGACGAGCAGGTGGCGCTGAACTTTACGCAGGACCGGCTGATTGCTCGATTGACGCTACTGTTCAGCGGGTTGGCGCTGGTGCTGGCTTCGGTGGGGCTGTATGGGGTGACGTCGTATACGGTCGCGCGGCGGACGTCCGAGATTGGGATTCGGATGGCGCTTGGCGCGGCGCGGAGCAACGTGGTGATGATGGTGCTGCGGGGCGCGGTGCTGCAGGCAGGGATAGGGCTGGCGCTTGGGGTGCCGATTGCGTTGCTGTGTGTGCGGATGCTGAAGTCGCAGCTTTATGACGTGGCCGGCCATGACCTGGGTGTGCTGGGCGCGGCGGTGCTGGCCTTGATTTTTTCCGCGACGATTGCCGGGCTGATTCCAGCGCGGCGGGCGGCGTCCACCGATCCGATGAGAGCGCTTCGCGCTGAGTAATGAAGGAGCTGTCACTATGGGCGCGATGATGCAGGATGTTCGATTTGCAGTGCGGCAGTTGATGCGGGCGCCGACGTTTGCGCTGGTTGCGGTGGCGACGCTGGCGCTGGCGATTGGGGCTTCGACGGCGGTGTTCAGCGTGCTGGATGCGACGGTGGTGCGGCCCCTGCCTTACGACCAACCGGAGCGGATTGTGCGGCTTCAGACTTATGCGCCGGAGGGGTATGGGCAGCCTGCTTCATGGATGCAGTACCTGGACTGGAAACGCGAGAACAAGACGCTGGTTGCGATGGGAGGATTCGAGGCGGAGTCTGCGAATCTGGAGTCGCCAACGGGCGCGACCCCGGTGCGGACGGTGTATGGCACGGACGGGTTTTTCGATGTGTTTGGGGTGAAGCCGCTGATGGGGCGGACGTTTGCGCCGGGTGAGGACCAGAACGGACATAACGATGTGATCGTTTTGAGTTACGAATTGTGGCAGCAGAGTTTTGCGGGCAGAAACGATGTTGTGGGCAGCACGGTCAAGCTGGATGGAACGGTGAATACGGTGATTGGGGTCATGCCTGCGGGGTTTCGCTATCCACTGAGCGTGAGCAGCGCGCTGTATCGTCCGTTCCACCTGCCGCAGACGCGCACGACGAATCGTGGGCAGCACTTTTTGCCGATGGTTGCGCGGCTGAAGCCAGGAGTGACGCGGGAGCAAGCGCAGGCGGATATGCAGCATGTGTTTGACGAGCTGGGCCGTGCGTATCCCGATGAGGCGGGGCGGAAGGTGAAGATGCAGACACTTTCCGATGCAACGCTGGGCAAGACAGCGGAGCCGCTGCGGGTCCTGACGATGGCGGTGTTTGGCGTGCTGCTGGTGGGCTGTGTGAATGTTGCGGGACTGCTGCTGGCGCGTGGAGTCAAGCGGCAGAAGGAGTTTGGGCTGCGGGCCGCAGTGGGCGCGGGGCGTGAGCGGCTGATACGGCAGTTGCTGACGGAGTCTGCGCTGCTTTCTCTGGCTGGCGCTGCGGCGGGAAGCCTGCTTGCGGCGGGACTGTTGCAAGGGATGCGGCAATTGCTGATTCACTCCCTGGCGCGTGGCGCGGATGTGCGGTTGAACCTGACGGTGCTGGGAGCGAGCATCGCAATGGCACTGGTGACAGGGCTTTGCGCAGGCCTGCTGCCGGCGATTCAATCGGCGGGGATTGCGCCTGCGAGCGCACTGCGAGCCAGCGGCAATGCGGGAACGAGCCGCGGCCAGAACAGATTGCGGGGATGGTTGATTGCGGTGCAGATTGCAGTGGCGCTGGGTTTGCTGATCTGCTCCGGGCTGCTGATCCGCAACTTGCAAGCGTTGCGGAATTCGGAGCTGGGGTTTCAACCGGATAATGTGCTGACCGCAGATATCTTTCTGACGCCTGCGAACTACACGGGACGGAACCTGCTTTCGAGCTTTCATGAACCGCTGCTGGAGCGGGTGCGGGCGATCCCTGGAGTGACTAACGCAGGGATGATCAACATGCTGCCGATTGCGGATTATGGGGACAACAGCGATGTTTCCATTGTGGGTCAGCCGCCACCCCCGCCGCATCAGGAGCGGCTGGCGGAGAACCGCATCATGACGCCGGGCGTGATTGAGGCGATTGGCGGACACCTGGTGAAGGGGCGCATGCTCGACGTTTCAACGGATCACGATGGTGCGCCGATGGCGGTGACGGTGAATGAGGCGTTCGTCAGGAAGTTCTTTGCGAACGGCGACGATCCAGTGGGGCACCAGATTCAATGGGGCGACGCGAAGTTGAACATTGTGGGCGTGACCAGTGATCTTCGACAGGATATTGGGCAGCCGGCGATGGCGGAGATGGACATCAGCGCGGCACAGGTGCCGGAGAAGTTCGCGGTAGAGTCACTGACACGATTGAGCCTTGTGATCCGGAGCAACGTGCCGCCGGAGAATTTGATTGGCCCGCTGCGGCAGGCGCTGCACGCGACGGATGCCTCGATTCCCTTCCGTACGCCATTGACGATGCGCGAGGTGATTGCGGAGACGTTGACGTTTGAGCGGCTGGAGAGCTGGCTGTTTGGGATCTTTGCGGGGCTGGCGTTGACGCTTTCGCTGGTAGGGATCTACGGGATGGTGCAGCACGAGGTGGAACTTCGCACGCGGGATATCGGCGTACGGATGGCTCTGGGTGCGACTCGGACCAGAGTGGTGACGCAGATCCTGCGCCGTGTAAGCGTGCTGATATTCGGCGGGATTGCGATGGGATGGACGTTGACGTTGGGGTTGCAGAAGGCGCTGGCTGCGGTGGTCACGATGCATGCTGCAAAAGATGGTCTGCTGATGGCGGCGTTGACGGTGACGTTGGCTTTTATTGGTGTGAGTGCGAGCCTGCTGCCGGCACGGCGGGCGGCAATGATTGAACCGATGCAGGCGCTGCGAAGTGAGTAAGGGGAGACTGAGGATGGCAATGTTTGAGCATATTCCGAACGATTTGAAGTTTGCGCTGCGGCAACTGCGGAAGTCGCCTGCATTTGCGGTGACGGCGGTGTTGACGCTGGCGCTTGGGATTGGCGCGAATACTGCGATCTTCTCGCTGCTGGATCAAGCGCTGCTGCGTTCACTGCCGGTGCGGGACCCGCAAGGACTGGTGATTCTGGAAGGGACAGGCAAGGCCTGGCAGGGGCACGCAAGCAGCCAGGGCGGCGATGAAGAGGCTTACTTTTCCTATCCGATGTACAAGGACCTGCGAGATCAGAACAAGGTATTTGAAGGGTTGATCGCCACGACGAGTACGTCGGCGAGTTTGACTCGGAATGGTGCGTCGCAGCTAGTGTCCGCAGAGTTGGTGAGCGGAAACTACTTCGATGTGCTGGGCGTGGGGCCGGCGATGGGACGGCTGTTTACGCAAAGCGAGGACGTGCGCAAGGATGGAAATCCCGTGGCGGTGGTGAGCTTCGAGTTCTGGGCGAACCGGCTGGGCGCGGACCCGAGCGTGGTGGGATCTCAGGTGACGATCAACGCTCATCCGTTCCAGTTGATTGGGGTTGCAGCGCCGCGGTTTCACAGCGCGGTTTGGGGCCAGAAGCCTCAGATCTTTGTGCCGATGTCGATGATTGGGCAGATCATTCCTGGCGCGGATGCGAGGCTAACGAACCACAAAGACAAGTGGATGAACATTGTCGGGCGATTGAAGGCGGGTGAGACGCGGGACCATGCCGCGGCTGCGATGAATCCGCTGTGGCATGCGCTGAGAGCCGATGAACTGAAGGCGATGGGGACTCGCTCTAAGCATTTTGTGGATGACTTTGTAACGAATAGCAGGATGAGAGTCCTGCCGGGGGCAAACGGATTTTCCTACGCGCGTGATGGGTTTGAGAAGCCGCTGCTGGCGATTATGGCGATGTCTGCGCTGGTGCTGCTGATTGCGGTGGTGAACGTGGCAAGCCTGCTGCTGGTGCGGTCCGCGGGGCGGGTGCGTGAGTTTTCCCTGCGTTATGCGCTGGGCGCTGGCGGCGGAAGAATTGTGCAGCAACTGTTACTTGAAGGGATGCTGATCGGCGTGACAGGAGGATTGGTGGGGCTGGCGCTGGCTCCGATGGCGATCCGCGCGCTCGTCCAGAGGTTGGCTTCAAGCGATGGGTTTGTGCCGTTTACGACGGCGGTGGATGGGCGGCTGGTGGTGTTCGACTTTGCGATTGCGCTGGCGGTAAGCCTGGTGTTTAGCCTGGCGCCAGCGCTGCAACTGCGGAAGCCGGACTTGAGCTCTGCAATGGGCCAAAAGACGGGAACGAGTGGCGGAACGATGCTGAGCTTCCGCCGGGTGGTGGTGTGTTTGCAGATCGGCTTGAGTGTGCTGCTTCTGGTTGGGGCAGGCTTGTTTGTCAGGACGATGCAGAATCTGCGCGCCTTCGATGTGGGTTTTACCACGTCGCATTTGATCACGTTTGGTGTCAATCCGCGGTTGGCGGGATACACACCGGAGCAGATCCCTGCGCTGCAGGAACGAGTGCTGGATCGGCTGGCACAACTTCCAGGTGTGCGATCCGTCGCGGTGACCGATGACGCTGAGTTGGCGGGTCATGGACAGGGAGGGAACGTCACGGTTGCTGGGTACACGCCTCCGCCGGACGATGACTTCTCCGTCGAGGCTGCTTACATCAGTCCCGCGTATTTGGCGACGATGCAGATGCCACTGGTTGCGGGGCGGGGGTTCGCAGATACCGACGATGCGGCTCATCCCGGTGCGGTGGTGGTGAACGAGGCGTTTGTAAAACATTTCTGCGGCGGCAGTGTGCGGATGTGTATGGGACGCCACATGGGCGATGGCGGAGGAGCAAAGACGAAGCTGGACAAGGAAATTGTCGGCGTTGTGCGCGATGCGAAGCATTCCACGATACGTGATGAGGCGACGCCTACTGTGTTTCATCCGCTGAAGCAGGCGGGGGACTGGGAGGTGCGGACGTTGAACCTTTATGTACGGACGTATAAGGACCCGGCTGAGGCATTGCCAACGATTCGGCGAACGATGCAGGAGCTTGATTCCGCTCTGGCGCTCGATACGCTGCAGACGATGGATGCGCAGGTGGATCAGAGCCTTTCGAACGATCGTATGGTGGCCCTGCTGGCGGTGTCGTTTGGGCTGTTGGCGACGGTGCTGGCTGGGGTGGGTCTGTATGGGGTGCTGGCTTATTCGACGGCGCAGCGTACGCGGGAGATTGGCGTGCGGATCGCGCTTGGATCGAGCAGGCTGGCGGTGTCTCGCCTGGTGCTGATGGATGTGCTGCGGCTTGCAGGGCTGGGCGTGGCGGTGGCGCTGCCGGTTGCGTATGGGTTGAGCCGGCTGGTGCGGAGCCAGCTGTTTGGGGTGTCCGCGGCGGACCCTTTGACGTTGACGGCAGTGGTGGTTTTGATTGCGCTGGTAGCGGTGTTGGCCGCGGCCGTACCGGCACAGAGAGCGGCCTCCATCAACCCAACGGAAGCCCTGCGAAGCGAGTAAGTGAGCAAAGGATCAGCGATGAATATGCTTCAGGATTTGCGCTTCGCGATACGGCAACTGCGGAAGAGCCCGGGATTTACGGTGATGGCCGTGGTCACACTGGCGCTTGGAATTGGTGCGACCACGGCGGTGTTTTCGCTGGTGGATACGGTGCTGCTGCATCCGCTTCCCTTCCGCGCGCCGGACCGGCTGGTGGCGTTGGATACATTATCCGAGCCGCGCGGTGGAACGGGTGCGGCAACGTTGCCGCAGGAGACCTCGTACCCGAACTTCTTCGACTGGAGAGCGCAAGCGAAGAGCTTTGAGAGTATGGCGAGCTGGCAGGGAAACACGTTCACGCTGGGCGCAAGTCAGGGTGTGGCGAGACGCATCGATGGCATGACAGTCTCTGCAGATTTCTTTCGTGTGCTGGGGATGCAGCCGACGCTCGGGCGAGCGTTTACGCTAGCGGAAGAGGAAGCCGGGAACCGCTCCGTGATCGTGAGCCATGCGCTCTGGCAGACGGAGCTTGGATCAAGCGCGACGGCGCTGGGACGGACCATCCATCTGAACGATGAGACGTATACGGTGGTGGGAGTTCTGCCGGCGGGGTTCCAGTTTCCAAACACGCCGGACGCGCAGGTGTGGGTGACACCGGCGAGTGGGAGAGAGGGTAAGAACAACTCCGGGATACAGCGGGGATGGAATCAATTGCAAGTACTGGCGCGGCTGCGGGACGGCGTGTCCATAAACGAGGCGCGGGCGGAGATGGGGACGATTCAGCGGGCGCTGGCGAAGCAGTATCCCGATGATGATGGCAAAGAAACGGCGGTCAGCGTGAAGCCGCAGCTCGAGGACCTGGTGGGAGACGTGGGCAGGCCGTTGCAGATCTTGTTTGGCGCGGTTACGTTTCTGCTGCTCATCGCCTGTGCGAATGTGGCGGGACTGCTGCTGACGCGGACGGCGGCGCGAAGGTCTGAGCTGGCGCTGCGGTCTGCGCTGGGTGCGACGCGGGTTCAGATTGTTCGGCAGTTTCTGATTGAGTCGCTGACGCTTTCAACCCTGGGGGGACTGGGAGGGTTTCTGTTGGCGGCGGCTGCGCTGCGGGTCGCCCCGGAGGTGTTGCCAAGCGATCTGCCTCGACTGCATGAGCTTGCTTTGAATCCGCGCGTGCTGTTATTTTCATTGGCCGCTTCCGTCATGACGGGACCGGTGTTTGGGGTGCTGCCGGCGTGGCGAAGCTCCAAGCTGGACCCGGCGCTGGCGCTGCGGGATATGACGCGGTCCAGCACGGCGAGCAAGAGCCAGAACATGCTGCACAGCGCGTTGGTGATCGGCGAGACGGCGTTGGGGTTGATGTTGCTGGTGGGCGCTGGACTGCTGATCCGGAGTTTCGACCGGCTGATGTCAGTCGACCCTGGCTTCAATTATCACAACGTCATCACGTTTCGCGTTGGGTTGCCTTTGAAGCGCTTCCAGGACGGCCGGTTGCTGCAGATTACGCAACAGATGCAGGCACGATTTGCAACGCAGCCCGGGGTGAAGGTGTCCACCTATGCGTTTCCGATGCCGCTGGCAGCGGGAGATATGCACATCACGTTCACGATTGACGGGAAGCCAAGTGCGCCGGGCGATGAACCGGCGGCGCGGGCGGGTGTGGTGGCGACGGGGTTCTTCGAAGCGATGCAGATTCCGTTAGTCAAGGGGCGGTTCTTCGGGGAGCCGGAGAGCAGGAGCAAGACTCCGCCTGCGGTGATTGTGAACGAGGCCTTTGCACGGCGGTTTTTTCCGGAGGGCGACGCGCTGGGCCAGCGGATTACATCCGGACTTTCGAGCGGAGATCAGCCGGAGTCGCGGGAGATTGTGGGGGTTGTGGGGAATGTGAATCGCAATGGATTGAGCGAGGGTCCACAACCGGAGTACTACATTCCGTTTGCACAGGTGCCGCTGTCTCCGCCGGTGTTTGCTCTACGGGTTTCGAGTGATCCGGCGACCTATGTGGAGACGATACGGGCAAGCGTGGCGCAGATGGACGCGAGCCTGCCGGTGTACAGCGTGCGCACGAATCTGCTGACGAGGAGCACGGCGCAACAGAAGTTCCAGACGATCCTGATTTCGGCGTTTGCGCTGATCGCGCTGGCGCTGGCGGCGATTGGGCTATACGCGGTGCTGAGCTACATGGTGGCGCAGCGGACGATGGAGCTTGGCTTGAGGATGGCGCTGGGTGCGCGGCGGAGCGATGTACTCTCGCTTATTTTGAATCGAGGGCTGGTGCTGTGCGGGGCCGGGCTGGTGATTGGACTGGTGGCGGCCGCTGGGCTGAGCCGCTCTATGACGACGCTGCTGTTCCATACCACGGGACTGGACGCGCTGACGTTCGCTACGACGACGGGTCTTCTGGCGGCCATCTCGACGGCCTCCTGCTTGATTCCAGCGTGGCGGGCTTCTCGCCTGGACCCGAACGAAACGCTGCGGCAGCAATAAGTCACTAAATGAGGCACACATGATCGAGATGCACCATCTGGAACGAAGTTACAAGACAGGGCACACGGAGACGTTTGTGCTGCGGCGCGTTGAACTGAAGTTGGAGCAGGGCGAGTTTCTGACCATCATGGGGCCGTCCGGTGCGGGTAAGAGCTCGCTGCTGAACGTGCTGGCGATGCTGGATGACCAGTGGAAGGGGGAGTTTTTCTTTGAGGGTGCGGCGGTTCATACGATGAATCGCAAGCAGAGAGCGGAGCTGGCGCGGAAGAGGATTGGCATGGTGTTTCAGAGTTATCACCTGCTGGATGACCTGACGGTGGCGGAGAATATCGACTTGCCGCTTTCCTATAAGGACATTTCGAAGAATGAGCGGCAGGCGTTGGTGGCGGATACGCTGGACCGCTTCAACATTGTGGGGAAGAAGGACCTCTTCCCGTCTCAGCTATCCGGCGGGCAACAACAACTGGTGGGGATTGCGCGGGCGGTGATACATAAACCCAGCTTGCTGCTGGCGGATGAGCCTACGGGGAATCTGCATTCGGCGCAGGCGACGGAGATTATGGAGCTGTTCCGGGAGTTGAACAAGGAAGGGACGACGGTGGTGCAGGTGACGCATTCGGATGTGAATGCGGGATATGGCACGCGGACGATTGAGCTGCGGGATGGCTGGCTGACGAAGGATACCGGGAATCCGAGTTTGGGTTCGGGGAGTGGGGCTTGATGACGAAGGCTTGGGTTTTGGTTGGAATGATGAGTGTGGTGGCGGGGGCGTATGGGCAGGCGGCCCCGGGGGCGTTGGTGAATGCTCCAGTGCCGAGCGGGCAGACGGGCGCGCCACCGACTTTGCGGCTGGATATACCGCACTCGCGGAATCCGCTGGATGCGTACCGGGCTGCGACGGTGCCGCAGCCGAACCTGGCGAACTCGCCACGGATTGATGCGATGGTGCGGGATGGGGTGCTGGAGTTGTCGCTGAAGGATGCGATTATGCTGGCGCTTGAGAACAACCTGGACTTGGCGATTGCGCGATACAACATTCCAATTGCGAGGGCGGATGTGTTGCGGACGGAGGCGGGTGCGAGCTTTCGCGGAGTGAATACGGGGGTGGTGCAGAATACGCCGGGGGGCGGAGTGGGTGGATTTGGATCGTCCGGGAGCGGGGCGGGTGCGGGTGGAACGTCCGGCGGCGCGGGTGGCGCGGGTACGGGTGCATCGGGGTTGGTGCAATCGACGCTGGGGACGGGGACGGCGGTGTCGTCATACGATCCCACGATTACGGCAACGACGAGCCTGCAGCACCAGACGACGCCGCTGGCGAATATCTCCATCTACGGTGTGCAGGTGCTGCATACGAATACGATCATCGGGAATGTGGGGTATTCGCAGGCGTTTCCTACGGGGACTACCTTTTCGTTCACGCTCGATACGGATCGGGTGACGACGAACAGTCCATTTACGTTCCTGAACCCGGAGCTGGATACGTTTTATCGGGTGCTGTTTCAGCAACAGTTGCTGGCTGGATTTGGGTTGGGGCCGAACCTGCGGTTTCTGCGGATTGCAAGAAACAACCAGAAGATCAGCGATCAGGCGTTTGCGCTGCAGGTGATTACGACGGTGACGCAGATTGCAAATATGTATTGGGATCTGGTGAGCGCGTATGAGGATGAGCAGGTGAAGAGCCGGAGCCTCGACTTTGCGAACCAGACGCTGGCGACGGGGCGGAAACAGCTTGATCTGCAGGCGATTCCGGCGCTGGATGTGATGAAGGATGAGGGAGAGGTGGCGAGCCGGGAAGAAGATCTGACGATTGCGAAGTCGCAGCTTCAGTTTCAGGAGCTGCTGATCAAGAATGCGCTGACAAAGAATCTGGATGATCCGATTCTGGAGAGTATGCCGGTACGGCCTACGGATCTGAGTGCGGTTGCCGTGGATGCGACGTTTGCCACGGGTGCGGCGACGGAGGATGTCATCAACCAGGCGCTGCAGCAGCGGATTGAGTTGAGCGAGTCGGAGATCGATTTGCAGAACCGGACGATTTCACGCAAGGCGGCTGCGAATGCCCTGCTGCCGCAACTGGGGTTGACGGCCTTTTATGCGGGGACGGGGCTGGGGGGGCTGGGGAATCCGGTGTCCACGGTGACGAGTACGGCTCCGGGCGGGTTCAATGGGGCGCTGGGGAATGCGTTCAACAATACGGCACCGGATTACTACGTGGGGCTGAACCTGGATATCCCGCTGCGGAATCGGGTGGCGAAGAGCGATCAGTACCGTTCGGAGTTGGAAAGCCGGCAGGCGGAGCTGCGGGAACAGCAGTTGAAGAAGCAGATTCGGATTGAGGTGAGAAACGCGCAGTACTCGCTGGCGCAGAGCCAGGCCCGGGTGGTGGCGGCGACGAAGGCGAGGGACCTGGCTTCCCGGACGTTCGATATTACCGGGAAGGAGCAGGAGCTGGGGGCTGGGTCGGCGTTCCAGACGCTGGGGGCGCGGCATGACCTGGCGACTGCGGAGAGTGCGCTGGTGGCGGCAAGGACGGCGTACCAGAAGGCGAAGATCGAGCTGGATCGAGCGGTGGGATCGACGCTGGAGGCGAATGCGATTTCGCTGGAATCGGCACGGACGGGGGTGCAGACGGCGGCGGTGGGAAGGCCGTGACGGCTCCCTCCCCCGGGGTATTGTGTGCAAAGTATTCAAACGATGACGGTTAGGCTTGTACCTACTTTCGTAACCTCCGGAAAGTTACTCCGTGGCCGGACGAAATGGAGCGTGGGTTGAAGATAGGATGAAGAGCTATGGCGAGTGGGGAGATGCAGGACGGCGGTGTGGGGGAGCGGAGGGTGCCGCGGCTGCTGATTGCGGATGACCAGCCGCACATTCTAGAGGCGCTTGGGTTTCTGCTGCGGCCGGAGGGGTACAAGCTCGAGACGGCGCGGAGTCCGGCGATGGTGCTGGAGTGCCTGGCGACGGAGGAGTTCGACGGGATCCTGATTGACCTGAACTACACGCGGGATACGACGAGCGGGAAGGAGGGGCTGGACCTGCTGGCGGCGATCCGGGCGTGGGATGTGCAGATTCCGGTGGTGGTGATGACGGCGTATGCCAATGTCGACCTGGCGGTGGAGGCGATGCGGCGGGGGGCGAACGACTTTGTGCAGAAGCCGTGGGACAATCCCAGGCTGCTGACGATTCTGCGGACGCAGGTGGAACTGTACCGGACACTGGTGGAACTAGACGGGGCGCGGAAGCGTACGCAGTGGCTGGAGGCGGAAAACAGGATGCTGAGGGCTGAGGGTGCGCCAGACTTTATTGCGACGGCTCCTGCGATGCATCCGGTGGTGGAGCTGATGCAACGGATTGGGCCTTCCGACGCGAACGTGTTGATCACGGGCGAGCATGGGACGGGTAAGGAAGTTGTGGCGCAGACGCTGCATAAGCTTTCACAACGGGCGCAGCGGACGCTGGTGGCGGTGAATACGGGGGCGTTGAGCGAGGGGACGTTTGAGAGCGAGATCTTTGGGCATGTGAAGGGAGCGTTCACGGATGCGCGGGCGGACCGGATTGGGCGGTTCGAATTGGCGAACGGGGGGACGCTGTTTCTGGATGAGATTGCGAATATTCCGATGCGGCAGCAGGCGAAGCTGCTGCGGGTGCTGGAGACGGGGGAGTTGGAGCGGGTGGGGTCGTCCACGACGCGGAAGGTGGATGTGCGGATGCTTTCGGCGACGAACGCGGATTTGCATGAGGAGGCTGCGGGGGGAAGGTTTCGGGCGGATTTGCTGTTTCGGCTGAACACGGTGGAGATCAAGCTGCCGGCACTGCGGGAGCGGCGGGAAGATTTGCCGGCGCTGGCGGCGCACTTCCTGGGGCGTTATGCGGGGCGGTACCGGAGGCAGATTGAGGGGTTCGAGCCAGCGGCGCTGCAGACGATGCTGGGATATGGGTGGCCGGGAAATGTGAGGGAGCTCGACCACACGATGGAGCGGGCGGTGCTGATGGCGCGGGGGACGAAGGTCAGCGTTGCGGACCTGGGGCTGACGCCGCAGAAGATCAGCGTGGGGAACATGGATGAACTGAGCCTGGAGGCGGTGGAGGCGATCCTGATTAAGAAGGCGCTGGCGCGGACGCAGGGAAATGTGAGCCATGCGGCGGAGGCGCTGGGGCTGAGCCGGGGTGCGCTGTACCGGCGGATTGAGAAGTATGGACTCTGAGACGGGCCGGGCTCCGCTGCGGCGGGTTCCGCTGGGACGCACGGCGCGACGGGTGAGCTACGAGCGGCGAGTAAGGATCTGGCTGGGAGTGCTGGGGCTTCCGCTGGTGGTGTGTGCGGGTGTGCTGGTGGGGGTGGAGGGTGGCGGAGCTGGGGAGATTGCGGGCGTTTGTGCGGGACTGGCGCTGGGCTGGTGGATCGCGGGGGCTTACTTTTTTGAGCAACTGACGCGGCCGCTGCAGACGCTGGCGAACGTGGTGGCGGCGTTGCGGGAGGATGACTTTTCGTTTCGGGCACGGGGGGCGATGCGGGGGGATTCGCTGGGGGACCTGGCGCTGGAGGTGAATGCGCTGGCGGGGATGTTGCAGGGGCAGCGCAACTCGGCGCAGGACGCGTTGACGCTGGTGGAGCGGGTGATGTCGTCTATGGAGGCTCCGGTGCTGGCGTTTCATGCGGATGGGAGGCTGCGGCTTTTGAACCGGGCGGCGATGACGGCGTTTGGGCTCCATGGCATGGTGGGGGCGCAGGCGAAGACGGTGGGGCTGGGGGAGTTGCTGACGGTGGCGGACCAGGGGGTGTATGCGGCGGGCACGGCGAGGTGGGCGGTGCGGCGGACGACGTTTCGGCTGCAGGGGGTGCCGCATGCGCTGGTGGTGCTGTCTGACGTGGCGGCGGCGCTGCGGGAGGAGGAGCGGCTGGCTTGGCAGAGGCTGATCCGGGTGCTGAGCCACGAGATCAATAACTCGCTGACGCCGATCAAGTCGCTGGCGGGGAGTTTGCGCACGCGGCTGCCGGGGCTGGCGGGGGATGGGGTGCCGGAGTTTCGGCGGGGGCTGGAGCTGATTGAGGATCGGGCGGCTTCGTTGAATCGATTTCTTCAGGCTTATCAGCAGTTGACGCGGTTGCCTCCTCCGTCGCTTGCCCGGGTGGAGTTGGGGGATTTGCTGCGGCGGGTGGTGCATCTGGAGACCCGGATGGGAGTGGAGTTGGAGGATGGGCCGGAGATGGCAGTGATGGCCGACGGGGATCAGGTGCAGCAGTTGCTGATCAACCTGGTGAAGAATGCGGTGGAGGCGGCGATGAGTGCGGATTCTGGCAGGAAGCCGGAGGTAGTGATGCGGTGGGAGGTGGATGGGACGCAGGCGGTGGTGAAGGTGTGCGATAACGGGCCGGGACTGACGAATCCGGCGAACGTGTTTGTGCCGTTTTATACGACAAAGCCGGAGGGGAGCGGGATTGGGCTGGTGCTGGCGCAGCAGATTGCGGCGGGGCATGGGGGGGCGGTGGCGTTGTACAACAATCCGACGGTGGGGTGTACGGCGGAGCTTCGGCTGCCTCTGGGGACGTAGACTAAGAGCTGAGGAGTCTACGGATGATTGCACGGTATACGCGGCCCGAGATGGGGCGAATCTGGTCTGATGAGAACAAGTACAGGTGCTGGCTGACGGTGGAGACGGCGGCTTCGCAGGCGCTGGCGGCGGCGGGGATGGTGCCGCAGGCGGCGGCGGATGCGATTCGGGATCAGGGCGGGTTTACGGTCGAGCGGATCAACGAGATTGAGGCCGAGGTTCGGCATGATGTGATCGCATTTACGACGACGGTGGCGGAGCATATTGGGGACGCGGAGAGCTCGCGGTGGCTGCATTATGGGTTGACGTCGACGGATGTGGTGGATACGGCGCAGGCGTTGCAGTTGAAAGAGGCGAGTGCGATTATCCGGGCGGGGATTGTGGGGCTGGGGGAGGTGCTGAAACGGCGGGCGGTGGAGTTCCAGCACACGCCGGTGGTGGGGCGGACGCATGGGGTTCATGCGGAGCCGACGACGTTTGGACTGAAGCTGCTGCTGTGGTATGCGGAGGTACAGCGGAACCTGGTGCGGTTCGACGCGGCGGCGGAGGAGTTGCGGGTCGGGAAACTGTCCGGGGCTGTGGGGACGTTTGGGCACCTGAAGCCGGAGCATGAGGAGGCGATCTGCGCGGCGTTGGGGCTCAAGCCGGTGGAGGTGGCGACGCAGGTGATTCAGCGGGATCGTCACGCGGCTTATATCGCGGTGCTGGCGGTGCTGGCGAGCACGCTGGATAAGATTGCCACCGAAGTGAGGCACCTGCAGCGGACGGAAGTTCGGGAGGCGGAGGAGTTCTTTTCGGAGAAGCAGAAGGGGTCGAGCGCGATGCCGCATAAGCGGAATCCGATTACGAGCGAGCAGATCTCCGGGCTGGCACGGGTGATGCGGGCGAATGCGCAGACGGCGTTTGAGAACGTGGCGCTGTGGCATGAGCGGGATATCTCGCACTCGAGCGCGGAGCGGGTGATCTTTCCGGATACGACGATTCTGGCGGATTACCTGCTGGCCAAGACGACGAACTTGATCGAGAAGCTGCTGGTGTATCCGGCGCGGATGTTGAGAAATCTGGAGTCTACCGGGGGGCTTATCTTTTCCGGGCAGTTGCTACTGGACCTGGCGGAGAGTGGGATGAGCCGGGAGGATGCGTACCGGCTGGTGCAGGGGCATGCGATGCGCAGCTGGAAGGAGGAGCTGGTGTTTCGGGATGAGGTGGCGAAGGAGCCGGCGATTACGAGCCGGTTGACGCCGGAGAAGCTGGCGAGGGCGTTCGACTACAAGCGGCAACTCGCGAATGTGGATGCGATCTTTGCGAGGGTTTTGGGATAAACGAGGGCGAACTGGCCACCCCGGCGAATGTGCGCAAAGTCTTCGAAGCAGAGGCTTTAGGGGTGGACCTTGGTTTCGATTGCACCAAAGAGTGTGCAATGGTGAGGGACGAAATGGGGGGTGGCGGGGACGCGGAGCTGGTGCAGATTGTGGATGCGGCGCTGGCGGATGCGGTGCGGCGGAGTGGGGATTGGCTGGTCTGCCGGGCGGGCTGCTCACAGTGCTGCTATGGGGTGTTTGAGATTTCAGGGCTGGATGCGGAGCGGCTGCGGGGTGGGCTGCGGGAGTTGGAGATGGCTGATCCGGAACGGGCGGGGAGGGTGCGGGCGCGGGTGGCGGAGGCGAGGGAGAAGCTCGGGACGTGGTTCCCGGGAGACCTGGTGACGGGGGTGCTGACGGGGACCGAGGAGGAGGTGGAGCTGTTTGAGGAGTTTGCGCATGCGGAGGCTTGTCCGCTGCTCGATCCGGCGACGCAGGGGTGCGATCTGTATGGGGCGAGGCCGATTTTGTGCCGGACGTTTGGGCCTCCGATCCGGAATGAAGAGGGGGAGGCGGGGGAGTTGGCGATCTGTGAGCTGAACTTTGTGGGGGGGAGGGGGGGGGTGGTGGGGGTGGGGGGGTTGTCGTCTGGGTTGGGGGGGGGGCAGGGGGGGGTGGGGGGGGGGTTTGGGGGGGGGGGGACGATGGTGGCTTTTGCGTTTGGGGTTGAGGCTGGGGGAGGAAAGGCGGTCGGCTTTGCCGATACCCACTCATCGCGTGAGACAACGGCGCGATGAATGGGGCACCCGGATTTGGGGCTGGGACGGGAGAACTGTCTGGCTGGGCCCGATACCCACCCTTTGACGGTGAGACTGTCAAAGAATGGGGCACCCTTCTTGGGCGTTCATTCGGCTGGGGTGGGGGTGAAGGTGAAGAGTGGGGGGTGGGGCGGGAGGGGGACGCGGCCTTCTACGAGGTAGGCGAGGAGGAGGCCGCCGGTGATTTCGGGGTGGAGGACAGCGAGGGGGACGAGGTAGCGCTTCTGGTGGACGAGGCCTTCGGCGATGCCGCGGATGGGGCGGCTGCGGGGGATGGAGCCGGAGACCTGGGGAACGACGAAGGAGGTGAAGCCGGCTTCGGGATGGCGCGCTCCGTAGAGCATGACGTCCTGGGCGGCGTGCTTGGGGGTGGTGAGGCCGAAGTCTGCGACGAAGTTGCGGCGGACCATGTCGGGGTAGAGGCGATCCAGCAGGACGCGAGAGAAATCCGCGCAGTTGTGAAAGAGGAGGTTGAAGTGTCCGACGTTGCGGCGGTCGTTGAGCCAGTCGATGAGGTGGGTGTCCTGGTCCGGGGTGGTGGCGAGGGAGAAGCCGACGATGCGGCGGTCATAGGAGGAGCCGACGAGTTGAATCCATTCGCCCGTGGGGGTGGCGCCGGAGGGTTTGTCGGGGGCGACGGCGAGGAGATGCTGGCGGCGGTACTGGTCGCGGAGGAGGGCGACGGTGGCGGGGGAGGCGGTGAAGGGGATCTGGGAGGGATCGTCTACGGCGTAGAGGTAAGCGACGAGGGGGATGGCGATCCAGTCGTAGCCATCGACTTTGTGGTAGCGGGAGATGACGACGCCGAACTCGCCGGGGCGGCAGGGGCGGAGCTGGGTGGGGGTCGAGGCGCAGACGTGATCGAGGTAGAGGGCGGCGTGGCCGGTGGGGTTCATTGCGCCGAACTCGCCGAAGGGCTCTTCCATGAGGAGGGCGACGGAGGCGTGGGCTGAGATCGTCAGGGCGAAGAGGAGGAGGAGGAGGGCGAGGAGGGTTCGACGATGGATGAGATGGGTTTGGATGTGGTCCTCCCTCGGGCGCGCCGTCGTTGGATTAGAGATGGTCTCCTGTTTGGTTAAGACGCGGTTTTTTGCGGGATTATTCGGTGGGTGGGTGATTTTCTGGGTTGGGGGTGGGGTGCGGGCTTTCGCGGTATCCCACCCATCGCATGAGACAACGGCGCGATGAATGGGGCACCCGATTTTCGGGACTGGGAGAGGAGAGCGGTCGGGCTGCGCCCGATAACCCCACCCTATCGCGATGAAACTGCGAAAGGATGGGGCACCCGGCTTTTTGGGGCTGGTGGGGTAGGCTGGTGGGATGGATGATTTGAGGCGGGTGACGCTGGCGGTGACGGGGGCGAGCGGGAGTGTGTTTGCGGCGGAGATGCTGCGGATGCTGGTGGCGGAGGAACGGGTGGGGCGGGTGGATCTGGTGGTCTCGGATGCGGCGCTGCGGGTGCTGGCGGAGGAGTTGGGGGCTGTGGGCCGGACGGCGGTGGTGGAGCGGCTGCTGGGAGGAGCGTCCGAGAAGGTAAGGCTCCATGCGGATGCGGATATCGGGGCGGGGATTGCGAGTGGGAGCTATCCGACGCGTGCGATGGTGGTACTTCCCTGCTCGATGGGGACGCTGGCGGGGATTGCGCATGGGATGGCGGCGACGTTGATTCAGCGGGCGGGGGATGTGTGTTTGAAGGAGCGGCGGCCGCTGGTGTTGTGTGTGCGGGAGACGCCGTTCAACCTGATCCATCTGCGGAATATGACGGCGGCGACGGAGGCGGGGGCGACGGTGTATCCGGTGATGCCGACGTTTTATAACAAGCCGCAGGGGACGGAGGAGATGGTGAGGGCTTATGTGGAGCGGGTGATGGGGTTTATCGGGTTGAGGCAGGTGGGGGCTTATGTCTGGGGGGATGAGTAAGGGCTTGTCCTGCCGGACGGGCCGCCTGCGCGGCGGGCGGTCACTTCGTGACGGGTGATCGGGTTGAGGTAAGGATGATTGGTCGGCTGCTCCCGTTGGTCGCAGATTAGGGAGTCCGCTTAGTGGTTGGGGACTTGCTGGGTGATGGGTGGGAGCGGGGGGCTCGCGCGCAGGAAGCGGATGGTGCTGCGGAGGACAGGGTGGGCGCACTCGGCGGGGGCGAGATGGCCGCAGCCTTCTACGAGGATGAGGGATGAGTTGCGGATGGTGCGGTGGAGGGTTTCGGCGACGGAGGGTGGGATGAGGGTGTCCTGGGCGCCCCAGACGATGAGGGTGGGGGACTTTATTTTGTGGAGATGGAAGTCGAGGAGGTCGCGGCCTGAGGTCATGGAGGCGACGCTGCGGTTGATGATCCAGGCGTTGGCGCGGAGCTTGCGGATGGCGGCTCGTTGCACGAAGGGAGGGAGGGGCTGGGGGTGGGGGCTGAGGATGTGGGTGAGGGTGCTGAGGCCGGCGGAGTCGGTGGGGGTGAAGAGGGAGGCCTCAAAGGTGGGGGGGAAGTAGACGCCGGCGGCGTCGTAGACGACGAGGCGGTCGACGAGGGTGGGGTGATCGGCGGCGAGGCGGAGGGCGATCCAACCGCCCATGGACCAGCCGGCGATGTCGGCGTGATCGAGGTGGACGGCCTGCAGGAAGCGGAGGACGGTTTGTTCCTGGAGGGCGATGGAGTAGTCGGCATCAGGGGGCCGGGAGGAGCGGCCGTAGCCGAGGAGGTCGAGGGCGTAGACGTGGAAGCCGCGGGAGGCGAGGGTGGGGATGAGGGGGGACCAGTCCTCGGCGCGGGAGCCAAGGCCGTGGATGAGGAGGAGGGGGTAGTCCGGGGCGAGGAGCTTGCCCTGGATGCGCGGGGGGAAGGCTTCGAAGTAATGGATTTTGTAGGCGGGGGCTGAGGGGGTGGCGGGGAGGTCGATGTATTCGGTGAGGACGTGCTGGTCGCGGAGGTGGAGGCGGATGGAGAGGTCGGAGACCCAGAGCGGGTTGAAGTAAAAGGTGAGGGCGGCGGCGAGGGCGCAGAGGAGGACGAGGGAGCCGAGGGTCATGAACAGGCGGTAAAGGGTCTTCAACCGTGCGACCTCCGGCGCGGCTGCGGCGTGCCTGCGAAGTTGGATGTGGATTTGCGGGGAGGGGTTGGGATGGAGCTATTTGCGGAGGGGCTTGCCGTATTCCTCTGCGAAGACGGTGTGGTTGATGTCAAAGCGGCCGCCGTTGAATTTATCCGGGCCCTTGAGGTGGCCGACGGCGAGGAGGGCGACGACCCAGTAGCTGAGGGGGAGGCGGAGGGCCTCGTGAACTTTTTCCTGCTCGAAACCTTCCATGGGGGCGGTGTCGTACCCGAGAACTTCCGCCATGAGGAGCATGTGGGTGTAAGCAAGGGTGACCTGCTTGGTGAGCCAGACGCGCATCTGATCCGTGGTGAAGCTGGACATGTAACTGGGGACGCTGGAGCGGGCCTGGGCTGCGTAGGATTCGGGCATTCCGCCTTCAAGGCCGAGCTGGAGCATCTCCTCCAGGTCTTTGCGCCAGGCGTCGGTGTCCCCGCAGGCGACGATGACGACGGAGGCCTCTTCGACTTTGGCCTGGTTGTAGCAGGCGGCGCGGAGGCGGCGCTTTTGCTCCTCCGACTGGACGACGACGAAGCGCCACGGCTGCATGTTGTAGCCGCTGGGGGCGTGGAGGCCGGCATCGAGGATCTGGCGGAGGTCTTCCTCGGGGATGGGGGTGGAGTCGAAGCTTGGGGTGGAGCGCCGGCTCTGGATGGCCTGGCTTAGTGTTTTGACCGATTTCGACATGTCGTTGTCCCTTGTCCGGCAGGAGATGGGATGGTCGCCCAGACTGATTGGAGCACAGGATGCGCGGGGCGACGAGGTCCGGGCGAAATCCCGTCGAAGTGCGCAAGCGATTCTTACGATAGCACTACATTCGATTGGGCGGGCGAAGAAGAGGCGACGGCAAGAGCAAGGACAGAAGCAGGTCCTCCCGCTTCGCGGAAGGATGACAGCCTTTTTGCTTTACTTGATCTCCGACATGGCGAGTTCGGTTGCGTAGGGGCTTTGGCCGGGGGCGTCGGCGAAGATCCAGACGCCGTGGAAGGCGGAGCGAAGGTCGGGGTGGGCGGCAAGGAGGGCGCTGGCGGCGGCGAGGTTGCGCGTTCGGGCGGAGGTGGCGTCGCCCAGGGAGTCCACCTTGAGGTGGGCGGCGACGTCGATTTTGTCTTTGGCGAGGGTGTCATCGACGGAGATGGAGGAGAAGCGGTACTCCTGGCCGTCCGGCGCTTTGAGGACGAGGGGAGCGTCTGCGGAGAGGGATTTGGCTGCGGGTGGCGTGTTGGAGGCTAGCTCTGAGCCGAGTTTTTCGAGGTGAGTGCTGGAGACGAAGCCGGCGGGCTGGAGGAGGATGCGAGCCTGCTCCAGGTAAAGCCAGGCGGCCCAGGGCTGTTTTGCGGAGGCGAGGGTGCGGGATTCGGTCCAGTACCAGAGGCCGTCGTGGCCGGCGGCATCCAGGGGCTTGGGGTAGAGGCCGGCCATCTGCCAGGAGGTTCCGGTCTGGCGGAGGAGGAGGGAGAGGCGGTAGGGGGTGGGGCCTTCGAAGCGGACCATGGCAAAGGCGTACTTGCCGGGGGGGAGCTGGGGGATGGAGAAATCGGCCTCCGCCATGGAGTGGTTGAGGGTGCAGAAGAACTGGGTGTCGGCGGAGGACTTGGCGGATGAGGCGTCAAGGAGGTAGAGCTGCTCGACTTGCGGGGTGGCGGATTTGAGGCGGGGGGCGGTGGAGGCGATGACGTCCGCCACGCCGGAGAAGGAGGCGGCGAGGTCCGGGACGGTGGCGGATTTGACGGCGGTCTGATCCTGGGCCTGGATGGACTGGGCGAGACGGAGGGAGGCGGCGGCGAGGGTGTCTCGGTCCGCGGGGGACATGAGGGATTGGGTGGTGCAGGTCTGGGCTTGGGCAGGGCAGAGGGAGAGCGTGGCGGTGAAGGCGAGGATGGCGAGGGATCTGGGGGTCATGAGGGCCTTCTTGTGGGGACTGCTGGCGAGGGACAGTTTAGCGCAATGGGGGAACGGGCGTAACGTTTCCGGTGCGTTGAGGGTCTATCGCTTGGATGCGTGTGGACGTAGGATGGTGGAGATGACGATACGGGGCTCAGTTCGGGTGCTTGGCTGGATGGTGGCGGCGGCGGGGACGGCGCTGGGGCAGGGTTCGACGCTGCCCGCGGCACAGCCTACGGCTCCGGCGGCTGCGAGCGCTCCGGCGACTGCGAGCGCTCCGGTGGTGGCTCGTGCGGCAGTTGTGCAGGAAGCGGCGCGGCGGGCCCGGGTGACGTGGGTGGGTGGCCAGTTGACGATTGCGGCAGAGAACAGCAGCATGAACCAGATTTTGCGGGAGATCTCCCGGGTGACGGGGATGAAGGTGACGGGCGGGGTGGCGGATGAACGGGTTTACGGGAGTTATGGGCCGGGGACGCCGGAGGTGGTGCTGGAGTCGCTGTTGACGGGGACGGGCACGAACATGCTGTTGAAGGAGAGCGCGGAGAGTGCGCCGGTGGAGCTGGTGCTGAGTCCACGGAAGGGTGGGGCGACGCCGCCGGGGCCGGCGAGCTTTTCCGCTGGCAGGGACGACCGTGAGGATGACCTGCCGCCGCAGCGGATTGTGCCGAGTACACGAGCGCAGGGTGGGTTTGGGGAGAGGCCGGGAGTTCCGGATGCTCCTGCAGCGGGGAGTCCGGGCGGGGGGCCGAGTCCGGCTGGGGCGGATACGACGGCGGCTGCTCCAGCGGCGGCTACGACGGATGCGCAGAGCCCGAATGGGGTGAAGACGCCGCAGCAGATCTATGACCAGTTGATGAAGCTGCAGCAGCAGAAGGCCGCTCAGACGGCTCCGCCGCAGTAAGAGCTAGCTGTTGAGGATCTGGGTGGTGGCGATGGGGGTCGCGGCGGCCTTGCGGCTGGCGACCTGGCGGGCATGGATGCGGAAGAGGTGGAACATGGAAAAGCAGATTCCGTAGGCGACCAGGACCCCGAGAGCGAGCGAGGCGGCTACGGCACAGATGAGCGAGATCGAGAGAGCCAAGACCATCCTCCAACGAAGAGAAACTTTCGTCACCTTTATTGTTGCAAATGAGTGGATGAGAGTTGGATGAAAATTTCCACAGGCGTTGGCTTGGAAGATTCTCGGGGGCGTACACCGAGGGGCATAACGCCGATTTACACGGATTGGACCGATCTTAGAGGCAACTGCAAAGGATTGACCATAGATCGGCGAAACGGGAGGTTTACGTCCCACTCATCGCGGTGAAGCTGCGATGAACGGGGCACCCGGGCGGTCGGGGTGGACTGAAGAGGAAGACAGGGCGGGGATCGGGTATTCTAGTTGTTGGTCCTTATGAGCTCTGTACTTGATGGTGTGACGCAGTCTTCTGAAGCCGCTTCCCTGCCCCAACCCAAGGCCTCCACGCGGGTGAAGGGGATTACCCACATTACCGTGCGTGGGGCGCGGCAGCATAACCTGCGCAATGTTTCGGTTTCGATTCCGCGGAATACGTTGACGGTGGTGACGGGGCTGTCGGGGAGCGGGAAGAGTTCGCTGGCGTTCGACACGATCTATGCCGAGGGGCAGCGGCGGTATGTGGAGACGCTGAGTGCGTATGCTCGGCAGTTTCTGGACCAGATGGAACGGCCGGATGTGGATGCGATCGATGGGCTGAGTCCGGCGATTTCGATTGAGCAGAAGACCACTTCGCGCTCGCCGCGTTCGACGGTGGGGACGATTACGGAGATCTATGACTACCTGCGTCTGCTGTATGCGAGCGTGGGGCAGCCGCATTGTCCGAACTGTGCACGGCCGATCTCGCGCCAAAGTGCCGAGCAGATTGTGGAGCGGATTGCGAGCTTGAATCCGGGAGAGCGGATTACGGTGTTCGCGCCGATTGTGCGGGGGCGCAAGGGGGAGTTTCGCGAGGAGCTGGAGGCGCTGGATCAGCAGGGATTCCGGGTTCGGATCGATGGGGAGATGGCCGAGCTGACGGAGGGGATGCGGCTCGAGAAGCGGAAGAACCATACGATCGAGGCGATTGTGGATCGCATCATTCTGAAGGTGATGCCGGTTGAGGCGGCGGGGGCTCCGGCGGACGCGAATGCGGCGCTGGCGGCGGGTGGCGGCGAGGTGAAGCCGAAGTACGATACGCGGCGGCTGGAAGCGTCGGTTCTTAAGGCGCTCAGCATGGCGAATGGGCTGGTGCTGATTGGGCTGCAGGACCCGGGGACTCGGGTGATGGAGGAGACGCTGTACTCGTCGAGCATGGCGTGTCCGGACTGCGGGATCAATGTGCCGAAGCTGGAGCCGAGGAGCTTCTCGTTCAACTCGAACTATGGGGCTTGCCCGGAGTGTCATGGGCTGGGATCGATCTATGACTTTGACCCGGGGAAGACGATTACGGACTGGTCGAAGCCGCTGATGGATGGGGCGATGGGGCCGGGGTCGGGGTCGACGTATTTGTTGAAGTTGATCAAGCTGGCGGGGGAGAAGTACAAGATCGATTTGAAGAAGCCGTTCCAGGAGCTGAAAGAGACGGAGCGGAACCTGCTGCTGTATGGGCCGCCCGCGAATGAGGGTGGGCGGACGGGGTTTCATGGGATCTTTGCGTATCTGCGATCGAATTTGGAGGAGACCAAGAGCGAGGGGTATCGCGAGTACATGATGCAGTACATGTCGGCGACGGATTGCCCGCGGTGCAAGGGGCGGAGGCTGAGGCCGGAGTCGCTGGCGGTGACGGTGAATGGGCAATCGATTGCGGATTTTACGGGGCTTTCGTTGGAACGAGCCTTAACTGCTGCGAAGGGGATGGGGTTTACCGGGCGGGATAAGCTGATTGCGGACCGGCTGCAGCGTGAGGTGATTGAGCGGCTGGAGTTTCTGAACTCGGTTGGGCTGGGCTACCTGTCGCTGGACCGGTCGGCGGCGACGCTGAGTGGCGGTGAGGGACAGAGGATTCGGCTGGCGACGCAGATTGGGTCCCGGCTGCGGGGAGTGCTGTATGTACTGGATGAGCCTTCGATTGGGCTGCATCAGCGGGATAACCAGCGGCTGATTACGGCGCTGGAACGGCTGCGGGACCTGGGCAATACGGTGCTGGTGGTGGAGCATGACGAGGATACGATCCGGAAGGCGGATTATGTGCTCGACCTGGGGCCAGGGGCTGGGAAGAATGGCGGGTATTTGATTGCGGATGGGACGCCGGCGGAGATTATGGCTAATCCTGCATCGGTGACTGGGCAGTATCTGGCGGGGAAGATTGAGATTGTGACTCGGCCTTCTCGGACTGTTGTGGGGGAGGATGGGGTTGAGTTCGAGGATCATGGGCCGAGGCCGCTGACGGGTAAGTGGGTGACGGTGGAGGATGCGCGGTCGCACAACCTGCAGAATGTGACGGCACACTTTCCGCTGGGCGTGATGACGGTGGTGACGGGGGTGAGTGGGTCGGGGAAATCGACGCTGGTGAACGATATTTTGTATCGGTCGCTGGCGAAGGAGCTGTATGGGTCGCGCGAGGAGCCGGGCAAGCATGGGCGGGTGATTGGGGTGGATCAGCTGGATAAGGTGATCCAGATTGACCAGTCGCCGATTGGGCGGACGCCGCGGTCGAATCCGGCGACGTATACGGGGGTGTTTACGGCGATTCGGGACCTGTTTGCGATGCTGCCGGAGAGCCGCGAGCGCGGGTATAAGCCGGGGCGGTTCAGCTTTAATGTGCAGGGCGGTCGGTGCGAGGCTTGCCAGGGCGAGGGGCAGCGGCGGATTGAGATGAACTTTCTGCCGGATGTGTATGTGCTGTGTGAGGTTTGTAATGGGCGGCGGTACAACCAGGAGACGCTGGCGGTCAAGTTCAATGGGTACTCGATTGCGGACCTGCTGGAGCTTTCAATTGGCGATGCGGTGCCGATTCTTAAGGACATTCCGAATGTGGCGGTGAAGCTGCAGACGCTGGTGGATGTGGGGTTGGGGTATATCCATCTGGGGCAATCGGCCACGACGCTATCGGGCGGTGAGGCGCAGCGGATGAAGCTGGCTCGGGAGCTTTCGAAGAGGCAGACCGGAAGAACGCTGTATTTGCTGGATGAGCCGACCACCGGGCTGCATTTCGACGATGTAAGGCGGCTGCTGGATGTGCTGCATCGGCTGACGGATCTGGGGAATACGGTGATCATCATCGAGCACAATCTGGACATTATCCGGAATGCGGACTACCTGCTGGATATGGGGCCGGAGGGTGGGGAGTTTGGCGGCACAGTGATTGGGCATGGGACGCCGGAGGAACTGGCGGGGGTGGAGGGTTCGCATACGGGGTACTTCCTGCGGCAGCACTTTCCGGGATTGGTGGCGACGGCGGACGGCAAGGGTGCGGGGGCCCAGGGGGCCACGATTCGGGCTGAGGCGGATGCGGTGAAGGGGCCGAAGACGAAGTTTGTACCCAACGAGAAGAAGACCGGGATGCCGACCGGGAAGCCGAGTGTGGCAAAGCCGGTTTCGAAGAAGGCGGCGGCGAAGAAGAGTGCGAAAGCGGCTGCTAAGAAGAAGGCGAAGTGATGGAGTCGCCCGGGGTGGAGATGGAGCCTGTGGTGGTGGTGGCGGAGGGGCCGGTGAGGGTTCCGAATCTGCTGCACTTTCTGCTGTTCCTGGCGCTGACGGTGTTCAGCCTGGTGGTGTGTGAGGCGGTGCTGCTGGTGTGTGCGTCGGGGACGCTGCAGGATCGACTGGGATCTGCGAAGCTGCAGCTCGGGGTGGAGTTTCTGGGGTATGCGGTGACGCTGGCAGTGGCGTGGTTTGCGTTTGCGGCGATCTGGGAGCGACCGTTTCTGACCGGGATTGCATGGCGGTGGAGCGCGGTGCGGTGGTGGATGGGGGGGGCGGGGCTGGGGCTGGGGTTTCTATCGCAGGCGGTGGAGAGCCTGCTGCCAGTGCCGAAGCATGCGCCGATTGAGGACCTGTTCCGGGCGCCGGGAGTGATCTGGTTTCTGACGGGGTTTGGGACGGCGTTTGCGCCGCTGTTTGAGGAGGTTCTGTTTCGGGGGATGCTGCTGCCCGGGCTGGCGCATGCCATCGACTGGATGGGGCTCCCGAAGGATGTGACGGTCATGGAGGCTTGGCGACGGTCGCCGGGTGGGCTTGGGGGGTACACGCGGGTGGCGGTGGTGGGGGCTGCGGTGGTGACGAGCCTGGTGTTCGCGGCGATTCATGCGCCGCAGATTGGATATACGTGGAGCGCTGTGGCGGTGCTGGGGTGCGTGTCGATGGTACTGTGCTGGGTCCGGGTGCGGTATGACTCGGTTGCGGCATCGACGGTGGTGCATGGGTTCTATAACCTGTCCGTGTTTGTGACTATTTTTGTGGGGACGGATGGGTTTCGGCACCTGGAGAAGGCTGGCTGAGCGGGATGGGTGCGCCTCTTTGGGACGGGCAGATTCTGCACCGGATTTGCACATGGAGACGTCTAAAGGTTGAGCCTGTTAGTGTTGGCATAGATTCGCGGATTGTTCTCCGGGGTTTCGCTCGCATGGGGCGGGCGGGTACACTGTGGGACACAGGTTTCTTGGGCCGTTTTGAAGGGGGAACATGTTCGAACGCTATACGGAGAAGGCGCGGCGTGTGATTTTCTTTGCACGTTATGAGGCCAGTCAGTTTGGGTCGCCTTACATCGAGACCGAGCATTTGCTGCTGGGTCTGCTGCGGGAGGACAAAGCGCTGACGAATCGGTTCCTGCGGAGCCATGCGTCGGTGGAGTCGATACGGAAGCAGATTGAAGGGCATACGACGATTCGGGAGAAGGTGTCGACTTCGGTCGATTTGCCGCTTTCGAATGAATGCAAGCGGGTGCTGGCGTATGCGGCTGAGGAGGCGGAGCGGCTGAGTCACAAACATATTGGGACCGAGCACCTGCTGCTGGGACTACTGCGAGAGGAGAAGTGCTTTGCGGCGGAGATTCTGCAGGAGCGCGGGCTGCGGCTGCCGGCGATTCGGGAAGAACTGCAGCGGACGACACAGGAGAAGCCTGCGGCTGCGGCCGCGAAGGCTGGGCGCGGGGAGCAGTCTATGCTTGCAGAGTTCAGCCGGGACCTGACGCAGAGTGCGATGGATCAACAGCTCGATCCGCTAGTTGGGCGGGATACAGAGGTGGATCGCGTGATCCAGATTCTGTGCCGCCGGACGAAGAACAATCCGGTGCTGATCGGCGAGCCGGGTGTGGGTAAGACGGCGATTGTCGAGGGCCTCGCGCAGAAGATTGCCGATGGTGAGGTGCCGAGCTTCCTGGCTGACAAGCGGGTGCTGGCGCTGGACCTGAGCCTGATTGTGGCGGGGACGAAGTATCGCGGGCAGTTTGAAGAGCGGCTGAAGACGATCATGAAGGAGCTGATGGAGAATCAGAACTCCATTGTGTTCATCGACGAGCTGCATACGCTGGTGGGTGCGGGGTCGGCGGAGGGGTCGCTGGATGCGGCGAATATCCTGAAGCCGGCGCTAAGCCGCGGCGAGATTCAGTGCATTGGGGCGACGACGCCGGCGGAGTATCGGAAGTCGATTGAGAAGGATCGGTCGTTGGAGCGGCGTTTCCAGGCCGTGAAGGTTCCGCCTCCGAACGAGGAAGACGCGATCAAGATCATCATGGGGATCAAGGAGAAGTACGAGAAGTTTCACGCGGTGAGCTACACCGATGATGCGATCTCGTTTTCGGTGTCGCACTCCAGCCGGTACATTCCGGACCGGTTCCTGCCGGACAAGGCGATCGATCTGATCGACGAGGCGGGCGCGCGGGTGAAGCTGCGACAGACTTCCCTGCCCGAAGAGCTGACCGAGGTGCAGAAGCGGATCAAGTTCATCGTGCACCGGATGGAGAACGCGATTGCGAACCATGAGTTCGAGAAGGCGCGGTTCTACTCGGACGAGGAGCGCAAGGAGCGGGAGAATCTGCGGGCGCTGCGGGACAAGTACCACCTCGATGATTCAAGCGCGGGGATTGTGACGCGGGAGGATATTGAAGATGTGGTGAGCCGGTGGACCGGGGTGCCAATGACGTCTCTGAAGGAAGAGGAGATGGAGCGGCTGCTGCGGGTCGAGGAAGAGCTGCACAAGCGTGTGATCTCGCAGGAGAAGGCGATTTCTGCGCTGGCCCGGGCGATTCGGCGGTCCCGTGCTGGCTTGAAGAATCCGGCGCGTCCGATCGGGAGCTTCCTGTTCCTGGGGCCGACGGGCGTGGGTAAGACGGAGATGGCGCGGACGCTGGCGCAGTTTCTGTTTGGGAGCGAGAAGTCGCTGATTCGGTTCGATATGTCGGAGTTCATGGAGAAGCATTCTGTGAGCAAGCTGATTGGGTCGCCTCCGGGGTATGTGGGGTATGAGGAGGGCGGTCAGCTCACGGAGCGGGTGAAGCGGAATCCGTACTCGGTGGTGCTGCTGGATGAGATTGAGAAGGCGCATCCGGACGTGTACAACCTGCTGCTGCAGGTGTTCGAGGACGGGCAGCTTACGGATGGGCTGGGCAACACGGTGGACTTCAAGAACACCATCATCGTGATGACCAGCAACATTGGGGCGAAGCACCTGCAGAAGCAGCAGGGGCTTGGGTTCCAGACGAGCGACGAGAACATGGTGCTCGACAAGATGGAGGAGCTGGTGCGGGGCGAGGTGAAGAAGACCTTCAACCCAGAGTTCCTGAACCGTCTGGACGAGATCATCATCTTCACCTCACTCGTGGAGAGCGACCTGATGCAGATTCTGGAGCTTCTGGTGCAGCAGCTCAACACGAACCTGGTGCACAAGGCGATTACGATCAGCGTGAACGACGATGCGAAGCGGTACATTCTGCAGAAGACGGCCTCCGACAGAACTTACGGGGCGAGACCGCTGCGGAGAGCGCTGCAACGGTTTGTCGAGGACCCGCTGAGCGAGGCGCTGATTGCGGGTGGGATCAAGGAGCGGCCGGCGTTTCTGGAGGTGTATCTGGAGAACAACTCGCTGTTCTACCGGCCGATTCTTTCGGATACGGAAGAGAAGGCTTCAGGGCTGGCGCTTACGGCGGTCTAACCTCTGGTGCGGCTTGGCAAGGAAGAGAGGGTCTGCGGGCACATGCTCGCGGACCTTTTGCTTGGGGGCGAGGCTGGGGAGGCACCCGGGGTCTTGTGTGCAAAGTATTCGAACGAGGGACTTTAGGTTTGGACCTTGGGTTTTGGAGGTGACTGTGGGGTTCAGGCGTGACGGGGGTGGGCGCGGGGGCGTATGGTGGGTGCGGAGGTACGACCAGTATGGATCGACGAGAGTTTGCGGCTTTGGTGCCGGCGTTGCTGGCGATGGGAACAGGCGTGGCCGAGGGGCAGTTTACCGGGCCGGATGGCAAGGGGGCGAAGCCCGCTCAGGCGGATTTGAAGGAGGTGGCTTCCGGGACGTACAAGCCGGGGCCGGGGTATGCGTCGCTGCCGAAGCGGGTGTCCCACCGGTACGTGATGGGATGCTGAAGGCGGGGAATATACGGCTGGAGATGCACGAGACGATTCAGGAGGTGGGGGCGGAACATGAGCCGGTGGAGACTCATCTGCACAGCGAGATCTGGCTGGTGCAGCGGGGCAGCGGGACGCTGTTCATCAATGGGACGGAGCATCACCTGGAGGCGGGGGATGTGGGGGTGGTGAATGCCGGGGACCGGCACTGGGTGAAGAATACGGGGAGTGCGGAGTTTGCTTATTTTGTGGTGACGGTGGGGCCGCCGGAAGCGTGAGAGACAGTTGTTGGTTGAGAGACAGTTGTTGGTTCTTCGCTGTTCGTTCTTCGATGTTAGTGGGATGCGGCGGCGGAGGAGTAGTCCTCCGCCGTATTTCGTTCGCCGAGCGTTATACGAGTTTCTGGGCGGTTTTGATGGCTCCGGAGACGATGCCGGAGGCTTGATCGACGGCGGAGTTGACGCTGGACTTTGCGGTTTCGACGAGTTTCTGGGCCTCGGAGGCGAGGTGCTCGGCCTGCTCCTTGAGGTAGCCGGCGGTGTCCTCGAGGTAGTCGCTGGCGTCTTCCGCGGAGCGTTTGATTTTTTTGCGGGTGGCGACGCCGCTCTGGGGGGCGTAGAGGAGGGCGACGCCGGCTCCGACGGAGATTCCGATGCCAAAGGCGAACAGGATGTATTTCTTCATGGGGGTCGTACCTCGATCTTCGATTTGATGGTGCGAACAAGCGGCTTCACCGCTCAGCCTGAGTGTTGTGATTCGCGGTGGGGGGATTTGGTTGGACTTGGGTGGTGGACGGGACGGGAAAGCGGTCGGGCTCTGCCCGATACCCCACCCTTTGACGATGAGACTGTCAAAGAATGGGGCACCCGTCGGGGCGATCCTGGAGGTTGGGGTGGAGTGGGTTACAGGGCGGAGAGGGTGCGGGCGCGGAGGAAGATCTGGGTGAACATGACGCTGTTGAGGCGGCCGGTGTTGGTGTTGCGTAAGGAGGGGTGATAGGAGGCGAGGAGGTTGAGGCCGTTAGGGAGGGTGTACTCGGCTGCGTGGGCGAAGACGTATGGGGAGCGGCGGGGGATGAGGCCGGTGAGGACGAGGTGGGCGAGGTAGGCCTCCCAGGCGATGCGGCCGAGGCAGACGACGGTGCGGATACGAGGCAGTGCGGCGATTTCAGCGGCGAGATGGGTGGAACAGTTGCGGATCTCTTCCGGGGTGGGTTTGTCCGCGGGTGGGGCGCAGCGGACGACGGCGGCGATCCAGGTGTGGCGCAGCTTGAGGCCGTCGGTGATGGAGGTTCCGGTGGGCTGGTTGGCGAGGCCGACGGAGTGGAGGACGGGGTACATGAAGTAGCCGGAGCCGTCTCCGGTGAAGACGCGGCCGGTGCGGTTGGCGCCGTGGGCTCCGGGGGCTAGACCGAGGACGAGGATGCGGGCGCGGGGGTCGCCGAAGCCGGGGACGGGGCGGCCCCAGTAGGTCTGGTCGATGTAAGCGCGGCGGCGGGTCTGGGCGATGTGCTGGCAGTAGGCGCGGAGTCGGGGGCAGCGCTCGCAGGTGATGATGCGGTCGCGCGCTTCGGCGAGGAGCGGGGTCAGGATGGGGAGGGAGGGCACTGATGGCGATGATAATCGGGTGGGCGTGGGAGAATGGGAGCGAGATTTCCGATGATATGGGTCGCGGGTGCGGACGAGAACGTTCGGCTTCGCCGATGGCCACCTTAGGCCTGTTAGAACCAAGCCGAAGATGGGGCACAAGGCGGCTGAAGAAGTTCTACTTACAGAGACTTGCGAGGCGAAACGGTGGACGAGCAGCGGATCAGCAGGATGTATGTGGCGCTTGCCAAAGAGCGGGTGATGCGGATTTGGTACGGGGTGACGGGCGGGGGCGGCCGTGGGGCGAGCCTGTTTCCGCTGCTGGCGGTGGTGCTGGTGATCCTGCTTCCGGGGGCGATTTATGTGGCGCATCGTCATGCGAAGTTTCACCATCTGGAGGAGAAGATTCAGGGGGTGCAGGAGGCGCAGGCGGGGCCGCGGCCGGGTGGGCGGGATCCGATTGTGCTGACGCGGACGGTGACGGCGGGGGCGGAGGGGCCGGAGTTTGCGTCGGCTACGCTGCTGCCGGGGCTGGGGATGGGCGTGCTGCAGATTACCGCGTATCTGCCGGGACGGGGTGAGGTGGCGCTGCTTTCCGCGCCGACGCTGCAGCAGATGGCGGATACGACGTTTCAGCCGGGGGGCGGGATCAACGACGTGCATGGGGCGCTGGAGATGCCGTGGAGCGGCGGGCTGGAGGGGTTGCCGAGTCCGATTGGGATGTCGCTGACGGAGATGTGGCGCGGGCGGCAGGTGACGGTGCCGGAGGATTTGGGGGGGAAGGCTGGGATCGCCGAAGGGGGGATGCTGAAGACGCGGGATGCGGATACGGCGTCCGGGCGTGGCGGGGTGGCGACGGCGACGTACAGCGCGACGGACTTTGACGAGCATTGGTTTGGGAAGACGGAGGCGACGGTGGATGTGGCGATGGAGGCGACGTCGCTGGTCGTGACCGTGCGGGCGAAGAATGTGGGGGAGCAGGCGGAGCCGATGGGGATTGGGTGGCATCCGCGGTTTGCGATTGTGGGTGGGCGGCGCGGTGAGGTGACGGTGAAGCTGCCGGCGGCGGAACGGCTGGAGTATGCGGACAAGATCAAACATGCGCCGACGGGGAAGATGGGGGGGGGCGAGGCGGGGTTTACGGGGAAAGGCGGGGAGTTGGGGGAGATGGGGCTCGACGAAGGGCTGGTAAGGATGAAGGGGGAGGCGGCGGCGGAGATGCGGGACCCGGTGGCGCGGTTTGGGGTGAGGGTGACGGGGCTTTCGGCGAGTATCCGGGAGATGCGGGTGTGCGCGCCGGTGGATCAGGGGTATGTGTCGTTTGGGCCGCAGACGAACTATGACAGCCCGCTGAGCCGGGTGTGGGCGGGGGAGGATGGGATTGGGACGTTGCTGCCGGGGCAGACGATGGAGTGGAAGGTGCGGGTGGAGGTGTTTGGGGTGGCGGGGCGTTAGTTTTGGACAGGGTTGGTTTGACCCTGTGAGGATGGGGAACGTACAGTAAAGGAGAGGCGATGGCTGCACTTTTGCCCGGCGAGCGCTGGGGGAGTGCGGCATTTTGACGCGCCCGAGAAGGCATGACTTTGACCACCGAGACGACGACCGAGATGGAGAACGCGGCTGAGACACAGCCGATCGCTGAGACGAACGAGTTGACGCATACGCACACGGATGCGGAGGGCAACATCACCGAGCACGCGGGACCGGCGCACACGCACGAGGTTCCGAGCCTGAACCCGGCGCTGATGCGCGAGGTGGCGGTAGAGGTGGACGCGGAGACGGTGAGCAAGAGCTTCCGCGGCGTGGTGAAGAAGTACCAGAAGCTGGCCCGGATTCCGGGCTTTCGCGTGGGCAAGGTTCCGGAGAGTGTGATCAAGAGCCGGTTCGCCAAGGAGGTTCGCCAGGAGGTTCTGGATGAGCTGGTGAGCGAGCGGTTCCGGCTGGCGATTGAGGAGCAGAAGTTCAACCCGGTGAGCCAGCCGCAGTTGACGAACTTGTTCCTGGTGGATGGGCAGCCGCTGCAGTTCAAGGCGGCGTTTGAGGTGCTGCCGGAGATCGATCTGAGCGGGTATGAATCGAGCTCAGTGGAGCGGCCGAAGACAGAGATTACGGACGCCGAGTATAAGGCGGAGTTGGATCGGGTGCTGGACCCGCATGGGACGGTGGAGACGGTCGAAGAGGATCGTCCGCTGGCCGATGGGGACTGGGCCGAGATTGAGTTCAAGGGCGTAGTTCAGGACCTGGCGCAGACGGTTGGCGAAGACGGCGCGGAGAATGCGACCGAAGAGAACGAGCCGATTGTGGGCGAGGACGTGATGATCGAAGTGGGTGGCGTGAACACCCTGCCGGCGTTCACGGAGGCTCTTCGCGGGACCAAGCCGGGGCAGGAGATGAGCTTTGAGGTGACGTACCCCGAGGACTTCGGCGAGCAGCGGCTTGCGGGTCAGACGGTGAAGTACGACGTAACGACCAAGGCGATCAAGAAGAAGACGTTCCCGGAGAAGGATGAGGAGTTCGTCAAGCAGTTGGGCGCGTACGAGAGCTGGGATGATTTTGAGACCAAGCTGCGTGAGGATGCGAACAACCGTAAGAAGGATGCGCTGGAGAACCAGGCGAAGGACAAGCTGCTCGGGGATCTGATTGAGCGGTACCAGTTCCCTGTTCCGGAGACGTTTGTGCAGCAGCAGATTGACGCGCGGCTGGACCGCGGGTTGAGGGCGCTGGCGCAGCAGGGGATGACTTCGGACGATATGCGGAAGCTCGACTTTGGGCGGCTGCGGGCTGCGCAGCGGGACCAGGCTGTGAGCGAGGTGAAGGCCTCGTTGATTCTGGATAAGGTTGCGGAGCTGGAAGGCGTCGAGGTGGACGATGAGGCGCTGGATCGCGAGCTGTTCATGATGTCGCTGCAGGCGCGGGAGCCGGTGGTCACGCTGCGGGAACGGATGACGCAGGATGGCTCGCTGGGGCGGATGCGGGAGCAGATGCGCCGGGAGAAGACGGGCGCGGTATTGTTCGAGAAGCTGGCGAAGTAATTGGGGTCACTCTGTCCCAAAGCTACGGGGCGGAGTGGTTCGAACGATCGTGGTGGGTCAAAGAGCATCGGGGTCCTTCGACTGCGTCCCTCGCAAAGAACGCGAGGGACTTCGCTCAGGATGACCACCTAACCCACACGCAGGATTCACAGGTTTGAGGAGAGCACGATGGGTTTGATTCCGTATGTGGTTGAACAGACGAGCCGGGGCGAGCGGAGCTATGACATTTATAGCCGGCTGCTGCGGGACAACATCATTTTTCTGGGAACGCCGATCGATGACAACATTGCGAACGTGATCATCGCGCAGCTTCTGTTTCTGAGCGGCGAGGACCCGGAGAAGGATATCCAGATGTACATCAACTCGCCGGGTGGATCGATTACGGCGGGGCTGGCGATCTACGACACGATGCAGTACATCAAGAACGACGTGATGACGCTGTGCATTGGACAGGCTGCGAGCATGGGCGCGTTTCTGCTGATGGCGGGTAAGAAGGGCAAGCGGTTTGCGCTGCCGAACTCGCGCATTCTGATCCACCAACCGAGCATGGGCGGGTTGAGCGGACAGGCAACGGATATCGACATTCATGCGCGGGAGATTCTGCGGATTCGCGAGATCACGAACACGCTGATGAGCAAGAGCACCGGTCAGCCGCTGGCGCAGGTGGAGCGGGACGTGGAGCGCGACTTCATCATGACGGCTCCGCAGGCGAAGGAGTACGGGATCATCGACGACATTATCGATCGGCCGCGGACGACGACGACTTAGGCTGGTTGGGATGTGTGAGGGAGCCTCGGCCTTCGGGTCGGGGCTCTTTTTTCATGCGCTGGAATGAGACGAACGGATGGGGTACTTCAGGTGAGTCTTTGCGGGGATGGGGAGGCCGCGTAGGGGTGGGAATCGGGTGTAAACTGGTGAAGATAGGTATGGGTTACCGAAGGGGCTACTCCTCATGAAAACGTCACGAGGCTCAGATGAATCGCTTCGTTGTTCTTTTTGTCATAAAGCGCAGGACGCTGTTGCGAAGCTGATTTCGTCGCCTTCCGACTATCCGCGTGCGTACATCTGTGACGAATGCGTTGCGGTGTGCAACTCGATTCTGGAAGATGACCGGACGGAGGCTGCGCCGGGCGCGGCACCGGCTCACCTGCCGAAGCCGCAGGAGGTTCGTGCGTTCCTGGATGAGTACGTGATTGGACAGGACCAGACGAAGAAGAAGCTGGCAGTGGCGGTTTATAACCACTACAAGCGCATCCAGATGAACAAGACGCGCGGCAACGATGTGGAGCTCTCAAAGTCGAACATTTTGCTGGTGGGTCCGACTGGTTCCGGCAAGACGCTGCTGGCGCAGACGCTGGCGAAGGTGTTGGACGTGCCGTTCGCGATTGTGGATGCGACGACACTGACCGAGGCCGGGTACGTGGGCGAGGATGTGGAGAATATCATCCTGAAGCTGCTGCAGGCGGCAGATGGGGATGTGGTGCGGGCGCAGCAAGGGATTATTTACATCGACGAGATCGACAAGATTGGGCGCAAGGATGAGAACCCTTCGATCACGCGGGATGTGAGCGGCGAAGGAGTTCAGCAGGCGCTGCTGAAGCTGCTTGAAGGCACGGTGGCTAATGTGCCGCCACAGGGTGGACGCAAGCATCCGCACCAGGAGTTTACGGCAGTGGATACGACCAACATTCTGTTCATCTGCGGCGGGGCGTTTGTGGGTCTGGAGAAGGTGATTGGACGGCGCGTGGGTAAGAAGGCGCTGGGGTTCAAGACGCTGACCGATACGGAGAAGATGGAAGGCGACGTCACGCCGATCCGGGCGCAGCGCGATGCGGAACTGCTGCGTCAAGCGGAGCCGCAGGACCTGCTGAAGTATGGGTTGATTCCGGAGTTTGTGGGCCGGCTGCCGGTACTGGGTGTGCTGGATGAGTTGGATGAGGCGGCGCTGATCGAGATTTTGACGAAGCCGAAGAATGCGATTCTGAAGCAGTACATCAAGCTCTTCGAGTACGAGAACGTGAAGGTGACGTTTACGGATGAGGCGGCACGGGAGATTGCGCGGGAGGCGCTGCAGCGCAAGGTTGGCGCGCGCGGGCTGCGGATGATTCTGGAAGAACTGATGCTGGACCTGATGTACTACGTTCCCGGGAACAAGAAGGTGAAGGACCTGGCGATTACAGCGGAGATGGTGATGAAGCACTCGCTGACCCTGCCGATGCTGCTGGAGAAGGCTGGGTAAGATGGCGGTGAAGCGGTCGACGTTGCGGAGTGCTGCGGCGTTGATCGCGCTGCTTGTTTGCGGGCTGGCGTGGGGTTACGGCCAAAGCCCGAATGTTGCGGTGACGCCGGCGGCTCGGGTGGATGCGTGGTGGGTGGCGCGTCACGAGGCCAAGGTGAGCGAAGCGAAGGCGGGTGGAGTGGACCTGCTGTTTGTTGGGGATTCAATTACACAGAACTATGAGAAGACAGGGCCTGCTCCGGATGAGGTGTTTGCGCCGGCGTGGTCGAAGTACTTTGCGCCGCATCGGGCGATGAACCTGGGGTTCTCTGGTGACCGCACGGAGCATGTGCTTTGGCGGCTGCAGCATGGCGAGGTGGATGGGATTGCGCCAAAGGATGTGGTGCTATTGATCGGCACCAACAACACGGCAGTGCGGCAGACAGCAGAGCAGGTAATGGCGGGAACGATTGCGGTGGTGGAAGAGCTGCATCGCCGTCTGCCTGGAGCGAGGGTGCTGGTTTTGGGGATACTGCCTTCCGGGATTAGCGAGGAGAAGTCTGCAGCGGATAAGGCGGTGAATCAGGCAGTCGCGTTGCACTATACGGGTTCGGTGTATGTGCGGTGCCTGGATCTCACGGACCTGTTTTTACGAAACGGGGAGTTGGACAGAACGCTGTTTTATGATGTGCGGCTGAGTCCGTCGCGGGGGCCTCTGCATCCTGATGCCGAGGCGCAGACGCGGATGGCCGAGCGGGTGGCGGCGGCGCTTTACGGGGCAGATGCTGCGGCTCCTGTTGCTCCGGTTGTGGGTGGCAAATCAGGGTTTTGAGTGGATGGATGAAAGATGGTCGACGGTCCTGCACTTCCCTTCCGCACGCTTTATACTCACTGGAACGCAGGCCGGGCCGGTTGCATCGTTCACGCTGCTAAGACGTCTAACTCAGGAGACCTATGAAAAACGATAAAGATGTAACTCTGAGCCGCGACGTACGGAAGCTTCCGATGATGCCGATTCGGGAGATGGTGATTTTTCCGCATATGATGACGCCGTTTGTGGTGGGGCGTGAGAGCAGTGTGCGAGCGCTGGAAGAGGCGTTGACGGGGGACCGGAAGATCTTCCTGGCGACGCAGCACGATGCAAGCGTGGATGAGCCGAGCGCAGATGACATCTTCGAGGCGGGCACGATTGGGAATATCGTGCAGAGCGTGAAGATGCCCGATGGCAACATCAAGGTGCTGGTGGAGGGCGTGGAGCGGGCTCGGTCGATCGAAGTGAACGACGAGGACGGGTTCTTTGTCGCAACGGTGCGGACGGGGCCAACGCATCTTGAGATGACGCCTGCGGTCGAGGCGATGATGCAGAAGGTGCATACGCTGTTTGAGCAGTACGTGAAGCTGCAGCAGAGCCTGAACTACGAGACGATGACGGCGAGCGTTCGCGGGGACGAGCCGTCGAAGCTGGCGGATACCATTGCGGCGAACCTGCAGCTTTCGATTGAGGAGAAGCAGGAGCTGCTGGAGGTGTTCGACCCGGAGGCTCGCCTGGCGAAGATTGCCGATGTGCTGGATGTGGCGATTGAGAAGCTGAACATCGATCGGACGGTGCAGAGCCGGGTGAAGCGGCAGATGGAGAAGGCGCAGAAAGAGTACTACCTGAACGAGAAGATCAAGGCGATCCAGAAGGAGCTTGGGCGCGGCGAGAAGAGCGAGTTCGACGAGCTGAAGAAGAAGATTGACGCGGCGGGGATGCCGAAGGATGTGCTGGAGAAGTCGCTTCAGGAGCTGAAGAAGCTGGAGGCGATGCCGCCGATGTCGGCTGAGAGCACGGTGAGCAGGAACTATCTGGACTGGCTGCTGGCGGTGCCGTGGCGGAAGCGGTCGAAGGAGATCCGGTCAATTGAGGTGGCTGAGGAGGTGCTGAACAGCGACCACTACGGGCTGGAGAAGATCAAGGATCGGATTCTGGAGTTCCTGGCGGTACGGCAGTTGGTGAAGAATCCTAAGGGGTCGATCCTGTGCTTTGTTGGGCCTCCGGGTGTGGGTAAGACGAGTCTTGGGCAGTCCATTGCGAAGGCGACCGGGCGGAAGTTTGTGCGGATGAGCCTGGGCGGTGTGCGGGATGAGGCGGAGATTCGCGGGCATCGGCGGACGTACATTGGGGCGCTGCCGGGGCAGGTGATCCAGAGCATGAAGAAGGCGGGGACGAAGAACCCGGTGTTCATGCTGGATGAGATCGACAAGATGGCGAGCGACTTCCGGGGCGATCCGGCGAGTGCGCTGCTGGAGGTGCTGGACCCGGAGCAGAACTCTTCGTTCCAGGATCACTATCTGGATGTGGAGTATGACCTTTCGCAGGTGCTGTTTGTGGCTACGGCGAATGTGCTCGACACGATACCTGGGCCGCTGCAGGACCGGATGGAGATTATCCGGCTGAGCGGTTATACGGAGATCGAGAAGCTGGAGATTGCGAAGCAGTATCTGGTCAAGAAGCAGCGTGAGGGCAATGGCCTGAGCGAAGAGCAGATCGTGTTTGAAGACTCGGCGCTGAAGTCGATTATCCGCGGGTATACGCGGGAGGCCGGGGTGCGGAATCTCGAACGCGAGATTGGCAATGTAGGCCGGAAGGTGGCGCGCAAGGTCGTGCAGGCGGGGCCTGAGGCTGGAGCGACGCATAAGGAAGTGGTCACGGCGGAGAACCTTGAGGAACTGCTTGGGGTTGCGAAGTTCCGCGACAGCGAAGTGCACAAGGCGAGTGAAGTTGGGCTTGTGACCGGGCTTGCGTGGACGTCAGTCGGCGGGGTGATCCTGCAGACGGAGGTTCAGGTGCTCGATGGTAAAGGGAAGCTGACGTCCACCGGGCAGCTTGGGGATGTGATGAAGGAGTCTGCCGAGGCGGCACTGAGCTATATCCGGTCGCGGGCGGCGCACCTGGGGCTGGCGAAGGACTTCTATCGGAATGTGGATATTCATATCCATGTGCCGGAGGGGGCTACGCCGAAGGATGGGCCGTCTGCGGGCATCACGATTGCGACTGGGCTAGCGAGTGCGCTGACGAAGATCAAGGTGCGGCGGGATATCGCCATGACGGGCGAGATTACGTTGCGCGGCAAGGTGATGGCGATTGGCGGGCTGAAGGAGAAGCTGCTGGCGGCGCACCGGGCGGGGGTGTTCGAGGCGATTCTGCCGGCGGACAACCGGAAGGACCTGGCGGACCTGCCGGACTTGATCAAGAACACGATGAAGCTGCACTTTGTCGAGCAGATGGATGAGGTGCTGATGATCGCACTGGAGGAGAAGCTGAGTCCGCTTGAAGAGGAGACTCCGGTGGCACTGGCGGGGGTGATTCCGCCGGTGGTATCCGGTGGGCAGCCGGTGGCGCATCAGTGAGATCGTTGTTCGTTCTTAGTTGCTCGTTCCTAGTCAAACGATAACGGCCGAACCCTGGTGGGTTCGGCCGTTATCTTTGAGTGGGGTGGAGCTATGCGCGGCGACCGCCGGTGATGAAGTGCATGACGATGGAGATGACGGCGAAGATGAGCAGCAGGTGGATGAGGAACCCGCTGACGTGGAAGAGGGTGAAACCGCCGAGCCACAAAACGACGAGGACAACTGCAAGGATGAGGAACATGAGACCTTCTTTCGGACCGGCGTACGGTCCAGGATGTTGGCGCTCTGCACCTCGCCGCGTCGTACAGCCCACGACTCTGCGCTGCAGGTCACTCCAATCTGTGAGAGAGGGTTTTCGAGGTTTGCGTTGCTTCCCTGCTTGTTTTCCTAGCGGCCGCCGGCGATGGAGGGGATGAGCATGACTTCGTCCCCGTCCTGGAAGGCGTAGGATTCGCCGCCGAGGAAGCGGATGTCCTCGTCATTGACGTAGACGTTGATGAAGCGGCGGAGCTTGCCGGTTTCGTCTTTGATCTGGGTGGAGAGGGCCGGGAAGTTCTGGTCGATGTCGGTGATGAGGGCGGGGAGATTGGCGGCATCGCTCGAGAGCTGCTTCTGGCCTTCGGTGTGGCGGACGAAGGCGGTTGGGAGAATGATCTTGATGCTGATGGTGTGCTCCTTGAGGCGAGTGGACAGGTGTCAGGGATCAGGTGTCAGTGTGGCTTGAGGGGTTCGAGGCCTTCCTCCCCCCGGGGGTACTGCGTGCAAAGTCTTCTATTCAGGTACTTTAGGTCCGGACCTCGGGTTTTGGAGCGATTATCAGGCCCGGACGATCTGAGGGTCAGTCGGCGGCGACGAGTTCTTGTTCGGGGACGCCGTTGAGTTCGCGGAGGTAGTCTGCGAAGTCGGCGAGGCGGGGGCGGATGGCGCGGGCGTCGAGGTGGTCGAAGCGGCCGGCGAGGGCGTCGGTGGTCTTGAGGCCGTTGCCGGTGATGCAGACGACGGTGGTCTGGTCCGCGGAGATGCGGCCCTGCTGGTAGAGGCGGGCGGTGACGGCGGTGGTGACGCCGCCGGCGGTTTCGGTGAAGATGCCTTCGGTTTCGGCGAGCTCCTGCATACCGGAGACGACTTCCACGTCCGAGACGTCCTCTGCCCAGCCGCCGGTGGAGCGGATCATCTTGCTAGCGGCGGGGCCGTCTGCCGGGTTGCCGATGGCGAGCGAACGGGCGATAGTGTTGGGGCGCTGGGGCTCAATGTAGTCCCAACCTTCGCGGACGGAGTGCGAGATGGGGGAGCAGCCGGTGGCCTGGGCTCCGAAGAAGCGGACGGGTTTGTCTTCGACGAGGCCAAGGGCGATGAGCTCGTTGAAGGCTTTGCGGAGCTTGCGGATGAGGGAGCCGCCGGCCATGGGGCAGACGACGTTGTCGGGGAGACGCCAGCCGAGTTGCTCGGCGATCTCATAACCCTGGGTCTTCGAGCCTTCGGCGTAGTAGGGGCGGAGGTTGACGTTGACGAAGCCCCAGGCGTACTCGTCGGCGATCTGGGTGCAGAGGCGGTTGACGTGGTCGTAGTTGCCATCGATGCGGACGAGGCGCGCGCCGTAGACGAGGGTGTTGAGGATCTTGGCGGGCTCGAGGTCACTGGGGACCAGGATGCAGGCGTCGAGGCCGAGGCGTGCGGCTTGCGCGGCGACCGAGTTGGCGAGGTTGCCGGTGGAGGAGCAGCCGACGGTGGTGAAGCCGAATTTTTGCGCGTTGGCGAGGGCGACGGAGACGACGCGATCCTTGAAGGAGAGCGTGGGGAAGCAGACGGAGTCGTTTTTGACGAAGAGGTTCTGGGCGCCGATGCGCTTGCCGAGGTTTTTGGCGCGGATGAGGGGGGTGAAGCCTACGGGGAGGTCCGGCTCAAAGCCTTCCGGGATGGGGAGGAGGGCGGCGTAACGCCAGATGTTGCAGGGGCCGGACTGGATGGACTGGCGGGTGACGGGGTTGCGCTTCTGGATAGCTGCGAGGTCGTAGTGGATTTCGAGGGGTGCGAGGCAGTCCGGGCATCCGGAGAGGGGGCGATTGCCGTAAGAACGGCCACATTCATTGCACTTCAGCTCGTAAGTCTGACAGGAATACTCCATTGCTCAGCTCCGTTTCCATCTTGTTCAGCGGACGATGGCGGAGGGCTACGGCTGCTTTTAAGGCCGGCTCACGACTGGATTTTGAAGGGGATGAAATGCGGGGGGTTACAGATGATCCTTGCGGATGATCTGCTTGCTCCGAATCTCATGTTCCCTGGCAATCCAGGAGAGAGTTGACACCGGTACGCGTTTGTTCTGTCCGGTTGTCGTGGCGTCAAAGGGCTCGTCCCTCAACCACTCTGCATGAAATTCAAATCAGCCGAAGCTGACTGGAATGAACTAGTTGTAACACGGAGGTGGGAGGAGTGCAACTGGCTGAGTTGATCTGGCTGAGCTGAAATGCTTAACACCGATGGGCACTGATTTTAGTGGCGATCAGGAACAGGCAACAACGGTAAGGCCGACCGCGGAGTCACACGGAGGAACGCGGATAAGAACAGGCAACGGCAACGGATGGGAAGAACAGGCAACGGCAAGAGATGGTTAGAACAGGCAACGGCAACGGATGGTTGGAACGGTCAACGACGATCGCCGGGAAAACTAGCAACGGCGGGCGCTTGTGGGGGTACGTTGACAGCGGGGGCGGGGGCGGCCTAGGGTGGCTTGCGAGATGAATTCAACTTCAAGGATGAGGGGTGTGGCTTTGATGAAACGGGTTGTGTGCTTCCCTGCTGTGGCGATGATGGTTGGGTGTTCGATGGGGCTGATGGCGCAGGGGACGAGCGCGCCGCAGGGGGCGCAGGCGCAGATGTATAGCGGCAGCCGGGGGCAGAGCGTGGTGAATGGGGTGCAGGTGCAGACGGCGTATCGCGAGGACATGATGGCGATGCTGGATGCGATTCCGGAGAAGGCGGCGGCGGTGCCGAAGAAGCCGCGGAAGGTGCTGGTGCTGTGCAAGGCGGCTGGGTTCGTGCACAGCTCAATTCCGCTGGCTGCGGAGACAGTGAGGGCGATGGGGGAGAAGACGGGGGCGTACGCGGCGACGATCACGTACGATGCCGAGGATGTGAACGCGGCGAACTTGGCGCAGTATGACGCGATCTTTTTGGATAGTACGACGCTGGCGTTTCTAGATGATCCGAATGATGCGGCGGCGACGGAGGCGCGGAAGAAGGCGCTGCTGGAGTTTGTGCGTGGAGGCAAGGGGCTGGCAGGGATTCATGCGGCGGGAGATGCGTATCATACGTCGCCGAAGGATGGCACTGCGCCGACAGGGACGTGGCCGGAGTTCGACCGGATGATTGGCGGGTATTTCAAGTTTCACTGGGTGTATCCGCAGGCGGTGACGGTGAAGATCGACGATGCGAAGAGCCCGCTGACGGCGATGTTTCATGGGCGGGAATTTATGGTGCATGACGAGATTTATACGTTTGTGCAGGACTCGTTCAGCCGGAAGAACGTGCATGTGCTGACGAGTGTGGATTACGCGAAAATGAGCGACGCGGACAAAGCCAAGGAGCTATACAAGCGAACGGATGGGGACTACGCGCTGAGCTGGATTCGGCGAGAGGGTAAGGGGCGGGTGTTCTATGAGGCGCTGGGGCATAGCGAGCATATTTACAGCAACACACGGCTGATGGAGCATGTGCTGGCTGGGGTGCAGTATGCGCTGGGGGATTTGAGTGCGGAGGATGGGCCGGACGTGCGGTAGGTAAAACAGACAGCGGCAAGAACAAGCAATGGCAAAAGCAGCTACTGAGGCTCTTCGCTTCGCTGAGAATGACAGCGGGTTGGCGGCAGCCTGGGCTGCCTAATTGACGTGGGGGTGTTCGTCCAGGGTTTTTTTGACGCCGCCGACGAAGGCTGCGGGGTCGAATTCGGTGCGGAGGATTTCATCCGGGCAGTCTGTGTGGATGGCGACGCGCCAGTTGCAGACAAAGGCGACGAGCTGGCCGTGCTGGGCGGTCTTGATTTCTGAGCAGAGGCGTTCGGCGTCGTGGATGCCGGACTCGCCTTCGACGTCGACGAGGACGAGATCGAAGTGGCTGGCCCAGAAGGCGGTGAGGGCCTCGTCGACGTCGCAGGTGGAGAGGACGTCAAAGCCGGAGATGCGGAGGATCTGATCGCGAAGGGGGCGGAGCATCTCTCGCTTGCAGATATGGAGGATTTTTTTCTTTTCCGGGGTGAGACTGGGGGCGGGGATGGTCATAGGGTCCTGATGCGGAGTACGTGGGTGTCCGATCACTGAGTCGCCGGACGTATGGGCAGTGGGATCGCGGTGAGATGAGTGTATCGAGAGTGATGGATGAAATGCAATGCTCTGTTGGGTGAGGGACAGAGCTGGCGGCGCGGTGGTGGTGAGTTGCCAAGAGGATGGTGCTACACGGTGACGGGGGTTTCGGCGGGTTCGTAGTTGAGGTTGGGGCCGAGCCAGCGTTCGGTTTCCTGCAGGGTCCATTGCTTGCGGGCCGCGTAGTCGGTGACCTGGTCGAGGTCGATTTTACCGAGGGAGAAGTAGCGGGCTTGCGGGTGGGCGAAGTAGAGGCCGGAGACGCTGGAGCCGGGCCACATGGCGAAGGATTCGGTGATCTGGATGCCGGTGTTCTGCTCCACGTTGAGGAGGTTCCAGAGGGGGCCTTTTTCGGTGTGGTCGGGGCAGGCGGGGTAGCCGGCGGCGGGGCGGATGCCGCGGTATTTTTCGTGGATGAGGTCTTCGGGGGCGAGGTTTTCGGTAAGGCCGTAACCCCACTCGTCGCGGACGCGCTTATGGAGGTACTCGGCGAAGGCTTCGGCGAGGCGGTCGGCGAGGGCTTCGGCCATGATGGCGTTGTAGTCGTCATTGTCGGCGCGGAAGCGGTCGGTGAGGGCTTTGAGGCCGATGCCGGTGGCGACGGCGAAGCCGCCGAGATAGTCGGCGAGGCCGGTGCGCTCCGGGGCGATGAAGTCGGCGAGGGAGCGGCAGGGCTCGGAGCCTTCGCGGTTGGCTTGCTGGCGGAGGAAGTGGAAGACTTCCAGCGGCTGGGTGCGGGATTCGTCGGTGAAGAGGACGATGTCGTCGCCGACGGCGTTGGCTGGGAAGAGGCCGTAGACGGCGCGGGCCTGGATGAGATTTTCTTCGATGATGCGGTCGAGGAGGGCCTGGCCTTCGGTGAGGATGGAGCGGGCGTGCTCGCCGTGATCGCCGTGGTCGAGGATGCGGGGGTAGATGCCCTTGAGACCCCAGGCGTGGAAGAAGGGGGTCCAATCGATGTACTGGCGGAGGACGGAGAGGGGGAAGTTGTCCAGAACGCGGATGCCGGTGGAGGAGGGCATGGCGAGGTCTTCCGGCTTCCAGTCGATGGGGGTGCGGCGGGCGCGGGCTTGTTCGATGGGGATGACGGATTGCTTGGGGGCGGCGTGATTGCGGCGGAGGGCTTCGTAGTCGGCGTTGTGCTGGAGGACGAAGGCGGGTTTGTTGTCTTCTGAGAGGAGGCTGGTGGTGACGGGGACGGCGCGGCTGGCGTCCAGGACGTGGACGACGGGCTGCGAGTAGTGCGGAGCGATCTTGACGGCGGTGTGGGCGCGGCTCGTGGTGGCTCCGCCGATGAGCAGAGGCTGGGTGAAGCCCTGGCGCTCCATCTCCTTGGCGACGTGGACCATCTCGTCCAGCGAGGGGGTGATGAGACCGGAGAGGCCGATGAGGTCGGCTTTTTCTTCTTTGGCGCGGGCGAGGATTTTTTCGGAGGAGACCATGACGCCGAGGTCGATGACGTCGTAGTTGTTGCAGGAGAGGACGACGCCGACGATGTTTTTGCCGATGTCGTGGACATCGCCTTTGACGGTAGCGAGGATGATCTTGCCCTGGGCCTTGACGATCTCGCCGGCGGCTTCAGCGGCGGCTTTTTCGGCCTCCATGTAGGGGGTGAGGTGGGCGACGGCCTTCTTCATGACGCGGGCGGATTTGACGACCTGCGGGAGGAACATTTTGCCCGCGCCGAAGAGGTCGCCGACGACACCCATGCCGTCCATGAGGGGGCCCTCAATGACGAGGAGAGGGCGGCCGAGCTTCTGGCGGGCTTCCTCGGTGTCGATTTCGATGAAGGCGTCGATGCCGCGGACGAGGGCGTGGGAGAGGCGCTCTTCTACGGTTCCGCTGCGCCAGGCTTCGGCTTGCTTTTCGGTAACGACGACGCCTACGTTTTTGAGGGCTTCGCCGTGTTCGACGAGACGCTCTGTAGCGTCCGGGCGTCGGTTGAGGAGGACGTCTTCGACGAGGACTTTGAGGGTGGGCTCGATCTCTTCATAGAGCTCCAACATGCCGGCGTTGACGATGCCCATGTCTAATCCGGCTTGGATTGCATGGTACAAAAATGCGGAGTGCATGGCTTCGCGGACCTTGTTGTTGCCGCGGAAGCTGAAGCTGATGTTGGAGACGCCGCCAGAGACCTTGGCGTGGGGGAGGTTCTGCTTAATCCAGCGGGTGGCTTCGATGAAGTCGACGGCGTAGTTGTTGTGCTCCTCCATGCCGGTGGCGACGGTGAGGATGTTGGGGTCGAAGATGATGTCTTCGGGGGGGAAGCCGACCTCATCGACGAGGATGCGGTAGGCGCGCTCGCAGATGCGGATTTTCTCGGGGAAGGTGGCGGCCTGGCCCTGCTCGTCAAAGGCCATGACGACGACGGCTGCGCCGTACTTGAGGACGCGGCGTGCGTTTTCGCGGAACTTGTCTTCGCCCTCCTTGAGGGAGATGGAGTTGACGATTCCCTTCCCCTGGAGGGTTTTGAGGCCGGCCTCGATGACCTCCCACTTGGAGGAATCGACCATGAAGGGGACCTTGGCGACCTCGGGCTCAGAGGCGAGGAGTTGCAGGAAGCGTGTCATGGCGGCGACGCCGTCGATCATGCCCTCGTCCATGCAGATGTCGATGACATTGGCGCCGTTTTCCACCTGCTGGCGGGCGATGGCGACGGCTTCCTCGTAGTTGCCTTCTTTGATGAGGCGGGCGAACTTGGGCGAGCCGGCGACGTTGGTGCGCTCGCCGAGCATGATGAAGACGCCTTGCTGCTGGGTGAAGGGCTGGGAGCCGGAGAGGCGGAGGGGTTTCTGGGTCATGCTGCGACCTCCTCTGGCGCGGGCTCGAGGGAGCGTGGGGTTACGCCTTCCAGGGCTTTCGCGATGGCGGCGATGTGTTCCGGCGTGTTGCCGCAGCAGCCACCGGCGATGTTGATGAGGCCGTCTGCAGCGAAGCCTCCGAGGAAGCGGGCCATGTCCGGCGGGCCAAGGTCGAAGCCGGTTTCAGAGAGGGGGTTGGGGAGGCCGGCGTTGGGGTAGCAGGAGATGGCGACGCCGGGTTTATCGGCGAGGACCTTGTCTGAGAGCTCCGAGAGGAAGGGGTACATGAGGTCCGGACCGAGGGAGCAGTTGAGGCCGACGGAGAGCGGCTTGACGTGCTTGACGGCGGTCCAGAAGGCTTCGGTGGTCTGGGCGGAGATGAGGGTTTCGCCGCCACGGCCGACGGCGGCGGAGATCATGATGGGGAGCTCTTTGCCCTGAGAGGCAAGGCCGTCTTCGTCGAAGACCTCGCGAATGGCGACGAGGGCGGCCTTGGCGTTGAGGGAGTCGAAGATGGTTTCGACGAGGAGGAGGTCTGCGCCGCCGGCGATGAGGGCGCGGACCTGGTGCATGTAGGAGAGCTTGACCTGGTCGAAGGTGACGACGCGGAAGCCGGCGTCGTCTGCGTCCGGCGAGTTGGAGAGGGAGACGGTGAGGGGGCCGATGGCTCCGGCGACAAAGCGGGGACGGCCGGTGGCGTTGGCGACGCGGTCCGCCCAGGTGCGGCACTGGCGGGCGGAGACCTCGTTGATCTCCCAGGCGAGGTCGTTGAGCTGGGGGGATTCGATGATCTTTTGGTAGAAGGCGGGGTCTTTGCGGCCGCCGGTTTCGCGGGGGTCGTCGACGAAGAACTCGGATTGGGTGATGCTGGTGGCGCCGAAGGTGTTGGTCTCGATGATATCGGCGCCGGCTTCGAGGAAGCGACGGTGGATGTCCTCGATCATGGCGGGCTGGGTGAGGGAGAAGAGGTCGCCGTTGTTTTGCAGGTCCTTGTTGTGGCCGCGGAAACGCTCGCCGCGCATGTCGTCTTCCGTCATGCCGTAGGTGCGGATGGTGGTGCCCATGGCGCCGTCGATGATGGCGATGCGGTCTTTGAGGATGGCGTGGAGCGGATGGGTGTTTTTTGTCATGGTCAGCGGGTGTTGGCCCAACCTCCATTGTAGGCGGTTTGAGGGTGCTGTTGATTGGATGGGGTGGTGGGGAGTTCGGTTCAGGGGAGTGAGTGCGGAGAGGATGATCGAGCTTCGCCCGATACCCCACCCTATGACGATGAAACTGTCAAAGGATGGGGCACCCGGAGGGGGCAAAGCAAGTACGGAGATTCTGGCTTCGCCAGAATGACGGCTGGGGGATGTTAGTGGAGGTGGGGGCCGGACTCGGTTTGGGCGGAGGCGAGGAAAGAGCGGAGGGTTTCGATGCGAGGGGCGGCGAGGGTGATGGCGGCGGGGAGGATGAGGAGCGGGGGGAGGGTGTCGAGGGCGCGCTGCAGGGAGGCGATGGCGTGGGTGAAGGTGTGGAACCGGGTATCGCGGCCTACTTTGCAGACGGTGCGAAGGATGGCGACTGCGCCGAGTTGCTCGAGAATGTCGGCGTCGCGGAGGAGGGTGGCTTCTAGGGTCTCGGGAGTGAAGTGGGGTTGGTGGGTTCGGATGGCCTCCTGGACGGCGGGGATCTTTTCTGGCGGGAAGGCGATGGAGTGGAGGATGGCGGGGGTCTGGGCGATGGCGTAGGCGGTGTTGTCCCAGCGGGCGAGAGCTTCGGGGTCTTCGGGGCGGTGGCCTATGAAGACGCCGAGGTCGTGCAGGAAGCAGGCGGCGAAGACGATGTCGTCATCGTAGGCCATGCCTGCGCCGATTTGCTGGGTGAGGGCGTAAAGGCGTGGTTGGTGGCCGTACTTTTCGATGGGGCGGGCTTCGCGGAGGAGAAGGGCGGTGAGGGATTCGCGCCAAGGCTGGGTGGTCATGGGAGTGGCTCCGAACGGCGGCTGCGGAGGTACAGGTGCAAGGGGATGCCGAGGAGGATGACGGCGGCTCCGGCGATGGAGTTGCGAGGCTGGTTGACGAAGGAGAAGACGGTGAGGGCGGCGGCGCAGAGGATGAAGACGATGGGAAGCGTGGGGTATCCCCACATGGTGAAGGGGCGTGGGGTTTCGGTGGCGCGGTCGCGGCGGCGGAAGATGAAGATGGTGCTGGCGGTGAGGCCGTAGAAGAGCCAATCGGCGAAGATGGCGAGAGAGAAGAGGGCCTGGAATTTTCCGATGGCGAGGAGCAGGAGCGAGGTGATGATGGCCTGGATGAGGAGGGAGGCGTCGGGGGTTTGGAAGCGGGGGTTTACATGGGCCAAAGACCGGAAAAATAGCCCGTCGCGGGAGGCGGCGAAGGTGACTCGAGCGCCGGAGAGCGAGGAGCCGACGAAGGTGGCGGCCATGCTGACGGCGATGCCAAGCGAGACGATTGCTGCGCCGCGAGCGCCGGCGGCGAGGTGCATGGCGTCGACGGTGGGGCGGGCGGCGGAGGCGATGGTGGAGGCGGGGAGGACATATTGAATGGCGGCGTTGGTGAGCATGTACAGGACGCCGACGATGGTGATGCCACCGATGAGGGCGAAGGGCAGACTGCGCTGCGGGCGCTGGACCTCGCCGGCCATCTGGGAGACGTCGGACCAGCCGTCATAGGCCCAGAGGGCTGCGATGAGGGCGATCATGAAGCCGCTGAAGCCTCCGCGAGCGGAGGGGAAGGTGGTGGCGAAGTTCGACCAGCCGGAGCCGGGGGTGACGGCGAAGAAGCAGAAGCCGGCGATGACGAGGATGAGGACGCCCTTGAGCCAGGTGAGGATGAGCTGGACGTTGGCGGACTCGCGGGTGCTGACGATGTTGAGACCGGTGATGAGCCAGGTGACGGCGATGGCGAAGAGCTGGCTCCAGAGGATGGGGCCGAAGGCGGTGTGGTCGAGCGGGCGAAAGAGGGGGAAGGAGGCGAGGACGCGCACCAGGCCGGCGACGATGGTGGCAAGCGATGCGGGCTTGACGATGGTGATCCAGGTCCAGGTGTAGAGGAAGCCGGGGAGGTCGCCGTAGGCTTCTCGGATGAAGGCGTACTCGCCGCCGTAACGTGGGCGGCCGGCGGCGATTTCGGCGTAAGTCATGGCTCCGAAGAGCGAGAGCAGGCCGCCGGCGATCCAGACGGCGTAGACCATGCGCGAGGAGCCTACGGCGGCCATCATTTCATGCGGGACGAGGAAGATGCCGCTGCCGATGATGATGCCGACCACGATGGAGGTGGCGTGAGAGAGGGTGAGGACGCGCGGGAGGTCGGGTGGGACGGCGGGAATGATTTCAGGCACGGTTTGGGCAGGGTAGCACGGGCGGGATGGTTGGTCAGGCTTACATGCAGTCGCGTTGCCAGTGGTCTAGGGCGACGCGACTGACAGGGTCGTCCGGGCGGGCCTGCGAGAAGCCGGTGGCACTTGGCGAGGCGGGAGCTCGCGGGCTGGCGGGAGCGAAGGTGATCAGCAGCTGAACCTGCTCCCAATTACAGGCCCAGACGGAAGAGGCTTCACGGCCGAGAGGCACGAGTTCATCGTGCGTTCCGGCTCCGGAACGAAGCTCAAAGGGCATGGACCTGGCGTTGAGGATGGCTTCTACTTCCGTGCGCGTCATGCCAGGGACGATGACCTGCTGCAGGGACGCGGCAGCCACGACGTACTTTGCTTCTCGCGAGGCTCGTGCTGCCGCTGTGTGGCCTGCTTGGATGTGCCTGGTGCGGAGGTGCCAGGCACATGCACCGAGGAGGACAACGACGAGGATCAGCGACAGAGTGCGAACTTTCGGCGAGAGGTGCGGCCTGTACAAAGCGCCTGGTTAGCGGAGGGAGTTGGCTAGATCTTTGGGGCTGCCGGGGGTGAGGGGCATGGCGGGTTGAATGCCGACTAACAGGTCCTCTTTACGCATGACGAGGGTGGTGGCGTTGAGGCTGGCGAGCTCGAAGCCGTGGCCGTGGGTGATGGCGTCGGTGGGGCAGGCCTCGACACAGTAGCCGCAGAAGATGCAGCGATTGTAGTCGATGTTGTAGACCTTGGCGTAGCGCTCGGCGGAGGAGATGCGGACTTCCTCGGTGTTTTCCGCAGCCTCAATGTAGATGCAGTTGGAGGGGCAGGCGGCGGCGCAGAGAAAGCAGGCGACACATTTTTCCAGGCCATTTTCATCGCGCTGGAGCTGGTGCTTGCCGCGGAAGCGCTGCTGGAACTGGGCGCCGCGCATGGGGCCCTTGCCGTCAGGGTAGTTTTCGACTTCGGTTGGCTTGAACATCTCACCGAAGGTGATGCCCATTCCCTTGGCGATGGCAGCTGCGTCGCGGATCATGCTCATGACCGTAGTATATGACGTTCTACGGGATTGGTTGGCAGGGGATGTCGGGTATCGTTGTGGGGTGGAGGTGTTTGTGATGAGACGGAATGAGTTGCTGGCGGCGGTGTTGGTGATGGGCGGGGCGACGCAGGTGTGGGGGCAGGCGGGTGGGGACCGGATGCCTCCGGACAAGATGGCTTCAGAGACCATGGCGCACGAGCACAAGGCTGGAGTGCCTTCGACAACGCTGATGGTGACGGCGGGAGGAAAGACGACGACTCTGACTGTCGCGGATCTGCAGGGCATGCCGCAGCGGACGGTGACAGTGCATAACGCGCATTCGAAGGTGGATGAGACGTATGCAGGGGTGGCTGTGAGCGATCTGCTGGCGAAGCAGGGGGTGACGGCGGAGGGAGCGGGGGCGAAGCGGGTGTATCGCAGCTATGTGAAGGCGGAGGGGACGGATGGGTATTGGGTGCTTTATTCGGCGAGCGAGGTGGAGGGCGCGGTGCATAAGGGCGAGGTGATTGTGGCATTGACGGCGGATGGGAAGGCACTGGGGGAGGATGGGAGGTTGAAGCTGGTGTCGACGGAGGAGATGAAGCCGGCGCGGTGGGTGAGAAACTTGAAGGGGCTTTCGTTTGTGACGGTGGAGTAGGCACTTCCGCTAGAGATCGCCGTAGGTTATTGCGATGAGGCCGAGAAATTGGGTGCCGAAGAAGCGCTTGTCACAGGTGAGAATGCGGTCGGCGTTGATTTGGGCGTGCGCCGCTATGAGGAAGTCACTGAGGATGCGATTCCGAGTGCCGCCGCGGTCCCGGTATTGCTTGTAGTACTGTCCAGCCAGAAAGGCGGTCGCTTCGTCGAGGTCTGTCCAGGTGAGGTCGAATGCTTCGAGAAACGTAGTGCAAGCTGCGGCGGAGGGGAAGTTGCCGGCTAGCTCAGCGTAACAAACAGGGGACAAGATGAGCAGGCCCTTCCCAGTGGCGGCGACCAAGGCTTTCCGTGCCCGTTCCGCTTCTTCTTTGGTACCGGCGATGATGTCGAGCAAGATATTCGTATCGACCGCAGTTACCATGATGGACGAATGTCATTCATGTACTCGGCCACCGACTTGTAGCCATCTGCGAGCATGCGATCGCGGAGCGTACCCCCGTACTTTGCAATTGCCGCTTCCAAGCGACGTACACGTTCCTCGGGAGAGAGTTGGGGCTTGTCGATCTTCTTATTTAGCGTGATAACTTTGCCGTGTTGCCGGAACTCCACTTGAGAGTCCGGGGTGAGGTCCAGCGTCTCGCGGACTTCTGCGGGAACGGTGATTTGGCCGTTCTCGTCGATGGTGGCGGCGAAGGTCATGCGTTGAGTATGCGCTTGTGCGGCTTGGGGTCGCAAGCTGCTTGTGATCGGACTGGCTAGTGGACCTGGGTGTCGAAGACGCCGGTTTCTACGGTGTGGGCGTGCTGCATCTGGATGAAGATGCGGTAGCGGCCGGGTGTGGGGAAGCCGTAGGGGAAGTCGACCGAGGGGGCGATGGGGCCGGGGGTAGCCATGGCGTCCATTGGGGTTGCGAGCATGACGTCTGCCATGGCGGCGGAGCCTTCGGGGTGGGTGTGGGCGAAGACGGAGCCGTCGGTTTTGATGAAGGCAGCGTGGCCGGCCATGCCGAGATAGGGTTGGACGTCTGTGGCGGGGTGGCCGGAGGGATCGAGCAGGGTGAAGTGGAAGCTGTATGGGGTGGTGGCCGTGACGGAGGCGGGGCGCTCCCAGACCATGGTGTAGCCGTCTGGGAGTTTGTAGGACGGGCCAAGGAGGCCGGCGTCCAAGGCGGCGGGGGTGGCCTGGGCGTCGTCTGCGGCCAGGGGACCGGCGGGCAGATTGGCGGGGATGTCGATGGAGGCGAGGAGGGTTTCGGGGAAGCCGGTGGCGTGGACGACGTCGCCGTAGAGGCGGTAGTGGCCGGCGGGCATGGCGGGGAGCGTCAGGCGGAAGTCGCCGGGGGCGACGAGGGTGGGATGGAGGTGGAAGGCGGCGTCCATCTGGGGCTCGCGGATGGCGTAAAGGTGGATGAGCTTGCCGTGGTCGGGGATGTAGTCGTCGTTGGCGCGGGCGCGGGTGAAGCGGGAGGGGATATTTTCGCCGGCGGGCTTCCACTTTTTGACGAGGAGATCCAGCTGGTTGCCGGTGAGGGTGGCGGAGGTGATGGGGCGGGTGTAGATGTTGCCGGCGTAACTGGCGGCTTCGACGTTCCACCACTTGGCTCCGAGGAAGACGGCGGCGATCATGACGGCGAGGCTGACGGACATGGCAAGGAGGCCGCGGCGGCGGGAGTTTGGGGTCGCGGGCTGGCCGGGGCGGAGACGGGCTTCGCGAAGGGAGGCTGCGACGATGCCGGCCATGGAGATGATGAGGAACAAGCCGAGGGCGGCAAGGGCGAGGCCCATGCCGGGCTGCATTTTGAGAGTGGCGATGGGGACGGCGAGGACGGGGACGGAGGAGGTTTCGCGGCCGGAGGGGCCGTCGGCTTCGATGCGGACCTGCCAGGTTCCGGAGGCCATGATCCAGACGCCGCCGGTGTAGAAGGCGGGGTCGTCTGCGGATTGCTTCATGGTGTCCGAGGCGGGTGGGTGTTTGGAGGCCTCGCCGATGAGGGGGAGCGGAGTGATGTGGAGGGCGGTGAGGGGTGCGCCGGTGGAACGGATCTCAACCGTGGCGATACCGGGGATGACGTTGGGCGGGCGGATGGTGACGTTGAGGAGGTAGGGGCCGGCGTGGATGGTCTGGAAGACGTCCTTGGAGCCGACGTGGGCGAGAGCGGCCGCCGGAAAGAGGAGAGCGATGAGAAGGAGGGCGAGGCGGCGCATTATCGCTGAATGCCCTTCATCCAGGTGCCGAAACGGAGGCCGACCCAGGAGCCGATGGTCCCAGCGACAGCGGCCCAGACGAGGCCAATGTAGAGGCGCGCGCCGGAGGCTACGTCGAAGAATTCACGGAGGCGGTCGTAGCCGTCCGGGCGGGAGTTGTAGTCGAAGTAGATGGTGCCGAAGAAGCGGTTCTGTGCGGCCTTGGTCATGAGGAAGCTGGCGAAGGGCCACTCGACTGCGAAGAGGACGGCGGTGAAGAGGGTGCCGGCGGCAAGAGCAATCTGCCAGGGCTTCCAGGTGCGGGCATAACGGAAGAGGAGGTCCAGCGCAATGGCGGGGACGATGAGGAGGATGGGGAACTTGGCCGGGACCAGGTGGGTGACGGGAAAGTAGACGGGACCGAGTTTGGGACTGGCGGGGACGAGGGGGAAGATGGCGATTTCGGCCAGCGCGTAAACGGTGTAAATGGACGCGGCGATGGTGGAGGCCCAGGGGTGGCGAGTGGTGCGGTTGAGCATGGCGAAGACGATGGGGACGGCGGCGGCCATCGCGATGTAGGCGGTGGTGGTGTGGAGGGCGACGTCCCAGGTCTGCTCCAGGAGGAAGAACATCTGGCCGACGAGGGTGAGGCCACCGAGGTAGAGGAAGAGGTATTTGAGGGTCTTGAGGCTGGAGTCGTGGAGGCCTTCGGCTTCACGAGCCTCGGCGCGGTTCATAGCGGCGAGGATGAGGAACAAGACGCCGACCGAGACCATGCGAATGCCGAGAATGAGCAGGGTGTGCGGGGGCGAGATGATCTTGACGTCCAGGCCGTAAGCGGCATGCCACCAGTTGTCAAAGGGGGCGCTGGTGAGCATGGCGACGCCACCCCATGCGGCCAGGAAGGCTCCGAGGGGGGCGCGGAAGCCGAGGACCTGGACGGAGAGGTCCTTCATCCGCTGCGAGGTGCCGAAGGTGGTGGCGAGGATGAGGTATCCACAGACGACGGCGGCGATGACGCCGCAGGCGTAAATGGCGACGTGGGCGGGGGTGAGGAAGGAGTCGCGGCCGATGGAGCGGTGCCAGGCGACGTCCCATGCGCCGCCGATGGAGGCGGAGGTTACGGCGAGAACGCCTGCCCAGATGGTCCAGGGGACGTGCTGGCGGGATCGCTCCTGGATTGCGGAGACAGGTACGGCGGTGGCGGGAACGGAGTTGTGGAGTGAGGCGACCGACGTTGACATGGCGCTTCCCTTCTCTGGGGCAGGTTATGGAGAGTATAGACCTGCGGATCTACTGGAGTTTTAGTTTCTTCCAGAGGAGATCGACGCGCTGTTTGACGTCTTGAGGCATGGTGAGCATGGGGGGCCAGGGGCGGGTGAAGCCTTCTGCGGCCCACTTTCGGGTGGCGTCGATGCCCATCTTAGAGCCGAAGTTGGGGAGGCGGGAGGCGTGGTCGAGAGAGTCGACCGGGCCGAGGGTGAACTGGATGTCGCGCTCGGGGTCGATGTTGTTGGCGGTGCGGAGGGTGACCTCGTTGAGGTCCTGGACGTCGCAGTCCTCGTCCAAGACGATGATGCATTTGGTGAACATGGCCTGGCCCATGGCCCAGATGCCGTTCATGACCTTGCGGGCGTGGCCGGCGTAAGACTTGCGGATGCTGACGATCATGAGGTTGTGGAAGACGCCGGCGGCGGGGAGGTTGACGTCGATGATCTCCGGCAAGGTGAGCTGCATGAGGGGGAGGAAGATGCGCTCCACGGCTTTGCCCATCCAGGCGTCTTCCATGGGCGGCTTGCCGACGACGGTGGCGGCATAGATGGGGTTCTTGCGGTGGGTGATGCAGGTGACGTGGAAGACGGGGTAGTCGTCCTGCATGGTGTAGAAGCCGGTGTGGTCTCCGAAGGGGCCTTCGGTTCTCAACTCACCCAGGTTCACGAAGCCTTCGAGGATGTACTCGGCGTGGGCGGGGACTTCGAGGTCGACGGTTTCGGCGCGGACGAGCTCGACAGGCTTCTGGCGGAGGAAGCCGGCGATGAGGTATTCCTCGATTTCAGGGGGGGCGGGGACGATGGCGGAGAAGGTGGTGGCGGGGTCAGTGCCGATGGCGACACACACTTCCATGCGGTCGCCACGGATCCTGGTGATGGTCTGCTGGTTGAGGCTGGAGAGGTTTGGGGCGGAAGCGGTGCCTCCGGCAGTAAGGGCCATGAGATCGACGGCGGCCGAGGCGTCGGAGGTGGAGGCGCGGAGACGGTCGCGGAGCTGCTCGGCGGCGTTCTTCTGGCGCTGCCAGTGCATGCCGGTGGTGTTCTTGTCGTAGACCTGCATGCGGTACATGCCGACGTTGCGCTTGCCGGATTTGGGGTCTTTGGTGATGACGCAGGGAAGGGTGATGAAGGGGCCGCCATCTTGCGGCCAGGTGGTGAGGACGGGGAGTTTGGTGAGGTCTACCGCGTCGCCTTTGAGGATGACCTGCTTGCAGGCTGCGTCGGAGCGGGGGATGACCTTGGGGAAGAAGCTGCCGACTTCAGCGAGGGTGGGGAGGAGTTTGAGTTTGTCTATGAAGCTGGTGGGGGTGGGGGGGTGGAGGAGGGTGCGGATGCGGTCGGCTATCCCGTCCAGGGAGTCGACGTCCAGGGCGAGCTTCATGCGAGCCTCTGAGCCGAACTGGTTCATGAGGGTGCGGGCGCCGGGGTGGCCGGTGATGTTTTCGAAGAGGAGGGCGGGGCCTCCGGGGCCCTTTTTGGAGTCACCCTTGAGCTTGGCGGCCCGGTCGGCGATTTCGGCCATCTCGAGATATGGGCTGACGGGGTCTTTGATGACGGTGAGCTCGCCGGCACGGTCGAGGCGGGTGATCCATTCGCGTAGGTCTTTGTAGGCCAATTCCCTGCTCTCCTTGGTGCTGGATTGATGGTACCGGAGATCAGGGGTGCGGTTTGGCCCCTCCCCGGCACTGTGTGCAAAGTCTTCACATCAGAGACTTTAAGGGTGGACCTTGATTTTGATTGCACCAAAGAGTGTGCATTGGTGTAGGACGGATTGGGGGCTTTGGAAGGGAGAGCGGGAAAGGATGAGTCTACAGCTTGAAGAAGATGCGGCGACGCCAGAGGAGGATGTTGGGGAGGAAGCAGGCGGCGGTGAAGGCTATCGCGAAGGCGAGGGAGGTGAGTTTGGTGGAGCCGTTAAAGGCGAAGAGGTGATGGTAGAGCCAGCCGAGAAGGTTGGCCGGGTGGTCCGGTGGGGTGGAGGTGTGGATTTCTGAGAGGGTCTTTTCCAGGATGACGGAGGCGACGTAGGCGGTGATGGCGTTGGAGCCGAAGACGAGCCAGGGGAAGGTGAGAATTCGGCCGGGGCGCGTCTCGTTGAGGCGGCGGACTTCGACCAAGAGGTAGACGAGGGCAAGGCAGAGGAGGGAGATTCCGGCGGCTACGAGGACGTAGGAGCTGGTCCAGAGCTTTTTGTTGAGGGGGAAGATGATGGACCAGAGGAGACCGGCGGCGAGGCTGATTGCGCCTCCGAAGGCGAGGCCGGCGGTGGTCATATAAGCGCGGAAGTGGTCGGCGATCCAGGAGTCGAGGCGGGGGCGGCGGATCCAGAGGGCGGTGAGGCAGCCCAGGAGGGTGGTGGCGATGGCGGGGAGGGTGGAAAGGAGGCCTTCGGGGTCGCGGGTGCCTTCATAGAGGCGGCCGGTCTGGAGCCAGCGCTGAGTGAAGGCGGTGAAGCCGCGGTCAAGGTAAGCGGTGAGGTTGCGGTCGGGGTCAAGGAGGGGGATGGTGTGGGTGGGGACGCCGAAGCCGGGGACGGGGACGAAGCGCATGAGGGCCCAGTAGCCGACGAGGAGGGCGGCGGCGGTGAGGGCGAGGGTACGGGGGCGTCGCGTCCAAATGCAGAGGAGACCGGCGGCGAGGGAGCAGAGGGCGATGCGGGTGAGGACGCCGAAGAGGCGCAGGCGGTGATAGTGCATGTGGGGCAGGAGGGTGAGGGCAAGATCCAGCGCGATGATGAGGCCGACGCGGCGGAGAAGGCGGAGAGCGAGGGTGAGGCGGCAGTTGCCCTGGGCGATGCGGGCTTCCAGCGAGAGCACGATGGAGACGCCGACGAGGAAGAGGAAGTTGGGGAAGACGAAGTCGGTGAGGGTGAAGCCGTTCCAGGCGGCATGATCGAGCTGGGAAAAGACGTGGGACCAGTCGCCGGGGTCGTTGACGAGGATCATGAGGGCGATGGTGAGGCCGCGGAGGATGTCGATGGAGAGAATGCGGGATCGGGTGGGGGCTTGCACAAGAACCAGTGTAGAGGGTGTCAGACTTTCAGGAAGATGCGGCGACGCCAGAGGAGGAGGTTGGGAAGGAAGCAGAGGGCGGCGTAGGAGATGGCGAAGCTGAGCGAACGAAGCGGCGTGGAGCGGTTGGGCGCGAAGAGTTTTCGGTAGGCGTGGGTGCGGAGGGAGACGCTGTGGCCTTCGCGCTGCAGGCGGATGGTGCGGGCGACCTTGTGGCCGAGGATGGAGAGGAGGTACGCGGGGAGGGCGTTGGCGCCGAAGATCTGGAGGGGGCGGGCAAGGCCGAGGAGGATGCGGTTGGGGCGGTGGCTGGGGAGATCGTAAAGGGTGTAGAGGACGGCAATGGCGAGGAAGGACCAGCCGGCCGCGATGAGGGTATAGGAACTGGTCCAGAGGTTTTTGTTGGCAGGAAAGGTGCGGCTCCAGCGCTGCCCCGCGATGAGAGCGAAGGCGGCGGCGAGGAGGAGGAGATCGCGATTGCGCCGGGCGGTGAGGGCGGGATGGCGGATGAGGAGGGCGGCGACGGCTCCGAGGAGGACGGTTGCGAGGGCGGGGAGCGAACTGAGGAGGCCTTCGGGGTCATGGGTGACGTTGTACAGGGCTCCGGCGTGAAGGTGGCCGTGGAAGAGACGGGCGATGCGACGGTCGAGGTGGGCTGCGAGGTTGTTTTCCGGGTCCAGGAGCGGCTGGTTGAGGGTGACGCCATTCGCAAGGCGGATGGGAAGGCGCAGGGCGAGCCAATAACCGGTGAGCAGCAGGGAGACGATGCCGAGAAGCACCGGGATGGAGAGGGAGAGGAACAGCGTGAGGCCGCCTGAGAAGGAGAGCAGTGCGGTGCGGAAGAGAACGCCGAAGATGCGGATGCGTCGTACGCGAAAGGTGGGCACGGCGGCGATGAAGAGTTTGAGGGCCAGGAGATTGAGGGCTCTGCGGGCGAGTTGGGCGGCAATGGGCCGGAGCGAGGAGCCTTCGGTTCGGGCGCGGGTGATGCGGGTTTGAAGCGAGAAGACGAGCGACGCGCCGGAGAGGAAGAGGAAGTTTGGAAAGATGAGGTCGGCGAGGGTATAGCCGTTCCATGGGGCGTGGGTCAGTGCAGGGTAGGCGCAGTGAGGGTCGCCGGGGTCGTTGACGAGGATCATGAGCGCGACGGTGCCGCCGCGGAGGATGTCCAGCGAGAGCAGGCGAGGGGGGAGGAGGGAACGGGCCACACGGGGTTGGATGCCTGGGAGCGGCACTCCGGGTGGCGCGGTCAGGAGGCGAGACGCTGGAGTTCGGCTTCGGTGAGGGGGGCGGGGGCAGGCGTGGTGGCGGTGGCAGGATTGGTGAGGTCTGCGGCGGCGGCGGGGGGGATGTAGTCGATGAGGGGGAGGCCGGCGTTGCGCCAGCCCTCAAAGCCGCCGCGGAGGGGGCGGACGCGGTTGATGCCGAAGCGGTGAAGCTGGAGGGCGACTTTGCCGCTGGTTTCTTCCGACGGGCAGGTGCAGTAAAGGATGACGTCGCGGTCGCGGGGGAGCTGGGCCTGGTGGGCGGTGAGCTCGGTGGGGCTGACGCGGACGGCTCCGGGGAGGACGCGGGGGTCGGGGAGGTAGTCGAGGGGGTGCCGGAGGTCGACGATGAAGGGGGGGATGTTGCCCTGGCGCTCGGCGGTCTCGATCATCTCGAAGAGCTCTGCGGGTTCCAGGCGGAGAGAGCGGACGCTGGCGAGGAAGGCGCGCTGCTTCCAGACTTTGTAAAACATGATTCCGAGCACCATGAGGACGAAGATGACGACGGCGAAGTGGCCGAGGATGGAGAAGAATTTGGTGCTCTTCTGGGCGATATCGCCGAAGAAGCGGCCCGCGAGGACGTAGGCGAGGGTCCAGACGGCGGAGCCGGCGAGGTCGTACAGCATGAAGCGGGGATACGGCATGCCGGTCTGGCCGGCAATGGGCGCGGCGACGGTGGAGAGGCCGGGGACGAATTTGGCGAAGAGGAGGGTGACGGCTCCGCGCTTGTGGAAGTAGCCCTCGGTTTTGGTGACGCAGGTGGTGGCTTCGAAGGAGAGGCGGCAGAGGAGCTTGAGGACGGAGTTGCCGTATCGGCGGCCCATGGCGTACCAGGCGGAGTCCGCGATGATGCAGGCGGCGAGCACGGAGAAGAGGGCGCCGACGGCGGAGACGCGGTGGGTGGCGGAGAGGGTGCCGGCGGTGAGGAGGACCGGAATGGAGGGGATGGGGATGCCAAGCTGCTCGACCAGCACCCAGAGGAAGAGGATGGCGTATGCGTAATGGACGAAGAAGGCGAGGGCGATGGGCATAGGGATTGGCCTGTGTTGATCAGATGATAATCCCTGCGGAATGGAAGCGGATTAAAAGAAAACGCCTGCCCGGCCGGGATGCGGCTGGGCAGGCGTGAGTGAGGACGGGAGCTACTTGTCGAGGATGAGGGGCATCTCGACGAGGTGCTGGCCGATGAACCAGGACTGAAGTTCATTGGGGCGGAGGATGTCGGAGACGACCATGTCGTTGGTGCCGTCGTCGCCGGCGTCATCGGCTGCTTCGGCGATGTCGTGGCAGTCCTGCATGATGAGCTTGTGGGCTTCCAGCAGGCGGGAGATCTGGACGGGGACTTCTTCCTTGCCCTTGGGGGGAGCGGGGATCTTGGTGACCTGAGCGACGTCTCCACCCATGGCGAGGGTGACGCCGCCGAGGAGCTGGATGCGCTCCGCGATGGTGTCGACCATCTCGACCTGCTCCTCGAAGTGTTTATCGAAGAGGAGGTGGAGCTGGTAAAAAGTGGGGCCGGAGACCTGCCAGTGGTGCTTTTTGTACATGTCGCGGATCTGGATGGAGTCCGCGAGGAGCTGATTGAGCTGGGCGACCATATCCGCGCGAACCTTGGCGCTGAGGCGGTGCGGCATGTCCTCGATGACGGAGCCGAAGGCCTGGATTTCTTTTGCCTGGGCATGCCAGTGGGGAGCGACGTTCGCGTCGCCGATGGTCTGCTTCTTCATTGCAACTGCCATTTGAATCACCTCTTATAACGAATCAGATGCGCGGGAGCGGGCCCGGGTTGATTGGGCGGAGCCGGGCAAGACGGCTCCGCTGGAATCTATCGGCTCACTGTAGCACGGGGGTGTGGCTATTCGGTTGCGGGGACCTGGATGTTGTTCTTGTGGGCGATGCCGTCGATCATGCTGCTGTGCTGGGAGATGACTTCGCGACCGGCGGCGACGGTGGTTTTGAGGGCGGCGTTCTCGGTTGTGTCGCGCTCCTTGGTGAAGTCTTGCAGGTCCTTATGGTGGTCGAGGACCATGGTCTTGATGTAGTCCTGGTCGAACTCAGTTCCCTTCTTCTTGGCGAGACGGTCGTACTCATCCTGCATGGAGCGATCGAGCTTGGATGGCGGGGGAACGCCCATCTTGTCGGCGAAGGGCTTCATCTTTTCGATGAGCATGGTGTGATCTTTGACCATCTTGGAGGCGAAGGCGCGGACTTCAGCATTCTGGGAGTTTGCGAGGGCGAGCTTGGCGAGGCGGACTTCGCCGAGGGAGCCCATGCCGGAGTCTTCCACAAACTTTTTGTCCTGACGAGCCGTGTCGGCGAAGGCGGGGATGGAGAGGGTTGCGGCGAGGGCAAGCGCGGCGAGCGATTTGGTGACGTTCATGTGAGTCTCCTTGGGCCGGCCTGGTTGCAGCCGGGATTTACGAGGAGATATGAGTGCTGCTGGAGTGCGGAAGGTTGTGTTGTGTGGGTGGAGGAAAAACGGTCGCGCTTGCGTCCGGTACCCATTCTCTGCGATCACGATGCAGAGAATGGGTACCAGGAACACGCAACGACAGAAACAACGACAATAGCAGGTCCTCCCGCTTCCCGGAAGGATGACAACAACAGGCAAACAACAGCCGATACGGGGCTAGGCGCTGTAGTTGATGGATTCGATGCCGAGGTATTCGGCGGACTGGCCGAGTTGCTCTTCGATGCGGAGGAGCTGGTTGTACTTGGCGATGCGGTCAGTGCGGCTGGCGGAGCCGGTTTTGATCTGGCCGGCGCCGGTGCCGACGGCGAGGTCTGCGATGAAGGTGTCTTCGGTCTCGCCGGAGCGATGGCTGATGATCGAGGTGAAGCCGAAGCGGCGGCCTAGTTCGATGGCCTCGAGGGTTTCAGATACAGTTCCGATCTGGTTGACCTTGATGAGGATGGAGTTACCGCACTTTTCTTCAATGCCGCGCTGGAGACGCTCGGTGTTGGTGACGAAGAGGTCGTCGCCGACGAGCTGAATGTTGCCGCCGATCTGCTCGGTGAGGTACTTCCATCCGTCCCAGTCGTCTTCGGCGAGGCCGTCTTCGATGGAGACGATCGGGTACTTTTTCGTCCAGTCGATCCAGAAGTCGGCCATCTCCTGCGAGGTGAGTTCACGCTTATCGGACTTTTTGAAGACGTAGCGGCCTGTCTCCTTGTTGTAGAACTCGGAGGAGGCGGGGTCGAGGGCGAGGACAATGTCTTCGCCGGGGGTGAGGCCGACTTTTTCGATGGCTTCGAGGATGAGCTCGATGGCTTCGGCGTTCGACTTAAGGCTGGGGGCGAAGCCGCCCTCGTCGCCGACGGAGGTGCTGTAGCCCTTCTTTTTGAGGACGCCCTTGAGGGTGTGGAAGACTTCTACACCCTGGCGGAGGGCGTCCGAGAAGGTTTCGGCGCCGACGGGCATGATCATGAACTCCTGGAAGTCGACGTTGGAGTCTGCGTGGGAGCCGCCGTTGAGGATGTTCATCATGGGCGTGGGGAGGAGCGAGGCGTTGACGCCGCCGAGGTAGCGGTAGAGCGGGATTTTGAGGGCGCTGGCGCTGGCGCGGGCGGCGGCCATGGAGACGGCGAGGATGGCGTTGGCGCCGAGGCGGGATTTATTTTCCGTGCCGTCGATGGCGATCATGGTGGCGTCCAGCAGGCGCTGGTTGGTGGCGTCCATGCCGACAAGCTCGGGGGAGAGGATGGATTCGACGTTGTCTACGGCGGAGAGGACGCCTTTACCGAGGTAGTGGGCCTGGTCGCCGTCGCGGAGCTCGACGGCTTCATGCTCGCCGGTGGAGGCTCCGGAGGGGACGGCGGCGCGGCCGGTGGCTCCGCCGGAGAGGAGGACGTCGGCTTCAACGGTGGGATTGCCGCGGGAATCGAGGATTTCACGGGCGGTGATGGAGACGATGTCGGTCATGTTTTCCTTTGAGTCTGAGGGTGTGGATGAACCTGGCGCGAAGATGCGGTGGGTGAGGCGCTCGTTGAGTTTCGGCCGGCGATCGACGCGAATGGGTGTGGCTCCGGGGGAGGCGGAGGAGATGGAGTGTACGAGTTCGGGTCCGGTTGGCACTCGGAGGATGATAACAAAGCAGTAGGGCGGCAGTGATCGTGCAGGGGAGAAGGCAGGTTGTGAAATGGTAACTCCCCGTGGCTTGGGGGGTTCCGGGGGCCTGATTTGAGTGGCTTAGGGCGGTTTGGGGTTCTAGGCTTCAGGATACGAGTGCTGCGACCGATGTGAGGGGTGCAGGCTGGGAGAGATGCGATGACGAACGGGTTGAAGGCGGCGGCTTTGGTGGTGGTGACGGCGATGGTGCCGGTGGCGCAGGGGCAGTACTCGGGTGTGAGCCACCCGGAGACGGTTCCGGCGCAGACCCCGATGACGACGAGCGCTGACGGGATCCAGCAGCCGCTGGTGTATGTTCCGACTCCGCCTTCAGCTGCGGCCACGGTCAATGGGGGGAGCTCGACGTACGGAGCGTACAAGCCGTATGCGCCGGCTTCGGCGCAGGCTCCGGAGATGAAGCTGAAGGTTCGGACGCCGGAGGATATGGCCGAGACCCCGCGGGAGACGGCATATGCGCCGGGGGCGACGATGCGCTCGGGGTACACGGCTGAAGTTCCACTTGCCGACGCTGACTCGAGGATTGTGATGGCTGTGGAGGGTCCGGCGAATGAGTTGCCGGAGGGGACGCTGATTAAAGCGCGGATTCGAGAGGCTTTTTCGACCACGCAGCCGGCGACCGGGCAGGAGTTCCATGCGGACCTGACGGAGGCGGTGGAGTGGCAGGGCCGGGTGCTGATTCCGGCGGGCGCGATGCTGAGCGGGCGGGTGACGGATGTGCACAGCGGCAAGCGGATCAGCGGGGCGGCGTCGATTCATCTGCAGCCGATGGAGGTGACGATGCCGGATGGGGTTCGGTACAAGATCCGGGCGCAGGTGGTGGATACGGACATTTACAACCATGTGAAGGTGGATGGGGAGGGGACGATCGTACGGCGGGACCATGCGGGTAAGACGCTGGCAGAGCTGGGGTTAGTGACGGGTGCGGGGGTCGCGACGGGCGCGGTGATTGGCGGCGTTCCGGGTGCGGTGGTTGGCGGAGCGGTGGCGGCAGGCGTGGGGACGGCGGTGTGGTTGAAGCAGGACCGGCAGACGGAGATACCGGCTGGGACGAGGATTGTGTTCTCGCTGAACCAGGCGCTGGCGGTTGGACGGGAGTAAAGCGTGAAGGAAAAGGCCCCCTGCCCGGGTGGGTGGGGGGCCTTTTTGTTGGTCTCCACCATGCGGTTGAGGGTGTGGTGAAGGATGGGTCGAACGTGGTGAAAACGTGGACGAGAGTGGAAGGGGAAAGGCCAAGGCGACTGCTATTGGCAGTCGCCCTGGTGTTGGGGTTGGGGGTTGGCTACTGGACGATGAAGGTGACGGTGCTGGTGTGGCTGATGGGAATTCCGGCGGCGTTGGTGCCGGAGGCGGTGACGAGGATGGTATAGGTTCCGGGGGTGGTGCCGCCGGTGGTGGTGGTGGGCGGGGTGACGGGGGTGGCGGCGGTGCCGCTGCTGCAGCCGGAGGTGCCCAGGATGCCGATGGAGGCGAGGACGAGGACCAGGGCGGCCCAGCGGGAACGGCTCCGAGGAAAGGCCAGGAAGAGTAGTCCGGCGAGGGCGACGCCGGAGCCGGAGAGAGTCCAGAGGTTCCGGCCGGGGGTGGGCAGCGGATGATTGGCTGCGACGCCGGTGCTGGTTTTGAAGAGGCCGGTGCCGGTTTTGGCGGTGGACTGGGTGGCTGAGAGCGTGAGGATGGTGGAGGCGCTGCCGGAGCCGGTGATGGTGACGGGATCCGCAGAGAGGGTGTAGGTGGCGTTGAGCGTGGTGGAGGTGGTGGAGAGGGCGAAGTTGACGATGCCGACGAAGCTGTTGACCGGGGAGACGGTGAAGGTGAGGCCGGAGGCTACGCTGCCGGATTTGACGGTGACGGTGGAGGTTCCGGGCGAGAGGGAGACGTCCGCGGTGGCGCCTGCGGAGGTGCTGAGGCCGAAGTTGGCGGGAGAGACAAGGGGGAAGTCGTTGACGAAGTTGAAGACGTCCAGCGAGCCCCAGCCGGAGGCGAGATCGTACCCGGTGCCGGCGGTGTAGCCGATGCAGCCCTGGCCGGCGTTTGCGGAGCCGTTGCAGGGGGTGATGACGGTGGTGCAGTTGGGGCTGCCGATGGTGCAGGGGCTGACGTTCGAGCCGACGGTGACGTCGTGGAAGACGTTCGTGTAGTAGGTGCTGTTGGCGAGGGCGTAGAGGGTGGGGTTGACGAGGCCGACCTTGGTGTTGAGTTTCTGCTCCAAGAGGGCCAACATGCCGGCGAAGGCGGGGGTGGAGACGCTGGTGCCGCCGACGACGTCCAGGTTGGAGGAGGCGTTGCGATAGCCGTTGGTGCAGAAGCCACCCTGGCAGTAGAGGTATCCGTCATGGCCTGCGGCGGCGTTGAAGGCGATGTCCGGGACGTCGCGGGCGGAGTCCGAGGGGACGCCGGTGCCGGTTTGCCAGGTGGGCTTGGTGAAGTAAGCGCTGGCTCCGCCACCGCCGCCGGAGAGGCCGTTGGTGGAGGAGGACTCGTTCCAGACGGCCTCCGGGATGTAGGACAGGGCGGAGGCGGAGCCGTTATAGGCGGTGCCGTTGGCGGCGGCCCAGTACGAGCCAGCGCCTTCATTGAACATGGTTCCGCCGACGCCGGTGACGTACGGGGAGCTGGCCGGGAAGTCTACGGCAAGGCCCTGAGTGGCGACGTTGGTCTGGTAATCGCAGTCCGTGGCTCCGGAGTCACCTCCGGGGCCGGCGATGGTCTGGCCCTGGGCGGCGGCCTGGCGGAAGAGCTGGTTGAAGACGGCGATGTTGGAGGAGCCGAAGTTGGTTTCGCAGTCGCCGTAGCTGACGGTGGCGATGGGGGCGAGATTTTGATCGATGATCTGGGTGAGTGAGCCGCCGAGAACGTCGGTCGAGTTGACGTAGAGGATGGTGGCGGAGGGGGCGACGGCTCCGCTCCATTCGACGTCGAGGGAGGCCTCAACCTGGTCCTCGGCTACGCCGCTGGTGAGCGGGGTGCCGGGGTCTGTGCCGATGAGCTTGATGGTGGGGGCGTTGGCGGGGAGGCCGGATGCGGCGCGGAAGGCGGCGACGTCTGTGAGGAGGATATCGGTCTGGCCGGCTACGGCGATGGTGATGCCGGCGCCGTTGACGTTGGAGGTGAGGAGGGGGTTGATGTCGTAAATGGTGTAAAAGTCACCGGGCGCGACGAAGTGGCTGCCGGAGATGGAGGAGGTGAAGTGAGGGTGGGCGTGGGGGCGGATGCGGATATCGGAGAGGCCGGTGATGGTGCTGGTGACGGCGGCGATGGCTGCGGGGAGGGCGGGCTCTGAGAGGTTGGCGATGTGCTGTTCGCCGTTGAGCGAGACGGAGTGGATGGAGGTGGCGAAGGCGGCGTTGAGTTTGGCCACGGTGCCGGAGACGGTGACGAAGCTGTGGCCGCGGGCGACGCCGGTGACGGTGAGGCCCTGGGACTCCAGCCAGGAGGTGACCTTGGCGATATCCGACGAGGAGAGGCCGAACTGGGCGGCGTACTGCTCCGGCGTGAGCCACTGGCGGTACTGCGCGGACTGCGGGTTCTGCTGGGCGGCGATGAGGGCATCGAGCGCGGAGGACTGGGCCGCGGACATGTTGAAGCGGAGGGTAACGGAGGAGAGGATGCGGTCGGCGGGAGCGGCGCCGAGATCGGCAGCGGCGCGGGCGCGGGGGGAGACGGTGTTGGTGAGGGCGGCGCGGGGGGCGGAGGAGGAGACAGCCTGGGCGGCGATGCGGCTGGTCTGGACACTGCTCTGTACGCTGTTTTGGGCGAGGGCAGAGGGAAGGGCCGGAGCGAGGCTGAGTGCGGCTGCGGCGAAGGCTGCGGCGAAGGGGCGGAGGGGGGAGATCATGTGGGTCTGGTTCCTCTGGTCAGGGAAAAGCTTAACGGGTGGTGAGGCTCCGGCGCAGTAAAAGGCGATAGAGGGCAAAGCTGCAGGGCAGATATGGGAATAGACCACGGTTGCGGGGGATAGTTTCGGTGTGGGGGAAGGTTGGTTTGGTGAGGGTGGGGGGAGGTTGGGTGGGGTGAAGATGAAATATGGGAAGGGTGAATCTGGCGGGAGAAAAAGCCGTCTCAGGGTGGACGACTTTTATGGATGTTGGAGAGCTCTAGTTCCCTTGCCTCTTTCTACCGCTTAGACGCGCTCATGGATGCGGAGGAGATCGGAGTGGATCTGGTAGCGGAAGGTGATCATTTCGGCCCGCACGTCGGTGCGGAGGTTGTTCCTTTCAGTTCGGAGGTCGCGGACGTCCTGACGAGAGAGGATGATGCCGATCAGGCATGTGACCGTTGGGGTGAGGGCGGTCAGGACGGCGATAGTGATTGCGGTTGCGGTGGTCCTCGGCGCGGCGCATCCGTGCGGGTATAGGTCACAGGGTTGCGGCCGGCTACTGGACGGTGACTTGGACGGTGTAGTTGTGGCGGATGGTGTTGGTGCCATTGGTTGCAGCGGTTGTGATGGAGAGGATGGAGGTGCCGAGGGGAGTGCCGCCGGTGCCGGAGATGGGGTGGGTGAGGTCGCTGGAGCCGCAGCCGAGGTTGGCGGTGAGGATGCAGGCGAGCAGGACGAGGAGGAGCGTGGGCAGGCGGTGGCGGGTGCGGCCGGGGAGGAAGAAGCAAAGGAGGGCGGCGAAGGAGACGCCGGCGAGGACTCCGGTGCGGAGGGAGGCGGATTGGGTGGGCTGGAGTTTGTGAGCGACGGTGGTGACGGTGAGGGTGGTGGCTCCGCCGGCGGAGAGGGTGGAGGGCGAGAAGGAGCAACCGATGGAGGTGTTCGCGGGGGGGGTGCAGGCGAGGCTGATGGTGTTGGAGCCGGCGCCGACGAGGTTGACGGAGGCGGTGGTGGTGCCGGTCTGGCCGGAGGTGAGGGTGATGACGGCGGGACTGAAGGTGACGGAGAAGTCTGAGAGGCCGAGGGTGATGGAGTTTGAGGTGACGGCGGAGAAGTTGCCGTCGCCGGAGTAGACGGCGTAGACGGTCTGGGTGCCGGCGGGAAGGCCGGTGGTGGTATAGGTGGCGGTGGCGACGCCGGGGCCGGAGAAGCCAAGGCCGATGGTGGCGAGGGCGGAGGGCGTCGTGCCGCCGAGGAAGAAGGTGACGCTGCCGGTGGGGACGACGCCGGAGAAGGTGGAGCCGGTGACGCGGGCGGTGAGGGCGATGGACTGGCCGGCCTCGCCCATGGTGGTGTTGGCGGTGAGGGTGATGGCGGCGGGTGAGGCGTTGGAGGTGATGGAGATGGCGGCCGAGGTGCTGGGGGCGTAGGTGGTGTCGCCGCTGTAGACGGCGGTGAGGGAGTGACTGGTGGCGTTGGCAAGGGTGACGTTGGTGGCGGTGGCGACGTACGCGGTGCCGACGAGGGCGACGGGGGCGGAGGCGACCTGGGTGGCGCCATCGTAAAAGACGACGGTGCCGGTGATGGGCGTGGCGCCGACTACGCCGGCTACGGTGGCGGTAAGGGTGGGTCCGGCGCCCGCGAGGGAGGTGGAGGCGAGGGTAGTGGTGGTGGGAGAGGTGCCGGTGCCGGTGGGCGGCGGTCCCATGAAGGTGGTGGCGGTGCTGGTGACGGCGATGGGGGCGGGGGTGTTGCAGGTGAAGTCGACGTTGGCGACGCAGGCGACGGTGAGGTTATAGGTTCCGGCGGGTGCGGGAGCGTAGATGACGACCGAGCCGGTGGCGTTGACGCCGCCACCGTTGATGTTGAACTTGCCGGGGTACACCGTGCCGTTAAGGGTGGCCGTGAAGGCGGCGTTCTGCGGGACGGGGGCGTTGATGGGGGAGGAGAACTGGACGGTCAGGGTCTGTTGGCTGCCCTGGGTGAACATGTTGTACGAGAGCTGGGGGACGATGGCCGCAGCGAAGGGCGTGACGGTGACGGGGACGGTGAGGGTGCTGGGGCCGTAGTTGGCGTCGCCGGGGTAAGAGACGGTGAGGGTGTCTGCGCCGACGGGAAGGTTGGAGACCATGATGTTGACGGTGCCGCCGCCGAGCTGGGTTCCGCTGGTGATGGTGCCCGGAGTCACGGTGATGTTGCCGGTGGGAGCGGTGCCGTTGACCTGCTGGCCGGAGGTGGGGTTGACGGTGACGACGAGGGTGGTGGTCTGTCCGTACTGGAAGGAGGTGGGGAATGCCGGGGCGGTGATGGTGGTGGCGGCGACGCCCGAGGAGGCGCTGGTGGCGGCGGAGGTGACGGTGTTGTAGTTGTTATCGCCGGAGTAGACGGCGGTGACGGAATGGGTGGTGCCGGCGCCGAGGGGGGCGGAGATGGTGGTCGCGGGGAGGGTGATGGAGGCGATCTGGTTGCCGTTGTCCTTGATGGCGATGGTGCCGGTGGGGGTGACGGTCCCGAGGCCGGTGACGGCGGAGGTGAAGGTGACGGCGGCGCCGTTGGTGGGAGCGGTGGTGGAGAGGTTGAGGGAGATGGTGGGATTGGCTTTAGCGACGTTCACGGTGGCGTTCTGCTGGTTGTAGCAGGTGAAGCTGCCGTCGCCGGGGGTGCAGGCGGCTGTGACCGCGAGGGTGCCGGCCTGGTTGACGTTGAAGGTGAAGGCGGCGGTTGAAGTGGAGCCTGAGCCATTGAGATATACGGTCTGACTGGTGGCTCCGGTGACGCCGGCGGTGATAGTGCCGGAGGGGATGCCGATGCCTGAGGGGGAGGTGACGGTCGCGGTCACGGCGAGGGTGCCGCCGAGTGTGGCGGTTTGCGGGACGGCGATGGTGAAGTTGGCGGGCTCCGCGGAGACGTAGACGGTGGTGTTGGTGGAGCCGGGCGCGAAGGTGCCGTCGCCTGAGTACGTGGAGGTGATAGTGTATGAGCCGCCGGGAAGCTGGAAGGTGGGCGAGGTGGCCGCGCTGTTCCCGTTGAGCGGGATCATGGTGGTGAAGAAGTTGGTATTGGAGCTGGTCCAGGTGATGGAACCGGTGGGGGTTGCGCCGGCGACGCCTGGGTAGACGGTGGAGGTGAGGGTGAAGCCTGCGCCGTGGACGGGGCTGTAGTTGGAGGCGGTGGTATCGACCTCTACGGAGGTGGTGCCACGGGGGAAGGCCTTGGCGAGGACATCGAGGTTGACGAGACCGAGTCCGGTGGCGGGCTCCCATGTTCCCTGAGGGGCAGAGTCAGGCTGGGTGTAGAGGTTGGGGATGGGGCCGAGGGAGTAGAGGATGGCGTTGATGTTGCCTTGCCGGGCGGAGGTGGCTTCAATGGAGGAGAGGGTCTGGGCGAGGGCGGTGAGGGAGGAGGCGGCGAGGTCTGGGGCGTAACGGAGGGCGTCTGCGGGGAGGCCGGGGGCGGCTTGCCAGGAGGGGCGCGGGAGGGTGGGGAGGGTGGTGTCTGCGGTGGCTCCGGGTACGGCTACGGCAGTGACCTCTGGCAGGGACGCGGGGAAGGGCGCGGCGATGGACGGGCGGGAGGCGAGGAGGGTGATGCCCTGGGCGCCAGCCTGGCGGAGGAGGGTCGTCCACGCGGTAAGGGCGGAGTCTGCGAGGGAGGTGGAGGTGAGGGAGGACTCGAGGGTGAGGATGGGCGTGGCGTTGGCGTCGATGACGGTTGCGAGGGAGGCCAGGGTGGCGGGAGAGGCGTTTGCGGTGAGGGTGGCGGTGGGTAAGTTGCTGAGGCCGTCGATTGCGGCGAAGAGCGGGGCCGCGGAGGCGGGGAGCGAGGGCTGGGTGGCGTTGGCGAAGTAGAGCGCGCCGGAGACCTGGTAGGTGTGGAGGGAGACGGCGAAGGCGTTCTGGACGGTGGAGGCGGGGGCGGAGACGGAAAGGCGGGTGGCGGAGGGGGAGACGGCATCGACCGTGAAGCCCTGCGCGGTGGCCCAGGCGGTGGCGGCGGCGAGCTGGTCTGAGGATGCTCCGTAAACGGCGGCGAACTGGGTAGGGGTGAGGAAGTGGTGGTAGCTGGGGGAGGACGGGGTGGTGACGTCTGAGAGGAATTGCTGGAGGGCGGAGGTGCGGGCGGGGTCCTGCGCGAGGGTAAGGGTCAACGAGAGGCGCTGGGAGCCGGGGATGGGGCCGGAGTCTGCCGCGGAGACGAGGGCGGCGGAGGTGCTGGTGATGAGGGTGGTTCGGGGGGCCTGCTGGGCGGGGGACGCGGCGGCGCAGAGGAGGGTCAGGGTGGTCGCGAGGGTGGCGACGGCGGTGCGGGGGGCGGCGAGGGAGGAGGCGACGACTCGGCAGAGACGGGTGATGAACGGGGGAGTCATGGTTATGGGAATCCTCGCAGAGCGAGGGGGGAAAGGCAATGGCAAAAGGGGGAAGGCGGTGGGGTGGGTGGTGCTTTTTTGGTGCAGTGGGACGGGGTTTGAGTTGGGGGCTAGGGCTTGATGCTTAGTTGCAATAAGATGGCGCGCTCAACGCTGGTCATGTCTTCCGGGGTGAGGGTGCCGATGAGTTTCCGGAAGCGCAACTTGCTTGCTGTGGTGAGTTGATCGGCCATAGCCTTGCTCTGTTGGCCATTCAAGTGGACGAGCGCATCCCCTGGGTAGAGGCGAGAGGTTTGTGACGATAAAGGGACGACAAGGAAGCGGTTCAAGGCCGAGTTTGCTGCATCGTTGCTGACGATAATAGCGGGGCGTGTCTTCTGGATCTCGCCGCCGACGGATGGATCGAAGGCAGGCCAGTAGACCTCACCGCGCTTCAACAGCATCACCGATGAGAGCTTCGCTCCATACGAAGGCCTCGCCCTCACGCTCGGTGTCGGCAGCCATACGCTGGTAGCCAGCAGTCAATTCCTGACCCTGGCTGCGATCCAGATCGGAAGCGGCTTTGAGGACTGCGTTTGCTATCTCATCCGGAACGATAAACCAGGTGGCCTTTGCATCGGCTTTCCAGCGGATTCCCAGCGTTCTATGGTTGTTTAGCGTGAGTCTTGCGATGGACGAGCCTGCGTCTCCCGATCCCATGTCGTAGACGATGTCAATGTCTCTGGAAGATTCAACGTTGGAAGGATCGACATAATCCATTTCCGCACCTCGGTTCCGTTGCTCAATTTTACATCGTGGCCTAGCAGGCAGGGTTGGGATGAGGGCGTCGCTATAATGGGGGGATGGCGTTTCGATCGGTGCGGCAGGTTGCGGATGCGGATTTTCCTACGCGGTGGGGTCACTTCCGTATCTACGGGTTTGAAGGGATTGTGGACAATCCTGAGCCTTGCAACGATGCGGTTCCGGCGCCGAAGGTGAGGGTGGAGTCGGCGGTGGCGCTGGTGATGGGGGAGGTGCATGCGGGGGCGCCCATTGTGAGGATTCACTCGCAGTGTCTGACGGGGGATGTGTTCCACAGCCTGCGGTGCGACTGCCATGACCAACTGCACCTGGCGCTGGGGATGATTGCGGGGGCGGGGGCGGGAATTCTGCTGTACGAGAACCAGGAAGGGCGTGGGATCGGGCTGATGGCCAAGCTGCAGGCGTATGCGCTGCAGGATCAGGGGCGGGACACGATTGAGGCGAACCTGGAGCTGGGATATCAGGCGGATTGCAGGCACTTTGAGCTGCCGGCGGAGGTGCTGAAGGCGTTGGGAGTGAGCGCGGTGCGGCTGATTACGAATAATCCGGAGAAGGTGGAGGCTCTGGAGGCGGCGGGAATCAAGGTGGTGGAGCGGCTTTCGGCGGATGTGGCGCTGGATCCGGAGAATGAGTTTTATCTGAAGACGAAGCGGGAAAAGATGGGACATTTGGTGGGTTAGTTCTTAGTTGTTCGTTCTTAGTTGTTCGTTGGTGGGATTTTGGGGCGGGCGAGATAGCTAGAGAGGCCGCTCAGCATCTTTCCGACTTCGTTTGCCAGTAGCTCGGCTTCGCGACGCTTTTCGTCGATGCCAATTTTCAGGCGAGAGGTGATGGCAAGTTGCGTGAGAAGTTCGCAGGTGCTTCCGCGGGCGATCTGGATAAATTGCCTGAAGTCTTTTCTTGAACTTCTCGCTGATCCTTCGGCGATATTGCTGGCGATGGAAACCGCAGCGCGTCGCATTTGGGAGGTCAGGCCGTACAGCTCGGCCTTCGGGAGATCAGCCGTAAACTCGTAGATCACCACGGTGAGATCCATGGCTCGATTCCAGACTTTAAGATCGTTGTAGGACTTCGGCATAGGTGGTCCAGTGTACTTGCGACCTATGGGACCTCCTTCATCGGAGGGCTACGAGCAGCTTGGCGGTGGTGATGAGCTGGCCGGAGTGGCGTTGGGTGTGTTCGGCGCAGTGGACGAGGAGGCCGCCGAGGGTGGTGGGGAGGCGGTCGCGGCCGACGGGCCGGGGGGTTTCGTAGTCGGTTGGGGCGAAGGACAGGATGCGACGTTTGGATTCGGCCAGGGCTTGCTGGAACTCGGCTTGGATTTCTGAGGGGGTGGGGGTGGGGTCGTGCTCGGTTTGGAGGGCGAGGAGTTGGGTGGGGGAGAGCTGGTGGCCTTCGGCGTAGGTGAGGAGGCGGTCCAGCGAACGGGCGATGTGGCGGAGGTGGAAAGCGACGCTGGGGAGGGAGTGGGGAGTGGCGTGGAGCTCTTCGGGGGTGAGTGGGGTGACCCAGCGGAGGGCATCTTCGGCGGTGAGTTCGAGGGCGTGGAGGATCTGGCGGGGGATGGCGGGGATGGAGGTGTGGGTGTTGCGGAGCCAGGGTTCGGGCATAGGGGGAGTTTAGCTGCTGGGTGTGGTTTGCGGAGAGCACGGGCAAGGGCTTGGCGGGGGAGGGTGTACTTCCCGCTCATCACGGTGGAGCTGTGATGAATGGGGCACCCGGGCGGTTTACTGGGGGAGGGACGTCGGTCGGGCTTTCGCACGATACCCCACCCTTTGACGATGCGACTGTCAAAGAATGGGGCACCCGACGTGGGCTCCGATGGCGGCGGTGCTGGGATGGATCTAAGCCATGGGGGTGAGGAGGGCGCGGCCGATGACGCCGGTCATGGCGTCCTGGTTGGTGAGGGCGAGCTGGCGGGTGAGGCCGGTGAGGGGGCGGAGATGGTTGGCGAAGTCCCAGGCGAGCTGGCGGGCGGCGCAGATGTTCCAGAAGGAGAGGAGGCGGCCGATTTTGCCGGTGTCCTGGGCGAGGACGCCGAGCGTGTCGACGGCGAGCATGGTGAGGGTGGGGGGTGTGAGTTCGTTGAGCATCTGGTTGACGGAGTTATAGTCTGCGAACTCCGGGCTGGCGGGGCCGGGGGTGAGGTTAAGAGCGGAATCGGTGGCGAGGAGGGCCAGGGCGAGGTCGTGGTTGATGTGGGCGTTCATGCCGGCGAGGGCGAACTGGATGCGGTCAACGCCGGTGCGGGTGCGGGCCTGAAAGAGGGCGCTCCAGGCGGAGGGGAGCGCGCGTTGGGCGAGGTAGTCGGCGACGGCGGTGAAGTAAAGGGTGGCGAAGACGACGTCGAGGCGGGTGAGCCAGATGGGGCTCTGCCAAGCGCCGTTGGGTGGGTTGAGGTCGACCTGCTGGGTGACCATGAGGTAAAGGCGGTTGAACCATTTGAGCCCGTCGTCGTTGGGGAGGATGGCGTCGATGGACTGCATGAGGGTGATGACGCCGGCGATGGAGGTGGGGGCGGCGGCGTTGGTGAGATCGTAAAGCTGCTGGTCTGTCTCGGAGAGAGTGACTGGCATGGGTGGGCTCCGGAGGGTCGTCCGGGTCAGTATAGGTTCGCTTCCCTGCTGCTGCTAGAGGGATTTGGATTGGCGGAAGCGGCGGATGACCTCGGCGACATCTTCATGGCGGGCGTCTACGGCGTCGTTCATGGATTGCATCTCGGCGGCGGTGACCTGGCCGGCGAGTTTATCGATGGCGATCTGGATTTCAGGGTGGAGGCGGAGGGAGTCTTCGCGGACGAGGGGGACGGCTTCGTAGGGGGGGAAGTAGTGGCGGTCGTCGGTGAGGATGCGGAGGTCGAGGGCGCGGATGGGGCCATCGGTGGAGTTGCCGGCGACGAGGTCGACCTGGTTGGAGCTGAGGGCGCGGTAGAGGAGGCCGAGGTCCATGACTCTTGGACGACCGCCGAACTGTAGGGCGTATGTAGCCTGGAGGCCGGGGAGGCCGTCGGGGCGGGACTGGAACTCGTAGCCGACGCCGAGGCGGATTTTGGGGGCGTCGGGGGCGAGGTCGGAGATGGTGTGCCAGTGGTGGAAGTCGGCGTCGGGCGAGCGGACGACGAGGGCGAAGGTGTCTTCGAAGCCGAGCGAGGGCTCGACTTTGATTTGATACTTTTGTTGGTACAAATTGGTGATGGTGGCGTGGACGTGGGCGGCGTCGCGGTCCTTTCCTGCGGGTAAGGGCTGCTTGAGAATGGCGGTGAGGGCGGTGCCGGTGTATTCGGGGTAGGCGTCAATGCGGCCGGAGATGAGGGCCTGGTGGCAGAGGTAAGAGCCGGCGAGATAGAAGCGGCGGTCCACTTTCTCGTGCGTGAGGGATTCGATTTCCTGGGCGAGGAGTTCGCCGAGGAGGACTTGCTCGGTGAAATTTTTTGCGCCGATGGTGATGCGGTGCGAGCGTGGGGGGGCGCAGGCGAGGATGGAGAGACAGAGGAGGGCCGCGAGGGTAAGGCTGGTGAAGCGCACGGGTTGAGGGTACATCAGGGGCCACGCTGAAGGTGAGCGTGGGGGTCGGATAAGATGGGTGATTCGCAGTTGAGGCGGCACGAAGTGGCTGCGCGGGGGGGAAGCATGAGTGAGGCGTTTAAGATGTCGCGGAGGCGCTGGCTGAAGGTGGCGGGGGGGATGGCTTCGCTGAGCGTGCTGGGGTCTTCCTCCGCTGCAGCGCTGTTACCCACGGCTGAGCTTTCCTCCAGGCGTCCGGCTCCGTCCGACCGGCGATTTCAGAGTCAGGCAGTGGAGGCGTTTCTGGTGGAGACGTCGAAGCGGGTTCGCGATCCTGAGCTTGCCGCACTGTTTCGTAACTGCTATCCGAACACGCTGGACACGACGGTGACGCCAGGTACGTATGAGGGCAAGCCCGATACGGTGGTGCTGACGGGCGATATTGCTGCGATGTGGATGCGGGATTCTTCCGCGCAGGTGTGGCCGTACCTGCCGCTGCTGCGATCCGACGACCGGCTGAGAGCGCTGATTGAAGGGGTGATTCGCAGGCAGACGCGGTGCCTGCTGATCGACACGTACGCGAACGCTTTTATGGCTGACTTGAGTGCCGCGCCGCTACCGTGGAGCGTGCATGATCGCACGGAGATGAGGCAAGGGGTGGGCGAGCGCAAGTATGAGCTGGACTCTCTCTGCTATCCGATCCGGCTGGCGCATGGATACTGGAGCGCGACGGGGGATACGTCGCCTTTCGATGCACGGTGGAAGAAGGCCATGGCGGCGGTGCTGGACACGATGCAGGTGCAGCAGCGGAAGCATGGGGATGGTCCCTACCGGTTTCAACGGCAGGCTGAGAATCCGACGGACAGCTTGATGAACGGGATTGGGTCTCCGGCGAACCCAGTGGGGCTGATCGCTTCGTGTTTTCGACCGTCCGACGATGCGTGTTCCCTGGCCTTCCTGGTCCCGTCCAATTTGTTTGCTGTGACCTCGCTGCGCCAGGCGGCAGTGATGCTGAACACGATCTGCAAGGACGCGGGGATGGCGAACAAGGCGCATGAGCTGGCTGCTGAGGTGGAGCAGGCGCTGCTCCACCATGCGATCGCGAAGACGGCGCAGGGCGAGATCTGGGCCTATGAGGTGGACGGGTTTGGCGGGCAGGTGTTGATGGACGACGCGAACGTGCCCAGCCTGCTTGGGCTGCCGTATCTTGACAGTTCCCCGGACCGGGAGCTGTATGCGCGGACGAGGCAGTTTGTCTGGAGCGCGCGGAATCCGTGGTTTGTGTCTGGCAAGGCAGGAGAAGGAGTGGGCGGCCCGCATATCGGGCGACGAAATGTGTGGCCGATGTCGCAGATTATTTATGCGCTGACGAGTGACTCCGATGCGGAGATTGCGGGGGCTCTGCGGATGTTGAAGGCCTCAGCGGGGAGTACTGGGTTCATGCACGAGAGCTTCGATAAGGATGATGCGGCGGTGTTTACGCGGCCGTGGTTTGCGTGGGCGAATACGCTTTTTGGCGAGTTGATCGGTAAGGTTGCGGCATCGCGTCCGGCGCTGTTGCAGTAAACGCCCTTAGGTGCGGGGGATGGCGAGGCGGGATTCGAGGGCGGCGAGGGTGGCGTCGGCGAGGAGGGCGAGGAGCGCGGCGGGGATTGCGCCGGCGAGGACGAGGCCGTTATCGACGGAGGCTACGCCGCGGAAGATGAGCTCGCCGAGGCCGCCTGCGCCGATGGCGGCGGCGATGGTGGCGACGCCGACGCAGGTGACGGTGGCGGTGCGGAGGCCGGCGAGGATGACGCTGGCGCCGAGGGGGAGCTCGACTTTGAAGAGGCGCTGGAGGCTGGTCATGCCCATCGCTTCGGCGACGTCTTTGAGGGCGGGGTCTACGGAGCGGATGGCGGCGTAGGTGTTGCGCAGGATAGGGAGCAGGGCGTAGCCGGTGAGGGCGAGGATGGCGAGGCGGGCGGCGTTTTCACCCAGCCAGGGGACGGGGAGCAGGAGGCCGAAGAGGGCGAGCGAGGGGATGACCTGGACGATGTTGGCGAAGGTGATGATGGGGCGGGCGAGGCGCTCGTAACGGGTGAGGAGGATGCCGGTGGGGATGCCGATGGCGGTGGCGAGGAGCATGGCGAAGAGGGTGAGCCAGAGATGCTCGAAGGTGAGGCGGAGGATTTCGGAGGAGTGGTGGTGGAGGAAGGTCATGGGGGACAGTTGCTGGTTCTTAATTGTTCGTTCTTAGTTGTTCGTTGTTGGGGCGATGGACGGCGGTGATGTAGGTGTTGACGTGGGGGTTGGGGGAGGTGAGGACTTCGGGGGTGGGGAGGTCGGCGACGACGGTGCCCTGGTCCAGGAAGATGATGCGGTGGGCGAGATAGAGGGCTTCGTCGAGGTCGTGGGTGACGAGGAGGGCGGTCTTTTTGAGCTTGGCGAGGAGATCGCGGAGGGTGGTCTGGATCTCGGCGCGGGTGATGGGGTCCAGGGCTCCGAAGGGTTCGTCGAGGAGGAGGACGGAGGGGTCGTGGGCGAGGGCGCGGGCGAGGCCGACGCGCTGGCGTTGGCCTCCGCTGAGCTGCCAGGGGTAGCGGGTGGAGAGGGCGGGATCTAGGCCGGCGAGGGCGAGGACCTCTGCGGCTCGGTTGCGGGCGGTGGCTTTGGGGGACTTGTCTTCGGGTTCGGGGCCGGCGATTTCGAGGGCGAGGGCGGCGTTGCGCTCGACGGTCATGTGGGGGAAGAGGCCGGTCTCCTGGATGCAATAGCCGATGGAGCGGCGAAGGTCGATGAGATTGCGGAGGGGATTGGGGACGCCTTCGAGGCGGACTTCGCCGGAGGTGGGGGTGACTAAGGCGTTGACGGTGCGGAGGAGGGTGGTCTTGCCGGAGCCAGAGCGGCCGAGGAGGGCGGTGGTGGTGCCGGGGGCGATCTGCAAGGAGATGTTGTTGAGGATGGGGCGCGCGTTGACCGAGTAGGAGATGCCGGCGAATTCTATGGCGGGGGTGGGCATCGGTGGGTGCCTCCAGGTCAAAGACAAAGGCGGTCGAGCTTCGCTCGATACCCCACCCTGCGCGATGAGGCCGCGCGAGGATGGGGCACCCGTTTTATGTGCCGGATTCGGCGGAGTCAGGGAGGACGTCGGCGTTGGGCTCTGCGGCGGCATCTGGCTCAGGTAAGGATTCCGGGGTGGTGCCGGGGGCGCCCTTGACGCGGACGACCGTGATCTTGTCGAAGCCCTCTTTGAAGGTGGGGGGACGAAGGCGCTCGGCCATTTTTTGCATGACGTCGTCGGTGACCTGGCGGTCGCGCCTGGAGTTGCGCTCCATGCAGACGGCTAGGGGGACGTCGAAGAAGACGGCTTGGACTTCATAGCCGAAGGACTTCGCCATCTTGATCCACTGGCGGCGCTCGTGTGGGCTCAGGTTCGTCGCGTCGACGTAGTTCCAGGGCATCTTGGCGATCAGGCGGGCGCGCAAAAGCGAACGCAAGGTGCTGAAGACGAGGCCCTGGTAGCGCTGGTCGGTGATGTCGTCAAAGAGGATGGTGCGGAGCATATCCGACGAGAGCGGGGAGACGCCGCGGCGTTTGTACCAGGTGGTTTTGCCGGAACCGGGGAGGCCGATGGTGAGGACGACGTAGCCGCGCGGGGCCTTGGGCGAGACGGCCTCCGGGCCGGGGGGCGGGGTGGCGAGAGACTCGGGTTGCGTTTCTACGACGACCTTCTTTTCGGCGTCGGGGTCGGCGGGGGCGAAGCCTTCGGGTGGGTCGGAGGGCTCGAAGGACTCGGGGCCTTCTGGTTCCGGGGTTGGCGCGGCGGCTGGCTTCGGGTCGGGCTTCGAAGCGAGGGGGGGCAGCTCTACGGGAAGCTCAGAGGTGTTGGAAATAGCGGGTTGGTGCCTGGGCTGTGGGGTCGCTTCCGCGGGGGCGAGGGGTTCTGGGTAGTTGGGGCGGAGGGGGGCGAGCTGGCCTGAGGGGAGTTCCTGTCCACTCTTTCCGGTTGACTCGGACTCATTGGGCCCACGTCTGGGACGTCTTCTCATCTTTTCCTTTATCCAATCGCGCATGAAGCGCATACGGTGTGGCCATCCAAAGATTTCGTACGGGATACAGTCTAGGACGCTTGTAACACAGGGGGGATGGCTGGGCAAAGTCGCAGGAAATGGTCGGGGCGGCGATTGCGTGGGGATGAGGGGTTTGGTAGGCTCCGAGTGTCGCTTGGAGGGGCGTAATCTGGTGTTGAAAAGTTCTCAGCCGGATTCATCCGCTTTCATTCATCTGGCATCCACGTAGGAGCCTTCTACTCAGCACGACGTTACGACAGAGGAGCACTGGCACATGGCAGTTAAGGTTGGCATCAACGGCTTCGGCCGCATTGGACGCAACGTGTTTCGCACCGCTCTGGGCAATCCTGAGATTGAGTTTGTGGCGGTGAACGACCTGACGACGCCGGCGACGCTGGCTCACCTGCTGAAGTATGACTCGATTCTGGGAAATTTGAAGAACGAGATCAAGCACGGCGAAGACTATATCGAGGTGGATGGGAAGAAGATCAAGGTGTTCGCGGAGCGCGACCCGGCGAAGCTGGATTGGGCGAGCGTGGGCGCGGAGATTGTGGTCGAATCGACGGGCTTCTTTACGGATGCGGCGAAGGCCAAGGCGCACCTGGGCACGACGGTGAAGAAGGTCATCATTTCGGCTCCGGCAACCAACGAGGATCTGACAATAGTGCTGGGCGTCAATGATGACAAGTATGACGCGAGCAAGCACAACGTGATCTCCAATGCGAGCTGCACGACGAACTGCCTGGCGCCGGTGGTGAAGGTGCTGCATGAGACGTTCGGGATTGCGAGCGGGATCATGACGACGATCCACAGCTACACGAACGACCAGGTGATTCTGGATACGCCGCACAAGGATCTGCGGCGTGCGCGGGCGGCGGCGCTGAGCATGATTCCGAGCTCGACTGGCGCGGCGAAGGCGCTGAAGCTGGTGGTGCCGGAGATGGCGGGCAAGCTGGATGGGTTCGCGATACGGGTTCCGACGCCGAATGTGTCGGTGGTCGATCTGACGTTTACGGCGGAGAAGCCGATCACCGTGGAGGCGATTAACGCGGCGATCAAAGCTGCGTCCGAGTCCGGTCCGATGAAGGGCATCCTGGGCTATACGGATGAGGAACTGGTGAGCTCGGACTTCAAGGGCGATCCGCGGTCGAGCGTGTTCGATTCCCTGCTGACGAAGGTGGTGGGGAGTACGGGCAAGGTGATCAGCTGGTATGACAATGAGTGGGGTTATTCAAGCCGGGTGAAGGATCTGATCTTGTTTCTGGTGAAGAAGGGTCTGTAGACGCTCTGCCGCCCACGTGTGCCTGTAGTGTTGATCCTGGGCCGATGGTCCAGGATCAACTTGTTAGGAAGCGATCATTGCTACAACGCTCGATGAAGTGAAGAGGAACAACATGAGTGAGCGGGAGAATTTTGCGGGGACGTCGCCGTATGAGCCGGTGATTGGATTCAGCCGGGCGGTGCGGGTGGGGCAGCATGTGATGGTGTCCGGGACCGGGCCGGTGGGGTGCGACGACGCGGATATCGCCGGGCAGACGGATCAGTGTTTGACGTTGATCGCGGCGGCGTTGAAGGCTGCGGGGAGCAGCTTTGAGCATGTGGTTCGGACGAGGATCTACCTGACCGATGTCAATGATTGGGAAGCCGCGGGACGGGTGCATGGGAAGTTCTTCAAGCTGGTGATGCCGACGGCTACGATGGTTGTCGTGGCGGGGCTGATTGATCCGCGTTGGAAGGTGGAGATTGAAGCGGATGCATTGATTGTGGAGTAGTGCAGAAGAAGCAAGAGCACGAAGAAAGAGGGACGATGTCGAAGCTTTCAATACGGGATGTGGAGTTGGGTGGGAAGCGGGTTTTGATTCGCGTGGACTTCAACGTGCCGCTGTCCAAAGATGGCCAGGAGATTCTGGACGATACGCGGATTCGCGAGACGGTGCCGACGATTGAGTATGCGTTGCGGAGGAAGGCACGGGTGGTGCTGTGTTCCCACCTGGGGCGGCCGAAGGGGAAGGTGGTGCCGGCGATGAGCCTGCGGCCTGTGGTGGACCGGCTGCGGGAGCTACTGGACCATGTGCTGGGGGAGGATGAAAACGTGGGCTTCGCGCCGGATTGTGTGGGCGAAGTGGCCACGGAGCTGGTGAACGGGTTGGAGCCGGGGCAGACGATGCTGCTCGAGAACCTGCGCTTTCATGCAGGGGAAGAGGCCAACGATCTGGAGTTCGCAAAGAAGCTGGCGGCGCTGTGCGATGTGTACGTGAACGATGCGTTTGGCAGCGCGCACCGGGCGCATGCTTCAACTGAAGGCATCACGCACCTTGTGAAGCAGGCAGCGGCGGGGCTGCTGATGGAGTCTGAGCTGAACCACCTGGGCAAGGCGTTGAGCGAGCCGGATAAGCCGTTTGTGGCGATCATCGGCGGGGCAAAGGTGTCGGACAAGATTGGCGTGATCGAAAGCCTGATGGAGAAGGCGGATGCGATCCTGATCGGCGGCGGCATGGCGTACACGTTCCTGCGGGCGCAGGGGCAGGAGACGGGCAAGTCGCTGGTGGAAACAGACAAGATCGACGTGGCCAGGGCGGCGCTGGAGAAGGCGAAGGCCAAGGGCGTGAAGTTCCTGCTGCCGGTGGATCATGTGCTGGCGGATGCGTTTGACGCGAAGGCAAAGAGCAGCGTGTTTGAAGGGTCTGGAGCGTTTCCGGCTGAGATGATGGCGCTGGATATTGGGCCAAAGACGGTGGCGCTGTTTAGCGGCGAGATTGCTGCGGCGCAGACGGTGCTTTGGAATGGGCCGATGGGCGTGTTCGAGTTTCCTGTGTTTGCTGTTGGGACGAATGCGGTGGCCAAAGCAGTCGCGGGGAATGAAGAGGCCACCACGATTGTAGGTGGGGGAGATTCCGTTTCCGCGATTCAGAAGTCCGGGTATGCGGATCGCATCACGCACATCTCAACCGGTGGGGGGGCCAGTCTTGAGTTCCTGGAGGGCAAAACACTGCCGGGGGTTGAGGCGTTGACCGAGGCCTAGGTTTCTGGATTGGGCGGTGATCGGCTTTGCGGTCGATCTTTGCTTTCCTTGATTCGATGGAGATGGAATACTGACTGCCTATGCGTAAGCCCGTCATTGCCGGCAACTGGAAGATGTACAAGACCCCGAAGGAGTCACTCGCATTCCTGGAGCAGTTTCTACCGCTCGTGGAGGGTCATGAGCGGGATGAGATCGTGCTGTTTCCTACAATGTCGTCACTTGGATATGTGCTGGAAGGCGTGGTGGGGACCAACGTGAAGGCCGGGGCGCAGACGATGCATTGGCTGAACGAGGGGCCGTACACGGGGCAGACCTCGCCGACGATGCTGGCCAGCATCAACTGCACGCATGTGATGCTGGGGCACAGCGAGCGGCGCATCTACGCGCATGAGACCGACGACATGGTGAACTGGAAGCTGAAGGCGGCGATTGCGCACGACCTGATCCCGGTGGTGTGCGTGGGCGAGACGCTGGACAAGCGGCAGAGCGGGCTGACGGAGGCGGTGCTGCGCTGGCAGATCTCCTGTGCGCTGAATGGGGTGGAGCGCGAGGGCAGCGAGGCGCTGATCGTAGCGTATGAGCCGGTGTGGGCGATTGGGACCGGAAGTACCGCGACCCCGGCGCAGGCGGAGGAGGCTCACGCGATTATCCGTCGTGAGGTGGCGGAGCGACTGGGTGAGGAGCGCGCGGAGCAGACGCGAATTCTGTATGGAGGGTCGGTCAAGCCGGAGAATGCGGCGAAGCTGATGTCCATGCCGAACATCGATGGGGCTTTGGTGGGTGGGGCTAGCCTGGATGCGGAGACGTTCTCGAAGATTGTAACGTACGCAAGTTAGAACGACCGTCAGACTCAGCAGGCTTCAAACTGAACGGGCTCGGCTGATGCGCCGGGCCCGCTCGTTATAAACCTAAGCTCTTTAGCGGCGCCAATGACGATGATGATAATGGCGATGGTGATAGTGCCGGTGGGGGCCGACGCGAACGACGACCTGTGCCTCAGCAGGAATTACAACCCCTGCCAGTGAGATAACTGCAATCAGTGCGATCATCCAACGTCCAAAACGTGACATGCTTCGTTCTCCCATCGGGCTGCCTTCTACCCGTCTCATGAATACGATGCACGTGGGGTGGAGGGTGTTGGCTCCGTGCAGATCGATTCGCGTCTTGAGGCGCCGCCACAGGCGACTTCAGCGGACGACGCCAGCCTGGTCGACTGGCCAGTACACGAAGGAGGCCTTGCCATAGATGAGGTTGCGGGAGACAGGGCCGAAGTCACGGCTGTCCGAGGCGACGTTGCGGTGATCGCCAAGTACGAAGTATTCGTCCGGGCCGAGCTCCATGTTGGGCATGGTGCGATCGTCGGTGAAGCGGGTGGGGACGTACGGCTCGGAGATGAACTTGTTGTTGACGAAGACACGTCCGCGGTCGATGCGGACGATGTCTCCGGGCAGGGCGATGACGCGCTTGATGTAGCTTTTGGTCTGGTCGTGAGGATAGCGGAAGACGACGATCTCACCGCGGTGGATTTCGCCGACGCGGTAGGCGAACTGATTGATGAAGAGGCGTTCCTGATCCTCGAGGCCGGGATTCATGCTGGAGCCTTCGACCCGGACGGGGCGGTAGAGGAAGACGATGATGAAGGTGGAGACGGCGACGGAGAGGACGAGGTCGCGGAGCCAGGCGAAGAGCGAGGTGGAGCGGGGCTCGGCGGACGGAGCAGAGGGCAGGGACGGCGCGGTGTGCGGGGCCGCAGCAATCGGATCGTCAGTGGGCGTTACTTCGGCAGGCATGGCAGGTGGCTCAATCAAAAGGCGGATGGCTCCGGGCGGATGACACGTTATAACAGAATACGGTCCCTGCGGGCACAGCGCCTGAAACAGTTAGACGCTGAGCCGCAGAAGTTCGTTGACATGCGGCGGGTGGCGGTGGTGCGTACATAATTTGTGTGGTTCCGTCGAAGGTATCTTGTACGGCACGATCTTTTGTGCATCCAACCAAATACAGGCGTAGGATTGGCTTGAACTGTGACGAAAACACTATGGCGACCTTGACGATGATGGAGCAGATACTGCCAGAGAAGCCGGAGAAGCCATCCGGAAACCGCGATTCGAAAGAGTCGACTGTCCTCACGACCGAGAGCCCGAACGCTGCGTCGCAGGGCCTGGATACGAAGTCCGCGCTGGAGATTGCGCGGATCATCAATACGGAAGACGCGAAGGTTTCGGCCGCTGTGAAGAAGGCGCTGCCGGAGATTGCCATTGTGATCGATACGGTGGCACGGTCGCTGCGGGATGGCGGACGGCTGATTTATGTGGGGGCGGGATCGAGCGGACGGATCTCGTCGCTGGACGCGAGTGAGTGCCCGCCGACGTTTTCGACGGCTCCCTCGCAGGTGCAGTACATTATGGCGGGCGGCCCGAAGGCGCTGGCCTCCGCATCCGATGTGAATGAGGATTCGCCTGAGATTGGGCAGCGCGACATCGCGCGGCGGCGGCCCACGCGGAAAGATATTGTGATTGGGGTTTCGGCGAGCGGGCAGACCCCCTATGTGTTTGGCGCAGTGGAGTATGCGCGAGCCCGAGGGGCAAAGACGGCCTGCATCACCTGCAACTACGGGACGAAGCTGGCGGATGTGGCGGACGTGACGATTGTGGCCGAGGTGGGGCCAGAGGTGATCTCCGGGTCAACGCGGATGAAGGCCTCCACGGCGCAGAAGATGATCCTGAACATGATCACGACGGGTGCGATGACGCGGCTCGGTTACGTCTACGACAACCTGATGGTCAACGTGCACATGAAGAACGCGAAGCTGGTGGAGCGCGGGATTCGGGTGCTGATGAACGTGTGCAAGATCGACCGGGAGACGGCGATTCGGACGATCAAATCGGCTGGCAAATCGATTCCAATTGCGATGGTCATGCTGAAGGCGAACGTCGATAAGATGGAAGCGGTGAGGCGGTTGGCGAAGTCGGACGGGAATGTTCGACTAGCGATCGATGACTCGCGGCTGGAGCTTTAGGTCCCCCCCGCCCCGGGGTGGAATGTGTGCAAAATATTCAAAACATTGCAGTTAGGTCCGGACTTCGGGTGAAAAGTCCGGATTTTTCCTTGTTTTAGAGCGTAAAGTCTTCAGAACAAAGGAGTTGTCCTCATCATCGGACGCACTTTTTCTGACACCTTCTGCGGTCATGCAAGAACTGGCAAACGGACTTTGTTGAACGGCGTTATACGTTGAACTTGAAGAAGAGGATATCGCCGTCTTTGACGACGTACTCTTTGCCCTCGGATTTGAGGAGGCCGGCTTCCTTGACGGCTTGTTCGGAGCCGAGGCGGAAGAGGTCTTCGCAGTGGTAGGCATCGGCTTTGATGAAGCCGCGTTCGAAGTCTGAGTGGATGACGCCTGCCGCGCCGGGGGCCTTGGTTCCCTTCTTGATGGTCCAGGCACGGACCTCATGGACACCTGAAGTGAAGTAGGTGAAGAGACCGAGCAGGCGATAGGCGGCGTGGATGAGGCGGTTGAGGCCGGGTTCGGCGAGGCCCATCTCGGTGAGGAACTCCTGGCGTTCGGCGGGGTCAAGCTGGGCGATGTCGGCTTCCATCTGACCGCAGATACGGACAACTTCACTTCCCTCTTCGGCGGCGCGTTTTTCCACGGCGGTGGTCCATTCATTACCGACTGAGAGGGCGGACTCGTCCACGTTGGCGACGTAGAGCATGGGCTTGGAGGTGATGAGGAAGAGGTCACGGGCGACGAGTTTTTCGTCGTCGGTCAGCTCTGCGACGCGGGCGGGCTTGCCGGCGTTCAACACGGCGAGGAGTTTTTCGAGTGTCGCCGCTTCAGTCTTGATCTTTGCGTCTGCGGACTGGGATTTCGCGGCTTTCTGGGCCTTGACGCTGCGCTTTTCGACGGTGTCGAGGTCGGCGAGCAGGAGCTCGGTGTTGATGATGTCGATGTCATGGAGCGGATTGACGCCGCCGGCGACGTGGATGACCTCGGGGTCGGCGAAGCAGCGGACGACGTGGAGGATGGCGTCGGTCTGGCGGATGTGGGAGAGGAACTGGTTGCCGAGGCCTTCGCCTTTGGACGCGCCTTCGACGATTCCGGCGATGTCGACGAACTCCATGGTGGTGGGGACGATGGAGTTGGGCTTGACCATGGTGACGATGCGGTCCATGCGGGCGTCGGGGACCTGGACGACGCCGACGTTGGGGTCGATGGTGCAGAAGGGGTAGTTGGCGGCCTGCGCCTCGGCGCTGGTGAGGGCGTTGAAGATGGTGCTCTTGCCTACGTTGGGCAAGCCTACGATTCCGACATTGAGAGGCATACTGCTAGTTTCTCATGGGAGCGGGGCGGGATGAGCGGTGGGCGGAGCAAGGCGTAAGCAGGATCAAAGGGATCAAGACGGGATAAGAACAAGCAACGGCACGAGCGAGCATGGAACAGGCAAAGACAAAAGCAAGAGCAACTGCAACGGCAGAAGCCAATACAAAGGTTCTTCGCTTCGCTCAGAATGACGTGCGGTGGGGTTATGGCTTCCTAGATCTGGGTTTGAGGTGGGATTTGAGTTGTTTCCAGTCGGCGATGGTCTGGTCGGCGTAGGCCTGGGCGAAGGTGAGGATGGACTGGGTGAAGCGGGTGCCGGTGCCGATGTAGCCGACGAGGGGGCGGGGGTCGGTGGAGCGGGCGTGGCCGCGGGCGAGGAGCTCGCCGCAGAGGTGGGCGTACTGGCAGAGGCCGGCGAGGTCGAGCTTGGTGACATCGACCGAGGCCTTGTGGTCATTGAGCTGGCGGACGAGGTAGTCGCGGCCTTCAAGGTGGGTCCAGCCGAGGAGGGGGTCGGACTGGAGCTGCATGGCGCGTTGTCCTTCGGCGACGCGCTGGCCCTGGTTGCCCTTCCAGACGGCGGAGGCGGGTACATAAGGCGTGTAAGCGGAGGCGGGCTCCTCCTTGATCTGGAGAAAGAGAGGGTCTTCGGGGCCGTTGCCTTCGAGGTAGATGCAGTAGTCGCGGAGGCCGACGGAGCCGGTGCCGACGACCTTGAAGGCGACGTCCAGGGGGCGGAAGCGGGCGAGGAAGCGTTGGCGCTCGGGTAACAGCGATTTGGCGTATGGGACGAGTGACGCGATGACGGTCTGGGCCTGCGCGCCGGTGACGCGGTGCAGGACGGGTGGCAGGGAGTGGAAGATGCGATGCGTGGGGCCGGGTTCGGTGAGGCGGGCTGGTTCTGTAAGGCGCTCGAGCGAGTGCATGGGGGTTTCTCGTTCGGCGCGCTGAAGGACGTCCGAGATGGAGACGGTGCGGGCGAGAAGGTGGACCTGGAAGCGGGCGGCTTCGAGCACGGGCATGTGCGCGAGGCGGGCGAGGAGGGTGCAGTAGGCGGTGAGGAAGGTCTCGGCGGCATCCGCGCAGGACCTGGTGTTGGACTGGCGGCCGGCGAGGAGGATGCTGGTGGCCATGCGCTTGAGGTCCCACTCGAAAGGGCCGCGGATGGTCTCGTCAAAGTCGTTGATGTCGAAGACGAGGCGGCCGTCGGGGCCGGTGTAGGCGCCGAGGTTCTGGACGTGAGCGTCGCCGCAGAGCTGGGCGGTGAGGTTGGTGTGGGGGAGGAGGGCGAGATCGGCGGCCATGATGGGCACGGCGCCGCGGAAGAAGCCGAAGGGGGTGAGAGCCATGCGCTGATACTTGAGCGGGATGAGGCGGGAGACGCGGCCCTGCATGGAGTGGCGCAGGAGGGCGAGAGGGTCCTGGCGGCGGAGCTTGGGGTCCCAGCGGGCGAGGTCGGTGCGGCGGATCTGCTTGCGGCGGAGGGTGCCTTCGGTGAAGGCGGGGTGGGGGGACTTTATTGCGGGCTTCATCTTCGGGGTCTTCTTGGGCTTGGGCTTGCGCGTGGGGCTCATGGAGGAGCCAGTGTACTGCCGTTGGGCATGGAGCTTCTTTGAAATCGGCGCGCGCGTGGTCGAGGTAAGAGGAATAAAATGATAGAGGTGGCGATGGATAAGACAATCCGCAGGGTGACGAACGTCGAGCAGCAGGATGCGGAAAACTACCGTTACTGGCAGAGTCTCCCATTGGGAGAACGCCTGGGGGCGGTATGGGAGACGACACGAGATGCTTACGCCTTTAGCCGGTCCCAAGATGCTCCTGAGCCAAGATCACGCCGACCTCTTGTCCGCGTTGAATGCACATGGAGCTAAGTATCTGGTGGTCGGTGGTTATGCCGTAGGGGCTTATTCCCAACCGAGAGCTACGAAGGATCTGGACATCTACATTTTGAGCAGCCAAGAGAACAGCGAGGCAATCTTCCGCGCTCTGTCAGATTTTGGCGCTCCGCTCGCAGGTGTTGAGCCAGCTGATTTCACTGATCGCAAAACATACTTTCAAATGGGAGAACCTCCCCTTCGCGTCGATATCCTACAAGTTCTGAGCGGGGTCAATCTTGAAGAGAGCTGGGAAGGCCGGACCTATGGAGTGGTCGATGGCGCATTCGAGGTTCCAATCATAGCCGTGGATAAACTGGTTGCGAAGAAACTCGCTGCGGGCCGCCCGAGAGACTTACTGGACGTTGAAGAGATACGCCGGGCCGCAGAGCTTCTCAAGCGATTTGAAGGTAGGTAGCGAAGGCTAGTGGAGGAGGGATTCTTCGTTGGAGCGGAGGCGGAGGAGGCGGTCGACGGCGTAAGGGGCGCGGTGGTCGGCGGTGTGGAAGTGGCGGACCTGGAGCTCGCCCAGGAGGCCGATGCCGAGCATCTGGATGCCGGCGAGGATCAATACGGCGGCGATGATGAAGAGCGGTGCGTGCTGGTTGGCGACCGCGCCGTGGGTGATGAGCTTGAGGATCAGCAACCAGGTGGCGAGCAGACCGCCGGAGAGCATGCCCAGGGTCCCGACCGTGCCGAAGAAGTGCAGGGGGCGGGTCATGTACTTGAGGAGGAAGCGGATGGTGAGGAGATCGAAGAAGACGCGGAAGGTGCGGGAGAGGCCGTAATGCGACTTCCCTGCGGTGCGAGCGGGGTTCGAGATGGGGATCTCGCAGATGGTGGCGCCGTACCAGGAGGCGAGCGCGGGGATGAAGCGGTGCATCTCGCCGTAGAGGGGGATGTTCTGGATCACCTCGCGGCGATAGGCTTTGAAGGTAGTGCCGAAGTCGTGGATATCGACGCCGGAGAGGGCGGCCATGAGGCGGTTGGCGGCCGCGGATGGAATGCGGCGGAGGAGCATGTTATCGCCACGTTCCGAGCGCCAGCCGGAGACGACGTCGTAGCCTTCTTCGAGCTTGGCGAGGAAGGATGGGATCTCGGCGGGGTTGTGCTGCAGGTCGCCGTCCATGGCGAGGATGTACTCGCCCTGGGAGTGGTCGAAGCCGGCGGCCAAGGCGCTGGTCTGGCCGAAGTTGCGGCGGAGCTTGACGACAAGGACGCGGGAGTCCACGGCGGCGATCTCTTCGAGCAGGCGGTAGGTACGGTCGCGCGAGCCATCGTCCACGAAGACGAGTTCAAATGTCTCGTTCACGTACTCCATGACGGCTTTGAGGCGGTCGTAGAGCGTGGTGACGTTGTCTTCCTCGTTGTGAAAGGGGACGACGATGGAGTACTTGGGCACGAGGTTAATCATACGCGCGCGGACGGGGGCAAGAACGAGGGCTGAATGAAAATTGGTGGTGCAGTTGGGACAGTGGGAGTGGCGCTGAGCTTTTTTGCTCGACGCTTGGGGGGGTGTGGGGGCATAGTAGGTTCAGTCCAATTACTAAGTTTGCGGCCGGCGCGCGGAAACCCGGATGAGTGGAGGCGGTGGAATGTTCAGGACGTTGATTACGGTGCTGTTGCTGGTCCTGGTGGTCGTGTTGATCTGGATGGGGTACCAGCGGTACTACAAGACGGAGCGGCTGGGCAGCGGCGAGGTTCGCTGTGAAGGGTGCATGAGCGGTCCACAGAAGGAAGCGTTCCTGCGGGAGAATGCGGGCGAAGGCGTGGACGGACAGAGCGAGCACAAGTGGGATTTTTCCCGCGGCGCAAACGGCGAGAAGCGCGAGTACAGCGCGGCGGACGGCACGTATGGCATTGGGACCGGGGAAAACCGGGAGTTTCAGGCTGGCGGGGATCGTACGGGCGGAGCTGAGTTTGCGCAGACCGGACGCGATGGCGGGGCGTACAGCAAGGTGTATACCGGCGGCGCGCCCCCGGCGCATGACTCGATTCCGCCGAATCCTCCGAATGGAGAGCGATTTGGGGGGCGTGGGCAGTTCCAGTGGTATCGGCAGGGGAATGTGACCTGGCGGGTGGATACGGTCAGCGGTCAGAGCTGCATTGCATATGCGACGCTGGAAGAGTGGCGGAAGCGGCTGGTGGCGGAGCATGGGTGCGGGGCGGCGTTTTAGGCTGCGCGAAGTGTGATGAAGAGGCTCGCTCCTTTGGGGGCGGGCCTTTTGCTTGGTGGGAACAAAGGCAAAGGCAAAAGCAGCTACGGAGGTTCTTCGCTTTGCTCCGAACGACCTGTGTGTTGGGTTTTGCGTGTTGTTTTAGCGGGTGAGGCCCTTCATGACGCCTTCCACGGCGGCGCGAACTTTGCCCCAGTCGCCGGTGCCGCCTTCGAGGACGGGCATGTAGAGGGTGACCTTGGTGCCGCGGCCGGGGCGGCTCTCCATTTTGACCTCCGCACCTTCGCCGTAGAGGACCTCCATCCGCTCGCGGACGTTCTTCATGCCGATGCCGGTGCCAGGGCGCTGGATGTTGCCGGTGCCGGCGCGACCGGGAGCCATGCCGACTCCATCGTCTTCGACCTCAACCAGCATGCGGCCGTCATCCATCATGCGGCTGCGGAGGGTGACGGTGCCGCCTTCAATGCGGGGTTCGAGGCCATGCTTGATGGAGTTTTCAATCAGCGGCTGGAGCAACATGCTGGGGACCACGACGGCGAGCGTGTCAGGCGCGATCTCCTTGACGACGCGCAGCTTTTCTCCGAAACGAACGACCTCAATGTCGAGGTAGTCGTCGGTGAAGGCGAGTTCCTCGGAGAACGGCACAAAGGCTTCACGATCCTTGAGCAGGATGCGAAGGATGTTGGCGAGCTTGACGATCATCTCGCGGGCGAGCTCCGGTTTGGAGCGCACGAGCGAGGTGATGGAGTTGAGGGTGTTGAAGAGGAAGTGGGGGTTGATCTGACGCTGAAGCGCGTCGAGGCGAGCCTCCAGCAGGAGACGGGATTGCTCTTCCAGCTTGCGTTCAATACGGATCTGGTTCCAGATTTTGAGTGGAATGCCGACCACGACCGGGGCACAGAAGCAGATGGCGAGCTCGACGAACCAGTTGGGGGAGTAGAGCTCAAAGAAGTGGCGGGGATAGTGGTGGGAGAGCTGGCTGGTGGCGAATTGCATGGCCGTGATGAGCATCAGGAGGAGTATCTGCCGGTCCAGATGCGGGCGCTTGAGGTTGCGGGTGACCCAACGGTAGATGCTGAGGTCGATCATGGGAGAGAAGGACCAGACGTCCTCCACGCTGGCGAAGCGGGCGTAGCTGCCGGCGATGGCTGCGGTGACGAGGTTGACGGTAAGGGACCAGTACTCGCCGTGGAGGAGCGCGGGGATGGCGAGCGCGGCGCCGCCGGCCATGGCGGGCAGCGGGCCGAGGAGGAGGCCGAGCAGGATGGTGGCTTCGAAGGAGATGTCCGCGGCGAGGAAGTTGGGGACTCGCACACGGATCCAGACGCCGAGGACGAGCGGGAAGACGAAGATGGCGACGAAGTTGGCTGTCTGGCGGACGGTGCGGGACTGCAGCAGGAGGAGATCGCGGAAGGTGCGGGAGCGGGCAAGCGAGCTGGAGACGGCGGCGGCGACGCCGAGCTCGACGAGGAGGGTGATGAGAATGAGGCTGTCTGAGACGGGCTTCACAGGACCACTTTACCGCTTAGAGAGCGGACCCGGAGCGGCGGACGAGGGAGAGGAACTCGTTGCGGGTCTGGAGCTGGGTCTTGAAGGCTCCGAGCATGGCCGAAGTGACGGTATGGGAGTGCTGCTTTTCCACGCCGCGCATCATCATGCAGAGGTGCTGGGCCTCCAGGATGACGCCGACGCCCTGGGGGGCGATGGCCTCTTCAATGGCGTCCGAGATCTGACGGGTAAGGCGCTCCTGCACCTGCAGACGGCGGGCGAAGACGTCGACGAGACGAGCGATTTTGCTGAGGCCGATGACCTTTCCGTTGGGGACGTACGCGACGTGCGCCTTGCCGTAAAAGGGGAGCATGTGGTGCTCGCAGAGGGAGTAGAACTCGATGTCCTTGACGATGACCATCTCGTCGTAATCGACGTCGAAGAGGGCGTTATGGAGGACCTCCGAGACGGTCTGCTGGTAGCCGTGGGTGAGGAAGGCCATGGACTTCTCGATGCGCTCCGGGGTGCGGAGGAGGCCGTCGCGGGTGGGGTCCTCTCCGAGACGGCGGATGAGTTCGCGGTGAAGGTCCTGGGTGGAGATGGCTGCGAGAGATGGGTGCGCTTCAGGGGTGCCGGCGGGGGAGTTCATGCGAGCCTTTCAGAGAGGACAGACCGTGCTGCGGCGTCGTCCTGAGGGCGGGCGGCAGCCGGGAAGGTTTCAGTCACGAGTGTATCGAAATGAGGGATGTGGCGTTGGGTGTGGTGCGTCTTTCGCTGAGTCGGGTACGTCCTGAAGGATTACGGGAGAGTTCATGATGACCAGCAGGAGTGTTTCGGCGCGTCTTTTTGTGGTGGCAATGTTCGCGGGGTTGCTGTCCGGCGTGGCGTCTGGGCAGACGCCTTCACATGGGCCCGCCAAGGGCTATCTGCTGGTGACGGGCGGCGCGACCGAGCCGCGGGATTATGAGCGGCTGATCGACATGGCAGGTGGGAAGAAGGCGAAGATTGTGGTGATTCCGAACGCGTCCGTGACGAAGCCGGCGACGCAGGCTGAGTTGCAGGCGGAATACTGCGGCGCAAAGAGCCCCTTTGCGGCCTTTCCGGATGTCCCCTGCACGGTGGTGTATACGAACGATAAAGCGGTGGCGAATACCGAGGCGTTTGTTGCGCCGCTGAAGACGGCGACTGGGGTCTGGTTTGTGGGAGGACGGCACTGGCGCATCGCCGATACGTACCTGGATACGCTGACGCTGAAGGAGTTTTTCCGGCTGCTGGACCGGGGCGGCGTGATCGGGGGCGGGTCGGCTGGCGCGACGATTCAGGGGTCGTATATGGTTCGGGGCTCCAAGGAGCCGGACGATAACACCATCATGATGGCGCCGGGGCATGAGGTTGGCTTCGGCTTCCTGACAAACGCCACCTTCGATCAGCATGTGGATGTGCGGCACAGGGAGAACGATATGGCCGCGGTGATCAAGGCGCATCCGGACCTGCTGTGCTTTGGGCTGGACCAGGCGACCTCGATCACGATCCATGGCGACACGCTGACGGTGAATGGGCCGAAGCGGGTGGCGGTGTGGGACGGCAAGGATCACGACGGGAAGGGCTACTACTACCTGAGGACTGGCGACACGCTGAACACGGCAACGCGTGTGGCGACGATGGTTCCGCATCCGGATGCGGACTAGCTGTCTAGCCGGTGTAGTCGAAGGAGTTATTCGGCGTTTCTTCGACGTGGATGCGCTCGAGCTTCGCGTGGGGGTACGCGGCGAAGATGCCGTGCAGGACGATGGCTAGGTTTTCCGTGCTCGGGACCTGCTCGGCGAAGGGCGTGAGCGTGTTGAGGTTCTGGTGATCGAACGGGGCCAGGAGATGCTCCGCGGCAAAGGCGTCCAGGTCTGCGAGGTTGGTGACCATGCCCGTGGCGGCGTCGACGGGGCCTGAGAAGGTGACCTGCACGATGTAGTTGTGGCCATGGCCGAAGGGGTTGTTGCACTTGCCGAAGGTGAGGCGGTTCTGCTCCTCCGTCAGGGTGTCCGCGTGGAGGCGGTGCGAGGCGGAGAAGTGGTAGCGGCGCGAGAGGTGCGCGGTCGGTGTCACTTCCCTGCTCCGAAGTCGCCGTAGAAGTCGGCGAAGAGGTCTGGCATCTCGTAGACGCGGATACGGTGCAGGCGAGCGTTGGGGATCTTGCCGGCCAGACGGCGCCAGATGGCAATGGCGATGTTTTCCGTGGTGGGGATGACGGAGGCGAAGTCGGGGATTTCGAGGTTGAGGTGGCGGTGGTCGTAGATGCTGACGACCTCGGCTTCCAGGATGTCCTTGAGCTGTTTCAGGTCGACGACGAAGCCGGTGACGGGATCCACCTCGCCGGCAACGGTGACCTCCAGGGTGTAGTTGTGGCCGTGGCCGTTGCGGTTGGCGCACTTGCCAAAGACGCGGAGATTTTCCTCGGCGGACCAGGCTTCGTTCCAGTAGAAGTGGGCGGCGGAGAACTCGGCTTTGCGGGTGAGAAGGATCATAGGGTCAGTTCTTCGGCTCTTAGTGATTCGTGGAGTAGGTGCGGCCCTTCCAGGCGACGGACTTCTTGATCTTGACGGCGATGTAACTGCGGATGAGCAGGAGGATCAGCACGGGCAGGCCAAGGATGGACAGCGCCACATCCGTGAAGGGGAAGTCGGATTTGGCGGTGCGAGCGTAAAAGCGCCAGAGCACGCGCACCCAGACGACGAAGAGCAGGCCGACCTGGTAGCGGAAGGGAAAGGGATACAGCACGGCAATGACCGGGATGGCGAGGATGAGAAGGAGCTCCAACAGGCGCATGGCGGCGAGCGGGAGGGCGTTGTTGAACAGCAGCGCCAGGTTTTTGGTCCAGCCTTCAAACATCTCCGCGGCGGTGCGATACATGCGGGTGGAGAGGGCGTCCGGGGCGTAACGGAAGCGGATGGAACGCTTGCCGCGCTTGATGTTATGGGCCAGGGCCACGTCCTCCAGCACGAACGGGCCGACGCCGCGATGACCGCCGACAGCGAAGTAGGCCTCCTCTGTGACCATGAGGAACTGACCGTTGGCGGCGGCGAGACGGTTGGCGGGATCGTTGATCTTCTTCGTGTCGTAGGTGTTGGCCAGCTCCGCGAAGACGAGGGGCATGACGATGCTCTGGGCGAGGCCGGAGATGAGCTGCCGCGGGGAGTAAGACAGGAGGGCGACCTTGTACTTTTCAAGCTCGTGGCGGGCGCGGGAGAGGGAGCCGGGCTCGTGGATGGTGTCGGCGTCGGTGAAGAGGAGGAGGTGGCCACGGGCGGTCTGGGCGGCGGTCCAGCAGGCGTTGGTCTTGCCGGTGAAGCCGGGGTTCGGGCCTGCAGCGAGGTCCGGGGCCTCAAGGACGATGACGCCGGGAGAGGATGCGGCGAACTCGGCGGCCAGGCTGTGGGTGCGGTCGGAGGAGTGGTCGTCGACGAGGATCAACTCCCACTCAGAGCCGAGGGCGAAGCCGGGTTCGGACTGGGCAATGAGGGATTCGACGCAGGCGGGAAGCGACTGCTCCTCGTTGCGGGCGGGGACGATGACGGACAGAAGCAGGGTCGGCGAGGTCTCGTCTGCGGAGGCTGCGGCGGGTTGGGCTGAGATTTCATCCACGAGTTCGTATTATAGGAAGCGGGAGCGTGACGTGCGGAAAACGTGGCTGGGAATGGCGGGTCTGATGCTGGCGGGGATGAGCGCGGGATGCGATCGCGGAGATCATCCGGGGAACATTGGCAAGGTGGCGCCGGCGTTTGTGATGAGCGATGGCGTGCAGACCGTCGATTTGGGAAAGCTGCGCGGCAAGGTGGTGGTGCTGAACCTGTGGGCGACATGGTGCGCGCCGTGCGTGGAGGAGTTGCCGAGCCTGCTGGCCATGCAGAAGGCGCATCCAGAGCTGGCAGTGGTGGCGGTGAGCGCGGACCAGGATGATGAGGTCTACCGCAAGTTCCTGAAGCAGCACCAGGTGGACGTGCTGACGGTGCGGGACGCGGATCAGAAGGTGAATGCGATGTATGGCACGGTGCAGATTCCGGAGACCTACATCATCGACCGGCAGGGAGTGATGCGGCGGAAGTTCATCGGCGCGCAGGATTGGACCGGCGGCGAGATTACGCAGTACCTGCAGAAGCTGTGAGACTGCGGCACTGCTAGAATTGCGGTCATGACACAGGTGGACGTGGTGTACCGGTATGGCGCGGCGCCCAGCGAGATGGCGGCGATGGCGCTTGGCAATCTGCGGGAAGTGTATGGGATTCGCAAGGTGGAGTTTCGTGAGGCCGAGAAGACGGTGTGCGTGGAGTATGACTCGACCCGTTTGACGGAGCCCGTGGTGCGGCAACTGCTGCGGAGGACTGGGCTGGATGTTACCGAGCAGATTGTGCTGGCGAAGCCTGCTCCGCCGCCGGCGGCGCCGGCCCCGGCAGCGAGTTAGCCCTTCTGGCTGGCCCGTTTGCTCTCAGGGGGAAAGTCCGATATTCTAGGTTGGTTGTCGCAGGGCAAGTGTGCACCCGTAGCTCAGTTGGATAGAGCATTTGGCTACGAACCAAAGGGTCGGGCGTTCGAATCGCTCCGGGTGCACCATATCTCCTCCATGCATGAGTGATGGTTAGCCCCTCCGCCGATCTGGCGACCTCATCGATTGAAACCGAATTCGTCAGCCTCTCTTCTCAGGAGAGGCTGAGTTGCGTTGCGTCTGCGCCGAAGCTGCTGATGTTCAGGCTCCTGAGAGCACGCAGCCGTCACCTTTGACACCGGTGGCATCAACGCTTCCGCTTAGCGGTCCTTTCGATCTCGACGGTCCGAGTCACCCATTCCCCAATTTTGGGCATTTCGGCATGGCTCATTCCGGTCAATGGAACAGAATTCACCCTCACGTCTGAACTGAGTGAAGCCGCGAAACTCCGCGTTGACACTGCTCCTTTGCCTTCCCTATACCTTGCTCCGACAGCGAAACAACTTAACGGCCGCACGCACAGCCCACCCAAGCTGTTCTCACGCAACGGAGATCGATCTATGCGCTTTACCCTTCGCACCTGGGCCATCCTGCTCCTGACTTTTGTCTTCGTTTCTCTTTCCAGCGCACACGCGCAGAACACCAGTGCCACGCTCTCCGGAACCGTCAAAGACGCCAGCGGCGCCGTCATCCCGCAGGTCAAGATCAACCTTACTGACACCGATACCGGCCTGACCCAGAACATCACCAGCAGCGACAGCGGCAACTTCGTCCTCACTCCCCTGCCCCCCGGCCACTACACCATCACCGCGGAGCGCGATGGCTTCCGCCGCCAGGTCCAGTCGGGAATCCTCCTCACCGTCGCTCAGGAGGCCACGCTCAATCTCACCCTCGAGATTGGCAGCACGAGCGAGACCGTCAGCGTCGACGCGATGCCCGAGATCATCAACGCAACCTCCCCGGATCTCAGCACCATCGTCGACGCCCGTGCCATTGAAGAGCTTCCTCTCAACGGCCGCGACCCCTCCTCGCTGGTCCTGCTCGCGCCTGGCATGACTAATGGCCTCCGCCTAGGCTCCGTCCTCCAGGCCACCAACTCCTTTCCCGGTGAGACGGGCGCCTCCTCCGGCGGCGGACGATCCGGCAGCGCCTACTTCCTTCTGGACGGCGTGCCCAACATGGACACCTACAACCTGCTGGCCGCACCGTTTCCCAACGCCGATGCCACCCAGGAGTTCCGCGTCACCACCAACAACTTCGATGCTCGTTACGGCTTTGCGCCAGGGGCAGTCGTCAGCATCCAGACCAAGAGCGGCACGAATAAATTTCATGGCGGTCTCTTCGAATTTATCCGCAACAACGACCTCAACGCCGGCAACTGGTTCAACAAGTCGATCGACACCCTGAAGCGCAATCAGTTCGGAGCCTTTCTCGGCGGCCCCATTCGCAGCGACAAGCTCTTCTTCTTCGCCAACTATCAAGGCACGCGCTCCGTCAGCTCCTCTGCCGGCAGCAGCACCTTCACCCCCACCGCGGCGATGCTGAACGGCGACTTTACCGCGCTGCTCGCCGGCTCCACCCCGCAGGTCCTGAAGAACTACCCGACGAACAAGATCCCCGTCACCGACTTCAGCCCGGGGGCGCTGGCCCTGGTCAAGAACGTTCCCCTCGGCCAGACGCCCACGACCGGTCAGGTCTTCTACTCCAGCCCGGTGACTCGAAGCACCCTGAACGAAGGCACCGGGCGCCTTGACTACACCATCAACGATCGCCAACGCGTCTCCGTCCGCAGCTTCATCGACCGCTTCTCCCAGCCCCAGGGAGCCATCCCCGGCAACATCGTGACCGGCGTCCTTGGCGACGACGGCCGCTACTGGAACGCCGCCGTCAACCACATCTGGACCCTGAGCCCGAAGATGGTCAACTCATTCTCCGGTGCATGGATCCGCATGGACTTCGTCTCCGGCGCCCAACAGCTCGGCGCCAACGGCCAACCGACCTGCCTGTCCCAGTACGTGAAGATCTCCGACCCCGCCAACGGCTGCTTCCTCGTCGGCCTCAGCATCTCCAATGGCTTCTCCACCCCCTTCTACGAAAACAACACGGAGAAGCGCGCGACCGTCGCCATCACGGACGCCATCACGCGCAACACCGGCAACCACCTTCTCTCCTTTGGTGTGGACGCTTACCACCAGTACGCCCGCGAGTACTCCCTGTACCCGGCCAACGCGAACGTCTCCTTCAACGGCTACTACACCGGATACGGGCTGGCGGACTTCCTCCTCGGCAAGGTCTCAACCCTGCTGCAAGGCGCGGGCGAAACGCAGCAGCTCGCCGGCTGGCAGCTCGGCGTTTATGCACAAGACCAGTACAAGGTTCGTCCTAACTTCACCCTGACGGCGGGCCTTCGCTGGGAGCCAAACCTTGCCCCCAACGTGAAGGACGGCCGCGGCACGGCCTTCGTTCCGGGCCAGAAGAGTACCCGCTTCCCCAACGCTCCCGTCGGGCTCGTCTTCCCCGGTGACACTGGCGTCACCGACTCCCTGATGCCGGCCAGCTACCTTTACTTCAACCCGCGCGTCGGCTTCGCCTGGCAGCCTGCCGGACTGCAGCATACCTCCGTCCGCGCCGCCTTCGGCCTCTTCACCACACCCATCTCTTACATCAACTACAACCACACCGCCGATGCCGCGCCCTTCAGCCCCACCTTCACGCTCGCCGGCAGCGCCGCAAACCCCATCTCGTTCGATAATCCCTGGGCCAGCTTTACCGGCGGAGTCAATCCCTTCCCACCCTTCACCTTCGGCACCCAACCCACGGCCGCCGCCACCTTCCTGACTCCACTGACCGTGGGCACCAGCTTCTCGCGCAACTTTCGCCTCGCCGTCACGCAGAGCTGGAACTTCTCCGTCGAGCAGCAGTTCACCCGCGATATCGCCATCCATCTCGCCTACGTTGGCAGCGAGAGCTACCACCAGCTCACCCCCGTAGAGCGCAACCCCGGCATCTGTGGTCCCGTCGTCAGCGGAGCCTGCTCCAACAAGGGCGCCCGCACGACCTATCCCCTCTTCGCTTCCATCACGGAGTACAACACCGCCGGCACCGCGAACTATCAGTCCCTGCAGGCCGGCGTGGAGAAGCGTCTCCGCTACGGCCTGCAACTGCAGTCCAACTTCACCTGGTCGAAGACCTTCGACGTGGCCACCCTGGGGACCAACAGCCTCTCCAGCGTGCCCAATCCATTCGATATCCGCTACAACCGCGGTCTCTCCGACCAGAACGTCCCGTACACCCTGGTAACGCACTTCGTGTACACCACCTCCAAGCTCGAGCGTCATAACCAGCTCATCCGGCAGACGCTTGGCGGCTGGCAGTTGAGCGGCATCTGGCAGGCCGCATCCGGCAAGCCCTTCAGCATCGCCGGGGGCAACGGCAACAATAACTCCGGCTCCCAGGTCGGCCGGGACCGCGCCGATGTCACCGGCCGCCCGTACATGGTTCACCAGGGAACCCGCGCCAACTGGCTCCAGCACTACTACAGCACCGCCGCCTTCAAGACCAATGCCGTCGGCACCTTCGGCAACTCGCAGCGCAACCTCTTCAATGCCAACTGGATCAACTCCTGGGACATGGGCGCGGCCAAGAACTGGACCGTTCATGAAGGCTACGTCCTGCAGTTCCGGTGGGAGGCCTTCAACGCCTTCAACCACCCCACCTTTAGCTCCCCCAACACCAATCCCACCAGCTCCACGGGGGGCCAGATCACCAGCCTCTCCAGCACCCCTCGCGTGATGCAGGGCGCCCTGAAGCTGACCTTCTAACCAGCAACAACCCACGATCACGCACCAGAAAAACGGCAACAGCCTCTAAGCTGTTGCCGTTTTCCTGTGAGTCATAGACGGAAGAATCAAGTGATCGCTGGCATTGCAAGATTGAGCCGTGTCTTGGGGGCACGGGAAAACGTTCCCGGAAGACCTGAAAAGAGCATGAGTTGCGGGAAGAAGTGGCGGACAGACAGGGATTCGAACCCTGGATACCTTGCGGTATACACGCTTTCCAAGCGTGCGCCTTCAGCCACTCGGCCATCTGTCCACGGCGCAACTCAACCTCTTGAATCTACCACAATCAGGCCTTCCACCCATGCCCAAAACAGGACCCGCCGGGAGACTTGGCCCGCCTCGGTCCTTCCATGATTGCGCCGGACGTTTCCTACTTAACCCTTTCCTTGCTCTGCCGGGGTCAGCGTATGATCGTTGCAGCACGGGCCACAGGCCATCAATGTTCCTGCCGCACGTCTCTGCGCGGCAACTTTCGAGGAGTGGGTTTGAAGCGACGCATCCATGCAGCACATCTGGCGGCTCTTGCCCTGGCCGTCCTCTCCTTCCGCCACGCTGAAGCTCAGGCTGCCCCCACCGCCTCGCGTGCCTTCGACCTCTCCGCCTTTGGCGGCCTCAGCGGCGTTTACACCGGCCTTGGCGACGGCAAGAACCTCAGCATCACCGCCGGCGTAGACCTTGGGTTCCGCAGCTTCTTCGGCCTCCATCCGGCCTTGGAGATCCGCGGCATGTACCCCGTGGACAGCGGCCAGCTCGTCAGCGAAAAGAACGTCGTGGGCGGAGTCAAGGTCTATAAGACCTTCCGCCGCTTTACCCCATACGGCGACATCCTCTTCGGCCGTGGACTGATCAAATACATCAACGGTGTGAACGACCCCACCGACACCTTCGAGTATTTTCAGAATCCCACCAACGTGCTGTCCGGCGGCGGCGGCGTGGACTTCAACCTGACCGACCATTTCTCCGTCAAAGCCGACGGCCAGTATCAGCGGTACAACAGTCCGGTCACCACCAGCGGCCACCTTTACTCCAAGCCCCTCACGCTCGGCGTTGTGTATAAGTTCAACTTCGGCCACTTCCCTGTTCGTTAGACCCACACTCCCCACACTGCGTTGACGCAAATTCAATCACCGCGCGTAAACTGGCATCTGATGGTCAGTCCACATCCGCACAGGGGGAGTTTGCATGGGTCACAACGGTTTTACGCTGGAAGAAGAGGATGCCGCAGCCGAGGGTCAGCCATCCCCCGACACCCCTTCTGCTGAACAGTCGACGCTCACCCGCCGTACCTTCCTCTCAGCCGCCGGCGCAGCAGGTCTCGTTGCCGGCGTTCCGCCCATCCTCACGGCCATTCCCTCCGCCGCGCAGGAGCCCCCCACCGCGCCCCTGACCGTTCCGGTCACCCTGCGCGTCAACGGCACCGCCCACTCCCTTCAGCTCGATCCCCGCACCACCCTGCTGGACTGCCTGCGCGAAAACCTGAACCTCCCCGGCACCAAAAAAGGCTGCGACCACGGCCAATGCGGAGCCTGCACTGTCCACGTCAACGGACGCCGCGTCAACTCCTGCCTCTCCTTCGCCGTTATGCATCCGGCAGACGAGATTACCACCATCGAAGGCATTGGCCAGCCCGGCCACCTGCACCCCATGCAGACCGCCTTCGTGGAGCACGACGGCTACCAGTGCGGCTACTGCACCTCCGGCCAGATCATGTCCGCCGTTGCCCTGCTCAAGGAGCCCGTCGGCCCCTCTGACGAGGACGTCAAGCAGGCCATGTACGGCAATATCTGCCGCTGCGGCGCTTACCCCAACATTGTCGCTGCCGTCCAGCAAGCCCGCAAGCAAGCCTAAGCCTCCCTCTTACCCCGCACCCGGAGCCCCCATGGAAGCCTTCTCTTACACCTCCGCCTCCACCCCTGACCAGGCCGTCCGCGCCGCGGCCATCCCCGCTACACGCTTCGTCGCCGGCGGCACCAATCTCATCGACATGATGAAGCTCAACGTGGAACGTCCGCGCCAGCTCGTCGATATCAACGCCCTCGCGCTCGCCGCCATCACCCCCACGCCGCAAGGCGGACTGGTCCTCGGCGCGCTCGCCCGCAACGCGGATGTCGCTCATCACCCCGCCGTCCAGCGCGATTACGCCGTCCTCTCACAAGCCCTTCTCTCCGGCGCCAGCCCGCAGCTTCGCAACATGGCCTCCACGGGCGGAAATCTGCTCCAGCGCACCCGCTGCGTCTACTTCCGGGATACCGCCCACGCCTGCAACAAGCGCGAACCCGGCACCGGCTGCTCCGCCATTGGCGGCCACAATCGGATGCTCGCCATCCTCGGCACCAGCGAGCACTGCATCGCCTCAAACCCCAGTGACCAGAACGTCGCCCTCACCGCCCTCGAAGCCACCATCCAGATTCAAGGCCCCCGCGGCGTTCGCTCCATCCCCATCGCCGACTTCTACCTCGTCCCCGGCTCCACGCCGCACATCGAAACCGTCCTTGCTCCCGGCGACCTCATCACCTCCGTCACTCTTCCACCCCCGCCCTCCGGCTCGAAGTCTCTCTACCTGAAGCTTCGCGACCGCGCCGCCTACGAGTTCGCTCTCGCATCCGCCGCCATCGTCATCAAGACCGAATCCGGCCGCATCACCCACGTCCGCGTTGCGCTCGGCGGCGTCGGTACCAAGCCCTGGCGCTCGCTTGAAGCCGAGAAGGCCCTCCTCCATCAATCCCCTTCCCCCGCCCTCTTCCGTAAGGCCGCGGAGGCCGCCCTCCACAACGCCAGACCGCAATCCGAAAACGCCTTCAAGATCGAGCTCAGCAAGCGCTGCCTCACCCGCGCCCTCGTCATGTCCGTCGCCTAAGCACCCGCACCCGAGGAACCCCTATGATCTTCGCCGAACTCGTCGACTTCATCGATCCGCAGCAAGCTCAGAACAACGGCCAGAACGCTCCCAAGGAGCCGCCCAAGCCGCCCTCGGCCATCATCGGCACCGCGCTCAGCCGCATCGATGGCCCCCTCAAAACCTCCGGCGGAGCCATGTACGCTGCCGATTACAACTTCCCCAACATGGCCTACGCCGTCCCCGTCTGCGCCACCATCGCCAGCGGCAAGATCCGCTCCATCGACACCTCCTCCGCGGACAAACTCCCCGGCGTCCTTGAAATCCTCCACCACGGCAACATCGGCCCACTCTTCCGCAACGCCTCCGGAGGCCGCAACTCGGAGGCCCGCCCGCCGTTTGAGGATGAGACCGTCTCCTATTGGGGCCAGTACGTCGCCATGGCCCTGGCCGATACCTTCGAACACGCCCAGGCCGCCGCAGCCGCCGTTCGCGTCTCCTATGACGCGGGATCCTTCAACGTCAGCCCTCAGCTCGCCGACCCCATGCCCGCCATCGGCGCACCCGGCGGCCCCAAGGTCCTCAACCACCGTGGAGACGCCGCAGCCGCCTTCGCCGCAGCCCCCATCCAGCTCGACGCCACGTACATCACCCCCGTCGAGACGCACAACCCGATGGAGATGCACGCCACCACCGCCGTCTGGGACGGCAAAAAATATACGCTCTACGAGTCCTCCCAGGGCGTCATGAATCACCACGCCGTCATGTGCCAGGTGCTGGGCGTGCCCAAGGAAAATCTTGAGGTCGTCTCCCGCTTCATCGGTTCCGGCTTCGGCGGCAAGCTCTTCCCCTGGCCGCACTCCGCGCTCGCCGCCGCTTCGTCCCGCAAGCTCAACCGCCCGGTCAAGCTCATGGTCTCGCGCAAGATGATGTTCACGAATGTCGGTCATCGCCCGCGCACCCAGCAGCGCATGCGACTCAGCGCCTCACCGGACGGCAAACTCCTCTCGCTCCAGCAGGACTACCTCAACCACACCTCCTTCGGCGATGACATCCGCGAAAACTGCGGGGAGGCCACGCCCTTCCTCTACAGCACCGCCAACCTCTCCGTCTCCGCGGCCCTCGTCAAGCGCAACGTCGGCACCCCCACTCCCATGCGCGGTCCCGGAGCCGTCCCCGGCCTCTTCGCGCTGGAGTCCGCCATGGACGAGCTCGCCCTCAAGCTCAAGATGGACCCCGTGGCCTTCCGCCTCGGCCTTGACACCCAGACCGATGAAGACAAGAACAAACCCTTCTCCTCCCGCCACCTGAAGGAATGCCTCACCGTCGGCTCGGAGAAGTTTGGCTGGTCCAAACGCACCCCCGCCATCGGCTCCATGCGCAAACCCGGCGACCCCAACATCATCCTTGGCTGGGGCGTCGCCGCGGCCTCCTGGAGCGCGGGCCGCGGCCTCAGCGAGGCAACCCTTAGCCTCATGGACGACGGCACCGCCCGCGTCAGCTCCGGCACCCAGGACATCGGCACCGGAACCTACACCATCCTCGCGCAGGTCGTCTCGGATAAAACCGGCATCCCGACCGGCAAGATCCAGGTCGTGCTCGGCTCCAGCTCGCTCGTCCCCGGCCCGCTCTCCGGCGGCTCCACCGCCACCGCCACCGTCATTCCCGCTGTCGCCGATGCCGCCGGCGCCGCCATCAAAGTCCTCCTCGCGACAGCCGCCGGCACCACCGGCTCTCCCTTCCTTGGCAAGCAACCCACTGACCTTGCGCTCACCAACGCCCGCATCCACCTCAAGTCCTCCCCACCAGACTCCGGCGTTCCCTTTGAGCAGGTCCTTAAGCTTGCGGATCTGAAGAGCGCCAACGGCGACGGCAAATCCGCCGGCCTCGGCTCAGACACCAAGGCCAAGGATTACAGCACCCACTCCTTTGGCGCGCAGTTCGTTGAAGTGGAATGGGATCCAGGCATCGCGAAACTCCGCGTCAGCCGCGTCGTCAGCGTCATCGACGGCGGTCGCATCCTCAACCCCAAAACTGCGGCCAATCAGATCCTCGGAGCCGTCGTAATGGGGATCGGCATGGGCATCTTCGAGCAGACCACCTACGATCCGCGCAACGGGCATCCCGTCAATGACAACTTCGCCGACTACCTCGTCGCGACGAGCGCCGATACTCCGTTGATTGACGTCCACTTCCTCGACATTCCGGACCCGCAGATGGGCGAGTATGGAGCTCGCGGGATTGGGGAGATCGGACTTGCAGGCGTTGCGCCGGCCATCACCGCGGCCGTCTACCACGCCACCGGTGTGCGGGTCCGGGAGCTGCCCGTCCGCATCGAAGACCTGCTCACCTCCACCGTCACCGTCTGACATTCTTGATGGTGAACGTGGATTTTGGTGGGGCAATCGTGGTTAAGTGACGTGCATGGCTTTGGTGAACCCCGCGATTCCGCGGGGTTCACCACGTTTGCATGGTGTTTTTTGCTGGATGATGATGACGTTTTCTATCGAATTCGTAACGTCCTGAAGTTACCCGGAGGTCGGCGCGATTGGACACGCCCTGATCATTTGCAGACGAGTGGGATGCTCTTGGTTTCGGTGAAGTCGTCTGCAGTAAGGGTTGCGCTGACCGTGGTGTTGGTGGCTGCGAGGCAGGTTGCAAGGCCGTTGGTCGCGTCATCCGCGCTGCTGATGGTCACATTGACGGCATCAGCCGTGCTCCACTGCGCGTGGGTGTACTTGTACAACTGATTGGAAATGCAGTTTGGGCCGTATGTCGAGCCCAGCCCGGCGTCGAAGTACTGCTGATTTCCAGGGGGCATCAAGGTGTGATCCGGCGCGGCCGCTGGGTCGCGGGGGAGGACCAGAAATTGAAAGCCCTGGATCGTGCAGGCAGGCGGGCCCGGTGAGCCGCAACCTGCCAGCAGCAGGCCAGCCAGAAGAGTCAGAGAGAGACCTTTCATTGGATGTTGGACGCGAGGGGGCCGCAAAGGGTGCCAAGAAACGTCGCTCGGCGAACGTCTCGCGTCAGGGCTGCAGGACCCTCGGAAGAGTGAATCTTGGATGAGTGGGCGCGATCTCAGGAACCACCCTTTTCCACTCATTAGAACTGTCTCAAACACTCTGTCCGTGTCTCAAATCCCTGCATCAACATTAGGCTTTGAGCCCTCGCTCTAATGATTGGGCCTCCTCCCCCAAAGGAGGTATGACCCTCGTTCCGCTCTTTGCGACCCCTGCTATCCCCCTCGAAAACCTCACGCCGATGCAGCAATCAACACCAAATTGCATCGAGGTTTTCTCAACAATGTTCAACAGCAAGCGCATCGCAATCATCGCAGCCTCCACCCTCACCCTCGTCGCCGCCCTGACCACGCTTGCTGTTGCCATGATCCTCTCCGCCATCCCCGCCGAGGCCCAGACGTCGCCGCTCGGCCGCACCATCCCCGGCCGTTACATCGTCACCTACCGCGACGGCTACGTCCCCCAGGACGCGCCGATCCGCATCGCCTCTGCCGGCGCCCGCCTGATGGCCCGCCAGGATGCTCTCGGCATGGCCGTCGTCGAATCCGCCGCCTCCGCCGCCTCCCTCGCCGCTCTTCCCGGCGTCGAGTTCGTCGCCCAGGACCGCATCGTCAACGCCCACACCCTGAACGTCCGCGCCGCTGCATCCAGCGCGAACGACAAGCTGTACAACTCCGCACAGGGCTGGGCCGTGAAGCAGGTCGGCGGCTTCGGCGCCGATGCCTCCACCCCCACCGCCACCCCCGGTCCCTGGACCGTCGCCAAGGGCCAGGGCGTCCGCATCGCCATCCTGGATAGCGGTATCGATGCCAACCACCCGGATCTCGCCGCCAGCATCGCTCTCAACCTCTCCGAAGTCAACCAGTCCGCCGCCACCGGCCTTCCCTCCCCCTGCGACGACGGCACCCCGCAGGACCAGACCGGCCACGGCACCTGGGCCGCCTCGCTCGCCGCCGCCTCCCTCGGTGCGAACTCCGGCTCCGTCGCCGGCGTCGCCCCCAACGCCGCCCTCCTCAACATCAAAGTTCTGGAGCGCATGCCCGCCTCCGGCACGGACGCCACCACCTGCAACGCCGGCCAGGCCGCCGGGCTCCTCTCCTGGGTCCTCCAGGGCATTCAGGATGCCGTCGCCAACCACGCCGACATCGTCTCCATGTCTCTAGGCACCATGGTCGACATCACCACCGGCGACGGCGCCGGCCTCAAGGCCACCTTCGACCGCGCCACCCACGCCGCCGCCAACGCCGGCACCCTGCTCATCGCCGCAGCCGGCAATGACGGCTTCAACTTCGCCAACGCCAACTACATCGAGCTTCCCGCCCAAGCCCGCGATGTCCTCGCCATCGTCGCCAGCACCAACCCCGCCTGCGCGGAGAACCTGACCCCCGGCGCCACCTGCGTCCCCGGCCCCGTCACCCTGCCCTACTACAGCAACTTCGGCACCCCCATGAACGCCCTCGCCGCTCCCGGTGGCAGCTACCCCGCCGGTGACGACCGCAGCAACTCCGGCTGGATCATGGGCGCCTGCAGCATGGGCATCAGCTCCACCCTCTCCGGCGCGCCGGTCGACACCGCCCACTCCTTCGGATGCTTCGGCCTGGGCCACGTGCAGTACGTCCAGGCGATGGGCACCAGCGCCTCCGCCCCGCTCGCCGCCGGCGTTGCCGCTCTGATCCGCTCCATCCACCCCACCTGGACGCCCGCGCAGATCATCGCCCAGATGCGCGCCACCGCCACCACCGTCGCCGGCCTGCCCGTCGGCCTGATCAACGCCGCCGCCGCCGTCACCCCCGCCGCAGCGCAGTCCAACCCCATCCAGACCACCATCCTCGCCACCCGCTAACCCGCGCCCAAACACAAACGGCCGGTTGAACCCCCAAAGGTTCAACCGGCCGCTCTCTCTATCCACTAAGAACGAACAACGAAGAACCAAGAACTGCCCCTCAGTCCTTCATCCGCTCCCGAATTGCCTTCGCCAGCTTCTCAATCTCCGCCGTCCGCTTCACCACATCCAGCGACAACGTGTACTTATCCGTCTTGTCCACCTCATCCTTCAGCTTCATCGCCAGGTCCAGCAACTGGTTTGTATCCGCCACCAGCTTTCTCTGCCGCTCCTCGTTGCGTGAGACTGCCATCTTTTCCGCGATCGCCTTATTCGTCGCCGGCACCCGCGGATCGTTCATCGGATCGTTCGTCCCCGGCGCCTGCACCCCCGGCGGATACGCCTGACGGGTCGTCGATTGGCCCCCCGCACCAGCGCACAGCCCCACGATCACCACCCCCGCCACCATCAACCCACGTATCGTCGCCGTCATTTTCCCTCCCGGACCGCTCTGCCTCGGGCCTCCCAATCGACCCCTGCGTGCGTCTCATTCTCAGGCCCCTTGGCCAGTTTGCATAGAGCTTACCGCGCCGCCATCAAAATCTGCTTCACCGGCCCAACAAGCGACCCACACCAGAAAGCGAGACCCTCCCCTGAACGTTCTCCCCGCGCACCTGCTCGCCGGCCTGCTGCCCGCGTCTGACGAACCCGCAATCAATGTCATCAAGCGCGACTGGCACACCGACTTCGTCGCCGTCGTCGAGCGCCTTCCCAAATTCCTCCTCATCCTCCTCTTCCTGTTCCTGCTCTCTCGCGTCGCACTCTTCTTTGTGCACCGCCTGCAGCGCCTTGCCGAGCGTCACGCGGCTGCGGACGCCAAGCGCGCCGCCCAGCTCAAAACCATCGCCGCCATCGTGCGCGGCACCGCCTTCAGCATCATCGGCTTCCTCATCTTCCTGCAGATCCTCACGCTCTTCTCCATCGATTACCGCCCGCTCCTCGCCTCCGCCGGCATCGTCGGCGTCGGCATCGGCCTGGGTGCGCAGTCGCTGTTCAAGGACATCATCAACGGCATCTTCATCCTGGTGGAAGACCAGTACAACGTCGGCGACGTCGTCAAACTCGCCTCACTCCAGGGCACGGTCGAGGACCTGACGCTCCGCCTGACCCGCCTCCGCGACGGCGACGGCACCCTGTACATCATCCCCAACTCCCAGATCGCCACCGTCTCCAACCTCTCCCGCGACTTCTCCGTCGCCTCCCTCCCCGTTGCCGTCGACGCCAGCGCCAACCCCGACCAGGTGATCGCGCTGCTCGGCGAAATCGCCACCTCCGTCCGTCAGGACCCCGCCTTCAAGGACATCATCGTCTCCGACCCGACTATCCTCGGCGTGGATAAGATCGACGGCCGCTCCATCATCTACCCCATCAACCTCCGCGTCCGCCCCAATCAGAAAGACGGCGTCCTCCGCGAACTCCGCCGCCGCATCGTCCTTACGTTTGAGGCTCGCGGCATCCCCCTCGGCTCAGACGCCAGCCTCCTGATCATGCAATCCGCCAAGCAGGACCCCACCGCGCCACCCAGCCAGCAACCCCTCACCTCCGCCTGACGCCAACATCCACCAATCCGGTCATTCATCCCCCCGTGGGGCCTTCTACCCGAGTTTCGTCCGCGAAAATCCGTGGTCAGCCCGTTTTAAGATCGGTCCAATCGATGAAGATCGGTGTTAGGACCCCCCGAATTTTCCCGGGAACTAATTCCCTCACCGCGGCGTACTCTACTTCCAGTCGACTTTCCGCAAGAAAGGCACACCTCATGATCGTTCGCCTCGCACTCGCCGCCGCCCTTCTCGTCCCCGCCTCCGCCGCACTCGCTGACGGCCACTTCGAGCGCACCCTTCCCGTCTCCGGGCAGGTCGATCTCTACGTCTCCTCCGGCTCCGGCCGCGTCCACATCACCCCCGGCTCCGACTCGCAGGTCCACATCACCGCGCATCTCCACGCCGGCTGGAACAAGGGCGGCGACGTCGAAGACCGCATCCGCCAGATCGTCTCCAACCCGCCCATCGAGCAGTCCGGCGGCGCCATCCACATCGGCGAATCCCACGACAATCACGAGCTCTACAACAACATCTCCATTGAGTACGAGGTCTCCGCGCCCAAGTCCACGGCCCTCAACCTCCGCACCGGCTCCGGCGATATCGACGTCGACAACCTGGGCCGCTTCCTCAAGGCAGACACCGGCTCCGGCTCCATCCGCGCCCACGGCGTCGCCGGCCCGTCCGAACTCCGCACCGGCTCAGGCGATATTGACCTCCAGCAGCAAGCCATGGGCGACGTCAAGGTCTCCACCGGCTCCGGATCCATCCGCATCAACGGCCTCTCCGGCGGCCTCATGGCTCGCACCGGCTCCGGCGATATTGAAGCCAACGGCAGCCTCACCGGCCCCGCCAACCTCCAGTCCGGCTCCGGATCCATCCGCCTGCACATCGGCAAGGAAGCCCACTTTGCGCTGGACGCCACCACCGGCTCCGGCTCCATCCGCGTCTCCCAGCCCAGCTCCTTCAGCTCGGAAAACCGCCACCACGTCTTCACCTCCGTCAACGGCGGCGGCCCCAGCCTCCGCGCCGTCACCGGCTCCGGCGACATCGAAATCAACTAACGAAAAGCTCAGCAACCGCTCCTCTCACGAATCGGCGATCCCTCCCAGGGCTCGCCGATTCATAGGATAAGGACGATTCCGCGCTTGTGCCCTCTCGTCGCTGCCATAACGACTTGACGCAAGGGACCGCTTAAGTCTCACCTCGGTATCAAACCCGGACCAATCGGAAGCCATCCCAAGCTCGGCCGCGTGGACAGCGTCATGCCCCATCGTCCGCAAAATGCCTGCGGCACTTCGAGGAAGATTCTGGTCCAGCAACAGCCGCATTATGCGACGCGTTCCTGAACCACCAGATCCTCCAGATTCACCGACGCAAACGCCAGCGCCTGCTTCAGATCCTCTTCTTCCAGCTCAGGAAACTCCCGGAACAACTCAGCCCGGTCTGGATAAGTGGCCAGGATATCGAGCACCCGCCGCACCGTAATCCGCATGCCGCGAATGCAAGGTCGGCCTTCCATCTTTCCGGCTTCCATCGTAATGCGGTCAAAGGGTTCTTCGTAGTGCATCGGCTCGTCTCCGTCTCGCTTCATTCTCTTCCCCCAAACCTCGCCGCGCAAGCAATCTTGTTCCCTGCTCCGCTACCATCGTTCTATGCCCCTCCCCACCCCGCACCTCCTCGTCTTCGACCTTGACGGCACCCTCATCGACTCTCAGATCGACCTCGCCAACTCCGTCAACGCCATGCTCCTGCATTACGGCCGCCCCACCCTTCCCCAGGAAGTCATCTCTTCGTATATCGGGGACGGAGCCGGCATCCTCGTCCGCCGCGCCCTCGCCAACGCCCACCTCGTCCACGAAGACATTGAGCCCTCGGAGCAAGCCTTCTTCGACGAAGCCCTCACCTGGTTCGTCCACTCCTACCGCGCCCACATGCTGGAGCACACCACCGTCTACCCCGGCGTCTTGGATTCGCTCGCCCGCATCCGCGCCGCCCACCCCACGCTCCCCATGGCCGTCCTGACCAACAAGCCCGTCCACCCCTCGCGCGACATCTGCACCCACTTCCAGCTTGCCCCCTTCTTCTTCCAGGTCTACGGCGGCAACTCCTTCCCCACCAAAAAACCCGATCCCCAGGGCCTCCAGACCCTCATCGCTGAGGCCTCCAGGCTGACCGGCGCCCCCATCCTCCCCGCCCAAACCATCCTGGTCGGAGACTCCCACGTCGACGTCGAGACGGCCCGCGCCGCCGGAGCGTTATCGCTCGGCTGCACCTTCGGACTCTCCCCCGTCACCCTCGCCGCCGCCCACCCGGACCTCAGCGTCGACCACGCCTCCGCCTGGCCGGAAGCCCTTGGCCTCGCCTGATTGCCTGCAAAAAAAGTGCATGGCATGATGATCCTAAGATGTTTCTTTTCAGGACTTTGCAGCCACCACATATTGAAAACAGAGACTTTACTCGCGCCAAATCCAGAGGTCCAAGCCTAACCCCAATATTTTGAATACTTTGCACACATTCAGGGGAGGGTACCCTACCCCCGATACCGCACCTGCAACATCGTGCAGTCGTCTGTCGCATCGTTCGGAGCTTGAAACGCGATCACCCGTTGCAACAACTCCTCCAGGTCATCCTGCGCCGCAATCGCCGTCAACCCATGATCCCCAAACGGCTCTCCGTCCTTATCCTCCGCCTCGGTCACGCCGTCGGTTGCCAGCAGCACCCGCTCCCCAGGCCGCAGCATCTCCCACCCCGACACATAGGTCGCCTCCTCGATCAACCCCACCACCAGGTTACTCACCGTCAACCGCCGCACCTCCCCCCCACAGATCGCCAGCGGCTGGATATGCCCGCAGTTGATGTACTCCATCCGCCCGTCCGCGAACACCTTCATCATCACCATGGTGGCGTACTTCCCCACGTTCCGCGCACACAAAAACTGGTTCACCAGCCCTGCAATGGAGACCAGGCTCTGCCGCGCAAGAAACTGCGCGTGCAGGATCCCCTGCAGCGTCGCAGCCACAATCGCCGCCGAAACCCCCTTCCCCGACACATCCGCGATCGCGACGCAGAGGCAGTCGTCGAGCGCCACCGCGTCAAAGAAATCTCCACCGATCGCCAGGCAAGGCACACTCCGCGCTTCCAGCGCTACGTAATCCAGCGTCGGCAGCGTGATGGACATGAGCCCGCTGTGGATGCGCGCCGCCACTACGAGTTCTTCCCTGTCCTTCCGCGCCTTGAACTCCGCCTCCGCCAGCAGGGCATTATGCAGCAGCGCCGCTGCCTCGGTTGCAATCGTCTCCAGCAGTTGGTGATCCACCTCGGTCAAGTGCCCCGGTCCCACCAGGCTGTCCAGATACAGCAACCCCAGCAGTTCCGTATCGTTGCCGGACTTCGCTGGCTTCCGCAGCGGGATGCAGTAGATACTCCGAATCCCGTGCACCAGGATGCTGCTCCAGCCCGAAGCCTGCTCATCCGCCAGCGTGTCGGACACGGAGAAGCGCCTCCCACTCTCAACCGCCCGCCGGATCGCCCTCCGGGATACCGTGTCATCCTCCACCGTGATGATGACACCCGCGTGCAGCCCCTGCGCCATGCGCATCTCCCCCCCGTCCCCCCCAGCGTCGCGCACAAACACAAACCCTCGCTCCAGCCCGGTCAGTTGCAGCGTCATCTGCAGCAGGGCATCCAGCGTGTCCTCAATCACTCCGCTCTGGTTCAACCTTCGCGCCGCACTCAGCAGCCAGTTCAACTGCTCCATCGGCCGCTCACCCGTGGCAAAGACCTTCGTCGCCAACGCAAAGCCTTCAAACGATGAGATCAAGTCGGCCGGGAAAGACGACGAGCTATGTATGCGGAAGATCAGCCGCGGCCCATTCAACGAGCCCAGTTGCAGCACGTCCCCGGAGTTGAGAGCCGCCCGGCTCACCCGCACTCCATTGACGAACGTCCCATGCGTACTCCCCTGGTCCACAACGGTAAAGCCGTCACCCTCCCGCACAATCACCGCATGCTGCCGGGACACGCTGGGATCGCGCAGGATAATCGTCTGGGTGGGTGCCCGCCCAAGCGAGATCGAATCAGAATCCAGTGCAACAGAGTGCTGGCCATCTTCATCAGCGTAGGTGATCGCGCCCGAGGCGGGATTCGTAGGAACGGTCATACCTCTATTCAATAACATCCGGCCACTCCCGCAACGCCCAACCTAAGGCTCGCCCCCACAAAGTCACCCGGGGCGACTCCGCGTGGCTGGCTTCGCTTTGCAGATCGCTCTACTCCCTTCCGGCAGATGCATCGGTATTTTTCTGCCCGAAATTGTTTGTTTTTGGCTATGATCGTCACAACCCTGTAATTGAAATCTCCTGCGGCAGATTCGCCAATCAGCGTCTGCTCAGTACTGCTATCCGTCTTCCGGATCCGGCAACCACCCGAGCACCCCCTCCGGACTCAGCTCATCTTCCTTATTCCCGTTCCTGGTGTTGGTATGAGCCTGCAAGAGAGCAGTTCCGTCCCTTTCGTCGGCAGTCCTGTCCGCGAACTTTCCGTGGACGGCAATTTTCGGCTGGTGGAAAGAACGTATCCACCGCGGATGCGCGTCCCCGTGCACTCGCATGATCGCGCCTTCGTCGGTGTCACCCTTTCCGGCGTCTATACTCAGACCCACCAGGGCCGCGAGCAGGAGTTCCGTCCCGGCTCCATCAGCTTCACTCCAACCGCGGAACCGCATGAGAGCCGCTACTCCGATACCGGCGCCCGCATCCTCTACTTGGAGATTCCCACCCAGGCCCTCCGCCGCTTCACAGCCGCAGGCCTCTGCAGCGAGACGTATACGGTCGTGCGTGGCGGTGCCGCCCACATCGCGGCGCAGCAGCTCTATCGAGAATTCCAGAACCCGGATGCGCTCTCTCCCTTGATTCTGGATGGCCTCGCGATGCGCTTTCTCGCTCAGATCTTCCGCCAGCAGCGCATCTCCCCCAAGCGCCCGCGAACGTGGCTGTCTGAGGTAGAACAATTTATTTGCGGACGCTTCCGAGAGCCTATCTCGCTGGACGAGATCGCGCGAGCGGTGCAGGTGCATCCGGTTCACCTTGCACGCGAGTACAAGCGCCTTCACCGCCGCACTATCGGCGAACGCATCCGCGAACTGCGGCTGGAGGAGGCATGCAAGGAGCTCGTCGGCACCTCGGTTTCGCTGGTCGAGATCGCACTGTCGGCGGGGTACTCCGACCAGAGCCACTTTTCTGTGGCCTTCAAGCGGCATATGGGAACTTCACCCTCGGAGTATCGCCGCCATCACGCACAGGCTAATTCCGCGCAACTGCGCTAGCCGGGTACAAGACTCCCTGCCCGCGACATCCTATTCTGACCCCATAGAAACAATTTCTGCTTGGGATTCTTGACTCTCTTGGCTTTCGCCTTGCGAGCTGAATCTGCATCTGTGCACGCGCTTGCCTCCTCACACCTGGGATCGGGGGGATAGGCGTGAGTCATTGGACTATGTGTACCCGTTTGGGACGCGAAGTGAGCCTTGATCGAATCCGGAGGAACTACTGCATGAGACACACCCTGAAAGCCTTGTTGATTGTCCCGTCCCTCGCCCTTGCCACCGCGCCTTATGCCTGGTCGCAGGGCCAGGTCGGCGGCAGTCTAAACGGTTCCGTTAAGGACGCCAGCGGCGCCAGCGTCGTTGACGGTAAGGTCACCCTCACCAGCGAGGCTACCTCGTCCGCGCGCGTCGACAAGGTCGATCGCTCAGGCCACTACTCCCTCAACGACGTCCCCCCAGGCCTTTACACCCTCGTCGTCGAGTCCGCCGGCTTTACCAAATCCAAGATCACTGGCATCGAGGTCACTCTCAATCAGACCCGCAGCCTGGACGTCACTCTGGTCGTCGGCGGCGATACTCAGACTGTCGAAGTCGGCGCCACGAACGCATCCGTCACCACCGAGCAGGTCGAGACCGGTGCGCTCATCGACGGCCGCCAGATCAAGGAGCTCCCCCTCAACGGCCGCGACTATCAGGCTCTCGCCTTCCTCACCCCTGGCACCTCACGCTCCGGCGGCGCCTCCGGACAGGGTTCCGGCATTACCGCCGCCGGTGCCCGCTCCACCGTCAACAACTATCTCATCGACGGCGGCGACGCCAACGATCCCACCGTCCCCTCCGGTACCGCCGGCAACGTCTCCAACTCCGTCAGCGCCATCCCGTTGGACGCTCTCGGCGAGTTCAATGTCATCACCAGCAACGCTCCCGCCGAGTTTGGCCGCAGCTCCGGCGCAGTCATCAACGTCGTCAGCAAATCCGGCGCTAACTCCACCCACTTCACCCTCTGGGAGTTCATCCGCAACTCCGTCCTCAACACCCGCGGCTTCTACGACGCCGTCGGCACCAAGACACCCTTCAAGCAGAATGAGTTCGGCGCCTGGGTCTCCGGCAAGATCATCCGCGACCGCACCTTCTTCTCCGGAGCCTATGAAGGCTTCCGTCAGGTCTCGCAAAACTCCAGCACCGTCACCGTCCCCAGCGCGCAGTTCATCGCTTCGCTCTCTGACCCGACCCTCACCGCAACGTACGGCGCAACCAGTCCACTCATCTCGTCCATCCTCGCGGCAGCCTATCCTTCTGTCGCTGGCACAAAGAACTTCAGCCCCACCGACAACACCAGCTGGACCGCCCCGTTGACCCGCATCAAGGCAAACAACAGCTTTGCAGATACTGGCTTCGGACGTATCGACCAGAACGTCTATGCCAAGAACCAGGCCTTCTTTACCCTCAGCTATCAGAACGAAACCCCCGCCGTCGCGGGCAACAGTGGTAACCTGCCGTATCAGGGCGTTGGAACCTTCGAGACCCCCTGGCACGTCGTGGTCGGCGATACCCAGACCTTCTCCAGCTCCATCGTCAACCAGGCCCGCTTCGCCGTCCAGCACACCCCCATAACCTACCCGCTGGAAGCTCCCAGCGCCGCGATGCTCGCTGCTGGCACCAACCGCACCGCCGGTCCCAACGCCGGCCAGCCCTACGGCCCCACCGCCGGGGATCCCAACGGCTTCCCCTCCTTCCTCTTCACCGCAGGCACCTTCGCCCAGACTGGCATCGCCTATAACTTCCCCCAGGCGCGCTTCAACACGCAGTTCCAGGTGGCCGACTCGCTGCTGTGGCAGCGCGGCAAGCACCAGATCAAGGTCGGCTTCTCCTGGGAACTCGACCAGGACAACGACGTCTTCGACCGCTATCGCCGCCCCCAGGTCACCTTCAACGACAACCCCGGAGCCTCCGGCACTCTGAACGCAACTCAAAACGCCTACGCCTCAATCCGCGGCGGCGTCGAGTCCAACCAGATTCAAAACTTCTTCCTCACTGGCAACTCCACTCGCTACTACCGCGCCAAGGAAATTGGCGTCTTCGCGGAAGATAGCTGGCATGTCACGCCACGGGTGCAGATCGACTTCGGCGCACGGTACGAGGTCTTCCCGCCCTTCACCGAGAAGAACAATGAGCAGTCCAACGCCTTCGTCATGGGCTCGGACAACCGTCCCCAGCCCTGCACCCCCACCCCATATACGCCCGCCGGTCTCAGCAGCATGGCCGTCGTCAACCCCACCAAGTTCGGCATCGGCGAGTTCTGCTCGGACAACAACAACATCGCGCCCCGCATCGGCTTCTCATGGGATACGCGAGGTAACGCGAAGACCCTGGTCAAAGGCGGATACGGCGTCTACTTTGATCGCATCTTCAACAACGTTTATGAGAACTCCCGCTTCAATCCGCCGGACGTCGTCAACGTAACCACGGCCGGAAACTATACCGGCGCCGTCGGCACCGCAGCCGTCGATACCACCACGCCCTTCAGCCTCGTCACCATCGATCCATCCTCCCGCACCCCTTATACTCAACGCTTCACCTTGGGCATCTCGCAGGAGATCTCTGCCAACACCGTCCTCAACATGAGCTACGTCGGCGCCATGGGAACAAAGCTCCTCGCCACCATCGAGCCGAACATGGGTGTCTCTAACTTTGACTATCGCTTCCGGCCTTCCAACCAGGGAGCCGCGGTGCGCAACCCGGCAGACGTCGCCGCAGGCATCGTACGCGCACCGTTTGCCGACTGGCAGACCCGCACCACCTCGGGCAAGTCCAACTACCACGGCCTGCTTATGGACGTAAATCACCGCTACTCCAACGGTTTCTCCGTCCAGGCCTCCTACACCTGGTCTCACAGCAAGGACACCATCTCGGACGAGATCTCCAGCGGATCGGACTCCCCTTTCCCGCAGAGCACCAACGTGAACCTGCTTGGGCCCATCATGGCAGCAAATGGCTACACCACCACTGCAGCGGGTCTCACCAATGCAGTCAACAAGGCTCAGGGTACCGCGCTCACCATCAACCAAGCCGCTGCCATCTTCGTCCAGACCTACCTAACGCACGTTCCCCTCAAGGACAACTACGGGGACTCCAACTTCGACATCCGCAACCGCTTCGCGGCAAGCGTCCTATATGAGCTCCCCTTCGGTCAGAACAAGCTCCTCGCCAGCAGTGTCGGCCCGTTCCTCAACAAGGCTATCTCTGGTTGGAACGTCGGCTCCATCTTCGACACCCAGAGCGGCGCACCCTTCATCCCCACGGCGGGCCGCGACTCCAACTTCGATGGCGACACTAACGACCGCGCCGTCATCACCGGTCCCCTCAGCCTGCTTAACGTCAGCAATAAAAAGAACTTCAACCTCGCGACCAGAACCGTCAACTTTTACAACGTCTGCACGGGAAACCCAAGCTGCCCCCTCAACGCTGGGGTTGGCGTCATCAATCCTCTGGCAAAAATGCCTCGGGGCATCCTGCGCAACCCGTCCATCTTCAATTGGGACTTCCAGCTCAACAAGCGGACGGCCATCACTGAGCGCTTTCACCTGCGCTTCAGCGCCGACGTCTTCAACATCCTCAACCACACCAACTTCAACCCGCTCACAACCTCCATCGCCAGCACCTCGTTCGGCCAATCGCTTTCTCAGCGTTCCCTTGGCCAGACACAGTCCCGGCAGATTCAGTTCGGTCTGAAGCTCGAATACTAAGGCTAAGCTTTGGCCGTCTCTTGGGGCGGCCCAAAGCCCTCGTCAGCGTTTGAGAACCACATCCGATGTGAAGAATAGTTTCAACAGTAAAGGCCACCTCAGAGAGGTGGCCTTTACTGTTGAGACTGCTACCACAACTGGATAGCTCCTGAGGTAGGCATCGAATCAACGATCAAAAGTAATGTCAACGACATGCAGGTCGGCGGATGACACCTTTATCCCTCGAAAAGCAGTAGAGAAACGGATTAATGGAGCGCGGTTAGAGCGCGAGCCAACGATTGCGAGTGGCCAGATTTCCCGGACGAGTTGGCGCGCTTTCGGTCCAAAGGGGTGATGCGATTCAGGCACCTGGTCTCCGCTGTAATCTTTCGGGATCAATCGAGACGATCGAACACAGAGCAGGCGTACGCCGTGAGATTCGAGGCCGACTCGCCTTTGAGCGTACCGTCCCGTAAAGCACCGGTTCACAGGATTGGACAGTCGCCTAGAAGTAGGCGTTGCGTTCTCGCCGTCCCGTGTCTAGAGGAAACCAAATAAAGATGCGTTGAATCACACCGAAACATGAACCGTGTCTTCGCTGTGATCTTTCTTACTTTAGTTGGGCCGCTAACTGGCTGCATTACTCAAAGCACACCTACTAAGTTGGCGCTAGACAGGGCCGCGGCGCTCAGTTTCTATCCCAATCTTGTAAAAGCGTTGCAGACCTATGACTACAAGAACCGGCCCCCAGTATGGATTGCTTGCTTTGGCCCTTCGGTATTGCAAGGTGCGACTTTGCCCGACGCCACCACCCAAGGTGACTGTCAGTATTTCGTCGCGAAGTTGAAGGCAGTATACGATCCACCAAATAAAATCAACTTCCAAGCCGCCAATTTCGGCGTAAATGGAACCATTCAAGTCCAGTTCCCGGCATCGTGGCAAAGTATGAAAGAGGCTTTGTCTGATGTATCAATTGCCGATCCTGGTGCTGGATACGCTGCGGGAGACGTGGTCACGGTTAATCAAAATGCAATTCCAGGCAGGTTGAACGAGCCGAACGGCGCGGTTATTGTGACCTCAGTGAATGCGATTGGTGGTGTGACCGCGATTAAGCTATCGCCTTATATAAACATCCCTTCGCTCTACGACACCGATTCACCGTCACAAGGGGGATACGTCGTCGCCAAGAACGTGCCGACCTTCAACGGTTACAACCCCCTTATTGTGTCGGTAGCAGCACAGACAAGCAAGGGAGCCGGACTGCAAGTGAATATCAACTCGGTGGGAATCGCCCCTGCGTTGGCACTTTCCTTTTACGCGATGAATGACTCGACTGTGAGTAACTACAACTCAGGCCAGACCTATCCGAGGTACGCGACAACGCTCCAAAGTGAAATGCGGACGATACAATCCTCATCGGCAGACTTCATCGTGGTCACCTCGCCTCATCCTTCATTACTTTTACAGACAGCGCAAGTGATTTATACGAGTGTCGGTCCCTGCTGATATGTCGGCTACACGGACGAATGCGACGCCGCCCTGATCGTTCCCGACCTGTCCACCAGTGTCGTGGATTGGGCACTCCCATTTCGATGGATGCACGAATGCTCGATACGAACTCCTCCGCGCGTAAAGTGGCCCAGCAAGCAAACGTCTCGGTTATTGACGCAGAGGCTTACTGGTTTGCTGAGACGGAGAAGCTTACCAAAGCGCTTGGGTCACAGTCCCTTGCTGAGGGTCAATTGTTTACTCCCGGTCAATGTGTCCATCCAAATCTTCACGGTCATCAAGCCTCCTACGATGCCGCAATGGATAGTTTTATGCCAACTTTTTCTGCTGAACTTTTCGCTGCCGTCCGCTGAGTCACTCCCAGCCTGGAGCGTCACACGAACGCTCAGCTCCACCGGTCCTCCGCCCAAACGGCCTTAATTTAGGTCTGGATGCAACGAGGCCGCAAGCGCAGTTACGAACTTTGCTCTGAAGAAGGCCGTGATTCGTAGATCGTAATCGAGAAAAGGCGCTCACGCCGCCGAATGGCTAGCTGGTAATGAGTATGGAAGGTAGTGGGCCGCGCTTCCCTAACTCACGGCGAGAAGTTGCGCAATGCCCCCCTCATTTCGTGCTCCTCTTCATCTTCATAACCGTCTGCACTCCGTTCGGAATACGCCCAAGCAGCCTTAACCGAAATCGTCTTACCTATCCGGACCATTGCCAACTACCCGCACGTACTGGATGACGCTCGGGCAACTGATTCAAGGCGATTGGGCCCGCTCAGTTGAGGAGTTCCCGCGCGTCTTAGTGGTTCCAACGAAACACTGAAGATGCCAAGCCCACTAATACCGTGAATCTGCGGCGAAGTCTTGTTGTTCAAGGGCCGGGAATTGTCCGCTTAGGATCGGGGTAAACCGGGATTGATCAGAGGCTTGACGGGTACGTAGGGTGCTCGGCCCTCACCGGCGGGCATACGGGAATCTTTCGCTCGACCCGAAGGCGGACTTTCGCGTGGATGCTATCGACACGCCCAAGACTCGAAGACGCTCTTGAGTTTCGAGGACGTATTATCGCCTGATGCAAGAATGGGTCCGCAAGCGGCGGCACTTAGGGTGCCCAGCGTTGCTTGAGCCGGAGGAAGGGCGACTCAAAATAGCGGAAGCT
>CAXSZW010000014.1:0-128172 GCA_964242025.1 uncultured Acidobacteriaceae bacterium
ACGCTGGTGGCGACGACACTGACGACCTGGCCTGGGATGAAGTTGGCCGGAGCGGTGTATTGGCCGTACTGGGTGATGGAACCGAGGGCGGGACTGATGGACCAGATGAGATCGATGTTCCTGGTGCCGGTGACGCCGGAGGAGAACTGCTGCGTCTGTCCGCCGACGACGGTGGCCGTGCCGGGAGAGAGGGTGACGCCGACGGTTGAGGTGAGAGCGAGCGCGGTCGACGCCTTTTTGGTGACGTCCGCGACGCTGGTGGCGGTGACGGTGACGATCTGCCCCGGAGTGACGATGGAGGGAGCGGTGTACGCGCCGGAGGCGGAGATGGAGCCGATGGTGGGGTTGAGGGACCAGGTGACGGCGGAGGTGGAGAGGCCGGTAATGGTCGCGCTGAGTTGCTGGGACTGTGAGGCAGCCACGAGGGTTCCGGTGGAGGAGACCGCGATGCTGGCCGGGGCGGCAGTGAGATTGACCGTGGCTGTGACGCGCTTGGAAGAATCGGCGACGCTGGTGGCAGTGACCGTGACCGCCTGCGCCGAGGTGACGGTGGCGGGAGCGGTGTACAGGCCGGCGGACGAGATGGTTCCGACGGCCGGGCTGAGGGACCAGGTGACGGCGGTATTGGTCGAGCCGGTGACGGCGGGGGTGAACTGCTGCTTCTGCGCGGCGGCAAGGCTGACGGTGAGCGGCGTCATGGAGAGGGTGACGCCGGAGGTGGCGATCTGCACGGTGCCGGCGGTATAGCCGGTGGCAGCGCCGGAGAGAGTGACGGTTCCGGAGGTGAGGTTTTTGTAGGTGAAGTTGCCGCTGCTCTGGCCGCGTGGCACGGTGACGGTGGCAGGGGAGATGGTTGTGACGGCGGGATTGGAGCTGGTGAGGGTGACGACGGTTCCCCCGGGTGCTGCGGGCTGGTTGAGGGTGAAGAAGCCGCTGGAGGACTGGCCGGCGGTGAGCGTCGTGGCGACGGGGATGAGCATGATGAAGCCGGTGTTGTTGAAGGCGTTGCTGGTGACGGAGGCGAGGCCGGCGGCGGAGGCGACGAGGGTGTAGGCTACGCCGGGCGCGGGGATGGTGACGCCGGAGAAGCTGGCGACGCCGTTGACGGTGTTGGCGGAGGTGACGCCGCCAAGCACGCCACCGAAGGTATTGGCCGAGAGCGCGAGGGTGACGGGGTACGAGGCCGAGGTGATGACGGCGCCGGTGGAATCCTCAACGGCGACCGAAGGCGGAAGGGAGAGGATGGAGCCGGCGGGGGCGTTCGAAGGCTGGTTGAGGAAGACGAGTTTGGGGGTGGCGACGGTGAGCTGCGTGGAGACGGTGGAGAAGCCGGTGGCCGAGGCGGTGAGGGTGATCGCGCCGGCGTGGACGGCTTTATAGGAGAAGGAGGCGGAGGATTCGCCTTGCGCGATTTTTATGGTGGCTGGGGTGATGGTGGCGATGGAGGACGCGGAGGAGGAGAGGGCGACGGTGACGCCGCCGGTAGGGGCGGGGGTGGCGAGGGTGACGGTGGCCGTGCCGCTTTGGCCCGTCGCGATGACGGTGGGGGCGGTGACGGTGATTTTGGGGGTGGAGATGGCGTAAGTGGCGGTGACGGCATGGCTGGCTACGCTGGAGAGAGCCATGGTCTGGATGGATTTGGAGGAGGGCAGGAGGAAGGGGCCGGTATAGGGGAGCCAGGTGCCATCGATCTGGTAGAAGATGCGGGCGCCGGGGGCGGCGTCGGTGAGGGTGATGGTCTGGGTGCCGGTATAGGTACCGGGCGCCGGGGAGAAGAGGGGCTGGGGTGGGGCGGCCTCAACGACGATGCTCCAATCCTGCGGAGCGGAGGGCAGGGACGGCTGGAAGGTGGCAGCGGCGGGGTGGAGGGAGTAGATGGAGGCGACGTTGTGGGTGGGATTGGCGACGATGTCCAGGAGGGCGGATGCGGTGTCCTGCGGGGCGTTGGCCTGAGCGGAGCGGGCGTAGGAGAAGAGGGAGCCGCAGGGAGAGCCGTCGCCGGCCGCGCCGCCGGTGGTGATGGTGCAGGCGGAGAGGATATCGGCGAGGGTGGCGAGCTTCTGGATGGAGGTCAACTGAGCCTGGGGGAGGGTGGGATCGGCGTTGGCCTGCTGGAGGGTGTCGGCGAGATCGGCGGCGGAGGTGAAGGCGTCGCGGAGGGCCTGCTGGTCCTTTGCGGACGCGCCAACGGTGGTAAGGGAGGACATGAAGGGAGCGAGCGCGGCGACGGAGGCGGCTGTGGTCAGCTCATTGACGTCCAGGGCGGTGGAGGCGGAGACGTCACTGCAGGCGCCGAGGGCGGAGACGAGCGTGGCGGCGCTGTTTGAGGAGGTGTGCCGGGCGGAGATGGCACCACCGGTGGCGACGAGGTAAAGCTGCGAGGAAGGGGAGGGGCAGGCGAGGGCTTCCTGGACCTTGAAGGAGCCGGAGGCGTCCGTGTGGACGGGCTGCTTGAGCAGCGGTGCGTTCGCCGAGCCGTTGCCGTCTCCCGCGGCATAAAGCTGGATCTGTGCGTTGCCGACGGGCTGTCCGGCGCTGTGCACCGAACCCGTGAGCGAGGTTGCCGCATCGGCGGAGGTCAGCAGACGTGCGCTGCTCCCGCATCCCGCGAGGACAAGTGTTGCAAGGGTGCAAGCGGCGAAAAGGCCGCGAATGGAAGGGCTGTTTGGGTGAATCGTTGATGTCTGCCGACGATTCTTACAGCCTGCTGCAAATGGCATCTGCTACTCCTCGTGCGAACGGCTCGCTCCATGAACCGTATCGGCGCACAAAGTGATGGCGTTATCCCCCGACCGGGGGACTTTGGAACTTGGGTAATAGGGGCAGACATTGGCCGAGACAAACGGGGGCCGAAGAGCATTTCAGGCGGCGGCACGATCTTGGGTCATGCTCACACGGAACCACTTACTGGGCGAGGAGCACCGAATGCCAGCTTTCAAGCGGGAAACCTGTTGGGGTTATGGCTTAACGTAACAGGTCTTTTGAGGGCTGAGGCAACCTTTACCTAACAAATTCCCTCAAAGCGCGGCACTGGGCAGAATCGGGATAGCGGGTTCCCTTTTCTTCCTATTTTTTGGAAAAAGTTACGCTGCATCTGCAGCTTCCGCCACACGTCCACGGTGTGGTGAATGGCGCGGAAGGTGTGGTGATTGGTGTGGATGAGGTGGGTAAGGGACAGCAGCCCGCTATGGTGAGATGTCGAGAAGATGAGGCTCAATTGCACCGAAGCTGAGGCAGCTCTACTCGTAGCGGAGGGCTTCCATGGGCTCAATGCGGGCGGCGCGGCGGGCGGGGACGCCGCTGGCGATGAGGGCGACGGCGAAGAGGATGAAGACGGCGAGGGCGAGGGCGGTGAAGCTCTGCGTGCTGCCCGAGGCCCACTGGGCGAGCAGCCTGCGGAGGAGCAGGGTGAGGAGCACGCCAAGGGCGACGCCGGTGCCGACACTGACCGCGGTGGACCGGAAGACGAGGCCGAGCACGTCCGAGCGTGGCGCACCGAGGGCCATGCGGATGCCGAACTCATTGGTGCGCTGGACGACGGTGTACGAGACGACGCTGTACAGGCCGACGGCGGCGAGCAGGAGAGCAAGGGCGGCAAAGGCTCCGAAGAGGGAGGAGATGAATTGGCCCTGCTGGTACTCGGACTCGTTGCTGATCCAGTGTTCGAGATCGGTGGAGTGGCTGCTGATCTGCTGGTCGGCATCGACTGCTTTGACCTGGAGGCCGATGGCGTGGAGGAGCGCGGTGGGGGGCCCATCGGTTTTAACCAGGACTTGAGTGCCCATGAACTCGAAGAGGGTATAGGGAACGAAGAGCTCCGGCAGGACGGGTTTGTCCATGCCGTCATTGAGCTTGTCTGCGACGATGCCGACGATCTGGAGCCAGGAGTCCGCGCCGTCCGCGGTGACGACGAAGGGAGGCTGGGGCTTCATCTCCGGGATGCGCAGGGAGTGGCCGATGGCATCGCCGTCCGGGAAGTACTTGCGGGCGAGGGTCTGGTTGATGACGGCGAGCTTGGCGGCGTTGTGGTTTTCAGCCTCGGTCCAGAGGCGGCCGCGATCGAGGGGAATCTGCAGGATAGGGAAGTAGCCCTGGCTGACGAAGTTGACGCGCACCTTCTGGACGGTGGACGCGGGTTTGCCGAGGACTTCCATCTCCCGGGTGGAACCGCTGCTGGGCGGGGTGGCGTTGCCGGAGATGGCGGCAAGCTGGACGCCGGGAGTTTCGGCGACCTTGTTGCGAAGCTGCTCAAAGAACGCAGAGCGATCCACGATGGTGGTGTGGGTATTTTCATGCACGGGAATCTGCACGGACATGACGTTGTGCGGGTTGTAACCGAGGGGACGATGAAGGAGTTTGAGAAAGCCGTTGATGGCGGCGCCGGCAGTGGCCATCATGAGCAGAGTGAGGGCGATCTGGCCGGCGATGAGGGCGTTTGCGGTGGAGCGTCCGCTGAGGGAACCTGCCACACGGCGACTGCCGACACCCATGGCCTCACGGACATCCGGACGGGAGAGGCGAAGGGCGGGGGCCAGGCCGAAGACGATCCCGGTGACCAGCGCGACGAGGACGCTGAAGACGAGTACGGGCAGGTTGATGGCGATGGACGCCTCATGCGGGAAGCTGTTTTCCGGTAGCAAGGAGACGATGATGGCGAGCAGCTTATACGCAAGCGCCACGCCGAGCGCGGCACCGGTGATGGAGAGGAGAAGTGCTTCCGTGAGGAGCTGGCGAACGATGCGCAGGCGGCCTGCTCCGATGGCGGCGCGGACCGCGAACTCATGCTGACGGGCTGCGCCGCGGGCGAGGAGGAGGATGGAGACGTTGCCACAGCCGATGGCCAGCAGGAGCGCGACGGCACCGAATAGGAGGGCGAGGGATGTGCCGATCTCACGGAGGAAGCGGTCATTGAGGCCCTGGATGTGGAGGAGTCCGGGCTTGAGGGGGAAGTGCTTCGGGGACTCCTGTTCGAAGTCGTGGAAGAGCGGTTGAAGCTGCTGCTCGGCTGCGGCGTGGGCGACGCCGGGCTTGAGACGCATTTCCACGTTGAAGGCTTTGACGGGGTCCTGGGTGATCTTCTGCGGGACGTAGACGTCGGCGTCCTGCCAGGTGAAGCGCGGGGCGGCTACGCCGATGACGGTATAGGGCTTGCGGACCATCTCAATGGTCTTGCCGACGATGGTGGGGTCGCTGTTGTAATGGCGCTGCCAGAACTTGTAGCTGAGGACCACGACGAGTTGCGGATCGTGACCGTCGATGGCGTCCGACGGCAGGAGGCCGCGGCCGAGATAGGCTGGAACGCCGAAGAACTGGAAGGCGTTCGAGGACATGTAGCTGCCCTGAACGTCCTCCGGAATATCCTTGCCGGTGATGGTGAGATTCCAGCCGTCGGTGACGATGGCGTCTTCCACGCCGGGAGCCTGGCGGAGGCGCTGCCATTGCGAGGCGGTGAGGCCGAAGTCCTCATCCTGGTCCGGGCGTTCGCCGTGGAGCTGGACGTGGACCATGCGGTCAGAGTTGGCGTACGGGTACGGGTTCATCATGACCGCCCAGACGACGGAGAAGACGGCCGCAGTGGCGGCGATGCCGCAGGTGAGCGAGAGCACCGCCGTCAAGGTGAATCCGGGCGTCCGGCTGAGGTGGCGGATGGCGTAACGGAGATCTTGCAGGAGGGTCAGCATGGCGGGCTCCGGGAAGCTTGTGAGATCTGACGATGGCGGAGATGCACGTGGCGGGCCGTTCGGGTTGGGCGTTTGGGGTGGGATAAATGGGAAGGATGAGGTGGATGGGGAAGCGAGGCGTGATCGTTTGTGGACAGCGCGGGGCGGAAATGGACATCGACCTGGGGAGGTGGGGCGGGGAAAGCGGCGGTACTACAATCAAGGACGGCTTAACCTGACCCCAGCGGTCCGGGTGGGAGAGAGTTCACACGTCCATGACTAAAAGCGCTCAACCCGTTTTGCCGGATGCTCACGAACCCTGGAAGGCGTTCCAGGTTCGACGGCGCAGTATGGAGCTGAAACGGGATGCGGTGCTGCAGACAGCGGCGCATTTGTTTCTGCTGCATGGGTATCAGAAGACCAGCATGAGCCTGCTGGCGACGCGGCTGAAGGTGACCAAGCCGGCGCTGTATTACTACTTCCGGAACAAGGAAGAGATCCTGGTGGAGTGCTACCGGGCGGGGATCGCGGAGATTGAATCGCACCTGGATCAGTCCAGCCTGGAAGAAGGGACCGGGCTTGCTCGGCTGAAGCTGTACGTCAGCGCGTATGCGACGGCGGTGCTGAAGCACGAGTTTGGGCGCTGCGTGGCGATGATCGACGACACGGAGCTTTCCGCGGAGGGGCGGCGCGAGGTGCGGGAGCTGAAGCGGCGGATGGATGTTTCGCTGAGGGGGTATGTGGACGAGGGGATCAAGGACGGGTCCATTGCGGCGTGCACGCCGAAGCTGGTGTCGTTTGCGGTGTCCGGCGCGATCAACTGGGTGGGGACGTGGTACAAGCCTGACGGCGACCTGCAGCCGGAGGAGATTGCGCGGGAGTTCACGCAGATTCTTACGGGCGGGTTGATGCGTCAGGGTGGCGGCAAAGCCCGGTAAGGAAAGCTGATGAGTGGGAGGGCGTGGGGTTTTCAGGCGTGTTTGACTTTCTTACCCTGCGTTCAGTAAGCTTCGTTCCAACATCGGCCACCCCGCGGATTGATGGAAAGATTTGGAGCGCAACCGCGGTGCGTGGGTTGGAGGAGCAAGGGCATGTCATCGGCAGAAACGGCGGCTGTGGGACGAGCGCCTGAGCAGGAGAAACGCGCGGCACGGAGGTACAACCTGGGTCGCGTGGCGGTGCTGGGCGCGGGGACGATGGGTGCGCGCATCGCGGCGCATGTGGCGAACGCGGGACTGTCCGTGTTGCTGCTGGATATGGTGCCGGCGAGCGGGGATCGGAACAGCCTGGCGACGCAGGCGGTGGCCGCGCTGAAGAGCGCCAAGCCTGCGGCGTTTGCGGCGGCTTCCGTTGCGGGTCTGGTGAGCGTGGGGAACTTCGACGATGATCTGGCGAGGCTGAAGGAGTGCGACTGGGTGATTGAGGCGGTCGCGGAGAACCTGGAGATCAAGCGGGCGCTGCTGAGCAAGGTTGTCGGGCATCTGAACGCGAACGCGATTTTGACGACGAACACGAGCGGGCTGCCGGTGGCCAAGATTGCGGAGCAGTTGCCGGTGGAGGTTCGGAAGCGGTGGTTTGGGACGCATTTCTTCAATCCGCCGCGGTACATGCGGCTGATGGAGCTGATTGCGACGCCTGAGGCTGATCCGGAGGCGATTGCGGCGATCGCGGACTTTGCCGATCGGCACCTGGGCAAGACGGTGGTGCCGGCGAACGATGTGCAGAACTTCATTGCGAATCGGATTGGCACGTTTTCCATGCTGAACGTGTTCAAGGTGATGGAGGAGCAGGGGCTGACGATTGAAGAGGTGGACGTGCTGACCGGGCAGGCGGTGGGATGGCCGAAGACGGGGACGTTTCGGCTGTCCGACATGGTGGGACTGGACGTGCTGGGGAGCGTGGCGCGGAACTTCAAGGCGAGCGCGACGGACGAGCGGTCCGATGTGGAGCTGCCGGAGGTGATTGGACAACTGATTGAGCGGAAGTGGTTGGGCGACAAGACGAAGCAGGGGTTCTACAAGAAGGAGCGCGGGGCGGACGGCAAGGAGATGCGGTTTGTGCTCGATCCAAAGACGATGGAGTACAAGGCGGCGAACAAGGTTTCGCTGGCCGCGGTGGAGCAGGCCAAGAATCAGGAGCAACTGGAGAAGCGGTTGAAGGCGTTGCTGGCGGGTGATCCGGCGAAGGATAAAGCGGCGAAGTTTTACTGGCGTGTGCTGCCGGAGCTGTGGGCGTATGCGGCGAGCCGGATTGGCGAGGTGAGCGTGAGCCTGGTGGAGATCGACGCGGCGATGGCGGCAGGGTTCAACTGGGAGATGGGACCGTTTGCGATGTGGGATGCAGCGGGCGTGACGATGGTGGTGGAGCGGATGCGGGCTGAGGGGATGCCCATCCCTGCGGCCGTGGAGAAGCTGCTGGCGAGCGGAGGGATGAGCTGGTATCGGGACGGTGGGGCGGAGTATTTTGATACCGAATCAGGCACATATAGGCCGGTGAAGCAGGATGCGGCGCTGCGATCGATTGCTGGTTGGAAGCGGGCGAATGGAGTGTTTGCGGGGAACTCTGGGATCTCGCTGGTGGATGTGGGGGATGGGATTGGATGCTTCGAGCTTCACTCCAAGATGAACGCGCTGGGCGAGGATATTGTGTCGTTCCTGCTGAAGAGTCTGCGCAGCGGAAGCGATGCGGTGAAGAACTTCGATGGGTTTGTGATTTCGACCGATGCACAGAATTTTTCAGTGGGCGCCAACCTGATGCAGTTGCTGCTGGCGGTGCAGGATGGCGAGTGGGATGAGATTCAGGACACGGTGAAGCAGTTTCAGAACATGACGCAGGCGGTGAAGTTCTGCCAGCGGCCAGTGGTTTCGGCTCCGGCGGGGATGTGCCTGGGTGGGGGGACGGAGATCTCCATGCATGCTGCTGTGCGGCAGGCTCACCTGGAGCTGTACATGGGCCTGGTGGAAACGGGCGTGGGGCTGCTTCCGGGTGGCGGCGGATGCAAGGAGATGCTGCTGCGGGTGATTGCGGATGCGGACCGCGTGAAGGCTGAAGCGAGGGGCGAATCGGTTGAGATCGTCGACGGGATTCGCAGTGCGTTTGAGACGATTGCGATGGCAAAGGTCTCGACGTCAGCGGTGGAGGCGCGCGGGTTGAAACTGCTTGGTCCGGGGGATGCGATTTCAATGAACCGGAGCCGGCTGGTGAGCGATGCGAAGGCGCAGGCGCTGCGGCTGGTGCGGGCGGGGTACGTGGCGCCGGCGATGCGAACCGATATTCCCGCGCCCGGGACCAGTGTGATGTCGACGCTGAAGCTGGGGATTTACACGCTGCGCGAGGGCGAGTACATCAGCGAGCATGACGCCAAGGTGGCGACGCATGTGGCGCGTGCGTTGACTGGCGGCGAGATCACTCCGGGGACTCTGTTGAGTGAGCAGAATCTGCTGGACCTGGAGCGCGAGGCGTTCCTTTCGCTTTGCGGTGAGCAAAAGACGCTTGAGCGGATTGGATTCACGCTGAAGACGGGTAAGCCGCTGCGGAACTAACGAAGCAGGCACAGAAGACGGAAGGGATCGCGATGAGAGAAGCAGTGGTTGTGAGTGCGGTGCGGACGGCGGTGGGCAAGGCTCCCAAAGGGACGCTGCGGTTTACGAGGCCCGATGATCTGGGTGCGATTGCGGTGAAGGAGGCGGTGGCTCGGGTTCCGCAGTTGGATGTGAACGAGATTGAGGACGTAATCATCGGGTGCGCGATGCCGGAGGCGGAGCAGGGACAGAACGTGGCGAGGCTGATCTCTCTGCGGGCGGGGCTGCCGATTGAGGCAGCGGCGATGACGGTGAATCGCTACTGCGCGTCCGGGCTGCAGACGATTGCACTGGCGGCGGAGCGGATTCGCGGCGGCGGGGGCGATGTGATTGTGGCCGGGGGGACGGAGTCGATGTCGTTTCTGCCGTTCGGCGGGAACAAGATCACGGTCAATCCATGGCTCATGGACCATCATCCGTCTGCGTATATGTCCATGGGACTGACCGCGGAACGCGTGGCAAAACACTATGGGATCAGTCGCGAGGAGTCCGATGCGTTCGCCCTGGCGAGTCACCAGAAGGCTCAGACGGCGATTGCCGCGGGCTGGTTCGAGGATGAGATTGTGCCTGTTCCTGTTACACGTACAACGATGAACTCGAACGGTAGGGCTGAGACGGTGGAGACGCCGTTCAAAACGGACGAAGGGCCTAGGGCGGACACGTCGCTTGAGGCACTGAGTAAGTTGAAGGCGGTGTTCCATGCGAGGGGCGTGGTGACGGCGGGCAACAGCTCGCAAACCAGCGATGGAGCCGCCGCGGCGGTAATCATGTCCGATACGCGGGCGCGAGAGATAGGCGCGACGCCCATGCTGCGGTTCGTGTCCTTTGCGTATGCCGGGTGCCTGCCGGAGGAGATGGGGATCGGGCCGATCTATGCGATTCCAAAGGCGTTGAAGATGGCGGGGTTGACGCTCGATGAGATTGATGTGATCGAGCTGAACGAGGCGTTTGCTGCACAAAGCCTGGCCGTGTTGAAGGTGCTAGGGATCGATGGCGCGAAGGTGAATGTCAATGGCGGAGCTATCGCACTGGGGCATCCGCTGGGCTGCACCGGCACGAAGCTGACCGCGACGCTGGCACGGGAGATGAAGCGTCGCAAGGCGAAGTACGGCATGGTGACGATGTGCGTGGGCGGCGGGCAGGGTGCGGCGGGGATTTTTGAGAACTTGCAAAACTAAGGTGTAAGGGGATGACGATGATTGCAGAGGCCGCAACGGCAAAACGAATCGCAGGCGGAAGCTTCCTGATTGAAGATCTGGCGGCTGAAGAGATGTTCACGCCGGAAGATCTTTCCGACGAGCAGAAGCAGATTGCGGTTATGACCGCCGCGTTTGCGGAGGAGAAGATCCTGCCGCAGGTGGCCGCGATTGAGGCGAAGCAGTATGACGTGCAGCGGAAGCTGATGCGGGAGCTGGGCGAGCTGGGGCTGCTGGGCGTGGACGTTCCGGAGGAGTACGGCGGGATGGAGCTGGACAAGGTCACGTCCGCGGTGGTGTCGCAGGCGATCAGCGTGCTTGGAAGTTTCAGCGTGACCTTCAGCGCGCACGTGGGGATTGGGACGCTGCCGCTGGTCTGGTACGGCACCGCGGAGCAGAAGGCGAAGTACCTGGCGAAGCTGGCGTCGGGCGAGTGGGTTGCCTCGTATGCGCTGTCTGAATCTTCCGCCGGGTCCGATGCGATGAACATTCGCACGACGGCGAAGCTGAGCGCGGATGGTCAACACTATCTGCTGAACGGCGAGAAGATGTGGATCTCCAATGCGGGCTTTGCGAATCTGTTTACGATCTTCGCGAAGATTGATGGGGAGAAGTTTTCTGCGTTTCTGGTGGAGGCTGGCACGGAGGGGCTGACGGTTGGCAAGGAGGAGCACAAGCTTGGGATTCGTGGGTCTTCGACGTGTCCGTTGATCCTGAACGACTGCAAAGTGCCGGTGGAGAACTTGTTGGGGACAGCAGGCAAAGGGCATCACATCGCGTTCAACATTTTGAACGTAGGACGCTATAAGCTGGCTGCGAATGCAGTGGGCGGTGCGAAGATTGCGTATCGCGATGGGGTGCGCTACGCGAAGGATCGCGTGGGGTTTGGGAAGTCGATTACGCAGTTTGGGCTGGTGCAGGAGAAGATTGCGGAGAGCGCAGCAGGTATTTACGCGGCGGAAGCGACGCTTTATCGCGTGGTGGGCGCCATCGACGTTGCGTTGGCGGAGCTGGATAAGAAGTCACCCACGTATACGCAGGAGGTGCAGAAGCGCATTGAAGAGTTTGCCGTGGAGTGCTCCATCCTGAAGGTCTTTGGGTCCGAGATGCTGGAGAGGCTTGTCGACCAGATGCTGCAGCTGCATGGCGGATACGGGTACGTTGAGGAATTTGCAGCGGAGCGGAGTTATCGGGATTCACGCATCAACAAAATCTTTGAGGGAACGAATGAGATCAACCGGCTGATCACGACGGGTTGGATGATGAAGCGGGCGCTTGCCGGCACACTACCGTTGCTGCCGGCGATCAAGCAGCTGATGGATGCGGTGATGGCCGGGCCGGTGGCAAAGACCACGTACGAAGGCCCGGTTGCGGACGAGCGAGCGCTGCTTGCAAGTGCGAAGAAGCTGACGCTTTTTTGTGCCGGTGTGGCCTCGCAGAGGTTTGCGCAGGAGCTTGTAGACCAGCAGGAGATTATGGGTGCGCTTGCGGACATGCTGACCGAGGTGCTGGTGCTGGAGTCCACGCTGGTGCGTACGGAGAAGATCGCCGGCAGCAAGCCGATGGCGGAGCGGCTGGCGAAGTATTACGCGGCGCGATCGTTCCGTGTGGTGGAGACGTCAGCGGAGCGGGTGTTGGGTGCTGTGGCCGAAGGCGACACGCTTCGCACGTATATGGCGATCTTCCGGCGGCTGAGCAAACATGACCCAGTCAATCTGGTGAGTCTTGGGCGTGAGATTTCAACGGCTATGGTGGACGCAGGGCAGTACACGCTCTGATTCCCTGGCGAGGCCACCCTTACTTCGGCGCGAGGATGTGCTTTGCGATGGTCGCGAGCTGCATGTTGGACGTGCCCTCATAGATGCGGCCGATCTTCGCGTCGCGATAGAGCTTTTCGACGGGGTAATCCTTGACGAAGCCGTAACCGCCAAAGAGCTCCACTGCGGTGCTTGCGACGCGCTCCGCGACCTGCGAGACGAAGTACTTGGTCATGGCGGCCTGCTTGACGTAGGGGACACCGGCAGTCTTGCGGCGAGCGGCGTCGTACACCATCAGCCGGCAGGCTTCAATCTCTGTGGCCATTTCCGCAAGAGAGAATTGCACGGCTTGAAACTCGGCGATCGACCTGCCAAACTGCTTGCGCTCCTGCGTGTATTTGACGGCGTGAGCCCATGCTCCCTGGGCGAGACCGAGCATCTGCGCCGCGATTCCGATGCGCCCCTCATTGAGCGTCTCAATGGCGATCTTGTAGCCCTTGCCGATCTCGCCCAGGACGTTGGCGGCGGGCACGCGACAATCGCTGAAGCGCAGCTCGCACGTGGACGAGGCGCGGATGCCGAGCTTGTCTTCCTTCTTGCCGATGGTGAAGCCGGGTGTGTCGCGCTCTACAAGAAACGCGGTAACCCCTTTGTAACCGAGCGAGGAGTCAACCGTGGCGAAGACGATGAAGAGGCCCGCCTCCGCGGCATTGGAGATCCATAGCTTGCTCCCGTTCAGGACGAAGCTATCGCCGTCAGCGCGTGCGGTCATCTGCAGCGCGAAGGCATCGGATCCAGAAGAGGCCTCGCTCAGGGCGTAGGAGCAGATGGTATCCGCAGCCATGCGCGGCAGCCATGCATCCCGTTGCGCCTGGGTTCCCCAGTGCAGAATGGCGTTCACCGTAAGGGTATTCTGCACATCCACCAGCACGCCGACCGCGGGATCGACGGTTGAGATCTCCTCAATTGCAAGGATGGAGCTGAAGAAGGAGGCGCCTCCGCCTCCGTAGTCGGTGGGAATTTCAATTCCCATCAGCCCCTGGTCGAAAAGCTTCTTGATCAGGGCAGGATCCATCTTCTGCGCCTCATCCATCTGCCGGGCCAAGGGCGCGATCTCCTTACGCGCGAAGCGGCGAACAGACTCCTGCAGGAGATGTTCCTCATCGCTCAGGATACCGAGTGGAAGATGAGGAGAGGTCGTGTTTTCGAGGCTATCCTGCGACGGCATGAAAGGGTTCTCCGGGGTTCGCTTGCGAAGTAATTCTACCGCAGGGTAAATTAGTAGGCCAGCGCGGAAGGCGCGCCGCTGCGGCTCGAAATGCTGCGGCCGCAGCTCAACAAGGTTGAGCGGGGAGTGTACGGACGATGCGGATTTTGTCGGTGATTCGCCAGGTCCTGGACGCGGAAGAGAGCGTCAAGGTAAAGGATGGCACGGTGGACCTGGCGAGCAGCAAGCTGGTCATGGACACCATGGATGAGTATGGCGTGGAAGAGGCGTTGCGTCTGCGCGAGGCCGGCTCGGATATTGAGGTGGTCGTGCTGGCGGTTGGTCCCGCGCGGTGTGAGGAGGCGCTGCGGAGTGCGCTGGCGATGGGGGCAGACCGGGCCATTCTGGTGGAGGCGAATGTACCGCTGGATGTCATCGCGGTCAGCGATGTGGTCGCGCAGGTGGCGAAGAAGGAACAGGTGGATCTCATCTTCTGCGGCGGCCAGCAGGCGGATTGGGACAGCCAGGGGCTCGGCGCAGCGACGGCGGAGCGGCTTGGCTGGACGCAGGCTACGTGGACCAGCGCATTGACGTTGCAGGGCCAGCAGTTGAGCGGCCAGCATGACTGCGATGGGGGCAGTGAGTCCTTCACCGTACCGCTTCCGGCGATCGTGACGACGCAGCAGGGCTTGAATGAGCCGCGCTACCCCACGCTGCCGAACATCATGAAAGCGAAGAAGAAGGAGTTTAGGCGCGACTCGCTTGAGAGCTACGGCGTGCAGCCAAGGTTGAAGGTGCTGGGTGCCGAGGTGCAGGTTCGGGAACGGCGCCATACGATGTTGGAGGGGAAGGATGCAGCCGCAGCCGCAGCACAACTCGTTTCATTGCTGCGCAACGAAGCACGGGTGATTGCATGATTTTGATTGTGGCCGAACACACGAATGGAAAGCTGAGCAAGAGCACTTATGAGATGGTCACGGCGGCGCGTGGACTGGGTCGGGAGGGTCCGGTGACGCTGCTCGTGCTGGGTAGCGGGGTGGCCGCAGCCGCAACACAGGCGACATTGCTCGCGGATCAGGTGCTGGTTGGGGATTTGCCCGCGCTGGCTGAGTACGATGCCGAGTTGTGGGCGGCAGCCGTGGCGCAGATTGCAGGTGAGGGCGAGGCGCATAGCGTGTTGATTGGCGGTAGTCGCAGTGGACGCGAATTCAGCCCCCGCGTTGCGGTGAAACTGGATGCGCCGTTGATTGAAGATGCCATCACGCTGAAGGACGTAGGCGGAGCACTGGAAGCACAGCACTACACATTTTTGGCGCGCGTGACCGAGCGCATCCAAGCCGAGGGACCGGTCGTGGTGGTGAGCATCAAGTCGGGAGCCTTCGCGCCAGCTGTGGCCGCAACTGAAGTAGCGGAGCAGTATGACGTGGAGCTGAATCTTCCCGCGCCTCGTTTTACTGTGACTGCGCGAAAGACTGAGAAGACCGAGAGAGTGTCACTGGCCGATGCCGACTATGTCGTCTCTGGCGGGCGCGGTGTGGGCAGCCCGGAAGGCTTTACGGAGTTCGTCGAAGGCCTGGCAGATACGATCGGGGGGGCCATCGGCGCCACTCGCGCCATCGTGGATGCCGGCTGGAGACCCTATGCGGAGCAGGTTGGCCAAACCGGGAAGACAGTCGCGCCCAAGGTCTACTTCGCCATCGGCATCTCTGGCGCGGTGCAGCACCTCTCCGGCATGGGCAAGAGCAAATGCATCGTTGCCATCAATCGGGATGCCGATGCACCGATCTTCAAGAGCGCAGATTACGGCGTTGTGGGAGACGTGAAGGAGATCGTTCCTGCCGTGATCCGCGCGTTGCAGAACCCCCACTAAGCGCAACCGCAGCAACCGGCAGGTACAACACATGCTTCCTTTTGGGCAACGGATCGCATTCCTTGTCTTCGCATTGATCACCGGCGCGCTTGGACTACAAGGCTTTTACCGTGTCTACGGCCGCATCGCCGCCGGACGTGCGGACACGGAGGCCCGCTTTGACCGGCTGCCCCGCCGAATCTGGTACGCGCTGATCACCACGCTGACGCAGAGCCGAACCTTTCGCAAACGTCCTTGGATCAGCTTCTTCCATTCCTTCATCTTTTATGGCTTTGCGTTTTATCTGCTGGTCAACCTGGTGGACGCGCTGGAAGGATTTGTAGATGTTCCAGTTACAAATTGGGGGCTCGCCGGAAATTTGTACATTTTTCTTGCGGACATCCTGAGCGCCCTGGTCTTGATTGGCGTGGTTGCGCTTGTGGCGCGGCGGTTTGCCCTTCCCAGCAGGCAGGACTTCCGCTTCAACGAACGAACGCTGCTCCACCCGGATGTGAAGCGGCAATACATCACCCGCGATTCGCTTCTGGTCTCCGTCTTCATCCTCTTCCACGTCGGAAGCCGGGCCGTTGGGTCCGCCGCGAAGCTTGCCGCTGAGGGACCGAATCGCTTCGCTCCCTTTGCCATGGCTCTCTCACATTTATTCACACCGCAGAACGCGGAAGGATGGATGATCTTCGGGTACTGGGGCGCGCTGGGAAGTGTGCTGCTCTTTCTCGCCTACTTCCCTTACTCCAAGCACATCCACATCTTCATGGCGCCCGTGAAGTATGCGGTGGCTCGATCCGAGACGTCCGGTGTGCTGCCGGCGGTGCCGTTGGAGATGGAGATGGAGGAGCCGAAGCTGGGCGCGGAACGTCTGGAGGACCTGGCATGGCCGCGACTGCTGGATGCGTATGCATGCATTCAATGCAATCGTTGTCAGGATGTTTGTCCCGCCACGGCGACAGGTAAGGCGCTTAGTCCGTCGGCGCTAGAGATCAACAAGCGCATGGAATTGAACGACCTTGGCAGGCATCAGCCGGGCTTTGAAGCGGGAGCAGCCAGCCCGCGTCCGTTGCTGCAGTTCGCGTTGTCTGCGGAGGCAGCCTGGGCCTGCACCACCTGCGGGGCCTGCATGCAGGCTTGTCCAGTGCAGGATGAGCCGATGCTGGACATCATCGACATACGACGCAACCAGGTCATGATCCAGGGCGAGTTCCCGGCGCAGTTGCAGACCGCGTTTCGCGGCATGGAACGCGCGAAGAACCCGTGGGGGATCAACCATGAGAAACGTCTTGATTGGGCAGCCGGCCTGAACGTCAAGACGACGGATGAGAACCCGGAGCCGGACGTCTTGTTCTGGGTTGGGTGTGCGGCAAGTTATGATCCGCAATCGCAGAAGACCGCGCGAGCGTTCGTGCAACTGCTCGACCATGCCGGCGTGGATTTTGCCGTGCTGGGCAAGCGCGAGTGCTGCACCGGGGATAGCGCTCGCCGGGCCGGCAATGAGTATCTCTACCGTCAGCTTGCGGATCAGAACGTAGCCACGCTGAACAGCGTCAGGCCGAAGCTGATCGTGGCGACCTGCCCGCATTGCCTGAATACCGTGGGCAAGGAGTACGCGCAGCTCGGCGGCGACTATAAGGTGATGCATCACACGGAGTATCTGGAATCCCTGGTTGCTGACGGAAGGCTTGCGGCAGATTCAAGTGCATCCACTGTTACGTATCATGACCCGTGCTACCTGGGCCGGCATAACGGCGTCTATGACGCCCCTCGCAATGTGCTGAACGTCATCAGCAACAACGTGGTGGAACTGGGCCGTAACCGCGAGAACAGCTTTTGCTGTGGAGCGGGCGGCGCACAGTTCTGGAAGGAAGAAGAGGCCGGCAGGGAGCGCATCTCGGATAACCGCTATCGCGAGGTTCAGGAACGACTTGGGGACGCGGAGGATAAGGTGCTCGCGGTCGGATGCCCCTTCTGCAAGAGCATGCTCGACAGTACGCCTGGCAGAGGCTCGGCTCCCATTGTGATCAAGGATGTAGCCGAACTTCTGCTTGAGGGAGTGCAACGACGTTCGGGAATCAAGCCTCCTTCCACGAGCGATGAGGCATTGCCTGCTGCCGTTCAAGACCATGCGGAGGAGCGGGTGGCCGAACCCTCACCCATCGCTTCGGGAAAGACGGCTGTGATCGCTCCAGATGCCGAGAATGCCCCCAATCCGGCTCCTCAGAACATGGGCTCACGAAAGAGATGGACGCCAAAGACCGCACTTCCTTCTCAACCCCAAGCGCTTATGGAACCTTCGACTGCACTCGAAGCCGCCCCTCCGCGAGTGTCGGAACCGGCGCCGGAGATCAACGAGAGTACGAAAGTGGATGCCATGAGCGGGGAGCTGGAAGCGAAACGCAAAGTATGGTCTCCGAAACGTCCCGCGGGAGAGCCCACGCTTCCCGCCGCGACCGCGGAAGCTCCTCAACCGTCAGCGGCGCAGGCAGATCCTCCTGTGGTCCGGAAGGCCTGGACGCCGAAGTCCTCCGCAGCCAAAGCAAAGCCGGTGGCCGGCCCCGACTCTGCCCAGCAGGACTCAGGCGCTAAGGACAAGGCTGAATGAGACAGCCGTGAAATCTACGGCTTTGTGGGAGCGGGTGTCTGGCGTAGCGAAGGCGGAACAAATTCACTGGCGAGGATGTTGACGTTATCGGTCAGGTAAAAGGTAGGGATTTCAGGATGCTGCTCTTCAATCAGGATGAGCGTCCGAAAGTCGAAGCTCTGCACATCCGCGCGTGACTCCATGTGATTGCGCAGGATAGCGCCGCACAGCGTATCCACAAAGACCTGGGGAGACACCGTGTGGTTCTGAAACATCTCAGCGGGCACGTTAACATCCTGCTTGCCCGCGACTGCAGGCGGCAGCCGGTCCGGAAGTATCTTCGTTTCCAGGTTGAACTTCACCACCTCCGCCGTGTGCGCGCGAGTCGCAGCCTGCGGGTGTGTCTTGCCGGCGCCGGAGCGATAGTATTCCGTGTAAAAGCGCGTGAAGCGAAAGAGTTGTTCCACGTAGGTTGGGACATAGGGGCTCATCAACTTTTCCTGCTTGGCGAACGCCACGGAGACAGGCGAGAGTGCGAGATCGTTCTTCTGATCCGGACCGAAGTGGAGTTTGTCGCAGATGAACGTGCTCTGCGCCTCCACCATGGAGATGTCGCGGATGTAAGCACGGTTTTCCAGCGTATACGCCGCGCCATCCGCCCGCCTGCAGGATTGCGGATTGAGGAACTGATCGTGCCATATGAGCGAGACGCGATCCGTCGTCACACCGGTATCCGTCTCGATGGTCGTAATGCCCTGGTCGATCCCCGATTCAAACGAAGGCAAGGTATTCTCCGGGCGAAGGCCGCGACCGCCGCGATGCCCCGCTACGTCAAAGTGCGCCAGACGTGACCGCACCTCCGGCGTTGCGGCTGCACGTTCTTCCGCCAAGACCTTCTGCAGCAGATCGGGACGGTCAGAGATGAGCCCATCGACATTCGTTCGGATGACGGCCCGCATCTTCTCCGGATCGTTCGTCGTCCATGGGATCACCCGCACACGCATCTTCTGCAACGCTGCCACGGGGACGCTGCGCGATGCATCGGCGGACAGAACGGAGCTATCCACCGGCGAAAGCACGGGCGGAACCTTCGCGCCGTGCTCTCGCGCGTGTTCGGCCGCGCGCTGCATCAGCGTTGCGTAAGGATTAGGCACGTCTTGCGCAGCAACAGGCATGGCGGCACCCAGGAAGAGGAGAGCGGGGAGAAGAGTTTTCATTGTGGTCGATCGATCGTCGCTGATGCGAGTTACGGGAGTGTCAATTGTAAGATGCATGGGAGTGAGGTCCTGATGGAGCAGATGTTTTCCAACCCGTTCTGGCATGCGTTGAAGACGGAACACGCGGCCATGGCACTGGGCTCTGCCGCTGCCCTTCGCTATCCCGCGGATATGATCCCGTTCGCCGCGTTGAAGGATAACAGCAAAGAGACATTAGAAGCATTGCTGGCCTTGCTGTCGCCGGGAGAGATTATTTATGCAATCGGGGACAGCCTGCCGCAGATTGAAGGCCTGCTGCGTACCAAGGAGATTCAAGCATGGCAGATGCACTTCCCTGCTGAAGCGGGCGCATGGCAAGCCCTCCATCCGCAGGCCGATGCTGAGGTCACTCCGCTCGGCGAACTTGATGCCCCGTCCATGGTCGCGTTGACCGACGTGGCATTCCCCGGCTTCTTTCGCCGAAGAACGTATCTTCTCGGAGGTTACGTTGGTATTCGTGTGGAAGGACATCTCGTCGCCATGGCGGGCCATCGCATCGCTGTTCCCGGATACCGGGAGATCAGCGCCGTCTGCACTCATCCGGATCACACTGGAAGGGGCTACGCCGCCATCCTGATCCGTCATCTCCTGAGCGCGCATGCCGCGGCCGGCCTGCGCAGCTTCCTGCATGTCACCGCCTCCAACCATCGCGCCATCCAACTCTATGAACGGCTGGGATTCGTAAAAGCCCAGTCGATTCTTATCAATCAATTCCAAAAGGCTTAGCGAACGAGAGAGTCCCTACCGCGAATAGTCCGCCCGAACCAGCGACGCAAACTGCGCTGTCTGCGCGCTCACCCAACCCTCATCGCGGCCAAGCTCTCCGCGCATCAGCTCCGCCACCCGGGGCGCGGCCCGCAATGCGGCCGATGAATCCAGAAGCAGGGCTCGCGTACGCCGAGAGAGTACATCCTCAAGCGTGCGGGCCATCTCATGCCGCACGGCAAAGAGCGCCTGTGCCAGGCTATACGGAAGCGCTGGATCGACCATCCCGGCCAGGGCAGGATCTGCAGCGATGAGACTGCCAATCGGCGCTTCATCGGAACCGTACTCCCGCAGGTAAGGATCGTTCGTCTCCAACCCCAGCGTCGCCCCATGGAGCTTCGTCGCGCCAGTCACGCACGGCCGTTTCGCGAGCAGCCCATGGCTCGTGGCGAAGTTTATAGCATCCTCTGCCATTCGCCGGTACGTCGTCCACTTGCCACCCGCGACGGTGATGAGGCCGTTCGGCGAAACATCGATGTGATGCTCGCGGGAGATCTTCGACGTCGTCGACGCCTTGCCCGTAACCAGGGGCCGAAGCCCGGAGAAGACAGAAAGGATATCGCCCTCATCCACCTTCTTCGCGAGAAACGGGTTCACCGTCTCCAGCAGGTATCCAATCTCCTCCTGCGTATGCCCTGGCTCCATCTGCGGCTGTGGAGCGGGCAGGTCAGTCGTCCCCACCACCACGCGCCCCTGCCACGGAATGGCAAAGATGACGCGTCCATCGCGCGTTTTGGGAACCATGATGCCCGCACTTCCACCCAGCGCGCCGGCACTGACAACAATGTGCGTGCCCCGGCTTACCGTGAGCAACGGAGGCGTTGCAGCGTCATCCAGCCTGCGCAGTTCATCGGTGAAAATGCCGGTCGCATTGAAAATCACGCTGGCGCGCACCGTGTGTTCCACGCCGGTCTCCACATCCGTAACGACAGCCCCGCTGATCTTCCCGCCTTCGTGGATAAACCGTGTACACCGCGTATAGTTCAACACCGACGCGCCTTGATCTTCAGCAGTGCGGGCCAGCGCCAGCGCAAGCCGCGCATCGTTGAACTGCCCGTCATGGTAGAGGACGCTTCCGCTCAAGCTGCCAGTCTCAAGATTCGGAATCCTCTCCACCGAGGCCTTCGCCCCCAGGATGCGCGTCGGTCCCATCGTCGACTTGCCGGACATGAGGTCATACAGCAGCAGCCCCGCACCGTAGTAGGGCAGCTCCCAATGCGTATACGTGGGCAGCAGAAACGCCTGCGGTTTCACCAGGTGCGGCGCATTCCGCATCATCACGGCGCGCTCATGCAGCGCTTCGTAGACCAGATGAATCTGTCCGCTCGCAAGGTAACGCACACCGCCATGCACCAGCTTGGTGGCCCGGCTTGAGGTCGCCTGCGCGAAGTCTCCCGCCTCCACCAGCGCTGTCCGAAAGCCCCGCGTGACCGCGTCCACCGCGATACCTAGGCCGGTAGCCCCCCCGCCGACTACCAGCACGTCGAACGGCTCCTGCAGTGATTGGAAGGCGGCGTCCCTGGTCATGGACGGCTGGTCCCCTCGGCGGCAAGCTCGGCGATCCGCGCACGATTTCTGGCCGGCAAAAACTGGTGGATCAGAAGTTGATACGCAGCTCCGCCAATCACTCCACCGATCAGCGGAGCCACAATCGGGATCCACCAATAGCTTCCCGGGGACGGCAGCGCAGAGCCCCCCCAACCGGCAACGAAGCAGAACAGCCGCGGCCCAAAGTCACGCGCCGGATTGATCGCCCACGCCTCCAGGTATCCCATGGACGCACCCAGCGTCGCCACCAGGAACCCAATGATCAGCGCACCCGAGTTCGCACCCGGCGCCTGCTCGTTGTACTGCTCCGTGATGGCGAAGATGCCGAACACCAGCAGCGCCGTCATGATGATCTGATCGCTGAAGGCATGCATCGGCGTAATCGCCAGGCCCGGATGCGTAAAGAAGACCCCGGCTGCACCGCCTGCCGCGCGTGTCAGATGATGCAGTGCGTTGAACTGATCGATGACCGGGCTGAAGAGCGCGTAGACCACGCCCGCGCCGCAAAACGCTCCCACAACCTGCGCCACGCAGTACGGCAAGACCTTGCGCCAGGAGAACTTCCGAAAACACGCCAGCGCCACCGTGACAGCAGGATTCGCATGACATCCACTGATGGACGCCGTGCAATAGATCGCAATCGTCACTGCCAGGCCCCACGCGATGCACACGCCCCAATACGCCTGCTGGTACGGGCTCGGATCGTAGAGGCTGTACATCGCCGCCACAGAATCGCCGAACGCGATGATGATGAACATGGCCACCGCTTCCGCGATCAGCTCTCCGACCAGCGCTTTTTTCATGTGCCGTATGCCTTCCGTTTCCAACCGTGATGAGGTGCCACCAGCTTACTCGTCGACCCAGTCGAAAGAGCGCGTCACTGCCTTCTTCCACTGCTTGTAAAGATGGGCCCGGTCCTTCTCCGCCAGGCGCGGCGTCCATGTCTTGTCGATCGACCAGTTCGCGATCAAATCCCCAGCGTCCTTATAGTAGCCGCACGCCAGCCCCGCCGCGTATGCCGCGCCCAGCGCTGTCGTCTCCCGCATTACCGGCCGCAACACACTCCGGTTCAGCAAGTCCGCCTGGAACTGCATCAGCAGATCGTTCGCAACCATGCCGCCATCCGTGCGCAGCTGGTCCAGCACAATGCCGGAGTCCGCCTCCATCGCCTCAACCACCTCTCGCGTCTGGAACGCCGTTGCCTCCAGCACCGCCCGCGCAATATGCCCCTTGTTCGCATAACGCGTTAGCCCGGCGATGACACCGCGCGCAGAGTCTTTCCAGTACGGTGCATACAGCCCGGAGAAGGCCGGCACCACATATACATCGCCGTTATCCGCGACGCTCGCCGCAAGCGTCTCAATGTCCTCGCTCCGTTGGATCAGCCCCAGGTTATCCCGCAGCCACTGCACCAGCGCGCCGGTGATCGCGATGCTTCCTTCAAGCGCATACACCGCCGGCTGATCGCCAAACTTGTATCCCAGCGTCGTCAGCAAACCATGCTTGGAAACCACTTTTTTCTCGCCTGTATTCATCAGCAGAAAGCAGCCCGTGCCATACGTGTTCTTCACCTGTCCCGGCTTGAAGCACGTCTGTCCCACCAGCGCGGCATGCTGATCGCCAAGTACTCCGCCGATCGGCGTCCCGCGCAGACACGTCACCTTCATCTCGCCAAAGTGGCTGCTGCTGGACCGAATCTCCGGCATCATGCATCGCGGCACCCGGAACATCGCCAGTAGTTCATCGTCCCAATCCAGCGTCTCCAGGTCCATCAACTGCGTCCGGCTTGCGTTCGTCACATCCGTCAGATGAACTCCGCCGGAGACCCCACCCGTCAGGTTCCACAGCAGGTAGCTGTCGATATTGCCGAACAGCAAATCCCCGCGCTCAGCCCGCGCCCGCACTCCCTCCACGTTGTCCAGGATCCAGCGAATCTTCAGCCCGCTGAAGTACGTCGCCAGCGGCAACCCAGTCTTTTCGCGAAAGCGTCCCTGCCCGCCCTCCGCCGCGAAGCGCGTCACATACTCACCCACGCGCGTATCCTGCCACACCAGCGCATTCGTCACCGGTTCGCCCGTCTTTTTATCCCAGACGACCGTCGTCTCCCGTTGATTCGTGATCCCGATGCAGGCAATCTCCGCGGGCGTCACGCTGCTGGAAGCGCACGCCTGCTCAATCACCTCGACCGTTCGTTGCCAGATCTCCTGCGGCCTGTGCTCCACCCAGCCCGGCTCCGGATAAATCTGTTCATGCTCTTTCTGCGCCACGGCAATCACCTTGCCGGCGCGGTCGAAGATCATGAACCGCGTACTCGTCGTCCCTTGATCCAGTGCGCCAAGATACTGCTGCATGGTGTGCCTTTCTACTTCTTCGTTTGAAACAGCAGCGGCGCAAACTTGCTCAGGTTATCGCGCCAGACCATCCACACATGCATGCCCGGCGTCTCAATCGCCATGGGCTGCACACCCTGTTCCTTCAACCACGCGATGAGCTTGCGGTTCGCCTCAAGCAGACCATCCTCCGTTCCGCAGGAGATCCACAGCAGCCGCAGACTTGCATTGACGCCCGCGGCGGTCTGCGGCGTAATCCCCGGGAACAGCGTCGCAAAGCCAGTCTCACCGAGTCCACCCGCGCTGAAGCCGCCAATCCACGCGAAGTCCTGCAAATGGTTCAGCCCCACCAGCAACGTCTCCGCTCCGCCCATCGAAAGCCCCGCAATCGCATGGTCCTCGCGGCTCGCCGAGATCGGATACTCCGCGTTCACCCGCGGCATCACCTCTGTATACAAGGCCTGCCCGAACATCCGGAAGTTCCTCGCGACCAGTTCCTTATCCTGCCACGCAATCCAGCCCCGCTTGATCATGTCCATGTCGCCGTAGCCCAGCGGCATCACCACAATCATGGGCTGCGCCTTGCCCGACGCGATCAGGTTATCCAAGATGACGTTGGCCTTCGCCATCTCCGTCCACGCCCAGTCCTCGTCGCTGTAGCCATGCAGCAGGTACAGCACCGGATACTTTTTCTTGCTCGCGGCATCGAAGCCCGGCGGCGTGTACACGTAATAGCTGCTGCTCCTGTTCACCAGCGCCGAGTTGTACTCGTGATGGTGCACCACGCCATGCGGCACATCCGCGGTCTCCCATAGCTGATGACCCGGCACAAGAAATACGTTCTGCACCTGAAAGGCGCTCGGCTTCAACGTGACATTATGCGGATCGACCACATGGTTCCCGTCCACATCAAACGAGTAGCTGTAGTACTCCGGCGGCAGCGGCGCCAGTGTATACGTCCAGTGCACCGGCTCGCTCATGGTCATGGGAAACGGCTTCGCGAAGCCCTCCACCCGCACCTCCACCTTCTCCGCGTGCGGCATCAGCAGATCGAACGTCACGCTGCCGTCAGCATGGACGGTCGGGCTCGCCGGAGGAGCCGGAACCAGAGGCACCGGCGCGGCTGAACGGGTCACCACCGGAGCAGCAGAGGCCGCCTGAGCACCGGCTCGCAGGCGCGTCCCACACAGGAAAGTCATGAGCAAAAGAGCAAGCGTGCAACGGGAAAGGGCAGGGGATACGCGGAACATGGGAGAGCCTCAGACGTAGGGAGCCTGGAACAGCAGCTTACGTTTCCGCACCTGTTTACAGGATTCCGCGCCGTATGTCCATCCAGCGCGCCTCTATGCTCTCACCCTTGAACCTCAGCCAGCGTGAACGGCACATCGAAGCGCTCGCACCATTGGCCCAACTCCTTCAGCGTCTCGTCCGTCACCATAACCCCCGCCGCCCTGTTCGCCGCCGCCTTGCGCGAGGACTGCTCACCCGGCACCAGGATCTCATCCACACCCTGCCGCCGCTTGTTGCCCTTCAGCCGGTCGATCGTCTCATCCATCCGCCGCTTGAACTCATCCAACTCCAGGAACGCATCGATGTTCAACAGGCAGAAGAAGTGCCCCACATCCTGCTTGCGATCCATGTCCTTATACATGGACCCAACGCCCGCCCCAATCCCCGCGCCGGAGAGCACCCCGCTGAAGACCTCAATCATCATCGCCAGCGCGTAGCCCTTGTGCCCCGCCATGGTCAGCACCGTCCCCAGTAACGCCTGTTGCGCATCGGTGGTGGGATTACCCTGCGGGTCCAGCGCCCACCCCTCCGCAATCGCCTCGCCCTTCCGTGAAGCAGCGATGATATTACCCCGCGCCACAATGGACGTAGCCATATCGATCTTGACGTGAAACCCCTTCCCGGTCGGAAACGAAGCGGCCACCGGATTGGTCCCGAAGAACGCCTCATACCCGCCCGCTGGCGACATCGCCGGCTCACCGTTCGTCATCGCCAGCAGGATCATCCCATCATCCGCCGCCCTGTTGCAGTAGTACGCCAGCGCCCCAAAGTGTTGCGAGTTGCGAATCGTCGCCGCCGCAATCCCATTCTTCTTCGCCAGCGGCATCAGCAGTTGCAGCGCCTTCGACGCCTGCACCTGCCCCAGCCCGTTACCCGCATTGAGCGCAAGAATGCTTCCCCCGTTGCGATCTTCCGCAAGCTCAGCCCGCGGCGCAATCAAGCCCTTCTCCATGCGCTGCAAATAGATGTTCAGGCGAGAGAGCCCGTGCGTCGTGACGCCATGCACATCGGCATCCACCAGCGCACGGGCAAAGATCTCCGCGTCCTGCTCCGGCACGCCCGCCGCAGCGGCAAGGCGTGCCGTCAGCGCGATCATCTCTTCCGGCCTGAACCGCTTGCTTGTCATGCGCTGCGGTAGAGCTTCGTCATGCTGAACTCGCGATGACCAAGAGCCTCAGCCGCCGTCAGCCGTCCATTCGCTGTCCGCACCACCATCTCCAGCAGCGCGTCTCCCGCCTCGTCAATGGTCATCTCGCCCTGCAGCACCGCGGACACATCCACGTCAATATGTTCCGCCATCGTCGCCATCGTCTTCGGGTTGCCGCTCAGCTTGATCACCGGCTCAATCGGGTTGCCGATGACGTTGCCCTGCCCGGTCGGAAACAGATGGATCACCGCGCCGGACGCGGCCCAAAGCGTCACCGCCTCAGCCGCTGCGCTGGACGTATCCATGAACCAGAGGCCGGGGCCGGTGGGTGCAAACGCAGGCGGCAGGCAGCCGATGAACTTCGTCTTCTTGCCCAGCTTCTCCACGTTACCCAGCGCCTTCTCTTCAATGGTCGTCAGGCCGCCCGCGATGTTGCCCTTGGTCGGCTGCGATTCAGAAAGATCATTCGTCTTCTGGTCAAACACCAGCTTCGTGTAGTCCTCAAACATCGCAAAGAACTCTTTGCGAACCTCATCGTTTGCAGCCTTTGCCGCCACAATGTGCTCCGCGCCGGTCAACTCGCTGGTCTCACCAAAGCTGGCCGTGCCGCCCGCCGCGCAGTGCTTATCGATGACGTTACCCACCGCAGGGCAGCTTGCAAGTCCCGTCGTCGTGTCCGATTCGCCGCACTTTACGGAGATGTACAGCTCATGCAGGTCGCACTCCGTCCGCTGCAGCTCAGACGCCCACTGCACATATTCCTTCGCCTTGTAGGACGCGTTTGCAATGGTCTTGATATCGCCGTTGCCTTCAATCGAAAAGCCGCTCACCGGCTTGCCCGTCGCGGCAATGCCGTCCACAATCTTCTTCGTCCATCCCGCCTCAATGCCGATCACGATCACCGCGGCCACATTCGCGTTCGACCCTGTACCGATCATTGTGCGAAAGTGCAGCTCCAGGTCTTCGCCAAACTGCAGCCGTCCATAGGCGTGGGGAATGGCCATGGTGCCCTTGATGTTGTTCGCCACCGCCTCACACGCCGCGTTGGAAATGTCGTCCACCGGCAGGATGATTACGTGGTTTCGCACCCCTACATTGCCGTTCTCGCGTCTGTATCCAAGTACCTTACGATCCGCCATGCTAAGCCCACCTCTTCGTCTTCAGGTTCTGTGTGTGGACGTGGTGGCCGGCGGCCACGTCCTGGGTAATGCGGCCAATAACGCACGCATACTTGGTCACGTCCTCGCCCACCGTAAAGTCCTTCAGGGCAATCTTGTGGCCCAGTGGAATGGCCTCCTGCGACTTTGCCTGCAGGGCCTTGTTGGTCGAAAGATCCCGCCCCGTGCACTCCGTGCCGGACGGAATGTCGACGACCGCAACGCCGACATTGTCGACCGTGTCATGAACCAGAAAGTGAATCATCGTTCTCCTCGCTTCGTCTGCTGCGTCACGCTGGCGCATCTGCGTCCAGCCCATACGATGTGCGCCGATCGTTTCGGCTTCATCGAAGTAGGTTACGCGGAAGCAAACGGCCATGGGAAGCGGAGACCCGGCACCCACCCCGGCATTCTTGCGCAAAAATTTGAAAGCAGAAGACTTAGCTCTGTATCGACATGCGCGGCGGAAAGCCGCAACCCCCGACCTTCGTCACCACCCGGAAAGTTACCGCGAGGTCCGACGACTTGCGTGGAGACGGCGCGCCGGACCGCTCTACTCTTCCGGCAGCAGGTCGTCGAAGAGCGAGTCGTACAGCGGCGCGGGCTTGCGCCGGTCGATGGGGTGGGGCTTGGGAAAGGGGGTCGGCGCGGGCGTGGTCTTCGCCACCGCAACCGGGCGTGGAGCCCGAATCGGCTGCACCGAAGGCCGCGCCGCCGGCCGTGAGAGCACTGCCAGCAGGTCGCGAAGCTCCTTCTGCAGCGCCTCCAGATGGCTGGAATCAACACTTGCCGGTACCGCTCCATCAATGGGAAGCTGCGGGTCGCGCGTCGTGCGCAGCTCCGCCTTGAAGGCCTGCCGTGCGCCCGCAATCGTATAGCCTTCGTCGTACAGTAGAGCCTTGATCCGGAGCGCCATCTCTACATCGCGCCGCCGGTAGAGCCGCTGCCCGGTGCCGCCCTTGTTGGGCTTCAGTTGCGGGAACTCACCCTCCCAGAAGCGCAGCACGTAGGCCGGAACCTCGCACAGCTTGGCCACCTCGCCAATGCGGAAGTACAGTTTGTCCGGGATCTCGCGTGCGGGACGCTTACGGATTGGCTCCTGATGGGCCATATTACCCCTCAGTATAGGGGAGGCCTGCGCGCCTGGAACAGCGGAATCTTGCAGGAATCAAAGGGGTTTACCCAACCCGGTTCAAACCCGGGAACCCCCCGGGACTTTCCGTCCCGCCCAAAGATTCTCCTTGCTCCCCCGCCGCCCCGCCAGCTACACTCCACCGTCGCCCCTGCGCACCCGGCCCCGTAGCGTACGTTGTAACGGAGGTTTTCCCCACCATGAACGACTGGCGAGCGCAGGAAGGTTCCCCCCACCCCCTTGGCCCCACCTGGGTCGCCGCCGACAAGGCCTATAACTTCGCCGTCTACTCCCGCACCGCCCTCACCCTGGTCCTCAACCTCTACACCCCGGACGAGCTCGTCCACCCCATCTTCTGCTTCATCTTCGACCCCCAGGTCAACAAGACCGATGACACTTGGCACTGCCGTGTCAGCGACGCCCAGGCCAACGGCGCAGCCTACTACAGCCTGCACGCCACCTCAGACCCCGCCGTCACCGGCCAGGACACCCTCTTCCACGCCGGCAAGGAGCTCCTCGACCCCTACGCCAAGGACATCTTCTTCCCGCCCGCCTACGCGCTTTCGAGCGGCATCGGCCCCGGCGCCAACCCCGGCCGCGCCGCGCTCGGCGTCCTCCCCGCCCGCACCCACGTCTCGTTCGATTGGGGCGGCGTCACCCCGCCCCTGCGCGGCGCGGACCTCGTCCTCTACGAGATGCACGTCCGCGGCTTCACCGCCAACCCCAACTCCGGCGTCGCGCCGGAGCGCCGCGGCCGCTTCCTCGGCGTCATCGATAAGATCCCCTACCTCCAATCCCTCGGCGTCACTGCCGTGGAGCTGATGCCCGTCTTCACCTTTGAGCCCCACGGCGAAAATTACTGGGGCTACATGCCCATCGGCTTCTTCTGCCCGCACCCCACCTACGCCTCCTCCCCCCAGCTCGCCACCACCGAGTTCCGTGAGATGGTCAAGGCTCTCCACGCCGCCGGCATCGAAGTCCTCCTCGATGTCGTCTTTAACCACACCGCCGAGGAAGGCCGGATCGGCCCCACCTACGGCATGAAGGCCCTCGACAACACCTCCTACTACCTCACCACCGGCTCCCCGCCCAACTTTTACACCAACCTCTCCGGCACCGGCAACACCTTCGACGCAGCCAGCCGCCCCGTCCGCCGCTTCGTCCTTGACAGCCTCCGCCACTGGGTCCACGAGATGCACGTGGACGGCTTCCGCTTCGATCTCGCCAGCGTCTTCGCCCGCAATGACGATGGCTCGCTGAACACCCAGGACCCGCCCATCTTCGCCGAAATCGCCGCCGACCACGAGCTGGAAGACACGCGCCTCATCGCCGAACCCTGGGACGCCGGCGACGGCTACCTCCTCGGCCAATCCTTCCCCGGCCTGAACTGGATGCAGTGGAACGGCCGCTTCCGCGACGACGTCAAGCACTTCGTCCGCGGCGATAGCGGCTTCGTCTCCAACCTCATCACCCGCATCTACGGCTCAGACGACCTCTTTCCCGGCGACGCCCACAACGCCCGCCACCCCTACCAATCCATCAACTACGTCGTCTCCCACGACGGCTTCTCGCTGTACGACACCTGCGCCTACGAAGAAAAGCGCAATCTCGCCAACGGCAGCAACAACACCGATGGCCCCATGGACAACATCAGCTCCGGCTACGGCGTTGACGGCGACGCCGGCGTCTCCCCGGAGATCATGACGCTGCGCCGCCAGCAGGTCAAAAACTTCTTCGTTCTCCTCATGCTCGCCAACGGCACCCCCATGTTCCGCATGGGCGACGAGTTCCTCCAAACCCAGGGCGGCAACTCGAACCCCTGGAACCAGGACAACCCCACCTCCTGGCTGGACTGGGACCGCTGCGCCGCCAACCAGGACTTCCTCACCTTCGTCAGCCGCCTCATCGCCTTCCGCAACGCGCACCCGTCCATCTGCCGCTCCCGCTTCTGGCGCTCGGACATCCACTGGTACGGCCCCACCGGCCCCGTAGACTTCTCCTTCGATTCCCACACCCTCGCCTACTGTCTCCACGGCGCGTCGCAAGGCGACTCCGACCTCTACGTCATGGTCAACATGTACTGGGAGCCCGTCCTCTTTGACCTCCAGGAACCCGGCGACTGGCAGCTCATCCTGAACACCAGCCGCCCCTTCCCGGACGACATCCACTTCCCTCCCCCCATCCCCCCGCGCGACCCCGAACCCGGCGCCTTCCTCCCCTCCTCCCTCCTCCTTCCCGGCCGCACCATCCTCGTCGCCCTCCGCGCCGCAACTTCCATGCCACCAGGATGAGCGCCAGGAAAGACCGCGTCTGGACCTCCGCTGCAAGCGCATCCGTAGCGCAGGTCCTCAGTGTTGCCAGCTCTTGTACACAAACTCCAGGCTGTAGCCATCGGGGTCCAGCACATTCGCAGCGTAGTAGCGTGGGTCGTAGTACAACCGGGCACCCGGAGCACCGTTATCCACCGCCCCCGCAGCCAGAGCCGCGGCATAAGCAGCCTCCACCTCACGCTCGCCGTTTGCGACAAAGCCCACGTGCGCTGCGCGGCTATCCGCCACACCCTGCCTCAGCCACAGGAACACGCGCCCGTTCGCGCCGAACCCCTTCAGATCCGGATGCCCTGGCGGCCCGTTCTTGCCGTCATAATCCACCCGCTTCGTAATGCCAAGCGGAGCCAGCGCAGCCGTATAAAACGCAATCGACCGCTCGACATCGCTGACCGAAAGAAAAATGTGATCCAGCATACTCACCTCTTCCTCCTCAGATGACAAGCGTCTCTGGAAGGCTTCATAACCTTGGCAGAAGACGAAAGGGTTCATGAATCCGCCCCGCAGCTCTCAACTTCGTATCTCTCAAGACATTCCAGACAAACGCTTGTCTGTTTGCGCGTTTCAAGTACACTCATCCCAATTCTCGCAAGACTCCTCCAGGAGTTCCGTCCTTGACTTTGCTCATCCGCCGCCTGGTTCCTACCCTTCTCCTCATCCTCTTCACGCTCCACCTCACCCACATCGCTCGCCTCTACTCCGCCACCTGGGATGAGGCCCACCACCTCTACGACGGCTACACCATCTGGACCCGCCACGACCTCCGCCTCAACCCCGAGGTCCCACCGCTGGTCAAGCTCGTCGCCGCCCTCCCCCTCCTCCCGCAACACCTCTACGTTCCCCCGGATCAACACCGCGGCGATCCGACCGAAGCCTTCGCCGGCGGCCACGACTTCGTCTTCAGCAATGGCCCCGCCCGCACCCTCATCCCCGCCCGCTACGCCTGCATGGCCTTCACCCTCACCCTCGCCGTCTTGATCTTCTTCGCCGCACGCCGCCTCTTCGGCCCCGCCGCCGCCCTCATCGCCCTCACGCTCTTCACCTTCGACCCCACCGTCCTCGCCAACGGCACCCTCGTCACCACGGACCTCGCCAGCGCCTGCACCATCTTCGCCGCCATCTGGGCCTTCTACTGCTACCTCGAAAAAACCTCCCCGCAACGCCTTCTCCTTGCCGGCCTCCTCACCGGCCTCGCCATGGTGACCAAATTCACCGGCATCCTGCTCGCCCCCATGCTCCTGCTCATCGCCGCCGCAGACGCCCTCCTTATCCATAGCAACCACGCCCGGGTGCCCCATTCATCCGCAGCATCATCGCGGATGAGTGGGATCCCCAGAACCTGGACCCGCCGATTCTTCGAAGTGGCGACAATCCTCCTCACCGCATGGCTCGTCATCTGGGCCGCATACGGCTTCCGCGACGTCCCCGCCCCCAACGGCGCCGAGCTCTCCCCATCCCTCACCACCTACATCAACTCCATGCCCAACCCGGCCGACGCCCGCCACCTCACCCTCGTCGCCCGCCTCCACTTACTCCCGCAGCCCTACCTCTGGGGCCTCGCCAACACCAAGAAGACCGAGTTCGAATACATCGCCTACTTCTTCGGCCATATCTATCGCCACGGCCCCTGGCAGTACTTTCCCGTCGCCTTCCTCCTCAAATCCACCCTCCCTCTCCTCCTCCTCCTCGCCGCCCTCCCCCTCCTCTGGGGCTCATTCTTCAGCCAGGCACGAGCGTTGGAAGAAGTAAAAGACTCCATTTTGCTTAAGGGCACGCCTTCAGGCGTGCCGCTTGCCGCCGGTAAGGAATCCGCCTTTAGCCGCTGGGGTACGCTCTTGTCGGCGTCTTCCACAGGGCCAACAGTTCAGAACAAACCGCAGACATTCAAAGCCCGCATCCTCCTCTGCCTCCTCATCCCCATCGCCGTCTACTTCGCCGTCATCACCTCTTCCCACTTCGATATCGGCGCCCGCCACCTCCTCCCCCTCTATCCCTTCCTCTACGTCTTAGCCGCTGCATCCGCCGCAGCCCTCCTGACGAAAGGCCGCGCCAGCCTCATCGCCGTAGCCCTCCTCCTCACCGGTCACATCGCCACCACCCTCCGCGCCTACCCCAGCTACATGGCCTATGGCAACGAAGCCTGGGGAGGCCCCTCATACGTCCACCGCTACCTCTCGGACGCCAACACCGACTGGGGCCAGCAACTCATCGCCGTCAAGCAATACCTCGACCGGAACCACATCACCCAGTGTTGGTTCGTCTACTTCGCAGACGGAGCCGTCCTCCCATCCGACTACGGCATCCCCTGCCGCCGCCTCCCGGACGCCACCTCCCTCTGGTGGCTGAACCTCCCCATGGACGTCCCCCCCGTCATCTCCGGCACCGTCCTTATCAGCGACAGCAACCTCGAAGGCGTCATCTCGGGCGACGGGTCCCTCAACCCCTACGACCAGTTTCGCGGCCTCACCCCCCTCGCCTCCATCCAGAACGGCGTCAACGTCTACCAGGGCACCTTCGCCATCCCCCTCGCCTCCGCCTTGGTCCAGGCCCGCGCCTCCGCCCAGCTTGACCGTACCGACCCCGCAGCCGCCCTCGCCACCGCACAGAACGCGGCATCCCTCGCCCCGGACTCAGCCCTCGTCCAACTCAACCTCGCCAATCTCCTGGCTGCTCACTCCCAATGGCCGGAAGCCCTTACTCACTATCAGCTCGCGGACCACCTCGCCCACACCATCCGCCCGGACATGCAACTGGAAGACCCCGGCCCCCGCATCGCCGCCGGTCTCGCAACCGCCCGGCAGCACCAATAGCTCCACCAGAGTTGCCGGTTGCCACCGTCGGGCTCGATGTGAGCGGAGCAGGTAACCCCATCACTCACTGGTAACCAGACGATGGTGACCCACCCTCTGCGCCGCACCTAAACCGAGCGTGATTGCGGTCTCTTGGCCACCTTTGCCATACATTTCACCACGTTTGACCATGCAAAACGTCTACCACAACAGTAACTTTGGCCTCCAAATGCGCCGTTACAACCTTAGCCGATCGAGCCTCGCCTCCTCCCCTGGAGGAGCTGGAAGTGGTTTCTTTTCAAAATGTTGCTTGCGATCATGATGAACTTCAATGGGGGGGAGCGGAGGCTGCGCCGGCTCCGGCACAGGAGCCTCTCTCCGTACCGGTGCCGCCACCGTAGTGTGCAAACGCCGCTTCTCCACCCGGCCTAAGCTATTTGAATGCTTCAACTTAGCGGACTTTCCAAACCGCCCTTTAGACTTGGAAGCAGGACGCCCACCGTGCCTGACCGTCCTTGAGATCGCATGTCGCGGCCTCGCAGCCGCATGACGCGGTTTCGCGGCAGACGCATCAGCCGCTCGGAGCACGATCGTAAGCAGCAGAAAAGAAAGAAGATAGACGCGCATAGGGTAGATGGGCGCGGGGACGGCAGAGCATCGTTTATTCTATGGATGGTATGGTCTTTTGGAAGTATCGAGGTGGGTTCCGGTGATGAAGTGGTTATCAGTAGCGGGTTTAGGTTTGGCAGCTATGCCGTTGATTGCACAGGTGGATGCAACAAAAACTGACTATTTCGCAAAAAACGTAAAGCCCATCCTCGACGCGAACTGTGCGCGGTGCCACGGGGGCATGAATCATCGCGGAGGACTCAGCCTGGCGACCCGGGCTTCCATGCTCAAGGGGGGGCATGATGGCACCGTGATCGTGCCGGGGGACCCGGATAAGTCCTTGCTCATCAGGCTGATACGGCACGAGGGCCCCAAGGACGACCCCATGCCCATGCCTCCCAACAAGCCCAAACTGTCGGACGCGGACATTGCCGTGGTGACGCAGTGGGTCAAAGCAGGCGCTCTGATGGCGGATGCAGTAACCCCACCCTGAGAATCGGTAACCTTCAAGGTTACCTTTGTGGTATTACTGTTGTGGTAGGACTCACTGCTGGTGATTGTGTGGCAAACTGCCTGGCTATCGTGGGTAAGGGACAGTCAAGGCTTGTGGTGAGGGTGATCCGGCGCGCGGGTGGCCGCCGGAGGGGGTGCTAGGTAAGGCTGACCTGGTTGGCGGCTAGGGCGGCGCGGACCTTGGAGACGTGGGTGCCGTGGGTGCGGATGGCCTCGTGGAGGATATCGCCGGAGACGTGGAACTCCTTGGCCCAGTAGGCGATGTCGGAGGCGATTTTGGGGTTGATCTCGGTGTCGCTGGTGGGGACCTTGTGGCCGTGCTCGGTTTTGGGCTCTTCGATGGGTGCTGCGCTGGCGATGATGTCAGACATTCGTTCCTCTTTCCAGTTCCCTTGGATGGATGATGATTGGCTGTGGTGAGATGCATTGATCGGCCATCCTGATCTTTGGTTTACCTTAGATCAACGCGAACTGTAGCCGGAGCCATTATGAACTTTGCAATCGCAGTTCTGAGCGATATTCATTTCGAGGTCGGGAAGGGTCATCCGATCGTCTCTAGGGCCGAGCAGATCGCTGCTGCAATCTCTTCATCAGCGACGCAGATAGAAACTCTTCTCATAGTTTTCAGCGGCGACATAGCAAATAGTGGGCTTCCAGAAGAGTTTGCTATGGCGACAAGCCTCATAGCGCAAATTAAGGAGCGACTACTGAGACGTCTCCCTAACCTCGTGATTCAGGTTGTGGCCATCCCTGGGAACCATGACTGCGTCCTTCCTTCAGACGGGGCCTCCCACAGGCAAGCTCAAGTTCTTGCAAGCCGTAAAGCAATCCTGGACCCCGTCCCCGATCCATTTTTCATCAACGACCTGATCGCTGTTCAGAAGAACTTTTGGGAGTTTGCAGCCGCCAATGCTGATTTCTCTCCCGCCACCGTTTCTGGACGAATTTGCTCTCAATACTCACTTTCCGTAACCGGAAAGCTCGTCCAACTCAATCTGGTAAACAGTTCTCTCATGTCGCAGCGCCAGGAGGACCGCGGATACCTCCTCCTTCCAACAGAACTAATCAAGAGAACTCTTGCGCTGGAGAAAGATGTAAGTCTGTCCATAAGCATCGTGCATCATCCTCCGTTTTGGATTGAACCGACGAATATGACGAGCTTTCGTCAGATCTTAACTCGCATTTCTGACTTAGTGATTACTGGTCACGAGCACTTTACCTCCTCATACTCACACACACAATCCAGCGGAGAACAATTAGCTTTCTACGAAAGCCCCGCTTTGTTTGACGGAAAATTTCCGCACTCCAGCGCCTTTCGGGTGTTGGTTTTTGATCTTGAACAACTAAGTCAGCGCGAGGTTCTCTATCGCTGGAAAGAGGGGATTTATCGAGCCCTAAGCGACGACTCACTCACATCCTGGAAGCCTTTGATAGTCAATCGAGCTTCCCGACACTCCTTTGACATATCACCCGAGCAAATGAAGAAGTTATCTGACGTTGGCATAGCTTATGTCCAGACTGGCACCAATGCGATATCTTTACTTGATCTATTTGTTTACCCCGACCTTCGGATGGATGATGCTAAAGGCACGACTGAAACCGTCCGTGGTGCAAATGCCTTGGCGCTATTCAGTTCGTGTGGGGTCGTCATTCTTCAAGGCGGGACATTCAGCGGGAAAACGGCTCTGTGTCAGGCGCTGTATCTGGACCTGAACACGGTGCATGGGAGGATACCCATTCTCATCGATGGGTCAGCTCTCGATAATCTCGACGTTGACAAGTTCAAGCGAGAGGTTTTGCGCTCTTTCAAGAATCAATACAGCGACCCTGATATTGATGCTTTCGTTCAACTTGAAGCTATCAATCGCGTTGTGATCATAGATAACTGGCACCTGGCGACGCTCTCACAAGATCAGCGCGACAGCATTTATGAGTTCCTGAGCGTGTTCGCTGGTTCTTCAATTCTGATGGTTGATGAGCTTTTTAGGCTGAGGCAGATTGTCTCGACAGCGAGAGCTCTAGGTACGCCAGGCTTAATACCATCAGTCAGAGAAGCTGAAATTGTTGGCCTTAGCCATGTTTCACGCGGTCGGCTGATCAACAAATGGTTTCGCCTAAGGAAGACAGGTCAGGCAAATGATCTTGACTACAGTAATGCTGCGAAGGCCTCAGAAGAAGATATTTCCAAGCTTCTTGGCAATGACAACCTACCTCCTTATGCATTCTTCGTGCTTTGCATGTTGCAGGCGCAAGAAAGTAAAAAGCTGGAGAGCGTCGCCCGGGGCTCTTTCGGGCACTATCACGAAGTTCTGGTGACAACCGCACTGGATAAGATCAGGTCCCAAGAGCCTCAATTGGACCGGAAGTTCGCTTTTTGCTCCGAAGTGGCTTTTTACATGTGGAAGAACGATCTAGAAGTTGTGACCCGTGGTGAAATAGATAAGCTTGTTGCTCAATACTTGGAAAAACACCTTCTTTCGTTACAGACAGATAAGATACTTGCTGACCTCACAGAAGCGCGCGTTATCTCCAACTCCGAAGGCAATTATCGGTTCACCTTCAACCAATTCTATTTCTACTTCGTTGCGAGGTATATCAAAGAGCACTTTGACGGCGAAGATGGAGAGGCGCTCAAACAATCTGTTGATGCGATGGTTGACAACATCTCTTCAAGCCAGAATAGCATTATCGTGATGTTTCTCATATTTTTTGCAAATGACCGCCAAAATATAATTCGAAGATTGGTTCATAATGCTTCCTTGATCTACCACGACATTTCGCCGGCGAAGTTGGAAGATGACGCTGAACCCTTCATAAAAAGGAGAGACTATCTACTGCCGCCGCCCATCGAGATCGATCCGGATTTGGCTCTGAACCGGGAAGAGGAGCTAGTTCGACGCGATGAGGCAGCGTTGGCGGCCTCTGAAAAAGTTATAAACACCTATGAGGTATACGGCTACAGCGAAGATCTTCCAGATATCAAGAAAATGCACTTGGCTGAGCGAAATATAGAAGCACTTGGACAGGTCATCCGCAATTTTTCAACAACGCTGCCAGCGGACCTAAAGATTTCCGTGCTCACCACAACCTATAACTTAGGCCTTCGGACGATGGCAAACACACTGACTGACGTCGCGCAGCATCTGGGCCGTGTAGCTGATAGCACAACTGCTGATGGCTATTCTTGGGTAGTTGCCGAACACAAAACGACGATTACCGAATTTCGACAAAATCTAGAAAAGTTCTTATTGATCATGGGCAAGTTGGTCAGTTTGCACTATTGCAAAAAGATTTCCGCAAGTGTTGGCGTGTCGGATAATGAGCTAGCTTATGAGCGCGCCATGGGAGCTCTTCCTAAGTCAGCGGCAATAAAGCTGATAGACATAACGATTCAGATGGAACATTCTCGCGTGTTTCCAGAGTCCAAAATCAAGCTGCTACTGAACGAGTTCGGCTCCAATGCTTTCGCAGTCGCCATGCTCAAGTTTATTGTTGCCATGCACCTTCTCGTCTACAAAGTAGGTGATGAGACTCGAAAGCGCATGGCAAAGCTAGTAGACCTTGATCCGAAGAAATTGGAGACAGCGTCAGTTCAGTTGAGAAAAGAACTTTAGCTCGGGCACGTTATTGCAGTAAGGTGCCGGGTTCGGGTTGGGTTTTGGGGTCTTCGGGGGGGATTACCATGGCGGCGGCGACCTTGTCGTCGTTGTCGAGGTTGAGGAGTTTGACGCCGGAGGTGCTGCGGCCCGCGCTGCGGATGGTCTTGGTGTCGATGCGGATGATTTTGCCGAACTGGGAGATGAGCATCATCTCCGAGGTGTCGTCTACGAGGTTGATGCTGGCGACCTTGCCGGTTTTGGCGCCGGTCTTCATGTTGATGACGCCGGTGCCGCCGCGGGACTGGAGGCGGTAGCGGTCGACGTCGGTGCGTTTGCCGAAGCCGTTTTCCGAGACGGTGAGGATGAGGCAGGGGGTGAGGCCGAGCTTTTCGTCGAGCTTGTCGAGCTTGGCCTGGGCGGCGGGGTCGATGGTCTGGTCCGAGCCGAGGACTTCCTGGCCGTCTTTGGCGGAGGACAAAGCGGGTCCGCCCGCTTCACGGAAGGAGGACAGCGGTGGGGACGAGAGACCGGCGGCGCCCATGGCGTCTTCGAGCTGGGCGGTGAGGCCGAGGGCGCCGGCGCGTTCGCGGCGTGCTTTTTCCCGGGCTTCCGGCGAGGGGGTGACGGCGGCGCCGATAACGTAGTCGCCCTTGCGGAGGTTGATGCCGCGGTTGCCGGTGGCGGGGCGGCCCATGGGGCGGAGATCCTGCTCGTTGAAGCGGATGGCCATGCCGTCGTGGGTGGCGAGGAAGATGACCTGTTCGCCGTCGGTGACGCGGGCGATGATGAGCTCGTCGTCCTTGTCGATGCCGATGGCGATGATGCCGCGGGCCATGACGTTGGAGAAGTCTTTGAGGGCTGTCTTTTTGACGGTGCCGTTGCGGGTGGCGAAGAGGACGTGTTTGCCTTCCTCGGTGAGGTCGCGGACGGGGAGGATGGTGACGACTTTTTCGCCGGGCTGGAGGTCGACGAGCGAGGCCATGGCCTTGCCCTTGCCGGCGGCGCCGACGTCGGGGATCTCGTAGACCTTGAGCCAGTAGACGCGGCCGGTGTTGGTGAAGCAGAGCAGATAGGCGTGGGTGGAGTTGATGATGAGCTGGGCGACGAAGTCCTCGTCGCGGGTCTTCATGCCGAGGCGACCGGTGCCGCCGCGGCGCTGCTGGCGATAGATGGAGATGGGGGTGCGCTTGAGGTAGCCGGTGTGGGAGACGGTGACGGCGACCTGCTCGTCGGCGATGAGGTCTTCGAGGGTGAGCTCGGTGGTTTCGTCGAGGATCTGGGTGCGGCGCTCGTCGCCGTACTTGTCGCGGATCTCTTCGAGTTCCTTGGTGATGACGCGGCGGAGCTTTTTCTCGGACGCCAAGATGGATTCGAATTCGGCGATGTTGTCGCGGACGGTGCCGAGCTCTTTGAAGAGCTCGTCCATGGAGAGCTGGGTGAGGCGATAGAGCTGCAGCTCGAGGATGGCGTCGATCTGCTTGTAGGAGAGGATGAGGGTGGCGGCCGTGGCGCCGGCGGTGCCGGCGGAGAGCTGGGCGGAGACGCTGCCGCCGGCGAGGTCGATCGCGTACTTGGCGGGATCGAGGGTGATGCCGGCGATCTCGGTGCCGCGGAGGGAGATGCGGCGGTTCGAGAAGAAGGCGAAGAGGTTCTCGCGGGCGTCGGCGCGGGAGTTGGACTGGCGGATGATCTGGATAACGCGATCGAGGTGGTCGAGGGCGATCTGGTAGCCGAGCAGGATGTGCTCGCGGTCGCGGGCTTTCGCGAGGAGGAAGCTGGTGCGGCGGCGGACGACCTCGATGCGGTGATCGAGGAAGGCGTGGATGGCCTGGTCTAATGGCAGTTCTTTTGGCTGGCCGTTGTGGACGGCCAGGAAGATCATGGAGAAGCTCTCCTGCATGGCGGTGTGCTTGTAGAGCTGGTTGAGGACGATCTGGTGCTCGGCGCCGCGCTTGAGGCCGATGACGATGCGCATGCCGTCGCGGTCGGATTCGTCGCGGAACTCGTCGCGGGCGATGTCGGTGATGACGCCCTCGTTGACGAGCTCGGCGATGCGCTCAATGAGCTTGGATTTGTTGACCTGGTAGGGGATCTCGTCGACGATGATGGCCTGGCGGCCGCCGGAGATATTTTCGATCTTGCACTTGGCGCGCATCATGAAGCGGCCGCGGCCGGTGCGGTAGGCCTGGGGGATGTTGGTGCGGCCGAAGATGGTTCCGCCGGTGGGGAAGTCCGGACCCTGAACGTGTTTCAGGCACAGCTCGAGGTCAGACGTGGTGTCCTGCGGGGACTTGGTGAGGAGCTCGATGCAGGCGCTGATGACCTCCGTCAGGTTATGCGGGGGGATGTTGGTGGCCATGCCGACGGCGATGCCGGAGCTGCCGTTGACGATGAGGTTGGGAATGCGGGCCGGGAGGACGGAGGGTTCCTGGGTGGACTCGTCGTAGTTGGGGACGAAGTCGACGGTGTCCATGTCGATATCGGCGAGCATTTCGCCGGCGATGCGGGTCAGGCGGGATTCGGTATAACGCATGGCGGCGGGTGGGTCGCCGTCGACGGAGCCAAAGTTTCCCTGGCCATCGACCATGAGGTAACGGAGGCTGAACGGCTGGGCCAGGCGCACCATGGTGTCGTAGATGGCGGAGTCGCCGTGTGGATGGTAGTTTCCCATGACGTGGCCGACGACCTTGGCGGACTTGGTGTACTTCTTGTTGAACTGGAGGCCCATTTCCTGCATGCCGTACAGGATGCGCCGGTGGACGGGCTTGAGGCCGTCCCGGACGTCGGGGAGGGCGCGGCCGATGATGACCGACATGGAGTAGTCGAGGTACGACCGCCGCATCTCCTCCTCAATGTTGATGGAGAGCATGGAGAGTGCGCCGCGACCCTGGACCATGCCGTACTTGGGGTCGTCCGGCGGCGAGCCTGCGGGCGGAGGATTATTCGAGGCGGAATCCTGGATGAGGTTTGGCTCGGAGGGAACTTCAGGGTTGGTGGGGTCTTCAGGGAACAGATCGTCTGGCATGGTCTATTCCATGATAAATGCTTGATTTGGAGGGGTAAAGGCGCGGGGTGGCGCTATCTGAGAAGAATGGGAGGAGAAGTGGCTTAAATGACAAAAGAGGCGCCCGGAGGCGCCTCTTTTGGGTTGCTGAGGACCAACTTCCAGTTAGAACTGGATCTTGGCCCAGAGGTTGACGACACGCTGCGAACCGGCGCGAGATTTATCTGCAAATCCCTCGCCTGCATCGAGAACATTCAGGTCGCCGACGCCGTTGTCGTTGTGGTTGCCCAGGTTCTGAGCCTCAGCCCGCAGGATGAGGGTGCCGCGGTCGAAGTGAAGGTAAGAGAGACCGACACCCTTCTCAAGCGAGATATCGTTGCGGGTGGTGCCGGGGAGAAGGAAGCTGTTGCGTCCAATCTCTTTGTTGAGGAACGAGTTGTTTGGGAAGTGAGGCACGAGGAAGTGAACCGCGCTGGCCTGAACGACCTGGGCTGCTCCGTTTGCGAGGCAAGCGGCCGTATCGTAGTAGGTCCCGGAAACGGTAGCAGCCTGCTTCACGCCCGTACCGCAGTAGGGATTGAGGAAGAAGCCATCCGTACCGACGGACTGGAGGTCAGCTCCGCGGTTGATCACGATGGGGCGATCATTGGTGGTGCTTCCGTCTCCGTTAAGATCGAAGCCGTTGGTATTGAAGGTACCGTAGCCGCCGCTCTGAAGCTGGGTGACGCCGGCAACGGTCCAGTGACGGGTCAGGATACCAAGCGCAGCGTTCGCAAAGCCGTTCGAAGCGTGGTAGCCATCCGGACGCCAGACATACGCGACGGAGAAGTACTGGCGGTGATCGAAGGTGGAGTTACCCCATTCCTGCGAACGTCCGCCGGGAGCGAGGTTTGCTCCGTAAGAAGCGGGTGAGACGCCAGAGGTGCCCGTGATGGAGAAGATGTCCGAGCCGTTGTCCAGGTCCTTGCTGAAGACGAAGTTTGCCCGGACGTCGACGTTGTGTTTGAAGTTGTGGGAGCCGGAGATCTCAATGCCGTTGTAAGCGGAGGCGGCATAGTTGCCACGAGCGACGATCTGGCCACGAGTGGTGTTGAGGCGGGTTCCGGTGAGACCGTTCAGGTAGTTGTACTGCTGGTTAGCGAAGAGTTTGCGTCCGGTGTCTCCGACGTAGCGAGCGGCCAGTACGATGCCACCGGGGACCTCACGCTCAACGCCGATGTTGAACTGATAGGTCACCGGGTTGACGAGATTGTTGACCTCACTGGTGACGGAAGACATCTGGTTGAGCTGGGGGCTGATGGTTGCGATAGCTCCGGTGGCGCTGGCTACTGGAGTCGCGAGGGTCTGGGTGACAAGACCAGCGACGGCATTAGGCGAGCTCTGGGCGGAGTTGACCAGGATGTTGGAGAAGGTGCTGTCATAGAACACACCAAAACCACCGCGGATGACGGTCTTGCCATCGCCGATCTTTCCGAACATGCCGTGCGGCGAGTACGCGAATCCCACGCGAGGAGCGATGTTGTTGTAGTCGTTCTTGATGGGGACGAAGGTGTTGATGGGTCCAAAGAGGTTGTTGGGATCGACACCGGGGAAGGCCAGGCTGTTTTCCGGATTGCTCAGATAGTCATACCGGACGCCTAGGTTGAAGGTTAAGTCAGAGGTCAGCTTAATGTCATCCTGTGCGAAGACGCCGCTGCGGTACCCGTGCGAGTCAACTCGAGTCTTACCGAAGGTTTTGGTCGCGGTTCCAGAGGCGCCGAGCTGGTTGATGAGGAAGTTGCCCAGCGAAGAGCCGCCCACAGCATCCGACACGAAGTTGAGGGTTCCGATGGCGTTCTGGGAGACGATGTCAATCTCAATGAGGCGTCCGATGTCTGCACCGAAGCGGAGTGTCTGACGGCCCTTGGTATAGCTGACGGTGTCCTGGAACTGATACAGATCTTCCTTGCGGCCCTGGGGGAAGTTCTGGTTGGGTCCAAGCGACGGGAAGCTGATGGAACCGGCTGTGGAGGTTCCGGAGAGGCCGGCGAAGGTGAACGTAGGAAGCGAGTTCAGGGGGTTCGCAACGGTCTCTGCAGTGGGCGCGAACTGGAAGCTGATGCGAGCTTCACTGACGCGGAACTCATTGAGGAGGTTGGGGGTGAAGACGTGGGTGTACTGTCCTTCGCCCAACTCCGTTGGTCCTCCCTGCTGCGTATCAAAACCGACGAGGGCGTTGGGGCTGTTGCCGAAGTCCGGCGAGAAGGAGCCGCGGTCGTGCAGATAACGGAAGGAGATGGAATCCTTGTCCCACGGCTTGTAGTCCACGCGGTACATCCACTGGGTGTCGGGCTCAGAGAAGCTCTGCGTGGGGCGCTGGAAGCCGGCGAAGCTGACCACGCATCCGGTGGCTGGGCAGCCGGGAAGAGCGCCAACATTCTTGGTCGTGACGGGACCGTTCGGGTTCGCCGAGGTTCCGTAGTGGACGTCCTGGTTGATGTAAGCGCCCTTGCTTAGATACTGATTGAGCAGAGCAACCTGCGCGGCAGGCGCGCCGGTGATGGAGTTGAGGGTAGCGAGACCGGCAGCGTCCGGAAGCAGGTTGATGCCGGCCTGCTCGCGGCCATAGAAGCGCTGGAGTTCCAGGGCGCCAAAGGCGAAGAGCTTGTCCTTGATGATGGGACCGCCCGCCGTGAAGCCGTAGCTGTGCTCATTGACGCGGGGGTTCGTCTGTCCCTGGCCGCGGAGGTTACCGGGGATCGAGTTGAGGCCCGAGCCGAAGTACCGCTCGAAGGCGGTGCCGTGGTAGGTGTTGGTTCCCTGCTTGGTGACGAGGTTGACGATACCGCCGCCCGCGCGTCCGTACTCAGCCGAGCCAGCGTTGGTGATGACGGTGACCGAGTCGAAGATGTCGGGAATCTGCGGCTGGAAGGCCTGGCCGGAGACGCCGATGTCGTTGATCTCCTGGCCGTCAAGGAGGAAGTTGTTGGCGCGCGGACGAGCTCCGTTCACCTGGATGGAGGCGCCCTGGTTGCGGTCGAGCGTAACGGTCTGCACACCGGGGACGGTGGTGGCGAGCTCGATGGGATTGAGGAGAAGATGGGAGCTTGTTGATCTCAACCGCGTTGATGACGCCGGCAAGCTGACCGTTCTCTGTGTTGATGGTCGCGTTATCGGCTTCAACGGTCACGATCTCGCTCGCGTTTCCGACCTGAATGACGACGTCATAGGAGGTGACGATCATCGAGGCGATCTGAACACCCTGCACTTCATACTTCTGGAAGCCGGTCCAAAGTACGAGCGTTTCTTTGGGCGGTAAGAGACTGCTTGTCGACTAGGCAGGCATTACGCACCTGCATTCTATGGTTTTTGGAGAAGCGTCTGGAACGACCGATACAGCAGCGGTGACCGCTCTGTAATGAAAGGGACAGGCGTTTGCCTGTCCCTTTCATTACTGCCGAAGCGGGTTGGGTTAGAAGATCAGCTTGCCAGACAACTGGAGGCTGCGAGCGTTGTTACCGAAGACCTTGGTCGGGTTGTTGAAGGCGCCGCTGGTCACGGTTTGGAAGGCGTAGGAATTGGTGAATCCGTTCGAGTTGATGGTGTTGACCGAGCCCGGGATGTACTGAGCGTGGTTGAGGACGTTGAAACCCTGGGCGCTGAACTCAAAGCTGTAGCGGTCAAAAAAGGTGAGACGCTTGAGAGCCGACACATCGAAGTTGTCGATGGGGCGGATCGCTAAGCTATTACGCGATGCGTTGGGAAGGGTTCCGATCTGAGCCTGGATGTACTGCGCATTTGGATTGACGGCGACGTACCCGACCAGATTAGCGGCGCACTGGGTTACACCGGCTCCGCAGAGCCCAGCCAGTGTGGAGCTGTACTGAGGTGTGACGGCAGAACCCGTACCCTTGACGCCGAGGGGGTTGACGATAGCGCGATCAATTGCGGCACCGCTGTCTCCGTTGAGATTTGCATTGTCTCCAGAGAGAACCGTGGCGTACTCTGGCGACTCGTACGTGTAGATGGGCGAAATCTGCCAGTTACTGACGAGGTTCTTGAGCAGGAAGTTGTGCGAGTTTTTATAGAATGGCAGGTCGTAGAGGGCTTCCACCGTGACGCGATGAGTGCGATCCAGAGCGGAACGGCTGTAGTCCTGAGCAACATTTTGCGAGTCCTGAGGACGGCGCGGGGTAAGAACGGTTGCAAAGACCTCGGCCGTTGCATCGTCCATGGTCTTGGACCAGGTATAGGAAGCATCTACCTGGAGACCGTTCTGGAAGCGCCGGGTGAGGTTGGTCAGCAGACCGTTGTAGTTGGAAGAGGAGTACGGCTGGTATGAGGTGATGGGGTTGGTGAAGCCGTTCGCCGAGTAGTTGGGGAGAATGTTGGAATTGGCCTGAATTTTGGCCAGCGTGTTCACGTTCCCAGAGGTCGCGATAGTGGCTGGACCGGACAGCGAGGTTGTCAGTTGATTCGCGGCGTTGACGCGGGGCTGGACGTTGAGCTGAACCTGCGTGGGAAGGTGAATGCCGCGCGTTCCAGTGTACCCAACCGACAGGGTGTAGTTGGCGCCGAGAGTGCGCTGAATCTGGAGGGTGTAGCTCTCCGCGTACGGCGTCACCTGGTTGGGGACGAAGGCGGTGGTGGCTGCCTTCTGCTTAGCCAAGCTGACCACGCAAGCCACGCCGGTGCCGGGTCCAGTGCCCGTAACGCAGAACTGTGCGATGCCGGTACCACCTGAAGGGAGACCGCCGGTCGAGAGGAAATTCGGATCTCCGAAGTTCGCGACGCCGGCCGTGGTTCCTACCGTGTTGGTGGAGGAGTACTGAGGTGGGAAGGAGAGGAGACCCAGGTTGTCGAAGAGCACATCATAGGCGATTCCAAATCCAGCACGAATGGAGGTCTTTGAATCTGGCGAGTAGTTAATTCCGACACGTGGAGCAAAGTTCTTGTACGCGGGCTGGGGTGCGTTGAAGTTGATGAGCCCGGCTACCGAAGCGCCGTTGTTGAGGGCCTGAGAGCGCTCTCCGACGGGAACCGACGTAAACTCATAGCGCAGACCCATGTTAAGGGTGAGGCTGGGGAGGATACGCCACGTGTCGTTGCCATACCCGTAGAGCGCGGTCTGGTCACCGTAGTAGATGGTGTTGCCAGTTGAGCGCTGGCCGAAGGCGGTGGGAGCGAGGTCATGGAGATATTCAGTCAGACCGTTGTACTCATAGTCACCGCGAACGCGTTGGGTGAAGGTCTGAGGCGAGATGTACTTACGGCCATCAAAGCCGATTTTGATGGTGTGCTTGCCCTTGACGTAGCTGATGTTGTCCACAGCCTGATAAAGGTTCTGCACGGTTGACTGAGGGGCATTGTCATCCGGACCGATGTCGAGAAAGTCCTGGTCATAGATGTAGATGTTGGGGAACGCGCTCAGACCGGGGAAGGTGAAATTGCCGGCAGGGTAGGCGGTGGCGTACCGGTTGTAACCGATACGGAACTCATTGGTAAGGTTGGGAGTGAAGGTGTGGAACTCACTAAGCGATGCGAGGTGATAACGGAATGGCAGTGTGGTAAAGAAGATGGGCAGTGCAGCAGCAGTGTCCTGAGAACCTTGGGTGTTGTAGATGTAGCGTCCACGGAGGTTGTCTTTGGACCCGATGGTGTAGTCCATGCCCGTGGTCAGTGCGTCAAAGTTGCTGAAGACGGGGGCATTGACCTGCAGGTTGCCGAGTGGAATGTTTGTCATCGCAGCGTTTCCGGCGGCGTTCTGGTCAAAGAGGCCAGTGTTGGCATCCATGAGGGTACCGGAGGAGACGGTGAGGAACTGGCCGCCGCTGGCTTGATTGAAGCATGCGTTATCCGTGGCGTCCGTGACCTGCGCACCACCCAGGAAGTTAGCCGGAGGGACGTACGTGGTGTACTGCTTCAGGTTATTGGCGTTGAAGCCATAGCTACCGGCCAGGCTATTGAGCGTGGAGATGCCGGCCGCAGTGGGCACGCACTGGAAGCTGTTGAGGTTCTGACCAGTAGTCTGGCGCTCAAAGTTCCCAAAGAAAAAGAGCTTGTCATGGAGGATGGGCCCGCCAAGTTGTCCGCCGTAGCGGTTGAAGTCATAGCGGGGGTTGGGCGACTTTCCACCGGCGATTCCCGAGGCGGCGTTAAGGTTACGGTTGTCGAAGTACTCATAAAGACGACCGTGGAAAGTGTTCGTTCCGGTCACGACGGACTCGTTGAACTGGCCGCCTGATGAGTGGCCGAACTCCGGCGAGAACTGGTTGGTGATGACGGTGAAGCTGCCCACAGCATCATTCGGGATGTAGAGCAGAGGACCGGTGACACCCTTGTCGTTGTTGTCAATACCTTCGATGGTGTAGTTGTTGTTGCGCGGACGCTGTCCTCCGACCGAGGGTCCGGTGCCGATGCCAACGCCACCCGAAGAGGCCACACCGGGGCTGAGCAGAGAGGCGTTGAGCACACCGAGCCCGACGGTGGCGGTGGGGAGGTTGGACAGTTCAGCGTTGGAGAAGGTCTGCGAAAGGTTCGTCGAGGTCGTGTCGAGGACCACGCCCGCGTCGGCATTGACTTCAACAGTCTGGCTGGTGCCGACGGAGAGCGTCACGTCAGACGTAGAGGTCTTATTCAGTTCAATCTGTACGCCGTTGAGGCGGTAGATCTGGAATCCGGCAGCACTAACGATCACGTCATACTTGCCAGCGAGAAGGTTGCTGGCGCGGAACTCCCCGCTATTGCCTGCTGCGACGTCAACGGACACGCCGGTAGCTTCGTTTCGAACGGTCACCTTGGCGTTTGGAATGACCGCTCCAGATGCATCCTTTACGGTTCCAACCAGATCGCCGCTGGTGGACTGAGCCATGGCCATGCCCGTGGCAAGACTCATGGTGACAAGCGGGAAAAGAAGTGAGTTACGTCTCATGTTTTCGTGTCTCCAGTGATTCAGGAAGTCGCTAAAGGTGGATCTGTCGCCCGGACTGCACTGTCCGGAAGCTGCCCTGCTTCAAGAGATAGGAGCAATTCACGGACCAAACCCCCGTGAGAGCTTTCTCGCTCAATCCACACAGCATCTCTTACCAAAACGGCACAGCAACCCCGCTCCCTGCTCCACCATGAGGATGAAAAAAGAGAGCAATCTATGAATTTCCGTAGAATTTGTCCCACTTCAACCAGCTCTCCATAGGACTCCAGCCAAATCCCTCTCATTATTTCGCCCCAGCCTGCCGATGATCGATCCCAGGGCGGCGACCTCCTCCTCCGGGGCCGCCTCACACCGGCGGACCAGCCCTTGCGCCGCGGACAGGGGCCACACCGTAAGCGGCACGGCAGGACGATCGAGGGTTGGCACTTGAAGACGTTTTTTGCACGCGAATCCGGCTCCGCGACGGTGATCTCTGCGTTCGGCATGGTCGCCATTATGGGAATGCTGGCGCTGGCTCTCGACGTCGGACAACTCCGCTACCACCAGCGCACCTTGCAGCGTGCGGCGGACGCGGCCGCGCTGGCAAGCGTGCTGGAGATCCCCTTCTGCAACGGCTCCACCTCCTGCTCGGCCATGCAGGACGCGGCCACCAGCGCGCTGGCGGAGAACGGCGTCACCGGCGTCACGGTCGTCACCAGTTGCGGCACATCGGCGGTCAGCGGACTGGTGTTGACGTTGAACAATCCGCCCTGCAGCCAGGGCAGCCGGGACCCGAACATGGGCAAGGCCACCAGCGTGGAAATCATGCTCGCACAAACAAAGCAGCCGGCCTTCATTGGCATGCTGGGTCCCGGGGCCATCCCCGTAGGCGCGCGGGCGGAGGCCAGCGCCTCCTCCGGCAACAACTGCATCTACGCGCTGGATCCGACGGGGAGCAATACGCTCAACGTTCTCCTGGGCGCCTCCATCTCGACGCCCTGCGGGATCATGGTGGAGTCCAGCTCCAGCAGCGCCTTCAATTGCGCGGTGCTCGGCGTCGTCTCCGCGCCCAAGATCAGTGTCGTGGGCGGCTACTCCAACCTGCTCTGCCTCATCTCTCCCACCCCGGCCACCCATGTCAACTTCCCCGCCGTGCCCGATCCCCTCTCCTACCTGCCGCAACCCGCCCTCTCCGGCTGCGGCACTTCGACCGGCCCGCCTTACCACGGCGCGCCAGCGGCCATCACCATCACCGGTACGGCGACCCTGTACCCGGACGCAGCATACTGCGGGGGCATCACCATCTCCGCGGGTGCCAACGTGACGTTTCAACCAGGCACCTATGTACTCACCTCCACCAACGCCGGAGCGACTAGAAATCCCGGTGGCCTCACCATCAACCTCGGGTCCAGCGTCAGCGGCACGGGCGTTACCTTCTTCAACTATGGCCCTAGCGGCGGCATCACCTTCAATGCGCCCATCCTGAGCCTCACCGGCGTCCGCCTCACCGCGCCCACCACGGGAACGTATGCCGGCATCCTCTTTTATCAGCCCCCGTCCAATACCAACGCCGCCACCTTGCTGGGCAGCGCCGCCTACAACACGGTGCTCGAAGGCGCGTATTACTTCCCCAGGGCGAACGTGACCTTCTGCTTCGATGGCTCAGTGAACTACAACATGCTGATCGCCTGGCACATCACCTTTGAGGCCCTTACCTTTGGCTTCACGTCGGTGGGCAGCGGCTTCCAGAACAACTACGCTCCCTTGATCAATGGCAATCCGCTGCTGGGTGCGGGGGCCATCCTCGCGCAATGACAGTCTCTCCTTCATTGCGCGCACGGCGCTTGCTGCATCGCCTCTGGCGTGCCGATGAGTCCGGCTCCAGTCTGGTGGAGGTCGCCTGCGTCATGCCGCTGATGCTCCTCATCCTGGTCGGTGCGGTGGATTTCGGGCAGGCCTTCTACGTCAGCATTGAGGTCAACTCCGCGGCCGGCGCTGGAACCGCTTACGGCGTCACCAACTTCGTGGACACGCTGGGCATGCAGAAGGCGGCCGCGCTCGATGCCAGCGATGTTCCCTCCATGACGGCAACGGCAACCTGGGGCTGCGAGTGCTCGGACGGCACCGGTGCAAACACCAACTGTCTCGCCATCCCGAGTTGCAGCGTCAATCTGGTGGAGTATGTGGACGTCAATACATCCGTGGACTTCAAGCCGGTGCTGAACTACCCCTTGATCCCCTCGCTCCTGACCTTGAAGGGACACTCGCGGATGAGGGTGTCCCTATGATCCCGGCCAGAATGAGGACCATGACGCGGGCCGCGGCCTTGCTGCAAGCGCTCCGTCGCGATGAGATGGGCAGCGAGCTGATCGAATTTTCACTCGCCGCCTCCGTGCTCATGCTGATCATCTTCGGCATCATGGATTGCTCGCGTGCCTTGTACAGCTACCACTACGTCGCGCAGACGGCCCGGCAGGCCAGCCGTTTTGCAGCGGTGCGCGGCGCGACGTGGGGAGGACTCTCCTGTACCACCTACTCCTATGGCTGCACGGCCACGTCCACCGATGTCACCAACTACGTCAGGAGCATTACGCCGCGGGGATTCGCGTCTTCAAACCTCGTCGTGACCACAACCTGGCCCGGGACAAACGTCTATGGCACCCTCTGCAGCCTGTTGAGCATCAACAACAGTCCGGGCTGCGTGGTGAACGTCAAGGTGGCGTACAGCTTCGGATTCGTGCTCCCGTTTCTGCCGCAATCCGCACTGGCCCTGACCAGCACCTCAAAGATGACGATCTCGGAATAAAGCCGCTCAGCGGGCGCGGTAGAGGAGGTAGCGCTCCTCTGTGATGCCGTGGCGGTCTGCGGCCGCGTCCTCTGCCGAAAGCGGAAAGGTCTGTCGCCACAGAATGTCCAGGGGGAAGCGGGCGAGCAGCCGGTCATAGCTGGGGTTGGCGAAGAGGAGATAGAGCGGACCGGACGAGGCCGTCCGTTGGGCAAGTAGATTCCTGAGCACGCGACGTAACACCGGTGCGAGGAAGGGGTGGTACAGGAAGACCACCAGCGGGGTGCGGGGATACTCAACAGTGACGGCATCCTGGGTGCGGACTTCGATGGCCGGGCAGGCCAGGGTGTTGGCGCGGGCGCTTGCGGCAAGCTCCGGTGCAAGTTCCACTCCCAGGACGTGGCCGAAGCCATGCTGCGCGGCGATCAACAGGGCCCTTCCCTTGCCGCAGCCCAGGTCCACAAAGGTGAAGCCGGCCGGGATGACCTCAGCGGGCAACGCTGCGAGAGCCTGGTGCAGGGTGGAGGGAGAGATGGCCCAGTAGGCCGTGTTGTAAAGGTCTGAGGCAGCCCCGGTTGCCAGCCTCTCTCCGTGGATGTGGCCGGAGGTATCGGTGCCGTAGGCGAGATCGAAGGGGTGGGTCTCGGGAATGGGCCGGGCGGCTGGCTCAATGGCCTGGGGGCGGCCGCGAAGGACACGACCCAGCACGCCCATGGCCCCGTAATTATCGACGGCGTGCAGCAGACGGCGATAAATAAGGGCCGGGGTTGGCATCGTCAGGAACGTTTGTCCAGAAAGCCGTGGATCAGGCGGCGATCGCGCTTGCTGGGTTTGCCCAGGCGGGGCTGGTCGAAGACGCCCAATGCCTTGCGCTCCTCGGCGGCTTTGCGGCGCGCTTCTTTGCTCTCCTCGGACTCGCGATACAACGTCTGCGCGACCTGCGCGGAGCCGCGGGCGTGGCTCACCTCCAGAACCTCAATCTGGAACTCGCCGGCCTCGTTCTTGATCTGCAGGCGGTCCCCCAGCTTCACCTCGCGGGAGGGTTTGGCGCTCTGGCCGTTGGAGGAGATGCGGTTCATGTCGCAGGCCTTGGAGGCAAGCTCGCGGGTCTTGAAGAAGCGCGCGGCCCAAAGCCATTTGTCGATGCGGGTGCCAGTCATACACTCTATTTTCCTACGGCCTCGCTGCGAAGATAAGGAGGGAGACAAGGATTTGAAGAAGATCAGAATGACGGTAACGGCGGTGACCACGACGCCGGGGTTCAGGAACGGCAACGGGCAGGTGGTGGTGCGGGATACCGGCTTCGCTTCGGAGTCCTTTCCGGGCCAGCGGGTGTACCACCTCCGCTGCGGGCACTGCGGGCATGAGTATGGGTCGAACGGAACAGACATCGCCAAGCGGTTGTGCCCGAGTCATCAGGGCGGAACGAAGGGTGAAAAGCTGCGCGAAGCAGGCCCGAGCCTGTTCGACTAGCCCTCTGAAAAGTGCCTATGCGAAAACGCACGCCAAGGCCCAAACTCCACCACCATCGCGCGTAAGTCCTTTGTTTCACCACGCGACAAATTAAATCACCACACAAGTATGGTGAACCCCGCGCCAATCGCGGGTTTCACCATAGCCATGGATGTCACTTGACCACGTTTGTGGTGCAAAAAGCCACGTTCTGCGCGCATTTCACCACGTTTGCGCACCATGGTCCGGACATCGATTCGCGGAGCTAGTTGGCCTTGCGGAGGATCTCGTCGGCCTGCTGCAGCGTCTGGGCAGGAGAGACGTGGAAGTCGGAGCGAACCTCGTCCTCCTGGTCTCCGATGCTCTTGAAGAAGAGGGCGTGCCCGGTCAGGTGGACATGCGATTCCGTCACCTGCCAGTGCCGCGGAGCCACCTCGCGCCGTTCCACCTGGAAGCTGCCCCCCTTCCGCAGCCGCCCAAAGATGCCGAAGCCAAACTTCACATCGTCTACCAGCGATCCGTGGATGGTTGCGATACGATTCTGCCCACGCGCAATGACAATCTGCCCCGCCAGATTCGAAAGCACCCGCGCCTCCAAGCTGGAGGGACTGAAATTAGGATCAGGCTTGAAATCCAGCGTGATAAGGTCCCCTTTTTCCCCCACCACAGACCAGATGTAAGCCACGGGCAGCAGCTTCAACATCTCCTCCGCCTGTTTATCGTCATGCGAATTATTTGCCTGGAGCTTGCGCATGGCAGCAGCATCCGCCATCAGTGCGGCCCGGGCGCTGTCATCGGCGCGGCGGTCGTCAAGGGAGAGCGGGTGGCCGTGATCTTCGAGCTTCTTCTTCAGGTTGCCGACCGGGGTTTCGACAACATAGTAGAGGGTGTCGTGGTCTGGGGTGATGTCGTGGTCGCGGTACATAAAGGCAGTGTGATCAGTGTGATTGGCGTGAAGCTCCGACTCCACAGCGGTGGCGACCATCGCCTTTGGGTCCTGCGCCGCGGCAAGCAGTGGAAACGCTGCGGCAGCTACGAGGACGGAGACGAGGGCTCGGAGGCGATGTCGCGCGGGCATGGTCGAGGAAGTCATCAGGTGATAAGACGCTTTTTTTTTGCTCGCGTCTCGCGGGGGCCAGCACTTAGTTAACAAAACGAAAGCAATGAACGACTTACACGAAAAAAGAGGCAGGGATCGCCCCTGCCTCGACCCAGAATTGCCGGCAGTTCAGAGCGTCATCAGTTCCTTTTCCTTGGCTTTGAAAAGATCTTCCAGGCGCTTGATCTCGACGTCGGTGAGCTGCTGCACCTCTTCTGACGCGCGTTTTTCGTCATCTGCAGAGATGAGCTTGTCCTTCGCGGCCTTCTTGATGAGCTCATTGCCATCGCGCCGAATATTTCGCATGGAGGTCTTGTGACCCTCCAGCACACCAGCAAGATTTTTTACGGCTTCCTTGCGGCGCTCTTCGTTCATGGGGGGGATGGGGACGCGGATGATGCGGCCATCGTGCATGGGGTTAAAGCCCTGACCGGAGGTGCGGATGGCCTTCTCAATGGCGGTCACGAGGGACTGCTCCCAAGGCTGCACGAGGATGAGCTGGGCCTCCGGGGTGGTGATCTGCGCGACCTGGGAGACGGGGGTATCTGTGCCGTAGTAGTCGACTTTGACCTGGTCCAGCATGTGGACGCTAGCGCGGCCGGTGCGTGCGGAGAGCAGGTTGGCGCGGAAGTCGTCCACCGTCTTCTCCATGCGGGTCTTGAGTTGCTGGTGCACATCCTTCAGAGCGACGATGCTCGCCATTGCCGATGCCATGATCTTCGAACCTCAGGCGCGGATGCGCCACTGCCGATTCTACTGGAAATGAGGTCAGGCTTGTGGGAGCCGGGCAAGGCGGGTGCAGGCCTCGCGGAGGTCCACGTCCCGCTTGGCGAAACAGAAACGGAGGAGATTCTCTCCGCCGTCACCGGGACGAAAGAAGGCGGAACCGGCGACGGAGGCCACCCCCGTGCGGCGGAGGAGATCGCGGGCCTTTTCTGCGGCGTTGGCACCGTGGAGGGGGGAGGAGTCGGCGAGGATGTAATAGGCGCCGTCCGGAATGTGCGGGGTAAGGCCGGCGGTGCGAAGGGCTTCAACGAGCATGGCGCGCTTGACTTCATGGTCGGCGGCGAGGGCAGTGTAAAAGGTGGGGGGGAGGTGTTCTACACCGGCGGCGACGCCGTGCTGGAGGGGAGCGGGGGCGCAGATGTAGGTGAGGTCGTGGAAGTAGCCGATGGAGGGGGTCCAGCGGGCATCCGCGACGAGGTATCCGATGCGCCAGCCGGTGACGGAGAAGGTCTTGGAGAAGCCGGACATGAGGATAGTGCGGGCGCGCAGGCCGGAGAGAGAGGCGGGACTGAGGTGCTTTGCGGCGCCATAGACGAAGTGCTCGTAGATCTCATCGGTGAAAAGAAAAAGGTTGTGCTCTTCGGCGATGGCGGCTAGAGCTTCCAATTCTGCGAGGGAGAAGACTTTGCCGGCGGGGTTGGAGGGGGTGTTGATCATCATGGCGCGGGTACGGGGGGTGATGGCGGCACGAACGGTGGCGGGGTCGAGGGTCCACTCGGACTCGGCGGCGCGCGGGGCGGACATAGCGACGGGGACGGGGACGCAGCGATGGCCGCGGAGCATGCCGGCGTGGTAGCCGTAGAAGGGCTCGAAGAGGAGGACCTCGTCTCCGGGGTTGAGGAGGGCGGAGACGGCGGCCTCAAAGGCTCCGGTGGCGCCTGAGGTGATGAGGATCTCGCGGTCGGGGTCGACGGAGATGCCGTGGGTGCGCTGAAGTTGGGCGGCGATGGCGGCGCGGAGGCGGGGGATCCCGTCCAGACGGGTGTAGATGTTGAGGCCGTCGCGGATGGCTTGCTGGGCGGACTCGGTGACGATGGCGGGGGGCTCGGTGTCGCAGATGCCCTGGGCGAGGTTGACGCCGCCCATGGCGTCGCAGGCGACGGACATGGCGCGGATCTCGGACTGGACGGTGCGCGGGGCGAGGTCGCTGAGGTGGAGGGAATCGTTGGCGGTCATCACGCTTTTCATCCTAGAACAAGGGTCCAAGGTACCCCCCACCCCTATACGATTTTGCGCAAAAATTTGAAAAGAAAGGACTTAGGTCTGTATCTCCGTGCAATTTCGCTTGGGTTTCGGCGTAACAATTTGATTCTAAAGGAGTTGTCCTTATCATGGGACGCACTTTTTTCCGGGGGTCCGTCCATCAATGGGTGGAGGAAGATTCATCCGGAATGGCCATGTGCGGGGGGCAGGGGGACCTTAGAGTTGATCTTGTTACGCAGCGTAGTTCAAGCAGAACTCCTCCAGCGCCCTCGTCCAAGGGGCGCTTTTCTTTTTGCTGGAGGTGAATGACGGATCTGTGTGGATCCGGGCCGCTACTCCAAGGTGTAGGGGAGGGTGAAGCGGCCGATCTGGATAAAAGGGTGTTCGGTGGGGGGCCAGATGCGGAAGGGTTCGACGCGGATGGGGGGGTGGGGGATGCGGGCGGTGACCGTGCCGCGCTCAATTCCGGTGGCGGCTTCAAAGATGTGGACGAGGAGACCGTCTTCCGCGCGGGTCCAGCCGAGTACGTAGTTGCCTGGGGGGAGTTTCAGGTCCGCACCGAGATGGAGGGGGTGTTGGACGAGGAGGTAATGGGAATATTTGCCGTTGGCGGCGTACCCGGCGGTGATGAGGACGACGGCGGCGACGGTGTGGCCGTGGTCGTCCGTGATGCCGGTGGCGGTGCGCATTTCGGTTTCAATGCGCTCTTTTTCTACGGGGGCGCGGGCTGGGAGGAGGGCTTCGAGTTCGGCGGGGGTGGAGGTGCGCCAGGTGGATTTCTGCTGGGCGGGGGCGGGGACGATGGCGACGACGAGGAAAGCGAGTATGAGAGCAGCCGTTGCCATGATCGAACGTCTTACTTTCCCACTCATCGCACAGAACGCGATGAATGGGGCACCCAACGGTGTTGGCCGAGAGAAGAGAACGGGATGAGGCTGAAAGGTCATGGGAGGTGGACGAAGCCTCTCTGGAGGGCGGCGGTGGCGGCCTGGGTGCGGTCCACGACGCCGAGTTTGCCGAGGAGGCTGTTGACGTGGGTTTTGACGGTGGCCTCCGAGATGAAGAGGTCCAGGGCGATCTCCTTGTTGGCGCGGCCGGCGACGATGCGTTCGAGCACGCTGAGCTCGCGGGCGGTGAGCTGCTGGCCGCTGACGCGGTCGGCGAGTTTTTCCGCGATAGGCGAAGGGATGCGGGATTTGCCGGAGTGGACGGCGCGGATGGTCTTGAGGAGCTCGTCAAAGGGCATGCCTTTGAGGAGGTAGCCTTTGGCCCCGGCCTGGAGGGCGCGGAAGATATCTTCATCGCCGTCATAGGTGGTGAGGACGACGACGCGGGCGTCTGGAAAGTCCTGGCGGATCTTGCGGGTGGCGTCGACGCCGTTCATTTTTGGCATCTGGAGGTCCATGAGGACGACGTCCGGGAGCAGGGTGGGGTAGGTTGCGACGGCTTCTTCGCCGTTGCCGACAGAGCCTGCGATTTCCAGGTCTGGGGCGGAGGCGAGCAGGGCGGCGAGGCCCTGGCGGACGACCTGATGATCTTCAACGAGCATGATGCGAATCTTTTCCGGCATTGCTGTTACTCCTCTGCTGCTTCCCTGCCCTGCTGGTCTGGTCCCTGCTGGCCTGCCTCTACGCCGGGGATGGGGGCGGAGAGGGTGATGCGGGTTCCGGCGGACGGGGCGCTGACGATGTCCAGCGTGGCTGCGATGGTCTCCGCGCGTTCCTTCATGCCGCCGAGGCCGTAGTGCCCGGCGCGGGAGGCGGCCTCCTGCGCGGAGAACCCGCGGCCGTCGTCCGCGACCGTGAGGACCAGCATATCGCCTCCGTAGCGGAGCTCGATAGAGGCCTGGGTTGCGTGGGAGTGGCGCTGGACGTTTGAGAGAGACTCCTGGGCGATGCGGAGGACCTCATTTTCCAGGTGCGGCGCGAGGTTGCGGAAGGCTCCGCCGATCTTGCAGCGGATGGGGAGGGTTTCAGTGGAGTAGCGCTCGACGACCTTGCGGAGGCGGGTGGGAAGAGAGTCCTGCGCGGTGTTGGAGTCCAGGTTGGCGCGGAGATTCCAGATGCTTTGGCGGGCGTCTGCGAGGCCGTCTGTGACGAGCTTGCGGGCGGCGGCCACCTGCTCCAGCGCGGCGGGGACGAGATTCATGGAGAGGAACTGGGCGGTGAGATCGAGCTGGATGGAGACGCCGACGAAGTCCTGGGCGAGGGTGTCGTGGATTTCCCGGGCAAGGCGGTTGCGTTCCTTGAGGACGGCCTGGAAACGGGACTGGATGCGGCGGAGACGGAGGCGATACAGGGTGATGGCGAGGGCGGCGAGGATGAGGACGGCGAGGGTGAGGAACCACCAGCGGCGATAGATGGGGGGGATGATGCGGAAGGTGAGGAGGGTGGTGGGGGGGCTGGAGAGGCCGTCGTTGTTGATGGCCTGGACGCGGAAGGCATAGGCGCCGGGGGGGAGGTTGGTATAGGTGGCGGAGCGGCGGGGGCCGGCTTCGGTCCAGGCGGGGTCAAAGGGCTGCAGGCGATAGCGGTACCGAACCTCCGACGGGGCGGTGAAGCTGAGGGCGGCGTAGTCCATGGTGAAACGGGTGTGGTTGTAAGGGAGGTTGAGGGCAGGGGTGGTGGGGATTTCGGTGTCGTCGACGAGGAAGCGTTCGAGGGCGAGGAGGGGTGGGACGAGGTTGAGGGGGAGGTGTTGGGGGTCGGCGATGGCGACGCCGCGGCGGGTGGTGGACCAGAGCTCGCCGGTGGGGAGGGTGAGGAGGACAGGGGAGCCGGCGGAGGCGAGCTCGATGCTGGGGATGCCGTCGGCGGTGGTGTACCGGCTGATGGGCGGGGTACAGGGGTTGTCGGCGCAGCGGTTCAGGTCCGCCAAGGCGATGCGGGCGATGCCGTGGGTGGTGCGGAGCCAGAGGAAGCCGTGGGTGTCCGGGGTGAGGGCGGCGATTTCTTCCGACAGGGGCGGGAGGGTGGTGAGGTGGCCGGAGGCGAGGCGGGTGAGAGCTCCGCCGCGGGTGGCGATCCAGAGGACGCCGGAGGGATCTTCTGCGAGGGCGGTGACGATGTTGGGGAGCGGGTAATTGACGATGGGGGAGTTTGGGGTGAGGCGGGAGAGGCCGCCGGAGGTGGCGATCCAGAGGGTGTTGCGGGAGGTGAGGAGGAGGGTGCCGATGAGGTCGCCGGCGAGGCCGTCTCGTTTGGTGAGGGTGGTGATTTTGAGGGATTTGGGGTCGGAGCCGGTGAGGTGGGCGAGGCCGTGGCGGGTGCCGATCCAGAGCCCGCCGTCAGGGGTGGGGAGAAGGGCCTGGATGTAGTCGTCGGGGAGGCCTTCGGTGGAGGTGATCTGGGTGACTTTCGCAGAATGGGGGCCGGCGGGGGCGATGAGGTTGAGGCCGTCGGGGGTGCCGGCCCAGATGCTGCCCTGGGGGCCGGGCGCGAGGGAGAGGATGATGGGGCTGGTGAGGGTTTCGGGTTTTACGGGGGTGTCGAGAACGGAGTTGCGGAGGCGGAGGAGGCCGTCCTTGCGGGTGCCGAACCAGAGGTCGCCGTTGGAGGCGAGGGTGAGGGCGGTGAGGGCTTTTTCGGCGAGGGCGGGTTCGGTGCGGAACTTGACGGGGTTAAGCAGGTGCAGGCCGGAGGTTTCGCTGCCGATCCAGTGGTTGCCCTCGCGGTCTTCATCGATGGAGAGGATGACGTTGCCGCGGAGGGCGGGGATGGGGGTGGCGACGGGTGAGGTGGGGGTGAGGGTGGCGAGGCCGTCGTTGGTGCCGACCCAGGCGGTGCCGGAGGGGTCTGCTGGGTCTACGAAGAGGGTTTCGATGCGGGAGCCGGGGAGGCCTTGCGAGGCGGTCCACTGGCGGTGGAGGGTGGGGGTGGTGAGGGTGACGGTGGAGTTGGTGTAGGTCCAGAGCTGGCTGGCGGGGGCGGAGGGAGAGAGGAGTCCGGGTGGTGGAGTGGCGCGGGTGAAGGTGTGGTTGTGGAGGCGGAGGGTGCCGTCGGCGGTGCCGATGAAGAGGTCGCCGGAGGGGTCGTTGGCGAGGCAGCAGATGTCGTCCGAGGCGAAGGCGGGGGTGTTGGCGCGGGAGAAGGTCTGGAAGGTGAGGCCGTCGAAACGGGCTAGGCCGGACTCGGTGGCGATCCAGAGGAAGCCGTCGGCGGACTGAAGGATGGCGTGGACGCTGTTCTGGGGGAGGCCGTCCTCGGTGGACCAGGACTGGTGGTGGAGGTAGCGGAGGTCCTGGGCGCGGGCGGCGAGGGCGAGCAGAAGGAAGGTGATCGCGGTGAGGGTCCGGCGGAGCGATCGGCGGGGGGTCATGGGCTCTTGCAGGGTATCGCCCGGGGATGAGGAGGGCAACAGCGGAGAGACGGAGGACGATCGCGGGGGAACACGAAGAGAGACGACGGCGGTTGAGAACAGACAACGGCACAAGGCGGAAACGGGAGCTTTGGCGAAGGGTGCGAAATTCAACGAATATTTGCGGAGGGTAAGCGGTGGCGAAAACTTTGGGTGGGTATGGTGCGGGGTATGCGACTGAGCTTTGTGATTCCGGCCTACAACGAAGAGCGCTACCTGGCGGCGTGTATCGAGTCGATTCTGCGGGAGGTGCGCGGGTTGGGGGAGGCGGTGGAGATCATTGTCGTGAACAATGCGAGCACGGATGGGACGCGCGAGGTGGCACTCCGGTATCCGGAGGTGACGCTGGTGGATGAGGGGCGGAAGGGGCTGACGTGGGCGCGGCAGGCGGGGTTTGAGGCGAGTACGGGGGAGCTGATTGCGAATGTGGATGCGGATTCGCGGCTGCCGGAGGGGTGGGTTAAGCAGGTGCTCGAGACGTTCCAGTTCGAGCCGGAGATAGCGAGTCTAAGCGGGCCGCTGGTGTACTACGACTTGACGGCGTGGCAATCCATGCTGGTGCGGGTGTTCTACTTTACGGCGTGGGTGACGTATGTGCTGAACCGGTATGTGCTGGGGGTGGGGTCCATGGTGCAGGGGGGGAACTTTGTGGTTTCGCGGCGGGCGCTAGAGCGGATTGGCGGGTTCAACACGACGATCTCGTTCTATGGCGAGGATACGGATCTGGCGCGGCGACTCAATCGGATTGGGATTGTACGGTTCACGTTCCGGCTGAAGATGCTTTCGTCGGCTCGGCGGCTGTTGAAGGAGGGGATTCTGACGATGGCGGGGCGGTACTCCATCAACTACCTTTGGACGACATTTTTGCAGCGCCCTTATTCGGAGGAGTACATCGACATACGGGAGCAGACGGAGCCGTAAGCGTCGCGCGTCACGGAATAAGTGTCATACTGTAGATGCTTGCATGGTGCGTTTCCTGAGGAAGGCACCGGAAGCCCGCAAGATTGCGGGGACGCGAGGGAACTATGGCTACCGCTGTCGTAGACCTACAGAGTCTGCTTGAGGGGATTCCTTCCGGCGCCTGGGTCGCCATTTCTGAAGAGAAGAATTTGGTTCTGGCGTATGGGCCGGATGCGCAAGAGGTGTTGCGTAAGGCCAAGGAAAAGAACGAACGTCAGCCGCTGCTGGTGCGCGTTCCCGATCGTCCTTCATCGATGTTTTTCTAAGAGCGATGGCGCAGATCGTCTATCCATACTTCAACTTCCAGATTCCGCCGAGCAGGCCTTTCCCCAATGGGCAAACGCTGAAGAAGCCGATGGCCTTTGCGACGCTGATGGCTTCCAATGGAGAGAGTCTGCGGTGCATGGTGCTGCTCGATACCGGTGCAGACTCCTGCTTGTTTCCACTGGCTCTGGCCATCGCGTTGAAGATCGACGTGCTGTCACTGCCGAGCACTTTGACGGGCGGGGTGGGGTCAAGCTCCAACGTCACGTATTACGACAAGATCCGGATTGACCTTGGGAATGGCATCATGTTTATGGCGTATGCGGGGTTCACAGAAGGCATGAATTCTCACGGCATTGGTCTGCTGGGGCAAGAGGGATTCTTCGACACTTATGATGTCGTCTTCTCGCGTGCGAAGGGGACGGCGACGATCGAAGCTTAGGTCCGGCCACCGTCTACTCCGCTACGTCTCTCCGGGCACGACAGTGTTTATAGTGGGGTATGCCGAAATTCAGCTTCCTCCCTTCCTGCGCTTTGCTGCTGCTGTGCGTCAGTGTCTCCTTGTCTTCCAAGAGTGCGTCTGGTCAGAGTGCGCCTGTGGCGAACCCGGTGGGGACGGCTACGCCGGTGCAGGGGGCCATTCAGCCGACGACTCAACCCGTGGGCCAGGATGCGGCGAAGGCGAGCATGAAGGTGAGCGCGTCGATGAAGAACCGGATGAACACGGACTTCGAGCGGGACCCGAAGCAGGCGATTGATGAGGCGTACAGCGCCAAGATCAAGCAGTACACGACCGATGTAAGGTTCGGGTCGCCGCTGGTGAATGAGCTGCCTGCGAGCAAGACGGTTCCGACGCCGATGAAGGTGCTGGGCGATGTCTCCGGTGCGCCGGACATGCTGCCGTATGCGGAGGACGTGTACAAGTACTTCCGGCTGCTGGCGGCGAGCACGCCGCGGGTGCAGGTGATGACGATCGGCAAGAGTGAGGAAGGGCGCGAGATGATTGCGGCCGCGATTGCCGACGAGAGCCTGCTGAAGGATGCCAAGGCGAATGGGCAGCGGCTGGCGCAGTTGGCGGACCCGAGGACGATTGGGCTGGATGACGGGAAGGCGAAGGAGTTGGTGGATAAGAGCGTGCCGGTTTATTACATTACCGGGACGATTCACTCGCCGGAGACGGGTGCGCCGACGGCGCTGATGGAGCTGGCGTACCGGCTGGCGGTGGATGACTCGCCGTATATCAAGTACATCCGTTCGCACATGATCATTCTGATTACGCCGGTGGTGGAGGTGGATGGGCGCGACCGGATGGTGGATATCTACAAGTGGCATAAGGCGCATCCGGGGCAGCAGTGGCCGAGGCTGGTGTATTGGGGGCATTATGTGGCGCATGACAACAATCGCGATGCGATGGGCATGACGCTGAACCTGACGAAGAATGTGCTGAACACGTACCTGGACTGGCATGCGCAGGTGCTGCATGACCTGCATGAATCGGTGCCGTTCCTATACGACAACACGGTGGGGGATGGGCCGTACAACGCGTGGATCGACCCGACGCTGGCGGATGAGTGGCAGGAGCTGGGCTGGAACAACGTGGCGCAGATGCAGGGGATGGGGATGCCGGGCGTGTTTACGCATGGGGACTTCGATACCTGGAGCCCGGGGTACTTGATGTTTCTGGCGGGGATGCATAACGGCATCAGCCGGCTGTATGAGACGTTTGGGAATGGCGGCGCGGATACGGTGAAGCGGATTCTGCAGCCGGAGGAGTATTCACGGACATGGTACCGGCAGAATCCTCCGCTGCCGGTGGTGGTGTGGTCGCAGCGGGATAACAACAACTATGAGCAGACGGCGTTGCTGACGACGCTTTCTTATTTCTCAAAGAATACGAAGCATTTTCTGGAGAACTACTACCTGAAGAGCAAGCGTGCGGTGCAGAAGCCGACGGTGGATGGGCCGAGCGCGTATGTGCTTCCGGCGAACGATGCGGAGCTGAACCGGCAGGTGCAGTTGCTGCAGGTGATGAAGCTGCAGCATGTGGAGGTGAGCCGGTTGAGCGAGGCGGCGACGACGGTACTGGCTCCGGCGAAGCGGGGGGATAAGCCGGTGAGCGAGACGCTGCCAGCGGGGAGTTTTGTGCTGCGGCTGGACCAGCCGTACTCGCGCGTGGCGGATGCGCTGCTGGACCGGCAGTACTGGGCTCCGGATGATGCGCAGAAGCATCCATACGACGATACGGGGTGGAGCTTTAGCCAGTTGTTCAATGTGAAGGTGGTTCGAGTGACGGACCCGGCGTTCCTCAGCGCGAAGATGGAGAAGGTGGATGATCCGGCTTCGATGACGGGGAAGGCGGCGGGTACGGGTGGGGTGTATGCGATTGCGAATACGGGGCAGAGCACGCTGCTGTCGTTGCCGTACGCGCTGAAGGGAGCGACGGTGAGCGTCGCGGAGAAGGAGTTTGAGAGCGGCGGGAAGAAGTTTGGGGCCGGCACGGTGCTGGTGAGTGGTGCGGGGGATGATGCGGTGGGGCCGGTGCTGAAGAAGCTGGCGCTGGATGCGACGCGGATGGGGGCGGCTCCGAGTGTCGCGATGCACGCGGTGAAGACGCCGCGAATCGCGTTCATGCATAGCTGGCAGGCGACGCAGACGGAGGGCTGGTGGCGGTATGCGTTCGACCAGGTGGGGGTGCCGTTTGACTACATCAGCACGCAGAATGCGAAGGACCTGGACCTGCGGGCAGAGTACGACGTGATTGTGTTTGCGCCGATTGGGCGGGCGTCGAGCCAGGACGTGGTGAACGGCACGCCGATGTATGGGAATGCGATGCCGTGGGAGAAGACGGAGCTGACGCCGAACCTGGGCGGGACGGACCAGACGAAGGATATACGGCCAGGGATGGGGCTGGATGGGCTGGCGCATCTGCGGAGCTTCGTGGAGCAGGGTGGGCTGCTGATTACGTGCGAGGATACGGCGGCGTTCGCTGTGGATATGGGGCTGGCGCCGGGGGTGAGTGTGGCGGCGAAGGGGGACGCTCGGGTTGTGGGGACGGTGATGAACAGCGTGTTTGTGACGCCGGAGCATCCGGTGGCGTATGGCTTTGGGAAGACGGTGGCGGTGATGAGCGCGGATGGGATGGCGTTCAACATCAGCAACACGACGGGGCGGGCGGGCGGACGGGTGCTGATGGATCCGTATGCGGCTCGGCCGACGGGGCGCGGGACGCTGGATGACAGCGACAGTGTGCAGGGCCGGGCTACGGAGAGTCCGGAGGCTCTGGAGAAGCAGCAGCCGTGGGAGGCAAGGAAGCTGAATGAGGACCAGATGCGGAACAATCCGAGCGTGATTCCGGAGGGGCTGCGGCCGCAGGTGATCCTGCGGTTTGGGGCGGCGAAGGATCTGCTGCTGAGCGGGCTGCTGGATAAGGCGGCGCCGATTGCGGAGCGGGCGATTGTGGTGGATGCGCATTTGGGCAAGGGGAACGTGCTGCTGTTCGGGAACCTGCCGATTTACCGGGGAGAGACGATTGGGACGTATCCGCTGGTGTTCAACGCGATTATGAACTGGGATCATTTGGGGAAAGGCAGTGAGAGGCAGTAAGAGGCAGTAAGAGGCAGTAAGAGGCAGTAAGCGCAGGCTACGGCGGGGGCTTGCTTTAGGATGAAGCCATGCTCAAGGGAATGGTGTGTGTTGGTTTGATGGGGGCGGTTGCGGCGGCGGCGGGGCAGGCTCGTAAGAGCGCGAGTGCGGGGATGGCCGCGACTCCCGGGGAGCGGCGGGCGACGGTGGCGTTTGAGACGGCGAAGGCGGAGGGGCCGCTGGCGCTGCATGTGTTCGTGGTGCGGATGCCGAAGGGGGCGGATCTGCATATGCATCTTTCCGGGGCGGTGTATGCGGAGACGTTTCTGCGGGATGCGGCGGAGGATGGGATGTGCGTGGACCCGGTGAAGATGGGGTTTGTGAGCGGCTCGGCTGGCAAGGCGGGGGCTTGTGCGGCGGGGGCTGAGCCGGCGGCGAATGTGTTCAAGGACCAGCATTTGTACGACGGGCTGGTGGACTCGTTTTCCATGCGGGGGTTTGTGCCCACGCCGGGTCGGACGGGGCATGACCAGTTCTTCGATACGTTCGACAAGTTTGGGGGGACGAGCAAGACGCACAAGGGGGAGTGGCTGGATGAGGTGGCGAGCCGGGCGGCGACGCAGAATGAGCAATATTTGGAGGTGATGGAGACGCCTTCGTTCGGCCGGGCGGCGGGGTTGGGGTATGCGGCGGGATGGCCGACGAAGGTGAAGGCGGAGACGACGGCGGACTCGTCTGTGCCGGAGGATGGGGGTGGGGCGAGCCGGGCGGAGCTGGCGGCGCTGCGGGAGAAGCTGCTGGCGGGGAAGGGCTTCAAGGAGGAGATTGCGGCGGATCGTGCGGAGTTTGCGGGGTATCTGGCGGACCGGGGAAAAATTGAGCAGTGCGGTGGAGCGCAGGCGGCGAAGGCGTGTGGGGTGGAGGTGAGGTTTTTGTACCAGGTGCTAAGGGCGTTTGCGCCGCAGCAGGTGTTTGCGCAGACGCTGCTGGGGTTTGAGGTGGTGGATGCGGAGGTGGCAAGTGGGCAAGCGAATGTGGTGGGGATCAACTTTGTGCAGCCGGAAGACAACTACATGGCGATGAGTGAGTACCACCGGCAGATGCTGATGCTGGACTATCTGCACAGCGTGTATCCGCGGGTGCGGATCAGCCTGCACGCGGGAGAGCTGGCGCCGGGGATGGTGCCTCCGGCGGGGTTGGGGTCTCATATACGCGAGGCGGTGGAGCTGGGTCATGCGGAGCGGATTGGGCATGGGGTGGACGTGATGTATGAGCGGGACGCGGCGGGGCTGCTGGCGGAGATGAAGGAGCGGCATGTGATGGTGGAGGTGAATTTGACCTCGAACGATGGGATTCTGGGGGTGAGCGGGAATCGGCACTCGCTGCCGGCTTATCGGGGTGCCGGGGTGGCGGTGGCGTTGTCGACGGATGATGAGGGGGTGTCGCGCATTGACCTGACGCATGAGTATGTGAGGGCGGCGACGGACTTTGGACTGGGGTATCTGGAGCTGAAGAGGATGGCCCGGACGGGGCTGGAGCATAGCTTTCTGCCGGGGGAGAGCCTTTGGGAGGATGGGGTGGGGTTTACTCGGATGAAGGCGGCTTGTGCGCGGGAGAAGGCGGGTGCGGAGCCGGGGGCGGAATGTGCGGCGCTGCTGCAGGGGAGCGCGAAGGCGAAGCAGGAGTGGGAGTTGGAGGGGCGGTATGCGGCGTTTGAAGGGAAACTCTAAGGGAACACGGGAGCGTTCCAGGATGGGTGGGACCTGCGTGACAGCAAAAGAAAGAACGATCAAGATGGTGCGGGAGGTGAGGCGATGAAGAAGGCGATGTTGGTGGTGGCGCAGTTTTGTTTGTTCTTCGTGGTGTTCCTGGCGGGAACATTGCTGGACCCGTTCCATCTGCGGTGGTTTGTGACGCAGGTCTCGCCAGTGTCTACGCGGTATTTTGTGCCGGATGGGTTGATTCTGGCGTTTGTGGTGTACGTGGTGGTGTTGGGGATTGAGGCGGCGACGAAGCGGCTGCGGACGGCGGGGGCACTGACGACGGTGGCGTTTCTGATTGCGCTGGCGCTGGGGTTTCTTTCGAAGTTCGGGATGGCGACGCACGATTTGTACTGATCGAGTTTGAGATCAGGTTGTCCGGTGGGGTTTGGTAGACTTGGTGTACCGCTACAAGCAGACTTCTTTCTTCTCAGAGCTTCTCTGCTCGTCGTATCCGTTTGCGCGCTGGTTTGCGTACGTGGGTACTCCATGCCACTCGTGACCCGGCTGGCTGCTTGAGTCCTATTTCGTTGTATGGACCTGGGCGGCGGGATTCGCGACGATCATCTTTACGAGGACCTGACCTGCATGATGCCTGTTGAACCGAAGAACGCCGCTTCCCTTCTGACTGAGACCCCGTTTGATTTGAGTGCGCGGACGATTGCGTATTTTTCCATGGAGATTGCGCTTTCGCCCGCGGTGCCGACGTACTCCGGCGGGCTGGGAATGCTGGCGGGGGATACGCTGCGAAGTGCGGCGGATACGGGAGCGCCGATGGTGGCGGTGTCGCTGGTGCATCGGCGGGGGTACTTCAAGCAGCATTTGGATGCGGCGGGGCAGCAGACGGAGACGGATGTGCCGTGGACGCCGGAGCAACTGCCAAGCGCGAGCGAGACGGTTTCGCTGACGATGCAGGGGCGGGTGATCCAGGTGCGGGCGTGGCGGTTCGATGTGGTGGGCGTGAGCGGGCATGTGATTCCGGTGTTTCTGCTGGATACGGATGTGGAGGGGAATGATCTGTTCGACCGGCGGCTGACGGATCACCTGTACGGCGGGGATACATACTACCGGCTGTGCCAGGAGACGGTGCTGGGGATGGGCGGGGCGAAGCTGCTGCATGCGCTGGGCTGTCTGCCGGCGGTGTATCACATGAACGAAGGGCATGCGGCGCTGCTGGCGCTGGGGCTGCTGGAAGACAGGCTGGAAGAGGGTTCGACGCTGGCGGATGCGACGGAAGAAGATCGCCTGGCGGTGGCGCAGCAGTGCGTGTTCACGACGCATACGCCGGTTCCGGCGGGGCACGATCAGTTTGGGCTGGACCAGATGGTGGCGGTGCTGGGGCATGAGCGGGGAGCAGCGCTGGAGCGGTTCGGGTGCCTGCATAACAACCTGCTGAACATGACGTATGTGGCGCTGCGGTTTTCCCGCTGGGTGAACGGCGTGGCGATGCAGCATGGGAAGGTGTCGCAGGCGATGTTCCCGGATTATGTGGTTGAATCGGTTACAAATGGGGTCCATGCGGCGACATGGGTGAGCGGGCCGCTGGCGAAGGTGCTGGATGAGGAGGTGCCGCGGTGGCGGCATGACAACCAGTACTTCCGGAGTGTGTATGGGGTGGAGCCGGCGCGGATTGTGAATGCGCATCGGACGAACAAGAAGAGGCTGTTTGAGGAAGTGGCCAAGCGGACGGGCGTGCATTTGAATGAGGATGTGCTGACGCTGGGTTTTGCGCGGAGGGTGGCGACGTATAAGCGGGCGAGTCTGCTGCTCGAAGACCCGAAGCGTCTGGCGAAGATTGCGGCGAAGATGGGCGGGCTGCAGATTTTGTTTGCGGGTAAGGCGCATCCAGCGGACGCGGCGGGCAAGAAGCTGATCCAGGACGTGTTTGAGCTGGCGGGGAAGATGAACGGGGCTTCGCTGAAGGTGATTTACCTGGAGAACTATGACTGGGAGCTGGGGGCGATGCTGACGCAGGGCGTGGATGTGTGGGTGAATACGCCAAGGCGGCCGTATGAGGCGAGCGGGACTTCCGGCATGAAGGCGGCGCTGAATGGGGTGCCGTCGTTAAGCATCCTGGATGGCTGGTGGATTGAAGGGTGCGCGGAGGATGTGACGGGTTGGGCGATTGAAGATGGCGAGACCGATGCCGCGGAGGCGACGAGCCTGTACGACAAGCTGGAGCAGAGGATCGGGCCAATGTATGCGAAGCCGAATGCTTGGGCGAAGATGATGCAGCACGCGATTGCGATGAATGGGAGCTTCTTCAACACAGACCGGATGCTGGGGCAGTACGTTGCGAATGCGTATTTTCCGCAGACGCTGCCGGTGGTGGAAGGGGTTCCGGTCGCGGGGGAGTCTGTGCTGGAGGAGACGGTGCTGGCGTAGGAGGGGCGCTGGTATAGTCAGGCGCATGCTGGTGCGGGTGTGCTGAAGGGACGGGCGGTGCCGGGGTGGGGGCTGCCTGCGGTTATTACCGCTGTGCAGCTTGGGCGGCTGGCGCAGGCGCTGCGGCTGCCGGATGGGCGGTTGACAAGCTTTTTGTACGACGATGCGTTTTACTACCTGGTGCTGGCGCGGAACTTTGCGCGCCTGGGGCGATGGACGTTCGATGGGGTGGAGCCGGCGAGTGGGTTTCATCTGCTGTGGGGGTATCTGCTGGCGGGGCTGTACTGGCTGAGGCCGGGGCTAGGGCTGCATGGGGTGGTGCTGGTGGGAGGGCTGGCGCAGACGGCTTGCCTGGCGGGAGCGGCGTGGCTTGCGCGCCGAACGGCGGTTCGGTTGGCAGGCGAGGCGGCGGAGGCGGGAGTATGGGTCATGTTTCTGGCTACGCTGACGTTGAAGGTGGGTTTGGGGATGATGGAGGCAGGGGTGGTGGTGGTTGTCGCCGCGGCGACGGTTGAGTTGTTATGCAGGGCTGAGGGGGCGGACTGGCAGGTGTGTGGGGCGCTGGGGTTGGTGGGGATGATGGCTCGGAGCGATGCGGGGCTGCTGGCGGCTTGTTTGCTGGGGATGCAGTGCGTGCTTTGGGGGCGCGGGATGACGTCGCGGGCGATGGTGCGGGTGGCGGCGGCTTGTTTTGTTGGGGCGGTATTGGGCGGGGTGGTGGTGACGGCGCATACACATTGGGTTTCGGGGGCGTGGGTGCAGGCGAGTGCGCGGGAGAAGCTTTTCTGGGCGGAGCTGAAGGGGTTTAGCGCGGCGCCGATGCGGCATCTGCTGCTGCAACTGCTGGACCCGGGCTATTACTGGGGTGTCGGGGCGAGGGCGGGGGCGGGGTTTGCTCGGGTGGTGGCGGTGTTGCTGGGCGTGGGGGCGGTGATGAAGATGCGGGCATGGCGCGGAGGGATGCTGGGCGGTATGGCGGGTGCGGTGGCGGGGTATTTGTGCCTGTACCGGTACAATTCCGGCGAGACGCAGGAGTGGTATGTTGCGAACTTCCTGGTGCCGCTGGCGGTGCTGAGTGGGGCGGGCGTGGCCTGGTGGTGGGAGAGGGCTCGGGTGGGGACGGCGGTGTGCGTGGGGGTGGTGTGTGCGGCGGGCGTTGCGGCGGGGTTTCAGCCGGTGGCTCGGGAGAATGCGGGGCTTTATACGGCGGGGATGTATCTGCGGGCGCATCCGGAGCTAAGGCCGGTGGGGAGTTGGAATGCGGGGGCGATCAGCTACTTTGGCGGGGGCGGGGTGACGAACCTGGATGGGCTGGTGAACGATCGGGTGTATGCGTATGCGAGGGCCGATGCGCTGCTGGAGTATGTGCGGGGGCGGGGTCTGCGAACGCTGATCGACTACCCGGTAATGATGGAGCCGGAGGTGATGCGGGCGTATGGGGAGGGGACGATGATGCGGCGCGGAGGATACTCGGATGGGCGGCTGCTGGGGTGTGTGATGGGGGAGAGGCTGGAGGGTGGGGCGGTGGTTTGGCGGGTGAAGGCGGAGTGCCTCCGGTAGCGGTGGCTACCAGAGGACGCCGTGGTCCGGGGCAATGGCGGGGGGGAGTTCTTTTTCGTTGAGGATCTGGCGGAGGTTGATCTCGATGGTGCGTGTGATGGCGGTGAGGGGGACGTCGTAAACGGTGTTGTCGAAGGGGTCTTCGAGGTCGCGGCCGATTTTGTCCAGCGCGAGGAACATGAAGCCGACGAGGGTGCTGCCGAGGGGGGTGAACCAGCCGAGTTGCTCGACCATGCCGATGGGGAGCAGGACGCAGTAGATCTGGACGAAGAGCATGGGGAAGAAGTCATACTGCTTGGGCATGGGGGTGTTTTTGATGCGCTCTGCACCGCCCTGAGCGTCCATGAGGTCGTCCAGGTTGCGATCCATATTCTGCCACTCGAGGATATCGATCCAGCCGCGGTGGCGGGCCTGGCGGAGCATGGTGCCCATGGTTCGCTGGATGGAAAGGGAGACGTTCTTTTCTCCGGCGAGAGCGGCGAGCTCTGTGTCCGGGATGAGGCCGCGAATTTCGGCGATGGGGTCCAGGCCGCGGAGCTGCTGGCGCAGGGCGTGGACGAAGGCGATCTGCCGGTAGACGAGGCCGCGGCTCATAGCCATGACCTCAGCCTCTTCTTGACCGTGCGTGGCGGCGAAGGCTCCCAGGGTGGTAAAGACCTGGCGGCCGAAGGAGCGGCTGTTATTGACGATGGCGCCCCAAAGGGTGCGGGCCTCCCACCAGCGGGCGTACGCGGAGTTGTTGCGGAAGCCGACGATGATGCCGATGGCAGAGCCGTACAGGGCGAGTGGGACGTTGCGCGAACCGACCCACTCCCAGTGAAGCATCTTGTAGGCGAGCACGATGATGACATCCCAGGCGATGAGGCCGAGGAGAGGAAGGCCGACGTACTGGAGCATCCGCGCGAGACTCGCGGACTTGGGAACGATCATGCGGGAGGCCTCCGGGGTTAGGCGCCGTTTGTGGCGATTTCGGAGACGGGAGTGAAGGTGCGGCTGCCGTCTTCTGCGATGCGAACGACGCCGGAGCCGATGTCATAGACCCAGCCGGAGATGGTGATCTGGCCGCGGGCGATGGCGCCGGCGACGCTGGGATGAGTTTTGAGGTGGGCGATCTGCATGAGAACGTTTTCTTCCGTGAGGTGGCGGAGGCGGGAGGCGGGGTCGTCGTCCTTCTCGTTGAGGTTCTCAGCGATTTTGAGGGCGGCCTGTCCGTTGGTGAGCCAACTGCGCACGGTGGGGAGGGAGGCGGTGGATTCGGGATTGAGGAGGGCCTTCATGGCGCCGCAGTCAGAGTGGCCGCAGACGACGACGTGCTCCACTTTGAGGGCGGAGACGGCGTATTCGATGACGGCGGAGACGCCGCCGAGCATCTCTCCGTAGGCGGGAACCATGTTGCCGACGTTGCGGGTGATGAAGACCTCGCCGGGGCCGGCTCCGGTGATGGATTCGACGTCGACGCGTGAGTCCGCGCAGGCGATGACGAGGGTGTGGGGCTGCTGCTGGGTGGTGGCGGCGAGGTGATACTCCGCCGCGCGGCCGGCATGGATTTCTGATTGGAACCGGAGGGCGCCTTCCTTGAGGCGGGCAAGTGCTTTCGGTGTGCTCATATGTCTTCTTAGACTGCACGAAAAAGGGAAAGGAAACTGCGATTTCTGTTCGGGTTGCGTAAATTGTTCGCAGGTTTGGGACAGGACTCGATCTTTGGTGGAGAGCACTAAGGTCACGTGAGTCCCCCGGACGGGGAAGGAGAGGCTCCGCGTGGGAGTGATACGGTCCGTGTGTGGCGATGGAACTGCTTGCTCAACACGGGTTAGAAGGAGAGTTGGAGGCGGAGGCGCACTGGCTGACGCGGCGGCGGATGGTTTCCTATGCACGCATCTGCGTGGTGGTGTTTTTTATGGGTATGGTGGCGTGGGTGGCGGCTTCGAAGAAGAGGGTGGACCCGATGGGGAAGCCGCTGGGGTATGACTTCATCACGTACTGGGCGGCGGGAAAGATGGCGTGGGCGGGGCGGGCGGCGGAGGCTTACAGCGTTCCGGCGATTGCACGGGTGGAGCATGGGGTGGTGCCGGGGAGCGATGCGGTGTTTGCCTGGTACTATCCTCCGGCGTTCTTTCTGGTGGCGATGCCGCTGGCTTTAATGCCGTATTTACTGGGGTTTGGCGTGTTTGGGGCGGGGACGCTGGCGGGGTATGTGGCGGTGTTTCGGCGGGTGGCGCGGGGGGGGGAGGCGATGTGGTGTCTCGCGGGATTTTCTGGTGTATGGCTGAACTTTGCGCAGGGGCAGAATGGGTTTTTGACAGGGGCGCTGGCGGCGGGAGCCGTGCTGGCATTGGAGGATGCGCCGGTGGGGGCGGGGGTTCTGATTGGGCTGCTGGCGGTGAAACCACACCTGGCACTGCTGTTTCCTGTGGTGTTGATTGCGGTTAGAGCATGGAAGACGCTGGTCGTTAGCATGGTGACGGCTGTGGTGATGACCGGGGCGGGGGTGGCGGTGGCAGGGGCGGGGACGTTGACGGCTTGTGTGGGGAGCCTGGGGACGGCGCGGAGGCTGCTGGAGGATGGGTCGCTGCCGTGGGCGAAGATGCCGACGGTGTTTGCGTCACTGCGGCTGCTTGGGGTGCCGGTGGCGGGAGCTTATGCGGTGCATGGGGTGATGGCGGCGGCCGCGGCGTGGGCAGTGTGGCGGGTGTGGCGGGAGAGCAAGGACACGGGGATGCGGGGGGCGGCGCTGATGACGGGGACGTTTTTGATGAGTCCGTATGTGTTCGATTACGACCTGGCGTGGATGGCGTTTCCGATTGCGTGGATGGGGGTGGCGGGGCTTCGGGACGGATGGAAGAAGGGGGAGCGGGAGGTGCTGGCGGCGGCCTGGCTGCTGCCGTTCTGTATGGCGCCGCTGGGGACGACGCTGCGGGTGCAGCCGGGAGCGGTGGTGATGATGGCGATGCTCTGGTGTGTGGTGCGGCGGGTGGCGGAGACGGAGGCGGAGATGTGCGAGATTGATGTGTATCTGGGGGCGGGGGAGGCGGTGTTTGTTTAGGGCAATTTGGTGGGGAACTCTCGCGCGAGCCTGCTGAGGGTTGAGGTGGGATGGGCCTTTTCGGGGTCCTTCGACTGCGTCCGACGCAAGTGCGCGTCAGACTTCGCTCAGGATGACCGATTTTCTCTGACCCGGAGGAAGGCGGCTGGGCTTCGCCCGATACCCGTTGTGGCGGGTTAGTCGCCGGAGGCGTGTTGGGGGATGGCGTGGGCGGGCTCCATGCGAGTGCGCTTGCCGGAGAGGCGGGCGAGGCGGCCGCGGAGGCGATCGAAGAAGAGGTAGACGACCGGGGTGGTGAAGAGGGTGAGGGCCTGGGAGACGACGAGGCCTCCGACGATGGTGATGCCGAGGGGGCGACGAAGCTCACTGCCGGTGCCGGTGCCGAGGGCGAGGGGAAGCCCGCCGAGCAGGGCGGCCATGGTGGTCATCATGATGGGGCGGAAGCGGAGGAGGCAGGCTTCAAAGATGGCTTCTTCCGGGGTCTTGCCGTGTTCGCGTTCTGCGATGAGGGCGAAGTCAATCATCATGATGGCGTTCTTTTTAACGATGCCGATGAGCAGGATGATGCCGATCATGGCGATGACGGAGAGATCGACGTGGAAGAGGAAGAGGAAGAGGAGGGCGCCGACGCCGGCGGAGGGGAGGGTGGAGAGGATGGTGAGGGGGTGGATGAAGGACTCGTACAGGATGCCGAGGACGATGTACACGGTGACCAGGGCGAGGAGGATGAGCATGGGCTCGGTTGAGAGCGAGGCCTTGAAGGCCTGGGCGGTGCCCTGGAAGCCGCCGTGGACTTCTTCCGGCATGCCGATGCGGACGCGGGCGGCTTCAATGGCGTCGGTGGCGTCCGAGAGGCTGGAGCCGAGGGTGAGGTTGAAGCTGAGGGTGGAGGCGGGAAGCTGGGACTGGTGGTTGACGGAGAGGGGGATGCGGAGGGTCTCGTAATGGGTGACTGCGGAGAGCGGGACCATGGCTCCGGTGGTGGCTTTGATGTAGATGTTTTTGAGCGCGTCCTGATCGCGCTGAAACTTCTGTGCGACCTCCATGACGACGTGGTACTGATTGAGGGTCTCGTACAGGGTGGAGACCTGGGACTGGCCGAAGGCGCTGGAGAGGGTTTGATCGATGGCGAGGGCGGAGACTCCGAGGCGGCTGGCGGTGGAGCGATCCATAACGAGCTGGGTGCGGAGCCCCTGCTGCTGCTGGTCTGTGGCGACGTCTTTGAGGGCGGGGATGTGCTGCATGGCCTCCATGAGTTTGGGGGCCCATTCATTGAGCAGGGCGAGGTTTTCACAGGTGAGCGAGTACTGGTACTGGGTGGCGCTGCCGCGGCCGCCGATGTTGAGTTCCTGCGCGGACTGCAGGTAAAGCTGTGCGCCGGGGATGTTGTTGGTCTTGCGGCGGAGATCGTTGATGATCTTTTCCGCGGTCTGGCCGCTCTTCTGACGCTCGGCGTCCGGCTTGAGCGACATGAACATGGAGGCGGAGTTGGCGCCGCCACCGCCGGGACCGCCGGAGCCGACGAACATCATGACGTTGCCGACGCCGGGTTCCGGGCGAACGATGTTGACGAGGGTGGTGGCCTTCTCCCTGAGGGCGTCGAAGCTGACGTCCTGCTGTCCGCGGATCTGGCCGCTGATGCGTCCGGTGTCCTGCTGGGGGAAGAATCCCTTGGGCACGAGGATGAAGAGGACGACGGTAAGGGCGACGGTAAGGACGAAGACGCCGAGGACGAGGGGTTGACGCTTGAGGACCATGCGCAGGGCGCGTTCGTACTCTGAGGTCATCCAGGCGAGGGCTTTTTCGCCCATGGTGTACAGGCGACCGTGCTTGTTGGCTCCGTGCGCCTGGAGGAACTTGGCGCTGAGCATGGGGGTGGTGGTGAGGGAGACGACGAGCGAGACGAGGATGGCGGCCGAGAGGGTGACGGCGAACTCGCGGAAGAGGCGGCCGACGATGCCGCCCATGAGCAGGATGGGGATGAAGACGGCGATGAGCGACGTGCTCATGGAGACGACGGTGAAGCCGATTTCCCGGGAGCCGACCATGGCGGCTTCATAGGGGCTGAGGCCGAGCTCCAGGTGGCGGCTGATGTTTTCAATGACGACGATGGCGTCATCGACCACGAAGCCGGTGGAGATGGTGAGGGCCATGAGGGAGAGGTTGTCCAGCGAGTATCCGAGCAGGTACATGATGGCGAAGGTGCCAAGGATGCTGAGCGGGACGGAGACGCTGGGGATGAGGGTGGAGCGGACCTCGCGGAGGAAGAGGAAGACGACGAGGATGACGAGGACGATGGAGATGACGAGGGTTCGGGTGACGTCTTTGACTGAGGCGCGGATGGTGGTGGTGCGGTCCAGCGCGACCTGAATCTTCATGGCGGGGGGGATGGAGGCCTGGAGCTGCGGGAGGAGCTTGAGGACGTTGTCCACGCTGGAGATGACGTTAGCGCCCGGGGATTTGAAGACCATCAGAAGGATGGCGGGTTTGCCGTTGAAGAGGCCGCCGGTCTGGATGTTTTCTACGCTATCAATGACCTCCGCGACGTCCGAGACGCGGACGACGCCGTGTGCCCGTCCAGCGGCGCCGGTGATGGCGGATGGGGCCTGGGTAGCCGCAGTGACGCCGGTGGTGACGGTGGGCGCCCTGGTGGCGACGGCGGTGGTGGAGTTGGGCGAGGCGGCGGCGTTGGTGATGGAGGTGATGGCGGAGGCGGAGGACGAGGCGGAGGTGACCGCGGAGGCGACACTCGATGGGAGGCCAGAGGAGGAGGTGGCGGAGCTGACGGGGCCTTTGTCCGTGGCGATGATGAGGGGCTTGTATGCGGCGGCGCCGAAGAGTTGGTCCGAGGTGGTGATGCTGATGCGCTGGAAGTCGCCGTTGGTGTAGCCGGTGGGCTGGTTGACGTTGACCTGTGAGAGGGCGGTGCGGAGGGCGTCCAGGCCGATGCCGTACGCGGCGAGCTGGGTGGGGTTGGCCTCCACACGGACGGCGGGTTTGGCGCTGCCGGTGACGAAGACCTGGCCGATGCCGTCCACCTGCGAGATTTTTTGCGCGAGGATGGAGTCTGCCTCGTCATACATGGCCGGGACGGTCATGGTGTCCGACGTGAGGGCGAGCATGAGGATGGGGCTATCGGACGGGTTGATCTTGCGGTAGGTGGGGTTGGTGGGGAGGTTGGCGGGAAGCTGGCTGCGGGCGGCGTTGATGGCGGCCTGGACGTCGCGGGCGGCGCCGTTGACGTCGCGGCCGAGGTCAAACTGGAGGGTGATGCCGACCGATCCGAGTGAGGAGGAGGACGTCATCTGGTTGACGCCGGCGATGCGGCTGAACTGGCGCTCAAGCGGGGTGGCGACGGAGGACGCCATGGTCTCCGGGTCCGCGCCGGGAAGGCCCGCGCCGACGCTGATGGTGGGGTATTCGACCTGCGGAAGGCTGGCGACGGGGAGCAGCGTGTACGCGACGCAGCCGGCGAGGAGGATGGCGATGGAGAGCAGGAAGGTGGCGACGGGGCGGCGGATGAAGGGGGCGGAAAAGTTGATGGCGTCGACGGCGCCGAGGGGTTCCTGACGGTCTTCGAAGGCTTCGTCGACGTAGGCCTGGTCGCCGGGGTGGGCGGCGTCGTGGGGGTCCTGGTCGCCGGCGCGGTTCTGGGCGCGGCCGGAGAGGCGGGCCTCGTCGCCGTGGTGGGCGTGGTCGGTGGGGGTCTTGTCGCCGGGTTGGAATTCTTCTGAGGGCATGGGGGGCTCTGGGCTGTTAGTCTCCGGCGGCGTGGGCGGGGTGGGGGTGGTCGTGGGCGTGCTGGCGGAGTTCTTCGTCGGCTTCCTGGGTGTGGAGGTAGCGGCGGCCGATGCGGTCGAAGAAGAGGTAGACGACGGGGGTGGTGAAGAGCGTCAGGATCTGCGAGATGATGAGGCCGCCGATGATGGTGATGCCGAGGGGGCGGCGAAGTTCGGAGCCGGTGCCGGTGCCCATGGCGAGCGGGACCGCGCCGAGGAGGGCAGCCATGGTGGTCATCATGATGGGCCGGAAGCGGAGGAGGCAGGCCTGATAGATGGCTTCCTCCGGCGCCATGCCGTGATCGCGTTCGGCCTCAAGGGCGAAGTCGATCATCATGATGGCGTTCTTTTTGACGATGCCGATGAGCAGGATGATGCCGATGAGGGCGATGACGGAGAGATCGACATGGAAGACGAGGAGGGCGAGGATGGCGCCGACGCCGGCCGACGGCAGGGTGGAGAGGATGGTGATGGGGTGGATGTAGCTCTCATATAAGACGCCGAGAACGATGTAGACGACGATGAGCGCGGCGAGGATAAGGATGGGCTCGTTCGAGAGCGAAGCCTCAAAGGCGGCGGCTGAACCCTGGAACTCCGCGTTGACGCTGGGGGGGAGCTGAAGGGTGGTCCTGGCCTGGTTGACGACGGTGACGGCGTCTCCGATGCTCTTGCCAGGGGTGAGGTTGAAGGAGATGGTGGTGGCGGGGAACTGGCCCTGGTGATTGATGGCGAGCGAGGCGGTCTGCTGCTCCATGCGGACGAAGGTGGAGAGCGGGACCTGCATGCCGTTGGAGCTTTTGACGTAGATATCCTGGAGGGCGGAGGGGCTGCGCTGGAAGCGGGGCGCGGCCTCCAGCACGACGTGGTACTGGTTGAGCTGCGTGAACATGGTGGAGACCTGGCGCTGGCCGAAGGCGTCGTCCAGGGTGTCGTCAATGTTCTGCGGGGTCACGCCGAGGCGGGAGGCGGTGTCGCGGTCGATGACGAGGTGCATCGCGAGGCCGCCGAGTTGCGCGTCCGAGGCGACATCAGTGACGACGTCCGTGTGTTTCCGGAGTTCGGCGACCATTCTGTCCGACCAGAGGGCGAGCTCGGTGGGGCTGGCGTCCTCCATGGAGTACTGATACTGGGTGCGGCTGACGCGGTCTTCGACCGTGAGGTCCTGCAGGGGCTGGAGGAAACACTGCACGCCTTCCACCTGGCCAACCTTCGGCTGCAGGCGCAGGATGACGTCGGCTGCTGAGGAGCTGCGCGCATCACGGTCCTTGAGGTTGATCTGGATGCGTCCGCTGTTCAGCGTGGTATTGGTGCCGTCGATGCCAATGAAGGAGGAGAGGCTTTCGACGTCAGGGTCCTGGAGGATGATCTTGGCGAGCCTCTGCTGGCGGTCCGACATCTCCGCGAAGGAGATGGCCTGCGGGCCTTCCGTGATGCCGAGCAGGACGCCGGTATCCTGCACGGGGAAGAAGCCTTTCGGCACGATGACGTAGAGATAAACGGTGAGGATGAAGGTGGCGAGCGTGACCAGGAGGGTGATGACCTGGTGACGCAGGACGAAGGCGACGCCTTTGCCGTAGCCGGCGATGACGTACTGGAAGAACTCTTCGGATTTGCGGTAAAAGGCGGTCTGTTGGGCGTCCGGCGTGTGCTTGAGGAGCTTGGCGGCCATCATGGGCGTCAGCGTGAGCGAGACGACGGCGGAGACCAGGATGGTGATGGCGAGGGTGACGGCGAACTCGCGGAAGAGGCGGCCGACGATGTCTCCCATGAAGAGCAGTGGGATGAGCACGGCGATGAGCGAAACGGTGAGCGAAAGGATGGTGAAGCCGATCTGCTCCGAGCCTTTGAGCGCGGCGTCAAGGGGCGAGTCGCCTTCTTCGAGGTAGCGCGAGATGTTCTCGATCATGACGATGGCGTCGTCCACTACGAAGCCGGTGGAGATGGTGAGCGCCATGAGGGAGAGGTTGTTGAGCGAGTAGCCCAACAGGTACATGATGCCGAAGGTGCCGACGATGGAGAGCGGCACGGCGACGGACGGGATGATGGTGGCGGCGAGCGACCGCAGGAAGAGGAAGATGACCATGACCACAAGGGCGATGGTGAGGATGAGCTCAAACTGGACGTCTTTGACCGAGGCGCGGATGGTGTTGGTGCGATCGGTGAGGACCTTGACGGTGACGCTGGAGGGCAATGAGTCCCGCAGGTTGGGGAGGATCTTCTGGACCTCATCCACGACGCCGATGATGTTCGCTCCGGGCTGGCGCTGGATGTTGACGATGACGGCCGGCTGGAGCGAGGCGGGTTCGGCTTCCGTGGAAGGCGCGCCGTCCTTGGCGGGCGCGGCGGGTGTCGCGGAGGTGCCCATCCACGCGGCCTGATAGAGGTTTTCGGCGCTATCGATGGAGTTGGCGATGTCCGAGAGGCGAACGGGCGAGCCGTTGCGGTACGCGATGATGACGTTGTTGTAGTCCGCGCTGGTGAGGAGCTGGTCGTTGGCGCCGATGGTAAAGGCCTGGCGTGCGCCCGAGATGCTGCCCTTGGCCTGATCGACGTTGGCGGTGCCGAGGGCGGTGCGGACGTCCTCCAGCGAGAGGCCGTAGCCGGCGAGGGCGGTGGGGTTGGCCTGGATGCGGACGGCGGGCTTCTGGCCGCCGGCGATGGAGACGAGGCCGACACCAGAGAGCTGCGAGATTTTTTGCGCGAGGATGGTGTCGGCGAGGTCTTCCACCTTGGTGAGGGGGAGCGAATCGCTGGTAAGCGCCAGGGTCATGATGGGCGCGTCAGCGGGGTTGACCTTGCTGTATGTGGGCGGGTTGGGCAGGTCTTTGGGGAGGAAGGTGAAGCCGGCGTTGATGGCTTCCTGGACGTCCTGCTGGGCGATATCGATAGACTCGGTGAGGGAGAACTCCAGCGTGATGACGCTGCCGCCGCCGGAGCTGGACGAGGTCATCTGCTTGAGGCCGGGGATCTGTCCGAACTGGCGCTCCAATGGCGCGGTGACGGAGCTGGCCATGACCTCTGGGCTGGCGCCGGGGTAGAAGGTCTGGACCTGGATGATGGGATAATCGACTTCAGGCAGCGCGGAGACGGGGAGCTGCATGTAGGCGACGGCACCGGCAAGCAAAATGGCCACCATCAGCAGCGAGGTGGCCACCGGCCGGAGAATAAACGGCCGTGAAGGGCTCATGGGTGGCTCCCGTTTTCCGGCGTGGTGGTGGTGATGTTGGACTGCTGCTGGCCGGTGGGATGGTGGTGCGCGGGGGGGGCTTTCTCCGTGTCGGGAGTTGCGGATGAGCCGGTTGCAGCGGCCTTGGGAGCGGTCTGCTTGGGCGTGACCTTGCTGTACTGCTTCAGCTTCTCCTGGCCGTCGGTGACGACGAGATCGCCGGGGTTGACGCCGCCTTTGAGGATGACCTGCGAGCCTTCCGTGAGGTCTACAACGACGTTCTGGACGGTGACGTAATAAGGCGCGGGGGCGGGCTTCCGGGTGGTGGGCTGGGTGGAGTCTTCCGGGTCAACCCCGGTGTCCGCGGATGCGTCCGGCGAGCCCTTGCCCTTGTGATGGCCGCCCTCGCCGCCAGATGCGGGAGCGTTAGGATCGTGCGGCGCCTTGCCGGGCTTGACGACGTAAACGAAGTTGCCAGTGGCCCCGGTCTGCAGGGCTGCCGCGGGAATGACGAGCGAGTTGGCACGCTGCTCCAGCACGACGCGGACGTTGACGAACTGGTTGGGGAAGAGGGCCCCGTCCTGATTATCGAAGACGGCCTTGCCCTTCAGGGTGCCGGTGGTGGTGTCAATCTGGTTGTCCACGGTGAGCAGGGTTCCGGTGCCCAGGTGCGTGGCCTGGGAGCGATCGAAGGCCTCGACGACCAGCTTGCTGCCGGCGCGCATGAGCTTCAGCACGGACGGCAACTGATCCTCCGGAAGAGTGAAGATGACGCTGATGGGCTGGAGCTGCGTGACGAGGATAAGGCCGGTGGCGTCCGCCGCGTGGACGATGTTGCCCGGATCGACCTGACGCAGGCCGACGACGCCGTTAATGGGCGAGGTGATGTGGGTGTAAGCGACGTTGACCTTAGCGGCCTGGATGGCGGCGCGATCCGCGTCCAGGGTTCCGACGCTCTGCCCGGAGTTGGAGATCTGCGCCTGCTCCGACTCCTTGGAGACGACGCCGGCTTCGTAGAGAGCCTTGTAGCGGTTGGCTTCCGCCTCATTGTTTCTGGCGGCGGCCTGGTCCTTGGCGAGCTGGCCGACGGCCTGCGCAAGCGCGGCCTCATACGGACGGGGATCAATGACGGCGAGGAGCTGTCCCTGCTTGACCTGCTGACCTTCCCGGACATTGACGCTGAGAAGCTGGCCGTCCACGCGGCTCTTAATGGTGACGGAGTTGTACGCGGTGACCGTGCCCAGGGCGGTGTAATAGATGGGCATGGTGCGTGAGGCGACCGGCGAGACGGTGACCGGGACGGCACGGTTGGCGGCCGCGGAGGTCTTGTTGGCTTCCACCTGCTCCGCCGCCTTGTTCTGCTTGATACGCCACCAGGCGAAGATTCCGGCGGCGATGAGGATCACGACCAGGCCCACGATGCGCAGGATGCTGCCGCTGCGGCTGGAAGGCGGAGGAGGCAGCGCCTTCTGGGCGGGAGGTGCTGGAAGCGCGTGCTGTTCCGGTTCGCTGTTCATGACGTCCATGGGGGAAACAGACATAGATTTCGTTCACCATTCCTCGGCGGGAGCCGATCATCGCGCTCAACTCGGAGTAAGAACTGCAACTTACCTAAAAGGGATACAGGAGGATGACGCTGAGAACCGGTCTAAGGTTTCTGCGGTTCTGCGGTTTCTGCCTCCGCCGTGTGAAGGCTCGGACGGGAATCCCTTGAGACTTATAATCTAAACTGGTCGCGTGTACTTGTCAGTGTACCGCGTCCACCATCCTGTTTGGAGTGCATCCTTCTTTCTATGAATTGCGTGCGGCTCATTTGAATCCGTCGCTCTCAACGCCCGGGCGAGGCGAGGCGGCGGAAGGCTACGACGTGGCGAACGCGGTGCCGCTGTGCGTGGACCTGGACGGCACGCTGGTGAAGTCCGACACGCTGGTGGATGGGGTGCTGGTGCTGGCGCGACAGCATCCGCGGGCACTGCTGTCTCTTCCCGGCTGGCTGGCGCAGGGAAAGGCGGCGTTCAAGCGGCACGTGACCGAAGCGATCTCCCTGGATGTCTCCGCGCTGCCGTATAACAAGCCACTGGTGGAGTTTTTGTTTCACCAACATGCGCAGGGGCGCGCCATCTACCTGGCGACGGCGGCGGACCGAACGCTGGCGGATCGCATTGCGGATCATTACCAAATCTTCGCCGGCGTACTGGCCTCGGACGGGTCTTTGAACCTGGCCGGGGAGAACAAGCTGAGCGCGTTTCATACGCAGTTTGGGGAGTCGTTCTCCTATATCGGCAACGCGAGCCCGGATGTGCCCGCGCTGTCCCACTGCCTGGAGCCCATGGTGGCGAACCCGACCGCAGGGCTTACGGCAAAGTTGCGGTCCGCAAATATTGTTCCGATTCGTTCGTTTATCGACCGCACGAGTCCACTGAAAGCGTGGCTTAAGGCGATCCGGCTGCACCAGTGGGCGAAGAACACGCTGATCTTTCTGCCGCTGCTGCTGGCGCATGCGTGGACGGCTGCGGCGGTGGCCAGTTCCCTGCTGGCCTTTGTGGCGTTTGGGTTGTGCGCTTCGGCGACGTATATCGTCAACGACCTGCTGGACCTGGAGGCGGACCGGAGGCACCACAGCAAACGACGGCGTCCGTTTGCGGCAGGCGATCTCTCCGCGCTTGCCGGGTGCGTCGTGGTGGCGGCATTTCTGACTGCGTCCGCAGCGGCGGTGCTGGCGCTTCCCCTGCTGGTGGCGCGTATGGGGCTGCACCTGCAAAGGCCGTATGCGTTTGCGGCGTGGCTGGCGGTCTATGCGGTGAGCACGTCGGCATACTCGTTCAAGCTGAAGCGCGTGGTGCTGGTGGACGTGATCGTGCTTTCAGGGCTGTATACCATCCGCATCATCGCGGGCTCAGCGGCGACGGGGGTGGATGTGTCCACCTGGCTGGCGAGCTTTTCCGTCTTCTTCTTTCTTTCGCTGGCGTTCGTCAAGCGATTTGCGGAGCTGGAGGGCCTTCGCCTGCGCGAGGCTGCGCCTACCAATGGCCGAGGCTATCTGCTGGCCGATATCGAACAGCTTCGCAGCTTTGGGACTTCGGCCGCGTATGCGTCGGTGGTGGTGCTGACGCTGTATATCTCCGACCTGAATACGATGCTCTATCGTCATCCGGGCCGTTTGTGGCTGCTGGTTCCGGTCCTGCTGCTGTGGTTGAGCCAGCTCTGGCTGCTGGCGGCGCGCGGTCAGCTTGACGAAGATCCGGTGGTGTATGCGATTACGGACAAGCGCAGTCTGCTGCTGGGCGTGGTCGTGATTGGGATTATGCTGGCCGCACTGTAAGCTGACGCTGCGCCGCGTACACGGGGCGGGTACACTGGAACGAGCCTGCGACCATGACCGACCAGACCTCCATCCCACACCTTCCAGCCTACGACGACGAGACGCTGGACTCCTCCTTCGGCATCCTCGCGGACGAGGTTCGCGCCTCCTCCACATCCGCAGATGCTGAGGCCTTCCGCCTGCTTTGGCTGGGACGCAAACAGGGCCGGTTGAAACTGATTTCCGACGCCTGGCTGAAGAGTGCGCCGGTGGAGGCCCGCAAGCCACTGGGGATGCGCTTCAATCAGCTCAAGCAGCAGATTGAGGAAGCGCTTGCGGCCCCGCCTGCCGCGCCGACAGCATTCGCGCCAGCGCTGGACATCTCACTGCCCGGCACGATGCGAGCTCCGGGCATTCCGCATCCGCTGCTGGAGGCTATGGACCGCGTGGTGGAGGTCTTTCATCATCTGGGCTACTCCACCCAACTGGGGCCGCAGGTGGAGAGTGATTTTTACAACTTTGAGGCGCTCAACTTTCCGCCGAACCACCCGGCTCGTGACACGCAGGACACGCTGCAGATTGCGGGGCAAGGCTACAAGCCCAGCCGCGATCGTCTGCTGATGCGCACCCACACCAGTCCGGTACAGATTCGGACGATGGTGGCGCAGGCTCCGCCGTTGCGCATCGTCATTCCAGGCAAGGTGCATCGTAACGATGCGGCGGATGCGACGCACTCTCCGATCTTCCACCAGGTGGAAGGGCTGTGCGTGGATACGAATATTACGTTTTCCGATCTGAAAGGGACGCTGGACCACGCCATGCGGGCGCTGTTTGGATCGGCGGTAAAGACGCGATTCTTCCCCAGTTTCTTTCCGTTCACGGAGCCTTCGGCGGATGTGCAGATTTCATGCATCTTCTGCGGCGGCGGGGGGTGCCGCAAGTGTAAGCACTCCGGCTGGATTGAGCTACTGGGCTGCGGCATGGTGGACCCCGCGGTGTTCACGGCGGTCACGGACGAACGCCGCAAGCTGGGTCTGGATGATGCGGCCTACGACCCGGCACGGATCTCCGGTTTCGCATTTGGCATGGGCGTGGAGCGCATCGCGATGATCCTGCATGGTGTGTCCGACATTGGGCAGTTTTATTCGGGCGATATGCGCTTTCTGGAGCAGTTCGCATGAAGACTGTGGACGTGAACACGTTGAACCAGCAGCTTCGCGGCTACAGTGAGGTCACGCAGCTGAACCTGGTTGCGGATGCGGAACGCACCACGTTTGAGCTGAGCCTGACGTTGGCCAATGAGGAGGGTGCGGCGCTTGTACTGGTGTGCGGCGATGTGCAGAATCTGGAGCTGAACCCAGCGGGCAATGGTTTTGAGCAGATGCTGCGGCTGGAGGTCACAGATATGCGCGAGGATGGCCTGGACCGCGTCCATTACAGCGTAGAAGAGATGGAGCACGAGACGCTCTTCTTGCACTGTGCCTCAATTGAAGTGCGGAAGGCCGAGGCCTGACTGCGATGGATGCCTCCGAGCTCTTTCCTATCGCCGCGGCCTTGCTGGCGGCTGTGCTGGCGGCGGCTGTGGCCTGGAAGATGCGCCGGATCGCTTCCAAAGGGTTACGGGTTTCAGTCGTTGCGCTGACCGCGTTGCTCTCCATGGCCGCGCTGCTGGTGGCCTGTGCGCTTGTCTTCTTCGACCTGAACTTCACACGCCACCTTCCCCCGCTGGCCGCGCCCGATGGCCACCACCTCGCCATGACGAGCTATACCGTGAATACGGGTATGGGTGTGGATGAGGCGGAGGTCGCGATTCGCAGGCCATGGAATCCTTATGCGCACCGCGTGTACTCCGGACCAGCGCAGTTTTCGCCGAACACCGCGACGCCGGAGCCGGAGCTGAAGTGGCAGGACAGCACGCACCTGGAGATTCGGTTTCACCGCTACGTGGGTGCGGATGGCGCGGCTCCTGCAGCGGCTGTGAGCCAGGGCTGCGCGGCCACGGCGGATGGCGTGACCATTACCTGCGTCGAGAACCTGGTCCACGCGGTCCGCTAACACCTGCCGGGTGCGGCCGCGGCTCAGCGGTTGGTACACTGAATGCGCTCATCATGAAGATTCTTACGCCGTGGCTTCGCTCCTTTCTTCCTGTTCTCGACGTGGATGACGATCAACTCGCCGAGGACCTTACATTACGTGGAATCGCCGTGGAAGGCGTGTTCGAGATGAACGACGCGGCCGGGGACTCCGACGGCGCGCTCTTCGACATGGACATCACCACGAACCGCGTGGACGCGATGAACCACTATGGGGTGGCGCGTGAGGCGGCAACGATCTACAACGTGCCGCTGCATGCGTTGGACACGAAGCTGCCCACCGCAACCCCTGCGGCGACGCCGTTCCCGGTGCGGATTGAAGCTACCGATCTCTGTGGACGATTCACGGCTCGCGTGCTGCGCGGCGTGACGATCGCGCCGACGGAAGGGCGCATCGCGCACTACTTTGAGGAGTTGGGGCAGAAGCGCATCTCGAACGCGGTGGACGTGACGAACTTTGTGCTGCTGGGCATGGGGCAGCCCACGCATGCGTTCGACCTGGACAAGATTGAGGGCGGCATCGTGGTGCGGCGGGCTCAGGCGGGCGAGATGCTGAAGCTGCTCGACGGCACCACGCGCACCTTGCACGCGGAGGACCTGGTGGTCGCGGATGAGGCGAAGGCGCTGGCGCTGGCCGGCGTGATGGGCGGCTACGACTCCATGATTACGGCAGAGACAAAGAACATTTTGGTGGAGGCAGCGTGGTTTGAGCCGGCAACGATTCGCGCGACCAGCCGGCGCCATTTGATCCATACGGATGCAAGCCATCGCTTCGAGCGCGGCGCGGATTTTGCGGCTGCGCCGGTGGCGAATGCGCTGGTGACGAAGCATATTCTGGCGGCGTGTGGCGGGACCATTGAAGGGGATCTGGTCGACATCGTTGTTGCCGAGCATGAGCACGCGACCGCGGCCCGCAAGGCGATTACGCTTTCGGTTGCAGAGGTGAAACGACACCTGGGGACGACCCTTGCGGCGGAAGGTATTACGGCTCCGCTGGTGAAACGATTTCTGTCTGCCCTGGGCTGCAGCCTCACCGTTACGGGCGACGATGCCTATGACGTGAAGCTGCCGAGCTGGCGGCTGGACCTGACGCGTGAGATCGATCTGATTGAGGAGATTGCGCGAGTTTATGGCTATAACCGCTTTGCGAATACGCTGCCTTTGCCGGGAGTTGTGATCGACCATCCGGCGGCGCGGGCAGAGCAGGCAGTGCGGCAACGGCTGCTCGCACTGGGGTTCACGGAGGCGTTGAGCTCCACGTTTGCGAGTGCGGCGGAGTCCGCGTTCTTTGCTGGTGCAACGCCTGCGGTCGCGCTGGAGAACCCGCTGAGTGACGAGGCTGCGAACCTGCGGCCATCCCTGCTGCCGGGCATGGTGGAGATGCTGGGGCATAACCTGAACCGCGATGTGCTGAACGTGCGCTTGTTTGAGACGGGCGGCATCTTCACGGGGTCTGCGGCGGAGGTGCATGAATCGCTTTCGCTCTCGCTTGGGCTGACCGGCGCGACCGCTCCGACGCATCTGGCGGGACCGGCTGACGCGGCATTCTATGAGTTGAAGGGTGCTATTGAGTCTCTGACTGGCCTTTTTGACGCACCTGCTCCGCACTTCACCTTGAACGGTGTTCCCGCTGCGTTTGAGGCGGGACGTGCCGCGACCGTATTACTTGGCGGCAAGGCGCTGGGACACTTTGGCCAGCTTGCGCAAGCTGAAGCCGCGTGGCGCAAAGCACGGCAACCGGTGTGGGTTGCGGAGATCGATCTGGCTGCGCTACTGAGCTACCCGCTGCGGCAGCGGACAGCGCGGGAGATCTCGCGTTTCCAGGCTGTGGAACGGGATTTCTCGTTTACCTTTCAGGATGCGGTGGTGTGGGGACAGATTGAAGGCGCGATCAAGGGACTCGCGATTGATGAGCTCACGAGTCTGAAACCGGTAGAGCTTTGGAGGGATGCGAAGAAGTATCCGGGCGTTTATTCCACGCTGGTGCGGACAACATTTCAATCACTGGAGCGGACGCTGGTCGATGATGAGTTGAGTCAGTGGTCGGGCCAGATCATTACGGCGCTGCAAGCCTTGGGTGGGATACTGCGCGGTTAGGCTTGCGGGGAATCAGGGCGGGTTCCCGTGGCGCAATGAGCTATTTGGTACGGGCTTATCCACTTTAAGTCCTTCTATACTTGCGATGGGGAGAGACCGCTTTGGAGACAGCTACACCCATATCTCAGGATGAGTTTCAGGCGCTGGAGCAGAAGGTTCTGCGCGCAGTGGAGATTGTGAAGCGTGAGCGTGAGGCTCGTGCGGCCGCGGAGGCAGAGGCTGCTTCGCTGCGGGAGCAATTGGACGCGCTGACGGCCGCGTCAAACGCTGCGCAGGGGCAGATTACGACGCTGAATCAGGAGCGTGAGTCGGTTCGGCTACGGGTGGAGAAGATGCTGAGCCAGATCGATGAACTGCTGTAACCACCCACATTCCACGGTGAAAGGAGACGTATGACGGGCATTGATCGCGAACTGCAAGAGGCTCCGCCGAGCTCCTCGATTGCGGTGGACATATACGACCAGATTTATCATTTGCGGGGGACGGATGCTGTTTATATGGAGCAGCTGGCGCTGGTGGTGGATGGAAAGATGAGGGCGGTTTCGGCGCATGGCGGGACGGTGGATTCGCTGCGGGTGGCGGTGCTGGCGGCGTTGAATATTGCGGATGAGCTGGAGATGCTGCGGGAGCGGTATGCGGCGCTAGCGAGTACGATCTCGCAGTCGCAGACGACGATGCGGAGCCGGTCGGCCTCGCTGTCCGGAATGCTGGATGAAGTGCTGGACGAGCCGATTCGGCGTGCGGGTTGAAGTGGGAATGAAATGAATGACTTGCCTGGGGTTGACTTGCGGTTGCGAGCCGACGCGGTTAGTATCCATTTCAGAAACCGGCCTGCAAAGCAGGTGGGGGAACAACGCAGGTTGAACCAATATTCATTGAACAGGGATTCAGCTCGTATACATGGTTCGGTGTGCTAGGTCCGCCAGTCCGGAAAGCCTAAAGAGCCACGGCCGGGTCCCGCCGTCTAAGACGGGTTCACCTGCGCTTCCGCCCACGGCCCAGCGGGTCGGTTTTGCTGTACTTCACCATGGGGCCAGCCTGTGGTGAATGGTGTCCAGAACGTGGTCCGAGGTATGGATAACGTGGTCAAGGAGCAGCAACCAGCTATGGTGAGACCCGCGATTGACGCGGGTTTTCTTGTTTTTGACCATGAAAAAGTGATTTGTGGTGAATTGTGCACCGAAAAGTGTGCAATGGGGTGGGACGGATTGGTAGAGGCTTGTTTGCCAAATGATGCGGGTGGGGTGTGCGGATGGGTCCATGGGTGCGTGGTGGGATTCGCTACGGCTTAGCACCGATCTCACCGATTGGATGGATCAAGGAAAGAAGGGGCCGACCACGGATTCCGTGGACGACGCGGATCAGGAGCTTAAGACGGATGAAAGCAAGAACAACGGCAACGACAGCCGCAACAGGAACAGCAACGGCAACGGCAATGAACTTGGGTTGACGCGGGGCTGAGCCCACTACACTGGGGGGATGCATCCGGTACTGGTTCACTTTGGACATTTTTCGCTGCCTACATTTGGGGTTCTGGCGGCGGTGGGACTGCTGGCGGCGCTGGGGCTTTCCGAGCGGGCGGCTGGGTTGGCGAGGGTCTCAGCGGACAAGCTTTGGGATGCGGGGCTGTTTGCGGTGATGGCGGCGTTTGCGCTCTCGCGGGTGCTGCTGGTGGTGACCAACTTCAAGAGCTTTCTGGCGTATCCGCTCCTGCTGCTGGCGGTGCCCTCGCTGACGGCGAGCGGGCTGTTGCTGACGGTGATTGCGACGTTCCTTTGGCTGCGGTGGAAGGGCCTGCCGGTGGGACGGACGCTGAATGCGTGGGCTCCGTGTGCGACGCTGCTGTGGGCGTTCCTGGCGCTGGGGCACTTTGCGGAGGGGAGCGACCCGGGGATGGCGACGGGGCTGCCATGGGGGATCCGGATGCCGGGAGAGAGCACTCCGCTGCATCCGGTGGCGTTGTATGTGGGTCTGTTTGCGTGGGTGCTGACGGTGATCGTCTACCGGCGGGTGAGTGCCGGGGATGCGGCGTCTACGGCGCTGGTGGGGGCGGGGGCGGGGCAGTTTCTGCTGAGCTTTGTGAGGCAGCCGGGGGTGGAGATGGTGGCGGGGCTGGATGTGCTGGAATGGGTGGCGCTGGGGATGATGGTGGCGGGTGGGGTGCTGTGGGTGATGAACCCGCTAAACAAGAGCAGAAAGGTTGACTTGTAGCTACAATGTAGCTACCTTCATGACAGCTGGAAGGAATACGTTAGCGATCGACCACTGGAGACCTGAATATGATTCATTCGATCAATAGTCCCCAGCGTGAAGCTGGGTGAGGATAGCTCGACGTGGATTTTTTCTGGGATTCCGCAAACATCGGACACATTGCCCGGCACCAGATCACTCCTGAAGAAGCTGAGCAGGTAGTCGCTAACAATCCGCTGGACGTCGGCGCTCAGTTGCGAAACGGTGAGACCCGCACGGTCCACCTTGGCGAGACGAGTGCTGGGCGAGTCCTCATCGTTGTAGTGACCTTACGGGACGGAATGGCACGGGTCGTCACAGCCCATCCGGCGGATAAGAGCGCACGAAAGTTATACGCGCAGAAGAAAGATGAACACTATGGCAAAGATATTGACTCCTGAGTTCAAGAACGAGCAGGAAGAGGCTGACTGGTGGGATAACAACCAAGGCCTCATCGTGAAGGAGTTTGTGGAAGCGGCGAAGGATGGCACGCTCGGACGCGGGACGTTGGCTAAGCGTGGGTTGACACCGACGACGACGATCCGGCTTGACCCTGCCGATGTGGAGATGGCGAAGGTGCAGGCTGAAGCGCGTGGTCTTCGATACCAAACATATCTGAAGATGATCCTGCATGAGGCACTGGTGCAGGAGGCTGGCGCGAAGTCATAAGCTGGTGTGAGAGGATTTGGGTATGAGCGATTTTATTCCGAAGACTGGTGCGGTAAAGAGTGGGTTGGGACCGAAGGCGCAGAAGCTGCAGGCGGCGCGGGAGAAGGCGGCGGCACAGGGCAAGAGCGGCGGGGCTGTGGCTTCCGGGACGGGCGCGACGAGTGTAAAGTCGGCGAAGAGCTCGTTTGCGGGGAAGAAGACGGCTTTTCAGCGAAAGGCTGTTTAGGGGTGAGTGCATCGACGGGCTTCGTGGCCGGGCGGGAGGATTCTCGCGCGAGCCCGCGGAGCGCTGAGGCGGGACGGAATTCCTCGGGGGCCGGTCGGTTACCGATGTTCTCGCCAGTCCGCTTAGTCAAACGTCGAGGCGGCATTCGACTGCGTCTGACTATGAAGCTGTCAGACTCCGCTCAGGATGACGACTCTGTTTTGATATTTGGGGAGGCGGTCGGGCTCTCGCCCGATACCCACTGATCGCGTGAGACAGGAGCGCGATGAATGGGGCACCCGGCGACTTTGCCTTGAGGTTCTTACAACTGGATCATCGCGGCTTCGATGCCGGCGTTGACTTCGGCCTGGGCGAACTCGGCGGCGACGCGGATGCCGTTCATGACGGCCTTCTCGTTGGAGGAGCCGTGGCCTACGATGCAGACGCCGCGGACGCCGAGCATGGGGGCTCCGCCGTATTCCGAGTAGTCGAGACGCTTTTTGAAGTCCGAGAAGGCCTTGCGGGAGAGCAGTGCGCCGACCTGGGAGGTGACGGTGGACTTGAGGGATTCGCGGAGGGAGGTGCTGACGAGTTTGGCGACGCCTTCTGAGGTTTTGAGGGCGACATTGCCGACGAAGCCGTCACAGACGACGACGTCTGCTGCGCCGTTGAAGAGGTCGCGGCCTTCCACGTTGCCGATGAAGTTGATATTTTTGAGCGCGCGGAGAAGGGGGAGGGTGTCTCTGGTGAGCGAGTTGCCCTTGGAGTCTTCCTCGCCAATGGAGAGGAGGCCGACGCGGGGGTTAGGGACTCTGAGGACGTTTTTGCTGTACATGGAGCCCATGACGGCGAACTGGACCAGATTTTCCGGGTCGGAGTCGACGTTGGCGCCGACGTCCAGGAGGAGGGTGGGGTAGCCGGTGACCGAGGGCAGGATGGTGGCGAGGGCGGGGCGGACGATGCCGGCGAGGGAGCCGAGGACCATCTTGGCGGTGGCCATGGCGGCACCGGTGTTGCCGGCGGTGAAGAAGCCCTGGGCGGAGCCTTCGCGGACCATTTTGAGGCCGACGCGCATGGAGGAGTCGCGCTTGGAGCGAACGGCTGCGGCGGCTTTATCGTCCATGGTGATCCACTCGGATGCGTGGACGATGCGGATGGGGAGGTCCGCTTCTAAGAAGCCGGCGCGCAGGAGGGATCGTCCGCCCGGGCCGCGGAGGGCGGCTTCCAGGGCGGGGGCGAGGATGTCCTGGGGACCGGCGAGGGCGACGCGGAGGTCGATGGCCTCGCGGTCGTAGGTGGCCTCGCGGAGGGTTCGGCACGCGAGAATGGCCCCGCGAATCTCCGATTCCGGGGCCTTGTCCGAACCCATTGCATCGACGACGATCTCAACCGGCATCTGCTGGGATGGGCTCAGTTAGCTGGTCACTTCTGCTTTGGCGGTGAGGGTACGGCCCTTGCCGTAGTCTCCGCACTTGGGGCAGGCGCGGTGGGAGAGCTTGCGCTCGCCGCAGACGGGGCAGCCGGAGTTGTTGACGGGGGTGAGGAAGTCGTGGCTGCGGCGCTTTGCGGTGCGCTGCTTGGAGTGGCGCCGTTTCGGATTAGGCATGGTGTATCCCTTCGAGGTGCCCGGCGCGTGAGAGCGCATGCGGGCGAAACTGGGTGGAGCTGATGCTGGTTAGTTCTTGAGCGTGGACGGGAGGCCCTGGAGTGCGTTCCACCGCGGATCGGAAGCGGTTTCAGCGCAGTTGCAGGAGCCGGCGTTCAAATTCTGTCCGCAATGGGAGCAAAGCCCCTTGCAGTCCTGCTTGCAGAGCGTTCGTCCGGGCAGGGAGAGCAGCACCTGCTCACGCACCACGTCCTCCAGCAGCAAGCCGTTCTTTCCATAATACCCTATTTCGGTCTCGTCTTCGGTGATGGCGCGCTCGCCGGATTCGGCGTCGGCTTCTTCGGGGCGGAAGAGGAGGTCGAAGGCGCCTGCGAGGGGGACTTCAACGGGGTCGAGGCAGCGGGCGCAGGAGACTTCGAAGCGGCCGTCGTAGGAGGCGCGGACGCGGATGTCGGCGACTTCTTCGGCGGGCCCGCGGTGTTCGACGATGAGGTCGGCTTTGCCGTCGATGGGGAGGGGGCCGATCTGGGTGGTGTCGGCGGCGTAGTCGATGACGCCGGGGGGGATGGATTCGTGGAGGACGAGGGACTCTTTTTCGAGATCGAAGGGGGTGATCAACATGGCTGCTGTGGTGATTCTCTCACTTTTGGGGTTGGTCCGGTCTGATGGTTGAGGTGGGAGGCTGATGTGGCGCGGGGGATACCCTCCCCCCGCCTATGCGTAAAGTCTTCTGACGAGATGACTTAGGTCTGGACCTCCCGTTTGAGGGGTCCGTTGGGCGCGATTCTTTTGCCTGGGTTGAATCAGCGATCCATTTTCACGACGGTGGTTTCGTCCTGATTCTGGTTACACCCTATTTTATCAACTTGAGCAGGGTGATTGCGCCAACTATCTTTCGCCTGTAAGTGCCTCTTGTTGAATATGTTAGAGAGTTTTCGAGGTGCGTCAGGGCTTGACATGAGGATTTACGGGCATTTACGGATGAAATAGCTGTAAGTTATTTCAAATGAAGCATTTGGGCGAGCAGTTATGTGCTGCCGTTACGTGGAATGGGTGGGTTGCGGGATCAGGGCTGCATGAAGAGGCGGATGGCGGCGATTCCGGCGGCTCCGGCTTGCAGGCAGGAGGGGGTGTTCTGGGGGGTGATGCCGCCGAGGGCGAGGACGGGGATGGGGGCGGCGGCGCGGCAGGCTTCAGACAGGGCGGCGAGGCCGGCGGGGGGGGTGACTTCGTCGCCGGCGAGGGTCTTGCCGAAGATGGGGGCGAAGAGGATGGCGTCCGGGCGGGTGATGCGGGCGGCGAGGACTTCAGGGAGGGTGTGGCAGGAGAGGGTGATGTGGGGGGCGGGATGTCCGGCGTGGGCGAAGAGGGTGCGGATCTGGGCGGGGGTGAGCTCGCCGGGGCGGGCGGAGAGGTGGACGCCATCGAGGGCGGCGGCGAGGGCGATATCGGCACGGCCGGCGACGAGGATACGGGTGCGGGGGTTGGCGGCGCGGACGGCGGAGGCGATGCGGCGGCAGAGCGAGGTGAGCGGGCCGGCGGAGAGGTCTTTTTCGCGGATGATGAGGGCGTCCATGCCCTGGTGGGCGAGGGCGGCGCAGTGCGCGACTAACGCCTGGTGTGCGGGGGCCGATGAAGGGCGGGGAGTGGCCGCGCCGGGCTCTGGATTTGAGGAGGCGAAGAGGGTTCGATCCGTAATGGCGTAACGGAGCATCTGAGGGAGAGTGTAGCGGCGGACCAGGTTGGGATGCGAGAGCGATCCTGTTGGGGGTCGTTGGCGATGCGGCGCGGGAGCTTATAGTAGTGTGAGGCTATGTCGATGAGACGATCCACCCCGGCGGGGACCCCGTTCCACGGAAGAGCGCGCTGAACATGAGTACTGTTTACGATTTGTTGGTCATCGGTTCCGGTCCGGCCGGGCAGCGTGCGGCGATTTACGGCGCGAAGCTGGGCAAGAAGGTTGCGCTGGTGGAGATGCGCGAGGTGGTTGGGGGCGCATGTATCAGCACGGGGACGATTCCGTCGAAGACGATGCGTGAGGCGGTGCTTCACCTCTCCGGGTACAACTACAAGTCCATCTACGGGATGAACTACCGGGTGAAGGAACGGATTACGATGGCGGACCTTGCGTTCCGGGTGCAGCACGTGATCAAGACCGAGATCGATGTGACCGAGGCGCAGTTGCAGCGGAACAACATTGAGATGCTGGTGGGGGTGGCGAGCTTCGTTTCGACCGAGGAGGGGATCACCAAGGTCAAGGTGACGAACTCTCGCGGGTCGACCATTGTGGATTGCAAAAATGTATTGATCGCGACGGGAACGAAGCCGGCGAGCTCGGACAAGGTGCCGATCAACGGGACTTCGATCGTCAACTCCGATCTGATTCTGGAGCTGAAGAACCTGCCGAAGACGATGATTGTGGTGGGCGGTGGCGTGATCGGCGTAGAGTACACGTGCATGTTCTCCGCGCTGGGCGTTCGCGTGACGCTGATTGAGCGGAGGCCGCGGCTGCTGGAGTTTGCGGACCAGGAGATTATTGAGGCGCTGAGCTACCACCTGCGCGACAGCCGCGTGACTATGCGGCTGAATGAGGAAGTGGACAGCGTGGAAGAGATGCCGGATGGGACGGTGGTCGCCACGCTGAACAGCAAGAAGAAGGTGCAGGGGGATGCGCTGCTGTACGCGGTCGGGCGGCAGGGCAATGTGGATGAGCTGAATCTTTCAGCCGTGGGGCTCGAGGCGGACAGCCGTGGGCGTATTCCGGTGGATAAGGATTTCCGGACCAAGGTTCCGACGATCTTTGCGGGCGGCGATGTCATCGGCTTCCCTTCCCTGGCGTCTGTGTCGATGGAGCAGGGGCGGATCGCCTCGGCTCGGGCGTTTGGGGATGAGTCGGTGCTGAGCAATCCGAGCTTTTATCCGTACGGCATCTGGACGATTCCCGAAATAAGCTTCCTGGGTAAGACCGAGGAGCAGTTGACCGAGGAAGACGTGCCGTATGAGGTGGGTGTCGCGTACTATCGCGAGATTGCCCGCGGGCAGATTCGCGGCGATACGACGGGGCGGTTGAAGCTGATCTTCCATCGTGTGACCCATGCCATCCTGGGCGTGCACATTATCGGCGAGGGCGCGAGCGAGCTGGTACACATTGGCCAGGCGGTGATGGCGCTGGGCGGACGGCTGGATTACTTCGTGGAGACGGTGTTCAACTATCCAACTCTGGCTGAATGTTATAAGGTTGCTGCGTTCAACGGATTGAACCGGGTGAGCAAGTTCGAGTAAGTTCCGCGGCAGACCGGTTCAACGCAGTGCTGAATGATTTCGCGAGAGACAGGGCAGCAAACTCAGGGGCGGGATAAAGACGATGGCGAAGACCATAGGCGTGGTGTTGTCGGAGCGGGTGATCTCAGGGCTGGTGATCGACCACAACATCGTGGGCGAGATCTTTGCGTTTCCTGACAATGACGAGAACGAATCTGCGTTGGTGGAGATGCATACGGACGCGCTGGTAGAGATCATCTGCGAGCAGGTGAAGCGGGCGCAGGGCGACCACAAGGATGTGACGGCGGTGGGTGTGGCGATGCCGGGGCTGATCAAGGATGGGGTGGTGGATGACTCGCCGAACCTGCCGCAACTGAAGGGGGCACGGATTCGCGAGCTGGTGACGCGGGCGCTGAAGGAGCACGGGCTGGAGACAGCGGTCTGCATCCTGAACGATGCGGATGGGGTGGCGGCGGGATTGGCCGCGACGCAGGGCAAGCTGGACCACTTTATCCGGGTGTGGACGCTGGGCATTGGGATTGGGTATGGACGCTATCCGTATGCGCCGGGCGTGTGGGAGGGTGGGCATGCAGTGGTGACGCTGGATGACAAGGAAAACTACTGCGGATGCGGCGGGCGCGGGCACATGGAAGGGATCATGGGGCATCGCGCGATGCGGCTCCGCTTCCTGGATATGGAGCCGGAGGAGGTTTTTGCCGAGGCTGCGGCCGGCGACAAGCGTTGCATGGACTTCAAGAAGCTGTGGCATAAGGCCCTGGCCGCCGGGACTGCGAACCGGATCCATATGGAGGGCGCGGGCAAGTTCTTTATGACCGGGTTCAACAGCCGCTTTGTCGATATGGCGATGCTGAAGGATTACATGCAGCAGATGGTGAAGATGAGCCCGCTGCAGAGCTATCAGTTGGAGATTGTGCAGGATGTGCCGGAGGTTCGGGTGGTGGGGGCGGCGGTAACGGCGGAGCAGGCGGCCCATGGGCGGGGTACGCAGTTTACGGGCTAGGTTGCCGATGGCTAGCGTTGGCAGGTGGGGCAGAAGTGGGTGCTGCGGCCGCCGATGACGATTTTTTTGATGGGCGTGGCGCAGACCAGGCAGGGCTGGCCGGTGCGCATATAGACGCGGTGTTCCAGCTGAAAGAAGCCGCGGACGCCGTCAGCATCCACGTAATCGGAGACAGACGAGCCGCCGAGCTGGATGGCGTGTTTGAGGACGTCGATGAGGGCGGTGCGGAGCTTCAGGAGTTCTGCGCGGGTGAGGCGGCCGGCCTGGCGGCGAGGGCGGATGCCGGCGCGGAAGAGGCTTTCGTCGGCGTAGATGTTGCCGACGCCGTGGAGTAAGGATTGGTTGAGCAGCGCGGCCTTGATGGGGGTTTTGCGGCTGCGGAAGAGTGCGATGAAGTCGTCTTCGGAGATGGTGAGGGGTTCAGCTCCGGGGCCGCCGTAGGGCGCGGTGGTGTGGACGGAGAGGCGGCCGAAGCGGCGGGCGTCGACGAAACGGAGTTCCTGGATTCTATTTGAGGGTCCGCCGCTGAGAGAGAGCACGGCGTGGGTGTGCGGGGGGAGGGGGATGTCCGGGGCGGAGACGAGGAGGCGGCCGGTCATGCCGAGGTGGATCAGGAACTCGGCGTCACTTCGTGACTTGTCTCTCTTGACGTCTGGACCGTTGTCCGGCACGGGTTGTGTGCGGTTGAGGCTCATGACGATGGTTTTGCCGACGCGCTGGACGCGGCCGATGCGGGCGCCGGTGAGGACTTCGGCGATTTCGGACTCGGGGCTTTTGAAGGTCTGGGGCTTGCCGCTGGTCCAGACGGATTCGATGCGCTGGCCGTGGATGCGGTCGTGGACGCCGTTGGCGACGGTTTCGACCTCTGGAAGCTCGGGCATGGGGTTAGGATAACGCGGTCCGTAGAATGGGCGCATGGGCTTTGCGGTGCGAAGACGGTTCGACTGGAGGCTGCGGACACGGACGCTGGCGCTGGGGGAGCGCACGGTGGTGATGGGGATCCTGAATGTGACGCCCGATAGCTTTTCCGACGGCGGCGCGTTTTTTGTTCCGGCGCGGGCAAGGGACAGGGGGCTGGCGATGCTGGAGGCGGGGGCGGAGATCCTGGATTTGGGCGGGGAATCGACGCGGCCGGGGGCGCGGCCGGTGAGCGCCGAGGAGGAGCAGGCGCGGGTGCTGCCGGTGCTGGCAGCGGTGCTGGAGGCGAGGCCGGAGGCGATTGTGTCGATCGACACGTACCACGCGAGCACGGCGCGGCGGGCGCTGGAGCTGGGGGCGGAGATTGTGAACGATGTCTCCGGGCTGCTGTGGGATGAGGGGATGGCGGAGGTGATTGCGGCGTTTGGCGCGGGGACGGTGTTGATGCAGGCACGAGGCCGTCCGCAGGAGTGGGCGGGGTTGCCGCCACTGCGGGCGGAGGAGGTGCTGCCGACGGTGCTGGAAGGGCTGGAGCGAAGTTTGGCGTTGGCTTTGGAGGGGGGGATTGGGCGGGAGGCGGTGGTGGTGGATCCGGGGTTTGGGTTTGGGAAGCGAGGGGCGGAGAACTTTGCGCTGCACGCGGGGCTCGGCCGAATGGCGGAGTTGGGGTACCCGGTGCTGGTGGGGAGCTCGCGCAAGCGCTTTCTGACCGGAGGTCTGGGGGGTGAGGCGGGAGCGGTGCTTGCGGCGGGGACGGCTTCAAACGTTGCGGCGATCCTGGCGGGGGCGCATATCCTGCGGGTGCATGAGGTGGCTGAGGCTCGCGCGGCAGCCTATGTGGCGGATGAGATTCTTCGGGTGAGTTAGTGCGAGCGGCTGCGCGGCGCGCTCATGCGCAGGATCTGCGCTGAAGAGGAGCGGCCTACGGGAGTGGGGCCGCCGTTTGCGGCTGACTTCTGCTCCTCGGCCTCGTCCGCGGGATCGCCGGCGAAGACCAGCTTGTTGCCGCCGCGGCGCTTGGCGCGGTACATGGCTTCGTCGGCGGCTTTGAGGAGGCCGTCGATGTCATCCGCGTGGTCCGGCGAGAGGGCGATGCCGACGCTGATGCGGACGTCGATGGATTTGCCGTCCACCATGACCGGGACCGAGGCCGCGGACATCATGGCGCTGGCGATGAAGCGGAGATGATGCTCGTCCGTGACGCCGGCGAGCATGGCAGTAAACTCGTCGCCGCCAGTGCGGGCGAGGATGTCGCGGGCGCTGATGTGCCAGGAGAGGCGCACGGCGAGCGAGGTCAGGAGCTGGTCGCCGGCAGTGTGGCCGAGGGTGTCGTTGATATTTTTGAAGTCGTCCACGTCAATGACCAGGCAGGCGACGGTCGTCTTCTTGTCATGCGCCTCTTCGAGCGCCTCGGCGAAACGCTCCTCAAAGCGCCGGCGATTGGGGAGGTCGGTGAGGGGGTCGTGGGTGGCCATGCGCTCGGTGCGCTGGAGATGCTCTTCCAGCAGGGTGAGGATGCTGCCGGCCATGGCGAGGTACTGGGGCATTTCAAGCAGACGGCGGTCGAGCTCCAGGCCGGGGTAGAAGTGCTCGATGGCGACCGCGAAGGGGTAGCTGAGGCCCCAGGCAGCCAACCCAAAGCCGGTGACGAAGACGCCACGCGCCTGGCGGGGTGTGTTGGACAGATAGAGGTAAGCCACGCTGAAGAAGAGCAGCGCGAGGGTGCCAGCGGTGACGAGCTCCGGGCGGCCGGCGGCCAGGGGCAATGTGGCCAAACCAAACAGGGCAAAGGCGATGCCGATGACGGCCCGATGGCGGCGGCGAGCCTCCCGGTGGAAGATCAGAGGAATCGCGGGGAGCAGGAAGAGGAGGTTAACCGCGCGATACACCATGGGGCCATGGTTTGCGCCCAGCCCATACAGCGCGGTCTGCGCGAGTATAGGCACGGCCAACTGCGCGACGAAGAGATATCCGATGCGGCGCACCCTCGTGTTGGCGGCCGCCAGGATGAGGAGCAACCCACAGATTTCCACCGTGACGGTGCTCAGGAAGTGGGGCAGCGGATCATTGATACGGGTGGGCTTGACGGCAAAGACGATGAAGTAATGCGCCAGCAGATAACACCAGCCCAGGAACCACAGCCTGACATGCCCGCCGACGCGCCGCACCAGCGGCCTGTAGGCGCCGATGAGCAGGGCGAGCGCGAAGATCTCAGGTAGAACGGATAAATCCAAAGGCGTTTCCCTAGGCAATGTGCTCGTCTGTTAGGAACGTGAACGATGCCGGCATACAAAATTATCCAACGTAAGCGACTTGGAAATGGAGCGATTTTCCAAACTTAAGTGTTACCTGGGTTATGTAAGTCCAGGTCTGCGTCAGCCGCATACCGGCCCGCCTTCGGGTTTGGGACCGGGAAGACGAAGCAGTAGCTCCTCGAACTGCCCTGGGCGGGAGCGGACCCGCGCGTTCCGCTAAGGTTTTCAATCGCGATGGGTCATTCTCTGATAGACGCGCGGGAACGCCATGTGGATGCTCGCAGGCGAACGGAGTCCCTTTAAGGACGAGCGTCAGGTCGCCGCTCCAACAGCAAATGACATGGACTGATGTTACTTCAGTGCAGACTGCGGGGCTGGACCTCAGCCAAGATGGTCCAAGCCCCTTCCCGATCCAGCACTCAGCCCTTGCTGAAGGCGGTGGCCTGCTTCTCCGCATGGCGTTCCCGCGCCAGCTCGATGAGGCGGTCGATGAGGTCCGGGTAGCTCAGGCCGCTGGCCTGCCACAGCTTGGGATACATGGAGATGCTGGTGAAGCCGGGCATGGTGTTGATCTCATTCAGGAAGAGGGCGCGCTTGCCGTCCTTCGCGACGGGGTCCATGAGGAAGTCCACACGTGCCAGGCCGGCGCAATCGCAGGCGCGGAAGGCGGTCAGGGCCATCTCGCGGATCTGCTTGCGCTCTGCGGCGGTGAGCTTTGCCGGGATGATGCATACCGACTCATCCGGTCCGGAGAGCTGGTACTTGGCCTCATAGTCGTAAAACTCCTTGGCGGGGACGATTTCGCCGACGACGGAGGCTTCCGGGCGGTCGTTGCCAATGACGGCGACCTCAAGCTCCCGCGGCTTGACGCCCGCGCCCCCGACGCCCTGCTCGATGACGAGCTTGCGGTCAAAGCTGGCGGCGAGGTCCATCGCAGGTGCGAGCTCACTGCGGTCATGCACCTTGCTGATCCCGACAGACGAGCCCAGGTTGGCCGGCTTGATGAAGAGTGGGTAGGTGAGCGCCTGCTCGATCTGCTTGCGGCAGCGCAGGGGGTTGTCCTTCCATTCCGTGCGCAGCAGCGTGACGTGCGGCGTCTGCGGCAGGCCGGCGGCGGCAAAGAGCTTCTTCATCACGTCCTTATCCATGCCGGCGGCGGAGCCGAGGACGCCGGAGCCGACGTAGGGCAGGTCGGCGAGTTCCAGCAGGCCCTGGATGGTGCCGTCCTCGCCGAAGGTCCCGTGGAGGACGGGGAAGATGAGGTCGAGCGAGCCGGTGAGGTTGCTGGATTGTTCGATCAAGCCGGTTTCAGCGCTGGCCTGGAGTTCCAGCGTGGGGGCGGCGGCCTCGCCGGCGAGGAGCTGCTGTGCGGGTGCGCCACCAAGCCAGTGGCCCTGCTTGGTGATGCCGATGGGCACCACCTCATACTTTTTGCGGTCGATGGCGTTCAGGATGGAGGCCGCTGAGAGCAGCGAGACCTCATGCTCCCCGCTCTTTCCGCCGAACAGAACGCCGATACGCAGTTTTGCCTTCGTCTTCTTCATCTTGGCTCCAGAGTACGTGAGGCGGGGCCGTGGATAAGGGCTACCGGCCATGATGGCGGGATGCGGGTACCTTCCTGGGTATCCTTTGCCGCGGGGCTCGGCTAGACTGGAGGAACAGGGCCAATTCAGACCTCTTGCAGACCTCTTGCTAACTTTTTAGGAGCGACGTCCCCCATGCAGACCGCCGCTTTGGAAGCTGAACAGACCGAAAAGCTGACGCCCGCCGAGCTGATTGCGCTCGAAGACCGGTATGGCGCGCACAACTACCATCCGCTGGATGTCGTGATTGAACGGGCCTCCGGCGCGTGGGTGACGGACACCTCCGGGAAGCGTTACCTGGACTTTCTCGCGGCGTATTCGGCCGTCAACCAAGGCCACTGTCATCCGGCCATCCTGGCGGCGATGGTGGAGCAGGCCCAGAAGGTGACGCTGACCTCCCGCGCCTTCCGCAATGACCAGCTTCCGCTGCTGCTGCGCGACCTGAACGCCGTGACCGGCTTTGAGATGGCGCTGCCCATGAACTCCGGCGTGGAGGCCGTGGAGACGGCCATCAAGGCGGCGCGCAAGTGGGGCCAGACGGTGAAGGGCGTGCCGGCGGGGATGGGGGAAATTCTGGTCGCGACGAATAACTTCCATGGCCGGACGATTGCGGTGGTGGGGTTCTCGTCGGAGTCGCAGTACAAGTGCGGGTTTGGGCCGTTCCCCACAGGCTTCCGGCAGGTGCCGTTTGGCGATGCCGAGGCTGTGCGGGCCAGCGTTGGACGGAACACGGTGGCGATTCTGGTTGAGCCGGTGCAGGGCGAGGCGGGCATCGTGGTGCCGCCCGCGGGCTACCTGCGGGAGCTGCGCGCGCTGTGCGACGAACACGACATCCTGCTGATGTGCGATGAGATTCAGTCCGGACTGGGGCGCACGGGCAAGCTGTTCGCGTTTGAGCATGAGGGGATTCGGCCGGACGTCTGCATCATCGGCAAGGCGCTTTCGGGCGGGTTTTATCCCGTGTCAGCCGTGCTAGCCTCGCGGGAGATTCTGGGCGTCTTTACGCCTGGCGACCATGGCAGCACGTTCGGCGGCAATCCGCTGGCATGCGCGGTGGCTCGTGCGGCGCTGAAGGTGCTGGTGGAGGAGGACCTTTCCGGCCGCTCCGCCGCGCTGGGGGCGTACGCGCTGGACCGGCTGAAAGCGATCGAGAGCCCTCACATTGTGGAGGTTCGGGGCAAGGGACTGTGGATTGGCCTGGAGCTGAAGGTCAAGGCGCGGCCCATCTGCGAGGCGCTGAAGGAGCGCGGTGTGTTGTGCAAGGAGACGCACGATACGGTCATCCGGCTGGCTCCGCCGCTGATGATCTCCGAGGCCGACCTGGCCTGGGGTCTGGACCAGATTGAGGCTGTGCTCTTGAGCCTGCCGGCATAAGCTACATCCCCTGTTACGTTTTGGTTGGACGATATTGTTCGGGAGAGTGCATGAATCGTCGTAACTTCCTGCTTGCCGGCGCCGCAGTCGCGGCCGCCCCACTGAACGCCGTTCCTGCCGTATCCGAAGAGCCGGAGAGCTATCCTGCCGCAAAGCAGTCGCCCGCGGGAACGCCGCTCTTTGACCTCTCCCTGACCGAAGCCGCGGCGCGCATCCGCAGCAAGCAGGTGACGTCCCGTCAGTTGACGCAGGCTTGTCTCGACCGCATCACGGCCTATAACGGCAAGGTGAACGCCTACATCACGGTGCTGCATGAGCAGGCGCTGGCGCAGGCGGATGGGCTGGATAAGGAGGCCGCCGCCGGACACTTTCGCGGCCCGCTGCACGGCATCCCCATCGCGCTGAAGGACAACATCGACACCGCAGAGGTTCGGACCACGGCCGGCTCGCAGGTCTTTGACGACCGCGTCCCGACTGAGGATGCGGACATCGTGCGGCGGCTGAAGCTGGCCGGCGCGGTCGTGCTGGGCAAGACGAACATGCATGAGTTCGCCAACGGCCACACCTCCGCCTCCACGTACTTTCGCCCGGTGCGCAACCCGTGGGCGCTGGATAGGATTCCCGCTGGCTCCTCCGGCGGGTCGGCAGCGGCGGTGATCACCGGCATGGCCTTTGGCGCGCTGGGCACGGATACGGGCGGCTCCGTCCGCATGCCCGCGGCGTACTGCAGCATGGTGGGGCTGAAGCCGACATATGGGCTCGTCTCCATCCGCGGGATTATCCCGCTGACGTACTCGCTGGACCACTGCGGGCCCATGACGCGCACGGTGGAGGACGCGGCGCTGATGCTGAACGCGATGGTCGGCTACGACAAGCTGGACGTGGCCAGCCTGGAGCATCCGGCGGAGGACTACGTTGCCTCCATGCGCAAGGTGAACGTCGCCAAGCTGCGTATCGGCATCCCACGCGCGCCGTTCTTTGACTTCCTCGACCCTGACGTCGAGGCCGCTATCAACGCGGCCATCGATGTCCTTGCGAAGATGACCGCGGGCGTCCATGACATGTATCTTCCAGCCGTCTCCGGCTTCAACGCGCTCTCGCTTGGCGCAGAGCGCGAGGCCTATCACCTGGAGCTCTTCCGCCATAACGCACAGCGTTACTCCATGTCCATCCGGCAGAGCCTGGAGGGCGCGCAGAAGTCCATGAACGACGTCGCGAACGAGCCGTGTTCGGAAAAGATCATCGATTACATCACCTCCAACTGGGAGCTGATCCGCACGCGCAAGACCATCGACGACTCGTTCACGAGCTGCGACCTGGTGGTGCTGCCGACGATGCGGCTGGACCCGCGCACCATTCAGGAATCGGTGAACCGCGAGGAGAAGCCGGAGCCGCGAGAACCGGAGACGGACACCAACACGAGCCCGTTCAACATCTGGGGCATCCCGGCCATCTCCATCCCGTGCGGGTTTTCGCTGGGGGGCCTGCCCATTGGCCTGATGATCGCCGGGCCGCGCTTTTCCGAAGCTCGCGTCCTGGCCCTGGCGGCTGCCTACGAACGTGCCACCGACTGGCACACCAGGCGCCCCGCGTTGACGCCGGAGACGATCGTTCCGGTCGTGAACCGCAAGACGTAAACGCCCTGTGTGGCTACACTTAGGGTGGCGAGTCCAGGCTGGCCCGCGTGGTATACTGGACACAGTCGGAAATCCGCGAAAGTGCTGATTTGACGCAGGTTTTAGCGTTATCAGATGCGCTCCCCGGATGCCTTCCAACGAACGTTACGGAGACACGCACACTTCATGGCATCGACCCCAAACCAGCCCGTCCCGCCCGACGATAGCAACGCACTCGCCAACACCGCAGCCGCCCAGGCCGCGGGGTATTCGGCGGAGAACATTACCGTGCTGGAAGGTCTCGCGGCCGTGCGCAAGCGGCCCGCGATGTATATCGGCTCCACCGGCGAGCAGGGCCTGCATCACCTGGTCTATGAGGTCGTCGACAACTCGGTCGATGAAGCGCTGGCCGGCCACGCCACCCGTATCGATGTCACCATCCACGTGGATAACTCCATCACCGTCATTGACGATGGCCGCGGCATCCCCGTGGACAACAAGGTCATCAACGGCGTCACCATGCCCGCCGTGCAAGTGGTGCTGACCATCCTGCACGCGGGCGGCAAGTTTGACGCCTCCAACTACAAGGTCTCCGGCGGTCTGCACGGGGTCGGCGTCAGTTGCGTCAACGCGCTGAGCGAGGCCTTCGACGTCGAGATCTGGCGTGATGGCTACGCCTGGGAGATGGACTACAGCAAGGGTGACCCCATCAGCGAGCTGCGCCGCATGGGTACCAGCACGCGCAAGGGCACCAAAGTCCACTTTCTTCCGGATAAGACCATCTTCTCCGTCACGGAGTACAACTTCGACACGCTCGCCAATCGCCTGCGCCAGCTCGCCTTCCTCAACAAGGGCATTGAGATTACGCTGACCGACGAGCGCGCCACCGATACCAAGACTGGCGACGCGAAGACCCAGGTCTACAAGTACGCGGGCGGCATCGCGGAGTTTATCAAGCTGCTGAACAAGGGCAAGCAGGTGCTGCATGAGAAGCCCATCTACATGGAGGCCGAGCGCGACAATGTCGCCATCGAGATTGCCATGCAGTGGAACGACGCTTACTCCATCACTGAGTTCAGCTTTGCCAATAACATCAACACGGTCGATGGCGGCACCCACCTCTCCGGCTTCCGCACCTCGCTGACCCGCACCATCAACGCTGCGGGCAAGTCGCTGGGCCTGTTCAAGGAAGCCGAGCAGCTCTCCGGCGACGACGTCCGCGAAGGCATCGTGGCGGTCATCAGCGTGAAGCTTTCTCAGCCGCAGTTTGAAGGCCAGACTAAGGGCAAGCTCAACTCCGATATCGCCGGCACCGTGCAGGCCTTCGTCAATGAGCGCTTCGGCGCGTTTTTGGACCAGAACCCGCAGATCGCCAAGAAGATCATCAACAAGGCCATCGACGCGCAGCGTGCCCGCGAGGCCGCGCGCAAGGCTCGCGACCTGACCCGCCGCAAGGGCGCACTGGACGGCGGCGGCCTGCCCGGCAAGCTGGCCGACTGCAGTGAGCGCATGCCCGAGCGTTGCGAGCTCTACCTCGTTGAGGGTGAATCCGCCGGAGGCACCGCCAAGCAGGGCCGCGACCGCAAGTTCCAGGCCATTCTTCCGCTGAAGGGCAAGATCCTCAACGTGGAAAAAGCCCGCTACGACAAGATGCTGGGGCACGAAGAAATCCGCGCCATGATCACGGCGCTCGGCTGCGGAATTGGCAAGGATGACTTTGACGCCTCCAAGCTGCGCTACGGCAAGCTGATCCTGATGACGGATGCCGACGTTGACGGCTCGCACATCCGCACGCTGCTGCTGACCTTCTTCTTCCGCCACATGACGGAGCTCATCAAGCGTGGGCACGTGTACATCGCGCAGCCGCCGCTCTTCCGCATCAAGAAGGGCAAGTTTGAGCAGTACATCAAGGACGAGCGTGAGTACGTCGAAGTGATGGTCAAGCGTGCGTCAGACGGCATGGTGCTGACGTACGGCGAAGGCGGCGCGCGGCTCGAAGGCGCGGCCCTGACCGAGTACATCGGCCGCCTGAACGAGTTCCTCGGCTTCTTCGATAAGGTCTCCAAGCGCCTGCGCAACGACACCGCACTGTATGACTTTGTGCAGCTCTTCGCGCACAAGGACCACCTGCCCGCGCGCAAGGACGACTTCCAGTCCGCCACGGGCGAACCGCCGGCCAAGCTGGTGCAGATGAAGGCGAAGCTGGAAGCCATTGCGCATGAGTCGCAGTTCCGCGCCGTCCATGCCCCTGCCTTCGATGAAGAACATCAGACCTGGTCCATCAGCTTCACGGACGCGCAGGGCGCGGAGCGCAAGATCGACTGGGCGCTGGCGAACTCGGCGGAGAGCCGCTTGCTGCTGGGCAAGTACGCGCAGATTGAGGCGCAGCTCCAGGGTCCCTTCCTCGTCTCCTACGCGGCCAAGGCCGCAGCGCCAACGCCTGCGGCGGGCAGCGTGGAAGAGGCTGAAAGCACGCAGGCCGAACTCGACGAGGCCGATGAGATTGCACAGGAAGAGGGCGTGAACGAGACCATCGCCGCGGCGCCTGGTACGGTCGCGGAGGCCAAGCCCGGCAAGCGCAACAACCGCGCCAGCCAGGATCCGGTGGAGAAGAAAACGCCGCGGGAGCTCTTCGAATACGTCATCGAGCAGGGCCGCAAAGAGTATCAGGTGCAGCGTTACAAGGGCCTGGGCGAGATGACCGCGCCGCAGCTCTGGGAGACCACCATGGACCCCGAACGCCGCACTCTGATGCAGGTCAAGCTGGAGGACATCGCCGCGACCGAGGAGATCTTCACCACGCTGATGGGCGAGGACGTGGAGAGCCGCCGCAAATTCATCGAGGACAACGCGCTGGATGTGAAGAACCTCGACATCTAACGCTCGACGTTACACCAAGCAAAGAGGCCATCGTCCAGGACGATGGCCTCTTTGCTTTGCCGCTTTCGCAGTGGGTTAGAAGGTGATCTTGCCAGCCACCTGCAGGATACGAGCCTCACGCGCGCTCGTAATCGTACCGAAGGTTGCAGGCGTGGTCGCCGTAACGGCCGGCGGGCCCAGGTTGGTGTGATTCAGGACGTTGAAGGCCTCGCCGCGCAGTTGGAACTCCGACTCCCGGAAGATGCGGAAGTTGCGGAAGATTCCCAGGTCTTCGCGGTTGAAGCCCGGCCCGATGATGGTGCCGCGCTTGGCGTTGCCGGGGAGCCCCAGCGCTGCGTTGGGCGCAGCGAAGGCCGCGGTGTTGAACCACTTCTGCCGCGTCTTCAAACCGGTCCCGTTGCGCGGATCGAACAACTGATCCGGCCGGAAGCCCGCCGGGCTGGACCCGATGATCCCCAGACCACCCGCATCTGTAAAGGTCACGTTGTTGATGGTACCGCCCGCGCTTGCCGCCACCGTAATCGGCAACCCGGAGTCCAGCGCCACGATCCCCGAAACTTCCCAGCCGCCAATCAGCCGGCCCACAAGCCCCTTCTGTTCCTTATAAAACGGCAGCTCGTAGATGAAGTCGATCGACGCATAGTCCGTGCGGTCGAGCACGCTGCGGCCATACTCCTGTCCAATGTTGAAGCGGTCCTGCGGTGCGCCGCTGCGATCTGCCGGGCTGTTCGTCAGCAGACGTTGCCAGGTGTAGTTGCCGTTGATCTGGCTCTTGCCCTGGAAGCGCTTCTTCACCGCCAGTTGCAGGGAGTTGTAGTTTGACGTGAAGATCGTATCGTCGCCATACATGCCGCCATAGCCCTTGTACTGACGGATCTGGTTCAGCACCTTGGTCTGCGTGGAGTTGACGATGCCGCCCGCAGGAATCAGGCCCGCAGCCTTGGCTGCACCCACCGGCAGAGAGTTGATGTCGATGTATCCGATAAGGTGCGTGTCATGGCTGCCCACGTAGCCCACGTCCATCAACAGCGTTGGCGTAATCTGCTGTTGAATGTCCAGCGAGTACTGCTGCGAGTAAGGCGTGTGATAGTGCTCGGACTCCGAATAGATCGTCGGCAGCGCGGTCACTGCAGCCGCCGCGGTACCGCCCGCGGGATTGTCGAACGACGTAAACGTGTAGTTCGCCACCGCCGTCGCCGGAGGATTGTTGAAGGCGTTGATCTCGTAGTCGCCGAACAGCGTTGCATCGTACGCCAGTCCGTAGCCCATCCGGAAAGAGGTCTTGCCGGTGCCGAAGACATCCCACGCCAGTCCCACACGCGGCCCAAAGTTCTTCGAGTCCGCCTGACCCACCTTATCGCCATATGGAGACGCATGGCCGATCGCCGGATTCACAAACGCCAGTCCATTCAGCGGATCGTACTTGGTGTTTGGAACGGTTCCGTTGATGCCGTTCGCATTCGCGCAAGGCGCTACCGTGCAGATGCTGCCCGTGGAATCGATCGTCGGCGCATTGGCCGCGACATAGGTTGAGGGAAGGAAGTTTGAAAGCAGCCCGCTTGAATCCGTCGGCTGGGCAAAGTAGGAGTAGCGAACGCCAAGGTTCAGCGTCAGCCGCGGTGTCACTTTCCAGTTGTCCTGCGCGTACGCCTCATACGTATTCGCGTGGAGGTTCGGCGTGCGGGCCAGCGCCGTCTGCGTGAAGCCGCCCGTCGCCGTACCGCTCAGGAAATTGGCGAAACTCTGGTAGTAAAGCTGGTCCGCGTTGTTCAGGGCCTTCGTCGCTGTCGGCAGTTGATTGACCGTCGCCGTAAAGGTGAACGTACCGTTGTTGCCGCCCGTTGCGTTCTCCGTCTTCTGGTATCGGTCGTAGCTTGCCCCCACAATGATGGTGTGGTTGCCGATCGTCTTCGTCACATTGGCAAAGACGTTGTGATTCCGGTTGTAGTCGTTGTAATTACCTGCGTCGTTGATGCCCGTCAGGCTGGTAAACCCGAGATTAGGGATCACGCCCAGCGTCACCGGGTAAGGAAGCGTCGCCTGGATATCAGGCGACCCCGCCAGCGTACCCAGGCCAACCGGACGGCTGATGATGGCGCCAAAGGAGTAGGCGTAGCCGCCATCCACCAGCAGCGTGGGGGTCGCCACGTAAGTCACATGGCCCATCTGCTGCGTTGCGGGAGACGTGGTCTGAGAGTTCTGCACACCAGGGAACCCCACTGAGCCGCTGCCGTAACCGAACGGCTCCTGCGTGGGAATGCTGTCATGCAGATAGCGGTAGAACAGGTTGAACTTCTGACCGAACGCCTGGTCAACGCGGACAAACTCCTGCGTGTCGTTATAGACGTTGCGCCCGTTGTACGTGAACTGGTGCATGTCCTGTCCGGCAGCCGGATTCGGAAGCGGGAGGGTCGTATAAATGTCCTTCAGGTACGCCTTCGCCAGCGGGGAGATGGTCGCAATCTGCGTCGTACCGGCGTTGTTGCAGGTGCCGGCGGTGTTTACGCTCGCGCAGACTGCCACAGGGAAAAGTCCCGTACGCTCGGCTGCTGTCGGCAGATACATCGTTACGGGCGAGTACGTAATGACGCGCCGGAACTCCTGAGAGAAGAAGAAGAACGTCTTGTTATGTCCGTTGTACAGCTTGGGAATGTAGACAGGGCCGCCGATGGTGTAGCCATAGTCGTTGTACCGCAGCGGAGGACGCTTCAGCCCGCTCAGGTTGCTGAAGTAATTGTTCGCCTGCAGAATGTCGTTGCGCAGAAACTCATACGCGCTGCCATGAAAGGTATTGGTTCCGGAGCGCGTCACCACGTTCACCTGGCCCGCGGCGGAGCGGCCAAACTGCGCGGAGTACGTGCCGCGTTGCGTCTGGAACTCCGCAATCGCGTCCACGCTGGGGAACGCAAGCAGCGTCAGGTTGGAGCCGCGGTCCACGTTGTCGGCGCCGTCGATCGTCCAGTTATTTGCGCTCGTTCGCTGTCCGCCCACGGAGAACGCCACCGTGTTCGCGCCGCCCAGCGGATTCGTCGGTCCCAAGTAAATCTGGTCCGATGCGCCCGTGTACGCCACGCCCGGCTGCAGGCTCAGCAACTGCTCATAGTTCCGTGTGCTCAGCGTCAGTTCCCGCACCTGCGTGCCGTTGATCAGGCCGGAGATGGACGCGCTCTCAAGGTTCACCGCCAGTGCGTCCGCCTGCACCGTCACGTTCTGGTCCGTGCTGCCGACAACCAGCTCGCGATTGAACGTCAACGCGTCGTTCGCATGCAGCACAATGCCCGTCACCGCATCCGTCTTAAAGCCGCCGGATTCCACCTGCACCGTGTAGGTGCCCAACGGCAGCGCCGTCGCCGTATAGAAGCCTTCGCTGTTCGTGGTTAGCGTGCGCTCCACATGGTTGCGATCCGTATTCGTGATCGTCACCTTCGCGCCCTTGACTCTCGCACCGCTGGTATCGGTGACGGTCCCGCTGATGCTCGTCGTCACCTCCTGCGCGCTCATCCGCATGGGCGTCAGCACCCCACCGGCAAACCCCGCCACACCCAGTCCCACCGTCACAAAACACGCGGCCCGCAACACTTCCCCACGCACACTACGCTTCATCTGGTTCGATCTACGGCTCATTCCAGTCTCCTTGGCCTGCACGGCAGTTCTGCGACATCAATGAATTCGGGGGCATACATTCCCTTATGCATCGAACGCCTCTGCAGGCATCCGAGCCGGACTCCCCAAGAATCGGAAAAAGAGCGGCGGCAAGGGTAACGGGCCTCTGTGGATAGACCTTGAGTACATTAGAAAATTCACGCAATGTCAACGGAAGAGCACAGACGTATTCCCCTCGCGGACCATTTCGATTATGTCCCCGCTCCCCTTCCCGGCCCAATCAAACGTATGCTGAAAGCCGAGACCCTTTCCGCATGAAACAGCCGTCAGCAGCTCCCGCCCGAACCTTCCCTCACGCCATGCTGCGTGAGATCTACGAGCAGCCCGCCGCGCTCGCCGCCACGCTCGCCCATTACGTGCAGGGCCACACCTTCCACGGCTTCTCGCCGCAGTTGGATACGATCCTCGCCACCCGCGCCAATCTCGTCATCGCCGCCAGCGGCTCCAGCCGCCATGCCGGCCTTGCAGGCGAGATCATCCTTGAAGACTTCGCCAACCTCTCCGTCGATGTCGAGTACGCCAGCGAATACTGCTACCGCTCCAAATACACCTTGCATGAGCCCGCCGTGCTCGTCCTGTCGCAGTCCGGCGAGACCGCCGACACGCTCGGCGCACTCCGCGAAGCCCTCGCCTCGCACCTGCCTGTCCTCGCCATCGCCAACGTTCCCACCTCCAGCATGGCTCGCGAAGCCACCGTCTTCCTCCCCACCCCCGCCGGCGTGGAAAAGGCCATCCCCGCTACCAAGAGCTTCACCACCCAGCTCGCCGTGCTCTATCTCCTCGGCCTGCACCTCGCCGCCCTGCGCAAGACCATGCCGCCGTCCGCCATCGCCTCCTGCCTGGACGATATCGCCCAACTCCCCGGCCTCATCGAGCAGTCCCTCCCCGAGTGGGAGCGCGTCACCAGGGTCATCGCCGAAACCTACCGCGACGCCTCCTCCCTCCTGCTCCTCGGCCGCGGCATCCACTACGCCATCGCCCGCGAGGGCGCCCTCAAGGTCAAGGAATCCTCCTACCTGCAGGCCGAAGGCTACCCCACCGGCGAGCTCAAGCACGGTCCAAACGCCCTCGTCACCGCGCAGTCGCCGCTCATCGTGCTCGCCACCTGCGACCACGCCGACCCCGACTCCGTCATCCGCTACAACAAGACCCTCCAGCTCATGCGCGACATGCGCACCCAAGGCGCCCAAGTTGTAGCCCTCGCCAACCTCGGCGACACCGAAGCCGCCTCTATCGCCCATCACACCATCTTCATCCCCATCGTCAACGAGCATCTCGCACCCATCTGCGAGGTCATCCCCCTCCAACTGCTCGCCTATGCCCTCGCCATCGGCCGCGGCATTGACGTCGATAATCCCCGCAACCTCGTCAAGTCTGTCGTCCAGGAATAAGCCGCCTGCATCGTTCGCAATGCAATAATGCGAAGCATGACCGAAGACTTTTCAGGCTCTCAGGACGCTCCATCGAGCGTCAGCCGCCGCCGTTTCCTTGCCGTCTGTTCCGCCGCCGGCCTCAGCCAGACCATGCTGCCCGGCGCCCTCCTGGCCCTCGCCACGCCGCACACACCACAGGCTGCCGAAGACGCCAAAGGCGCACCGCTCTCTCTCCCCACTCCCGACAACTCCCTCCCCAAAATCACCGCCGAGATGATCGACCACGCCGCTCTCATCGCCGGCATCACCCTCTCCGACGATCAGAAATCCATCATGCTGGACGGCCTCAATAGCCAGCGCGACGACGTCCTCGAGATTCGCAAGCTCCCCCTCCCCAACTCCGTCGCTCCCGCCGTCATCTTCGACCCCGTCCCCGGCAGCATGGTCCTCGACACCACCAAACGGCCCATGCGCATGAGCCCCGCCCCGGACCTCACCGCACTCACCTCCAGGCTCTCCGCGCAAGACCCCGACCACGCCGCCGAGACCCTCGCCTTCGCCACCGTGCGCGAGCTTGCCGAGCTCCTCCGCACCAAACGCATCACCGCCACCACGCTGACGAAGATGTATCTCGCCCGCCTGAAGCGCCTGAACGAAAAACTCCACTGCGTCATCACCCTCACCGAAGAACGCGCCCTCCACCAGGCCGCCGAGGCCGACGCCGAGATCGCCAACGGCCACTACCGCGGCCCCCTCCACGGCATCCCCTGGGGCGGCAAGGACCTGCTCGCCGTCAAAGGCTACCCCACCACCTGGGGCGCCGCCGGCTTCGAGCAACAGTTCTTTGACGAAGACGCCGAGGTCGTCAAACGCCTCGACGCCGCCGGCGCCATCCTCATCGCCAAACTCAGCATGGGCGCGCTCGCCCAGGGCGACCTCTGGGGCTACCCGGAAGCCCCGAATGGCGTACAAGGCAAACCCGGAGCCCGCACCCGCAACCCCTGGAACCCACGCCAGGGCTCCAGCGGCTCCTCCGCCGGCAGTGCCAGCGCCACCGCCGCAGGCTGCGTCGGCTTCGCCATCGGTACCGAAACCCTCGGCTCCATCTCCAGCCCCAGCACCCGTTGCGGCGCCACCGGCATCCGTCCCACCTTCGGCTTCGTCCCCCGCACCGGAGCCATGGCACTGAGCTGGACCATGGACAAGATCGGCCCCATCTGCCGCTGCGTGGAGGACTGCGCCTTCGTCCTCTCCGCCATCCACGGCCCCGATGGCCGCGACCTCGCCGTCAAGCCCGCCGCCTTCAACTGGGACGCCGCCTTCGATTGGAAGCAGCTCCGCATCGGCTACATTAAGTCCGCCTTCGACACCCCCACCATGCCGGAGCTCAAAGCCCCCACCGTCGGCGGTAACGCCGAACTCGAAGCCTTCCACAAACGCCAGGCCCGCAGGACCGCCGCCCTTGCTCGCGCCACGTACGACGCCCAGTACGCCTCCGCCGCGCTCTCCAACCTCACCAAGATGGGCGTTACCCTCATCCCCATCGAGATCCCCAAACTCCCTTACAGCGCCATGGTCCCGCCGCTTGAAGCCGAAGGCGCAGCCGCCTTCGACACCCTCACCCGCTCCGGCCGCGACAAGCTCCTCGCCGGCCAGCAGCCCTTCGACTGGCCCAACAACTTTCGCGTCGCCCGCTTCTACTCCGCCGTGGACTACATCCAGGCCATGCGCGCCCGCACCCTCGCCATCGCCGCATGGGAACAGCTCTTCAAGACCGTAGACATCATCGTAACGCCATCCCAGGGCGCGCAGCTCACCGCAACCAACCTCACCGGATACCCCGCCGTCATCGTGCCCAACGGCCTTCGCGGCCCGGACGCCCCACCCTCGCCCAATGACGCCGACGGCGCACTCGATAACGCTGGCGGCCCCGGCACCCCGGTCTCGCTCACCTTCCTCGGAGGCCTGTACGCGGACGCCCGCGTCGCCGCCTTTGCCCGCGCCTACCAGCAACTCACCGGCTTCCACAAACAACACCCACAACTCACCTGACGCTGGCCTAATCCAGATCCATATCGAAAAACGACTGCACGTTATCCGTCGCATCGCTGCGCCGCAGTGCCAGCAGTAGCTTGTGATGCGTCTTCTTCGTCGCCAGCACGGTAAACGCCACCCGCTCCATCCCCGCTACGTTATCCCGCTCCAGCACCGCCAGCCGATGCCCCGCCGCATCCAGCGCCTTCAAAATCGAGCACTGCATCCGGTGAATCGCATCCGCCGCGTTCTGTGCATACGCCTCCGCCCGCGCCTCACCCACGATGTCCGCCCCCAGCGTCGCCCCCACCTCCGCCCGCACCTCATAGATCACCGGATAGCGCTTCCACCCCAGGTGATGCTCCACCGCGCCAATCAACTGCAGCGAAGCAAGGATCAGAATCGTAGAAAGCAGCGCCACAAGATACAGCCCCGCCCCGCACGTCATCCCCACCGCCGCCACTACAAACACCGTCGCCGCGCTCGTTAGCCCCATCACCCGGTTTTTGGTGTGCAGAATCAGCCCCGCACCTAGAAACCCAACGCCCTGCACGATATTCGCCGCCACCTGCCCATGCGCCTGCGACGCATCGCCGGACAACACCACACTCATAATCGTGAACAAACACGCGCCCATGCAGATCAGCATGTTCGTCCGCAGCCCGGAGTCCTTATGCCGGAACTCACGCTCAATCCCCACCGCGCCGCCCATCGCGCAGGACATCAGCAGCCGCTTCACCGAAGGCCCGGACAGGATCAGTTGTTCAATCCCCGAAAAGTGAATCTGGTGCAGATCCGTCATCGCAATAACTTAGCACCCACCCCCTCCGGCAGGACATAAAGAAATTCACGGCCCTGTCATACAGCCCAGCCACGCAGGCGCAGTGTTAACATCAACCCAACGTGGCCGACGCCTCCCCAATCCTTCCAGAAGCCCCGCCTCTCTTTGAGATCCGCAACCTCACCCGCCAGTACGGCGCTACCCGCGTCGTAGACGACGTCTCTTTCACCATCCGCCGCGGCGAAACCCTCGGTCTCGTCGGCGAATCCGGCTCCGGCAAATCCACCGTCGCCCGCATGTTGCTCCGCCTCGTCGAGCCCACCTCCGGCTCCATCCTCTTTGAAGGTAACGACCTCCTCGCCGCCAACAAACGCGACCTCCGCCTCCTCCGCCGCCGCATCCAGATGGTCTTCCAGGACCCCTACGCCGCCCTCAACCCGCGCATATCCATCGCGCAGATCGTCGCCGAGCCCTTCGCCATCCAGGGCGGCTTCTCCCGCACGCACGTCCGCACCCGCCTGGAGGAACTCATGCACGCCGTCGGCCTTGAGCCAGACGTCCTCACCCGCTATCCCCACCAGTTCTCCGGAGGCCAGCGCCAGCGCATCAACATCGCCCGCGCGTTAGCCCTGAATCCCGCTTTTCTAGCGTTAGACGAGCCCGTCTCCGCCCTCGACGTCTCCGTCGGAGCCCAGGTCATCAACCTCCTCCGCGACCTCCAGCGCACCCACGGCCTCACTTACCTCTTCATCTCCCACTCCATGCCCTTGGTCCGCTACCTCTCAGACCGCGTCGCCGTCATGCAGCACGGCCGCCTCGTCGAGCTCGGCGAAACCCTCACCGTCTGCGACCACCCCCAACACCCTTACACCCAGCGCCTCGTCGCCGCCACCCCGGAGTTACCGCCAGCACGCCCTCTACTCCCCTAACAACCCCGCACCAACCCTCCCACTCCTCCTCGAGCGGCCCTCGCTGCACCGCCATCCCCGCCCGCCGATACCAATACCCCGCATTCCCCACGTCCCCTTCCCGCCGATGCAGATACCCATGCACCGCCATCCCATCGCGCGTCTCCAGGTCATCGACCAGCCCATGCGCCCGCGCCCAGTCCCCCTTCGCGTCCCACCAGAGCGCCGCCAGCGCCGCCCCCATCCCGCCCGGCTCCTCCCCCGCAACGGACGCCCTGAACTCCTCAACCGTCATGCCTTCAACCTCTCCCGCAACAACCCTAACAAAGCCATCTCCTCCTGCTTCAACGCCCCACCCGCGTCCTCCTCCTCATCCATCCGCTGCTCGATCGTCTTGATCATCTCCCCACTCAAATAGCACTCCAGCACCGCCGGATGCACGTAGCACTTCCTGCAAACGCTCGGCGTATTCCCCAGCCGCTTCGCCACCTGGTTGATCGCCTCCACCACATTCTTCTTCGCCTGCCCCGCCGTCTCAAACGGCTCAAACTCCTTCAGCATCAGGCACGCCAGCACCGTCCCCGCCCATGTCCGAAAGTCCTTGGCCGTAAAGTGCTGCTGCGTCATCGCCTGCAGGTACTCGTTCACGTCAGCCGAATCCACCGACTGCGCCGCCCCCGCCTCATCCACATACTCAAACAGTTCATACCCCGGCAGGTCCCGGCATCGCTTCACAATCGCCGCCAGCCGCCTGTCCTTCAGCCCAATCTCGTGGTGCACCCCACTCTTCCCCTTGAACTTGAACGTCACGCTCGCCCCCTTCACCTCCGCATGACGATTCTTCATCGTCGTCAGCCCGTAGCTCCCGTTCTTCCGTGCATACTCCTCGTTCCCCACCCGGATGAACGTCGTCTCCATCAGCCTTACCAGCGCCGCCAGCACCTTCTCCCTCGGCAGCCCCGCCCGCCCCAGATCCTCCTCCACCCGTGCCCGAATCTCCGGCAGCGCCGCCCCAAACTGCATCATCCGCTCGTACTTCGTCTCATCCCGCGTCTCTCGCCATCGCGGATGATACCGGCTCTGTTTCCGTCCCTTGGCATCCCGCCCCGTCGCCTGCAGATGCCCGTTCGCCACCGGAGAAATCCAAACCTCCGTCCACGCCGGCGGAATGACCAGGCTCTTGATCCGTCCCAGCGTCTCCTCATCCTTCACCGCCTTGCCATCCACCCCAACGTACTTGAAGCCCGTCCCCGTCTTCTTCCGCACAATCCCCGCCTTCGCGTCCGACACATACCGCAACCCCGCAGCCTTCGCCGATTCCTGCGGCGTAGGCCCTTCTCCCTCGCACCCACTCGTCGCCTTGCTCGCAGCACGTCCCATTTGTTGCTCGGATGCAGCCTCTCCGCCTAACGTTCCCACCCCGCACAAACTCATGTTCACCGCACCGCCGCGCCTACAATCAAGCCAGATGTCCTCCCTCCTCATCACCCATTGGCGATACCTCTGGCTCGTCGCCGCCTCCTTCCTCGCCGGAGCCATCAACGCCATGGCTGGCGGCGGCTCCTTCATCTCCTTCCCCGCCATGCTCGCCCTCGGCGTCCCGCCGGTTGAGGCCAACGCCACCAACACCGTCGCCCTCTGGCCCGGCCAGCTCACCTCCGCCGCCGCCCTCCGCGGCGACCTCAGGAAAGACCTGCTCCCCGTCATCCTCCTCACCTCCCTCCTCGGCGGCACCGCCGGAGCAGAAATCCTCCTCCACACCAGCCAGCGCACCTTCACCCTCCTCATCCCCTGGCTCCTCCTCGTCGGCGCGCTCCTCTTCTGGGTCTCCGCGCCCGTCTCCCGCTGGATCCGCAACCGCGCCGGCCACAACGCGCCGCACCTTCACATCGCGCAGCTCCCCCTGGCCCTCGCCCTGCTGCCCGTCACCTTTTACGTCGGATACTTCGGAGCCGGCTCCGGCTTCCTCATCATGACCGTCCTCGCCCTCTTCGGCCTGGAGGACATGCGCCAGCTCAACGCCCTCAAAGTCGTCGCCGCCGGTGCCTCCAACCTCTGCGCCGTCGTCGTCTTCATCCTCTCCAGACGAATCCTCTGGCACTTCTGCCTCATCTCCATGCTCTTTGCCGCACTCGGAGGCTTCGCCGGAGCGCGCTACGCCCGGCGCATGAACCCCGCCATCCTCCGCTCCGTCATCATCGTCACCGGCCTCACCATCGCCGCATACTTCTTCTGGAAGCAGCGCTAACACGGTCTCCCAACCGCCTCATAGAGAGCCGCCGCCGGCTCCGTCAGCCGATGACGCATCTGCAGCGCAGGCATCGGCTTCCCGAACAACCACCCCTGCCCCAGCGTCCCATCGTGATGCCCTTCGAAATACCGCGCCTGCTCCAGCGTCTCAATCCCCTCCACCACCACGGAAAGCTTGAGTTGCTGCGCCATCTGCATCACCTGCGGCAGAATCGATTCCGTAATCGAGTGCGTCCCAATGCTCGCCGTAAACGCCCGGTCAATCTTGATCGTGTCTGCATCCAGGTCCGCCAGGCACGCCAGGCTGGAGTAGCCCGTCCCAAAGTCGTCGATATACACCACATGCCCCAACTGCCGAAGCTGCGCGATCGTCGCAATCGCGCTCGGCTGGTTCGTCGCGGAGCGCTCCGTCAGCTCCAGCCCAAGCTGGGATGCCTCCACCTCCGCCGCGCGCAGCGCATCCTCCAGGAACGGCAGAAACGCCGGATCGCTCAGGTCCTGGGCGGTGATATTCACCGTCAGCCTCACCGTCTTCGCCCTCAGCTCATCCCCCATCTCCCGCAGGCACGTCAGCACCACCAGCCGCGTAATCTCCACCACAAACAGGCGGCTCTCTGCAATCGCAATAAAGACATCCGGCGGCACCACCTCACCGTCCTCATTGGTCCAGCGCACCAGCGCCTCCACGCACACCACCGCCCGGCTCCCCAGGTCCACAATCGGCTGGTACACAACGCCAAGCTCCCGCCGTCGCACCGCGCGCCGCAGTTGCTTCGCCTGCGACCGGTGGCGTTGGTAAAGCAGGAAGAACGCAAGCACAATTGTGTCCCCAACGGAGGCCCCGGCCAGCAGCAGCACGTAATGAAACGGCTCGTTGGCCGCCAGCATCGCCACATCGGATTGCGCCGCCACCACGCACACCCGGTTCGCTGCGGAGCACAGCGGCCGGTAAGAAACACCGTTCCGCTTGATCACGCGCGACGCAATAATCTCGTCGTCAGTCAGCGGCATATTGGTGCCAAAGCCCTGGAACAGCGTTCGAGTCTGGCTGTCGTAAAAATAAGCCGCAAAGGTTCGCGACACATCGTGAAAACTATCGAAAGCCCTGGGATTCAGCACCAGGTCCACATCGCCCACCTGCACAATAAAACCCTTGGTCCGCGTGCCGAACATGATCGGAGTCCAGCCATAAATCATCATGTTGCGAAACGATCTCTTCGGCTCAGGCATCGCAAACGGCTTTGTCACGCCAACTTCGCTGGAGCAGATAAAGTGCCCGTCCCGGATGCGCCCAATATCCTTGATCTCCAGGCTGTTGTACACAATGCCGCGCATCAACCGCAGTTCCTCGGGAGAGCAGAACACCAGGCCGTCATTGCGGACCTCGCGGATGGCCGCCTCGCCGCCCCGGTCGATCTCCACCGCGGTCTGCTGCAACTGCTGCGCATAGCTGTCCAGGCGGCGCTCCCCTTCGCGCAGCCGCAGAAATCGGGCGGTCACCTCAGCCACAAGCAGCCCCAGGGCCGCTCCAAAGAGAAGTCCCGTGTACACGATACGGCTTCGATAGGCTCTGCCTAGTCTCATCGGTGGTGCTCTCTACATAGCTCCAAAGGGGTCCATCTCAGCTCCTTCGTGAACTTATACGATACGGTAACGGTACCCTCATGCCCCACGCCTCACGCGCCTAAAACCGCCTTCGTACTACTTTCCAGCCAGTCATCACGGAACTCCGGTCCGTTACGTCAAAGAGAAACCTATGCAAACCCTTCCCGTCGCCCTGCTCGCTATCGCGCTCGCACTCTCCCCGTTCCTCCATGCCCAGCAGGGTGCCGTCACGCCCGCCACTCCCCAAGGTGCGTCCCAGCAGGATCATGACAAAGCCGAGATCGAACACGTCATGGCGTCCTTCCATCAGGCCGTAGCCACCCATGATGGCCCGGGCGTCGCCGCTCTGTTCGTACCGGAGGGAAGTACCTGGTTCAACGTCTTGTCGGAGGACGCATACGCCGCCGCGCGAGTCAAAGCGCCCAATACCCCAAAGGTCAGGCACTCCACCTTCGCCGACTTCTCCAAATTTGTTTCCTCGTCCACCGCGGCGTTGAACCCCCAGCACACCAACGTCCAGATCCATACGGATGGCACCATCGCCTCCGTCTACTTCGACTTCGTCTTCCTCATCGACGGCAAACCCCAGAACCGCGGCAGCGAAACCTGGCAAGTGGTCAAAGCGGCGGACGGTTGGAAGATCGCCGCCATCACCTACTCGTCCAATCCCCCGGCCTAGAAAAGTGCCCACCCGTTAACGCACGCCAAGGGCCAAAGTTAATCAAGCAGTAACCCATGTCCAGCACCTTGATACCACACTAAAAAGTCATGGTCAAAACTATAAAACCCGCACCAGTCGCGGGCGTGACCATGCGTCGTTGCTGCTCCTTGTCCACGTTAGCCATACCGTTCACCACAACTTGGACACCATCCACCACACCATGGACGCCATGGTGACCCCACCCCTGTCCCCGCGCCAGGAATCCAGCTATCCTCAACCTATGAGCCACGAAGGCATCCGCATCCTTGACCCAGAGACCGCCCGCCGCGAAGACGCCGCAGACAAGCCCCTCCCCGCCGCCGCCGTCACCCCCACCAAGGTCCGCGTCATGAAGTCGGAAGGCACCGGCGTCTCCATCGACTGGAAAGACAACCACTTCAGCGCCTGGACCTTCGGCTGGCTTCGCGACGCCTGCCCCTGCGCCACCTGCAACGAAGAACGCAAAGCCGATGGCCGCGAACCCGGCACCCCCAAGCCCAAAGACGCCGGTCCCTTCGCCCTTTACCAGGCGCCCGCCCGCCCCACCGACGTCACCCCAGTCGGCAAATACGCCCTCAAGTTCAAATGGAACGACGGCCACGACTCCGGCATCTACTCCTGGGATTTCCTCCGCCGTGTCTGCCAGTGCGCTCAATGCAAAAAGGACCGCCTCGCAAACGCCTGATTCCATGGAGGCTGAATCACTCGCCAGCCTCCATTATCGCCTCCTGATAATGCCCAATGTGCCGGTAAACCTCGTCCGGAAACTTCAGATTCCGGTACAGATTCCCGCAATCCGGATCCTCCGGATTCGGCATAATCGGAAACTCCTGCTCCTTCTGCCACTCCAGAATCCGATCCCGCTTCGGCGGGTTATAGTCCTTGCCTTCCACCTGCCGCAGCATCAGCCGGGCATCTTCCTCGCCAAAATCCTGATCCTTCATCAAGTACGCCAGCACCTCGTCATGGGGCAGAAAATGCCGTGCCACCATCGCAAACACCAACCGCCCATAGTGCCCCACATCCTGACCCGCATCCAGCGCGTCCAGCAAATGTGCCATCATGGAATCCTTCCGCAACTCCTCCACCCCATCCATCTCCGGCGCCTCACCCTCACTGCTCGGAGTCGGCGGCGACTTCAGCACCCCATCCACACTTTTCCCCGCGCCCGCCTTCAACTTCGCCAGTTCCGCCTCAGCCTTCTCCGCCCGCTCCGTGGCCGTACGAACAGCCTCAGCCTGCTCATCCATCACCACCGGCTGATCCAAAATAACCTTACGCTCCGCCATCGCAACCTCACTCCTGGAGACCGGCTCGCTTCGCCATATCTTCGCTCCAAGTGAGACGCGCCGCGCCCTCCACGTGTTGCCCGCCTAAGCCCCGATCAGCACCAGCGCCTCATCCACCGTTCCACCCACCAGCAAAATCTCACGATTTCGCCCCTTTAGCATCCCCTCATCCACGCAGTGATCCAGAAACCTCAGCATGCCATCGTAAAACCCCAGCGTATTCAGCAGAACGATCGGCTTCTGATGCAGCTTCAGCGTCTGCCACGCCAGCACCTCAAATAGCTCTTCGAACGTCCCAAACCCACCGGCCATTACCAGAAACGCATCCGCCCGCTCCCCCATCAACGCCTTACGCGTATGCATGGTGCTGGTCACGTGCAGCTCCGTCAGCCCATCGTGAGCGACCTCCAGATCCACCAATACCTCCGGGATCACGCCCACCACCGTTCCCCCCGCCGAAAGCGTCGCATCCGCAACCGCCTGCATCAGCCCCACCTTGGCTCCCCCGTAGATCAACCCCACGCCACGTTCAGCCAGCGCCCGTCCCAGCTTCTCCGCCTCTGCCCGATACGCCGGGTTCACCCCATCGGCCGACGCACAAAACACCGCTACATTCCTGATCGCCATATCCTCAGCATAGCCGACCAACATCAACCAGAGACACGCTTGCCGACAGGAGCGGTGGGACGGAGTAGGTGCTGTATGCTCCCACCGCTTCGGCATGTGCTGGTTCCATCGTTCTTCTGCGAAAAGGGCCTCGTGCAACGAAGTCTCGTTTTTACTTCACGTCAATATGCTGGTGATTCATCTCCGGCGTCAGCGAGGCAAGCACCTCGCCCTTGGGGTGGAACGGCGCGGAGCTGTTGCGATAAATCACCGTGCCGACCGGAGCCTTGATCGTCAACGTGTGGCCGCCGACCAGCGTGTAAGTGTGGCCATCCACCTTCACATCGCGAAACTGCGTGGTGGGGTTGATCAGCATGACCTGGACCCGGTCATCTGCGGGCTTGGACTTCGGATGCAGGTGCAGCAGGTTAGAGAAAGACGGTACGGCGGCGCTGGCGGCCAAGGTCACAACGGCGAGAGACGTATAGAGCATGAGAGTTCCCCTTCACAGTTCAAATGGTTGGACGGGATAGGCTGCCATGGTTCAGTCAAGCTCGTCGTAGTCTGTCTTACGTGGACTCGTTCGCGGCAGTTCCACAAAAGTCGTAGATTTTTTCCGATTCATAAAAGGTTCACAAAAGGTTACATGTGCTCGCCCTCGACTCCATCCACATTCGCCCCCTTACCCCCGCCGGGACCCCTGCCGTCGCCGCCCTCATCCGCGCCTCTGTCCACGGCCTGCAAGCCCCTGACTACACCCAAGCCCAGCGCGAAGCCGCCCTCGCCACCGTCTTCACCGTAGACTCGCGCCTCGTCGCCGATGGCGGCTACTTCGGAGCCTTCACCGTCGCCGGCGAACTCATCGGCTGCGGCGGCTGGAGCGCCCGCAGGACCCTCTACGGCGGCGACCATCAACTCGAGCACATCGCCGCGGGCTTTCTCAACCCCGCGACAGACGCTGCCAGAATCCGCGCCATCTTCGTCCACCCCGCATGGTCCCGCCGCGGCCTTGGCGGTCTCCTGCTCGCCACCGCGGAAGCCGCCGCCCAGGCCGCCGGCTTCCGCCGCTTTGAGATGGGAAGCACCCTCACCGGCCTGAGCCTTTACAGCCGCAGCGGCTACCGCGAGACGGAACGCATCCAAGTCCCAGTCGCCGCCGGCGAGCACATCCAAGTCGTCCGCATGATCAAAGAAGCCTTGTAGCAAACCCGCTTACCCACCAAAGCCTGGGTGCCCCATTCATCGCGGCTCCATCGCGATGAGTGGGTCGCTATAACCTTCACGCCTCTACCACATCCTCCGTGCCTTAAAATAGAGCCTGGAGTCCTACCCCGCATGTCGTCCCGCCTGCTTGAAAACATGAACGCCCAGCAGCAGCAAGGTATCCAGGCCGTCGATGGCCCAGTCCTCCTGCTCGCCGGCGCCGGCTCCGGCAAGACCCGCGTCGTGACCCACCGCATCGCGTACCTCATTGAGGAGCGCGGCGTCGCGCCAGACTCCATCCTCGCCGTCACTTTCACCAACAAGGCCGCCAAGGAGATGGCAGAGCGCGTCGACAAGATCCTCGGCCACACCTCGCTCGCCCGTCCGCTCCTCAGCACCTTCCACAGCTTCTGCGTCCGCGTCCTGCGCCGCGATATCGAAGCCCTCCAGGTCAACGGCAAAGGCCTCACCCGCTCCTTCGCCATCTACGACGAGACCGATCAACAGGCCGTCGTCAAGACTGCCCTCAAGCGCCTCGGCATCGACGACAAGTCGCTCAAGCCTCGCGTCGCCCTCGGCCGCATCTCCTGGGCCAAGAACCACATGATCGACCCCCAGGAGTACTTTCTCGCCTCCACTAATCCGCTCGAAGAGAAGATCGCCCACATCTTCGAGATCTACAAAAAGGAACTCGCCAAGGCCAACGCCCTGGACTTCGACGACCTGCTCCTCGAAACCGTCCGCCTCCTCAAGTCCTCCGCACCCGTTCGCGAGCGGTACAACCGCCGCTTCCAGTACGTCATGATCGACGAGTACCAGGACACCAACAAGCCCCAGTATGAGCTCATGAAGCTCCTCGCCGGCACCCACAACAACATCTGCGTCGTGGGCGATGAAGACCAGTCCATCTACAGTTGGCGCGGCGCGGACATCAAGAACATCCTTGACTTCGAAAAAGACTTCGCCGGCGCCCAAACCATCCGCCTCGAACAGAACTACCGCAGCACCCAGATGATCCTGGAAGGCGCATCGGCCGTCGTCGCGCAGAACACCCAGCGCAAGGGCAAAAACCTCTGGACCGCGCGTGAAGGCGGCTCTCTCATTGGCCTCTATGAAGCCCCGGACGGTGAAAACGAAGCCCTCTTCATCGCCGATCGCATCAACCGTTACCTCCGCGAGGCCCGTCAGACTGAATCCGACGAGCCCGCCCGCTGCGCCGTCCTCTACCGCACCAACTCGCAGTCACGCCTCGTTGAAGAGGCCCTGCGCCGCTACCAGATCCAGTACCACATGGTCGGCGGCTTCAGCTTTTATGACCGCGCTGAGATCAAGGACATCCTCAGCTACCTCAAGCTCGTCCAGAACCCGCATGATTCCATCGCCCTCGGTCGCAGCGTCAACTCACCCCCACGCGGCATCGGCAAAACCACCATGGAGACGCTCGAGCGCATCGCCCTCACCACCGGCATCAGCACCTGGGACGCCATCGCCCGCGCCATCGACGACAAGCTCCTCCCCGCCCGCGCCCTGGATGCTCTGGGCAAGTTCCGCCGCCTCATTGAAGACGCCCGCGCCATGCTGGGCCCCGGTTTCGCGGACAAGCTCTCACAAGATGTAGCCCTCGGTGAACTCGAAGTTCCCGACAATCCAGACGATTCCTTTGACCCCGCTGCATTTGTAACTTACTCGGATACAGATTTCTTCAACCCTGAAGAATTCGCCACCGAAACGGTTACAGAAGACGCGGCGCCGGAGGAAACTCCCGACCACACCGCCACCAGCACCTTCGACACCAGCTTTAACTTCGGCTTCGACTTCGGCCCCTCCGAGGAGATCTCCACCCTCGCCCCTGAAAACGCCACCGATTCGAACGCCGCTCACGGCATCCCTCAGGACGCAGCCAGCTTCAACCCCTTCGCCCCCGTCCCCCTGAAGCAATCCGCCAGCGAAGCCACCGCCGCAGCCCGCCGCGCCGTCGCCAACGAAGAAAAATCCCTGCCGGCAGAAGAGCGTCCCGCCTTCCGCCAGCCCGGCGAAGCCGCCACCCTCCCCGAGCTCATCAAGTTCCTCAACGACCGCTCCGGCTACATCCGAGCCCTCGAAGACGAAGCCACCCCGGAATCCTTCTCCCGCATTGAGAACCTGAAAGAACTCGCCAATGCCGCGCAAGACGCGACCTCCCGTGGCGAAACCCTCGCGCAGTTCCTCGACCACGCCGCCCTCGTCTCGGACGCCGACCAGTACTCCTCCGAAGCCCGCGTCACCCTCATGACCCTCCACGCCGCCAAGGGCCTCGAGTTCCCCCTCGTCTTCCTCGCCGGTATGGAAGAAGGCCTCTTCCCCCACTCCCGCACCTTCACGGACCCCACCGGCCTCGAAGAAGAACGCCGCCTCTGCTACGTCGGCATGACCCGAGCCATGGACACCCTCGTCATGACCCGCGCTCGCTACCGCCGCCGTTACGGCTCGGACATGCCGGAAGCCTCCATCCCCTCCCGCTTTCTGGAAGAGGTCCCCGGCCGCCTCGTGGAAGACCTTGGCAGCCCCCCCGCGCAGCCCCAGTTCGGCTACGCCTCCAGTTATTCCGGCTCCTCCTACTCCACCCCCTTCCCCCAGCGCGGCGGCAACCGCCCCGGCCAAAAGCCGGAAGACCCCTACGCCGCCGGCGAACGCCACTACAGCTACGAGGACGAAGACCAGTCCGGCTCCCGCCCACCCGCATCGCGCACCCCGGCCCGAGTCCCCGCCGGCCAGCAATCCCCCTCGAAGTCCCTCGATAACATCGCCAGCTTCTTCGCCAACCGCGGTGGCGCATCCAGCGGAGCATCCACGGCCCGCCCTGGCGCACCCGCCGGCAACAAGTTCTCCCGCCCCAAACTCGACATCCCCGCCCCCACCGGCAAGACCGGCCTGGGCAAGGGCTCCCGCGTCCGCCACCCCAAATACGGGGAAGGAATCGTCTTTCAGCGCGAAGGGGACGGAGAAGACGCCAAGATTACAGTACAATTTCAACAGCACGGCGTGAAAAAGCTGGTGGAGAAGTTCGCCCAGCTTGAGCGTCTCTGAAGCGACGCTCCGCCCTTCAGCAAAAATTCCAGAAAAGAGATCACCCCCATGGCAAACACCAAGAGCATCACCGACAAAGACGAGCGCAAAAAAGTAAAGCGCGCAGCCCGCAAAAAGGCCGCCCCCAAAGCCCCCCGCACTGGTGCCCGCGGCGAAAACAAGCAGAAGGTCAAGAAGCTTAGCCGCGGCCAGTCCAAGAGGTAGTTTCGGTTCAGTAAGACAAAACACCAACGCCGTCACGATGGATCGTGGCGGCGTTGGTGTCTGTTCGCCCGCTCTCCAAGCCTTCTAGTCCCTATTCCCTGGTCCCTGTTCCCCGCTCTCCTGTAACGTGGTATTCAATCCACCGTTCTTAGGAGCACCCCGCTGCCCCGACAAATCTTCGCCACAAAGTCCATCGACAAGCTCATCTCGGAATCCGAGCGCCCCGAACACTCCCTCAAAAAGACCCTCGGCCCCGTCTCGCTCACCGCCCTCGGCATCGGCGCAGTCATCGGGTCAGGCATCTTCACCGTCATCGGCACCGCCATCGGCGGAAACCCCGCCAAGCTCGCCGATTGGAAATCCTCCCCCATCCTCGACCTCCTCATCGGGGCCATCCACCACACCTCCGGAGCCGTAGCCGGCCGACCCGGCGCAGGCCCCGCCCTGGCCCTCTCGCTCGTCCTCGTCGCCATCGTCTGCGCCCTCACCGGCCTTTGTTACGCCGAGCTCGCCAGCATGATCCCCATCGCCGGCTCCGCCTACACGTACACCTACGCCACCCTCGGCGAGCTCATCGCCTGGATCATCGGCTGGGACCTCATCCTCGAATACGCCTTCTCCAACATGAGCGTCTCCGTCGGCTTCGCAGCCCACATCGTCGACCTCCTCGACTGGCTCGGCATCCACCTCGACCCCAAGTGGCTCTCCCCCGCCTACCTCCCCCTCGGCCTCCAGGACCTGGCCGGCAAAGACATCTTCACCCCCGGCTGGCACTTCGGCTTCGACATTCCCGCCTTCGTCGTCGTCCTCCTCCTCACCGTCGTCCTCGTCCGCGGCATCCGCGAATCCGCCCAGACCAACAACATCATGGTCCTGGTCAAAATCTGCGCCATCCTGCTCTTTATCGGCTTCGGCGTCTCCTTCATCCATCCCGCCAACTACCATCCTTTCTCGCCCAACGGCTTCTCCGGCATCCTCGCCGGCGGCTCCATCATCTTCTTCAC
>CAXSZW010000015.1:0-124318 GCA_964242025.1 uncultured Acidobacteriaceae bacterium
GCCGTCTGAAGCTGCTGGTGGCTGAACTGAGCTTGCATGGCGAAGCTCTGAAGGGCGTGATCCGAAAAAACGGCTGGAGCTTGCCGGTCTAAGAGCCGATGTGGCGTTCGCTCAGGCTGAACATGGTCTGAGCGAACGCACGCCTGCAAGCTGTTGGGCGTGGAGCGGTCGAGTTATCGGTATGAACCCAGGCCGGACCGCAACGCGGCGTTACGAGACGAGTTGGTGAAGCTGGCACGGCAGAAGCCGCGCTATGGCTATCGTCGGCTGCATGCGCTGTTGACCCGCCGAGGTCACGAGGTGATGAACGTGAAGCGGGTCTATCGACTGTATGTGGAGGAGCGGCTGATGGTGCGGCGCAAGAGGCGCAAGCGTCTGGTGCGCGATCGCAGCGCAGAGCCTCGGCTGACAGGGCCGAATCAAGAGTGGGCGATGGACTTCATCGTCGATGGTCTGGCGACTGGCAGGATGGTGCGCATGCTCAGCGTGGTGGATGCGTACACGCGCGAGTGTCTTGCGCTGGAAGCCGACACCAGCCTCGGCAGTGGCCGGGTAACGCGGGTTCTGGAGCGAGTCATCGCCGAGCGTGGCCGGCCAGAGAACGTGCGCTCGGACAATGGGCCGGAGTTCATTTCGCGACGCATGATCGGCTGGGCCGAAGACTGGAAGGTCGGGCTGGTACACATCCAGCCGGGCCGCCCGATGCAGAACGGCCACGTCGAGAGCTTCCACGGCAGGCTGCGCGACGAGTGCCTCAACGCAACCTGGTTCCGGACGCTGAACGATGTCCGGTGTACTCTGGCAACCTGGCGCGAGGAGTACAACTGCGAGCGGCCCCACAGCTCGCTGGGCTACCGCACCCCAAACGAGTTCAGACAGCAGTTCGGCTATGCAGAGGTGGAAAGCAAACAACGCTTCCCACATCCGCACAGCCGCCACGGCGGCGAGATCGTCTCAACGCCAAAACAAAACCGAGAAACTCCAGTTATCAGTGGGTGAGAAAAAGGGGGCAGGTCACATCCATGCCGTACCCCATCTACTACTCGGATCTCCAACGATGGCGCCAACCCTGATCGCCACCACGCCCGTCAAAATCACATGCATGAGAAGGAGACCCCAGTTGGGCACCCCAAGCCCACGACCGGCTTGCCCCAAGCGTTCACTGTTGCGGTCGGCGGCGCTAAGGATAACCACTAGTCTGAATGCTGTATCCGTCTGCGCAGGACATCTTCTGTGTTACTCAGACGAATGCACTGCATTTCCTTCAGCACAGGCGCGGCAGTCGTTCTCGAATCGACGAAGCCGGCGACACGCTGGAGACGGCTATCGCTTCGTCCTGACAATGCGGTACGTGTTTACCAATCATGCTGCCGTGAAGTTTCGACTCTCGAGAACAGGCCTTAGCACTCGTTGAGATCTCCACGACCGAATTGGCGATATAACCCCAATGCAGTACCATCCCTAACGATACAAGCGTCTGTGTACTCACAGCAACCGTTGCCAATGTGGCCATTCTGTCTGTATGGAACATACTACCCGCGTAAGCGTTGAAGATGAAGCAAGCACTGACGCTTCCTCTGAATCTCTTCACTTCCATCAAGAGAATCAAGGGCTGAGTCGCTTATCCAACAGCCAAGCACAAATGTGATCGATAGCTTCCCTCGTCTCGTAGGTGGAACTGTGTCGCAAACCATCCGAACTTGGGGTTAACTGTCTAATCTTCCATTCGCCTAGCGGTGTAGTCTCAACAGTCAGTTCGTAGCGCGTTGTTGATGATGCTACTTCTAGCAATGCAAGTGTAGCCACCAGAGAACAGCTCTTACAATTCCTTTGTACTTCCTAATCCTGTTGCTGTGTAATTTCAGGTACGGCTAAAAGGTCAATGCACTCATCAACTGCCAGTAAGTCGATTTAGGCCGCTAGTACCCAACATACTTGCTGGCAATCAAGGGGGCTGAACGCTGTCCTACACCTTATCGTGACGAAAACAGGCTGAATCCCGACGAACGGAGGTGCGGCGGGGCAAACAATGGCAACTCCGATCCAAGAGATGCAGGTTTCCAGGGCTTTGCCTTTAGATCCCAGGTTCACCATGGAAGTGGTGAGCTCAAGCGCTCAAAACGGGATCGAGACCAGCACGAGCAAACAGGTTTCGAATAATGGGCTTCTTCCTCCTTGTGAGCATACGAGGGCCGCCTCGGCCGTAATTGCCAGACACTCTATTCGGTTCCGGCGGCTCCACGTCCTGCTAATCTCCGCTCTCGCTTACTAAACGTTGCATCACAACTAGGTCAGGTCGGATAAGCTTAATCGTCTTCATCACCTTACTACCCGGTAGGAGATGATTTTGGATTCGAGGGGTGTGCCGTTGACCCGGGAGATCTGGAGAAGGACCTGAAAGTACGGGAAGGATTGTTGCTTCAGCAGAGTCTGGAGCTTTTCCAGATTTTCCTCGCTGGTGATGAAGTCTCCACCAGCCTCCGTGGCTTGTGAGTCGGTTCCGGCAACGATCAGCGTGTTGCCGGTGTTTGTGGGGTTGGGCAGAAAGACAAGGACGCAGTACGCCGTTTTGGTTCCTGTCTCCGCGGAGAATGGATATTCGGCCTGCTCGGCGGCGGTGGGGTTGTCAACGGTGACGAGAGATGGCGTCGAGTTGTGGGACAGCTTGAAGTGGTAGGCCAAGCGGTCTTCGAAGAGCTCTACCCAGGGATTGGATCTGCTGCTTCCGACAAAGATGGTGTTGTTCCAGCGGAGGCGATGGCCGGCGTACTCCCGTGCGAAGACGAGCCGTGTGCCGTCATCTCCGGTCTGAAGCTCCGTTATTCGGCGCGCGACCCGGAAGTCTCCGAGGCTTCCGGAACTGCGGCTGAAGATGACCGCGAGATCTTTCTTTTGTTGCTGGCTGGCCTCACTGGACAGGGGATCGGACGGCTGGGCGAAGCGGTAGGTGTAGTCCAGGTATTCCGCGAGCGAGAGCTGCTTGTGCAGGACGTCCTGCGCGAGTCCGAAGGAACTGTCTGCGAGAACGATTTCCGGAGGGAGCTTTCTTCCGAAGAAGTTACCCCAGAACGCACGAAGCGCGGGACCGCTCTGCCATTTATGCAGTGCCTGCTGGTTCTGCTCGTTTTTCCGGCTTTCTATGACGAGCCAAACAGCCAGGATCGCGATGATGAGGATGAGGGCGGCCTCCCAGAGCCTCCGGGAGGTGGGAGTCGCGGCGGAGAGAGGTTCCGCGGGGGGCGCCTGGGTCACGGCAGGTAAAGGGGGCACCAGTGGGAGAAGATCCTCGGTGAAGGAAGGCTCTTCCAAGAGGGGAGCTGCAGGGGGCTGGGAGCGAAGACGAAAGACGGGGATGTAGCTTCCGCGGGGTATTTCGAGGATCAGAGGCTCGGCGAGCCCTTCGTTGGCGAAGTAGCTGTCCAGCCGCTTCCTGAGTTCCATGGCGTTGACCCGAACGATGTTGTCCTGCGAGGTGTCGTAGGACTCCGAGCGCCCGAAGACGGCGGTGCCGATCTGCTGCTCATGAAGGCCCTGCGATCCGTGCAGGACGACTTCATTGCCGACATAGATGAGGAAGTCGCGGAGGCGGGTGGAGCGACGGAAGGGGGTGCTCTCCACGACTCGGCCCAGGAGCCTCTCCCATTCCGTCCGGGAGGGCTGAACGGGGGTCTCGGGCGGTTTGGAATCTGTGGTTTGCATCCCGACTCTTGCCAAATGAGCATACCATTTTGCGCCATCTCCGCTCTGGGCGTATCTCTCACTGTGAGAAAAGGTCGCTTTCACTGTCATTTCAACAACTTGCGGACGTGCTGCGCTGTCTGTTATCCGTCGCGGGCTGCTGCGGCGATGTTGCCGTGAAGCTGGTAAAAGCGGGCGAAACCCGAGGAACGGGTGCATGAACGAAACGGCCCGGGTGGCGAGCTCGCCAAAAACTGAAGTGGAAGCGAGTTGGGGCTCTTCTTTAGCGTGAAGACTTGCTTCCCTCACCGTAAATTCACTTGCGGGTGGTGCGATTGAAAACAGAAGCTTCGTGGGCTGGAAAGATCTGTCTTTCTCCGTGCGTCAACCCATGGTGATTTGTCCGGGATGAAAGAGCGGAAGTTTGTTGCGATTCAGAACAGCGGTTCCGGCAGCAGTATCAGAATTCGGAGGCATGATGATCACTCAACTAACCCGTTCGTCGGGGCGAATCCTTTTGACGGCCGGGATTGCGCTCACCGGCACCCTGATAACCCCACCGACCCACACTCTGCTGGCGCAGGCAGTGTCTTCCTCCAAGATGCACGGTACGGTGACCGACAGCACGGGTGCGGTGGTGAGCGGCGCGACCGTGACCGCTGTCCAGACCGCCTCCGGGGCGGTGGTCACGGCCGTAACGGGCGGCGATGGCAGCTATGTGCTTCCCAATCTGGGAGTGGGAGCCTACATGGTGAAGGTGTCAGCTGCGGGCTTCCAATCTTACAGCCGGACGGGGATTGTGCTTGAAGTTTCGAACGATGCCGAGGTTGACGCGCCTCTGACGGTTGGGTCTACCGACACGACTGTGACCGTGAACGGAACGACGGCGCAGGTGCAGACGGAAGATACGTCGATTTCTACCGTGGTGGACCAAGCCCGTGTGGTTGACCTGCCGCTGAATGGCCGGAACGCAGCCAACTTGGTGCTTCTGTCCGGCGCTTCGGCACCAACGGGGAACGGAAATATGACGAGCACGAAGAGCTACGGCAGTACGGGAACGAGTGCGATTGGCGGCGCCCTGAACATTGCCGTGGCGGGCGGGCAGGGGAACCAGATCAACTATCTGCTGGACGGCGGCGATCACAACGATTCATTCTCCAACGTGAACATGCCGTTTCCATTTCCTGATGCGCTGCAGGAGTTCAGCGTGCAGACGACGGGGATGTCGGCGCAGTATGGGGTTCACCCAAGTGCTGCTGTCAACATTGTGACGAAGTCCGGCAGCAACCAGTGGCACGGCGGGGTGTTCGAGTTTCTCCGAAACAGCTACGCGAATGCCAATAACCGGATCAACGGGTACACGGACCTGAAGCGGAATCAGTTCGGCGGTTACTTCGGCGGTCCGATTCTTCACGACAAGCTGTTCTTCTTTGGCGGCTACCAGCACACTGCGTTGCGGATCGCACCCGCCAGCACGTCATCCTTTGTGCCGACAGCAGCGATGCTGGCTGGAAATTTCACGCCTTATCTTCAGTACCAGCGGAGCCTCAGCGCGACGAATACGTGTCCTACGCTGCTTGCGTCGGCCGGGTTTGTCTATAACGCAACGGCCTGCACAGCGACGATCAGCCCGACGCTGTTCAGCCCGGCGGCCATTGCGTTGACGAAGTACCTGCCGATTGCGCAGACGCAGAATGCGGCTGGTTTGATCTCGTACTCCGTGCCAGCGCCGCAGGATGAGAACCAGTGGATTGGCCGCCTGGATGACACGCTGAGCGCGCGGCAGACAGTGTTTGCTCGGTATTTCATGACGAACTTCTATCAGAAGTCACTCTTCAATGGAAACCTGCTCAATGCCATCAACCCGAGTCTCAAGGATCGCGGTAAATACCTCACTCTCGGCGATAACTTTGTCATTTCACCGAGCGTAACGAACGCGCTGCGTGGAACGGTGACGCGTCTTGCCATTGCACGCGGAGCACCGGGTGATTTGATTTCGCCGGCAACGCTTGGCTCGAACGTGTATTCGTCAGTGCCCAACTATATCTATCTGAATGTCAGCGGAGCGTTCACGGCTTCCTGCGGAAGCTGCGCTCCGACACATTATGTGACGAACCACTACCAAGTGGCGGATGACCTCTCCATGCAGAAGGGTAGCCACTTCATCCAGCTTGGCTTCGACTATATTCATGAGGAGTTGAACCTGGCCGGCCTGAATACCGAGAACGGGCAGTTTACGTTCAACGCGTCGTACTCCGGGCTTGGGCTGGCGGATCTTCTTCTGGGTGCGCCGAACACTTTCTCCCAGGGCTTTGGTCCGGGGGCTGCGGCTCATCTGCGGTACAACTACTTTGGCTACTACGCGCAAGACACATGGCACGCGAGTAAGAAGCTGACTATCAATGCGGGGCTTCGGTGGGAGCCATGGTTCCCGGAGTACGAGAAGAACAATATTGGCGGAGAGTTCGATGCGGCGGCGTTCGCGTACAACACAGTATCAACCGTGTACCCGAATGCTCCTGCGGGGATTGTGTTTTACGGCGACAAGGGTGTGAAGCCTGGGTTTATCAACTCCCGGTTCACGAACTTTTCACCGCGAGCGGGCTTTGCGTTTGATCCGCGCGGGAACGGGAAGTCCAGCCTGCGAGGTTCCTACACGTTGACCTTTGAGGCGCCGGAACTGTACTACGACTCGGGTTTTCCAGGTAACTCGCCTAATGCTTCCGCGCAGGCCTTTACGGTGGACAACTCCACCAACCAGACGGACGCGGTGAAGTCTTTCGACAACCCGTGGAAGAAGATTCCCGGCGGCAACCCCTACCCCTCACAGTATCCGGCTCCGAGCAATGCTGCGTTTCCGGCTACGAACGTTTCCACCGGCTACTATCCGAGCAACCTTCGCAGAACGTACATGCACCAGTACAACGCCAGCTATCAAAACCAGCTTTCGACGAACTGGCTCGCCTCGGTGAGCTACATTGGCACCAGCACGATTCATCTATGGGGTTTTCAGCCGGTGAACTATGCGACGCCTGCTCCTACTCCCACGGGCGCTGCCGCCACAACGAACAATACCTCCCAGCGCTATATTCTCTACCGTGCAGCGATTGCGAATAAAACCACGGCGGGCACCCGCTACGGCGCGTTCAGCGGCACGGCAGATTACGGTATGGCCAACTTCAACGGCGTGATTGCAACGGTGAACCATCGCTTTGCGAATAATTTCTCCATGCTGATGAACTACACCTACTCGCACTGCCTTTCGAATATGAACTACACGGGCGACAATACGCCCCCCGCGCAGGACCCGAACAATCACGCTGCCGAGTATGGCAACTGTAACTTCGACACGACGCACAACCTGACGATCTCTGGAGTGGCGACAACTCCAAAGCTGCGGAACGGATCGTTGAATTATGCGCTTGGCTCGTGGCAGGTAAGCCCGCTTATTACCTATAGGACGGGGATGCCGTACACGGTGACAGATGGCACGGATCGGTCGCTGACGGCCATTGGACAGGACCGTCCCAACCTGGTTCCGGGGCAGAGTCTTTACGCGAAGAACCTTTTCCCAGCAGCCGGAGTCAAGCCGCTCTGGATCAATACTTCAGCGTACGCGCTGCAGCCGCTGGGCACGTTTGGAAATGAGGCTCCATTGCAGGCGCGTGGGCCCGGGTTTGCCAACGTCGATGTGGCCATCAGCAAGCACTTCCCGATCTTCGAGCGTTCGCAGCTTGAGCTCCGGGGAGAAGCATTCAATGCGCTGAACCATCCCAACTACTCCAATCCCAATACTGCTATCAGTTCGAGCTCCACTTTTGGGCGTATCACGACAACGGTGAACGATGCTCGACTTCTTCAGATAGCGGCGAAGATCACGTTCTAACCCGTCTCCTCCGCCCGGTGTGCGCAAGTTGTTTGCACACCGGGCGCTTCTTTCCTTAACTCAAAACGCGAGGAGTTCTGGTTGTACTTTCGTCTGGCATCTCTGCTTGTGTTGTATCTAGGAGCGGTGGGTAATACGTCCGCACAAGTTGGCGGGTCAACCGAGATCGCCCCGCGCCCTCCGATGGGCTGGAACAGTTGGGATGCTTATGGCCTTACCATCACCGAGCCGCAGTTCCGCGATAACGTCCAAGTGCTGGCAAAGACTCTCAAGCCATTTGGGTGGCAGTATGCAGTCATCGACGAGGGCTGGTTTCTGAGGAATCCTCAGGACCTCAAGACGCCAGAGAAGGTGGTGTACGAGGTGGATGCGAACGGTCGCTACAACCCTGTCCCGGAGCGATTTCCGTCCGCCATGGTCGATGGGAAGAACCTGGGCTTCAAGGCACTGGGGACCTATGTTCATGGCCAAGGTCTGAAGTTTGGGATTCACATCGTCAGAGGCATTCCGCGCGAGGCGGTTCGACAGAACCTGCCTGTGGCAGGCAGCAACTTTCATGCGAAGGACGTAGCTGACACGAGCGACCCCTGCCCCTGGGACCCGACAAACTGGGGCGTCCGGGATACGCCGGGGGGGCAAGCCTGGTACGACGCTCTTCTGGCTCAGTATGCGGCTTGGGGCGTCGACTTCATTAAGGTCGACTGCATCTCGGATCATCCGTATAAACCCACTGAGATTCGGATGATTCATCGTGCAATTCTCAAGAGCGGGCGGCCGATTCTGCTGAGCCTTTCACCCGGTCCTGTGTCGCCGGGTGTTGCGCAGGAGATCCTTCCTTACGCGCAGATGTGGCGTATCTCCGATGACCTTTGGGACTACTGGAAGAATGCAAGGCATGCGCCCCGGAGCGTGTACGATCAGTTTGAACTTGCGGCAGCATGGGCTCCGTATGCCCGCGCAGGTGCGTGGCCTGATGCTGACATGCTTCCGCTCGGCTACCTTGGGCCGGAGCCGGGGGATGGGGAGGCCCGACAGACGCGGTTGATTCCGTCTGAACAGCGGATGATATTGACCCTATGGTCCATCATGCGTTCTCCGCTGATCGTTGGCGCCAACCTTACCAAGCTGGATGACTGGACCACGAGCCTACTTACCAATCGAGCTGTGATCGATGTCAACCAGTACGGACATGATCAGCGGCAGGTCGCGAGAGAAGGAAACACGGTGGCGTGGACGGCGGCAGGTAGAGACGGCGTTCAGTATCTCGCGCTCTTCAACCTGAACGACAGGGACAAGACGATTGCACGCTCGTATGCGTTCTACAACCTACCCTCAGCGACTTACAGCAGCAAAGAATTGTGGTCTAACGAGGAGCGCGGACGTTCAGACAGCATCAACGTGACGTTGCCGCCTCATAGTTGCATTCTTCTTGAACTCCGGCCCTAGCTCTTTCAACCAGTACGAGGAGGCCCATGGCCACACGTCGATCGTTTCTCTTCAGCAGTCTTTCCATTGCCGGGCTCAACTGGATGCCGTCGTTTGCGCAAGGTGTCTCAAGCCTTGAGATTAATGTTCTCTCTCTTGGAGCGGTGGGGGACGGCGTTGCCATGGATACGGCGGCGATCCAAGAGGCTATCAACCGAGTGTCTGCTGCCGGCGCGGGACGTGTCCTGGTTCCGGGTGGCAAGCGTTTCCTGACAGGTGCGCTTATGTTAAAGAGCAATGTTGATTTTCACCTCGCAGATGACGCTGTCCTGCTAGCAAGCCCACTTCAGGCGCACTACTTCCCCAAGCGGAACAAGGGGGTTATCAACGCGGATGGGGCAAGCAATCTTCGCATTACCGGCACCGGCCACGTAGACGGACAGGGCATGAAGTTCATGGGGAACTATTCCCCCGTGCATGAGCGCTGGGAGCCGCTGCCGTTCAGGCCGAAGATGTTTCACCTTCTAAGCTGTAAAGGGCTTGAGATCTCCGGTATCTCATTCGGGCATTCTCCGGAGTGGGGCCTGCATACACTCGGGTGTGAGCATGTGCTTGTTGACGGCGTGCGCATCCGGAACTATCTCGATGTTCCAAACTGCGACGGCATGGACCCTGACCGTTGCCGCGACATGGAGATCAAGAACTGCGACCTCGTCTGTGCGGACGACGGCATCGTCATCAAGGCGGGCGAGCAGACGGATGAGGACTTCGGAATTGCCCATAACATCACCGTGCGCGATTGCTCGGTCGTCTGCCGCGATAGCGGCCTGAAGATCGGCACCGAAACCTTCGGGGACGTCTCAAAGATTCTCTTTGAGCGTTGCCGTATTGTCTCCGGTGGACGCGGACCTACGATTACTCATCGGCAACCCGGCAATGTCGAGGACGTTGAGTTTCGTGATATTGAATTTCTTGCGCAGCACCATGCTGCACGTTGGTGGGGTTGGGGTGAGGCTGCGTCAGTGACAGTGTGGCCGAGGACGAAAGATGGCAAGACGGGTTCGCTCAGCAATATTCGATTCAAGCGGGTTCGTGGCGTCGCAGAGAACAGCTTCCGGATCGATGCCCATCCCGAAATGCCAGTGAGGAATGTTCTGCTTGAGGACTGCTCTGTCGAAATAGACAGATGGACACAGTATCCGGGCGGCGCTTTTGATAATCGCCCCACTTTGGCCAATGACCCGATGCATGAGCCTGGCGGTCTTGAGAAGCATGACACACCAGCCTACTTTCTGCGCAACGTGCAGGGCGCGGTGGTGCGAAACTGCAGCGCCACGTGGGGAGTCCACCACAGCGACTCCTTCAGTTATGCGCTTGAAGCGCAGAACGTAACCGGCTTGAAACTGGAGCACTTCAAAGGCACAGCGGCGCGTCCCGGTCTGCCCGCAACGTTCCTCCACTAGAAAGGCAATCGATGCGTCCAGGTATCCTGGCAACTCTCGTTCTCTTCCTTCTGCCCTCTTTCGCGTCGTCGCAAAACAACTCCGCCGCACCTCTTTCAGCGACACCGCCCATGGGCTGGAACTCGTGGAACTGGTTCGCAGAGAAGGTCACGGACAAGGACATCCGCCAGGCCGCGGATTTGCTTGTCTCTTCCGGGATGCGGGATGCGGGCTATGTCTACCTCAACATCGATGACACCTGGCAGGGCGCTCGCGACGCAAATGGCACGCTTCATGCAAATGACAAATTTCCGGATATGAAGGCGCTGGCGGACTATGTACATGGCAAAGGCCTCAAGCTGGGCATCTATAGTTCGCCGGGTCCGCAGACCTGCGCTCGCTTTGAGGGAAGTCTGGACCATGAAGATCAGGATGCCGCGCTCTATGCCTTATGGGGTGTCGACTATCTCAAATACGATCTCTGCAGCTTTCATAATAAGGTGATGCGCCAGGCCTATCCAGGGGACGGCGAGGAAGGCATGGTGCATCAGTACAAGATGATGCGCGACGCCTACGAGAAAATGCATCAGGCGCTGCTCAAGACCGGTCGCCCCATCGTGTACAGCCTGTGTCAATACGGTTTCGATTCCGTCTGGCAGTGGGGCCCGGAGGTGGGGGCGAACCTGTGGCGTACCACGGGCGACATCACCCCTGCCTTCGATCGCATCTCGCTGATCGGGCGGGAGCAGGCGGGCCTCGCCCGGTATGCCGCCCCCGGCCATTGGAACGATCCCGACATGCTGGAAGTCGGCAACGGCAAGTTGACATTGGATGAAAACCGCACCCATATGGGAATGTGGGCGATGCTTGCCGCACCCCTGCTTGCGGGCAATAACCTCTCTCAACTCACGCCCGAGATCACCGCGATCCTGACCAATCCAGAGATCATCGCCATCGATCAAGACCGCTTGGGCCAGGAAGCCGACCGTATCTATGCCGAGGGCCCCATCGAGATTTGGGCTCGTCCTCTCGCAGACGGGAGCAGGGTGCTCGCCATCTTCAACTTCGGCGAGCAACGCTCCTATCTGCGTGGCATCTCGCTGGACCTTGAAAAGGCGGGAGCGGCCGAGGGCTGGAAAGCCCGCGACGTATGGCGATCCAAAGATCTTGGGCCCATATCGGATTCCACGCCATTCACCGTTCCACGTCATGGCTCTGTCATCCTGCGCCTTTCACGTTAGTGCGGCGTCATCCCATCCTTTTGTACACGAGGCTCACCAGATGCTCGCCCGTACTCTTTTGGCTTTACTTACGATTCTTCCCGCCGCAAGCCTGCTCGGGCAGATACAGCCCGTTGACCATGTACACCCCCTCGTAGGCACGGCGAATGAGGGGCAGACATACCCTGCAACTGGGGTACCTTTTGCGATGACACATTGGACGCCGCAGACTCGGGCTGGTGAGATCAAATGTGTCGCACCTTACTACTTCGCGGACGTGATGATCCAGGGGTTTCGCGGCTCCCATTTTCTCAGCGGTAGTTGCCTGCCGGATTACGGCAGCGTCACGCTGATGCCCTCGGCGAAAGCATTGAAGACTTCAGCCGTTGAGCGAGCCTCGCGCTTCAGCCGCAGCAGCGAGCAGGCCACTCCTTACTCCTACGAAGTGACTCTCCAGGATGCTGAGGTCACCTCTGAAATCACCGGAGCCTTGCGTTCCGGTATGATGCGCTTCACCTTCAACCGCGCCGGCGATGGCTCTGTCGTCGTCGAAAATAACGCTCGTGGCGGTGATGGCTGGGTCCTTGTGGATCGCAAGGCGCAGGAAGTTACAGGCGAGGTCCCGGTGCGCAGAGAGTATGCCGGAAGCGGCAAACTCGCGGGCTTCAGCAGCTACTTTGTCATCGAGTTCAGCCGCCCCTTCGCAGGCGAAGGAACATGGGCCGGGACACAAACAGAGGAGGGTGCCGCCAAGCGAACTGGCGACGGCCTTCCAGTCGGTGTCGTCCCGGTAGCCAAGGTCTCGACGACCACAGGCGGTGCGGCAAAAGCGGCAGTAGCTCTTCCGACATCAAGCACGCGCCCAGGCTTCGGAGCATATGTGCGCTTCCCAGGCGCAAAATCAGGCGAGACGGTCATTGCACGAATCGGCACGTCGTTTGTCAGCGTCGAGGAAGCGCGCAAGAACCTTCGTGCGGAGATTCCTGATTGGGACTTCGACAGCGTCAAGGCTCGCGCCCGGGCGGCGTGGAGCCAAAGTCTCTCCTTGATCGAGATCAAAGATGACATTCCCGCAACGGATGTGTTCTACACGGCGCTCTACCATGCTATGCTGCATCCCAGAATCTTCAGCGACGTGGACGGCAGCTATCCAAGGTTTGCAAGCAGCGGCCAGGTCGAACACACCGATCACTTTACCTACTATGACGACTTTTCCATGTGGGATACGTTCCGCGCTCAACATCCCATGCTCACGATTCTCGATCCTCCACGCGATATCGATATGGTTCGCTCGCTGATCCTTAAAGGACAACAGCGAGGTTTTCTTCCCATCTTTCCCGCGTGGAACAGCTATACCTCGGAGATGGTGGGAGACCACGCCGCAGTAACGATCATCGACGCTTACCGTAAGGGTTTGCGTGGATTTGATATCGAAGCCGCGTACACCCTGATGCGAAAAAACGCTCTCACCACTCCGACACCGGAGGAGGCCGCCGACGGCAAAGGCCGCCGTGGTCTCAGCTCTTACCTGCGTTATGGCTACATCCCCCTCGAAGACTATATCAACGAAGCCTTCCACAAAGACGAGCAGGTTTCTCGCACCCTCGAATACGCCTATGACGACGCCATACTTGGCGAATTAGCGGCGGATATCGGGAAGAAAGATGACGCCGCAACGTTCAGGCATCGCGGTCAGAACTGGCGCAAAGTGATTGATCCTCAGAGTGGTTTCGCCCGAGGCCGGTACGAAGATGGAACCTGGGTCACACCATTCGATCCCGGTCGTAAACAATCGTGGATCACTGAGGGTCTGCCATGGCAATACTCTTTTTTTGTTCCGCAGGATGTGCCAGGTCTCATCGAATTGGAAGGCGGTGCCAAAGCCTTCACCGCGAAGCTGGATCGTCTCTTCAGTGGAGGTTTTATGATCATGGAAATGAACCCAGCCACCAAATTGCCTATCTGTTTGACGCTGGAGGCGAACCTAGGAAAACGCAGCACCATGTGCGCGACTTAATGAACAGTCAATACATCGATGCGCCGGACGGCTTAGCAGGCAATGATGATGGCGGGCAGATGAGTGCCTGGTATGTCATGAGTGCGCTCGGCTTCTACCAGGTGACGCCAGGCGTTCCTGAGTATTGGTTGGGTGTGCCCCGATTTGATGACCTTACAGTACATCTACCCAACGGGAAACGTTTGCATATCTGCGCCACCGGTGCCGGGAGTGGCAAGGAGAACGTCACGCGCGTTATGCATAACGGCGTGAACATTCCGGGGTACAAGATCAGACACGAAGATTTAATGTCAGGCGGCGAACTCAACTTTGTGATGGGAGACGATGAGATTGGTCCGATCGTTAGCCATCCTAAGTGAGTTCCGAACACATGAGGGGATCATTAGTCGGATGGGTTCACAATGGACGGTGTATCCGTCGCCCCGACTGCCACCTGAATGGAGCCAAGTGGAGCATCTGGCTTGGAAGGTAGGATGGAGGCTGCTTCGAATCGAAGGTTTGCCTGTCCGGGCGTTGGCAGACCTAGGGCTTGGGCAAGGGCAGTGGCGATGCCAGTGGGGTTCAAGAAGATGAGGCTGAGTGGATTCACTATGCGCTCACGATTGGTCCCTGTTTACGGATTTGCTGGATGAGAATTATAAGCAACGAGCCCCCACCTCAGCCAAGTCTTGCCATCAGCAAAGGACGCCGATGTCAACAGTTCGATCTATGAGTCTAAGGACCTTACAACTTTCCGAACCGCCCGCGAAGTCAGATCTTGCGGCAACTTTGTTCTCAATTTGCGCGCACAGGCCGAGTCACTCATGTGCCTGACCTCGGACGGCTCGCGGAATGCTGGTCCCTAGAAACAGCGATATCGGCAATCAGCACTGGAAGTCTCCCTAACCAAAATGCGTGGGCCCGCAGGATACAAACCGCATTGAGTCACTGCAGCAACTGCGTGGCATGCAGTGGAAGTGACGCGGAGCTCGGTCCAGCCTCCACAAGGTAGTCTCCCGCTTTGAATCGCCAGGTCTTCGATTGCTCCTCAAAGACCGAAAGTACGCGTCGATCAATCCGGATGCTAACCTGTTTGGCTTCGTTTGGCGCAAGCTCTACCCTTTGCCACCCGACGAGGTGCCGGAACGGTTCACCTGCCGAGTTGGGTGGGGTTGCGTAGAGCTGCGCAATCTCGACCCCGGCACGGCCCCCTGTATTACGCAGGGTGAAACTTGCTTCGTCGCCGGAGATCGTCAAGCCGGAGTACCCGAACGTCGTGTAGCTAAGACCGAAGCCGAAAGGAAACAAGGGCTGCTTTTTTTCCGCTTCGTACCACTTGTATCCAACCTTGAGCCCTTCCTCATAGGTCACAGAGTAGGTGGATGCCGCGTGTCCCCCATCGTCGACCGCACCGCTGCCCTGACCGCGGTCCTGCTTGGCCAAGACAGCAATCTTGGGACGGGGTAGATCCTCCTCTGCGCGGGGGAAAGTCATCGGAAGCTTACCGCTTGGATTCACCTCTCCGGTGAGCACACGTGCAAGCGCTCGATGTCCCCTGCTTCCACCAAACCAGGCCTCCACCACTCCATCGACGTGACTGAGCCAAGGCATGGTGACGGCGGTCGCGGTTTCCAGCACCACGACCGTGTGTGAATTAGCCGCAGATACCGAGCGGATGAGATCATCCTGCCCATCTGGAAGTGCGAGGTTGAGAAGGTCTATCCCCTCTGACGACCACTGCGTCGCAAACAAGAGGACAACGTCAGCTTGGCGTGCCAGTGCCGTGGCCTCCGCAACATCTTCACCAGAGGAATAGTCGATCTGCACTCCGGGAAGCTGGGCGCGTAGTGCCTTCAGAGGCGAGGTGGGGAACCAGATGTGCGCCTGCCAGTGAGGCAGACCCTTACCTGGCGGGAGGATCGCGCTGCCCACGGGAGGATCGACCTGAGCGGAGCCTCCGCCGGAGAGCATGCCCACGTCAGCATGGCCGCCAATAATGGCGATACGCTTGAGCTTGTCAGCCCGCAGCGGCAGCACCTGCGCTTTGTTGCGCAGCAGCACGATACTCGCTTCTTCCTGCTGCTGTGCGATCTCCAGCCCGCCTTCCACATCAACAACGCTCTTCTGTGTCGGGTAATCAACGACACCGGACAGGAACTCGGCGTACAGTACACGTCGGGCATGGTCATCGATCTCGGCCTGCGATACCTCGCCATCCTCCACTGCCGTTTGAAGGCTCGCTCCAAAGTACTGGGCCATCGGCTGCTCCTGGTCGAGCCCTGCCGAACTCGCCTTTGCGGTGCTGTGCGTGCCGCCCCAGTCGGAGAGAACGAAGCCGGAAAAATGCCATTCACCCTTCAGTAGGTCGTGCAGCAGGTAGCGGTTCTCACAGGCGTAGTCTCCCTCTACGCGATTGTAGGAGCACATCACGGCTCCGGGTTTTGCCAGATCAAGCGCGACATGGAAGGCAAGCAGATCACTCTCCTGCATGGCGCGCTCGGAAATCTTGACATTGACGATGTTGCGTCCGGTCTCTTGATCGTTCAGCGCATAGTGCTTAATGTCGCCGATCACGTGCTCGGCCTGCTCGCAGCGCATGAGATTGCCAGCCAAGGTACCGGCCAGCAGAGGGTCTTCCCCCAAGTATTCAAAAGTGCGGCCGTTGCGTGGATCGCGCGTCAGGTTTACTCCTCCGCCTAACGTCATGTTGTAGCCCTGGGCTCGCAACTCGCGGCCGATCAAGGCGCCATACTCGCAGGCGCCAGCCGGATTCCAGGCAGAGGCAGAAGCAAGATTGGAAGGTAGGGCCGTCGAGTAGCGTCCATTCTCACCGCTGCTGCGCACGCCGTACGCTGCGTCTGAAAGATAAAGCCGCGGGATGCCAAGACGCTCCACACCTTCAACCATGCCGGCCCCGCCGTTTGACTGAGATGTCAGCGGCATCTGCCATTGGGCGGCATGCGCCATCCCGTTACCGTGAAGCAGGGCAATCTTTTCGGCGAGGGTCATCTGCTTCAGAACCAGGTCGGCGCGCTGCTCGGGAGAGAGCGTTGTATCCATCCAGGGCCGGGAGGCGTTGCTCTGTGCGTGGCCCGCTGAGACGAGTTGAAGAGCGAGAGCGGACGAGAAGACAAGGCGGAGGAGAGACGACATTCGGCGCGGCAAAGGCAAGGTAACTCCTAGTGACTGATGTTGGTACGACTAGGCGCGGGCAGTCCGCCCAAGTAAAACCACAACAGGGTGAGTGCGCGGTCGACGTACCCTTGCAAGGTAGCGTAGGAATAGCGTGCAAGATAAGGCGGAGCCCAGGCCAGGGTATCGCCGCCGGGAACCTGCGATCGTTCCTGAGCAACGCCGGCCCGGTTAGCGAAGAGTTGAGGGTCTTTGAGGCGCGCCACACTGGTCCTCTCGAGGCGCTGAAGAGCATGGTCATTCTCAACGCGCTTCGTTGACGATGGCCGCGGCGGCGGCTTTGCTGGTCCGCTGGAACTCGTGTAAGATCCATCCGTTTTGGATCGATGATCGAGTGGGTTGGATCATCCAGCCGATAAAGTCCTTTGGTCGTCAAATCCGCAGACACCGGAGCGAGATGAGGGCAGCTGTCGGCGGCGTCGGTGCCGAGCACCGGATGCCCATCCCACGGCAAATAGATGGTCTGGGCGGCTTCCCCGCCCCCAATGAGAATGAGAAGCAGCTTAAGGAGAAGATAGGGTGTCGCTTTGCTTCTCATGTCTCCCGGTGCTTTCTCGGCTCTAAATAGAATCGCGGAGCTGCTTGGGTGAGCACCCGCCAGTACATCTTCACCATCAAATTGTACTGGTATGGTCGGTCCACCCACTTTGTACGTAAAGTGAAACTCTGCTTGCGACCAGAGAGTTGGCAAGTGACTCATCGTTTGTCCTCAGCCGGAAACTTTATAGCATTGAGAAGGAGCTCTTTAGGACCTCTGCCAAACGGACGGAGTAAGATGTCAATCCGCGCAGATGCCCCGAGATCCCTTTCCATATCTACGCCGGTCAAGTCCGGGAACTCTTATGCGGCTGCAACGAATTTCTGATCGGCTTCAGATTCCCTGCTGTTTCCCTGTTCTGTCAGTTCTTGGAGTGTGTTTGGGAGCTGAATGTCCGGGAAAAACGGTCGATTCACGCGACCAAGGAGCTACGAAGACGCTGTATTCCCTGTAAATATCCCTGTTTTACGGGAATATCACTTGGAGAGGAGTTCGACCGAGACTGCGTCCACCGCCACCTACCCTCCCCCTATGGTGTGCAAAGTCTTCTCATCATTAGGTTTAGGCCTGGACCACCAAATTTACGGGAGCTAAAGTCTTTGTTTTCGACCTCTGTGGCTGCAAAGTATTCATACCAGAGGAGATAGCCTGTACGGCGGAGGTGCTCGGATTGGGCGGGCAGCTTGCTGAGCCGGCGTGGAGATTGGCTGGGCTTAGCGGCCTTCGCGGAGGCGGAGGGCGAGGCGTTCCGGGAGGCCGGCCATGAGGATGCGGCCCTGGGAGGCGACGACGTCGTAGGGGATGCGGTGGAAGACGATTTCGCCTCCAGAGCCGGCGGCGGAATCGTAGAGGGCGAAGGCGGCGCGCCAGTCGCGGTCGCGGGGCTGGCCGACGGAACCGGGGTTGATGAGATGGCGGGTGCCGGGGAGCAGGGGAAGGGTCCAGGAGTCGGCTTCATTGCGAGCGGCCTGGGCATCTTGCTCGATGACGCCTGGGAAGCGGGGGCGCAGCTCGTGCCAGTCATGCTCGCGCTGGGAAAAGCCGCCTTGGATGTGGGTGTGGCCGAAGAAGGTGATGGGGGAGGGGCTTTGCTGGAGGGGAGCCCAAGCGTCGCGCATGGAGAGGATGTACTGATCTTCATTGAGCGGGGAGCCGTGGACGCAGGAGATGCCCTTTATGTCCGGCTGGACGGGGGGCTGGACTGGTCCCTGGGGGAGGGCGCGGAGCCACTCGACGTTTTCACGGCGGAGCTCGTTGCGAGTCCAGAGGGCGGCGTTGCGGGCGGTGGGGTTGAAGTTGGCGGGCGAGGTGAGGCCGCAGCAGACGCGGTCGTGGTTGCCGCGGACGACGAGGGTGGAGAGTGGGCGGACAAGGTCGATGACCTGGTTGGGGCTTGCGCCGTAGCCGACGATATCGCCGAGATTCCAGAGCTGGTCGTATCCGCCGGCGTGCGCGGCTGCGGCGAGGACGGCCTCAAGGGCTTCAAGGTTGCCGTGGATGTCGGAGAGGATGAGGGCGCGCATGGGGTGGCGAGGGGTCAGGTTTCAGGGGGCAGGGGTCAGGCTGCTCATCGTGTTGATAATCGCTGGGGTGATTATCGCAGGGTGGCGAGGGGTTGGGTGCGGTCCGAGTGCATGGTGGGGGCGGAGGCGAGGAGGCGGCGGGTATAGGGGTGCTGGGGGTTGGCGAAGATTTGCGCCGCGGGCGCTGTTTCCAGAATGCGACCGTGCTGCATGACGGCGACGCGGTCTGCGATCCGGGAGACGACGGCGAGATCGTGCGAGATGAAGAGCATGGCGAGGGAGTGGGTGCGGCGGAGGGTGCGGAGGAGATCGAGAATTTGGGCCTGGACGGTGACGTCAAGGGCGGTGGTGGGCTCGTCCGCGATGAGGAGGGCGGGGCGGTTAATGAGGGCCATGGCGATGAGGATGCGCTGGCGCTGGCCGCCGGAGAACTGGTGGGGGTAGTCGCGGAGACGGGTTTCGGGGTTGGGGAGGGCGACCTCGTGCATGGCGGCGAGAACGCGGGCTTTTACTTCCGTGCGGGGGGTATGGGGGTGGTGGGCGAGGAGGGATTCGGCGATCTGGTCGCCGATGCGCAGGACCGGGTTGAGGGCGGTCATGGGTTCCTGAAAGATCATGGCGATGCGGGAGCCGCGGAGACGGCGCATGGCGGGTTCGGGGAGGTTGAGGAGGGGGGTGGAATCGAGGGTGATGGAGCCGGAGACGGTGGCGGCGGGGGGGAGGAGGCGGAGGATGGCGAGGGAGGTGGCGGATTTACCAGAGCCGGATTCGCCGACGAGGCCAAGGGTTTCGCCGGGGGCGATGTGGAAGGAGATGGAGTGGACGACGGGGGTAGGCCCGAAGGAGAGGGTGAGGTCGCGTACGTCGAGGAGGGGCTGCGTCATTGCGGTACCGTTAGAGTAGCGGAGTCAGGGGGCGGGGCGAAGGTGGCGAAGCTGCACCACACGAGATCGGGGCTCGTCCTTCTGTCTACGGCGCTGTTTGTGCTGGTGATTCCGTCGCTGCCGGCGAGGCGGTATCACCTGGCTTTCTGGGCGATTGGGTTCCTGGTGGAAGTGGCGTTGATCTATGCGATTTGGCCGTTCGAGCGCCATTGACCCTGATCGAAACAATGTGCGTCTAACGGAGTGATGATGCGACGGGGACTGATGGCTTTGGCGGTGCTGGGCGTGGGGATGCGGGCTGGCGCGCAGACGCACGTGGTGAAAAAGCCGGAGACGGTGGTTCGGGCGGTGGGGGTGTATGAGTGGACCGGCGAGGAGGGCAAGCCGACGGCGAGCCGGCTGGTGCCGGTGACACTGTTTATCAATGGGCATTTGGAGGATGCGGGGGTCTATCTGGCGCGGCCGGTGCCGTTTGCGCTGGGGACGGGGACGATCTTCGAGTTGGACCAGGCGGGGGTTCCGGAAGGGACGCTGGAGGTGTCGTTTGCGCGGCACCTTGCGTCACGGAATGGGGACTTTGACGATGGTTGGATGGGATTTGGGCCGTACAAGGCGCTGCCCAAGCCGAAGCTGGTGGCGGCGAAGAAGAGTGGGCCGCTTTCAAAGATTGAGCAGAGTGGGGGTAAGGCAGATTCGGCGGCATCCTCCTCAGGGCCGAAGTTTGCGAAGAAGCCAGATGCAGGGACGACTCCAGCGGACGACGGTGGGCGGCCTACGATGCGGCGGAAGACGGACTCCGATAGTTCCGGTACGACGGACGCGGCTGGTACGCCCACGACGACGGCTACGACCCCGGCTGATCCGGATCGACCAACGATGAAGCGAAAGACCGATGACTCGTCAACGGCAAGTACGGCGAAGGACACGACTCCAGCTGATGATGCGGACCGTCCGACGATGAAGCGGAAGACGGATACGGATTCGACAGCTTCCTCTGGGGGGGCGAGCAGGACGGACGACTCCGATCCGAACAGCGAGGTGGAGCGGCCTACGCTGCGCAAGCGCACGGATGCGCAACGGAAGGAGGCACGCAAGGAGAGTGACACGTCGTCGGTGCGGGGCATTGGGTCCTTGAACGATGATCCGGACCGTCCGAATCTGCACCGGGGGAAGAGCGCGGGAAACATGGGCGAGGATGATCTGCCCGCGCTGATGGGGCTGCCGGCGGATATGCGGCAGAAAGTGGCGGTCAGCGATGCGGCGAACCGGACGCAGCATGATTTTGCGCGGACGTGGGTGGACGATGCGGAACGGGGGGCGGTGACGGAGAAGCTACAGGAGATCGCGCGGGAGAAGCTGGCGGCGTATGACAAGCCTTCGGCTGTGGCGGCGGTGCCCGCTCCTGCGCCGGTGAAGGCTGGGGCTACGCCCGCGGTTCGCGCGGCGGCAAGGAAGAAGGCGGTGGCGGCGGCTAAGAGTGCTGCGGGGACCGCGGTGGAGTTGAAGGATGAGGTGTTGAAGGGTTACACGCTGAGCTATGGGGGGGCGGCGACGTACTTTTATTCGGCGACGGCGAAGGGGGCAGATGGGGTGGCGCGGTATGTGTCGATTGTGGCGCAGCAGGAGCAGGGGTTTGATTTGCGGGTAGCGATGGCGAGTGTGACGGACGAGCACCATCTGGACCGGACGCCGCAGTTCCGGCTGGTGGATGTGGTGGATGTGGAGGCGTCGAATCGGGCGTCGCTGCTGATGGAGCTGCGGGGGGATCGGTCGCGGCAGTTTGCGCTTTATCGGGTGATTGGGGCGCAGGCGCAGCAGACTTTTTTGGGTGGGACGACCGAGTAAAGCAGGGAGTAGAGGACGGGGATTTGCTACACTCGGGCGCATATGCGCAAAATGTGTGTTTCCCTTGCCCTGGCGTCTGGCTTGTTCGCTTTTAATGCTGCGTCTGCGCAGGCTCATCCACGGGATTCTGAGATCCATGATGCCGATACGCTGGCGTGGTGGCATACGACCGAGGCGCTGAGCAGCGATGCGATGGAGGGGCGGGATACGGGGTCGGCGGCGTATCAGCGGGCGGCGGAGTACGTGGCGGGGCGGTTCAAGGCGGCGGGGCTGAAGCCTGCGGGGGAGCAGGGATACTTCCAGAGCGTGCCGATGCATGAGGTGGCGGTGGACCCAGGGGGGACCAGCTTCACGCTGGTACGCGAAGGCGGGGCGCAGGTGCCGCTCGAGTTTCTGCAGCAGATAACGATTGGCGCGGCGGCGAATCTGCCGGCGGAGACAGAGGCGGCGCTGACGTTTCGCGGGTACTGCGGGAAGGATGCGATGGAGGACGTCGCGGGAAAGATCGTGGTGTGCTTCGGGACGCAGCGGGCGGGTCTGCCGAATGGCGGAGAGCGAACGGCAAACGCGCGGGCGGGCAAGGCGGCGGGGGTGATCAATGTGGATGATCCTTATTTCAGCATCGAGCCTCCGCGGTGGCCGTATGCGTACGCGCGGAGCGTGTCGGTGGGTACGGCGGGGCGCGGGGCGGGCGGCGATAGCCTGCTGGGGATGCGAGTGGGGGAGGTTGGCTTTGGGATGATGCTGGCGGGATCCGGCAAGGATGCGGCGGCGATCCTGAAGGCGGGTGGGGCGAAGGAGGCGCTGGCTTCGTTTGATCTTCCGGCGAAGCTAAGGGTGAAGGTGCGGACGACGGCGAAGACGTATAGCTCGCCGAACGTGCTGGCGGTGCTGCCGGGAACGGATCCGGTGCTGAAGGATCAGTATGTGGTGATTGCGGCGCACCTGGATGGATATGGGTATGGCACGCCGGTGAAGGGAGACGGACTGTACAACGGAGCACTGGACGATGCGGCGTATGTCGCGCTGCTGATCCAGTTTGCGGATGATATGAAGGCGCAGCATAAGGCGCTGAAGCGGTCTGTGCTGCTGTGCGTGTTTGAGGGGGAGGAGAAGGGGCTGTTGGGCTCGAACTACTTTGTGGAGCATCCGACGGTGCCGATTGCGGCGATGGCGGCGGATATCAACCTGGATCAACTGCGGCCATTGTTTCCGCTGCATGTACTGACGGCGCTGGCGATCGACGATACGACGCTGGCGACGACGGCCAAGCAGGTGGGCGCGGGAATGGGGATTGAACTGCGCGCGGATCGGGAGCCGGAGCGGGGACTGCTGCGCCGGGCTGATCACTTTCCGTTCCTGAAGGCGGGGGTGCCTGCGATTGGGTTCATCTTTGGCTATGACCCCGGCACGGATGCGGAGAAGCGCTATCGGGAGTGGTACCAGGTGCGGTATCACCGGCCGCAGGATGACCTGACGCAGCCGATGGACTTTGCGGCGGCGGCGAAGTTCGACCAGTTCTTTTACAAGCTGACGGAGACGGTGGCGGATCAGGCGGAGCGGCCGGTGATCCTGCCGGGCAGCAGCTTTGCACGCAAGAGTGAATAGGTGCATCTCATGCACGAATTGACAAGACGATAACAGGAGGGCGTATGAGCCAATTTGTGCCGTATTCGGATGCGATTGAGGTGATTCAGCCGGGGGAAGAGCAGACGTTCGACGAGATTGCGGCGACGATGCGGGACATTCAGTGCAAGATTGGCGAGCGCCAGCGGCATACGACGCGGTCCGTTCACGCCAAGAGCCACGGGCTGCTGAAGGCGCGGTTGACGGTGATCGACGGCCTGCCGGAGGAGTTGCGGCAGGGGCTGTTTGCGACGCCTGCGAGTTACGGCGCGGTGCTGCGATTCTCAACCAATCCGGGGGATATTCTGTCCGATCACATTTCAACGCCTCGTGGGCTGGCGATGAAGATTATCGGCGTGCCCGGGGATATGCTGCCGAACTGGACCGGCGAGGTAACGCAGGACCTCGTGATGGTGAACGATAAGGCATTCAATGCGCCGAATGCGAAGGGTTTTCTGAAGGGTTTGAAGACGCTGGACGCGCATGTGAATGACTCTGAGGCGGTGAAGCAGGCCGTATCGGCGGTTTCACAGTTGGCGGAGACCGCCCTGGAGGCGGTGGGTGGCCAGAGCGCGCTGCTGAAGGGATTCGGGCACAAGCCCACGCATCCGCTGGGGGAGACGTTTTCTACTGTCGTGCCGCTACGGTATGGGGCGTACTTCGGAAAGATTGAGCTGGTGCCCGTGTCTGCGAATCTGACGAAGTTGTGCGGGGAACATCTGCAGAATGCCAGCAACTGGAACTCGCTGAAGGAGGCGATTACGGAGTTCTTCAAGACGGAGACGGCAGTGTGGGAGCTGCGCGTCCAGCTTTGCACCGATCTTGAAAAGATGCCGGTGGAAGAAGCGGACAAAAAATGGGATGAGGAACTGAGTCCCTACCTAACGGTGGCGCAGGTCACGGCGGCGCCACAGGATGCGTACTCCGACGAGCGCCGTGTGTGGGTGGATGAGGAACTGAGCTTCAATCCATGGCATGCGCTGGCGGCGCATCGTCCGCTGGGGAATGTGATGCGGGCCCGCTTCAAGGCTTATAGGGCATCGACTGAGGCTCGCCATGCCGCCGAGGGGCGAATGATGGTCGAGCCGAAGTCGATTGAAGAAATGCCCGCTTGAGCAGCGTTAGAGGGGGAGGGTCTTAAGCCAGGCGCGGAGGTCTGCTCCGAGCGCGGGGTGCTTGAGGCCCAACTCGACCGTGGCGCGAAGGAAGCCCTGCTTGTCCCCGGCGTCGTGGCGCTTGCCGATGTAGGAGAAGCCGTAGACTTTTTCGTGCTGGAGCAGAGCCTTAATGGCATCGGTGAGTTGGAGCTCTCCGCCGGCTCCGGGGGTGATGGTCTCGATCATTTCAAAGATGCGCGGGGTCAGGATGTAACGGCCGATGATGGCGTTCTGGCTTGGAGCCTCTTCAGCTTTGGGCTTTTCCACCATGTTCTTGACGGCGAGCAGGCGCGGGTTCTTCGGGTCCGGTGTGCAGTCCAGGCAGCCGTAGGCGGAGATAGCCGCGCCTTCCACAACCTCTGAGCCGAGGATGGTCGATTGGGTCTCGTGGAAGGCTTCGACCATCTGCTTCATGCAGGGGACGTCGGCGTCAACGATGTCATCGGGCAGGAGGACGGCGAAGGGCTCGTTGCCGACGATCTCCTTGGCCATGAGGACGGCGTGACCGAGGCCAAGGGGTTCAGGCTGGCGGGTAAAGGTCACCTTGGCGAGCTTGGAGACGGAGCGCGCGATCTCAAGCAGCGCGGTTTTCTTCTTGGCGGCCAATGAGGCTTCGAGTTCGGGCGCCCGATCGAAGTGATCTTCCATGGTGGTCTTCCCGCGGGAGGTGACGATGATGATCTCGGTACAGCCTGCGGCGACTGCCTCCTCTACGCCGTACTGGATCAGCGGCTTATCGACGAGGCAGAGCATCTCCTTGGGCGTGGCCTTGGTGGCGGGAAGAAAGCGAGTTCCTAAGCCTGCTGCAGGGAAAACGGCCTTGCGAATCTTCTGGTACGTCATGGACTTTGCTGTGCCTCTCGTGATGATTCTAACGACCTTTGTGGGCGGTTCAGATGCTGGAAGCGAGAAAGCTATGCAAGTAACGCATGGCTTTGCACCTTCGGGAAAGAATGATTTTAGCGGGTGCAGGCTGCCTCTGGAGAGGTCTTTGGTGCGGGGAGGGATGACCATTTCGGGGTACGAAGTTCTTGCGTTGATCGGCGAAGTTAACGCCCGCTTGAAGCACATTTTTCCAGATTTGCTGCAGAAGTTTTATTTATCTTTCGATTCGCGCTACAACAAAGACCAAGAACGAAACCTGCTCCCGGGATGTCGCATCAGACTGGAAGTAGGGTGAAATGAGGGCTATGCCAATGCAGCCAACGAATGTCTTCGTGGTAAGCAGCCAGAGGCTTCACCCGTTAGTCGCCAGTCTGGTGGGTCTAACGTTTCTTCTTCCGCTCGTATGCTGTATCGCGGCTGGAGTTCATGGCAGCGATGGAGCGATTTTGTGGCCCAGCAGCATGACTGCCTTCGCGGCTATGTTTGGGGCCTTCGCACGACGGTAGAGAGACGCTAACCGGCGAATTGTAGCGCGTCCAGCAGTTCGCGTGTTTCAGCCAGAACGTCCTCGGCCTTGGCGCTCGTCAGCGGCCAACGGAAAATACCTTGCGGCGTGAATTGAGCGCCGCGTTTCGCATTACGGGAAATAAGCTTCATCAGCATACCGGGATCAACCTGCGCATGGGCCAAGCTGGTGTCGCTAAGAGCGTTAGCTTCCGGGATGGCGAAGCGGATGTGCAACATCTCGACAAAAGTTTTGATAGGCTGCTTCTTGTTTCCGTTGGGATTGGGAAGATCGACTTGTGTGCGCTTGCGGTCCATCTGAGCGATGCCGAGGCGCTCGCATAGCAGCCGGAGTTCGCCAGCCGAGAGCAGGTTCAGCACGGACTCGGGCGGGGCTCCGTAGCGGTCGTGCAGCTCACTGCGGACGTCGTCAATGGTGGCCTGGTCCATAGCCCCTGCGATTCGTTTATACATACGCAGGCGTTGGTTCTCTTCGGGAATGTAGTCCGAATCAATGCGGACCGAGATGCCGAGGTTGAGGACGGTGGTGGAATGGGCGGGCTTATCGCCTTCGCCCTTCATCTTGCTCACCGCTTCCTCCAGCATGGTGGTGTACATCTCGAATCCAATGGCTTCAATGTGACCGCTCTGCTCACCTCCGAGCATGTTGCCGGCGCCGCGCAACTCGAGGTCGAGTGCGGCTATTTTGAAGCCGGCGCCAAGGTCGGAGAACTCCTTGAGCGCCGCTAGGCGGCGACGTGCGATTTCGGTGAGCTCGGTGTCGGGTGGGATGAGCAGGTAGGCATAGGCGCGGCGATTGGAGCGGCCTACTCTTCCCCTGAGTTGGTACAACTCCGACAAGCCGTGGCGGTCTGCGCGGTTGACGATGATGGTGTTGGCGAGTGGGATATCGAGGCCGTTCTCAATGATGGAGGTGGCGACCAGGACGTCGTACTCATGGTTCATGAAGGCGAGCATGACGCGCTCGAGCTCGGCTTCCGGGAGCTGGCCGTGGCCGACGACAACGCGGGCGGAGGGGACGAGCTGGCGGATGAGGGAGGCGAGTTCGTAAATGTTTTCCACGCGGTTGTTGACGAAGTAGATCTGGCCGCCGCGTTCCAGTTCCATCTCTACTGCGGTGCGGATCAGCTTTTCGTCATACTTGGCGACGATGGTCTGGATGGCCATGCGGTCTTTGGGCGGGGTCTCAATGACGGACATATCGCGCAGGCCGACGAGCGACATGTGCAGGGTGCGCGGGATGGGCGTGGCGGACATGGCGAGAACGTCGATGGCGGCGCGCATCTGCTTAAGGCGTTCTTTGTGGCGGACGCCGAAGCGCTGTTCTTCATCAACGATGAGGAGGCCGAGATCCTGGAATTTGAGCTTCTGCGCGAGGATGGCGTGAGTGCCGATGAGGATGTCGATCTTGCCCTGCTCGGCCTCTTCCACGATGGCTGTTTTTTCCTTCGCGGTACGGAAGCGGGAGAGCATTTCTACTTTGACGGGGAAGTTGGCGAAGCGTTTTTTGAAGCTTTCGTAATGCTGAAAGCTGAGGACGGTGGTGGGAGTCAGGACGGCCACCTGTTTGGAGTCCTGCACGGCTTTGAAGGCAGCGCGCATGGCGACCTCCGTCTTACCGTAACCGACGTCTCCGCAGAGCAGGCGATCCATGGGCTGCGTGCTTTCCATATCGCGCTTGATGTCAGCGATGGCGGAGAGCTGATCGTCGGTCTCGGTGAAGGCGAAGGCGTCTTCGAACTCGCGCTGTAGATTGTTATCCGGGCTGAAGCTGTTTCCTTGCGCGGCCTTGCGCTGGGCGTACAGTTTCAGCAACTCCGCGGCCATGTCCGCCATGGCCTTCTTGACGCGTGCCTTGGTCTTTTGCCATGCCTGGTTGCCCAGTTTGTTCAGCACTGGCGCGGGTCCGGTCTCAGTTGAGCGATACTTCTGGATCAGATCGAGACGAGTCAGCGGGACGTAAAGCTTGGCGCCTTCGGCGAACTCCAAGATCATGAGTTCCAGTGGATTGTCCTTGTCTTCTTCCAGCACACGCAGGCCGCAGTACTGCGCGATGCCATGCTCGACGTGGACGACGTAGTCCCCAACGGCGAGGTCGCGAAAGTCCGAGATAAAGGCGGAGGTCTTCGACCTACGCTGCGCCGGCCGCGCAGCAATGTCAGCCTCGTCGGTGAGGTCATTTGCGCCAAAGACGATGATCTGCCGCGCGCTGGCCTGTACAAGGTCTAGAATCTGAACGCCGTTGGCGATTGCGGCGCGCACGATGACTGGCGTGGCAACGGAGCCCGCAAGGTAGCTGGACTCCGAGTAGATGGTCTCCGAGCCTGCGTTCATGTTGCGTGAGCCAAGGCGATACGGCACGCCGTACTCCTGTAAGAGCCCGGCTAGGCGCTCGACTTCACCCTGATTGGGCGCGGTGAGCAGGATGCGGTTGTCACTGCTGCCTGCGGGGTTGGTCAGCGTCTTCAATTGATCGATGAGCGCCGGAACCGACCCGTGGAAGCGCATGGTAGGCCGCGTGTGGAAGTCCACCTCGCTGAGCTCACTGCGGTCCGCATCGAGCACATCCACCGCTCCTAACTGATCCAGCTCCGCGCCGCAAAAAGCGCGGAGGCGGTCATCCAGATCCCACGGTGAGATGTACACGTCCTCCGGCCGTATGAGGTTGCCGATACCCGAGCGCTCATGCCGCTGCTCCAGCTTGTTCCACCAGCGTTCGCCCTGGTTCTTGATCATCGCGGGCTCTTCAACGAAGATGCGCGTGGCTGATCCCATCAGATCCAGCAGTGTTTTGGTTGCGCCGGCGACAGGGGCGAAGAACTCCCAGCCGGGGAAGACGGTGGCCTCACCGGTACGGGTTGCGACGTGGGTCTGCAGTTCGCTGGGCGTTTCGCCGCCCTCAAGTTGTGCGGCAGCGGCGGTGCCGGAGCGGGTAAGCCGTGCGTTGATCGCGCTCAGCACCTTCACATCGATTGGAATTTCGGTGAGCGGAAGCAGCAGAGCCACATCCAGCGAGCTCTGGCTGCGCTGCGTCTCAGGGTCGAACTTGCGAATGGACTCGATCTCATCGCCGAAGAAGTCGATGCGGACGGGACGGTCCATCTCCGGCGAGTAGACGTCCAGAATGCCGCCACGCAGGGCGAGCTGACCGGGCATTTCCACGACGTCCACCTTGCTGTAGCCGACCGAGAGCAGGTGATCGACGAGCATGTCCGGCAGGTATTCCTCACCCACGCGCAGGCGCAGGGCCAGCGCGGAGTAAAACTCTGAGTGGAACAGCTTGAGGCAGGCGGCCTCCACGGGCGCGATGACCAGCTTGACGGTCTTTGAGGTGATCTTCCAGAGCGTGGCGGCGCGGGTCTCCTGGATCTCCGGGTGAGGCGAAAGATTCTCAAACGGAAGTACATCGTGCGCGGGCAAGCGGACGATGGACTTGGGATCGAGCGCGCCGGTGAGCTCGCAGGTAGCGAGGACCGCCTGGTGAAGGGCCTCCGCGGCCTTGTTATCCGCAACGAGGATCAATGCGGGAGCATCGCTGGCCGCGGCAAAGAGCGGCAGGTACAAGGCGCGCGCCGTGAAGGTGAGTCCGGCGATGCGTCGCCGACCCTGCCCGGAGGCCAGGTGCCGCCGTACGCGGTCGAAGGAGTCGGAGAGCTTGAGGTCGGCGAGAATCTCGCGGACAAAGGGGAGGATCATGCTGTTACCAGTTTATAAGACCGATGCGGTATAAGGGCGAATGGACTTGAGGCGCACGCGCGCGACGCAGGCCGCATCCAATCCGTCAGGCAGCGGAAGCGAGGACATGAACATCGTGTTGAGGCGGTTGGGAACCTCGCTTACACTGGGCTGCCTGTTAGCGTGCGGCTCTATAGCAACCGCTCAGGAACGAGCAGAGGGTGCTCCGGTGCCTGCCAAACCTTTCTTCGTACGCCTCGCTGACTTTTACCGCTTAGATTGGAAGCCGGCGCCACCAGCTGAGCCAACTGCTCCGGCCTCTGGACCACCCGCCCGTCGCGGACTCCCGTCGCCGCTCGATTCGCCTCCGTTCCCCAGCGCGGATTGGTCGTATGGCGGGTCCCCTGTCATCGGTGAGCCCGATGGCGGCAGTTATCCGCTCATGTTCGCGATCAATCAGGCGAAGTCCCGCACCAAGGTTTACGGTTGGCTGGAGCCGACGGTGAATGGAAGCACCTCCGCCCACAGTAACTTCCCGGAGGCCAACGATGCGACCGCAAACCGGCTGGAGCTAAACCAATTCGTCGTGTACGTGGAGCGCCTGCCGGATACGGTGCAGCGTGAGCACTTCGACTGGGGCTTCCATCTGACCTCGCTGGTGGGGACGGACTTCCGCTTCACGACCGGAAAGGGGTACTTCTCCAACCAACTGCTGAAGGACGACCACAGCTATGGCTTCGATCCCTCGCTGGAGTATGTGGATCTGTACCTACCGCATGTGGCGCAGGGGATGCATCTTCGCATTGGGCGGTACATCTCGATCCCGGGGATTGAGGCGCAACTCGCGCCGAATAACTACACGTTTTCGCACTCGCTGCTGTACTCCATTGACCCGTTCACGGACACGGGCATCCTAGCCACGATTAAGCTTTCCGACCAATGGCTGGTGCAGCTTGGGCTGAGCGCCGGCCATGACGTGGCGCCGTGGGTCAGGGACGCTAAACCCTCCGGCACCGCGTGTATCGACTACACGACCCACTCCGTCAACGACAACTTCTACGTCTGCGCTAACGGCATCAACACCGGCAAGTACGCCTACGACAACCTGCAGCAGTATGACGCCACCTGGTACCACCGCTTTTCTAAGCGCATCCACAGTGCAACCGAGGGCTACTTCATGTACCAGCGGGACGTGCCTGCCGTGGGCGGTTCCATCACGCCAGAAGCCGGAACGAACGGCGCAGTCTGCCATGCCGGCCAGATCCGCTGCACCGCACCGGAGTGGGCCGCGGTCCACTTTCTGCAGTATGAGGTGAATCCTCATAATTCGCTGACACTGCGGACGGATTTCTTGAATGATAAGCGTGGCCAGCGAACGGCGTACCAGACGCGCTACTCCGAGGAGACACTCTCGCTGACGCACTGGCTGGGGACGACGGTGCAGATTCGACCGGAGCTGCGTTTCGACCGGGCCTGGGACCGGCGTGCGTATGGTGGCGGAGTGCACCGGAATCAGTTCACCGCTGCCACGGATCTCATCTTCCACTTCTAAGCTACCGTCTCTGCGAGACTTAACGTACTCTTCATACGTCACCACAATTCAGCCCCTGTGATATGTGTACCCTGCGACGCTACCCTTACGGAGCCGTGCGTTCGCATCTGCCCCGTCATAGGTGCGAGATATCTGAACGACGAGGCGAATCGGCAATGGCAAAGAGAGACGGATTTACAGCAGCAGCCATCGTGGCAATGAGTGCTTGCACGTTGACCTTTGGCGCGATGGCGCAGACGGCCAGCACCTACCAGAAGCCCCCCGCGGCGATCGAGGAACTGCTGGACTCGCCCAAGATTCCGGTGGCGACTCTCTCACCGGACCGAAAGATGCTGCTGGTCGAGCAGCCCGCAGCCTTCCCCACCATTGCGGATGTGGCGCAGCCGCGTTACCGGCTTGCGGGCCTACGCTTAAGTCCCAAGACGAGCAACCCAGCCGTGGAGAATCTCGACATCTCCTATAGCCTGCAGCCCATTGGGGGAGGTGCGGCCAAGGCTGTCACCGGTCTGCCTGCGAACCCGAAGTTCACCAATGCTATCTGGTCACCGGACTCCAAGCATGTGGCCTTTGCGCAGCGCGCGGATACCGGGATGACGCCAGCCACGGCGGGCCTGCAGCTCTGGGTGATCGACGTGGCGACCGCACATGCGCATCGCATTGGGATGATCGGCGCTGCGCCGGTGAAGTTGAACTCCATCCTGGGCCGCCCCTGTGCGTGGCTTCCGGACAGCACAGAGCTGCTCTGCAAGATTGTCCCGCCGGGCCGTGGCCCCGCACCGAAGGAAAGCGAGGTCCCCACCGGGCCGGACATCAGCGAAAATCTGGGTAAGGCGACCCCCGCGCCCACGTATGAGGACATGCTGAGGACGGTCTCGGATGAGAACATCTTCGAGTATTACTCCACCGCGCAGCTTGCCGTGGTGCCGCTGACTGGTGCGGCGCATACGCTGCCGGTGAAGGGTCTTATCGATAACCTCACCCCGTCGCCGGACGGGAAGTATGCGCTGGTCTCCGCGCTGCACCGGCCTTTCAGCTATACGGTCCCGGCGGAGCGCTTTCCCAAGAAGACGGAGATTGTGACGCTGAAGTCCGGTGCCATCAAGGATCTGAACGATCGTCCGCTCATCGACAACCTGCCTATCTCCCGCGACGCGGTTGAGGCTGGACCCCGTGACTACCAGTGGCGCGCTGACGTGCCTTCCACGCTGGTCTGGGTGATCGCCGCAGACGGCGGCATTCCGAAGAAGGGTGTCTCGCCTGATGCGACCGTGGACCGTGTGATGGCGCTTCCGGCTCCGTTTGAAGGCAGTAGCACGTCGATCCTTGAGGCAAACATGCGCGTCGCGGGCCGCGGCTTCGGCGAGTCGCGCGGCATCGAGTGGGGCAACGATCATCTCGCTATCGTGAACGAAACCCGATTCTCCGATCGCAAGACGCAGATGATCGCATTCGATCCCAGCACGCCGGGCAAGCTGACGACGATCTACGCGGGCTCTTCGCAGGACCGCTACCATGCGCCCGGCCGCCCGGCGACCGAGCCGAACGCCTCCGGTCACCCTGTGCTGAAGCTCACGGCGGACGGCAAAGGGATTTACTTCTTCTCGCAAGGCGCGAGCGCTGAAGGAGATCGTCCTTTTGTCGCCACCGTCTCGGTCAGCGGCGGTAAGCCGAGCATCCTCTTCCGTTCCGCCGCACCATACTACGCGGAGCCGGAGGGGATTCTGTCCGACAGCGCGGTGCTGGTGCGGCGCGAGTCGCAGACGGAGTCGCCTAACTACTTCACCGCGGCGCTGGGTTCAGGTGATGCATCGGCCATGACCCCGGTCACTCACTTCGCCTCTCCTTACGCCGGGATCAAGATGCCCTCGCACCAGTTGCTGAAGTACAAACGCGCCGATGGCCTGGACCTGACTGCGACGTTGTGGACGCCGTACGGCTATGACAAATCTCAGGGTCCCCTGCCCACGCTCATGGAGGCGTATCCGGCTGAGTTCAAGAGCCGCGCTGCCGCGAGCCAGGTTGCGGGTTCGCCGTTTCGTTTTCCCACGTTCAGCTGGGGCGGGTCGCCGGTGTACTTCACGCAGACCGGCTATGCGGTGCTGGAGAACGCAGCTATCCCGATCATCGGCGAAGGCAAGTCGGAACCCAACGACACCTACGTGCAGCAGCTTGTGGACGGAGCCAAGGCGGCGGTCGAGTACGGCGTCTCGCTTGGTGTGGTGGACCCGAAGCGTGTCGGCGTCATGGGTCACAGCTATGGCGCCTTTATGACCGCCAACCTGCTGGCCCACACGGACATATTCCGCGCAGGTATTGCACGTTCCGGCGCGTACAACCGCACCCTTACCCCATACGGCTTCCAGAATGAAGAGCGCACCTACTGGCAGGATGCCAAGGTCTACTACGATATGTCCCCCTTCAGCTTCGCGGACAAGATCAAGACCCCGATCCTGCTCATCCACGGCGAAGCGGACGACAACACCGGCACCTACCCCATCCAGAGCGAGCGTTTCTACGCCGCGCTGAAGGGCCAGGGCGCCACGGTGCGGCTTGTCTTTCTGCCGCTGGAGCCGCATCACTACGGTGCGCATGAGAGCCTGCAGCACATGCTCTGGGAGGAGGGCCGCTGGCTGGACACGTACGTCAAGCCAGCAGTCTCACCCGCGCAGCACGCGGCGAACTAAGTGCGTCGCCGCAGCAAACCAAGGCCGCTGGAGATCATTCCGGCGGCCTTCTTTTCGCTTCAACAGCGTTATATTCTCACCACAATCTTCCCAATCTGCGCGTTTGACTCCATGTACCGGTGCGCCTCGACAATATTATCCAGTCCGTTGAAGATCTTGTCGATGCGCGGCTTGAACGCTCCCGATTCCAACTTGTCGAAGACATAGCGGGTCGCTTCCTCGCGCATCGTTGCATCGAACGTTAGCTGGAAGAGGGTGTACGCCCGGATGGTCAGGTGCTTGGTCATGGCGCTGAACATGGGATACGGTGTCGGCTCTCCGCTGAGCCCGCCATACTCCACAATGAGGCCATCGACTGACGCCGCGGCCGCCAGCGCCTTCAGCCCAGGTCCGCCCACCGGATCAAAGGCAATCCTTGCGCCTTTGCCGCCGGTGATCTCCGCAACACGCGTCGCCAGGTCCTCCTCGCCAGTGACGATGACGTGATCTGCACCTGCCGCCAGCAACTCCATCTTCTTCGCGGCTGTGCGCGTTATGGCAATGGAGAACGCGCCCTCCGCCTTGCATAGCTCTATGGCCGCGATTCCGACCGAACTTGATGCGGCGGTGATCAGCACGAAGTCGCCTGCGGCCAAGCTGCCGAAGTGAATCAGTGCGCCGTACGCGGTGATGTATTGCATCCAGATGCTCGCACCTTCCTCATACGAGAGCGTGGCCGGATAAGCAGCGAGCGACTCCGCCGGCACCAGCGCGACCTCGCCGTAGACGCCGTACTTGTCCGCCGGGAACGCAGGAATGGTCGATCGCGTCTGCCCCACCAGCGCAGGGTCCACGCCTTTGCCGACCGCCTCCACCACGCCGGACGCCTCATAGCCCAGCGTAGACGGCAGCACGGGATGCACCAGGTAGCGGCCCTGCCGGAACGACACCTCCGAGCGGTTGAGGCCGATTGCCTTGACACGCAGCAGCGCCTCGCCCCTGCCCGGTACGGGAAGCGGTACCTCCTCGATCTTCATCACATCTGCCGCGCCCAACTCATGAAACCGCACTATCTTCGCCATAGCCTGTGCCATATCAGCCTCACTGCATTCGATTCGGAAACGATCCGCGACGTTACATCCCATTTACGTTACGCCCTTCCGGTCTGCATCTCGCCGAGGTAGAGTCAGGTCAGCATGCCACGGATCTTTTTGAACCCGCACTCCGGCACCCGAGCCGCCCAGAAGGATCAGGAAAATCAACTTCGCGCGCTCTTTCCCTCTTGCAAGATCACTAAGCTGACCCGCGACTTGAGTCTGCGCGTCCTCGCCGAGCGAGACCCGCCGGACCTGCCCTACATCGCCGCCGGTGGGGATGGCACCGTCAACGCCGTTGCCCAGGCGGTCGCCGAGACCGGGAGGCCCATGGGCGTGCTCGCGCTTGGCACACTGAACCACTTCGCCCGTGACATGGGCCTGCCGCTGGACCTCGCGGAAGCCGCGGAGGTTATTGCCGCCGGCCACACGCGCTGTGTGGACGCTGCTGAGGTGAACGGACGCATCTTTGTCAACAATTCCTCATTGGGCGCGTATCCCGCCATGGTGTTGGACCGCGAGCGCATGAAGAAGTCCGGTCGCAACAAGTGGGCTTCCCTGCTCTTCGCCAGCGCACGTGCGTTCGTGCGCTTCCGCTGTGCGACGGTGGAGATGTCAGCGAAGGGAGGTCAACGCTGCTGCACCACACCCTTTCTTTTTGTGGGGAATAATGAGTACTGCCTGGATGGCATACGCCTTGGCCGCCGCGAGCATCTCAATGGAGGCACGCTGGCGCTCTATCTAGCCCCTGGCGCCAGCCGTGCAGGAGTTCTCCGCATGGCCTTCGCCGCGCTCTTCGGCCGCCTCAAGCAGACACCGGAGTACGAAGAGTTTCTGGTCACGGAGTTTAGCGTTCACGTTCACGGACGACGGCGTCTCCGCGTCTCCTTCGACGGCGAGGTCCAGCGCATGCCTGGGCCTCTCCACTACCGCATCCTGCCCGGAGCGCTCTCCGTTCTCTGCCCCGCAACGCCGGAGGCCCCTTGAGGACCGTCGCCCATATTTCAGACCTACACTTTGGCCGAGAGGACCCCGCTCTGGTCAAGGCGCTTCTGCGCTCCCTTGCGGATGCGAAGCCGGACGTCATCGTTATTTCGGGCGACTTTACCCAACGTGCGAAGAAGCGCCAATTTCGCGCTGCTGCACAGTTTCTTGGTGAGCTGCCCCTGGTGCCGCGCCTGGTCGTACCCGGCAACCACGACGTCTCCGCCACCAACTTGATCGAACGCCTTGCCCACCCGCTGCGCCGCTATCGCCGATACATCACTTCGGACCTCTCTCCCTTACTCATCGATCCAGAAGCCGCGCCGGTGCTGATTTTTGCCGGCATCAACACGGTGCGTCTGCTCAACACCAAAGAGGGGCGCATCAACCGCATCCAGGTGGACCGCGCCTGCAAGGCCTTTGCGCAGGTTGCTCCCAGCGTCATCCGCATCGTCGTCACCCACCACCCCATGGACCTTCCCGCAGATGACCTAAAGCATCCTCTGACGACCCGCGCTTCCATGGCGATGGCCGCCTTTGCGCGGGCTGGGGTCGACCTCTTCCTTTCCGGCCATCTGCACGCGGGCCACACCGTTGCGACATCACATCGTTACAAATTTCCTGGGTGGAGCGCGATCGTCGCACAGGCCGGCACTGCCGCCAGCACGCGCACACGCGGCCAGCCCAATGGCTGGAACCTTATCCGTCTTAGCCCCTCAAACACGCCGCCCACCATCGACGTACAGCAGATTCTATGCGAGCAAAAACGCTTCGCTCCCGGTCCCACTGAGCACTATCGCAAGACGCCGCAGGGCTGGACCCTGCAGTAATCAGCCACCCTCACACGCCTACTCGTAATGGCTCGCATTTATTGCGTCTAAAGGCCAAGAACGTGCGACGGCCGGCATGACGCGGGTGCGTGCTCTAAAATTTGACGGAGGAGGTGGACATGCAGACTGGGGCTAAGTTGGCGATTGGTGGTACGGTGGCGGTGTTGCTCGCGGGAGGTGGCGAGTTGCTCTGGCTGCACCATGAACGTAATGAAGATATGCCGGTGAAAAAATCCACGTATAAAGCCGATCCGGATGATTTGGTGTTTTTGAAGCGAGAGCGACCGGACTCGTTGAAGGACGAGAAGGAGTTGAAGGGCAGGACAATCTGGGTGAGTGCGGGCGGGCAGATGGATTACTACCCGTATGACGGGCGCAAGGTGGATTTTTCCAAGAGCCAAGGGGTGCTACTGGGGGCGGAGAAGCTGGAGGTTAAGGATGCAGTCGAACAGGTGGCTCCAAAGAAGACAGCGTTCCGGATTCCGGCGGGGGATAAGCAGGTACTGCTGGTATTTACAAAGGGAACGGAGGCGAAACAGTATGCGACTCCAGTGGGGTATGTGCAGGGTGGGGACACAAAAATTTTGACGGATGACATTTTCTTCTATGACGATCCGCACAAGCTGTACAGCTATTGGGGTGCAGATGTCTGGGCAGCTATCGATACGCATAAGGGAATACCGGGCATGACGGAGCGAGAGGCGCAGATGGCGTTGGGGCAGGTTTGTACGCCGCATGGAGATACGCCAGGGGATAGACCGGTAGACTTTTTCAATGATGGTAAGCCGGTGACGGTTACGTTTCGTAATGGTAAGGCTACGACGATTGTGGATCAGAGGTAAGGCGTGAAAGAAGCTGCTTGACAGAGGAGAGCCCCGCATCCCTGGTAGAGGTGCGGGGTTCTCTGTTTGTGTTGATGGGAGGTTCTCTCAGTGACCAAGGAGGGAGACGACCACGACTCCGGTGGCGGTACTGATGGTGCCGGAGGTTGCCGTGATGGTACCCGCCCCGATGCCTGTTGGGCTGAAGACACCGGCCTGGGTGATGGTTCCGACGACGATGCCGGTCGTGGCCCAATGGACGGAGGTGGTGAGGTTCTGGGTTGAGCCGTCGGAGAAGGTGCCGGTGGCGGTGAACTGGACGTTGGATCCAGCGATGTTCAGGAGTACCTGATTGGCTGGGGTAATGGCGATGGAGACGAGGGTAGCCGCCGTAACTGTGAGCGGCAGTGAACCCGAGACGGAGCCGAGGGTTGCGACGGCGTTGAAGGTGCCAGCGCGGACTCCAGTTGCCAGGCCTGCACTGTTGACGACGCCGACGGTGGCTGTGCCAGAGGTCCACATGACGGAGCTGGTGAGGATCTGAGTGGTGCCATCGGAGTACGTTCCGATGGCCTGGAGTTGCAAGTTCTGACCCAGGGCGAAGCTGTTCTGTGGAGCCTGTACCGCGATACTTTGCAGGGTGGCGGAGGTGATGGTGAGTGTGGTCTGGCCCGTGACACCGGTGCGCGTGGCGGAGAGCGTGGAGCCTCCGGTGCGGAGCGAGATCAGGAGGCCAGTGCTCGAGACGGTGGCGACGGTGGAGGCTGAAGAGTTCCACTGGACCTGCGAGGTAATGTCCTGGGTGCTGCCATCGGAGTAGGTTCCGGTCGCCGTGAGCTGAACGGTCTGTCCGAGCGCAAGGGTCGGGTTGGCGGGGGTTATGGCGATGCTCGTCAGAGTGGCGGTGGAGACGCTGACAATGGCGGTCCCGTCAACGCCCTGGAGGTGGGCGTCAATGGTGGTGAGCCCGCTGGCCACTGCGTGCAGGAGTCCGGTGTTATCCACATATGCCGTAGAGGCGGAGCCGGTGCTCCATGTGACAAGCGCGGTGACGTCCGCATTGCTGCCATCTGAATAAGCGCCTGTGACGGAGAGCTGCCTAGTGGTGCCGGCAGCGATAGAGGTGAGAAGCTGCGGGTTGATGGTGAGTGAGTTGAGGGTGGCCGCAGTGATAGTGACCGAGGCGGAACCGGTGATGGAGCCCATGGTAGCGATGGCGTTGGTGTTGCCGGCCGCAGTGGAGGTGAGAAGGCCGGTAGTGCCGCCTATGGTGGCCTTGGTGGCGTCAGAGACGCTCCAGTGGACGGCGGAGGTAATGTTCTGCTGGGAGCCGTCGGTGAAGGTTCCGGTGGCGGTGAACTGCTGGGTCTGGCCTGCGGCAAGGGTGGCGTTGGCTGGGGTTACAGAGATGGCAGTGACAGTGGCTGCGGTCCCGGTAACGTTGTCCGTGCCGGAGATGCCGGAGTAGGTGGCGGTGATGGTGACGACGCCGGCGGAGACGACAGTAACGACCCCGGAGGAGCTGACGGAGGTGGTTGTCGCATTGGAGCTGGACCAGGTGGCGACGTTGGTGAGGTTCTGGGTGGAGCCGTCCGTATAGGTTCCGGTGGCCGTGAGCTGCTGGGTGAGGCCGGCGGCGAGACTGGGGTTGGCCGGGGTGATGGCGATGGAACTGAGGACAGCGTTGGCGACAGTGACGGGCACCGTGGTACTGAGACTGCCAAGGGTTGCGGTGACCACGGCAGAGCCGGGTGCGACGGCGTTGAGGAGGCCGGCGGCGTTGACGATGGCAATCGCGGGGTTAGAGACGGAGTAGGTGACGCTGGAGGTCACATTCTGTGAGGATCCGTCCGTGAAGGTGGCGGTGAGGAGAAGCTGCTGCATGTCACCGGCGGGAAGGTTGGTGATGGGGGACGGAGTGATTTGAATGCTGGTGGCTGTGGCCGCAGTGATGGTAAGAGCGGCGGTGTTGGATGTGACGGTGCCGGATGTGGCGGTGATGCTGGCTGCACCTGTCGCTACACCGGTGGCGAGTCCAGTTGAGGCGATGGAGGCAAGGCTGGTGTTGGATGAGGTCCAAGTGACCTGCGTGGTGAGGGTCTGGGTGGAGCCATCGGAGTAGGTGCCGATGGCAACGTACTGCTGGGTGGTGCCGTCGGCAATGGTGACCGAGGCGGGGGTGATGGCGATGGAGTTCAGGATCGCAGGGTGAATGGTGAGGTTTGCCGTTGCGGTTTTGCCGGAGATGGAGGCTTGGATCTGGGCAATGCCGGTAAGCACTCCAGTGGCTACGCCAGCCGGGTTGATGGTGGCGTTGGTGGAGGAGGAGGACCAGGTGACCTGAGTGGTGAGGTCCTGGGTGGAGTTGTCGGAGTAGGTGCCGGTGGCGGTGAACTGCTGCGTGGCTCCCTTGGTCACCGTAGCCGAGGCCGGGGTGATGGCGATGGATTGCAGGGTGACGGGCGGTGGGAGGATGGTGAGCGTCGTGGTGCCGCTGACAGGGCCGTTCTGCGACTGAGTCTGGGCCTGGATGGTGGTCGTGCCGGAGGCGAGGCCGCTGGCAACCCCAAGGCTGTTGACGGTGGCGAAGGCGCTATTGGAAGAAGTCCAGGTGACCTGCGAGGTGAGGTTCTGGGTTGTGCCATCGGAGTAGGTTCCAGTGGCGGCGAACTGTTGCGTGGTGCCGCGGACGATGGATGGCGAGGCGGGAGTGATGGTGATGGACTGCAGTGGCGCTGCGGTGACGGTGAGTGAGGTGCTTGCGCTGAAGGCGCCAAGCGAGGCCTTAATGGTAGTGGCGCCGGAGCCGGTGGCGGTCGCCAAGCCGGAATTGTTGATGGTGGCGGTGGAGGTGGAAGTAGACTGCCAGGTAACCTGCGATGTCACATTCTGGGTGGTGCCATTGGTGAAGAGGGCGGTCGCGGTGAACTGCTGCGTTGAGCCGCTGACAATGGATGGGGTCGAGGGCGTGATGGAGATGGACTGCATGACCGGGGCGGAGACCGATACGGTCGCCTGAGCGGCGAGGCTGCCCAGGACGGCTTGGATGGTGGCATTGCCGGTGGCAGAACCCGTGGCCAGGCCGGTGGAGCTGACGGTGGCAACGCCAGTGTTTGAGGAGGTCCATGTGACGGAGTTACTGGCGTCCTGCGTGGAGCTATCCGTATAGGTGGCGATGGCGGAGAATTGCTGCGTGGCACCGGAGGCAATGGAGACGCTGGTGGGCGTCACGGAGAGGCTGGCAATGGTGGGTGGCGTGACCTGGACGGACGAGGTGACGACGGTCTGGCCCTGAGAAGAGGCCGAGAGATTGGCGGTGCCGACCCCGGTGCCGGTCGCCAGTCCATTCTGATCGACAGTGAAGACAGAGGTATTCGAGCTCGTCCAGTTGACGGTGCTGGTGAGGTTCTGAGTCGTGCCATCTGAGAAGGTTCCGGTGGCGGAGAACTGCTGCGTGGTGCCCTTGGCAAACGGGGCGGGATTAGCCGGGGTGATGGCGATGCTGGATAGGATGGCGCTGGAGACGGAGACCTGGAAGGAGCCGCTCTGTCCGTTTGCGGTGACGGTGATGATGGCGTTGCCGGTGCCTACGCCGGTGACGACGCCGCCGGAGATGGTGGCGACTGCGGTATTCGACGAGCTGAAGGTGGCGCTTCCGGTGAGGTCCTGCGTAGTGTCGTCCGAGAAGGTTCCGATGACGGCGACCTGGCCGGTAGTGCCAGCGGCCACCGTGGGATTGGCAGGGTTGAAGGCGATGGAGAGGAGCGTCGCCGGGGTGACCTGGATGGGTGTGGTGGAGATGGACTTGCCGTTATAGCTGGCGGTGATCTGCGCACTCCCGGTTCCGGTGCCGGTGGCGAGACCGTTCGCATCGACTCCCACGACGGTGCCGTCTGAGCTGGTCCAGGTGACCTGGCCGGAGAGGTTTTGGGTGGTGCCATCGGTGAAGGTGCCGATGACGCTGAACTGCTGGGTGGTGCCCTTGGCGATCTGGGCAGAGGTGGGTGTGATGGTCAGGCTCGCGATGGACGCCGGGGTGACCTGGACGATTCCGGTGGAGACGGTGACGCCGTTGACGGTGGCGGAGATCTGCGCGCTCCCGACGGAGGTGGTGGAGGCATCACCGAACTGGTCAATGGTGATGACCTGTGGATTGGAGGAGGTCCATACGGCCTGACTGGTGAGGATTTCCGTGGTGCCGTCCGAGAAGGTTCCGACAGCGGTGAACTGCTGACTGGTTCCGTTGGCGAGCGACGGGCTCATGGGGTTGATGGCGACCGAAACGAGCGTGGCCGCGGTGATGGTGACCGGTTGGGTGGTGATGGTCTGGTTGCCAACGGAGATGGTGATCTGCGCGGTTCCGGGACCGATGCCACTAGCGACGCCGGAGGTGGAGATGGCGATGACGCCGGGGTTAGAGCTGGTGAAAGCGGCTGAGGTGGTGAGGTCTCGCGTGGTGCCATCGGTAAAGGTGCCGGTGACGGTGAACTGCTGGCTGGTGCCCTTGGCAAAGCTGGCGTTCGCCGGCGAGACGGAGATGGAGACAAGGTTTGCGGGCGTGACGGTGGCGGTGCTGGAGGTTACCGTGCGACCGGCATAGGTTGCGCTGAACTGCACGGAGCCGGGAGCAAGACCGACGGCAAGACCGGACGCGGAGATGGACGCGACGGCACCGTTCGAAGAAGACCAGGTGGCACCGGAGGAAAGGTTCTGAGTGGTGCCGTCTGAGAAGGTTCCGGTTAAGGTGAACTGCTGATTGAAGCCTGCGGCGAAGCTGGCTCCGCTGGGGCTGATGGCGATGGAGTTGAGGGTAGCCGAGGTGATGAGGACGACGGCGCTGCCGGTGGCGGAGCCGAAGCTGGCCTGGATGGTGACTTGGCCAGGTCCGATGCCACCGACGAGACCGGTGGCATTGACCGTGGCCGAGGACGGGGTACTGCTGGTCCAGGCGACGGAGGAGGTGAGATTGCGGATGGTGCCGTCGGAGTAGACTCCCGTAGCGGTGAGCTGCTGGGTTGTGTTCATCGCGATGCGGCTGCTGGTGGGGGTGACGGTGAGTGAGGTCAGCGTGGGTGCGCCGCTCTGCGCTGGCTGCACCGTGACGACGAAGGAAGCGGTGGTGCCTCCGGACGTTGCCGTGACAGTAGCGGAGCCGGAACCGCCAGCGACTGCAGTGGCGATTCCCTTGGAGCTGACCGTGAGCAGGGCTGGGTTGGAAGAGGTCCAGGTGACGGAGGTGGTGATGTCGCTGGAGGTGCCATCGGTATAAAGTGCGGTGGCGGTGAGCTGCTGGCTGGTCCCGGCGGTGACGGTGGGGCTGGCCGGCGAGAGCGAGATGGAGGTGACGAGGTCACTGAGAACAATAAAGCTGGTGGTGGTGGCGGTCTGGCCACGGAAGTTGGTGGAGATTTGCGCGGAACCGGGGCTGACACCGCCGACCTGGCCGTAGCGCAGGATGCTGGCGATCCCAGAGGTTGAGGTTTGGAACTGCGCATCGAGCGCCATGTCCATGGTGAGACCGTCCGAGAAGGTTCCAGTGACGGTGAAGTTCTGGATGGCGCCCTTGCGAATGGCGGCGGAGGTTGGGCTCAGCGCGAGCGACGTGAGAGTGGCATTGGTGACGTTGACCGGAGTGGAGGCGGAGAAGTACCCGTACTGGGCCGTGACGACGCCGGTTCCGATGCTGACGCCGAGCACATGACCCTTGAGGAAGACGCTGACATTGCTGGACTGACCCGGGCTCCAGATGGAGTTTGCGGTGAGATCCTGGGTGGTGCCGTCCGAGAAGGTTCCGATGAGGGTGTACTGGCGGACGATGCCGACGGGAAGCTCCGCATTGCCGGGGGTAAGGGAGACGCTGGTGAGCACGGCGTTGCTGATAGTGAGGGGCGAAGAGGCGGTCTGGCCGCCGAAGGTAGCGGTGACCTGAGTCTGGCCTGCCTTAAGGCCCATCCCAACGCCAGCTGCATCCACCGAGGCGATGGTGTTATCCGCGGTGTTCCACATGACGTCCCGGGTGATGTCCTGGAAGGTTCCATCGGAGAAGGTTCCGGTGGCGGTGAACTGCTGCTGAACCTTGGGGCCCAGGGTTGAGGAGGGGGCCTGAATGGTCAGCTTGCTGAGCGTAGCCGGAGTGACAGTGATGGCACCGCTGGTCCCGGTTGTTCCGAGCAGTGTGGCGGTGACCTGCGTGCTGCCGGCGTCGCCGCTCTTCGCGAGTCCGGCCCCGCTGATGGTGAGGACGTTGGGGTCATTGGAGACCCAGACGGCAGGGCCGGTGATATCGACGGAGTTTCCGTTGGCGAAGGTTGCGATGGCGGTGAACTGGTGAGTGGTGCCGTGCGCGATGGTTTGCGTGTTGGGCACGACTTGAATGGAGACTATCGTGGTTGCCAGAACAGAGATGGTTTTGGTAGCGGTTCTGTCTCCGAGAATGCCGGTGATCTGGACGGTCCCTGGGGCGAGACCGTAGCCAACGCCGGTGTTCACGTCGACGGAGAAGACATCCGGGTTGGAACTCTGCCAGGTAGTAAGTGGGCTAAGGCCGTGATTGGAGCCATCGTTATAGGTTCCGATGAGGTGGAACTGCTCTTCCCGCCCAATGGAGACGGTGGAGTAGTCCGAATCAACAGTGAGGGAAACCAAGTTGGACGGAAGCACCTGGAAGCCAACGGTGGAGGCGGTGAGGCCGTCAAAGCTGGCCGTGAAGGTGATTCCGCCTGCCGAGACGCCGGTGGCAGTGCCGGTGGAGCTGATAGTGGCGATGGCAGAACTGGAGGTCTGCCAGTTGGCGGTGAGGCTGAGATCCTGCGAGCTTCCGTCTGAGAATGCTCCGATGAGCTGGAGCTTCTGCGTGGCGCCCGCGGGGAAGTACGAGTGGGAGGAACGGATGCTTAGTGAGGTGACGGTGGCGGGGGTAACGATGACGACGCTGTTGTTGGACTGGACGGAACCCAGACTGGCCTGGAGCATGGCCTGGCCGGGCGTGCCGGCCGTGGTGAAGCCGGTCTGGTCCACGGTGACGATTCCGTTGCTGGAGGCATCGTGCGCAGAGACACTGCGGGCATTGGCGCGCAGGGAGGATGAGTTGGAAGAGCTACCAGTGGACCAAGTAACGGTGGCGGAGACATCACGCTGAGTGCCGTCCGAGTACCAAGCGGTGGCGAGGTGCTGCTCCGCCGTACCGGTGGCGATGCTGCTGCTGGTGGGTTCAACGACGATCTGCGTGATGGATGCGGTGGTCGTGATCTGAATGGAGGTAGAGATGGAGATGGTACCGCTCTTTGCGGTGACTGTAACGGGGCCGCCAGCGTTGTGATCCGGGCTGGTGGCAAGGCCGCTGGCGTTTACCGTCAGGAGGGTGGCGTCTGATGTGGTCCAGGTTACGGAGTTGGTGAGGTCTTTGACGGAGCCATCCGAGTACCAGGCGGTGGCGGTGAGCTGACGAGTTCTTCCCGCGGCGATACTGCCGCCTTCCGGCGTGATGGCGATGCTGTCTAACGAGACGGCGGAGCCATCCGGCAGGACGTTCATGCTGAAGGTATCGGTCACGCCACCGTCAGAGGCTGTGACGATGACGGTCACGGGCCCAGGCGTACTGAAGGCAGTGGCGAGACCGTTGCTGTCCAGATTGAGGACGGCGGGGTTGGACGAAGTCCAGGTGACACCCTTGGTGATGTCGGCGGTGGAACCGTCCGAGTAAGTGGCGACCGCGGTGAACTGCTCCTGATCGCCTGCTTCAAGGCTGGGATGTACGGGCTCAATGTCAATGGAGGTGATGACATTGCTGAGGACGCGGAAGCTGGTGGTGGAGGCAGTGATGTTGCGGAAGGTGGCATCAACGCGCGTGGTGCCGATCGCAGTGGCGTAGGCGATGTCCTCGTCAGTGAGGATGGCGGCGACCGTGGGTGCGCTGGAGATAAGGTTTGTTTCCAGAGTGAGGTCCTGAGTCAGGCCGTCGGAGAAGGTTCCGGTCGCGATCATCTGCTGTTGATCGCCGACTCGAAGGGTGGAGTTGGCAGGGGACAGGATGAGGCCAGTGAGGGAGACGTTGGTGACGGTGACTGGTGTGGAGTCACTATAGAAGCCGAACTGAGCAGAGACACTGCCCGTGCCGATGCCTGCACCGATGACGAGGCCATGGCCGGTGATGCTGGTGATGCCTGGCGTGGAGGTGGACCAGACGGCCTGCTGAGTCAGATCCTGGGTAGTTCCATCCGAGTAGCTTCCAATGAGACTGAACTGGCGATTGATCCCGATGGGGAGTTCCGAGTTCAGGGGAATGATGTTGGTGTCCAGGAGCTTGGCGGTGGTGACGGTGAGGGGATAGCGGAAGGACTGGCTCCCCATGGTTCCCGCCACATGGGTCGCGCCCGGGGCGACGGAGAAGACGAGGCCGTTCGAATCGATGCGAGCGATGGACGGATCGTCGGTCGTCCAAATGAGGTCCTTGGTGATGTCCTGCACGCTGCCATCCGAGAAGAAGCCGATGGCCTTGTACTGCAGGGTGGTTTGGGCTCCGATCTTTGCCTGATTAGGGGTGACGGACATGCGCCAGAGCGTGGCGGCGGTGACCTGGACTGGGATGCTGACCCCCTGGATCCCCAACATGCTGGCGGTGACGGTCGCACTGCCTACCTTGCCGGCCTTGGCTACGCCATTGACATCGATGGTGAATACGCTGGGATCGCTGGAGGTGAAGACAACTCCGGCGATGTCAACGTTCTTCTGAACTCCGTTTGCGAAGGTAGCGGTGGCATCGAAGTCATTGGTGGTGCCAAGAGCGAAGGAGGGGCTGGAGGGACGTACGGAGATGCTGACGATGGAGGTGTCAAGGACTGCGTGGGTGGCCGTGGCGCTCCGTCCGAAGACCGTACCGGTGACCTCCGAGGTGCCGGCTCCGACGGAGAAGGAGTTGCCGTTTCCATCGATGGTAAGGACGGCGGGGTTGGAAGAGGACCAGGTGGCCAGTGAGGTCAGGTCGTAGGTGGAGCCGTCCGAGTATGTTCCGATGAAGTTGTACGGAACGGAGGTTCCTTTGGTGTTCGTGGAGTTGAAGGTATTCAGGGTGCCGTAGAGCAGGGTTGCGGGGAGGATCGTGAAGTCCCGCGAGGTGGTGGAGAGGCCGCCGAAGCTGGCGTTGAAGTCGACGGTACCTGCTTTGACGCCGGTGGCGTTGCCCTGTGCATCGACGGTAGCGATAGAGGGATTGAGGCTCTGCCAATTGGCAGTGAGGGTAAGGTCCTGGGTGGTCCCGTCCGAGAAGCGGCCGATGAGCGTGAGCGGCTGCTGGGCGCCGACGGGGAAGAGGCTCTTATTGGAGGTGATGGTAATCGACGTGACGGTGGCCGGAGTGACGATGACAACGCTTTGCGAGAGCATGCCGTTGAGGGTGGCCCGCACCTGCGTGGTGCCGGGGCTCATCGCGGTATCGATGCCGGACTGGTTGACGGTGATGACAGTATTCGCGGTATCGCGCGGGTTGGCGGCGTGAGCGCGGATGATATTCGAAGAAGGGGTAGAGGTGGAGGAGGTGCTCCAAGCGACTTCGTTGGTGACATCGCGTTGGGTTCCGTCAGAGTACGTCGCGATGGCGCTGTGCTGCTCCGCGCTGCCGGCGGCGATGCTGCTGCTGGTAGGGGTGACGACAAGGTTGGTCACGGTGGTGGAAGAGCTGACCTGCACGTTCGCCGTGGAAGAGATGGAACCGCTCTGCGCGGTGACCGTGACCGACCCGGAGGGAGCGGCGGCTGGAACGGTGGCAAGGCCAGCGGCGGTGATGGTCAGCAAGGCGCTGTTGCTGGAGCTCCAGGTGACGGAAGAGGTGATATCCGAGGTGCTCTGGTTGGTGTAAATGCCGCTGGCGGTGAACTGCTGCGACCCGCCCGAGGTAAGACCGGCCGACGACGGCGTAATGACGATGGACTGCAGCGCGGCCGCAGTGACCGTGACGATGGAGCTGCTGCGGATGGAGCCGATACTGGCCTGAATGCTGACAAGCCCAGGGGAGACGGCGGTGACGAGACCGAGGTTATTGACGATGGCGGTGGACGGCTGGGTGCTTGTCCATACGGCAGTGGAGGTGAGGTCCTTGCTGGTGCCGTCAGCGTAGAGACCGGTTGCGGTAAGCTGCTGGGTTCCACCAGCGGCAATGCGGCTGCTGGTGGGGGTGATGGTGATGCTGCTAAGCACTGCACCAGAACCCGAACCGGCGGGAAGGACGGTGACGCTGAAAGAGGTTGAGGCGCCGCCAAACGTGGCGGTGACCGTGGAGGTAGCGGGGCTGGCGGTGGAAAAGGCCGTGGCGACGCCGGTGGAACTGATGGTGAGCAAGGCCGGGTTGGAGCTGGTCCAGATGACAGAGCTGGAAACATCTGACGTGGTGCCGTCCGCGTACGTTCCAGTGGCGGTAAGTTGCAAAGTATTGCCGGCGAGCACACTAGGATTGGTTGGCGAGAGAGAGATGGAGCTGAGGGCGTTGCTGAGGACGTGGAAGCTGTTCGTGGAAGCGGAGACGCCCTGGAAGGAGGCGGAGATGGTGGTATCGCCAAGGCCTACGGCGAGGGCGCGTCCGCTTTGCAGAACGGTGGCAACCTGCGGGGCACTGGAGTTGAAGGCGGCGTTGTCGACGAGGTTCATGCTGAAGCCGTCGGAGAAGGTTCCAGTGGCGGTGATGAGCGCATTACTGCTGAGGCGGACCGTGTTGTCCGCCGGGCTCACAGCGATGCTGGAGACGGAGACGTTTGGCACGGTGACCGGGGTAGAGGAATTGAAGTAGCCACGCTGCGCGGTGATCTGGCCGATGCCGGTGCTTGCGCCGACAGCTTGCCCGACGCCGAGAAAGCCGATGACGGAAGGCGTAGGCGTGCTGAAGATGGTGTCGTAACTGAGGTCCTGCGCGGTGCCGTCCGTGAAGTTACCGGTGAGGACAAAGGTGCGCTTGGTTCCGAGCGGAAGCTCCGTGTTGCTGGGCGTGAGGGTGGTGGATAGGAGGGTCGCATTGCTGACGGAGAGCGGCACGGTGGCCGTCTGGCCGTTGAAGGTTGCGGCGATCTGGACTTGGCCGGGCTTGACGCCAAGAGCGAGTCCAGTGGCATCGATGGACGCAGTTGCGCTGTCCGAGGAGCTCCAGGTGACGTCGCGGTTGAGGTTCTGGGTGGTGCCATCCGAAAAGTATCCAATGACCTTGTACGGTTGGCCGGTGCCCGCGGCGATTGTGGAAGGAGCGGGCAGAAGCATGAGCCTGGTGACGTTGGCATTGGTGATTTGTATGGGCGTGCTGGTGCCGGTGACGCCGAGCACCGCAGCCGTGACGACAGTGGTTCCGGCCTTACCGCTCTTGGCGCGACCGGTGGCGTCTACGGTGATGATGTTGGGATTCGCGGAAGACCAGATGGCGTTTGGGGTAAGGTCCAGCGTGACGCCGTTCTGGAGGGTGACGAGGCCGGTAAGCGATAGCGTGGTCCCGAGGGCGAACTTCGCAGGCTGCGGGTAAATGGAAACTGAAACGGCGGAGTTGTTGACCGTGGCGAGCGTGATGGATGACGTGTGCGCCGCGACCGTCGCGGTGACCTGCGCGGTCTTGCTGGTGAGCTTTGTGGAGTTGAACGGGACGGCGCAGGCATAGCCGGACGCATCCACCGTCATGACGGAGGCGTCCGTCGTGATCCAGGAGGCAAGCGCGGTGAGATCGTGCGTGGTGCCATCCGCGTAGGTGCCGACCAGCTTCAACTGCTGGCAGGTGCCCGTTGTTGGGGCTGGGTAGGGGGCGTTGATGGTGGTGGAGACCAAGCCCGTGGACGTGATCTGAAAGCCCTGTGTGGAGGCAGTAAGGCCGCCGAAGCTGGCGGAAAAGACGACCGGGCCGGCAGCAACGCCGGTGGCGAGGCCGGCGCTGTTGATCGTGGCGATGTTGGCGTCCGAGGTCTGCCAGTTGGCGGTGAGACTCAGGTCCTGGGTTGTTCCGTCGGAGAAGGTGCCAATAAGCTGCACCGGCTGCGTGCTGCCCACCGGAAAGAGCGGATGCGAGGAGACGATGTTGAGCGCAGTGGGTGTGGCAGCGGTGACAATGACGACGCTGCTGGCCTGGACGGTGTTCGCGTCCTTGGCCGTAGCCTTTTCCGTGGTCGAGGAGTTTGCTGCGATGGGGAGACTCGCCTGCAGGGTGGCGACACCGGGCGTGACCGCTGTGTTGGCGCCGGAGGCGTTTACGGTGGCGACATTCGAATCAGTGCTGGTCCATGTGACGGCGGCTGTGACGTCTCGGCGGGTTCCGTCCGAGTACCAGGCCGTGGCTTTATGCTGCTCCGCAGTGCCCATGGCGATGCTGCTGCTGGTGGGCGTGATGACAAGACTGGTAACGTATGCCCCGGGGGTAATCGTCACCGGGATGCTGGCGTTGACGGCCCCGCTGGTGGCGGTGAGTTGCACGGTAGATGTGGTGCTGCTGGGTGCAGCCGTAGCGAGGCCAGCGCTGTTGACGTTCAGCAACGTTGTGTTGGAAGAGGTCCAGGCGACAGAGGAGGAGAGGTCGCCGGTGGTCTGATTGCTGTAGGTTCCAGTGGCCTTGAACTGCTGCTGCGCACCGCCGGCGATACTGGGCGTGGCGGGAGTGATGGCGATGGAGGACAAGACCGGCGCAACAACGGTGCCGGCGATCGTGGCACTCTCTGTATTGGGTTGGGCGCCTGCGCTGGCCGTGACGGTGTACGTTCCGGGAGCGACGGCGGTGAGCAGGCCAGTGGCGCTGATGGTGGCGACGGACGCGGGTGCAACGCTCCACTGCGAGGTGGAGGAGATGTTTGCCGTGGTGTTGTTGGCGTATGCAGCAGTAGCGGTGTACTGCTGGGTCTGACCTGCCGGAACAGAGACGCCGGCGGGCGTGAGCGCGATGCTGCTGATGAGCGGCGAACCGATGGTGACGGTGAGCGAACCGGAATCCGAGCTATACGTGGCGGTGATGGTGGAAGAACCGGCGCTGAGGCCGGTCATCAGGCCGGTGGAGCTAACCGTGGCGACCGTGGTGTTGCTTGAAGTCCACGTGGCCGAGCTGGTGACGTCCGTCGGAGTTCCAACAACGTTGGTATCAACGGCGCGCAACTGCATGGTGGTGCCCGCAGTCAGTGCGCCGTTGCCGGAGGAGATGGTGATGACGCCGGCATGTGGGTGGCTGGAGGAACACCCCGTCAGCAGAACCGCAAGGCAAAACAGGAGCGCAGACAAAAACGGCGGGCAGGTACGGTTACGCTGAATCATTGGGGGGACATCCTCCACCGCGGTTATCGGAGCGGAAGAGGAGGAACTTTACGAGTGGGGGGAAAGGGCGTGTCAGGACGCGGCAATCCGTAACATGATCGGCGCGGAAAATAATTGAAAACTAATCTCAAGTTTTCAAGAATGCTGTTCTGTCCTGCAACGCACCAACGTACGGAGGCAGGTGCCGCTGCGGTGATATATCGGCAAAGCGTTTCTTCCATGCGTGCTTCTTTTTGGTCGAGGAGGGAGACGGGATGGATCCAGTTCCGTTATGGAACCGCGCTTCCGTATAAGTATTAGAAGATCTCATCAACCCGTGTTTCTTAGGCCTGCGCTGATTCCGTTAATGGTGGCGGTAATCGCTCGGTTCAATTCGGGAGAGGCTTCTGTACCGGGTGGCAGCGCTCGTTTGCGGCGGATGAGATCGACCTGAAGGAGCGAAAGCGGGTCCACGTATGGGTTACGTAAGCGGATGCTGTGCTCTAGAACGGGATTGGTCTGGAGCAGTGCGGACTGGCCGGTGACGGCGAGCACCATGCGGCGGGTGAGTTCGAACTCCTGCTCCAACATGAGGAAGACGCGGGCTTGCAGGGCTTGATCCTCGACCATGGAGGCGTAGAGGCGCGCGATGCCGAAGTCGGCTTTGGCAAGTGCCATCTCCACGTTGCGGACGATATCTATAAAGAGCGGGAAGGACTTGAAGAGGGTTTGCAGGCGGGCGAGCCCGTCGGGCACGGAAGCGACATACGCTTCCAGCGCATGGCCTACGCCGAACCAGGCGGGAACGAGGTGGCGCGATTGCATCCAGCCGAAGACCCAGGGGATGGCGCGAAGGTCTTCCATGCTTCGCTTTCTTGCAGAACTGGCGTCCGTGCGCTTGGCCGGGCGGGAGCCGATGCGGGCGTGCTCGAGCTCGGCGACTGGGGTGGCCTGCTCAAAGTAGGTAAAGGTTTCGGGATTTTCGACGATATGCTGGCGGTAGAAGGCGTAGGAGGAGTTGGACAGGGCGTCGAGAGTCTGCTCCCACTCTGGCAGCAGAACTCCGGTGAGATGACTGTTGCCGCTGGAGGGACGGGCGAGTGCGTCCAAACTTGCCGCGATCATGAGCTCCAGGTTGCGCTCCGCGAGGATCACGTCCGAGTACTTCCAGTTGAGGACCTCGCCCTGTTCCGTGAGGCGAAGGTGGCCGGAAAAGCTGTCTGTGGGTTGCGCGAAGATGGCGCGGTGCGTGGGTCCGCCACCGCGGCCGGCGGTTCCGCCGCGGCCGTGAAAGAGGCGCAGGGTCACGCGGGTTTCGCGGGCGACGTCGTGCAGGGCGCGGTGAGCTTTGTAGATCTCCCAGGTGCTGGTGATCATGCCGCCGTCCTTGTTGGAATCGGAGTAGCCGAGCATGACCTCCTGGGTGTGACTCCAGGATTCGAGGAGGGGCTTATAGGCCGCACTGGACCAGAGCTCGCGGCAGATGGTGGAGGCATTGCGAAGGTCTTCAATGGATTCGAAGAGAGGTACGGGCTGGAGGCCGGGGTCGCTCTTAGAGCCTTCTACCGTGACACCGCCGATGCGGGCGAGGCGGATGACATTGAGAACATCCTCCGCGCTGGTGGCTCCAGAGATGACGTAGCGGGGCAGGGACTCCGGTGGATGGACACGCTTGAGCTTGGCGAGGGTATGGAAGGTTTCGAGAACCTCTGTGCTTTGCTCGGTGAGAGCTGGGGCGAGGCTGAGAGCTTGCTGCGTGGATTGCTGATGGGCGAGCTCTTCGAGCGCGGCAGCGTGTACCCGAGCATGCTGGCGGATGTCCATTGCGTGGAGATGAAGGCCGTACGTGCGAACTTCCAATAGCAGAGGGTCGATGAGCATTGTGGCGAGGCGGTGTCCGCGGTTGTTTTCCAGCGAGGTGCGGAGGGTGGCCAAGTCAGAAAGCAGATCTGCGGCAAGCGTATATGGGGGAAGGGTGAGTTTGACCGTGGGCTGGGGGTTGCCGCCGAGGCGGAGCATGATGCAAGTGATCAGAAGGCGCACCGACTCGTGAGGGAATCGCTCGAGGAAAGGGAAGCTGGGGCGGGACTGGCCGGTGGTGATGCCGATCGGGTGTAGCTCCGATCTATAACGGTCTACGAGGGCTTGTAACTCGGCGGAGATGGGGGCCTGTTGGGTGGAGCTGGCAAGTTGGTCAAAGATGTTTTGCAGCCGGCGAAGGTAATGAAAGAAGAGGAGTTCGCGGGCCATGGCAAGGGCCTCCGCAGTGGTATCCGGTGTGACGAAAGGGTTTCCATCGCGGTCGCCGCCGATCCAGGAACCGAAGCTGACCAGCAGCGGGAGTTCAGCCAAGGCGGGGATTTGGGCGGGGTCGGAGATTTCGGCCAGAAGTGCTTCGCGAACTTCGGCGTAAAGTACAGGCAACGTGTCAAAAAGCGAGGATTCGTAATAGTCCAGGGCCATACGAATTTCGTCGCGGACGGTGGGGCGCTGGGCGCGGACGTCGTCGGTTTGCCAAAGGGCGGTGATCTCTGCGGCGAGGTCACGCTCAAGAGCGTCGAGGGTGGGGCTGGGGACTGGAATGCGGTCCAGACGCTCGAGGAGGTCCGAGATGCGGCGGCGCTTAAACATGACGGAGCGGCGGGCCACCTCCGTAGGATGTGCAGTAAAGACGGGGCTTATCTGGACCCGGTTGAGGAGGGCCAGGGTTTCTGCGGAGGAAATTCCGGAGGTGCGGAGGGCGCGGAGGGTGCCGCGCAACGAGCCGCGCTGGGGGGGCGCCTCTTCATCTAATTGATGGGCGAGACGGCGGCGTTTGCGGTGGTTGGTTTCAGCGAGGTTGATGAGTTCGAAGTAGAAGGAGAAGGCGCGGGCGAGCTGGTAGGCGCGGAGGGGGTCTTCGGCTTCGGCGTGAACGTTGGGGAGATTCTGCTGGGGATCGCCGCTCTCACGGCGGAAGATGGCGGCCTGACGCAGATCTTCAACGGAGTCATAGATGCCGGGAAGTGCCTGTTCTCGCAGGACTTGGCCGAGGAGCATGCCGAGGGAGCGGACGTCGCGGCGCAGGGGGGCGGACTTGAGGTCGCCGGTGGGGGCGAGGAGCTCCGAGAGGCGCTGGGACCAGGAGACGGGGGACCAAAGAGACGGCATGGGTTGATTATGCATCGGGAGGGGCAAAACACAGGGGTTTCACCATACGACCGTGCCTGTGGTGGATGGTGTCCAAGTGGTGGTAAACGGTGTGGTTATCGTGGGCAACTGACAGCGACCACGTATGGTGAGGCCCGCGACTGGCGCGGGTCTAAGAGCTTTAAGCACACTTTAATTGTGTGGTGTAAAGGGTGCTGGACAGTTGGCCCCTAACGTGCGTTTCGAAAAATGCACTTTTTCTGAGGGGCCCGCGAGGATTCCGGGGGAGCGAACTATGCAATTACCAGCCGTTTCCAGAGGATCATTCCCCAGAACAGGGAGGCGAGGTACAGGAGGGCGGTGACAGCGACGACCCAGATTCCATGCCGTCCTGCCTCAACTCCGGCGATGCTGCCGAGGAAGACCTGGGCCAAACCGAAGCGGAGATCTCCTCCCACGAATCGGCCTCTGCGTTGGACCACCCTTTGCACGAGGGAAGGGTATCGTCCGACTGCAAGCGCGATCAGGCCGAAGGCGATGCCGGTGCGGAGGTTGAGGGGCGCGACCAGGATGGCGAGGCAGAACAGGAAGCTGAGGTCCTGGGTGAGGAGAAGCTTCCAGCCTTCGAGCGGAAGAAGGCGGAGGCGAAGCAAGGTCCGCCCCTCATCCAGGCTGACCATGCGTTGTGCGACGGTGCTGATGGCGATGCCGACAAAGAGGGACAGGATGGGGAATGCTTCCGGCTCCGGGTGATGCTTAAGGGTGCGGTAGAGAGCTCCGCAGATGGCAAGGAGGAGGGCGGTCCAGAAGTCGAGGGTTGCAGTCAGCTCTCGCCAGGTGCATTGTGCGATTCCACCGAACCGCGACGGTGGCCTGGGAACGCGAAGACGCGGCAGGCTGCCGGTATGCGCTATGAGATGGCGAATACCATAGACCGCTGCATGGATGACGAGACCCAGCAGAAGAAAGCTGAGCGCGATGGCGATGCCCATCCAAGCGAAGAAGACCACGAACAAGACAAGGAAGAGGGGGTTGAGGGTAAAGCTGATGATGCTGAGGAGCAGCAGGGTCTTGTTTGTCAGCGGCCAGATACCGACCCTTGGTGAGGGCAGGCGTTGCTGTGTCTCCACGGAGAAGGTGACGAGCAGAGGCACAAGGAGGAGGAGCTGGAAGAGAAGCGTACTCCAGAAAGCCTGCTTCGCTGTTCCCCCAGCCATGAGGAACAGGATGAGGAAGATGAAGTTATTCAGGCCCAGCGATGAGACGCTGCTCAGCTCTTTCGACATCAGCTTGCGAATGAGAGCGAGGACGGCTAAGGCCTGAGCCAAGCAGGGACCTCCGGCTGCGCCAATCCGACGATGCTGAAGTAGAGGCCCTCAAGCCCTGCTGTTGACGCGGGGGGCGGCCCATCTTGTTCAAGGTGGCCGCGGTGGAGCACGATCACCCGGGTTGCAATGCTTTGCACGATGGACAGAATGTGCGACGTGAGCAGGATGGTTGCGCCGTGGCCGGCGAGGTGCTGCAGCAGAGTCTGAATGGCATTCGATGAGGCCGGGTCGATGCCTTCGAAGGGTTCATCCAGCAGAAGGATGCGGGGGTTGTGCAGGATGGACATGGCGAAGGCGGTCTTTTTTCGCATACCGTAGGAACAGTTTCGGGCCAAGGTATTGCGGCCTCGCGTGAGGTCCAAAAGGGCGAGAAGACCCGCCGCCCTGGACTCCGTTTCCGCCTGAGTGAGTCCGTAGATGGGGCCGACTGCCATGAGGTTTTCGACAATGGACAAGGATTCAAAGAGGCCGAGACCTTCCGGGAGAACGCCCAGATTATTGCGGATGTTGACGGCCTGATCCGAGAAGCTCATGCCATCAACCAGCACTGTACCTGTGTCCGGTTTCTCAAGGCCAGCTATCAAACGCAGCAAGGTGGATTTTCCTGCGCCGTTGGCACCGAGCAGGGCGCAGATCCCGGGCTCGATCAGCAGATCAACGCCCTGGATGACAGGCTGAGAACCGTAGCTCCTGGTGACGGCTTTGCAGTGGATCAGTGTCTTATTCCTTCCGTGTGAGACCACGATACCGTACCCGGAACGAGAGGGAGTGAATACGAGTGAACAGGTGGGAGGCAAAAATCAATCGAGCGATGGAGGCGCGTGGCTCTAACCGGTCCTAGAGTAATCCCGGTTACGCAACAACTGATTCCGCCAGCGCCTGTTCGGCGCGCCGCTGCGCTTCCCGCGTGGCTTCGCCCGGGTCTGCACCGGCTACCTTCGAACGTTGAAAGGACGTACCCTGCCATGAGCTCCCTTCGCACGTTGCGCGTTACTGCTGTTTCCGTTGTTCTGGCTTCAGGGGCTGCGAGCGCCCTGGGCCAGGGCTGCATTCTGGCCCGTTCTCCGGAGCAGTCCGGCCTGCCCACGAACCAGGGAGGGGTGCTCCAGCCGGGGCACTTTCAACTGACGGTTGGCGAGCGGCATCAGTACTCGTTCCAGCACTACGTGGGCGATGTGTACCAGGAGAGCCGTGCGCAGGCGAAGACCCAGGTGCAGAACCGGATCAACCTGGTGACGGTCAACCTGACGTACCAGGTGACACCTCGCGTCAGCGTCGAGGTGGACGCGCCGTGGCTGTTTGCGTCGCGGAAGGGCGAAAGCTCTCCCATTGAGTACCAGTCGAGCGGGTTTGGCGACACGATTATCGGGGTCAACTCCTGGATTCTGAACCCGACGCATGCGCACCGGTTCAATGCGTCGCTAGGGGTGGGTTTGTATATCCCTTCCGGCAACAGCAACTACAAGAACACGGTGAACACGAACGTGAGCGGGACGGGTGCGGCGACGATTGTGACGGCGCCGGTGGACTATTCGATCCAGCCCGGGACCGGCGGCTGGGGCGGGGTGCTGCAGTGGATGGCCTATGGGCGCGTGGGACATGGCCTGACGTTCTATACCGATGGCGACTACATTGGGCTGCAGGGCGGCACGAATGGGACGCAGCGCGCGACCAGCACGACGACGCCGCTGAACAACTTCAACTCCGTTGCGGATCAGTATCTGCTGGAGGCGGGGGTGCAGTTTCCGATCCGCAAGCTGAGCGGCGAGAGCACGGAGCTGTCCGTGACGGTGGGCCCGCGGTGGGAGGGTGTACCGGCCACGAATCTGCTTTCAAGCGACAATGACGGGTTCCGGCGGCCGGGCTATGCGGTCTCGGTTGGTCCGGGGCTGCAGTACAGCGTCGCCGGCAACATTCTGACGGCAGGGATTGCCAAGGCGATTCACCGGGACCGTACGGGCAGCTACCCGGACAGCGTGTACGGGACGCACGGGGATGCGGCGTTCGCGCAGTATGTCTGGCTGGCCAGCTATACCAAGCGCTTTTAGAGAGAGAGAGGAAGCTAACCATGCGTTTCTGGACGAAGATTGCCGTGGTCTCCAGTCTGTTTGCGCTGGCGGCGCATGCGAAGCCGGTGCCAGACCTGAAGTTTCAGGATTTGGCGGGGCATCCGCAGACCCTGGGGCAACTGCGTGGCTCCATTGCGGTGGTGAGCTTCTGGGCGACGTGGTGCGCGCCGTGCCTGGCGGAGCTGCCGCGGCTTTCCGCGTTGAATGAGAAGTATCGGGGACGAGGGGTTCGGTTTGTTGCTATTTCGGCTGACGAAGCGAAGAGCCGGCCGAAGATTGAGCCGTACGTGCACAGCCATGAGCTGACGATGGAGGTGTGGGTTGGGGCGGACCTGGATACGCTCGACCGGCTGCACCTGGGGAACGTGCTTCCGGCGACGTTTCTGCTGGATGAGAAGGGTGAGGTGATCGAGCGGATTGAGGGTGAGGCGCACGAGGACGATGTGAGTGGAGGGGTGGACTGGCTGCTGGGGCAGCGGGTGGGGCCGGCTCCGGTGGCGGTGGTGAAGCGGTATTAGGTGGTTTCAGGGGCAAGGGCGGGCGGGGTGATGGGATACGTCCCACTCATCGCGGTGGAGCTGCGATGAATGAGACACCCCGGGATTTGCCCGATACCGCCCGTCGCGGGCTATTGAACCGTGAGGGCGATGGCGGTTTGCTGGGTTACAGTGCCGGCTGTGGCGGTGACGGTGACGGTCGACTGGCCCGCGGGGGTGACGACGGGTGGGGCGGCGGCGCTATCCGAGCAGCCCGCCAGGACGCCGGATACAAGGGCGACGGAGAGGATGGCGGTCAGGAGGCGGAGCGTCGTGGTGCGGCCAACTCTGCGGCGGCGGAAGAGCAGCAGCGAGGCGAAGGGTAAGAGCAGGGCAGAGGTGATGCCGGCGGTGAATCGTCCGGGCAGGCGGGTGGGCTGGTTGAAGGCCTTGGCGGAGGCGGTCTGGATGGTGACCATGCCGGTGGTGACGGCGTTTGCGGAGACGGTGAGCTGGGTGGGGGCGAAGGCGCAGGTGGCGCCGACGGGAAGGCCGGTGCAGGCGAGGGTGACCGATCCGCTGAAGCCATTGACCGGCGCGAGGCTGAGGGTGGCGGAGGTGGAGCTGCCGGCGGTGACGGTGGCTGCTCCGGCGGAGGCGGTGAAGCCGAAGGCGGGTGTGCTGCCGGCGGTGGTGGCGTTGGCGATGCCGGCGAAGAGGCCGTGGGCTTCGCTGGTGAGGCCGGCGGAGAAGTAGACGGTGCTGGTATCGCCCCCACTGACGGCGGTGGTACCGGTGACTGCGGTGCCGCCGGGGAGGAGCTCCCAGAGGCTGGCGTATGCGAGGGACTTGCCGGAGCCGTCCATGAGCTGGCCGAGGTAGGCGAAGGTCTTGGGGTCGTAGACGTTGATCTTGCCGTCGCCGAAGTTGCCGACGAGGAGGTCATTGCTAAAGAGGCCGAAGCTGGCGGGGGCGAAGGCGATGCCCCAGGGTGAGTTGAGATTGCCGCCGGTGAGGGCGCGGCTGACGAACTTTCCGGTGATATCGAAGATATCGACGAGGCCGTTGCCGGGAGCGTCGACGGTGCGGCCGGCGGAGGAGCGGAGGGCGTAGTTGACGAAGACCTGTGAGCCGAAGACGTGGACGGAGTAGGGGGCGTAGCCGGCGGGGAGGTTGGGATCCGTGAAGGCGCCGCCGGCGAGGGTGGCGGGCTTGAAGGCGCTGTCGTACACCTCCACGGCGGTGGCCTTGCCGAAGTTTGCGGCGAGGATGTAACTGCTGGTCACGGTGCCGGTGGCGGGGGTGTTGAGGATGGCCAGGCCGGTGTAGGCGGCGCCAGCGGCGGTGTTATTGATGGCAATTTGAGAGATGGCTCCGGCGGTGCCGAGCTTGCTGTTCCAGCCAGAGATGGTGCCGTCCAGGGTGGAGAAGAGGAAGGAGGCCTTGGTGCCGTTGGGGAGGATCATGCCGACGGTGCCGCCGGTGGTGACGGAGCCGGAGGGGAGGCCGGTGGCGGTGGTGAGGCCGGAGGAGGCGGGGACGACGACCTTGAAGGAGACGAGGCCGGTGGCGGGGACCACGTAATTCTGGCCGGTGCCCTGCGCGCTGATCCACCATGTGGGGCTGGAGGAGACGGCCCAGGGATTGATGAAGCCGGCATCCGTGGTGGTGGCGGGGACGGATCCATCGGAAAGGATGTTGGTGACCTTGTAGGCCTGGGCGGCGGCGGGGCTGCACAGGGCGGAGGTCGCGCAGGCGAGGGCTAGCGCTGCCTGAAGAAGCGTGTGGACGAGGGATCTGGGGTGCATGGTGGCTCGCTCTCTTCCCTTGGCGTGGGGCCGGAGGGAGCCGGAGAGAAAGACTCTCCGGTCAAGGGCAAGAGTAGAGAGACGCCAGGGGGATTATGTCCGGGAGATGTCTCGGGATTGTCTTTATTGAGGCAGGGCGAGGACGGCTACGGCGTGGGGGGCGAGATCGAGGGTGGTGACAGGGTGGGAGGTGAAGAGGTCGGTGGCGGTGTGAGGGAGGGCGATGTGGTGGGGCTCGTCACCGTGATTGATGAGGATCCAGACGCGGGAGGAGGGGCCGGTGCGCTGCATGAGCTCGATGTCATGGGGGAGGTTGGGGAGGAGGGGCTGGAGGCCGACTTCGGCGAGCTGCGAAGCGGCGAAGGAGGCGAGCGTTGGGGCGTCAAGGGTGGCGCCGAGGTAGGTGAGGGTGCCCTTGCCGATGGTGCGGGAGAGGGCGGCGGGCTGGTTGGCGAGCCAGGTGGCGGAGGGGCCGTAGGTCATGAGGACTTTGGTGTCGGGGGCAGTGGCGGTGAGGCGCTCGGCCCAGACGGTTGCGATGCCGCCGGTGACGGGGATGGGTTTGAGGAGGGCGTAGTACTGGGCGACGTGTCCGCCGAGGGCTTCGGCGAGGAGGGGGCCGGGCTGGAGGGTGGTGTGGAGGCCGTTATCGGCGTTCTTCATGCCGGAGCGGGTGCCGAGGACGAGGTGGCCGCCCCGCTGGACATAGGCGAGGAGGTGCTTGGCGGTGGCCTCCGGGAGGACGTTGAGGGCAGGGGCAAAGACGAGCTTGTAGGGGGTGAGGTCGGCATCCGGGGAGAGGATGTCGATGGCCTGGCCGGCGAAGGCGGAGGTGGACCAGAGGGCGTGGTAGAGATCGGTGATCTGGGCGACGGGATCGAATTTCTGGGTGTGCTTCTGGAAGCCGAGGGCCCAGCGGGAGGGGTAGTCGTTGAGGATGGCGACCTGGGCGTGGGGGCTGGTATTGGCGAGGGCGGCGCTGGCTTTGGCGAACTCGTCGCCGGTCTGCTGGATTTCGGTGTAGATGGGGACGGGGTTGCCATCGGCTCCGACGAGGGTGCCGTGGTACTCCTCCTGGCCGTTGAGGGCGGAGCGCCACTGCCAGTAAAGGACGGCGTCCGAGCCGTGGCCGATGGACTGCCAGGCGGCTTCGCGGGTGACGCCGGGCGGGTAGCTGGCGTTGACCGGGCCCCAGTTGACGGAGCCGGGCTGCGTCTCCATGACCCAGAAGTTGCGCTGCTTGTAGCCGCGGACGACGTCATGGGAGGCGGCGTTGCCGATGGGGTCCAGGACGCCGTCCGGGAAGTAATCGTCCCAGGCGGCGAGGTCAAGCTGGCGGTGCATCTGGTAGTGGTCGAACTCGCCGAACCAGTGCATGGTGTTGGTGGTGATGAACTGGTGGGGGTCGGCGGCGGCATGGATGGCGTCCACCTGCTCCTTGACGTAGGAGGCCCAGGTGTCTGAGACGAAAAGCTTGTAGTTGAGGAGGAGGGCGGGGTTTTCGTCGTGGGAGTGGAAGGGGATCTGGTCGAAGGAGTCGTAGGTCTGGGACCAGTAGGAGGTGGTCCAAGTGGCGTTGAGGGCGGCGATGTTGGTGTATTTGTGCTGGAGCCAGCGGTGCCACTGCTCTTTGGCGAAGACGTCGAAGCTGGGGTTACCGATTTCGTTATCGATCTGCCAGCCGAGGACGTTGGGGTTGTGGCCGTAGTGGACGGCCATTTCGTGGGCGATGCGGTCGGCCAGCTGGCGGTACTTGAGGCTGTTGGGGGAGAACTGCTCGCGGTTGCCGTGCTCGTCCCGCTGGCCGTTTTCTTCGATGCGGAGGGTCTCCGGGTATTTGGTGGTGAGCCAGGCTGGGGGGGCGGCAGAGGGGGTGCCGAGGACGACCTGGATGTGGTGCTTGGCGGCCAAGGCGATGGCATGATCTAACCACTCGAGCTCAAAGTGACCTTCGCTCGGCTCTATAGAGGACCAGGCGAACTCGGCGACGCGGACGACGTTCATGTGGGCCTGCTCCATGAGGGTGAGGTCGGCGTCCCAGCGGGATTCGGGCCATTGCTCGGGGTACCAGGCGGTGCCGAATTGGAGCGGCTGCGCGGTTTGAGCGCAAGCGGAGGCGGCGAGGGCGAGGACGGCGAGGCAACGGGTTAGGAAGGATGCGGCGGGCATATTGAGGAAGGGTACTCCATGGAACCGCCTCCCTCCCCCACTTGTGTGCAAAGTCTTCGATCTAGGGACTTTAGGTTTGGACTTAGGTCTGGATGTGGGTGGCGACCCTGTACCTTTGAGCGGCGGAAAGTTACCCCGGGGTCGGACGAATTGAGGGGCGGGATATGCTCGGGTGGTGAGTCCTTTGCGTGTTAATTTGCCCGTGCTGCCGGTTGACGCGCTGGTGCCGGAGATCCTTGCTTCACTGGGGCGGCATGGCTGCCTGGTGATTGAGGCGCAGCCTGGGGCGGGTAAGACGACGCGGGTTCCGGCGGCGCTGCTGGGGGCGATGGCGGGGGAGATTGTGGTGCTGGAGCCGAGGCGGATTGCGGCTCGGCTGGCGGCGCGGAGGGTGGCGTGGGAGCTGGGGGAGGAGGTTGGGGGGACGGTTGGGTACCAGGTTCGGTTTGAGGATGTGAGTGGGCCGAAGACGCGGCTGAAGTTTGTGACGGAAGGGATTTTGACGCGGCGGCTACTGGGAGACCCGGAGCTGCGGGGCGTCGATGCGGTGGTGCTGGACGAGTTTCATGAGCGGCATCTCGAAAGCGACCTGGCGCTGGCACTGCTGAAGCGGCTGCAGGAGAAGAGGCCGGGGCTGAAGGTAGTGGTAATGTCGGCGACGCTGGATGCGGGGCCGGTGGCGGCGTTTCTGGATGGGTGTCCGGTACTGAGGAGCGAAGGGCGGGCGTTTCCGCTGACGGTGCGGCACCTGGGGTACTCGCCGGCAGCGCTGGAGGTGCAGGTGAGGGTGGCGGCGGAGATGCTGGCCAAGGAAGGGCATGCGGGGCATACGCTGGTGTTTCTGCCGGGGGCGGCGGAGATTCGGCGGGCGATGCGGGAGTGTGAGGGGGTGGCTCGGCGAGAGGGCTGGGTGGTGCTGCCGTTGCATGGCGACCTGACGCCGGCGGAGCAGGATAAGGCCGTGGGGCCTTCAGAGAGGCCGAAGCTGATTCTGGCGACGAATGTGGCGGAGAGCTCGGTGACGATTGAGGGGGTGACGGCGGTGATCGACAGCGGGCTGGCTCGGGTGGCGACGTATTCGCCGTGGACCGGGCTGCCGACGCTGACGGTGGGGCGGGTGAGCCAGGCGAGTGCGAAGCAGAGGGCGGGGCGGGCGGGGCGGACGGCTCCGGGGCAGGTGCTGCGGCTGTATCCTGAGGGCGATCTGCTGTTACGGCCGGAGCATGATGCGCCGGAGATTGCGAGGGCGGACCTGGCGCAGCTTTGCCTGGGGCTTCGGGCGATGGGGATCGCCCATGTGTCTGAGTTGGAGTGGCTGGGTGCGCCTCCGGGGGCGGCGGTGGAGGCGGCGGAGGGGTTGCTGGACCGGCTGGGGGCGAAGGGGGAACTTGCGGAGAGGATGTCGCGGCTGCCGCTGCCGCCGAGGCTGGCGAGGGTGCTGCTTGCGGCGGTGGAGCGGGGAGTAGGGGACGCTGGGTGCCTGGTGGCGGGGCTGTTGAGTTCCGGGGCGCGGAGGGAAGAGACGGATTTGCTGGCGGCGATGGAGGGGACGCAGGATGCGCGGACGGTGCAGCTTGTGGGGCAGTTGCGGCGGATCGTCCGGCCTGTGAAACAGGCGGTGCATGAGGATGATGCGGTGCTGCTGGCGGTGCTGAGCGGGTTTCCGGACCGGGTGGCGAGGCGGCGGGCGGGAAAGCAGGTTTTGCTGGCGAATGGGCCGAGCGCGGAGTTGATGGGAGAGGCGCCAGCGTATGAGTACATGATGGCGGTGGCGATTGAGGATCGGGCGGAGAAGCCGCTGCCGCTGATCCGGATGACGGCGAGGGTGGAGCCGGAGTGGCTGCTGGATCTGTTTCCGGAACGGGTGCGGGAACGGACGACGTTGAGCTGGAACAGGACGGCGGAGCGGGTGGAGGCGGTGAGTGCGCTGGTGTATGACGAGCTGGTGCTCGAGGAGACACGGGATGCCGCGCCGGGGGCGCAGGAGGCGGCGGCCATGCTGGCGGAGAGGGCACTGGACGCGGGGATTGGGCGATTTGTGGAGGAGGGGGAGTTGGAGAATCTGAGGGCTCGGGTGGCGTTTGCGGGGCTGCCGGAGCTGGATGTTGCGGGGGCTTTGCGGGCGATGTGCCTGGGGTTGCGGAGCTTTGCGGAGTTGCGGGTGGCGGCGAAGGATCTGGTTGGGGCGCTCGAGCGAGGGGAGGGGATGGGGCGGCTGCGAGAGTCAGCTCCGGCGACGGTGAGGCTGAGCGGAGGGCGGACGACGAAGGTGCACTACGAGGTGGGGAAGCCGCCGTGGATTGCCTCGCGGCTGCAGGATTTCTTTGGGATGGTGGAGACGCCGCGGGTGGGGCCGGAACGGACGCCGGTGGTGGTGCATCTGCTGGCTCCGAACCACCGGGCGGTGCAGATGACGACGGACCTGGCTGGGTTCTGGGAGAGGCTGTATCCGCAGGTAAGGAAGGAGCTGATGCGGCGGTATCCGAGGCATTTGTGGCCGGAGAAGCCGTAGGCTGGATGGGTCCATGTCTGAACATCTTGTTGATGTGCCACTCTGGGTTATCGATGGGATGATGATTACTTTGTGCCGCTGATGGCACCGGGGCAACTTTTTACATCCAACCGAGAGATGTACCGATGGCCGTGATGTTTTTACCTGTACTTGGACCCACCCAGGAGAACTAATTGTGAGCAAATTAGAAGAGATTTCGAAACGGGCACTATCCCGCCGACACTTTCTCGCGGGGACAGCGACTGCTGCCGCTGCGTTGACGATCGGTTGCAACGACAGCACGCCTGCGACAACGACGCCGGTGACGCCTACGCCTCCGACCGCGCCGACGTTTACGGATGTGGATATTCTGAACTTCGCCCTGAACCTGGAGTACCTGGAGGCTGAGTTCTACCTTCGGGCGGCGACCGGGTCCGGAATTCCTGCGGTCGATGCAGGGACGGGTGCGGGTGCGGTGACGGGTGGAGCCAAGATTACGGGTCTGACCGCGCAGCAGCAGCAGTACGTGAACCTGCTGGCGCAGGACGAGTACAACCATGTGAAGTTCCTGCGGGCGGCGCTGACCGCGGCGGGTGCGACTCCGATTCCGCGGCCGGCGATTGACCTAACGAACAGCTTCAACGCGATTGCGAAGACGGCGACGATTGGTTTGGCGACGCCGCTGACGACGTTCAATCCGTTTGCGAGCTTCAACAACTTCCTGATCGGCGGTTTCACGTTTGAGGATGTGGGCGTGACGGCGTATCACGGCGCGGCCGGCAAGCTGGCGGCGAAGAGCCCGTACCTGACGCCCTCGGCGCAGATCCTGGCGGTTGAGGCATACCACGCGGCGATTCTGCGGACGTTGATTGTGGGGACCTCCCTGCCGACCTCGGCTTCTCCGCAGGGCGATCCGACGTATGTGAACCTTGCTAACGCGGTTGCGACCTTCCGGGCGTCTGTTTCCGGCGGTACGTCCGTGGCGGCTGGTGGCGAGACCCTGCTTTCAAGCGGAGTGAGCGTCAGTGTCGCGACCATGACGGTGCCTTCCGTCACAACGGTCACCGCTTCCTCGATTGTGGCGGCGGATGCGAATGCCGTGGCGTACGCGCGGACATTCGATCAGGTGCTGCACATCGTATACGGTTCACCCACGGCGACGACGAACGGGGTGCAGACGGCATATGGCGTAGCGAGTGGCGGATTCTTCCCCTCCGGAGTCAACGGCAACATCAAGCAGACGTACAGCTAAGGACAATCAGCCATGGCAAATCAAGAGACACAGGAACTGGACGAAATTATTGTTAGCAACCGGCGCAAGATGCTTGCGCTTGGCGGTGCGGCGATTGCGGGGCTGGCGTTTGCCGGTGTCACGAGTGCGTCCGCGCAGTCCGCGGCACCGAGTGACGCGGATGTGCTCAACTTCGCTTTGAACCTGGAGTACCTGGAAGCGAACTTCTATAACCTTGCGGTGTCAGGTCAGACGATCGACCAACTGGGCATCGGCATTGGCGCGGGCACGGCGGCGACGGGCGGCGGTGCAGTCACGACCAAGCCTGGCGGCCCCACGGCTTGCAAGGTTCCGTTTGCGCTGCCGCAGGTTCAGGCGTACGCGATTGAGACGGCTGCGGAGGAGACGAAGCATGTGACGCTGCTGCGCAGCGCGCTTGCAGGCGCCGCGGTGCCACAGCCTCCGATCGATCTGTATAACAGCTTCCTGAAGCTGGGTGCGGCGATTGGGGTTCCGAACTACGATCCGTTCAAGAACGATGCGTTCTTCCTGCTGGGCGCTTACATCTTTGAGGATGTCGGTGTGACGGCGTATGCGGGGGCGGCGGCGGCGATCAGCACCAACTCGACGCTGGTCACGGCTGCCGGTATTCTGGCGGTTGAGGCCTATCATGCCGGGTTGATCCGTACGACGATCTTCCAGGTGGATCCGACGGACGCGCAGGGCTACCTGACGTTGACGCAGAAGATTTCTGCGTTGCGTGCGCAACTGGATCTGTCTTCTCCTGCGGACGATATCGGCATTGCGCCGTTTGCGACGCCGCTGAATGGGTCTGGCGTGACCGGCGGAAGCTATTCTGTTGCCGATGTGAACCTGGCAAACGGACTGGCCTACACGCGCACGACGAACCAGGTGCTGGCGGTTGTCACCGGCGGCACGGCGGGCGCGTACAAGGGAACGTTCTTCCCGAGCGGCGTGAACGGCAACATCAAGTAACAGGTCACGTACGGCAGGAGACCAGGGGTGAGTCATCGAGGTTGGGTGACTCACCCCTTCCTGTTGCTGGCGCGCGTTTCCCGGGGTAGGTGTGTCCGAAGGGGGCTTTGCCGGGCTGGTCTACGAGCCGAAGGTCTGATCGTTGTCGGCCAGGCTGGTGAGGTGATCGCGGACGACGGCGTAACACTCGCAGGAGAGAGTCTGGAGCCCCTCCAGGTCAAGCAGCTTGATTTTGCCGCGAGTGTACTGGATGAGGTTTTTGTCCTGGAGCTGGCCGGCTACGAGGGTGACGCTGGAGCGGGTGACTCCGAGCATATCCGCCATGTATTCATGCGACAAGGGGAGAACGCGGTCGCCGACACGGTCCGCACACAGGAGAAGCCAGCGGGCCATGCGCTGCTCAATGTTGTGCCGGGCGTTGCAGCCTGCCGTCTGGCAGGACTGGATGAACTGGGCCTGGATGTAGCGGAGGGTGAGGTCGTGGAACTGGCCGCAGCGCTTGAACTCCCGGGTTGAGGTCTCCATATCTGAGACATACCCATAGCCGCCGATCTGCATGTAGACGCGGTTGAGGCTACGCTTCGTACCGAACATCGAGGATGTTCCGAGGACGGCTTCGCGCCCCGCGAGGGCGATTTCAACCTGAAACCCATCCTGGAAGGTGGCGGTCATGGAGGCGATGCCCTCTTCCAGGAAGAAGAGGTTTGCGATGCGGTTTCCGGGAAATTCGATCTCACGGTCAAGCGGGAGCTCAACGCGCCGGAGCTTCAGGCGCGTGAGGACTTCCGGCTCCAAGCGCTGCAGAATCAGGTTTTTGAACGATATGGTGTCCACGACAGGAGTTCCCCCGGACAAGGGATTGTTGATTCTCACGATTCACATGTCGGCAAGCAAAACCTTGTCCAATTGTTATGTCATGAATACTACATTGCCTATGTCTGGTATCACACATAACGTTCGGGAGCGGGGCATAAGTCTGGAGGCAGCACGATCGGGAGTTCACTCAGGTTGCAAGGAAGGGTACGGCAATGGCTCAATACAGCGGTGAAGTGAGATGGTTCAACAACGCGAAGGGATATGGATTCCTGGGGCGCAACGGGGGGCAGGATGTCTTCTGCCACTACAGCGCGATTGAGGTTGAAGGCTATAAGACGCTGAAGGAAGGCGATGCGGTAGAGTACGACATCATCCAAGGGGAGAAGGGTCCGCAAGCGGACAAGGTGATGCTCCTGCGCACCAAGAACGTGCTGGACGTGCAGCAGATGGCTGCCTGAAGAGATCAGGCGGCCATATGGTGATGCTCCATACTGCTGAACTGGGTTACCGCCGCCAGGAACGCGGCGGGACCTTTTTGTGCGTCGTACGACTGGCCGTGGTCCAGAGAGGGTTTCCACTCTCCCAGGGAGAGAGACAGGATGGATGCGTTGGAGTGCATTTCACGGTGAAACCTGCAGATGACTTCCACATCCCAGCTCGACAGTGTGTGACAGAGGATCAGGACGGTCACGGAGCCATTGAGCAGGCACTTCGCGACGGTGAGCTCGCTGGAGGTTGAGAGGGCCACGTAGCCGGCCTGCTCCAGGAGGTGACAGCGGGTGTTGAGGAGCATCTGATCTCGACCGAAGCAGACGATGTATGGGTGATGGAAGGGCATGTAGGGAACTCCGTGGGTACGAGTCAAGTGTCCTCCGTGCAACGGGTCGCTTCTGTGTAACAGCACACGTAGCGGGAATGATTTTGTAAGCGTACGAGTTTGGGCGCTGCACGGGGGGGATTGTGCGCTGGTGGCGGGTGGCGCTGCCGGGGCGGACTTAGAAGAGTTTGCCGAGGGTGAAGACGAATTTGCGGTGGCCGTCTGTGCCGATGGCGGGGGCGATGGTGATGACGCCGAGAGGGGTTTCAGCGAGGATGCCGAAGAGGACGTCCTGGCGGGTGATGGTCTGCTGGTTGGGAGCGTGCATCTGGCCGACGGAGTAGGCGGCGCCGACATAGATGCTTTGGCCGAGGGGGGCGGGGAGCTGGGCGATGCGGCGGAGGAGAGCGGGTTCGAGGAGGAAGTAGTCCGTGCCGCGGTACTCGTCAATGGCGGAGGCGGAGAGGCGCAGGGGGCCGCCCAAGGTGTAACGGAAGGGCTGGGCGACGTTGCGGTTGAGCATGGTGCCGGAGTCAAAGGCGAAGAGGAGGACCTGTTTGCCAGGGTTGGCTTCGGTTTTGCCGGTGTTGGGGTTGACGACGGTGTCATGGCCGGGGAGATGGAAGCGGTGGGCGTAGGAGCCGGAGAGCTGGAACTGGGGTGCGTTCGATGAGCCGACGGCGTCGTACAGGTATGCGGCCTCCGCGTTGACGCGGACGCCGAACTGGGGGACGAGGGCGCGGTCCTGGTCGTCGTACTTGTACTGGATGTGGGCGCGCTGGGACTGGCCGCTGTATGAGGGCTGGTTATCCTGGCCGACGAGGAGGTTCCACTGGAGCTGGGTGAAGTCGAGCCCGGCGCGGAGCTCCTGGGTGCGCTGGTTGGTGACGCCGAGATCCGCGCCGACGGTGAGGTGCTGGAGCTGGCGGTCGGCGAGGCGGACCTGGTCCTGGTAGATGGAGAAGGGCTGGCGGAGGACGGAGGCGTGGGGGGCGGCGAAGAGCTCGTAGTTGGTGTGGCTGGCGGAGTTGAAGGGGCGGAAGTACTCCGTGCCGAGCTCCGTGAGGTAGCCGACTTTGAAGTTGGTGCGGAGCTCCGCGCCGTAGCCGCCGAGGTCCTGGTCCAGGAGGATGCCTTCCAGGGTGGCGCGGGTGACGGCGGTGGTCTGCGCTTCGACGTTGGCGCCGAGAAGGAGGAAGGGGGGGCCGGTCTTTCGGTCGGCCACGGTGACGAGGATGACGGGGCGGTCTGGAATGTCAGAGAGAGACTCTGAGGTGATGGGGGAGGTGGCGGCGAGGCCGGGGGCTCCGGGGGAATCGGCGAGGACGGCCTCTTCCCCGGCGGAGCTGGAGGTGCCGGGCTGGCGGCTGGTGGGGGCGGTGCCGGCCTTGGGGGTGGGGGCTCCGGGGGGCGGGGTGGCGGAGTTGGAGGTGTCGGTTGAGTCCGGGGTGATGCTGCCGGGGGGAAGCTGGTCCGGCGAGGTGGCTACGGCGACGGGGACGGTGCCTTTGGGCAAGGGTGCGTGGCCGGAGGATTGGGCGGCGAACTGCTGCTGGGACTCGTAGCCGACGGTGTAGTCGGCGTCGTAGCGGCCATCGGCGCGGACCTGGTCGAGGAGGGCTTCGATCTTGCGGGTATCGACGGGCTGGTTGACGAGGGGGGCGAAGAGGCGCTGGATGGCGAGGGTGGCGGTCTGGGAGGGGGCGTCGATCCGGACGCTGAGGACGGGACCGGCGGGGCCGCGGCGGAGGCCGGTGCGGTGGGAGAGGTACTCCTGCCAGTCGGCGTCCGGGACGGAGTAGGCGAGGAGGGCGTCGCGGTTGGCCTCGGCTGCGGCGTATCCGCGCTTGGCGAGGTCGATGGTCTTGAGGTAGTCGTTTGCGGTGAAGCCTTTGAGGTCCGGCATGATGACGACCTTGGCGGCCTTGCGCTGCTCGCGCTCCGCGCCCTCAATGGCGACGGAGAAGGAGCGCTGAAGGACGCCGAGGATGGAGTTGAGGTCGCCCTTATCGACCGGGGAGAGAGGAAGGGAGACGGCGAGGACGACATCGGCGTGCATGTCCTGGATGGAGGAGGTGGGGAGGTTGTCGAGGACGCCGCCGTCGACGTACTCGTGGCCGTTCATCTCAAAGGGCTGGTAGACGCCGGGTAAGGAGACGGAGGCGCGGACGGCGTCCGGGAGGGAGCCGCGGGCGAAGGTGACGGGGCGGGCTTCGTTGAGGTCGGTGGAGACGCAGCGGAGAGGGATGGGGAGGGTGTTGAAGTCGGTCTGGTCGTCGTAGCGGAGGAACTGGCGGTCGAGGAAGGCGTTGAGGCCCTGGTCGGTGAGGACGGCGTTGCGGAAGCTGACGCCATGGCGGAGGCCGACGGTGATGCTGTTGGGGATCTCGCGGGTGTCCTCGCGGCGGCGGAAGGATTTGGAGGTGTAGGTCTGGGAGAAGGAGAAGACGCTGGCGAAGACCTTATCGTTCATGACCTGCTTGAGCTGGTCCGGGGTGCGGCCGGTGGAGTACAGGGCGGAGACCATGCAGCCCATGGAGGTGCCGGCGATGACATCGACGGGGATGTGATGCTCTTCAAACCACTGCAGGACGCCGATCTCCGAGAGGGCGAGGGCGCCGCCGCCGCCCATGGCAAGGCCGATGCGGGGGCGGGTGAAAGTCTTGGGCGGGGCGGGGGCGGGGTCGAGCGAGGAGAGGGAGGAGACCTTGCCGGAGGCGGACTGCTTGGCTTGGGTGCCGGAAGCGGATTTGGTGTCGCCGCCCTGCTGGCCGGGATGATCCTTGGCTCCGGAGGCGTTTTTGGCTCCGGGGAGTGCGCCTGCGTTGGAGCCGGGCTGGCCCGAGGTCTGAGCCTGGCCGCTACCGGGCTGGCTGGGAGGGGTGCCAGGAGCAGACTGGGCGACGAGCGTAGCCGACGGGGCAAGCAGGAGGATCGAGACGGCGATTCGCGACGCGAGACAGGACAGACGGTTCCCGGATAAAGACAGCATGACTTGAAGGTAAATACTTGGGGGGTTTGAGGCGAGTCCGGGGGCCTGTTTTCTGGCTGTGTCTGCTGGGCGACAGAGCCGAAAGGTGCTGGCTTTACATGAAGCGGGCGAGCTGTTCCAGCTCCGCCTGCAGCATGGGGAGGCTGCAGCCGAGGGGCTCAATGCGCACGGCGGCGCGGCGGGCGTCGTCCTGGGAGGCGCCATAGCCGCGTGCGGCGAGGAAGGCGCGGAGGAGTTCTCCGGACTGAAACGAGTCCAATCCGGACTGCCGGAGCTCCTCGCGGAGGGTATTCAGTTCGTCTTCAGGAAATTTCTGAAACTCAATCATGAGGGGTCGGATGCACGAACGTCTGATTTGATTGTAAAAAAGATTGCAAAAGTCCTTTACGTTAGCGGTTTCGCTTGCGTGGCGCGGGCGGCGAGCAGGACGGGGAGGCCGTCCACAATGGGAAAGCGGCGTCCGCAGCCAGTGCAATCGATCGCTTCGGCGGGCGGCGTCTGGACCAGCTTCAAAGGCGCGTGGCAGACGGGGCAGACGACGAGGTCAAGATGGGCCTGGGTGATGGGCATGACCTCCAGTCTAACTTCCGGGGCGGGAACGGTCAGGGCGGGCAGCGGTCATCTAAGATGAGGTTATGGCAGATCCAGTGGTGTTGGACGGCGTGGCGATTGCCGCGGAGATCAAGGCGGAGGTTGGGGTGGAGGTCGCGGCGCTGGCCGGGCAGGGGCTGCGGCCGGGGCTGGCGGTGATCCTGGTGGGCTCGGTTGCGGCGAGCGAGATTTATGTGCGCAGCAAGGTGAAGACGTGCGGGGAGCTGGGGATCTTCAGCGAGATGCTGACGCCGCCGGAGAGCGTGACGACCGAGGAACTGCTGGCGATGGTGGAGGGGCTGAATGGGCGGGATGAGATTGACGGGATTCTGATTCAGCTTCCGCTGCCGAAGCATGTGGATACGAAGCGGCTGCTGGAGGCGGTTTCGCCGGAGAAGGATGTGGATGGATTCCACCCGGTGAACGTGGGGCGGCTGGTGAGCGGTCAGCCCGGGTTGCAGCCTTGCACGCCCGCGGGCGTGATGGAGATGCTGCGGCGGCGCGGACTGCCGGTGAGCGGCAAGAACGCGGTGGTGGTCGGGCGCAGCGATATTGTGGGTAAGCCGATGGCCATGCTGCTGCTGAATGCCTCGGCCACGGTGACGGTGTGCCACAGCAAGACGGAGAACCTGGCCGAGGTGACGCGGGGGGCGGACATCCTGGTGGCGGCGATTGGGCGGGCGGGGTTTGTGACGCCGGAGATGGTGAAGCCCGGGGCGGTGCTGGTGGATGTGGGGATCAACCGGATTACGGATGCAGGCGAGGTGACGGGATTCTTTGGCGGCGATGCCGGGCGGGCGGCGACGTTTGCCAAGCGCGGGTCGGTTGTCGTGGGGGATATTCATCCGGCGGCGTTTAAGGCTTCCTCGGCGTATACGCCGGTCCCTGGGGGTGTGGGGGCATTGACGATTGCGATGCTGATGGCGAACACCGTGAAGGCCGCGAAGCTGCGGCGGGGAGCTTAGGCATGCCGTCGCGGAACAGGCGCGGGCTGCGCGTGGGGCTGACGGGTGGGCTGGGGAGTGGGAAGTCGACAGTGGCCGGGATGCTGTCCGAGAGGGGCGCGAAGGTGCTCTTCGCGGATGAGATTGGGCGCAGGTTGATGGAGCCGGGGACGGCGGTGTACGACCGGATTGTGGAGCACTTTGGGCCAAGGGTGGTGCAGGAGGATGGGTCGCTGGACCGGCCTGTGCTGGCGAAGATTGCGTTTGCGGAGGGTCACGTCGAGGAGCTGAACGCGATTGTGCATCCGGCGACCATTTCGCGGCAGGCGGAGTTGACGGCGGAGTTCTTTGAGCGGGATCCGGAGGCGATTGTGGTGGTGGAATCCGCGCTGGTGTTTGAGACCAAGCACAGCGAAGGCTGGCGCGACCGCTTTGACCGGATGGTGCTGGTGACGGCACCGGACTGGATGAAGATTGAGCGGTTCGTCAAGCGGTCCGGCGGAGGCGACGAGAAGGCGCTGCGGACGGAGGGTAAACGCAGGCTGGACCAGATGATTCCGGATGAGGCGAAGGCGCGGCAGTGCGATTTCGTGATCGTCAACGATGGCACGCTGGAGCAGCTTGCAGTGCAGGTTGAGGCGCTTTGGCAGAACCTGATCCGGTAAGCATTTACTCTGGAAGGATGAAGGAATCTTCCACCGCGCAAGAGCTGGCGATCGGGCTGGCGGATGTGCTGGCCGCTCGCGAGCGGGTGCGCGGGCAGGTGTACCAGACGCCGTGTACGCGATCCGAGACGCTGTCCAAACTGACGGGGCAGCAGGTGTATTTGAAGCTTGAAAACCTGCAGATGACGGGCAGCTTCAAGGAGCGTGGGGCGTTGAACCGGCTCTCGCTGCTGACGCCGGATGAGGCGCAGCGTGGGGTGGTCGCGGCGAGCGCGGGGAACCACGCGCAGGGCGTGGCTTACCATGCGACCAAGCGCGGCGTGCGCAGCGTAATTGTAATGCCGCTGGCGACGCCGCTGGTGAAGGTGACGGCGACGCGGGAGTTTGGCGCGGAGGTGATTCTGCATGGCGCCAACTACGACGAGGCGTGCGCGGAGGCGACGCGGCTGTGCGAGAGCGAGGGCATGGTCTTTCTGCATCCGTTTGACGATGCGGCGGTGATGGCCGGGCAGGGGACGATTGCGCTCGAAATGCTGGAACAGGTGCCGCAGCTTGGGGCATTGATCGTGCCGATTGGCGGGGGCGGGTTGATCGGCGGGATGGCGTGTGCGGCGAAGGAGTTGAACCCGAAGATCAGGGTGATTGGGGTGCAGACGTCGCGGCTGCCGTCCATGCTGCGGGCGATGGAGGAGCATGGGCCGGTGACGGTGGAGGCGGGGACGACCATCGCGGATGGTATCGCGGTGCGGCGGGCGGGGAGCGTCACGTATCCGGTGGTAGAGCGGTACGTGGATGAGATTGTGACGGTGGATGAGGATGAGATTGCTTCGGCGATCCTGATCCTGCTGGAACGGGAGAAGACGCTGGCCGAAGGCGCTGGTGCGGCGGCGCTGGCGGCGCTGTTGCAGGGCAAGACGTCGCTTAGTTTGAGAAGCGGCGTACATACCGGTGTGCTGGTGTGCGGCGGGAATATCGACGTGACGCTGCTCTCGCGCATTATTGAGCGAGGCCTGGTGCAGGATGGGCGTTTGATCCTGCTGCGGATTCATCTGCTGGATAAGCCCGGTGCGCTGATGGAGCTGACGCGGCTGATTGCGCATCATCGCGCGAATATTGTGAATACGCTGTATAACCGCGCTTATTACGGCGTGAACCTGGGCGATACGGTGATCGACATTACGATGGAGACGCGCGGCCGGGAACAGGTGGCCGAGCTGCTGGGCGCACTGACGGCGGCCGGGTATCGTCACAGCCGCGTGCAATAACAGGAGAGGTCTTTTGTATGGCTGCACCGCGTTTTTTGTATCTCGCTTCCCTGCTGCTGCTGGCTGCGCCTGCACTGGCCCAGACTGCGCCGCATGCCGCGCCTGAGGAGAAGCCCGCGGAGGCCTCCGCCCCTGACGCCGAGACGTTGCCGCCGGCAGACGTTGCAGAGCGCGATGAGCTGATGAAGCCGGGGCTCGAGCTGCTGAAGAAGGGCGACCCGGGCGGCGCATATGTGGCGCTTTGGCCGGCTCGCAAGGAGTATCCGAAGGATCTGCGGGTGCTGCGTTACTCGGCTGAGGCGGCGTTTTACTCCGGGCACAACGGGGAGGCGCTGGGGTTGTTCGATCGTGCGCTGGCGCTGCATCCCAACCAGCCTTGGCCGCTGCGGCTGGCGCATATGCAGATTCAGGCGAGGCTAGGGCATTGGGATGCGTTCGACCATGAGGTTGCGGAGCTGAGGCAGGCGAAGCGGGCGGGGTTGGACCACGGGCTGGATAGCTCCACGGGGTTTTTGATCGATGGGTTTGCGGCGGGTGAGACGCATGTGCAGACGGTAATCTTTCCGCTGCAATCGGACCAGTACCATACGCTCTATCGGTTCCTGCTGCCCAAGGAGATGCCGGCCAAGACGAGCATCAAGGCGGGCGTGAACAGCAATGACGGGGCCGACGACGAGCGGTGCAAGAACCCGGAGTTCCGGCCTTACATCGACCTGGAATCCGACGATGTGGACCAGACGGCGTTCAAGCTGGCGCATCCGGAGGCGGCGGAGAAGGGCGAACGGTCGTACTCGCTGGATACGTATCCGGGGCCTTGCTCGCAGGGGCTGATCAAGTTTTATAACGACGGTGAGCCGAAGTATGAGGCGGTGCGGGCGGATATCGTGAAGGCGCTGACGGCTGCGCCTACCGGGCCCAAGGCCGCGCCTGAGACAAAGCCTGAGACGGCTCCGGCTGCTGCTCCGCCAGCGGCTGTACCGCCTTCACACTAGGCGTAGAGCGCGGCTTCGAAGCGGCGGAAGGCTTCTTCATTCCAGGCGTGGGTGGCTTTCTGCCAGGCGTCGCCCTGCTGTGCGAGGAAGTTGGGGAAGTCCATGCGGCAGTAGCCGGCGCGGGCGGCGAAGTCGAAGAGGGCCTGCGCAGTGCCGTCGAGATAAAGCACGGCCTGGAGGCCGTCGCGGGACCACTCGATGGTGGCGAGGCGCTCCGCTTCCGGGGTCTGCATGGTGCCGACGTTATAGATGAGCATCGCGTCCAGGATGCTCTCCTCCTGCGTCGTCTGAGAGCGGTCGCAGGCGTAAAAGTAGCCGGCGATACCCTCATCTTCAAAGACCACGGTCCATGGCACGGCGGTTGAATTGACGGAAAGAAAGGCACGGCCCGGGCGAAACGAAAGCGACTCCATTCCTTCAAGATACACTTGAAGATGGCGCGGGGAACGATCTCCGGCGCCCCGGATAGGAGTCGCGCGCGGCACGGATGAAGCTTCCGAAAATCCATCTCGGCCGTCCCCAGCAGGCGGCTGCTCTTCTGTTGCTCGTCTTCCTGGCCGAGTGCCTGTTCGTCGTCTCACGCCAGACCGTGACGTCTGAGGATTACCGGTATGCGCGCTGCGGACGCGAGATGTGGGAGCGGCCTTCGCCACTGGCAGGGTACTTCACCACGTGCGGCAACCTGAACGGCGATGGAACGTTTGCGTATCGCGTGGCGGCGCTGCCATTGACGGTGCAACGGCTGGCGCTGCTGGGTGCTGACCATCTTCGCAAGCCTGCCGACAGGCTGTATCCGGCGGGGCTGCATGGGTCCAACTGGGAGTCGCGGCATCAGATTCCGCTGAGCTCCGTGAAGTGGCTGATGCACCTGCCGTTTGTGCTTTTTGCGGTGTGGCTGGGTGGAGGATTGTGGTGGGTTTCGCGGCGATTGTTTGGCAATGAAGGCGGCTTTCTCGCGTTGGCGCTCTATACGTTTTGCCCGGTGGTGATTCGCTTTGCAGTCACTCCGAACAATGAAGTGCTGGCGATGTGGGGGCTGTACGGGACGGTGTACACGGCCATGGGCGTCGCGCACGCGATGCAGGGGCCGCGGCGTAAGTGGAAGCCCAGGATTGCGCTGCTGATCCTGGCGCTTGGGCTGGCCGCAGCGGCGCATCTGCTGGCGGGGATGTTCGGGTTTCTTGCGATTCTAGTGTTTATGTTCTATCTTGCGGAACGCCGCCGCTCCGCCGTGATGCAGATTGTCATTTACGCGGCGGTGGGCGCGCTGGCGATCCTGTTCGCCGCGTTCAGCTTCCGGCCGGCACCGTTTTCGTACGTCTTTACCGGCGGCGGCGGCCGCTTCTGGTTTGCGCTGGACGGGGCGCGGGGGCTGGCAATGGACCAGGGCAACTGGCCCATCCTGATTGCGGCGCTGGTCTCGCTGGTTGTGTATGCGGGCTTCCGGCGCAGCCGCTACTTTGGCAATACCGCGCCGCTGCTGACGTTCCTGGCCATTCTGACGCTGCGGACGACGCAGGTTTTTTCCGCGCCATGGCTGTGGGCGTTGCCGTTTCTGCTGACGTTCATCGGCGGCGTCTTTGCGGATGTGCTGGAGACGCGCCACCGGCGGCTGTTCCTGGCGCTGACGGCGATGCTGCTGCTGGCGCAGGCCGCCGCCTGCCTGACCATCCTGCCGCATCTGGCTTGAGAGGATCGCCCGTAAGCCACACGGCTTCTTCCACTTGACCTGCATCCTATGATGAATCAGTCAACATTTGAAGACTTCCGAGGACTCCATCAGCATGGCAAGCAAGCAGTGGAAGAGGGTAGCAACGGGTTGTGTTCTCGGTCTCCTGATCGTCGCGGGGGGATGCCATCGTCATCGCAAGACGCGCTCCAACCCCAAGTCCGAGGACTACGCCGATAAGCTTCGGCCCATCGTCGCGTCCAAGCAGATCCAGGTGATGCACTGGCCGAACTTCGCGGACTTTGAGCCGCTGGTGCAGACGTTTTACGACGACCGCAACTACGAGGTGGCGTGGATCGACAACGGCCAGCCGACCAGGCAGGCGGCGGCGTTCATCCAGGCCTTCCAGACCTCCGCGCAGAAGGGCCTGAACCCTGCCGACTACGATGCCGACCTGTGGGCGGCGCGGACGGCCAAGCTTTCCGGCAAGAACGATGACGACATCGCGCAGTTCGACGCGGCGATGACGGTCTGCGTCATGCGCTACATCTCCGACCTGCGCATCGGCCGGGTCAATCCGACGCACTTCAACTTCGACATCAACGCCGAGTCCAAGAAGTACGATCTGCCGGAGTTTGTCTCCGACAACGCCGTGGATGCGGAGGATGTGCCGAAGCTGATCGCGACCGTCGAGCCCGATTCTGACCAGTACCGCAAGACGGAAGACGCGCTGGCGCGGTATTTGAAGCTGGCCCAGCAGCAGGTGGCTCTGAATCCGCAGCCGCTGCCTCCGGTCACGGCGGCCATCGCTGCCGGGGGCCACTACGCCGATGCCGAAGCGCTGGCGGCCAGGCTGCAGCTTGAGGGCGATCTGGCCGGCGACTCTGCGCCCGCCACGCCGGTTCAAACTCCGGATTCGCCCAGCTCCAAGCCGCTTGGCGATGCCGCTCCCCCGGCGGCCCCGGCCACGCGCACTGCCGCCGCCAAAGCTTCGCTGGGCAAGGCCTTTGGCAACGTACGAAACAAGGTGCAGGGCAAGCTGCATGGCAACAAGGCTGCGACTCCGGCTGCGGCATCAGAGGCTGCCGCGCCGCCGCCGCAGCACGTGCCCTCCACGGTGTACACGTCCGAGCTTGCCGACGCGGTCAAGCACTACCAGGATCGCCACTCGTTGGTGGCCGACGGCAAGCTGACGCCGGCCACCATTGCATCGCTGAACGTGCCCCTCTCCGACCGCGTCAAGCAGTTGAACGACACGCTGGAACGTTGGCGGTGGCTTCCCAACGACTACGTCAACGCGCCCCTGATGGTGAACCTGCCGGAGTTTGTGTTGCGCGGATTTTCCGGCGGCACCCCGCAGGATCACAACCTGGACTTCACCATGAAGGTGGTCGTGGGCAAGGTCGTCGGCGAACATCAGACGCCGGTCTTCGCGCACATGATGAAGTACCTGATCTTCCGGCCGTTCTGGAACGTTCCGAACAGCATCATCAAGAAGGAGCTTGCGGGCCACATTGAGAAGAGCGGCGTCGGTTACCTGGCCGCGCATAACTTTGAGACCGTGGACAGCAAGGGCGAGCACGTCAATCCTTCTGCCGCGGAAGTGGTGCGGGGCGGCGTGATTGTGCGCGAAAAGCCCGGCCCGAAGAACTCGCTGGGGCTGGTCAAGTTCATGTTTCCCAACGAGTACGACATCTATCTCCACTCCACGCCGCAGCCGGAGCTGTTCAGCCGCTCGCGGCGCGACTTTTCACACGGCTGCGTCCGCGTGCAGAAGCCGGATGAGCTCGCCGTGTGGGTGCTGAAGAACACGCCGGGCGACTGGGACCTGGAGAAGGTGCAGGAGGCGATGAACTCCGGCGACGACAACAAGACGGTGTCGCTGAAGCAGCCCATTCCTATCGTCATCTTTTACGCCACGGCCAACGTGGATGCGGATGGCGGCGTCCACTTCTTTGACGACATCTATGGCTACGATAAGGACCTGGAGACGGTGCTCTCCAAGGGCCGCCCGTATCCTTCCAACACGCAGAAGATCAACCCCAACCAGCACGGCGATACGGCTTAGATTTGCCGCGGCAAACAGCAAGGACATGGCCGCGGCCATGCCCTTGCTGTTTGTGATTGAAAGAACCCTAGCTGGTGGCCGCAGCCGCGCCCACGCCGATCAACGTTACGACCAACCAGAAGGCGCACACGATCAGCGCGGACTGCATGATGGTCTTCTTGGAGATGGTCGCCATGCCCAGCACGACCAGCGCCAGCGTCCAGAGCTGGATGACGTCAAAGCGGTTGGCCAGCGCACGAAGGACGGGCGAGGCATCCGGCATGTAGTAGGCCGGATTGGTCCCCACCGGGTTCTTGATATCGAACGCCTCCGTGTTGGCGCCGAAGTAGAGCATCACAATGGTGATGACGTTCAGCAGCAGGTATGGCAGCGAGGCATAGAAGCACACCGCCATCACCTGGTGGAAGGTGGTCTTGGCGCCCAGGCCGAAGTTGAAGCTGGCCCACAGGATGAGCGCGTAAAACGCAAAGCCGACGATGAGGAAGACGGGTACCGCAAAGGTGACGCCCTTGGTGATTTTGACGCCCATGCTGATGCGCTGCGCCTTCTGCTCCGGCGGCAACTGATTGAGCTGGTCTTCCTGCTTGGGTGAGTTGTGCAGCTGGTTCTCATACACGCGCTCAAACCCCACCTGCTTGTCCACCACGAGGTTGGACGCGCAGGAGAAGACGATCATCAGGATGCAGGGCAGCCACCAGCTCGCGTTGCGCAGGATGTCCTGAAACGTTTTGGTGGGCGCGACGAACGCATCCACCAGTCGTGCACCCTGGCTGAGGCCGCCTGGCTCGGTGACGGTCATGCTGCTGGGAGTGGAAGAAAAGTCGTCGGACATGGAAGCGGGTCTCCTTCGGGGATCGGCACAGCGGGGTATGCGTGGAATTCTAGCCCGTAATGGTGCGCCTGCAACGGGAAAAGCGGGGCCGTTACTCGACCACCAACAGCGTCGCTCCGGCCGCAACGGTCTCGCCCACGTTCGCGGCCAGCCCGGCCACGGTTCCGGACTTCGGCGCCTTCAGCTCGTTCTGCATCTTCATGGCCTCAATGACGACGCAGCCCTGACCAGCCTCCACCGTATCCCCGGCTGCGACCAGCACGCGCAGAATGCGTCCCGGCATGGGAGACTTCAAGGGCTTCGGCCCGGCCTCGCCACCCGCCGCAGCCCCGGCCACGCGCAGGCTGCGCGGATCGCTGACGGTGTAGGCAAAGCGCCTGCCTTCAATGAGCACCGCGGTCTCCCCTGCCGCGGGATCGTGGACGCAGCGGAAGCTCCGCACCGTGCCATCCTCCGCCGTCACCAGCAGCGAGAGCACCCCCGGCGCAAGCTCCCCCGCGTCAACCGCGTAGCTGACGCCGTCCACAGAGACGGTCTCGCCCAGCACCACCCTGTGGGGCTTGCCGCCGAGTTCGATCCACACCGTCGTCTTCCGCTCCGGCATCATCGGCGCAACGCCTCTCTGCGGCCCGCCAGCGCCCACGGCGACTCCGCCGGACCCTGACCCTCGTCCGCTGCCCGCGGAGCGCGTGTGGAGGCAGTGAAGAGCGCTGCCGCGAGGCACGCCATCGCCTCCGGAACCTCTGTTACCGCTTCCGCCGTGGCCCCGCCTTCCAGCAGCCGCTCCAGGTAGCCGGTATCGATGCGCGCCGCACGAAAGTCAGCGTCCAGCAGGATGCAGCGGAAGAGCGCGATATTGGTCTGGATGCCGCCGATGACGTACTCGTCCAGCGCGGCCAGCATGCGTTCGATCGCCGCCTCGCGGGTTTCGCCATACGCAATCAGCTTGGAGAGCATGGGGTCGTAGTCCAGCGGGACCTCGTAGCCTTCGTAGATGGCGGCGTCTTCGCGAATCCCCGGACCCGCCGGCTGCACCAGCCGCGTGATGCGTCCCGGCGAGGGGAAGAAGTTGTTCGCCGGATCCTCGGCATAGATGCGGCACTCCACCGCATGGCCGCGCAGGTGGATCTCGTCCTGCGTCAGCGGTAACGGACGCCCCTCCGCCACCAGGATCTGCAGCCGCACCAGGTCCAGGCCGGTGACCAGCTCGGTCACGGGATGCTCCACCTGCAGGCGCGTGTTCATCTCCAGGAAGTAGAACGCCTCCGCCTCCGTTCCGGCGCCCTCGACCAGGAACTCCACCGTTCCAGCGTTGGTGTAGCCCGCGCTGAGCGCCAGCCGCACCGCCGCCTCGCCCATGCGGCGGCGCAACGCGTCCGAGACCACGGCGGAGGGCGCCTCCTCAATGACCTTCTGGTGCCGCCGCTGCACACTGCACTCGCGCTCGCCCAGGTAGAGGCAGTGGCCGTGCTCGTCTGCCAGAAGCTGGATCTCAATGTGCCTCGGCCGCACGATGAGCTTTTCCAGATACACCTCTGCTGATCCGAACGACAGCTCCGCCTCAGACGACGCCGCCGTGAAGGCTCCCGGCAGCTCCTCCGCCGCGTACACCGGCCGCATGCCCTTGCCGCCCCCGCCCGCCGCCGCCTTCAGCATCACTGGATAGCCGATGCCCGCGGCCACCCGCAGGCCCTCCTCCACACTCGCCAGCCCCGTCACCGAGCCCGGCACCCGCGGCATCTTCGCCGCGTCCGCTGCCTGCCGCGCCAGCGTCTTTGACCCCAGCGCCCGCATCGCCACAGCCGGCGGCCCGATGAACGTCACCCCCGCCGCCGCGCACACCTCGGCAAAGCTCGCATTCTCTGACAGGAATCCGTACCCCGGATGAATCGCATCCGCCCCAGCCCGCCGCGCGATGTCCAGCATCAGATCCCCGCGCAAGTAGCTTTCGCTCGCCGGCGCCGGTCCCACGCGGTAGGCCTCGTCCGCCGCCGCCACGTGCAACGCCCCACGGTCTGCATCCGAGTACACCGCGACCGTCGCAATCCCCGCCGCACGGCACGCGCGCATGACGCGCAACGCAATCTCTCCCCGGTTGGCGATGAGGATCTTTCGAATGGGCCGGATTGGTTGAGGCTCCGCCACGCAGCGCCCATTCTATCGCCAAAACAAAAGGGCCACCCGCGAAGGAGGCCTTCTGTCCGCAATGCGACACAGCTTACATGCTGACGCCGTGCGACTTCTCTTCCTTGATCCGCTCGTTCTCCTTGCGGGCTCCCATGGACCTCTTGGCCCACTCGTCGGACTTCTGCAGATCCGCCTTGATGGCGTCCTTGTTGCCGCACTCCAGGTCCGCCTTGCGGCGCTCCATCAGGCTCAGGTAGGTCATCGCCTCTTCGTAGTTCGGGTTGATCTGCACGGCCTTCTCCAGGTACTGGAGACCCTCCGTCACCAGGGGCGTATTCAGCACGCTCAGCTTTGCGCAGCTATCCTTGGCCAGCTTCACGTTGCCCTCGCCATCGTCAGAGGGAAGACCCTGCGTCTTCACCGCGACGGTCGCGTTATCGAACGCTTCCTTCCAGTCCACCTGCCCGATGGTGTAGTACGCCTCGGCGTCGTTCGGGTCCACCTGGATGACCTTGCGCTCATCGTCCTTGGCCAGCTTGATCTTGCCCGTGATGCGGTCGATCGACGCGATCTGGCGCAGCGCGGTCAGGTCATTGGGATCCTTCTGCAGGACCTCCATGAAGCCGTCATGGGCCTTTTTGGCGAAGTTCAGATTCTCCGGCGTGTTCAGGTTCGGCACCACCTGCGAGCTGTACGTCGTCGCCAGGTAGAGCTTCGCCATGTCATAGGTAGGGTCCAGGTTTACCGCGTTCTGGAAGTAGTTTGTCGCATCCTCATACTTCGCGTTCTTGAATGCGGCAACGCCCTTGTTCAGCTGGTCGGCGGCGCGGAGGCGATTACACCCGGTGGCGGACATCAAAAGAAGGGCCACCAAGCCGGCCGTCACCGGAATTCGTGCAGTCAGTTTCATCGGGCGTATTTCTCCTTGGAAGAGACGCGGTTCGGATTCGACGATCATACAGCCAATCGGGCTTCCCGCTTCCGGACGATTGTAAAGGGTAGGACGCAAATTCGCATAGAGCCGAATGCATGGACGCTGATAACCTTTTTCCGGACTCCACGTCTGACACGCCCATCCCACCCGTACAACCGCTTCTGAGGTAGCATGACTTGCATCGCCGTGGCCGCGATCCGTCCTGCTGTGCCAAATTCATCCACGAAACAGCTGCGCTCCGCGCAAAAATGTTCGTTCTGTAAAAGACAAAGGCCTCCGTGTTCGGAGGCCTTTGTCTTTGCTGCGGTCTTTTGATGTCCTGCACGCGAAGCGTCCAGAACGGTGCGAAGCACTAGTCGCCGGAGACGGTCTCTTCGATGGAGCTGACCACTTCGACGTCCTGCTGCGGAGCCTTGGGTGCCGGCGTGATGCCGCCCAGCCCGCCAATCGCCCCAAGCGGAACGAACCCGCCGTCAGGAGCCTTCTCGCCCAGCACTTCCTTGCGATACAGCGCCGCCATCTTGCTGTTCTCGGCGTCCTGCTTCATCTTTGCGTCGCGCGCCCGGATCTTCTCCTCACGCGCATTCTTCGCGATGCCGCTCTTGTCGAACGTATCGTTGGCCGCTGCGTTGACGTGGCTGTCGTTCAGCACCAGGTCGTAGCTGGACTCCTTCTCCAGACCAACCTTCTTGCCGCCCGCGAAGATCTCATGCCGGCCATGCTCCTCGTACCACTTGGTGAGCGTGGAGGTCATGTGCATCTTCTCGATGATGTTGCGCCAGCCCACACCCGTGTTGTACGCGCAGAAGCTGATCTCGCCCTCCTGCGTCGCGTACGGGATGATGCACTGCTCGGTGCGGCGGAAGTCGTAGTTGAACAGGTCCTGGAACCACATGCCCGCGATGAACAGGAAGTTCCAACGATCGCCGCGGCGCTTGTTGATGTCTTCCATCGTGCGGTCGGCAGTCACCTTGCCGTAGTTCTTGCCAGTGGCGCCAAAGCTCTTGTCGAACTTCTCCAGCAGGTCCTTGATCTTGAAGTGCGTCGGAGCCGCGTTGGGCGTGTAGTTGCGCAGCAGCGCCAGCGTCACGCCAATGATCGAAAGCCACTTGCCGCGAGCCGCATCGTTGATGCGAGCCACGTCCTTGGCCAGGCGATCCGCGTTGATAAACGCCGTTACGGGAACCGCTTCCTTGGTCTCCTTGTCGATCATCAGCGCCATGGAGATACCGCAGTTCGGGTGGCAGCCGCAGGAGAGCTGGCCCCAGTCGCGATCCGGTCCATGCACCAGGTCCGCCCAGTCGGAGAACGTGGACATGAAGCTGATGGGGAACCAGTCGCGCGTGGGCTCGCCCAGGCCGGTCTGGTTCTTCACATCGTGCGCCAGGTGGCTCAGGGTGTAGCGCTGCGCCGCGCGGCGCTCGTCGGAGATGGCCTCATCGCGGCCGGTGAAGCTCACCGGCTGGAAGCTGAGGAAGTTGATCTTCTTCGGGTTATCCAGCGCGAACTCGATGATGCGGCCAACCTGCTCGTTGTTGATGCCGTTGACGATCGTCGTGACCGGAACGATATCCACGCCAGCCTCATGCAGGTTGTGGATCGCCTGCAACTTCACGTCAAACGCATTGCCCACCTTGCGGTGAGAGTTCGCCGCATTGCCGATGCCGTCAAACTGCAGGTACGCATAGCGCAGACCCGCGTCGGCCGCGGCCTTGGAGAATTCCTTGCTCTTCGCAAACTCAATGCCGTTCGTCGCAGCCTGAACCGAGGTGTAACCCACCTTGCGGGCATACGCAACCGCGTCCAGGAAGTACGGGCTCAGCGTCGGCTCACCGCCGGAGAACTGAACCGACATCTGGCGCTTCGGCTTGATGGTCACCGCGTTGTCGAGCATCGTCTTGATCTCGTCCCACGTCAACTCATGCACAAACCCAACCTGGTTCGCGTCCATGAAGCACGGATCGCACATCATGTTGCAGCGGTTCGTCAGGTCGATCGTCAGCACGGACCCACGCCCGTGCGTCACGGTGGAGGTGCCGTGGTTGTGCAGCTTCTCGTCATTGTGCGCGCGGATGTCGCGGCCCGGGAACACATCTTCCAGGTGCTTGAAGAAGGCCGTATCGATCGACATCAGGTCTTCAAAGTGACCGTGGATCGGGCAATCCTTCACCATCAGGATCTGGCCGTCGCGCTCAATGATCTGCGCCTTGATCTCGCCCACCTTTTCGTTCAGCAGGATCTCGTGCGGCAGCTTGCCGTCCACAATCTGCTGGCGAATCGCGGGAAGGCACTTGGGGCAAAGCGAGTCAGTCGTACGCGGCCAGCCGAGCGGCGGCTTCTCCTTCTGGTAGCTCTTCAACAACGGCTTATCGCTCCACCTCGGAGTGAAGCTTGCGTTGGGGCTGATCTGGTTGAGGCGGCTGAACACGCTCCAACCCAGTTTCGCCACGGAAACGAGGCCGTTCTCAAAAAGTTTGACTGGCTTTGCCTTTGCCATGATCTGGTTTATCTCCTAAATTTCTTCTCTTCCCTGCATCCGTCTACAGGGTCAGAGCAACTTCGCACGTTATCCGGACGTGAACTGTTTAAGCCTATCGTTCCGTACGCCCGTTCGCGAGTTCCAATACTGGTTCCCTTTGGCCCTGCCGCCGGCCGCTCAAATCCGCGCCCAACCGCATCTCCGAACAGTTCCAAGGCTAGGCCTCTGAAGACCCGAAACGAAAGTGCCTTGCAGCGAACAGCGATTTCCTGCACTGAACGGCGATCCACAGCCCCTCGCCGCACCGGGCTCAGCTCTAACGGATCGCCTGGAACTCCACCCCGCTCGGCTCGGCGGCTGTGTGATACACCCGCTCCGTCGCCGGCTTGAAGTCCTCCGGCCTGGCCTTGGAGATGTCCACGAACGTCTGCGGATTCAGGTCCACCAGCGGAAACCAGCTGCTCTGCACCTGCACCATGATCCGGTGACCCTTCAGGAACGTGTGATTCACCTGCACCAGCGAGAACTCCACCGCCTCCACCTTTCCCGGCACAAACGGCTCCGGCTTGTAGAGGCTCTTGCGGAACTTGCCCCTCATCGGCTCACCACGCACCAGTTGCTCATACCCAGCCATCAGCGGTGCAGGAGCCAGCACATCCGCCGGCCGCTCCGCGGGACGCACGGGAGACGCACCCTCCTGCGGATACACGTCGATCAGCTTCACCACAAAATCCGAATCCGTCCCGCTCGTCGAGACATGCAGCTTCGCCTTGAGCGGTCCCGCGAAGGTCACATCTTCCGTCAACACGTCCGTCTGGTAGGTCAGCACATCCGGCCGCTCCGACGCGAAGCGCTGATCCGCCACCATATAATCCCGCGTCGGGCCGGACTCCGCCGCAAACGAGACCTCCGGCACCGGATGCGCCGGATCGCTGACGTACTCGTCATAGCCCTTGCCTGCTGCGGCTGCGGGCGGCTCAAACCCCAACTTGCCTCCCGGCAGGAAGTACAGCATCTTCGCCTTGGACCCCTCCGGTGGCCACGCCGTATAGCTCTTCCAAACATTCGTGCCCGTCTCGAACACCGTCGCCTTCGCCAGCTCCGGCATGGGTGCGTCCTTCAGGTAGTGCTCGAAGAACGGAAACTGGATCTTCTCCCGGAAGTACTCGCCCGTCTTCGCCCCGAACTGCACCTCGCCAAGCCGTTCGCCGTCGAACGCAGCCCAACCACCATGCACCCACGGCCCGATGACCAACCTGTTCTCCGCCGCAGGGCTCTGCTGCGCGATCGCCTGAAACGTCTTATGCGGCCCGCTCAGGTCCTCCGCGTCGAACCATCCACCCACCGTCAGCACCGCCGCATGAATGTGATGCAGGTGGCGGGAGATGTCCCGCGCATCCCAGTACGGGTCGTAGTTCGGATGGTCCATCTGGTCGCTGAACAGCGGATTGTCTACAAACTCCTTCGCCCTGCTCAGCGGCTCCCATTGCTGCAGATACTCCTCATACGCATTAGCCGCGACGTACGGCGTCTTCATCACGGGCCCAGTCAGCTCGGTGGTGGGGTTCTTCTGCGGCCGAAAGCTCAGGTAGAAGTCGTTTGCCTCCAGCATGAACGCGCCGTTGTGATACGCATCGTCATTGTCGTGCAGGTCCGTCACCGGAGCCTGCGGGCTCGCCGCCTTGATCGCCGGATGCCCATCGATGATCGACGCCGAGGTATAAAACCCCGGATAGCTGATCCCATAGATCCCCACCCGCCCGTTGTTGTGCGGCACGTTCTTCAGCAGCCACTCCACGGTGTCGTACATGTCCGTGGATTCATCATGCTGCGTCCCCGTAGGGCGGTCGATATGCGGCGTCATCTCCAGCCACTCGCCCTCAGACCCGTACCGCCCACGCACATCCTGAAACACAAAGATGTATCCGGATTCCTCCAGCGACGGCGTCCCCAACGCAGGCCGGTAGTTGTCCGCTCCATACGGCGCGACCGAATAACACGTCCGCTGCATCAGGAACGGATACGTCTTGGTCGCATCCTTCGGCGCATACACGGTGGTAAAGAGCTTCACCCCATCCCGCATCGTCACGTGATACTCGGTCTTGGTGTACTTCGCCTTGACGTCGAAAGGAGCGGAAACCGCCGCCACCTTCGGAGCTTGACTCGGCGCCTGCGCCCCCGCCACCACACCCACTCCAAACGACAGCATCACCCAAGTCAGCAAAGAAGCGCGAGAAAAGTTCATTCCAAAAGTCTACCGCTCGGCAACATCAACCGCAGCCTGTCGTGAAACCATCCGCGTTTTTCCACGCCACTCCGCAGAAGAAGGCCTTTCGATCGGTTCAGTCGGTGAAGATTGGTGTTAAGCTTTTCCGCCAGCCCATGCCGCTAGAACGTGCTCCCCGTCGCAATCTGGTTCAGAATCTGCTGCACGAACACGACCCGGATATGCACGCGCCTTGCAAAGTCCGGCAGAAACTCCGTAATGATGTTGTTCACCGGATCCGTAGCCAGCCCGGTCAAAATCCGCGCCACCGTGGACGGCCCATTGCCATGGACCCCCGGCACATACAGGTTCGCAAGCTCAGCCGATGCCGGATACGTGATGAAGTTTTCATAGTTGAACATCGGCGTCCCGTCATCATGCTGCGAGATCACCGTGTGCTTCAACGCATGACCGAACCTCCGCGCAATCGTCGTATGAGGCTCCCGGTGATACCGCGGATCCTGGTGCAGCACGGAGCACACCACGTACGTCCCAAGGAACTCCCCTGTCGCATCCTGCACAAAGCTGTAGCCCACGTCCCGTCCAAAACCCTTCAGCCCCGGCCCATACGCAGTGTTTGGATCGATCCCCACCGTGAACGCCGCGTTCGCCGTAATCGTCAGAATGTTGAAGGGGTCGATCAGGTCCCGAACGGCCAGAATCCCCTTCTGCCGCGAGGTCATCGGAAACGGTCCCGGATCGTTCAAGAACTGCTTGTACGTCGAGGACTTCACGTTGCAGGGATTCTGCGCGCTGATCTTCTGGTCTTCACTCAGCCCCGCCGTGTCCGCGGGATTCGGCTTCGCCGCCGGGTCGCACTTCTGCGCCTTCGCACGTTGCTTCTGCGTCCCCGGCGAATCCGGAAGCGTGCTCCCCGCCGACACCGAAACGCTCTGCGCCCGGACAGGCCGCACCTGCGCTCCGGTCATCGTCAGAAGTATGGCGAATAGCACCCAGCGCATGCTGCATCCTCACAAGCCAGAGACGTTTGGGGGAGACGGCAGGCTTACATGCTGACTTCCGTGGCCCTGCTTAGTTCGATTTCTTCAAGTGCATCGTGGTCAGAAAGCCGGAAAGAAACTCATCCGCAACGTACCCCACCGCATCCCCGCCAATCGAGCTTCCCCACGTCGACATCACCTGGGTGAAGTTGCGGTTGCCGGACGGATAGTAAAGCTGCGTCACCGCGGAGCCGGCCAGATCACCGCCGATATTGGCGAAGTTGATCGTCTGCCGCCCGCCATCGGTGCGCGTGATCAGCCCTCGCGTGCCGGAGTAGAACACCCGCTTGATGAAGCTGTGCCCCGGCCCCAACTTGTAATAGCGCGGATCTTCATGCAGAATCGGCGCAATCACGGAATCGGAAAAGATATTTTCAGAGACGTTTCTCGCAGCCGCCGCTCCCAACCGCTGCGCATAGCCCTTACCCGTCTGGCCATAGTTCGGGCTGCTATTCACCGCCTGCTCATACGACGCGCTGAGCACCCATCCAGCGACGGACCCGAAAGTCGCGTTTTCGCGAATTCCCAGCAGCACCTTATCCGGAGCAGTCAGGCGGGATGCCTGCTCCCCCGGCTCAATCACCTTGTCGAAATGACTCGTCGCACGCCGCGTTCCCGTCGGTCCTGGCGTCCCGGCAGACTGCCCGGACGCAGGCGCGCTCGTCGAATATCCCGGCGAATCCGGCAGAGCCACGTCCGCCGTGGCGGCATCCTGCGCGGAGGCCCGCAGTGACACCAGCCCCAGCAGCGCCACGCCTACGGCCACACCCATCCCACTCTTCTTACTCATTTCCTGCGCAGCTTCGCGATTAGACAAGACGTTCTTCCTCATTTTTCCGGCCCCTCGTTCATCCAGCAAACGGTACGGCGCCTCACTTCAAACTTGCAGCGTTCGCTTCAGGAGACGCCGGTGTAAATCGCTCAAACAGGTGGGCTGTTCCTGATCGGACGCCCAGACCTTCCACCAAGTTGTACGGCAGCCGCCCCGTCCCTGCGCGGCCTCCGCGTTACCAACTCAGCACCGCAGCGCGGATTTCGCTCGATTGCATCGGAGCAAACTCCGCATACTCATGCTAGCGTACGTGTCAACGGGAACACCATCAAGACTCGTTCGAGCCAGCGCCGCACCACCCAAAAGAGGGCCTGCCCATGAATCCCGACAACCGCCAGCGCTTCGAACAGTCCCTCCGCGATGCAGCCGGCACCGTCGAGGTCGAGGTCAAGCGCCTCGTCACCTATATCAACGACGAAGTCGTCCCGGACGTCCGCCGCAACGGCTCCGCCGCCCTCCGCGCCGCCGCAGCCGAAATCGAACGCCTCGCCCGCCGCATGGAAGACGCCCAGCGCGCACCGTCTTCCCCTCCCCCTCCTCCCAAGCCGCAGCCATGAACCCCACATGACCTTTGCCGCACCAGCTTCCCGGGCCCGAACCCCGCACCACCGCGCCGCAGCCCTCTGCCTCCTCGCCCTCAGCGCCCTGCTCGCGGGCTGCCACCACGCGTCCCACACCTACTCCGCCGCCAACTATCCGCCACCACCCCCGTCAGCCCCCCCCACCCCCATGGAACGCCCTGCCACCCGCGTCCCCGCCAGGCCATCAGCCCCCGCCCCGCCCCGCCCCACCCAGCCCGACGACCTCACCGCCGCCCCCATCTCCACTGAGGTCGGCCTCGCCAGCTGGTACGGCCCCCCTTACCACCACCGCGCCGCAGCCGACGGCAGCATCTTCGACCAGAACGCCCTCACCGCCGCCCACCGCACCCTGCCCATGGGCACCACCGTTCGCGTCACCAATCTCGCCTCCAATGAAAGCGTCATCGTCAAAATCACCGATCGCGGCCCCTTCGTCCCCAACCGCATCCTTGATCTCTCCCTCGCCGCCGCCAAATCCATCGACCTCTACCGCGCCGGCGTCGCCCGCGTCCGCGTCGAAGCCTTCCCCCACACCTCCGCCGATCCCGCCGGCCGCTGGTGCGTCCAGATCGGCACCTTCCTCACCCAGGAAGACGCCACCCAGACCAAAAACGACCTCGCCTCCCGCTACACCGCCGCTAAGGTCATCACCTTCCAGGGCCCCACCGGCTTCTGGGTCCGCATCAACCCCACCGCCGCCGACCGCACCACCGCCACCCGCATCGCAGACTCCATCCACATCCCGGACGCCGACCCCTACCTCGTCCGCCTCAACTAGCCCCTACTTCGGAGCCGCATAGTACGGCAGCTTCTGCTGCTCCTCATTCGCCCGCTTCACCCCGATATCCCCAAACAACAGGCTCGGCGCAATCGTCGTCTCCGGAATCGGCCCCAGCGTCTGCGCCACGTACGCATCGTCCCCCACCGCCAGCACATCGCTCCGCAGGCTCCGGTTATCCAGCTCGTCGAACACCGCACCCCGCACCAGTTGCCGCGTCCCATCCGGATGCACCCGGTACAGCATCCTCGGCGTCAAATCCCCGCCCAGCGTCTGCACTTCATACACATCGCGGCTCTGCTCCTTGGCTAGCCCAACCAGCTTCGTCTGCATCTGCCCCGCCGGTGTCGGCGCAACCGCCTTGAAGATCACCACCCCCGCCCGAGCCCGCGCAGCCTGTCCCGGAGCCGCCCGTCCATGCCCATTACTCGACCCAAAATCCCGGATCGGCGTCCGCCCAATCAGGTACTGCTCCAGCTTGCCATGGTCGACCAACGGCACCGCCTTTGCTGGCACACCCTCATCATCCACGTCATACGCGCCCACCAGCGTCTTACCCGCAAACGTCGTCTCCAGCGGGTCATCGACCACATCCATCATCTCCGGCAACACCCTCGCCTTGAAGCTGGACCGGTACGCCCCCTCCGTCCTCGAAGCCGTCCCCATCTCCGGCCGCATCGCCTCCACATTCGGCACAAACAGCCGGTTCATCACATCTGCAGAGGCATCGCCGGAAAACAAGACGGGCCCATGAAAGTCCTCCGCATCCGCCACCGGCGCCGTCCGCAGCGCCTCAAAGCTCAGCACATCGTCCACCACCCGCTTGTGAAACGCCGCCGCATCTTCCAGCTCGGCCGCCTTGGCCGCAGTCGAGCCATTGTCCCGGCTCAGGCGCATCCCATCCTCCGCCTGCCCGCCCACGCTGTAGTTCGCCCCATACCCCGCATACCCGTGCCGCAGCACCGTCCCCTCGCTGTTGACCAGGTAACGATTCACCGCCACCCCGCGTACATTCGCGCTGGAGTACTGCACATGCGCCGCCGCCGCACGCAAGGCCGGGTCCTGCAAAAACAATCCACTCGCCTCTGCGATCCTCTGCTTCCACGCCCCTTCATCGATTGTCATCGCCACCAGCGGCTCCACCTTTTGCACCGCCGGCGCGCGGGAAAAATCCTCCGCGCTCGGAGCCTTCTCAAACCGCTTCAACGCAGCCTGCTTCGCGGAGTACGCCCGCAGCGCCGCCTTGTACGCCTCGTCCGTACCCGTCCACAGCGCGTACTTCAGCGCAGCGGGATCGTTCTCGTTCGGCGCAAGTTGCACAAACCCATCGCCGCGGCTGGAGCTGGAATCCGCCGCATACTCCCCAATCCTTACCGTCACGCGCACAATCCGCTGGTGCCCATGCTCCTCCCGCGTCAGCGCCCCGTAGTTCGCCACCGCCTCAAAGCTCGTAAAGTCATCCAGCCTGTACTCGATGAAGTACGGCCGTTGCATCCCCGGCAGCAGCAGCAACTGCTGCTCGCGCTCCATCTCGCTCTGCATCGCCGCCAGCATCGGATCCGCCGCAGCGGCCTTCTCCGCAACCTTCAAAAGATCGCTCTGCGCCGGCATCTGGGTATGTGCAACCGTTCCAGTCACAAATACCGCCGCACACGCCGAAATCTGTAACCACTTCCAACACAATATCCTCATTTGCCCACCCCCACTGCACTTGCACCCTTCTGCGGAGCCCCCGGAGGGGGCACAATCGGCGGCCGTGTATTCCCCTGCGACTGCCGCTGCGTCTCAATCTCGCTGACCAGCATTGCCGGAGCCACCGCACTCACCGGAATGCTTCCGCTCTCCGCCCCGCAGATCCCGTTGAACACATCCTGCCGGTTTCCCGTCGCCACAATCCGGTTCAGCGCCGCCTGCGGCGTCCCCACAATGCTCACGCCGCGCACCAGCACATCCGGCCGCCCATCCACATACACCCGGTACACCACCAGCGGAATCACGCTGAACGCCTGCGGACTCCGCCGGTTCGTCACCGCAAAGCCGGATGAGATGTCCTCGAAGAACAGCCCATACTCCTTACCCTGCTTCTTCGCCTCCGCCTTCAACATCTCGCGCAGCTCATTCTCATTCACGCTCTTGGTCGAAGTCACAATCAAATTCCCTTGCCGCCCCGTGGGCATGTGCCCATTCTCGGCGCGCCCATGCCCATTGCTGCTGCTGAAACTCGCAATCGGCAGCCGCGACATCAGAAACGTCTGCAGCACGCCATCCTTGATCAGCTCCACCCGCCGCGCCGGCTGCCCCTCATCGTCGAACGCATAGTGCCCGCTCAGCGGCGTACCCTCAAACGTCTTGACCGTCGGATCGTCCGCCACCGAAAGAAAGCTCGGCAAAATCGGCTTGTTCAGCAGCTTCGTAAACGTCTGCCCTTCCTCGTCGCCCCTCTGCCGCTGCCCTTCCAGCCGATGTCCCAACACCTCGTGGAAGAACACCGCGCTCGCCCGCCCGCTCAAAATCGCTGGCCCGTTGAACGGCTCCGTAATCGGAGCCTCGCGCAGAGCCTCCAGATTCTTCGCCATGGCCAGCGTCTTCTCCACCAGCACCTTCTGCTCCGGCAGACGCCCCAGCTCATCGCTCTCGAACGTCTCCACCCGGAACAGGTCCATCCCATCCGCCGCCCGCGTCCGCCCCACCACCACCAGACGAGCCACATGGCTCGGCGTACTCACCCGGCTGCCATCGCTCGCCACAAAGTAGTCCGTCTCGTTGCTCGCCTCAAGCTCCACGCTGTTCGCAAACACATCCGGAAACTGCTTGAACAGCCCGGACAACTCCCGAACTCTCCCCTCCCACGCCGCCTTCTCGACCTTCGTCATCAGCGGAGCCGCGGGAGAAAACTTTGCCTCGCCCGGCGCAAACGCATCCACCGGCTTCTCCTGGCTGAAGTCCGCCGAAGCGTCCTCTTCCTTCGCCCTCACCTGCTGCTCCGTCTTCACCTTCAGGAAGCTGTCCAGCGCCCGCCCATACCCGCGATTCGTTGCGAACCACAGACTCCGCGCCAGCGCGTCCTTGTCATCCGTCAACGGCAGCGGTACGCTCGTCAGCGCGCTCGCCCTGTGTTCCCCATGCGTGTTGTCCTCCGCGGGCGACCCAATCCGTATCTGCACATCCGCGTTCCGCCGCCGGCTCTCATTGGACCCCGTAATCGCTCCAAACTGCGCGCTCATGGACACGCTCTCCGCGTCCGAAACCGCGTAGCTCATAAAGTAGGGCTTCGGCGCCGGATCCCCATTGCCCTGAGCAGAAGCGGCCTGCTCCGCACCCAGCGACCCTATCGCCCGCGTCAGCTCTTTATCCATCGCCTCAATCAATACCGGCTCAACCGTCTTGCCCGTCGCTGAACCCGGCCCCGCACCCGAACCCCGCGCCACCGCCGCGCCCAACACCCCAACCTGCAGCGCCATCGCCGCAAGCCCTGCCGCCTTACCAAAACGCATACCCATACTCAAAAGAACCCGCCTCACTGCAAAAACACTTGCTCCGGAAAGTCTATCCGACTTGCGCCTTGCATTTCCCGCGCCGCTCCCGCACGATGTCCCTCATGCGCCTCCGCACTCTCGTCCTCGTCCTGCTCGCCTTCCTCGCCATCCTCCCGCTCTCCGGCTGCGACCGCCCCACCCTCACCGAATCCGCCGCCCTCCAGGCCGCCGACCAGGATCACACCGCCTACACCCTCCCCCCGGACAAAATGGCCCGCGCGGTTACCCTCTCGCACATCCGCACCACCACCCACTTTGCAGAGCAAGCCTGGAGCATCGTCTCGCTCTTCCTCATCCTCCAACTCGGCATCGCCGCCCGCATGAGGAACGTCGCCAACAACCTCAGCAAGAACCGCTGGGCGCAGTGCTTCATCTTCTTCCTCGAATTTCTCCTCCTCACCTCTCTCCTTTCCCTTCCACTCGACCTCTACGGGCATCACGTCTCCCTCGCCTACGGCCTCTCCGTCCAGCACTGGCCCAGCTACTTCCTCGACCAGCTCAAATCCCTCGCCCTCACCTACCTCTTCGGCGGCCTGCTCGTCATGCTGCTCTTCACCCTCATCCGCAAATTCCCCCGCCGCTGGTGGATCGTCCTCTGGTTCCCCATCATGCTCTTCACCGTCCTCGCCGTCTTCATCACCCCGTATGTCATCGACCCCCTCTTCAACCACTTCGAGCCCCTCTCGAAATCCAACCCCACCCTCGTCGCCCAGCTTGAAAAAGTCGTCGCCCGCGGCCAGGGCATCCACATCCCGCCCGACCGCATGTTCCTCATGAAGGCCTCCGACAAGGTCACCACCCTCAACGCCTACGTCACCGGCTTCGGTTCCTCCAAGCGCGTCGTCGTCTGGGATACCAGCATCGCCAAGGGCACTCCAGACGAAATCTCCTTCATCTTCGGCCATGAGATGGGCCACTACGTCCTCGGCCACATCGTCACCGGCATCGCCTTCAGCTTCGTCCTCATCCTCGCGTCCTTCTTCCTCGGCTTCCACCTCTTCCACTTCTTCCTCCGCCGATTCGGCAAGCAATGGCGCGTCCCCGCCCAGACCGATTGGGCCGCCTTCATCGTCCTCATGCTCGTCTTCTCCCTCATCGGCCTCATCACCGAACCCATCGGCAATACCTTCTCCCGCACCCACGAGCACGCCGCCGACGTCTTCGGTCAGGAAGCCGTCCACGGCATCATCGCCAACCCGCAAGCCACCGCCCAGGCCGCCTTCGACCTCCTCGGCGAAAACTCCTTCGACAACCCATACCCCAGCCCTCTCCTCGAGTTCTGGACCTACTCCCATCCCTCCATCGGCCGCCGCGCCGCCTTCGCCAAGTACTACGATCCCTGGGCCGCCGGAGCCGAACCCAAATACTTCCAAAAATAGCGGGTGCCCCATCCTCGGACGACGGTCTCATCGTCGGACAGGGTGGGGTATCGGCGAAGCCGACCGTCCTGCTGTCCCAGCCCAAACCATCAGCGGCTACCTCCCGAACCTCAGCCTTATCTCCGTCCTCACCCCTCGCATCTAACCTCATCACAGCGATGCCGAACTCCCCTTACCCCCACTCCGACCGCGAGCTCATCCGCCTCATCGACCGTTCCCCCTCCCACCGCGCCGGCTACAAGCAGCTCATCCGCGAGCTCGGCCTGGGCGGCGGCCGCGAGCGCCGTCTCCTCCTTGAGCAGCTCGCCCGCATCACCCTCCGCGGCGACCTCATCCGCCTCGAAACCGGCCACTGGTCCCTCCCCCACGCCACCCCGGGAAAAACCGCTCGCATAAGCCCGAATGCTGGGGTGCCCCATCCATCGCAGTCTCACCGCGATGGGTGGGACGTAAAATCCCAAAAAGTCACCCGCGACAACCTAATCGCCGGCAAGCTCGACCTCCACCGCGACGGCTTCGGCTTCGTCCGCCCCAACGGCTCCACCAGCCGTGAAGACGACCTCTTCATCCCCCCCAACGAGCTCAACGGAGCCATGCAGGGCGATGAAGTCCTCGTCGACGAAGCCCCCCCAGGCCGCGACGGAAGACGCTCCGGCCGCATCCTCCGCATCCTCACCCGCCGCAACCCCACCGTCGTCGGCATCTTCCACTACGCCAAACCGCACGGCAGCCGCGACTCTGAGTACCAGCCCTACTCGACCGCCAAATTCAACTACATCACCCCCCTCGACGAGCGCATGACCCAGCCCGTCCTCATCCCCAACGCCCCTGACGGCACCATTCTCCTCCCCCCCGCCGCCTCCGGGCAACACCGCACCATCGGCTCCGAAGCTCGCCGCACTCCTCTCCCAGCCCAAGCCTCTAGGGTGCCCCATTCATCGCAGCTTCACCGCGATGAGTGGGAAAACGAGAAGTCACCCAGCCCGGAATCGCCTTTCCCTCTTGAAGGTTTAGCCGTCGACGTAGAAATCACCGACTTCCCCACCCTCTCCCGCCCCGCCCAGGGCCGCATCCTGGAAGTCCTCGGCCACCCCGACGACTTCGGCGTCGATGTCGAAATCGTCATCCGCAAACACCACCTCCCCTACATCTTCCCCGCCAACGTCCTCGCCGAAGCCGCCGACGCAGCCAACCTCCCCCTCCCACCTCAACTCCACCGTTTTGGTACAACCGAAAAACAGCGTCATCCTGAGCGGAGCCTGACAGCTTCACCGTCAGGCGCAGTCGAAGGACCCCGAGAGTCTATGCCCCTCCAGGATCGCTCGGACCACTCAGCCACGGAATCCCCGTCTGACCAGGACTGGTCCCACCGCAAAGACTTCCGCGGCCTCCCCATCGTCACCATCGACGGCGAAACCGCCCGCGACTTCGACGACGCCGTCCTCGTCCAGCCTCTCCCCAACGGCAACTGGCAGCTCCAGGTCCACATCGCAGACGTCTCCCACTACGTCCGCCCCGGAACCTCGCTCGACCTCGAAGCCCGCCTCCGCGGCACCAGCGTCTACTTCCCCGACCGCGCCGTCCCCATGCTCCCCCCGTCGCTCTCCTCCGGCATGTGCAGCCTCCGCCCGGACGAAGACCGCCTCGTCCTCTCCTGCATCGCTGAAATCGACCAGCACGGCGAAGTCGCCGAGTTCGAACTCTGCGAAGGCATCATCCGCTCCGCCAAGCGCTTCACCTACACCCAAGTACAATCCATCCTCGACACCAGCACAAACGCCCGGGTGCCCCATTCATCGCAGTCTCACCGCGATCCGGGGTCCCCGACGAGCGTTCTTGGCTCGGTGGGGTGGGGTGAGTGGGACGTAAACTCTCAACCTACCCCGGAAGACCTCGCCAAGCACCAGAAAGACCTCGCCACCCGCCTCGAATTCCCCGACCTCGTCCCCGCAGTCGAACAAATGCACGCCCTCGCCCTCCTCCTCAACCAGAAGCGCCACCGCCGCGGCTCCATCGACTTCGACCTCCCCGAACCCGTCATCTCCTTCGACCCCCAGGGCAACATGGCCGCCATCACCCGCTCCGAACGCGGCTGGAGCCACCGCCTCATCGAAGAATTCATGCTCACCGCCAACGAGTGCGTCGCCCACTGGCTCGAAGCGCAGGGCGACAGCATCTACCGCATCCACGAACTCCCCGACCCCAAGCGCATCCTCGACTTCGAAGAAACCGCCGCCACTTACGGCCAGACCCTCGGCTTCTCCTCCCTCCCGGTCAAAAAGTTCACCATGAAGTCCGACCAACGTTCCTCCCGCGCGAAAGCCGACCGCCACGGAGGCCGCGCCCGCCCCCCCCAGTCCCATGACGTCCCAGAGAGCATCCCCGTAACCCCCCAGATGTACCAGCGCCTCACCGCCAAAATCCAGGGCACCCCGGAAGAACGCATCCTCTCCTTCCTCATGCTTCGCAGCCTCAAGCAGGCCCGTTACAGCGAAAAAAACGAAGGCCACTTCGCCCTCGCCAGCCCCTCGTACACCCACTTCACCAGCCCCATCCGCCGCTACCCCGACCTCATCGTCCACCGCCTCCTCCGCGCCGCCCTCCGCGCCGGCGCCAACCCCCGGGGCGGCCCCATCCTCTCCACCGACCCCCAACCCTGGAGTTCCAAGAAGCCACGTCCGGGTGCCCCATCCTTTTCGGCGGCCTCATCGCCGAATAGGGTGGGGTATCGAGCGAAGCTCGACCGCCTTCCCATCCCCGCCACCAATCCGGGTGCCCCATCCTCGGACGACAGTTTCATCGTCGGACAGGGTGGGGTATCGGGCGACAAGCCCGACCGTTCTCCTTTCCAAGCCCAGGAACCCGTCTTCTCCTTACCCCTCACCGAACTAGCCGCCATCGCCCTCGAATCCTCCCAATCCGAACGCCGCGCCGACGAAGCCGAGCGCGAACTCATGGAGTGGAAAAAGATCAAGTTCATGCAATCCCGCATCGGCGAGGACTTCCAGGCCACCATCCTCTCCTGCACTAAATACGGCTTCTTCGTCGAGCTCGACGACCTCTTCATCGAAGGCCTCGTCCCCATCCACACCCTCTCAGAATCCGGCTCCTTCCGCGATCAGGAGCGGTTCATGTTTCGCGACACCGACCGCGCCATCGTCGGCCAATCCTCCGGTCGGTCGTTCAAACTCGGCCAGCGCGTCCACGTCCTCTTGGACCGCATCGACCGCCCCGCCCGCCGCCTCCAGTTCGCCCTCGTCCCCTCCGCCCTCCCCCAGGGCGAAGCGCCCAAAAGCCTCCGCAAACCCAAAGCCCCCAAGCACTCCGAGCCCAGCCCCACCCGCCCCGGAAAGCCAGTAAAACCCGGCAAGACCAAATCCAAAACCCGCCTCCGCGACAAAAAAGCCAAGGGCAAACGCCGCTGACCTACCTCTCCCCGCTCCGGGGTCATTCTGAGCGAAGCGAATTTGACCTCTAAAGACAGATTCAGCGGACCAGCCAGAAAGCCCGGTAACCGTCAGAACCTCAGTAGCTGCGGTTGCAGTTGCGGTTGCGGTGGCTCTTGCAGTTGCGGCTGCTCTTGCTCTTACCCTTGCAGTTGCAGTTGCAGTTGCGGTTGTTCTTGCACTTGCAGTTGCCGTTGCCCCTATCCGTCCTTACGCTTTTATCCGCGTCCTCCGCGAGATCCGTGGTCGGCCTTTCGCTTCTGCTTCGGTCTTGATCGGTCCAATCGGTGAAGATCGGTGTTAAGCCTCTCGAAGCACCATGCAGTGCCCCACGATAGCCATACCTTTCTCCACACCTTCACCATCCAAAACCCGCACGGTTACAATGGACAAAGGAGCCACATCACAATGCCCCACATGGTGTTCTGCAGCAAGTACAAAGCCGAAATGGAAGGCCTCCCAGAGCCTCCCTTCGATTCAGACTTCGGCCAGAAGATTTTCAAGAGCGTCTCCCAAAAGGCCTGGAATGAATGGGTTGAGCGTCAGAAGATGCTCCTCAACGAGTACCGCCTCCAGCCCTGGACCAAGGAAGCCCAGGAGTTTCTCGTCGAGCAGATGAACGGCTTCTTCTTCGGCGAAGGCGAAGGCGGTGCCCTCCCCAAGGAGTTCGTAGCCCCCACCCACTAACGCCGGATGGTAAACTGAACAAACGAGCGCGTTTGCCGTACCAAGCAAAGGCGCTCCGCAACAAGTCGGGACGGCGCTTAACCCGCGGTTTTTAGCCCACGGAACAAGCGCACCTCCACGATGTACACTGGTTTTACCCCATCGCCGCGCTCCTGCGCAGCGGTTGCAACAAAGTCGGGACGTGGCTCAGCCTGGTAGAGCGCACCCTTGGGGTGGGTGAGGTCGCTAGTTCGAATCTAGTCGTCCCGACCATTACATTTCAGCGGATCGCTTTACAGCTCGCTCCGCGTCCGTCGTCCCGACCATTTACATTTCAGCAGACCAGCAAAACCCACGCTCCGCGTCCGTCGTCCCGACCATTGATTCTGCAGCTTCAGAAGAGCTTGATTTGCGTTCGAAGCCTTGGTGCAGGATGGGCCCAGTAGCTTCTGATCTCTTCCAAGCTTCTTCCTGGTCTAAGAATGCTGTTCTGCCACTGCTCCAAAACACACGGATCGCCTGGATGTGCGGCAAACGAGTCCGCTTCTTTGCAAAGAAGCCAATGTGATTCATAACCGCGTTTTACAGCGTCTTTCCTGGTGAGCGTCCAAGTACCACCGAGCCGTTCTCCATGAAGAGTGAATCGCAATACGCCTCTTCGCAGGCTGTTTTGAACCTCGCGAGAATCCGGTTCCGGAGTCCAGAGCCCACGATCCCAAACCATGATCGTGCCTGTCGTATGCAGCCCTTCGAAGAGGATGTTTTCCAACCTGTGATCTTCCATTTCAATGGCGTCGCGATTCACGCCAGCAAAGCGAGTAGGCCCGACAGGCAGTGCCCAACTGAGCAAGACTCCATTGCACTCGAGTCGTAAGTCATAGTGAAGACGCCACGCATCATGCTTCTTCATCACATAGCGAAATCCGCAAAGAGGGGTACGCTCAGCCATAGAGGTCGTCTCCATTATCTTCGCCTTCTATTCGACTATCAAACGTTCCCCTGAAACTTAGTCCGGAACATCTCGAATTAAATAGGGCGGCCATAGTTGGCTCAGCGGGTGAGGCTATGACAACTGGGTACGCCTTGATGAGCTGCGCCGGAGGTGCGGGCGAACGTTTTAGATTTTCAGGGGATCGGCCGCTTCTTATCAGGAGACCTGCTAAACCCACGCTCCGCGTCCGTCGTCCCCACCAATTCAGTGTTCACAACCCTAGAGTGCCCTGCTCCGAAGATGAGACACTTCTCCTGTCTTTGTGAGCCCCCCATGCCAACCATCGATCGTCGAAGCCTCCTCGCCGCTTCAGCCGCAGCCGGCCTTAGTCTCGCAGCACACTCCACCTTCGGTCTCACCGGCACGGAACGCCAGCCTTCGCCCTCCGCGCTGAAGCTGGCAAAAAGCCGCTTCGTCACCACCTGCATCATGGTCCGCACCACCCCGTGGGAGGTCTCCCGCGACATCAAACTCCTCGACCGTGACGAATCCACCTGGCACACCCTGGCCGGCGTCCGCGCCCTCCGCCAGGCCTTTGCCCGCTCCAACCCCGAAGGCCGCCTCACCTGGGGCTTTACCCTCAACGCCCTTGAAGACAAGCGCACCAACTACCGCCAGATCCGCGACTACGCCGTCCAGTGCCATCACCTCCACGGCGATGAAATCTCCTACTTCCCCGGCTACTTCCCCGCCATGTACCTCCCCCGCGAGCGCGTCAACCGTGAGCTGACCGAAGCCATCCAGATCATCTCCGCCTTCGTCGGCCACGGCTACCGCCCACAGTGCATCATGGGCGGCTTCCTCTCCGCCAACAACCTTGCCTACCTCGCCCAAAAGGAAAACATCCACGTCGCCCACGCAGTCATCTGGTCTCAGCACGCCATCGATGGCGGCGGCGCCGACGGCTCCCCCTCTTACCCCTTCTACCCATCCACCCAGCACTTCTGCAAACCCGCCCAGGGCCCCTCGGACTTTATCGATTGCGTCAACCTCGACGGCTGGACCATGGACTTCATCTGCGCCCGTCGCAGCGGCGCGCTCGACCACAAACTCACCGGCTACAACAGCCGCCGCGGCGTCGGCCCCATCGAAACCTACGTCGGCTGGGGCCTCGACCTCGGCCACCGCGAGGTCATGCACACCAAGTCCATCCACTTTGACGAAGGCTTCACCCGCAACGACTTCGCCTGGGTCACCAACATCTGGGAAGCCCAGATGGTCCACGAGTTCGGCCAGACCCTCGTCTGCAACGCCATGGAACGCTGGGTCACCGGCACCAAACAGCGCTGGCCCGACACCCACTTCGTCACCTTCGGTGAGTTCGGCACCCTCTGGCGCACCCAGCACCCCACCAACGATTGGAGTTACAGCTTCCTCGAACGCGGCTCCGGCCTCGGCGACTCCTATAACAACCTTGAAATCGAGTGGTTCATGAACCCCCACTTCCGCCTCGCCCTCCTCCGCGACTGGCACCAAAACACCCCGCGCAAGGTCATCGATTTCACCCGCTACGACCTCCCCGCCCAGGAGCCACCCGACCCCAGCCCCACTCATCCCGCCAAGTCCTGGGACCTGATGAATCGCATCAACCAGAAGCAGCTCCGCCCCCAGGACACCCCCATCCTCCTCGCCGAACTCCCCGCCGCAGACCGCGACTTCATCCTCCAATCCCTCCCCCAGCTCAGGTCCTGAAAAAAGAAGACGGGCGCCCCAAAGGACGCCCGCTCTAATTTGTCATCGCTTCTGTTACTGACCCGACTCAGTCCCCTTCACAAACGCCGCGACATCGTCGTGGAACTTCTTCAGCACATCCTCGTTCACATAAATCATGTGCCCCGCGTCGTAGTACTTGTAGCTGATATTCGCCTGAAGGTTATCCGGAATCTGCAGGTGATGCATCTCGTACATCCCCTCGAAGAACGGCGTCGCCAAATCAAAATACCCACCCGCCAGCAACACCCGCATCTTCGGATTGGACTTCATCGTATAAGCCATGTCCGGCATCACGTTCGGCCCGCCCTCCCCAGAACCCCCGGGAATTTGGTGCTTCATATCCCACGTGAAGTTCCCATCCATGTACGCGCCCGGTTTGTACGTATCGTTCCGCGCATACTTCAGTTCGCGCCGAAGATAATCGTTGATCGCCGTCGTATACGCGGAAGAAATCGCATTGGACTGCGGATCATACTCAGACGATTCGCTCATCCGGTCCATATCCGGCCCCTTATAACGAGCGTCCAGCCGCCCCGTCGTAATCCCCTCCGCATCCTGCAGTTCCTTGGCGAACATCCCGCCGTCCACCCGCAGATTCGCCTTCAGAATATAAGCCGTCGGCAGCCCGGTGTAGTTGTGCAGCTTCTCCGCAATCGCCTGCTTCTGCGCCGCCGGCAGCATCGACCCCTGCAACAAAGCCGACTCATACTCCCCCAGCGCAAACCCTTCCACCTCGGTCAGGAAAGGCTCCAGCGCCGCCGGCTGTGTCGGCAGCTTGTGATGGTAGAAAGCCGTCGCCGCAAACGTCGGCAACCCCAGCGCATACGCCTGGTCCACCCCCGGATTCCCCCTCGGCCCATCGATCGAATTATCAAAACTCAAAATCGCCGAAAGCAGCACCACGCCGTTCAAATCCACATTCTGCAACGCCGCACTCAACACCGCAGAGCGAGGCGTCCCATAGCTCTCCCCAAACAAATACTTCGGCGAGTTCCACCGGTCGTACTTCGTCAAAAACCGCCGGATAAACCGCTCAAACGCATGCGCATCCTGGTCGATCCCCCAAAACGCCTTTGGCGCATCCTTGCCCATGATCCGGCTCAAACCCGTCCCCGGTGCATCGATAAACACCAGGTCCGTCACATCCAGCAGCGTGCTCTGGTTATCCACCATCGTGTACGGAGCCGCCGTCTTATGCTCCGTATCCGGAGTCACCACACGCCTCGGCCCAAACGACCCCATGTGCAGCCACATCGTCGCCGAACCCGGCCCGCCGTTATACAAAAACATTACCGGCCGCGTCCCAGGAGCCGCATCCTTCTTGAAGTAAGCCGTATAGAACATCCGCGCCGTCGCCGGATGATCCTCCGGTTTCGCCGCATCCAGCGGATTCATCCCGCTGTCCGGCAGCAGCTTCCCATCCAGCCCCAGCATCGCGTCGAACCCATCCGTCCCACCCACCGTAATCGTTCCGGCCACCGCCTGGTATGCAATCGTCTGCCCATGCGCCGTAATCGTGTGGTCCGTCGCCGAATCCGCCGGCGGCCCCGCCGGTTCCACCACCGGCTTACCCTCAACCACCACCTTCTGGTCCTTCGCGTTCGCATTCGCCGCCGGCGTCTTCGCCTTGTCCTGCGCCAACCCCGCAACGGCAAACCCCGCCCCCAGCACCATCACTCCCAAAACCTTCGCAGCCTGCATTCTGTCTCCTGGAATATTTCGCGTCAGCGGCCGCACAAACCCCGCCTCACAGCATGGCTGAGTATAGCTTCCGCAACGCTTTCAACCTCTTACGTTTCGCTACTCGATTCCGTTCCACGCCCCAACCGGGATTCTCTGAAGTAGAAATAAATCGTCATCCTGAGCGAAGTCTGACGGCATGATCGTCAGACGCAGTCGAAGGACCCCCAATTACCTGAGATTGAGCGGACCGGTCGAGTAGCTCGGTAACCGTCAGGACCCCGAACAAGCCGCCATCACCCATACTTCAGCAGACTCGCGCGAGAACCCCAAGAACTCTCGCCCATCCCAGCACAATCTAGACAGCCCCCACATTCGCCTTCCCCGTCGGACACATCCCCACCAGCGGACACTCCTTGCACCGCGGCTCCGCAAACGTACACAGCGTCTGCCCATGCACCTTAATCAACGAGTGATGCTCATCCAGCATCGCCGCATCCCAACTCTCCGGAATCAGCCGCATCAGCCGTTCTTCCGTCATCGCCGCATCCGCCCTCGGCGTCAGCCGCAGCCGCTGCGTCACCCGCAGATGGTGCGAATCCACACAAAGCGCCCGTCGCCTGAGCGTAGAAAAATTCACCACCGCAGCCGAGGTCTTCGCCCCCACGCCCTCAAACTGCTCCAGCCACTGTCGTATCTTGTCCGTCCTGTACTTCGCCAGAAAATCCAGCGTCAGTTCCCCATACCGAGCCGTAATCTCCATCAACGCCCGCTTCAGCCACGGCGCCTTCACCTCTGGAAACGTCACCCGCTGAATCGTCCGCTCAATCTCCTCCACGGACGCATCCCGCACCTCTTCCCACGTCCCAAACCGCTCCCGCAGGTCCCGCATCACCTGGTGCGACTCCTCCGTCTTCGTCCTGGAAGAAAGCAGCGAATAAATAAACTGCGTCAGCGGATCCCACAACTCCCGCGCCGCCGGCTTCCCATACCGCTCCAGCAGCAACCGCTGCACCTCCAGAATGCGCGTATCAGGAACTTGCGGAAACAGGGATTCAGGCACCATCTCTTCTCATTCTATTCGCTCAACCAGCGAGTCAAGCCCTTCTCTCGCTCAAGAAAAAGCCGTCATCCTGAGCGAAGCAGGCCGCGCTTTTGCGGCATGCGCAGTCGAAGGACCCCGAAGAAGCGAATCTTAGCTACACCTTGGCAGACTCTCGCGAGAATCCCAAAGAACTCGTATTACGGCTGACGAGTAGGGAGACGCCTCCACAGAGTCAGCCACCTTCAAAACCGCCCGTATACTGGCCCAACCCTGTCTTTGGAGCCGTCTCGATGCGCACGTTTCTCTGGTGGCTCTTCGTCGCCCTTGCCTGCACCCCCGTCACCCTCATGGCGCTCATCGCCGCGGAAGCCCGTTACCCCGCACTCGACTCCATCACCCTCCACAATCCCGCCCTCCTCCGCGAGTTCGTCGGCGAAGTCGCCATCACCTGGGTCGGCTACGGCGAAGACTCCCCACCGAGGCTCGACCGCGTCCTCCGCCTCGCACCGGACAACACCGAAGCCTGGACCCGCCGCTGCACCCGCGATAACTTCTCCGACCCCAAAGCAGCCCCGGCAAAGTCACTCGCCGATTGCACCCGCGCCGTTGCGCTGGACCACAGTGAGCCCAATCTCAACAACCTCGGTCTCGCCCAGGAGCGAAGCAACAACCCCTGCGCCGCGGAAGATTCCTTTACCTCCGCCAACTCCCGGGTCAATGCCGTCTACCCCTTCGTCCTCCGCAACATGGGCCGCGCCGCACTCGCCTGCGGCCACATACCCGCAGCCATCGCCGGCTTTGAGGTCGCCGAAACCAAGGACGCCCAGGACGTCGCCGTCTCCGCCGCCAAGCACGAAGACGAGGAGGACCTACAAGAAGAAAAAGAAGACCTTACCGAGGACCGCAACTGGCTCATCCTCGCCTACGGCCGCAACCGGGACCTGACCCGCGCCAACCAGATGTGCTCCACCGCCCACCCCACCTGGAAGACCTGCTCCTGCAACACCTCCGCCGAAGGCGTCGAATGCTCAGGCGATCCCCGCCCTGCCTCGCGCTGACCCCCCAAATCCGAGCACCTCCGCCGGTGAGGATAACTCTCATCGAATGAACACTTTGCAGACACCCATGATTGAAAACAGAGACTTTACCCGCCGCAAACGTGCAGGTCCACCCCTAAGTCCTTTCCTTCTGAGACTTTGCACACATTCCGGGTGGAGCCCCCCTGTCGCCAGCCCTCAATTCCTCGTTACACCCACCGCCCGTCCATCCTTCGTCGCCATCCCCCACGCCATCCTCGGCGTATTGTGCGCCATCCCCACCCGCCCATCCGGCCCCAGCAGGATCACCCCCCCATGCCCCCCCAGCCGCCCATACAAATAATCAATCGCGCTCCCCGCAGCCTCCTGCGGCGAAGCTCCGGATTGCACCCGGTCCACCGCCCACTTGCCCAGCACCAACTTCATAATCGGCTCCCCCCACCCGGTAAGCGATACCGCCGCGGACAAATTATCCGCATAGCACCCACACCCGATCAGGGACGAGTCCCCCACCCGCCCCGGCGCCTTATTCAAAGTCCCCCCCGTACTCGTAGCCGCCGCCAGGTTCCCATGCACATCCAGGGCCACCGCCCCCACCGTATCGTGTGAAAGCATCGGATCCGGCACCGCCTCCTCCCCTGAAAAAGTCGTGTCCTTCAGCCCCTTCAGCTCCGCCTCCTGCGCCGCATACAGCCGCTTCTGCTCCCGCGGAATCACCAGGTCCATGTTGTCGCACAGGCTCATCCCATGCTGCATCGCGAACCGCTCCGCCCCCACGCCCACAAAGTACACATGCGGACTCTCCTCCAGCACCAACCGAGCCGCCCTGATCGGGTTACGCAGCCGCTCCACGCAAGCCACCCCCCCCGTCCGCAGGTTCTCCCCATTCATCAGCAGCGCATCCAGTTGCACCCGCCCATCCTGCGTCAGAAACGATCCCTTACCCGCATCGAAGGTCTCATCGTCTTCCATGACCACCACGGCAGCCTCAACCGCCTCAACCGACGTCCCCCCACGCTCCAGAACCGCATACCCCGCCGCCAGCGCATTCGCAATCCCACGCTCATGCGCCTCAATCTCTCCATCCGGCATGGCCCACGCCCCACCATGCACCACCAGCACTGCATCCGCCTTCGTCATCCATCAAGTTTACTGAAGCCGGGCTAAACCATTCCAAGCACCTTGCGGCGCTCCGTCTCCAGATACGTGTACCGAATCCGATGCACCACCGTCGTCGTCGAGAAGAATGCCAGCACCCACAGCGCCGGCGCCATCACGCCCCACCGGTTACACAGCGCCCCCAGAATGACGCACACGATGCGCTCCGGCCGCTCCATAAACCCTACCTTGCAGCTCCCGATCAGCGCCTCCGCCCGCGCCCGCGTGTAGCTCACCATCAGCGACGCCGTCATCACAAACGCCACCAAGCCCACATAAAACAGCCGGTTCCCTCGCGCGTAGTACACCAGCAGCCCGAAGAAGATCGCCACATCCGAGTACCGGTCCATCACCGAGTCGAAGAACGCCCCAAACACCGAGACCTGGTTCGTCTGCCGCGCCACCCGCCCATCCACCATGTCGAAGACACCCGCGCCGATGATGATCAGACCGGCGTACAAAAAATATCGTACGGCATGGTCCCCCCGAGCAAACCCGAAGAAGAACGCCGCCACCACATTAATCAGCAGCCCGATAAACGTCAGAGCATTCGGCGAAATCTTGCTGATTGCCAACCCGTTGACAATCTTCTGCAGCAGCCACCCGCTACCCTTGCCGAACTGTGAGGTCCAGGTCATCGTGGCGCCGCCCCATGCCGTGAAAGCGAGAGCACATTTCCAGACGGGTCATTAAACCAGACCACCTCGCTCCCATCAGGAGCCGTCCACACCCCATCCTCATCCTGCTCAAAGTGCGGAAAAATCTTCGGTTCCACACCAGCCGCTCGAAGATCCTTCACCTGCGCCCGCATGTCGCTCACTTCCCAGCCCAGGATGGTAAAAGGCTGCGCCTCCACATTAGGTGTCAGCACACACCGGATCATCGTGCCGACGCCGGCGCGCAGCACCAGAGCAAAGCCATCGCTCCCCACGACCTCCAGTCCCAGCCGCCCGCCATAAAACGCCTCGGCAGCCTGCAAATCGCGAACTGGGATAAACCCAATGACCGACGCCTTCGCCAGCATCGCTTACTCCTTTGCCGCCGCCACAGCCGCAACCTCTTCCTGCGCTATGTCGTGGATCGTGGCCAGTTTAAGCACTTCCAGTTCGCGCTTCCCGTTTGGCGTCGTCACCATCGCCACATCCCCAACCACCTTCCCGATGAGCGCCCGCCCAATCGGAGACGTCGTCGAGATCAACCCCTTGGAGACGTCGGATTCTTCGCTGGTGACGAGCTGATAGACAATTTCTTCGTCCTTGGTGGAGTCGAAGACCGAGACGCGCGAGCCAAAGCCGACTTTGTCGTGCGGGATGTTCGCCAGGTTGACCATGGCTAGCTCGCCCATGCGCTTTTTCAACTGGCCGAGGCGGGCGTTGACGAAGACCTGGCGCTGTTTTGCCATGTGGTATTCGGCGTTTTCGCTGAGGTCGCCGAGGGCGACTGCTTTTTTGATCTCCGCCGGAAGCTCCGTCGTCAGTTCGTATTCGAGCGCCTTGATCTCTTCTGCGAGCTTGGCTTTGATGTGTTCGGGCATGGAGGGGTCCTTCTTAAAATACGCCGCCCAGCCGTTGGTCTCGTGCTCCGGACCCCGGCGCGGGCAGTGGGATGGAACTCAAATTATACGGCCTCACTGCATGAAGGGGTTAGCCGGCTTCGTGCTCGGTTTCAGCGTCTCCGAACTCGGTGAGAACGGATTCAATCTCGTTGTCGAAGCCTTCCAGGAGTGCGGCTAGAAAGCCTTCTGTATCAAGGTCTTCATCGGCGTCCCGATGGACCTGGACGATGGAACGGGCGAGGTCTGCGAGCATGACACCCCAGGCGGAGGGATCCTGCCAGATGCCAGGGCGGACGGTGACCTGCTGGGACTGGTTGGCGATCCAGAGGCGCAACAGCTCAAAGGATGCGGGGTCCTTGGCGGCGGCTGTGGGGATGGCGAGCTCTTGCTGGGGCATTGCGGAACTCCTCCATCCACGGTACCGCATTCCGGGTGGTGGGAGTGTGGTTCCCGGATGGTGGACATCCACCATGGGACAGCGTGGTGACATGGTGAGAGGTGCGTCTTTCTTGGCGATTTCTGTTTTTCACCATGTTTTTCTTATGGTGAGGTGGTGGTTTTTGGTATGGCTATGCTGGGCAAGGAGCAGCCATGTCCGGAATCGGACAGTTTGGAGGGGGTGTTTTGTCAAGTCCAACCAACTCGTTTCATCGGGAGGATGACCAATCTTATTCCATTAGTTTCCGCAGCTCATCATCCCCGGGGATACCCGGCGAGTTGAGGAGTTCTGATGGCTTTTCAATCACGGCGATGATGCGCGTCAGCCGGGCCTCTTTTTCATCAACCATCTTTGCGAGTACGCGCTTTTCTTTGTAGGCGTGCAACAACATATGAATGAGGTCTTCCCGGCTCAACCCGGTGAGCCGTTGTCGCTGGTCTTCTTCGTCAAACTCGGGAGGTAACGATCAAGGTTGTCGGCCATAGTCGCATTATGGACCCCGGGTAAGACGGAGGAGGAATTACCCACAGAATGAATCTAGTTTTGCACTCAGGAGGCAGCGACTGACAGATATCCGCGCCCTGACGGCTGACTTAGCATGATGGTATGGCGACTTTCAGCAAGCTGATGGACCAGAACGAAGATACTCGGCCGGCGTCAATCCATGCGGAGAGAACGATTTTGGGCGCGATGATGGTCGAGCCGCTGGCGATCGTCGATGCGACGATGCTGCTGAAGACGGATGACTTTTCGCTGGACTCCCACCGGAAGCTCTATGAGTGCATTCTGCATTTGTCTGAGTTAGGTTCCGGGATCGACGATATTACCGTCTCCGAGGAGCTCTCCCGGAAGAAATATCTCGACTCGGTGGGGGGACGGGCGTGGGTTGCGGGCCTGTCGGAAGGACTGCCGCGGCGGCTTTCTATTGAGAGCTATGTGCGGATCGTGCGGGACAAGTCCCTGATGCGGCAGCTGATGACCGTGTGCGACATGGGGATGATGGAGGCGTCCGATCAGTCGCTGGAGGCGATTGACGTGCTGAATCAGGTCGAAACGCGGCTGATGGAGATCTCTGAACATGCGGTGACAGGTGGGTTCAGCGATATCTCGGCAATTGTGAAGAACTCGTTTGGGACGATCGACAAGCTGTATGAGCAGGGGCGTGAGATTACGGGACTCGCGACGCACTATGTCGATTTCGACCGGATGACGAGCGGGTTGCAGGAGTCGGAGCTGGTGATTATTGCGGCGCGGCCTTCGATGGGCAAGACCGCCTGGGCGATCAACATTGCGCAAAATGCGGCGGTGAAGGATGGCAAGGTGGTGGCGGTGTTCTCGCTTGAAATGAGCAAGGAGAGCCTGCTGCGACGCATGTTAGCGAGTGAGGCGATGGTGAATTCGCGAAAAATCCAGACGGGCTTTTTGCCTCGTGAAGATAAGGGCAAGCTGTTGAGTGCGCTGGAGCGGTTGATGGAGAGCAAAATGTTTGTGGATGACACGCCGGGGATTACGCTGGCGGAGATGCGGGCCAAGGCGCGGCGCCTGAAGCAGCAGGAGGGGCGGCTGGACCTGATCGTCATTGACTATTTGCAGTTGATGAGTGGATCGATTGGGGCGAGCCAGAAGAAGTTTGAGAACCGGACGCAGGAGGTTTCGAGCGTCAGCCGGGGGCTCAAGGCGCTGGCGAAGGAGATGCGGGTGCCGGTAGTGGCGCTGTCGCAGCTTTCTCGTGGATCCGAACAACGGACCGGGGATAAGAAGCCGCTGCTGAGCGATCTGCGGGAGTCGGGGTCGATTGAGCAGGATGCGGACGTGGTGTGCTTTATCCATCGCGAGGAGTACTACGACCGCGAAAACGAGGACATCAAGGGGCAGGCGGAGATCATCATCGCGAAGCAGAGAAACGGGCCGACGGGGACGGTGAAGCTGGCGTATATGAGCGACTACACGCGGTTTGAAAATCTTGATACGTCCCATGGGGGCGGCGGGGATAATTACTAACGGCTAGTCCTGCCGGACAGGCGCCCTGCGCGGGCGGCGGTCACTTCGTGACTTGTGTTGGGCTGCGCGTGGCCCGGGCGTTGCCCGGCATGGAACCTTGTGGAGACCAGCGGGAGCACCAGGCGAGCGGTATACAGCACGAAGTGCCGGGGTAGGATTGAGGCTTGAGGCAGACGGCTCCCAATTGGATTGAGATGGACGCCGCGGCGCTGGCGGGAAACTACCGGACGATTGCCGCGCAGGCGGGACCGGGCACCGAGGTGCTGGCGGTCGTGAAGGCGAATGGGTATGGGCATGGCGCGGAGGCTTGTGCGCCGGTGCTGGTGAGGGCAGGGGCGGGGTGGCTGGGGGTGACGTGCGCGGCAGAAGGAGTGCGGGTGCGCAGGGCGCTGGTGGAGGCAGGGCTGGTGGCGGAGATTCTGATTATGTCCGGGTTTTTGCCGGGGGATGTGGGGGCAATCAGCGACGCAGGGCTGGTGCCGGTGCTGTGGACGGCGGAGCAGATTGGGTGGCTGGATGGGCTGCGCTGTGGGTGTCATGTGGAGATCGATACGGGGATGGGGCGGCAGGGGGTGAGGCCGGGGGAGGAGCTGGACGAACTGCTGCGGGCGATGGGGGAGGCGGGGGTGGAGCTGGATGGGGTGTTCACGCACTTTTGCAGCTCAGAAGAGGCTGGGAGTGAGTTGACTCGGAGGCAGGAGGAGCGGTTTGAGGAGGCGGTGGCGCAGGTAGAGGCGGCGGGTTTGAAGCCGCGGTATGTTCATGCGGGGAACAGCTCGACCGTGGATAATCCGCTGGCGGCGGCGGCTTCCGACGAGGCGGGAAGGGATCCGTGGCTGGAACGGCTGGCGGCGATGGTGGGGGGGAGGGCCATGGTGCGGACGGGGCTGGGGCTGTATGGGTATTGTCTGGAGATTGAGGGTGGGGGCGAGGCTAGGGTGAGGGAGCGGCTAAGGCCGGTGATGCGGTGGAAGGCTCGTGTGCTTGCGGTGCGGGAGCTGGGGGTGGGGGAGACGGTGGGGTATAACGCTACGTTTACTGCGGCGGAGGCTATGACCGTGGCGCTGCTGCCGGTGGGGTATGCGGATGGGCTTCGGCGGGAGCTATCTGGAGGCGTGGGGTGGGTGATGGTTGGTGGGGTGCGGGCTAGGGTTTTGGGGCGGGTGTCGATGAACCTGACGGTGGTGGATGTGACGAGCATTGACGGGGTGAGGGCGGGGGATGAGGTGGTGGTGCTGGGGGAGGGTTGTACAGCGGAGGATCATGCAAGGGGGGCTGGAACGGTGGCGTATGAGATTTTGTGTGGGGTTCATCCGTGTGGGTAGTCGGGGCTGAGATTTGGTAGCCGCTGATTTGATAGCATCGTGGGTATGGAAGCTACTGGGAACAATGCTGCTCGTAGGACGGAAGACATTGCGCTGGATTTGATGAAGTTTGTGGCCGCGCATACGAATGTGGGATCGAAGGCAGCGGGGACGACGACGGGGTTTGCGGCTCCGAGCGCGGCGAAGCCGGAGGATCAGGTGACCAGCCTGCTGGAGCTGTATGCGAAGTGCCGCGAGGCTGTGGAAGCGCCTTCTGAGAAATAAGTGAGCCAGGCGTCAGGGACAAGACTCGGGGCGGTTCGGGTTGCGGTGGTGGGGGCCGGGGCGTTCGGGCGGAATCATCTGCGGGTGTATCGAGAGCTGGAGACGGCGGGGGCGGCGGTGCGCCTGGTGGCGGTGGTGGATCGTGACGCGGGGGTGGTGGCGGAGGCGGTGGCGAAGTATGGGGTGGCGGGGTTTGCCAGTGTTGAGGAGATGCTGGCGAGCGGCGTGGGTGTGGATGCGGCGAGTGTGTGTGTGCCGACGGTGCATCATGCGGCATCGGCTGGCACGCTGATTGAGGCGGGGCTGGATGTTTTGATTGAGAAGCCGCTGGCGAGCACGCTGGATGAGGCGGATGAGATTTTGGCGCTGGCGGCAAAGCATGGGCGGCTGGTGCAGGTGGGGCACCTGGAGCGGTTCAATCCGGCGGTGACGGCGGTTCGGGGGCGGCTGAACCGGCCGATGTTCTTTGAGGCGCATCGGCTGAGCGTGTTTACGGCGCGATCGCTGGACGTGGATGTGGTGCTGGATTTGATGATCCATGATCTGGATCTGGTGCTCTCGCTGGTGGATTCGGGGGTAAGAGAAGTAAGGGCGGTGGGGTTGGCGGTGCTCTCGCGGACGGTGGATATTGCGAATGTGCGGGTGGAGTTCGAGAACGGCTGTGTGGCGAACTTTACGGCGTCGCGGGTGTCGACGGAGCGGGTGAGGAAGCTGCGGTTTTTTCAGCCGCACCAGTACCTATCGCTGGACTTTGCGCGGCAGGATTTGCTGCTGATCGACGTGACGGCGACGGCGGGGTTGAGCGATGGGGAGCTGACGGCGTTGATCGAGCGGCACAGCAAGCCGGAAAAAGCTGGGGAGCCGAAGCATCCGACGGCGGGGTTAGAGATGACGAAGCTGCCGGTGGAGGCGGGGGAGCCGCTGAAGCTGGAGCTTGCGGCGTTTGTGGAGGCGGTGCGGACGCGGGAGGCTCCGGTGGTCGATGGAGCGGCGGGAAGGAAGGCGCTGGCGCTGGCTTTGGCGATCAATGCGGAGATTGCGGCGCATCAGGAAAGAGCAGGGCTAAGGGGTTAGGAGTAAGGGGTCAGGGTGGGCCTGGCCCTCCCTGTACTATGTGCAAAGTTTTCATTCGATTGGGGTTAGCTTTGGACTTGGCGTTGTGGGGCGAGCTAAAGTCTCTGCTTTCAGTATCCATTGGCTGCAAAGTCTTCATTCGATTGGAGTTATCTTCACCAGGGGACGTGCTCGGATTTAGGTGCTGCGGAGGAGGGATCTGCGCTTAGACTGGTGCGGATTTCGGGGAGGCTCTCTGCATGACGTTCACCTTCAACCTTGGGCGGTATGTGGTGGCGGCAGCGATGCTGGCGTTTGGGGTGTTGTACGTGGTGTATGGGCGGACGGGCGGAGGGCTGGGGCCGCCGTGGACGCCGCTGGGGAGCGGGCAGGCGCTGGTGGTGGGAGGTGCGTTTGCGGTGGCCGCACTGGCCTGGGCGGCGCGGGTGGAGTGGACGCTCGCGGCGTTGCCGCCGGCGGCGGTGTGCCTGGTGCGGGCGTTGGTGGTGGACGTGCCGAAGATAGTGGCGACGCCGCGTGCGCCAGACCCCTGGACGAGTGGCTTTGAGCTGGTGGGGATTGGCGCGGCGTGCCTGATGCTGGCGCGGGCGGGGCGGGTATGCGACGTGGCCGGGCGAGTGCTGTTCGCGCTGGCGATGGTGGTGTTTGGGGTACAGCACCTGATGTACGGGCCGTTTGTGGCGGTGCTGATCTCAGCGTGGATTCCGGGGAAGCTGTTCTGGGCTTACCTTACCGGTGTGGCGTTTCTGGCAGCGGCGCTGGCGATTGGGGTGAACCGCATGGCTGCGCTGGCGGCGAACCTGCTGGGGGTGATGTTTCTGCTGTGGGTGGCGGTGCTGCATGCGCCGCGGGTGGCCCATGCTCCGCACAACCGCGACGAGTGGACGAGCCTGCTGGTGGCGCTGGCGATGGGGGGAGGATCGCTGGTGGTGGCGGGACGGATGCAGGAGGAGCCGTGGGCCTGACCGGCAGGATTACATCCTGGTGATGGGGATACCTTCCGGGAATTTGAGGACGAACTGCTCGTCGTCGATTTTGTTGTTGAAGGTGAGCTTGGTGAAGTCGATTTTGAGCTTGAACTCGTCAATGGGGCGGCTGAGGAGGATGCGGGTGGGGTAGGTGACGTCGCCGAACTTCTGGTACTTGTCGTACTGGACGGTGGTGACGATGCGGCCGTCGTGATCGTAGATGTCCTGCTGGTAGGGTTTGAGGGTGATGCGGCCGAAGTGGATGACGCGCTCGGTCTCCTGGACGTGGTCCTTGGTGGTGCGCAGGACGGTGACGTCGTAGTCGGGCTCTTCAATGGAGTCTTTTTTGCCCGGGGCGGGGGGCAGGATGCGGGAGCTCTTGGTGAGGGAGACGAACTCATCCGGGTTGGCGGTGGGGATGAGGAGGGCGTCGCGAATGATGTAGGGGCGGAGGTTTTCCAGGCCGTTTTTGCCGGCGGAGGTGAACTCATCCGCGCCGATGACGGCCTTATTGCGGGAGGGGATGAGGAGCTTGAACTGCTTGCCGTCCGAGACCATTTCTACCGCGCGGGTGCGGACGACGGGAGCGAGCATGATGAGGTGCATGTCAGCCGGGCGGCGAAGGAGGATATAGCCGGCGAAGGCGGGGTTTTCCTTGACCTGGCCCTCATGCTCGCCGCCGGTGGTGGCGGTGAAATCCACGGTGGCGGACATGGTCTGGATGGCGGCGTCCTGCTGGGCGAGCTGGGTGAGGAGCTGGTCCAGGGTGGCGTTGAGGACGTCCTGCACGACGACGACGCGATTGACGGCGCGGATGCGTGCGGAGTAACAGCCGGAGAGGCCGAAGGTGGCTGGGAGCAGGAGGGCAGCCGTCAGGAGACGCTGGCCTGGGTGCTTCCAGCGGGATAGGTTCGGCATCTTCATCGTTGAGGCGCAACTCGCAAGGCAGGGTCTCTCCGTCGGTGTGACCTTGGTTGTAAAATCCTTTGTCATCCAATCGTAACCGTTTGATGTCAAGGAAGGGGCAAGCGGTTCGGAATCAACGGGCGAACGTCGCTCAAAGGGTTACGGGTTTGGACCCGAATGCTGGGCATTGCGGTAGGCCTGGACGGCGGCGAGGTGTTGTTTGAGGTCTTTCGAGAAGACAGAGTGGCCTTGGGAATCGGCGACGAAGTAAAGAGCGTCAGTCTGGGCGGGGTGCATGGCGGCTTTGAGGGCGGCAATGCCGGGGTTGGCGACGGGGCCGGGGGGCAGGCCGGGGTTGCGGTACGTGTTGTAATGATTGGGGTTAGCGAGGTCTGACTGATAGATGGTGCCGCGCCAGCGGCTGTCCAGCAGGGCGGCGTAGATGACGGAGGGGTCGGTCTGCAGGGGCATGCCGAGGGTGAGGCGGTTGCGGAAGACGCCGGCCACGAGGGGGCGTTCGGATTCGACGTGGACTTCTTTTTCAATGAGGCTGGCGAGGGTGACGGTGCGGGGGATGTCGCTGGTCAGGTTGAGGGCGGCGGCCTGCTGGCGGAAGCGTTTGACCATGGTGGCGAGCATCTGTTGCTGGGTGGTGTGGCGGGAGAAGCGGTAGGTGTCTGGAAACAGGTAGCCTTCGAGGGACGGGGCGCGGGGAGAGAGGTCGGCGATGAGGGACGTGTTGCGGCGGGAGGCGGCGAGGAAGGTCTGGGCGTTGCCGAGGCCGGCGGTCTGGACGGCCTGGGCGATGTCAAAGAGGTTGAAGCCCTCCGGGATGGCGAGGGGGATGGTGTAGACGTCGCCGCGAGCGATGCGGGTGTAGACCTGGGTGAGGGGGGCGGGGTGATCGAAGCGGTACTCGCCGGCGAGGAGGCGGCCGCCTTTGAAGTGGCGGAGGAGGAGGAAGTCCAGGCGGGAACGGATGACGCCTGCTTGTTTGAGGCGAGAGGCCATCCCGGAGGCGTTGGTGCCGGCGGGGATATCGACGAAGGTTTCTGTGGATGGGCCGTACGGGGCGAGGAAGAGGTAGCCCCAGATGGCTGCGGTGAGGAGGGCGAGGACGAAGATCGTGCGGAAGAGCTTGATGGGAGTGGGCCTCCATGGGATTTTACCGCTGGAGGGGAGGAGAGGCTTAACACCGATTTGCACCGATTGAACCGATTTTAGGAGCAAGGGCAAGGGCTTGAGGGGAACGGCAAGAGCAACAGCAACGACAACAGCAAAAGCAGCTACTGAGGTTCGGACGGTTACCGGGCTTTCTGGCTGGTCCGCTGAATCTGTCTTTATAGGTCAAACTTTGCTGCGCTCAGAATGACCGCGGGGTGTGGTGTTGGTTTGCTGGATCAGGATTTGCTTTGGAGAGGTTTAGAGACGGATTCGAGGCTTTTGCCGGCGGCTTCTACGCCGATGAAGCCTTCCAAGATGGCGGCGCCGATCATAAGGAAGGCACCGAGGGCGTAGCCGGCGGCTACGGCGGGTTTGGAGCCGGTGTGGATGAGGACGCCGAAGAGGAATGGGGCTCCGACGCCGCCGATGCAGGTGCCGATGGCGTAAAACATGGCGATGGCGAAGGCTCGGATTTCAAGGGGGAAAATTTCTGAGACGGTGAGGTACGCGGCGCTAGCGGCGGAGGAGGCGACGAAAAAGATGATGCTGAAGCAGATGCCCAGGCCCCGGAGGCCGAGGGTGCCGTTCATGAAGGGGATGCAGATGGCGGCGAGGAGGACGCCGGCTGTGGCGTAGGTGGCGGTGATCATGGGCTTGCGACCGAGCTTGTCAAAGAGTGGGCCGAGGATGAAGGGACCGAGGAAGCTGGCGATGGCAAAGGGGAGGAGCTGGAGGGGGAGTTTCTGGTCCGGGACGTGGAAGAACTTTTTGCCGATGAGGGCGTAGGTGAAGAAGATGGCGTTGAAGAAGAAGGACTGCGCCACCATGAGGGCGAGACCGAGGAAGGAACGCTGGCGGTTTTCGCCGAGCATGTTGGCGAAGATTTCTTTCCAGGGGGTGTGATCGCGGGTGGCGATCTTGAGCTTTTCGCCTTCGGGCGGCGGGAGGGGCTTGCCGGAGGAGGCGGTGATGCGGCCCTCGATGTCGCAGACGATTTTGTCTGCTTCTACTTCGCGGCCGCGGAGCATGAGCCAGCGGGGGCTCTCCGGGACGGCGAGGCGGAGGAAGAGGACGAGGAGGCCAAGGGCGCCGCCGATGCCGAAGGCGTATCGCCAGCCGGTGGCCTGAGGGAGGAGGGAGCCGCTGAGCAGGCTGAGTGCGGTGACGGAGCCGATGGAGGCTCCGACCCAGAAGGTTCCATTGACGAAGAGGTCTACGGTGCCGCGGATTTTGCCGGGGATGAGTTCATCTACGGCTGAGTTGATGGCGGCGTACTCGCCGCCGATGCCGAGACCGGTGAAGAAGCGGCAGACGGCGAAGAAGAGGAAGCCGTGTGAGAAGGCGGTGCAGACGGTGGCGATAGAGTAGGTGGCGAGGGTGACGAGGAAGAGTTTTTTGCGGCCGAGACGGTCGGTGAGGTGGCCGAAGAGGAGTGCGCCGAGGACGGCGCCGGCAAGATACGTGGTGGCTGCGGCGGTGACCTGGGGATCAGAGAGGGAGAGGCCCTGCTTGCTTTCAAGAATGCCGGAGAGGGAGCCGACGAGGGTGACTTCCAGGCCGTCAAGGAGCCAGGAGGTGCCGAGCGCGGTGATGATGCGCATGTGCCAGGAGGACCAGGGGAGGCGGTCCATGCGCTGGGGGAGGTCGGTTTCGATGTCGCGGTTTTGGGTCTGGTTTTGAGCGGCGGCAGTGGGCATGAGGCTACTCTTCTTCCGACTTGATAATGCTGATGGTGCCGTTGCGTTCGAGGATGGCGTACTTGACGTCGAAAATGCTGTTGACGCCTTTGAGGCGGGCGGCGGCCATGATGTCTTCCGGGGCCAGGCTCATGCCGTGCATGACTTCCTGCTGCCAGGCTCCGTCCTTGACGGCGACAAGGGGGGTGCCGTCCACGATGGCGCCGAAGGCGGGGGATTTGGTCTTGAGGAAGGAGACCGTGCGGTGGAGCAGGCCGATGGTGAGGATGGCGGTGAGGCAGTTGGTGATGGATCGGTCCGAACCGACGGTAGCAAGGATGATGACGCCGCCGATGAGGAAGACGATGACGAACTCGAAGAGCGTCATCTGGGCTCCGGGGCGTCGGGTGAGGACGCGGACGGTCAGGAGGAGAAAGAAGTAACCGATGATGGCGTTAATGATGGTCGACATGAGAGCCTCTGCTGCTTACGGGACGATGAAGACGCGGGCGTGGGCGGCGGGTGCGCCGGGGAGCTGGAGAGCGAAGTTGGCGATGCCAGGGCGGTCCGGCTGAAGAGCGAAGGCGACGGAGGCGGGCGACTGTGTGGCGGGGAACGTGTAGGTGATGCCTCCGCTACCGACGGATGAGGTTTCGGGCGAGGGGATGATGCGTTGTGCGCCGAGCTTGTTGACGACGCTTTCGCTGACGAAGAGTCGGATTTTTCCGTCATGGATGGCGGAGGGGCCGAAGTCGATGTGCAGCATGGAGGGGGTGCCGGAACGCTCGATGCGTTCGTAGTGGAGGGTCATGTCCGGGGTGGTGAGGGCTGCGTCGGCGAGGGGGCCGCGGCCGAAGAGGCCGGCGAGGTCTGCGACGATGAGGAGGGCGAAGACGATCCAGACGGCACGCTCAAACTTCCACCAGGTTCGCTGGAAGTCGAGGTCTTCTCCGACGGCGACCTCGTTGTTGATCTTAGGGACGGAGTCTTCTACGGGGTGTTGAAAGGCGACCTGGCTCATGATTCTTCTTCCTTCTTGATGATGCTGATTTCGCCGTTGCGCTCGAGGATGGCCTGATCGATCTGGTCGAGGGTGAGGATGCCCTGGTCGCGCGCGGTAGCCATGACATCGTCGTCCTGGATGCCCATGTTGGAGAGGGTGTTGGAGCGCCATTGCCCGGCCTCAAGGAGGATGAGGGGGGTGCCGTCAAAGAGGCGGGCGATGCGGGGGGAGCGCGATCTTATCCACGCGACGGAGTAATGGGCGGCTGCGAGGGTGACGATCTGGAGGACGGCGTTGGTGAGGGAGGCGTCGTTGCCGACCATGGCGGTGAGGGCGAGTCCGCCCATGAAGAAGACGAGCACGAACTCAAAGGGAGTGATCTGCTTTCCCGGGCGGCGGCCGACGATGCGGACGATGAAGACCAGGAAGAGATAGAAGAAGAGGGCTCGTAAGACTGCGGCCATGGGCCTCCACGGAGATGTTGCTGAGGCGAATCGCGCTGCCTAACCGTGTGAGAGGGCTTTGGGTGCGAAATGGTTTGTTCTGGGGGATGGAGGGGAGGGGTAGAGCAGCAAGACGCATGCGATGGATTGTCGGAGGGTGGGAGAGTGCGGTCGGGCTTCGCCCGGCCCCACCCTGTTCGGCGATAAGGCTGCCGAAAAGGATGGGGCACCCAGAACAGGCAACAGCAACAGCAAGTCAAACAGCCATTACGAAGGGTTCGGACGATCACCGAGCTTCCTGGCTTGGCCGCTCTGTTTGAGGTATCGGTTGTTCTTCGCTGCGCTCAGAATGACCCTGTGGCAGCGGGAGTTTGGAGTTCAGTGTGAGGGGAGGGGTTTGATTTCGAAGATGGTGGGCCATTGCTTGCCGGTGACGAAGAGGCGGTCGTGGGTGGGGTCGTAGGCGATGCCGTTGAGGACGGATTCGGCGTCGATGCGCTGATTGTCCGGGAGGAGGCCGGCGAGGTCGATCCAGGCGATGACGTGGCCGTCCTGCGGGGAGATGCGGGCGATGCGGTCGGTGTGCCAGACGTTGGCGTAGATTTCGCCCTTGACGTATTCGAGCTCGTTGAGCTGCGGGACGGCTTTGTCGCCTTGCGGGGTTTTCTCATGGACGACCACGTAATGGGTCTGGGCGAAGGTGGCGGGGTTGCGGAAGCGGAGGGTGGCGGAGCCGTCCGAGGTGACGATCTCGGTGGGGGTGCGGGTCATACCCCAGCCTTCACCGGAGTAGGAGAACTGGCCGGTGCGTTTCAGGGTGGCGCGGTCATAGATGAAGCCGATGTGGGACTGCCAGGTCCACTGATAGAGGGAGGGGCCGAAGTCGACGATGCCCTCGCCGAAGTACTCGCGGGGGAGGTCAGACTGCTGGAGGAGCTTGCCGGTGCGGGCGTCGGTGACGGTGAGGGAGGACCGGCCGTTGAGGCCGGAGCCCTCGTAGAAGCGGCCGTCGAGGAAGAAGAAGCCTTCGGTGTAGCTGGTGGTGGAGTGGGGGAGGCGGGAGATGATCTTGTAGGACTGGGTGGGGGTTTGGGCGGGGGAGATGAGCGGGAGGAGGGTAAGGAAGAGGAAAGCTTGGAGGAGGCGGGGCATCGTACCATCACTTTATCGTGAGGCGAGGAAAGAAAAGCGGTCGGGCTTTGACCGATACCCCACCCTGTCCGACGGCTTCGCCGTCGTCCGAGGATGGGGCACCCGTTCTAGTGGCCTTTGTAGGTTTGGAAGAGTTCGGGGAACTGGGCTTCGAGGCCTTTGACCTTGGGGACGTCGCAGATCTGGATGTAGGGGTTGTTGGGGTTCTTGGTGGCGTAGTCCTGGTGGTAGTCCTCGGCCTTGTAGAAGGCCTTGAGGGGGGTGACCTCGGTGACGATCTTGCCGTGGAAGGCGTGGGCTGCGTCAAGCTGCTTGATGTATTCGGCGGCGACTTTGTGCTGGTCTTCCGAGGTGTAGAAGATGGCGGAGCGGTAGCTGGTGCCGACGTCCGGGCCCTGCCGGTTGAGGGTGGTGGGGTCATGCGCGACGGAGAAGAAGATGCGCAGGAGGGTGCCGTAAGAGATTTTGGCGGGGTCGAAGGTGATCTCGACGGATTCGGCGTGGCCGGTGGTCTCAGTGGTGACCTGGTCGTAGGTGGCGGTGTTCGCGGAGCCGCCGGCGTATCCGGCCTCGGTGAAGGTGACGCCTTTGACGCGCTGGAAGACGCTCTGCGTGCCCCAGAAGCAGCCACCGGCGAAGACGGCTTTTTCCGTACCGCCGTGGGTGGGCTTGGGTTCATCAAATGCGGGCGCCGGGATGGGCGTCTTGCTGGAAACGTCTGCGATGGCCATGCGTTTGTACCCCATGAAGAGGATTGCTAGAACGACGAGGGAGGTGAAGAGAATCTGTCCGCGAGCCATGATTTGCCTCTGGGGGTTAGACGCAGACGCTGGCGGGATAGATTCTCAGGCGGTGAGGAGGGCGGCTTCACCGCGTTTGCGGGACTGGATTTCAATGTAGACGTGGAGGAGCGAGATGGCGGCGGGGGTGACGCCGGGGAGGCGGCTGGCCTGGCCGAGGGTAAGGGGGCGGACGCGCTCGAAGGTGGACTGCATCTCGCGGGAGAGGCCGGAGATGGCGCGGTAGTCGAACCAGGCAGGGATTGTCATTTGCTCGGCGCGCTTCATCTTGGCGATGGAGCGCATCTGCTGGGCGAGGTAGCCGGCGTACTTGATTTCGGTCTCGACGGCGCGGCGCTCGTTGCGGACGACGGCGGGGAAGGCTGAGTCGTGCCAAGGGGCGAAGAGGGGATCGGTCTGGAGTTCGGGGATGAGGGGGAGGATGTCTTCGAAGGTGACCTCCGGGCGCTTGAGGAAGTCGGCGACGGGCTGGCCGGTGAGGGAGGGGCCGGTGACGTCGAGGCGGGCGAGGACTTCGGGGCTGAGTTTGGTGCCGTCGAGGCGCGTGGTCTCAAGGATGTGCTTGAAGCGGGTGGCGCGGAGCTGGCGGGAGTCGTAGGCGAGCCAGTCTTCGTCCGGGATGAGGCCGAGGCGGCGGCCGTGCGGGGTGAGGCGGCGGTCGGCGTTGTCGATGCGGAGGTGGAGGCGGAACTCGGCGCGGGAGGTGAACATGCGGTAGGGCTCGTCGGTGCCCTTGCTGATGAGGTCGTCGATGAGGATGCCGATGTAGGCTTCGGTGCGGTCTAGATGGAAGGGCGGGGACTGCTGGACGGCGAGGGCGGCATTGATGCCGGCCATGAGGCCCTGGGCGGCGGCTTCTTCGTAGCCGCTGGTGCCGTTGATCTGGCCGGCGAGGAAGAGGCCGGCGATGGATTTGACGCGGAGGCTGCGATCGAGCTCGGTGGGGTCAATGGCGTCGTACTCGATGGCATAGCCGGGGCGGAGCATCTCGGCTCGGTCCAGGCCGGGGATGGAGGCGACCATGGCGGCCTGGATGTCCATGGGGAGGCTGGTGGACATGCCATTGACGTAGACCTCGTGGGTGGAGAGGCCTTCGGGTTCGAGGAAGAACTGGTGGCCTTCTTTGTCGGGGAAGCGGACGACTTTGTCTTCAATGGAGGGGCAGTAGCGCGGGCCGATGGCCTCGATCTGGCCGGTGTACATGGGGGAGCGGTGGGCGTTTTCGCGGATGAGACGCATGGTCTGATCCGTGGTGCGGGCGATGTGGCAGGGGATCTGCGGGAGGGGGATGGTGCGGGTGCGGAGCGAGAAGGGGGTGGGTTCGGCGTCGCCGGGCTGGATCTGAAACTGGGACCAATCGATGGTGCGGCCGTCGAGGCGTGGGGGGGTGCCGGTCTTCAGGCGGGTGTGGCGGAGGCCGAGGGCCTTGAGGGATTCGCCGAGGAGGATGCTGGCGGGCTCACCGGAACGGCCGGCGGAGTACTGCTGCTCGCCGCAGTGGATGAGGCCGTTGAGGAAGGTGCCGGTGGTGACGATGGTGGCGGAGGCGTGGATGTGGCGGCCATCGCGGAGGATGAGGCCGCGGGCGGTTCGTCCTTCTGCGGCTTCGTCGAGGATCAGGCCGGCGACCTCGGCTTGCTTGAGGAAGAGGTTGGGGATGGACTCGAGCAGTTCCTTCATGCGGACGCGGTAGAGGGCCTTGTCGCACTGGGCGCGTGGGCTCCAGACGGCGGGGCCGCGGCTGGTGTTGAGGAGGCGGAACTGGATGCCGACGGAGTCGGCGACGACGCCCATGATGCCGCCAAGGGCGTCGATTTCCCGTACGAGGTGGCCCTTGGCGATGCCGCCGATGGCTGGGTTGCAGCTCATCTGGGCGA
>CAXSZW010000016.1:0-86311 GCA_964242025.1 uncultured Acidobacteriaceae bacterium
CCCAAGAAGAGCGGCCATAGGGCCATAGCAGGGGACAAGCGCATGTGGAAGAGCCGCGCGGCGAGGAAGGCCAGCGACAACGCGAGATAGTACAGAGGGAAGATTCGGAGCGTGCGGCGCACATAGAAATTGCGGGCCCGATGCGGGTCGTCGCGGCTTCCATCCAGGATGGCGGTTATGAGAAAGCCGGAGAGCACAAAGAAAATGTCCACGCCCGACCAGCCCCACGGCAGGTTGAGGTAGTGGGTGGCAAAAACGAGGAGAAAGGCTACGGCCCGTAGGCCGTCAAGGGCGGGATAATAGGGCCTACTCTCCCGCTTGAGCGTCGCGCCCGGTTTTTTGGGAGAAGTTATCCGTTCGCCGGGGAACTCAAGAGCGGAATCTTGGAATACCGGCGGAGGCGCTGTGGAATTGGGACTCACCGTGGCCTCTATCTCAGACCGTCCCAAAACTCAGCAGGTGTTGCGGCCCGATTCCCAGAATGGGAATATTCTAGGTCTGATGGAGCGTTCTGGGTGGGAGTTGCTTCACGCCACACCCACCCAGAAGGGTATGTGAATGTGCCCGCCAACTCGCCTTATGCAGGGAAAGGGCGGCTAACCGAAGATTCCCGGTCTGATACGCTGAACCCCCTGATGACGCGCTCATAGGCGTGGCGCGGGATACGGATAGATCGGTAACGACGCTAGGGCGGGAGCAAATGGCTGTTGGACAGTGACATTTCTGATAACACGGTCAAAAACCACCCGAGGTATGCGGATACTCCTGTAGCCGCGTTTGTGCATCTTTTCGGGGCGCTTGACAACCAAGACACCCCGCTCGTTTTCAAACATGCGGATAACGGTGCGGCGGGAGAACCCCGTAATCTCGGCGGCTTCCGCCACAGTGAGAGCCTTATCGGTGAAGGGCACAGTCTATGCCCTCCGGCTGCTCTTGACCGCCTTGTTTGGGGCCGCTACGCTGCGCGGTGGGCGCTTGGCCCGCACGTCCACCTGGGGCGTATACCGCCATGGGTCGGTCTCGCTCTTGAACCCGAAGTAACCCTCCTCAAAATGCCTTTCGTGCCCGGCGAGCACCAACAAAATATCTGCGACGCCCTCAATTGTGTCCGCCGCCGCCCTCAAAGTCGCGACAAGCGATCCCACTCCGAGTTCGTCTAGGAACGCGATGCTTTCGGTCATCTCCTCGACCGAACGCTGTAGATGGTAGATGACTCGGTCCGTCTCGGTTGAAACTGCTACCGCGTCACCCTTGTAGGGCAGGTCGATTTCTAGGGATGTTAGGGGTGTCGGGAAAGGTGTCTTACGGTTCGTTTCATTCGAGAGGCTCTCCAAGAGCCGTCGAAACAAGGTAGCAATTCGGAAGACAAAGCGCAACCCAACTTATTGAAAATAAAACTTTATCAGTCCACTTAGCGAATCCACTTAGCGAGTCCACTTCGTGCTAACCCTGCCTCGGGATGAGGGTTACAAATACTTAGGTAGCAACACCTAGGTGTAAACACCTAGGTGTGAGATGACGAGCTAAATGTACTTTCTAGGAGTGCCCGTTGCGGCCAGTGAACGGTCCTAGTTCGAAGGAACTAACCCCAACGAAGTAGTTCCAAAGAACTATTTTGGCAATAACTAAATAGCTGTACTTTCAAAACATCAGACGGGCGTTGCAGTCCGTGAACGGGGGAAGCAAGTGACTACAGCACGCGGACCAATTGCAACAGAGGACAAACTGCATAGCGCGGAGACCGCCGCAGTTCTCCTCGGAATCCGGCCCAGCACAATCCGTTGGTACTGGCAGACCGGCAAGCTCCCGCGCGTGAAAATCGGACGGCTAGCCCGCGTCCGGGAGTCGTCCCTTCTCGCGCTAATTAGTGGTGAGACCACTTCGGGGGCGAAATGAATTATCCGTCCGTTTTCCCCGACAGCGGTGCCCTCGCCGAGTCGCTTATCCGCCGGGTCCGCCGCGAAGGCCGCCGCAAGAGGCTACAGCTACGCGGGCGTAATGGGTGTGAACGCTGGGAGCCGCGTGTCCTCATTGAGCCGGGGAGCGCTGCGGTCATGGCGTGCACGGGCGTCGGCTTCGCGGGCTCGTTAGCCGAGCACCTCAAGGCGCACCAGACCCGCGCCCAACACCCCTAACGCGCCCTGCACTCTTCAGCAACCCTCAACAAAGGATGACAATGAAAAACACCAGAGCCGTTCTCCTCTTCCTCTACGCCCTTTTCATCTGCACCGCCGGGGCATACGCACAAACAAACATCTTCAACGTCTTGCAGGAGAGCACCAACGGCTACCGCGCGGACAGGCATGGTCTTTGCTTCGCAGGATGCAAGACCGGGCCGCACCATTGGGCAAGCGTTTGAGTGCTATGGCGCGACCTCGGCGGGCGGGACGCTCTCGACGTACAGCAGTGCCAATACGTTCTCCAACCAAGGAAGCAATCAACCCTGTAGCACCTACGGTAACATCGGCCTCATCAACGGACACACCCTCGCCCAGACCCTAGCCGGGATTTCCTATCTCAGCGTCGTGCTCTCCACCAACGACGTAGGCTTTCCGGTAGGAAGCCCCGGCGACGCCCCGACCAGCGGAACGATTTGGGGCGAGATGGCCTGGGTGGAGACGACCCTGCACACTGCGGCCCCGCAGATTCGGGTGGTGTGGGTGCACGCAGCCTCACCGGAATGGTGGGGTACACCTGGGTTATTCTCCTGGCGAACCCGCAACTATCCTCGGCAGACCTGAAACGGTTCCTCGATGCATTCGGGCACGAGGGGTCCCAGCGGAGCTTGAGCTGGCTTCAGCGGCACCGGAGAATGTCCAGGCCGCCCCGAACGCCTGGGCCTCCGCCGGACCGGGACGGGAATTACGACCGCGCCATATCGAATGATGGGAGATAACCCGAAGGTGTCCGCCCCCCGGCTCGTGTTCTTGCTGAGAGAACACGGCATCAAGCGGAGCCGAGAGTGGGTTCGCCAGCATCGCTGCGACCTGTTCACTACAACTGTTCACCCATATGAGAAGTAATGAAGTAGTTAACCCGTCCCCGTCCCGTGCCCCGTTCACCCGCTCGACTTCCCTAGGTCGGTCGTCGGTCGTTCGACAGGGTACAGGTCTGGATTTGGCAATTTTGGAAGAACCCCGATAAGGAGGGTCAATGAGTGAACAAGAGGACGGCGTGAATGAACGGCGGGTGCTTGTTTTGGACATCCCATTCGGCACGACAGCGGAAGAGACCGCAGACCAGCTTGACGAACCCTACAAGACCGGCTTCCACATTCACCGGGCGCTGGAGTGGCCGGGAGGCGTGAGGATCATTTACGTGGCAACCAAGACCCCAGCCAAGCCCAGGACCGACAAGCTCGACGGGGAAGCTACGGCCAAGCCTACCGCCGCCCAGACGCGCGAGAGCCTTGCTATGGCGTTCTTGAGGGACAACCGTCAGATGAGCGCGACAGCGCTTGCTGCGGCTTTCAAGGCACTGGGGTTTGTACGCAGCCCGGCTTGGATCACTAAGCGGCGTGCGGAGCTTATCAGGGTTGAGCGGCGGCTCGGCGTTTGACACCGGAAGGCGTGGGGCCGCAATGGAAGGACGGGGGCGGGTCAGATGTATACCAAAACGCCTAAAAATGTCTCCGCAATCCAAAAATTTACACAAACTACAATAAATTGCGTTTTTGAGGATGAATTACCAATAAGCGCATGAATCGCGGGGTTTAGCCGCCCCTCGCAAAGGAGGGCTGTGAATGCATGGCAAACAAAAAGACTTATGCCCGTTTGGGTGTCCTTGGAGGGTTTATGTTCCACATCTACGCACTCGTGGACCCGACGACTTGTCTCGTTCGGTACGTCGGGCAAACCACGCAAGAACCGGCCATGAGACACCGACAACACTGCGGCGGGAATGATCCGGCGACCGGAGATTGGGTTCGGCCGCTCTCCGCGCCGCCCAACCTCGTACTTCTGGAGTCCGGGGAGGAATGTCGTGTGGTGATCGGAGCCAAGGGCAAGCGAAAGCCCAGGGCGGTCATGGTATCGGCAGCGGCCCGTGCCGAGGTGAAGTGGGTCAAGCGCTTCCGCCGCACCATCCTGAACAAGCACACCCGGCTAGTCTGCGCGGTCGTATGGGATCAGCTAACGAACTCGGATAGTCCCGCTTCCTTGGCGGCCCGCCTAGCGCTCGGGCGCGGGCACGGAGACTCGCTTGAGTGAACTACCGCTTGCGGGGCGTTTACGATTCTTGGACGCGAGCGAAGCCTCCCACTTCCTCGGCGGCGTCAACAGCCGGACAGTCACCCGGTGGGCTAGGGAGGGCTACATACCGGCCTACCCCATAGGCGAGGGTAAACGTAGGCTATGGCGCTTCCTGGAGGAGGACCTAGAAGCCTGGATGCGGTCGCGCCGCCAAGGCGGGCACCCTGGACAAAACGCTTCGTAGCCGAGGCCGCCGAGGGTAACTCGGTGCAGCCATTGGTGCCTCAATCGGAGAAAACATGACTGAAGGCACGAGATTCCAGCAAGGTAGCCTTATGCGGGCAAAGAACAAAACGACGCCAGACACTTGGTTCTTTCGTTACTACGAGAGCCGGGACGGACGGCGCGTTCATCGCAACCTCAAAATCGGTTCCGTGGTGAAGTTCCCGCTGCGGAAGGACGCGGAGAAAGCGGTCTTGTCCTTCCGTGCCACCATCAACTCAGAGGCCCGGACACCGGAGACGCTTCACGACCTCGTAGCCCACTACTCGACCCACGAACTCACCCCGGAACGGAAGCCTCACGCCACACTGGAGAACTACAGGGGCAACCTCAAGCTCTATATTCTCCCCAAGTGGGGTCCGATGCGCCTATCCGCTGTGAGGACCGTTGCGGTCGAAGCGTGGCTCCATTCCCTGCCCCTCGCACCGGGACGCGGGCGAAGATTCGGAATCAGATGTCCGCCATCTTCACCCCCGGCATCCGGCATAAGTTCATCACCCTCAACCCGATTAGCAAGGTTCGGTGTTCGGCGGCTCGCCTTCGGGAGCCGGATGTCTTGACCCCGGATGAGTTCCGCGCCCTTCTGTGCCGCCTCCCCTTGCGCGAGCAAGCAATGGTGGTGCTGGCGGGTTCCACGGGGCTCCGCCGGTCGGAGATGTTCGCCCTTTGTTGGTCGGACGTTTGCCTCCGCACTATGCAGGTCTTCGTCACAAAGGGAATCGTGCGGAACCACATCGGCAACGCCAAGACACCGGCAAGTCGCAAGCCGGTTCCGCTCCACTAATCCGTTTCGGCGGTTTTATCGGAGTGGCGGTCGCGCTCGCCCTACCGGACGGATGGGGACTATATCTTCCCATCCATTCGCCTCAACGGCACCCAACCCCTATTCCCGGACATCATCCTCAACAAGATCATTCGCCCGGCGCTCAGGAAGCGGGTATCACGGGCAAGACGATTGGGTGGCATAGCTTTCGGCACTCCCTTGCAACGAACCTCCGGTCTATGGGGGTCGATGTGAAGGTGGCCCAAGAGCTTTTGCGCCATGCCAACAGCCGCATAACCCTGGACCTCTACACTCGCGCCGTCTCTTCGGACAAGCGGGAAGCGAGCGGGAAACAGTTCGACATGCTCATGGGAGGTGGCCGCGCTGTACCGTCGATTCCAAACTCCGTACCGTCGTCCGTACCGTCAGCAGCCTAACCGACTGTGGCTCGGCTGTAACTTCTTCATTTTGTGTGGTTTATGGTGGGCCCAGCAGGATTCGAACCTACGACTTCCACCGTGTGAAGGTGGCACTCTACCGCTGAGTTATGAGCCCCAAGCCGGTCAGATCCCGGCGAAAAGAGACGGTCGCTGCGGCCACGGGGCCCGGACACATCCAACAAGAGAATACCACCTCCCCCGTCCCCACGTCACGCGCTCGCCCAGCCCCCATCGTCCTCCGCCCCACGTACAATATCCGAGCGTATGCCCGTCCCCACTCCTCCAGGACGACGCCCCCCCACCCCCTCGCCCCGCGCCCGCGGCGATCGCAACCTCGCGTCCGCGCTAGAAGACCTCCACTCTGAACATGACACGGTTGCCCCCGAGGACGATGACGCCGACCACGCCCCTCAAAACGATTCCGAGCAATCCGCGCAACCCCACGACGAAGACGGGGTTACAGATGATATGGGAACCCTGGCGCTCAACCCGGCTCAGTTGGAACATCTTGCGGAAACGCACGCCACGCAGGCCGGCCTCCACCTCAACGGCGACTTTTCCTCGTTGGACGACGCCGCCATCATGTTGGAACTCAAGGCCGGCAACATGGCGGCCTTTGACTTTCTCATGGTTAAGTACCGCAAGCCCATCGTGCACTTCATGTACCGCATGACGCACAATCAGTCCGTCGCTGAAGAACTCGCTCAGGAGGTCTTCCTCCGCGTCTATCGCTCCCGCGAGACCTACCGAGCAGAAGCCCGCTTCAGCACCTGGCTCTACCGCATCGCCACCAATCTCGGCGTTAATAACGCCCGCGACACCCGCCACGAGCGCATGGCCTCCACCATCTACCTAGATGAGACCGACTCTGAGACCGGGACCACCCCGGACGTCGCAGACCTCACCCCCGGGGCGGAGTCTTCCATGCTCCGCAAGGAGCGCATGGATGCCATCCGAGAGCACGTCATGGCGCTCCCGGAGCGGCAGCGCATGGGCGTCCTCATGCACAAGTACGAAGGCATGGACTACAAACAGATCGGCGAAGTCCTCAAACTCTCCGAGTCCGCAACCAAATCACTCCTCTTCCGCGCCTACCAGACCCTGCGCGACAAGCTCAAGGAGTTCGTCTAATCCCAGGCGTGAGAGATCAAGGCAAAGACCTCGACCCACACGCAACCAGGCACGACCGCAGCAGAGAAGGAGTACCACTATGAAGACCCAGATGGATTGCAAGACTTTTCAGAATGAACTGCCGGATCTCATCCTCACCCCCGGAGCCCAGCTCAGTCTGGCAGCCCAGGCCCACCTGCGCGAGTGCCCGCCCTGCGTAGAGGAACTCCAGTCCTTCCAGCGCACCTTTGCCGTGCTGGACACCTGGACCGCTCCCGAGCCCTCCCCTTACTTTGACCAGAAGCTTCAAGTCCGCATCCGCGAAGAGCAGTCCGCTCCCAGGATGGGCTGGTTCGAAGCCTTCAGGACTCGCGTTCTCTTCAACACCGGCCACCAGTTCCGCCCCGCCGTCGCCGGTGCCTTGGCGCTTGTGCTCGCCATCGGCGGCCTCGGCAGCTTTGCCGGTTTCAGCTCCTCCGCCCCGCAGCCTCAGGCCTCGGCCACGGTGGAAGACCTCCAGATCCTCGACCGTAACGCCAAGGTCTTCGATCAGTTAGACCAGCTTCAGCAGGATGAGGACACCCCCACCCAGCCCGTGGACGTCGCGCCCGCCCTGCCAATCAGCTAAGAACCTGTCTTTCTTCAGTCTTTCCCGGGCCCTGATTTAGACTCAAACCGGCAACAAAGCCCACTCCATCCATGTGCAGCACGCTCACAACCCGGACCTCACGCCCCGGCCAGATCGCTCTGGCCGCCGTCGTGTTCTGCGCGCTCACCCTCTCCGCTGCCGCCGCTCCTCTCGCCGCACCCCGCGGTCAGGAGCATGCCGGCGGTGGCCAGCGTCCCCCCGCGCCTCAGCCCCGCGCATCTCAAGGCCGTCCCAACCAATTTCAGAACCGTCCCAATAACGGCGGAAACAACGGCCGTCCACATTTGGGGGACTGGATGAACGCTCATCGCACCCAGCCGCTGGACCAGCAGCAGCGCGCACTGGAGCAGGAGCCCGGCTTCCGCCAACTTCGCCCGGAGGTCCAGCAACGCATGCGAGATCGTCTTACCCAGCTCAACAACATGACCCCGGAGCGCCGCCAGCAGGCCATCGCTCGCACGGAAGCGATGGAGCGCCTCAATCCACAGCAGCGCCAGCAGGTCAGCAGCGCCGCCGGCCAGCTCGGCAGCCTCCCGGAGGATCGCCGCCGCGCCGTCGCCCGCGCCTTCCATGACCTCCGCGATCTCCCGGAAGGCCAGCGCCAGAACTATCTCAACTCCCCCCAGTTCCGTGGCCAGTTCTCCGACCACGAGCGCGGCACCCTCAACAATCTCCTGGAGGTCTCACCCTACCTCCCCATCCAGCAGCGCCCCACCGCGCCCGGCGGCCCACCCCCACTCTTCTAACGCTAGTTCTTGAAGAAGTTCTTTGCCAGGAACAGCACGTTCGCCGGCCGTTCCGCCAACCGTCGCATAAAGTATGGATACCATTCCGCCCCAAACGGAATATAAACCCGCACCCGATAGCCATCCTTCGCCAGCCGCCGCTGCAAGTCCCGCCTCACCCCATACAGCATCTGGAACTCAAACGAGTCCTTCGAAATCCCCGTCTCCTCCACAAACTTGCACATGTGCCCGATGATGACCTCATCATGCGTCGCCAGCCCGCAGAACACTCCGCTCGTCGCCAGGTACACCATCAGCCGTTCATAGTTCTCATCCACATCCGCCTTTGCGGGAAACGCAATCGCCGCCGGCTCCTTGTACGCCCCCTTGCACAGCCGTATCCGAATTCCCTGCTTCACCAGCCGTTCCGCATCCTCTGCCGTCCGATACAGATACGCCTGCAGCACCGTGCCCACCCGTCCCGGCCAGCGTCCGCTCAGCCGCTCCGTCAGCGCAATCGTCGCCTCGGTGTACTCGCTTCCCTCCATGTCGATCCGGACGAACGTATCCGCCTCCTCGGCATGCACCAGCATCCCCGCCACAATCGACTCCGCCAGTTCCGGATCCAGGTCCATCCCCATCTGCGTCAGCTTCACGCTCACATTTGCGTTCAACCCCCGCTGCTGAATCGCGTCAAGCACCTGGTGATAGATCGCCGCACTCGCCTGCGCATGCGCCTCATCCGTCACGCTCTCCCCCAGCGAATCCAGCGACACCGCGATCCCCTCGCGATTTACCCGTTCCGCCGCCTCCAGTGCCTCCTCCACCGTCATCCCGGCCACAAACCGGCTGGACAGCTTCCGCCCAATCGCAGACCGCTCAGAAAACCCACGGGCCGTCTTATTCGCACTCATCGCAATAAAAAAAGAACGCAGCAAATCGGTTCACCCCATCGCCTATTTTCTCACGCTGAGGTCCAACCCATCTGCCGCGTCCCTATCCTGCCTTGACGCTCTACTGAACCTGCGAACTCGCCTTCACCACTGGCTTCGGCTTCACCGGCGCCGTCACCATCTGGCTCGTATCCTTCATCGCCGCAATATCCTCATCGTACCGCCCCGCCAGCGAGTTATACCGGATCACCGCCATCTCCTCCAGCATCTTCATGCCGTCCTTCAGATAGCTCATACGGCTCCGCTCATCATGCCCCCACGTCACCGGCACCTCAACAATCTTGTACTTCAGCTTCCGCGCAATAAACAGAATCTCCGGGTCGAACCCCCAGCGCTCAATCCGCTGCAGCCGGAAGATCACCTGCGCCGCCTCTCGCTTGAACGCCTTGAACCCGCACTGCGTGTCCTTGAACGGAAGCCCCATGACGGTCCGCGTAATCGCGTTGAAGCACCGCCCAAAGAACTGCCGGTACAGCGGCTGGTGAATCGTCTGCCGCTCCCGCTCCATCCACCGCGACCCAATCGCCACATCCGCCCCGCGATCCAGCGCCGCCATCAACCGGTTTGCCTCTTCCATCGGCGACGAAAGGTCCGCATCTGTAAACAGCACCACATCGCCCGCAGCCTGTAGCAGCCCGTTACGCACGGAGTAGCCCTTACCCCGGTTCCCCGGATTCTTGATCAGGTGCAGCCGCGGATAGAGCTCCATCCACTTCGCCACAATGGTCGCCGTGTTGTCCTTCGACCCATCGTCCACCACCAGCACTTCCGCATCCCAGCCCTGCTCATCCACGCAGTGCATCACGCGTTCCAGCGTCGCCTCAATACGAGCGCTCTCGTTATACGCCGGAATGACAATACTCAACCGCGGATGGCTCATCGTACCTTCCCTGTCGGGACACTCAAGTTTGGTTGGTTGGCAGCAGGCCCCACCGCCGGGGTTCATCATACTGCAATCTGTAGATGACTCGATATGGTTTTTTGGATCAAATCTTTTCACCCGGACTCCCCTGCTAGACTTCAATCATGCAGGAACCAAACTCCCCGGAACAAGACCCCAACCCAAACGCTCCCGGCCCGCACCAGATTCCCACGCCTCCGCCGCCATCCTCCCGCCCCTTCTACCCTCCGCAAACAGCCTATCCCGGCTACCCGCCTCCTTATAGGACGAGCCCGCCGCGCTCCGGTTGGTTCTGGGCCGCCATCATCGTTGCCTGCCTGTCCATCGTAGCCTGTGTCTTTGGCGGCCTGCTCTGGTCCGCCCTTCGCACCGTCGCGGACGATACCGTCACGTCCGGCTCCGGCTCGGACCGCATCGCCGTCATCGATATCGACGGTGCCATCCTCGACGCCGATAAGATCGACTCCCAACTCCGCAAGTTCGGAGACGATGACTCCGTTAAGGCCATCCTCCTCCACATCAACTCTCCCGGTGGAGGCGCAGCCGCCTCGCAGGAGATCTTCCACGAGGTCCTCCGTATCAGACAGGAGAAACACAAGAAGGTTATCGCCTCCGTCGAATCCGTCGGTGCCTCCGGCGCTTACTACATTGCCAGCGCCTGCGACCGCATCTACGCCAACGACGCCTCTGTCGTCGGCTCCATTGGCGTCATTATGGAGTGGACCAACTATGGCGACCTCATGCAATGGGTCAAACTCAAAGCCGTCGTCATCCACGCCGGAGAGCTCAAAGACGCCGGCGACCCCACCCACGACATGACCCCGCAGGAAGCCGCCTACTTCCAGTCCCTCGTGGACAACATGTACACCCAGTTCATCGGCGACGTCGCCCAGGGCCGTCACACCACCCCGGAAAAGATCCGCCCCCTCGCCACCGGCCAGGTCTGGACCGGCCAGCAGTCTCTTCCCCTCGGCCTCATCGATAAGATCGGCGGCTACCGCGTCGCCCTCATGGACACCGCCAAAGACGCCGGCATCTCCGGCGAGCCCTCCATCGTCAAAACCTCCGCTGCCAAAAAGGGACTCGCTGGCCTCCTCTCCGGGGAAGGCGATGACCTCTTCCCCAACCCCTCCAGGCTCCTCAACCAGGCCCCCGGTTTCTACTTCATGTGGAAGTAACGAAATGAGTTCGGACGATTTTCCCACAACCCGCCCGAGACAAATCTTCCATCTCCTACGTCTCCTCTAAAAGATGCCGATTCAAGCCGGTTCCAAAGTGGCTCAGAGTTTTACCGCCACATGGAAACGCACGCAGGCAGAAGGAGATTCAATTGACTAAAGCAGACCTGGTTGACAAGGTCACATCCCTCGGCGACCTCACCCGGCGCGATGGCGAAATTATTGTCGATCTGCTCTTCGACTCCGTCATCGGAGCCCTGAAGTCGAACGACAAGGTTGAGATTCGCGGCTTCGGCAGCTTCCGTACCCGGCAGCGCAACTCCCGCACCGGCCGCAACCCCAAAACCGGGGCCAGCGTCGCCGTCCCGGCAAAGCGCGTTCCCTTCTTCAAGCCCTCCAAGGAACTCCGCGACCTCGTGAATCCAAAGCACGCCCCGGCCCACACCGCCCAGGAAGCTCAGCCCGTCGGCTGAGCTTTTCGCTTTGGTCCTTACTCCCGGTCCCCGGACTGCCGGGGCTCCCAGCACCGCACAAAGCGCGCTCCGCTCCGGCTTGTCAGCGTCACGGAGCCCACTGGAACCACCACAGCCTGCCCCGGCCCAAACGCCACCTCATTGATCGCAGCCTCCCCGCTCAGACCCGCAACGCACCCCAGCCCATCCATCGGCATCTCCCGCGCGTCCCCCGCCGCAACCTCCCACAGATCCACCACAAAATATTCGGATTCGATCAGCCGTATAAATCCATCCATCTTCTTCGGCTTGACCTTGCCCGCTGCCGTCTTGGTCTTCACCACCTCCAGCCCCTGCTCCAGATGAAGCTCCCGCGGCCGGCCGTAATCGTACAGCCGATACGTCACATCGCTCGTCTGCTGCACCTCCAGCAGCACCACTCCGGGCCCAATCGCGTGCACCGTTCCCGCGTCCACAAACACCATGTCCCCCGCCGCTACCGGCAGCCACTCCATCAGCTCCTCCATGCTCCCATCGGAGACGCCGGCCTGAACCTCCTGCACCCCCACCCCGTGCTTCAACCCCAACCCCACCGTCGCCCCCGGCTCGGCCTCCAGCACATACCAGCACTCCGTCTTGCCGCGCTCATGCCCCTGCGCCTGTGCCTGCTCGTCATCTGGATGCACCTGAACCGAAAGCTTATCCGCCGGAAACAGCAGCTTCACCAGCAGCGGAAAGTTCTCCACCGCGTCCGCCAGCCGCTTCCCCTTCAGCTCCCCTGTTGCGACCACGCAATCCGGCCCTGTCAGCCACGCCTCACCCACAAGCTCCTCGGTCCCCGTGCTCTCATACCAGGGCTTCAGGCTCTGCTTCCCCCAAATCCTTTCGGAAAACTTCGGGTCCATGCGAAAGGGCAGAAACTCGGCCAGTGCGCCATTCTTATCAGGCTGCGGATTCTCAATCGTCGTCGTCATCTTTCTTCGCCTTCTTTCTCTTCTCCGTCAACATCGCGGGAACCGGCTTCGCGCCCATGGCATCTTGCCATAGGATGACGTTCAGCTTCCTCGCGTCCGCTCGATCCGCATGGCGAAAGTCCATCTTCGCAGAAGCCTTCGCCCCCGCCGCCGTCTTTGCGTTCGCCATATAGATCAATCCATTGTCGCGGTTCCGATAGTCCGCCGTAAACGCCGCCTGATCCCCAGCCCCCGCAAACAAACTCCCCATCATCGAGCTCAGCGCATCGTTATTGTTCATCGGCGGCAGCCCCAGCACCGTCTCCATCGTCCGCACCATGCTCACGGTGGAATAAAACCGGCTATCCACAAACGGCCCATCCCCCTTCGGAGCATACTTGCTCACCACCAGTGCATCCGACCGGTGCGCATCCACATGGTCCGCCCCATTCTGCGCGTCATCCTCCAGGATAAAAAACGCCGTGTCCTCCCAGAACGCCGAATGCGACACCGCCTCCACCGCCCGCCCAATCGCCAGATCATTATCCGCCACAGACGACTTCGGCGTCGGCCCACCTGGTGTCGTCCCGCCCGTATGATCGTTCGCCAGTCGCAGCATCACAAAGTTCGGCATCGTATCTTTTCCCGCCGCACGATCCCCAATCCACCCATCCAGATGCCGCAAAAAGATCCCCACCCTCACCTGATCCGGCACCCTCAAATTAAAATCCGGGGCCTCTTCCGCAAAGTGCCCCACCAGCTCCGGCTTCGTCGCCGTATTGCTCGCCAGCAGCGGAATCGCCCACGGCCACCGGTTCACCCCTCCCCCCCAAACCTCCGGCAGCCTCTCCCCCGGCTTCACCTCGGTCCTGGGCGAGCACGCCCGACCCTCCCGCATCGGCCCTTCTCTCGGATCATCCTGCCGCCCCGTCGCCCCCTTCTCATTGCAGAACACGCTACTGATGTACTCCCCAAAGTGATACAGCGTCATCCCATGGCTCGCCAGGTTCCCCCAGATATACCCGCTCGCCGGCTGGTTCACATCCGGAATCTTCTGCTCCAGCGGAATCCCCTGCGACACCACCCCCTCATAGTCATACCCATGCTCCTTCCCCCGGTAATTCACCTGCCACGTCCGCTCCAGGTAATCCGTCCCAATCCCCGCATTCGACCACACATGCCCGTCCCCACTCACCTCAGCCGAGTCATAAAAGTTATCCAGCACCCCAAACTGCAGCGCCATCTTATGCTGATTCGGCGTCACATCCTCCCCATACATCGTCAGCGAAGCATCCCCATTCCCCACCCGCTTCCCCCCCACCTGCAGGTCCCCGAACACCTGGTCGTACGTGCGGTTCTCCTTGATGATGTAGATCACATGCCGAATGGGCGACCCGCCCGGCCCGGCCCCGCCATGCGCCACTCCCGGAGCCCACGCAATCTTCTCCTCCGCAGCCTTCATCCGGTTATCCGCGAGCGCCGCCTCCGTCATCCCCTTCAAGTCTCGCTCCACCGCCGACTCATCCACCGCTGCAACCGACCCATGCAGCAGCGTCGGAATATACGTAAATCCCCGCAAAAACTTCGCATTCCCCCGCGTCTCAGCGGTCGCCCGCTGCGCGAAATTATTCGGCCCCGTCCCCGTCCCCTTCCCCGTCGTCACATACAGCTTCCCGCCACTCGTGGCCACCCCCATCGGCAGCCACTCCGTCGGCACAAACCCCAGCGGCTCCACCATGCCCTGCTTCACCGCCCCCTTCGTCAGCCTCCGCGGGTCGATCACCGCCACCGCATCCGCCCCCATATCCGCCACGTACAGCCGGCTCCCGTCCCCGTTCACCGCCAGAGCCTCCGGCTGCGCCCCAAAGAAGCTCTGCCCCGGCAGCCGCGCATCGAAGTACCCCTTCAGCCGGAACCCATCCCCGCTCAGATCCACCGCCGCGACCGCATCCCGATTCGCCAGCGCCACATACAACGTCGCGCCATCGCGCGCCATCGCCAGTGCCGTCGGATGCGACCCCGCCGCCGTCGCATCAGTCCCCTTCAGCAGCGGCAGCTTCCGTCCCACCGTCCCCTTTACCAGGTCGAGCTCCACCACCTCACTCGCATTCCAAAGCGCCACAAACCCCCGCCTGCCATCCGCCGACACCCCCACCGCGATCGGATACGTACTCGGCACCGCATCATTCTCAGAAAGATCAAACCTGGTTACAATTTCCCCCGTCCCCGCATCCATCTCCAACACATCATCGGAAAGATCGTCCGCCACCAGCAGCCGAGTCCCACCCGGCACCACCGCAATCGCCGCCGGATACGGCAGCCCCATCGTCCCCGACGCATCCCCCGCCACCAGCTTCGTCGTCCTCCCCTTTGCCAGCCTCTGCAGCGGAATCTTCAACACCCGCTCCGCCGCCACCCTCCCATCCACAAACGAGTAAACCTGCACCCCACTCCCCGTATCCCCATCCTTGCTTCCCGTAAGATCCGTCGCAGAAACAATCGTCCCGTACAGCTTCTTCCCATCCCCGGAAAACGCCAGCCCGGAAAACAGCACCTGCGCCGAAGCCCCCAGCGTCCGTGCATCCGGGTAATCCACCACCTTCCCCGTCCGTGTATCCAGCACAGCCAGGCTCTGCATGTACCGCGATTCATACGACCCATACCCGCCATTGACGCTCACCACCCAGCGTCCATCCGGGCTCACCGCCAGGCTCACCGGCAGCGAGTTCAACCGCTGCGGCCCACCCGGCACCACCCCGTTGATCTGCTTGCTGCTCGGCAGGTCGATCACCCCACCCGCCCGCTCCACTGGGGCCTGCCCCATCGCAAGCCCGGCCCCCGCCGCCATCAACGCGACAACCAGAACAGCTTTCATAGCCAACAGCCTAACAAACCGCCGTTACCACCCATACCGCACGGGTGCCGCAAGCCGTACTTCCCTACAACCCCGGCTTCGGATTCGCCACAAACACCGGCGTCTTCGCATCCTCCGCAAAGCGCCATCCACTCAAATAAGCCAACTGCAGAATCTTATTCATCTTCACAAAGTCGATCTTCTCCACCGTGTCCGTAATGTGGTGGTAGTCCGGGTGAAACCCGGTAAACCACCAGAACGCCGGCACGTCATGCAGCACAAACGGAAATTGGTCGCTGCGGAAAAACACATTCAACGCACTCTCATGGTCAAACCGGTCGTCGAGCACCAGCCCCACCCGCTTGTCCTCTTCCTTCACCACCGCGTCATACTGCGGGCTATACAGAGCCCCAATCAAATTCAACCGGTTCGTCGTATCCGCCGGAATCTCAATCAGCCCATCCGTCTGCGCGCTCGCCTTCTCGTCCCGCCCAATCATGTCGAAATTGATCATCGCCCGCGTCGTCTTCAACGGACGCAGCGGATGCGCCGCCATCCAGTACGCTCCCAGCAGCCCACGCTCCTCGGACGCAAACACCACAAACAGAATCGACCGCTTCGGCCTCGTCCCATTCGCCGCAAACGCCCTGGCCAGCGCCACCACACCCACGGTGCCAGACCCATTGTCATCCGCCCCGTGATACACCATCTTGCAATCCGCGCCCGCCGGAGTCGCAGCTCCCTGCTCATCCGTTGCGCCCTTCCCCTCAGCACACGGCCCGGAGCCATCATGGTCATGGTGCCCGCTGATAATCACCGTCTCCGGCTTCAGCTTCGGATCGCTCCCCTCCAGCAGTCCCACCACGTTGCTCGTCGTCCCGGTATGTTCATTGGAATTCCGCAGATGCAGCGTCAGCATCGTGTCCGGCAGCGCCCGGCTCTGCGCCGTCAGGTCCTTGTCGATCCCGGCCTGCAGTTCCTTCGGCGTCATCCCTGCCGTCGCCAGCAGGTCCGCCGCCACCGCATCCGTCACCTGCACGGAAGGAATCGAAATCTCATCCTCCGCAATCGCCTGGATCGGCAGCGGCGCAGTCCGCGCACTGCCCCCAATCCCAATCTTCGCCGCCCGTTCCGCATTCGTCAGGTGCTTCCGGTTCGGCTCCGCCACCACCACCACTGCCACCGCGCCATGCGCCTGCGCATTCAGCAGTTTCACCCGCGTCGTCGCATACCGCGTGTTCCCCGTACCGTTGAAGATGGAGTGCGCATCATCCTCCTGCGGCTCATGGTCGAACACCAGCACAATCTTGCCCTTCGCATCGATCCCCTTGTAATCGTCATACCCCAGCTCCGGAGCCGTAATCCCAAACCCCGCAAACACCACCGGAGCCGTCAGGTCCACCGCATGCTTGTAAGCCCCCGTCGCCGCCGGCGCCTTGTACACCACCGGCTTGCCGCCGCGCATCAGCGTCACCTCGCTCGCCGCCCGGTCCGGCCTGTACTCCACCAGCTCAAAGCTCTGCAGCCACCCCGCCTTGCCGTCCTTGCCCGGCACTCCCGGCTTCAACCCCGCCTTCGCAAACTCCTCGGCAATCCACTGGATCGCCAGGTCATCCCCCGGCTGCAGGCTCAACCGCCCAGCCAGCTTGTCGGACGCAATGTAAGACAGGTCGTGCTTCAACTCCCCTTCGTTCAGGGTTGCGAACCCCTTCTGCTCGGCAGCGGGAACGGTCGTGGTTTGGGCGGAACTACGCAGCACAGGACAAACAGCAAGCGCAACGGCAAGAAGGGCAGGCTGGAGCTTTGGCATGGCGTTATCCTACGTCAACTCCCCGCCATCCCCCTAGCAATCCCTCCATCAAGCTGTCATCTTCCCTTGATCGCTGTCATCCTTCCGCGCAGCGGGAGGACCTGCTGTTGTCGTTATCCTTGCCCTTGCCGTTGCTCTTGCCGCTTTGTCGTTCCCGCAGAAACGCACCATTCCCTGCACCTCGCTACCGTTCACCCCATACTCACCACCGTTCGCTGCACCTCCTCAGCCAAACACCGCGTCCAGCTGACCCACCCCCCCAATCCGTCCCACCCCGTTGCACACTTATTGGTGCAACTTCCACCACAAATCACTTTTTCATGGCTCAAAACGCGAATCCCCAGTAAAGACGCACCCCTCACCATGCGTGGTTGCTGCTTCTCGGCCACGTTAGCCATACCGTTTACCACACGTTGGACACCATCCACCACACCATGGACGCCGTGGTCACCCAGCCGCCCCACCCCTCGCGCACAGCCCCCCAAAGTCGTAGAATGAAGAGGTTATGGCCTTCCCCATCAAGACCTGCGTCGTTTGCTCAGAAGAGTTTGAACTCAAGCCCGGTAAGCCCGGCTTCGCCAACCGCTGCCCGGAGTGCAGCGAGCCTGAAGCCGCTAATTCCACAGGCAAACAGCGCATGGACGCAGACGAACGCAAGTCCAACTCGGAAGCCAACGAAGCCCGTCGAGCAGCCATCAAGGACATGCTCTACAGCGGCAAGTAGCTCCCTCTAAGTCCCGCAAAACGTGTGTCTTACCACCTCCTCCGCACGCGCCGGCACGGCATAAGCTGCAAACTCCGCCCGTTCCTCATACGGCTTTGAAGTCACTCGCAGCAGCTCCTCAAACGGCCCAAAATCCCCCCGCAAAGCCGCCTCAATCATCCCCTCAACCTGGTGATTTCGCGGCACATACGCTGGATTCACAGCGCGCATCCTCGCCGCCCGCTCCACCGCTGACACAGTCTCATGAGCCAGCCGTTCCCGCCACTTCACGGCCCAGACGTCATACGCAGACGGGTCTGAAAACAAGGCTCTTACAGCTTCATCACCTGCGGCTGCATCCGAAAGCCTTCGGAAGGTCAGAGTGAAGTCAGCCTTGTTTGCCTCCATGCGTTCAAGCAGGTCCTCTACCAGTTCAGCATCCCCTCCTCGCTCCGTCTGAAACCCAAGTTTCCGCCGAAACCCTGCATTCCGAGCCGCCTCATACTGCCCCGCAAACAAGCCCAAAGCTTCCCGCGCGGACGCCAGAGCACCCTCCTCGCTTCCCTCTTCCACAATCAGCAGCGGCAACAAAGCCTCTGCCAACCGGGTCAGATTCCAGTGCATGGCATGAGGCTGATTGCTATAGGCATACCGCCCCTGATGATCGATCGAACTGAACACCTTGTCCGCCTCATACGCCTCCAGAAACGCACAAGGCCCATAATCGATCGTCTCCCCCGAAATCGAAGTATTGTCCGTATTCATCACCCCATGCACAAACCCCAGCAGCATCCATTGCGCCACCAGCGCAGCCTGCCGCCCAACCACTCCCTCCAACAGCGCCCGATACGGCTTCTCCGCCCCTGCCGCCCCTGGGTAATGCCGCGAAATCGCATAATCCGCCAGCACCTTCAGCCCATCCACATCGCCACGAGCCCAGAAGTACTGAAACGTCCCCACCCGCAGGTGACTCGCCGCAACCCGCGTCAACACCGCTCCCGGAACCGCCGTTTCGCGGTACACCATCTCCCCCGTCGTCACCGCCGCCAGCGCCCGAGTCGTCGGCACCCCCAGCGCCGCCATCGCCTCACTCACCACATACTCCCGCAACACCGGTCCCAGCCACGCCCGCCCATCGCCGCCCCGCGAAAACGGCGTCCTTCCAGACCCCTTCAACTGAACGTCGTACCGAACCCCGTCCCGCCCCACCACCTCTCCCAGCAGATTCGCTCGTCCATCACCCAGACGGTCCACAAAATGTCCAAACTGATGCCCCGCATAAGCCATCGCCAGCGGCTCCGAACCCTCCGCCACGCGGTTCCCTGAGAGCACCTCCACACCCTCACCTTCCAGCCCAAGCACCCGAGCCAAGCCCTCGTTCACCTTTATCAGCCGCGGAGCCGCCACGGGAGCAGGCCGCACCCGTGCAAAAAACCGCTCCGGCAGCCGCGCATACGTATTCTCAAACCGAACCCTGTTACCTACCCCAGCGACGGCACCATCCCCAAAAAATTCACCTGCACTCATACTCAATTGGACGCGATCAGACCTCTTACGACTCGCACCATGCAGATAAACAGCGACGGACTTGTAGTTCGTGCAGGGGGCTCGAAGCCCCACAATGTGGGTATGGCGTTCTCGGATCCGATAGTATGTGTTCCACCCGACACCTCGAAAACATCAAGGATCAGAAGTTGCGAGGTCGAAGCGTGTTCCGGAATAATCTTCAGCCTGCCTCTCCCTTACGACGGGGTTGAAAAGCGGCATAGATATCAGAAGAGGGCAAGTGCCGTTTGGCGAATATGCAAGTGGACGTCGTCGCATCTACTTCTCGAATCGCTCGGTGATTTCTCTCCGAATCAGAAATAAGACCCGTTGCCCTACCTCATCGCGAATTGCTCGCACTTCATCCATCGACAATCCCTTTGGATCGCGAAGCGGCCAATCATCACGACGAAGACCCGGGACGTATGGACATTTGTCACCGCAACCCATCGTAATGAGAAGTTGAGCGTTTCTTGCCAGCTCATCCGTCAGCTTTTGCGGTTTCGCGTCGCTAAGATCGATCCCGACTTCGTGCATTGAAGCTAATACTTCGGGATGGACTCGCTCGCCCGGATCAGTCCCTGCCGAAATTGCTTTGGCTCTTTCTGGATCAGCTAGATGATTGAAGAAAGCTGCCGCCATCTGAGACCGACCAGCGTTGTGAACACAAGCGAAGATCACATTCAACATTGGTTTTACCAAGCGTTGCGCTTTTATGAGCAGCAGTTAGGGCCACAGCAGGATTTGCCAGAAGATTCGTTCGGCTTGATCGCATAGACCTTCACGCTTGCCGCTGCAGAGTTCACGTCATACTTCGAAAGCAGGTCGGTCAACTCTCGATGCACCGTCGCTTCAGAGGCCGCGGGAGAGCAGCAGTTCGTCGTATCACCCATACTGGGTGAACAACATCCGGACTGATTCTCCACCTTCGCGTATGCGTTCAAGTCCGAACCACTATCGACGATCTTGATATGCTCGAAGCCGGCAGCCAGTAGACCATCCTTATAGTCGCTTATTTTGATCGCTCCAGCGATGCAGCCGACATAGGCAGCCATGCTTTTGCTCAGGGCCTCGGGAAGGTCATGTTTAAGGGCGATGTCGCTGACCGCAAGCCGTCCACCTGGCTTAAGAATGCGCGCGATCTCACGAAATACGGCCGGCTTATCCGGTGCAAGATTCAGAACGCAGTTTGAGATAACGCAATCCGCCGACGCGTCTGGAAGCGGAATCTTATCGATCATTGCCAAATAGAACTCGACGTTCGTGTAGCCCCCGCTGCTCGCATTGGCTCGGGAACGCTCGATCATTGCGGGAGTCATGTCAATGCCGATCGCTCGTCCCGTGGGCCCAACCATCTTGGAAGCGAGAAACACATCGAGTCCGCCACCCGAGCCAAGATCGACGACCACCTCACCAGGACGAAGATGCGCCGTAGCGGTGGGGTTGCCGCAAGACAGGCCCATGTTTGCATCGGCGGGAATAGACGTAAGCTCCTCGATCGAATATCCGAACGCTTCAGCGACGGCTTGTACTCCAGCGTAGTTGTTGGACAGGGTGCTTTCGGCAACAGCACCATACTTTAACTTGACCGAATCAACGATTGCCTCTGACATGCTTCCTCCTCATATCTGCTTTGGTGAATATATGGCTTGTATTCGTATACGTCAAGGCGTATACAAGAGGAATGACGAAACAAACATTCGATGTGGAAAGATTCTTCCAAGCCCTCGGTGACAACACACGGCTCCGTCTGCTGAACCTCATGGGCGATCAAGAGGTTTGCGTGTGCTACTTCGTCGAAATCCTCGGGGGTCCTCAACCGAAGATCTCGCGGCACTTGGCGTATCTGCGGAGTGCAGGCATCGTTTCAGCAAGACGCGAAGGAAAATGGATGCACTATCGCATCGCAATGCCTCCTCATATAGGGGCAGCGCAGATTCTGAAACAGACGCTTGAATGGCTGAAAGAAGACAAACTGATGCTGAAAGACCGCGTGCATCTTACAAAAGCCTGCTGCTCCCCGTCCAAGTACGCCCTCCTTGATGGCGCTCCTCTCCCTAGCCCTGTTCGACAAGCACCCTGTGAGACCTGCTAATGGCTCCCACCACGCAAGGCCGAATTTGTGCCCCCGCAGCCCGTAAGAAGTTGTCCTTCCTGGATCGCTTCTTGACGCTCTGGATATTCCTCGCGATGGCAATCGGCGTTGCCGTTGGTCACTTCGTTCCCGGTTCCGCTGGCTTCGTCAATCGGTTTCAGTCTGGCACGACCAATATCCCCATAGCTATCGGTCTGATCGTTATGATGTTCCCGCCGCTCGCCAAGGTTCGCTATGAAAAGCTGGGCGAGGTATTCCGAAACAAACGGATCCTTGGCCTTTCTCTGATGCAGAACTGGCTGATAGGCCCTTCACTCATGTTCGCTCTCGCTCTCATCTTTCTCCGGGGTGAACCGGCGTATATGCGCGGCTTGATTCTCATCGGCATCGCCCGCTGCATTGCGATGGTGCTCGTCTGGAACGAGCTGGCAGAAGGCGATACGGATTACGTCGCCGGCCTCATCGCCATCAACAGTGTCTTTCAGGTTCTCTTCTACAGTCTGTACGCCTGGGTTTTCCTCAACGTGCTGCCAAAGTGGTTCGGGCTGCAAGGAAGTTCTGTACAGATCAGCATTGGGCAGATCGCGAAGAGTGTCGGTCTTTACCTCGGTGTTCCATTCGCGGCGGGATTCTTGACCCGCTATGTGCTGCTTCGCGTAAAGGGCGAGGACTGGTACTCCCGTCGCTTCGTACCACGCATCAGCCCGCTAACGCTGATCGCATTGCTTTTCACCATCTTGGTCATGTTCTCGTTGAAAGGCGACCTGATCGTGCGGCTGCCACTGGATGTCGCAAAGATCGCTGTACCGCTGATCATTTACTTCCTCATCATGTTCCTGGTGAGCTTCTGGATGGGCAAGAAGCTTGGAGCAAACTACGCACAATCTGCAACGTTGTCCTTCACTGCCGCCGGAAATAACTTCGAACTCGCCATTGCTGTCGCTGTGGCTGTCTTTGGATTGAACTCCGGTGAGGCATTTGTTGGAGTCGTCGGGCCGCTCATAGAAGTTCCTGCCCTCATTGGGCTAGTTAACGTGGCCTTCTGGATCAGAAGGCGGTATTTTGTGAACGAAGAAGGCGATGCACCACGGCGATGACGGTTGAAGAGAGCCGCATTCTCTAAGTCACTGTTGCGGGTCGTTCTCTTTCTGACCGTTGGAGTGCTGCCGCCCTTGTGCCCGCTCCTGGGCCCTCTTTGACGACTCGGTCCGTTTGATTTCCAAACTCATCTGCGATCTGCCTATGGGCGCCCAGCACTTTTACCGGCGTCATAATCTGCTTGCGATCTCGCATCATATGGGCCGCAATCCTACAGAGCCAACCATTGATCTCTGCTGGTTAGCCTTGTCGACAGGCTTCTCGCCACATTCGGCGGCAATTTTCTTGACCCGAATCTCAACGCTCCGGAAGTTCGGTTATGCTTCTTGCTGAACGCGGGGATGTCGTCACAGAAAGTTTTGAAGCGCACCGCTGTTTGCCGCATGTACTCCGGTTATCTTGATGCGTTCGAGAATTTGTTCTTGCGCTTGGTGAGGAGGTTTTCGCGGCTTCCCAGGTCCAACCCTCTCGCGCCTGATGACGCCATCAACCCGATAGCGAATCCACCAGATATCGCTTCCTAGGTCTCGTTCCCAGAGACCTCGCGCTGGTTTCCGTTTCTCGGCATGAGCATCCCTCCGAAACCAAACAGCAAAGTATCACCAGAGGTAGACCCGGAACTTTTCGGCACGAAAAAGCCTCTCAGCCAAGAGAGGCTTCGATCCTTGTAAACCTCTTCATCTTCAAATGTTGAAGTGGTGCCGGGAGGGGGGGTCGAACCCCCACGAGGTTGCCCTCGGCGGATTTTGAGTCCGCTGCGTCTGCCAGTTCCGCCATCCCGGCCTTTAGCCGTCCTGCTGCCTCATCGCCCGCCACCAGACGATCAAGCCTCTCCTATCTTACTGCACCTTCCCCTGCGGACGAAGCCGCTTCAATTCATTCGCGCAACTGATCGCATTCAGCGCCCCCAGCTTCAGGTTGTCCGCCGCAATCCAAAGCCAGAACCGCCGCGACGTCACCCCCACGCCCCCACTCGCCCTCACCCGCACCATGACGTCCTCCTGCCCCGCAGCACTCAGATTGCTTGGCGGGTCCGACTCTTCCGTAATCACATCCACCGACTCCCCCATCAGTGCCGTCTCCACCTGCGCCGCCGTCGTCGCATCCTTCAAATCCACCAGCACCGAAGCCACATACCCATGGAACACCGGAGCCTGCACCAACTGAACCTCCAGCGCCGGCAACCCACCCCCAAGCTGCCCGCCGATCAACCCATAGTGCCGTCGAATCCGATCCTCAGACTCGGCCAGCCTCACCTTCGCACCTTCCCCCAGGGACGGCAGCACATTGAACGCCACCTGCGCGTCATACTGATCCCGCGGCAGGTCCTTGAACGAAAGCAGATTCACCGTCTGCTGATGCAGCTCATCCATCGCCTCACGTCCATACTGTGAAGCCGGCTCAAACACGGTCGCCGCATACCCTTCCACCATGAGCGCCGCCTTCAGTCGAGCCGCCACCAGCGCCAGCATCACCGCCGCCGGATGCGCCGCAACCACAGCGGTCGTCGTCAAATTCGGCTGGCTCTCAGACTTTTTCCGCAGCGCGTCCGCCACAAACGGAGCCCGCACCGGCACGCCACTCTCAGGCTCCAATGCATACGTCAGATCCACAATGCTCGCTCCCGCGCGCTTCGCATCATTCCAATATTGCTTGGTCGCATCGTCCGTCCCTGCAAAAAACACAAAGTCCATCCGCTTGAACGATGCCGCATCAATCTTCTGCACGACCGCCGCCTCGTCCCCTACCGCCGCGACCTGTCCCGCTGACTCGTCTTCCTCATCCAGCAGCACAAAATCACTCGCCGCCAGCAGCGATTCCTGCAGCTCATCCGCCAGCTCTTTGCCCAGCAGCGAGGTCGCCCCCACAATCCCGATTCTGTACATTCCCTCAGCCATGCCGCTCATCACCCTTGTACTCACTTCAGTCTAGCCCTGCACCAGCCGCCGGCGACGCCCCCACGAGTAAGCCACCCGCGCAATCAGTCCCGAAACCAGATACCCCAACGCCAACACCATCAGGCTGATCTCAGAGAAGAACCACAGCACCGCAATCACCAGCGCCACCAGCACAATCAATTGGAACGGGTGCCGTCCGCCCCCTTCAATCTCCTTGCCGCTCCAGAACCGCCAGCTGCTCACCATCAGGAAACCCGTTCCTGCAATCAAAAGCAGCCACACAATCGAAATCCTTGGATCATGGATCGGGCTCCCATCAAAGCAATGAATCACCGCCGCAATCACACCCGCTCCCGCTGGAATCGGCATGCCCACAAAGTACTTCCGCCCTGGCCGCCCAGGATTCTTCGGCTGCGGATTCACGCTGATGTTGAACCGCGCCAGCCGGCAAGCCCCGCAGATCAGAAATAGGAAGCACACCACCACGCCCAGCGGGACCAGGCTCTCGCGCAGCCGCGGCATCACGGTCACCGGCAACAGCCGAAACCCCCACACATACGCGAGTAAGGCCGGAGCCACGCCAAACGTAATCACATCCGCCAGCGAGTCCAGCTCCTTGCCAAAGTCGCTCGTCGTCCGCGTCATCCGCGCCACACGCCCATCCACACCGTCGAACAGCACCGCAAACCCAATCGCCAGTGCCGCGTGGTCAAACCCCGAGTAATCCCCCGCCGGCCCGTTCATGCTCTGCACAATGGCCGCATGCACCGCCTGCGTAATCGCATAGAATCCTGCGGCAATATTCCCCGCCGTAAACAGGGACGGCAGTACATACATGCCGCGGCTCGGACGCCGCCGTGACACCACATCATCCGCCCTGGCGTCCGCCAGATGCAGCTTCGCGCCTTGGTTCTCCATCAGGCTCCCGTCCCCACCAGTTCGCCATCCGCGCTCACCGGCAGCGCACCCAGCACGGTCGAGCCGCCGCTCACCCGCTGCCCCACCTTCACCTTCAGCGCAGCCTCCGCCGGCATCAGCACATCGCACCGAGACCCAAACTTGATCAGCCCCATCCTCTGCCCGCGCTCCACCCGGTCGCCCGGCTTCAGGTTGCAAACAATCCGCCGCGCCAGCAGCCCAGCAATCTGCTTGAACGAGACCTCATAGCCGCCACCGTCAATCTGGATCATCGTCTGCTCGTTTTCCAGCGCGGACTCCGGCTTCATCGCATTCAAAAACCCGCCCGCCCGATGCTCCGCAATCGTCACCGTCCCGCCAATCGGGCACCGGTTCACATGCACGTTAAACACGTTCAGGAAGATGCTCACCCGCAGCCGTCCGCCGGCCGTCGTCTCCACCCACTCCGCCTCGGTCACCACGCCGTCTCCCGGAGAAACAATCAGCCCGGGCTCCGCCGGAATCGTCCGGTTCGGATCGCGAAAGAACCACAGGAAAAATGCCGCCAGCAGCACCGGAGGAATCAACAGAAACCAGCTCGCGGTCAAAAACCACAGCACCGCCGCAACCGCAAGAAGTCCAAGACCATACAGCCAGCCGTCACGAACCATAGTCCCCCGATTATACGTGCCCCTCTTCCCCACCGCCCTCGCCCAACCACCGCATCAAAACCGCATCCTCCACCGGATCGTCATAGTATCCCGGCCTCGTCCCAGCCACTGTAAATCCCGCCGTCTCATACAGCCTCCGCGCCGCCGCCCCACCCGCCCGCACCTCCAGTTCGATCACCCTCGCCCCCTCACTCCGGCACCACGCCATCACCGCCCCAAGCAGCGCCCGCCCCACGCCCCGCCCCTGCTCCGTCTCCCTCACCGCGATACTCTCCACCTCCCCCTCATCCCCCAGCACCCGCCCCACCGCAAACCCCACCACATCGTCCATTCGAGCCACAAACAGCCCCCGCCTCACCCCACCCCCCACCACCATCTCCCGATACACCTTCTCCCCCCAGTGCGGAGCCGTCCCCACCCCTCGCTCCAGCCGCACAATCTCCTCCACCTCCTCCACCCTGGCCAGACGAACCTCCATCACCGCCTCTCCGCCGCCAACTCCGCATCCGTCCGCCGCAGATAATTCGCATCCACCGTGGCCACATCGCTCCAAGCCCCCGCCCGTACCCTCTCCTGCACGAACCCGAGCATCTCCTCCGCCCCCGGCTCTTCCACCAGCATCACGCCCCCACCCAACGCCTCCGCCACCCTCGCCTCACACGTCACCACCGCCCCCCATTCCATCGCCGCGACCGCCTCCTCCCGCCCCACCAGCCTCTCCCAGCCCTTCGCGCGACAGTAAAACTCCCCCCTTCCCGCATCCAGCAGCGCCACCGCATCCCCTCCCTCAGAAACCGCCCGCCCCACCAGCTCCAGCCGCGACATCGCAATCATCCCCACCCCGCCCGCCTCGCACAGCCCTTTCATCGCACTCAACCCCACTCTCACCCCGGTAAACGATCCCGGCCCCACCACCACCCCAATCCCCGCCAGCTCGGCCACCTTCCTCTCCCCCAGCACCCGCCGCACCGCCGGCATCAGGTGCTCGGACGTCCCCCGACCCGGCAGCCCTTCCACCGCCCGCACCCCACCTTCCCCAGCCAGCGCGACCACACCCTCTCCTCCGCACGTATTCACCAGTAAATACATCACTCCCCCACCACTTCCACCAGCACCCCACCCGTACTCGCCGGATGCACAAAGAAGTACCGGTGCCCCCCCGCCCCAACCCCCACGCCCTCACTCACCAACCGCACGCCCGCCGCCTTCAACCTCCCGTACTGCTCATCAACATCTCCCACCCGCACCGCCACATGATGCATCCCTTCCCCCTTCTTCGAGATAAACCGCCCAATCACCGAGTCCTCCTCCATCGCCTCCAGCAGCTCCATCCGGCTCTCCCCCACCTGCACCATTGCCACCCTCACCCGCTCTCGCTCCACCGTCTCCACCTCCCCCACCTTCAATCCCATCACCTCATAAAACCCCTTCGCCGCCGCAATACTCCTCACCGCAATCCCCAGGTGATCGATCTTCATCCCCAGCCCCCGCACAGCCCGCCTCGCCCCTCGTTCGGCAATGCAGCGGTAGATCTCCTCCATCAGCGTCTCCACGCCCGCTCCCGTCGCGGCCACCGTCCGGACGACCGGCGCCTGCCACCCATGCTGGCCCGCCAGCCCCTGCATGGCCAGAATCTCCCGCTCCACCCGGTCGGCTCCCGGCAGATCTCCTTTGTTCACCACGTAAATATCCGCAATCTCCATCACCCCGGCCTTCAAGCTCTGGACATCATCCCCCATGCCCGGCACCAGCACCAGCACCGTCACATCCGCCAGCCCCGCCACCTCAATCTCATCCTGCCCCACGCCGACCGTCTCAATCAAAACGGTCTCCCGGCCCGAAGCCTCCATCACGGAGCAAACCCCGGCCACACCCCTGGCCAGACCGCCCACCTCCCCCCGAGAGGCCATGCTCCGGATATAAACACCCTCATCCCCTGCAAACCCCTGCATCCGAATGCGATCCCCGAGCAGGGCGCCCCCGCTGTACGGGCTTGTAGGGTCGATCGCCACCACCCCCACCAACTCACCACGCCCTCGCAGCCAGCGAACCATCTGGTCGGCAAGGGTGCTCTTCCCCACTCCCGGAGCCCCCGTAAGGCCAATGCGCCGCCCCCTCCGGCCCAACGCCTCACACCCCGCAAGCAGCTCTCTCGAGCCCTCCAACCCATCCTCAATCACTGAGATAGCCCGAGCCAGGGCGCGAACATCCCCCGCCGCCAGCCGCGCCAGCATCGCGCCCATCGGGTCCTTCGCGTCTTGGGATTCGGCAGCCATCCGGTTACGATCCTACCGCCACAACCCCGTCACCGCGCTCCCTGCGTGGAGTGGACGTGCCCCAACATGTCTCGAACTGCATGGACAACGCCGGAGAGAGCCAGCCTTCCTCGCTATTTTGCTTCCGGGTTCCAGGCGTCGGTCCCCGCCAGATACGTCCTGGCCTCGTACCGCTTGGCCTCCGCCGCCGTAAGCTGTTTGGACAGCGGCTCGCGGGCGGACGGGTTGGCCCCGGGCCCCTTCGAGTTGTACTCCGCATAAGTAGCCGTCTTCAGCCGATCCGTCTCTCCCTTATGCCACTCCGACCAGCCCTCCGGCACAATGTGCGCGCCCAGGTCGCTGTCAATAAAGGTCACGGTCGCATAGTCCCGCCACGGCCGCCCCAAAAAGACGTGCGCCACGCCCGGGTCCGCCGTCACCCGGCAATGGTCGAACACATACCCCGAGTCCTCCGCGACCGAATTCCGCGAGTGCGCCGTCAAAAACCCGCCCGCCTCGTGCGACACGCTCCGGATCTCGCAGTCGTGGAAGACCGCCTTGGAGTTCCCGAAGATAAAGTCCACCTCGCCCTCGATGTAGCAGTGATCGAAGTACTGCCGCGAAACCTTGCAGCTCGCCGGGTCCGCCTTGCAGCTCTTGCTCGCCGCATACAGCGTGTCCTGCGCCCCCAGCAGGCGGATATTCCGCAGCACCGCCCGGTCGCTCGTAATGGACAGCGCCACCGCCTGCGTCCTCGGCTTGCCATTCTTGCTCCACTCATTGGCGACCGTCACCCCGTCCATGACAAACCCGTCCCCGGTCACGAACATGGTGGGCGAGCAGAACGTCCCGCAGGTGCTTGAAGCCCCGTTGGCGAACGCCACAACCACCTTCGCCGGATCCTTCGGCTCCCCAATCAGCCTGACATTCGGCTTATCGATATGCACCACCTCACGGTAGGTCCCAGGCCGCAGCCGGATCGTTGCCCCGGTCTCCGGCGCCGCGTTCACCGCCTCCTGCACCGTCGCAAAGTCCGCCGCAGGCGACCCGCCCGCTGGCCCCACGGTGATCGTCTTCGCCTCCTGAGCCCCCGCGCCCAGCGCCAGAAACACCGCTACCACCGTCAACACTCCGCCCAGTCTGCGCGTCATCTGCAATCCTCCGTACCACCCAGGAAGCAGTGGACGGACCAATCCTAGTTCACCCCGCGAACCCTTGTACAGACCTTGCCACGGCTCGCCCAGCAGATTCCCAAACCATTGCTTGACACCGATGGGTCCGGACCCGCTATGCTCATCCAGATTGATCGCAGCACAAACATTTCAACGGACGGAACCGTCCTAACGTGAGCAATGGTCAGACCATACCCGGTCCGCCCCTGCCGCGGGAGCCAGCAAGCCATGTCGACCCAATCCAGTTCGCTCCCTTCCGCACACGTGCCCGGCGAAGGTTTCAGCAGCGCCGGCGGGACTCACGCCAGCATGCGCTGGTTCGTCTGCGGCCTGCTCTTCGCCGCCACCACCATCAATTACATGGATCGCTCGGTCCTCTCGCTCATCGAGCCCCTGCTCCACACCCTCCCGTTCATGGGCTGGAACCCCGCCATCGATACCCAGCACCAGGTCGTCTTCAACAACAACTACAAGCACATCGTGCAATGCTTCCAGCTTGCCTATGGCATCGGCCTCCTTCTCGCCGGCCGCATCATCGATCGCGTCGGCACCAAAATCGGCTACGCCCTCGCCATCGGCGTCTGGGCGCTCTCCTCCATGGGCCACGCGCTCGTCTTCTCCGTCGCCGGCTTCTGCATCGCACGCTTCATGCTCGGTATCGGCGAATCCGGCAACTTCCCCGCCGCCATCAAGGCCACCACGGAGTGGTTCCCCTCAGACGAGCGCGCCCTTGCCACCGGCCTCTTCAACTCCGGCTCGAACGTCAGCTTCTTCGTCGCGCCCACCCTGGTCGCCTTCGTCACCGCAAAGTGGGGCTGGCAGTCGGCCTTCCTCACCACCGGCTCCATGGGACTCCTGTGGCTCATCGTCTGGCTCTGCTTCCCGTACAACCGCCTCCGCCGTGGCTCTACCCAGACCCAGGCCAACCTCCAGGCGGACTTCGCCTCCCAGACCACCCATGGCGGCAATCTCCCGCTCTCCGTCGTCCTCCGCCGCCCCGGCCTCTACGCCTTCGCCATCGCCAAGGGCCTCACCGACCCCATCTGGTGGTTCTATCTCTTCTATCTCCCCAAGTTCCTCCACGAGACCTATAACCTCGACCTCCAGCACGCCAAATGGGAGATCGTCACCGTCTACATGGTCTCCTCCTTCGGCTCCATCTTCGGCGGCGCGCTCTCCGGCTGGCGCATGAAGCAGGGCCACTCCGTCAACAGCGGCCGCAAGTTCGCCCTCCTGCTTTGCGCTCTGCTCGTCACGCCCATCGTCTTCGTCCCGCACCTGGGCGGCCTCTTCCCCGCCAACGCCTGGCCCGCGACGCTCGTCATCGCCCTCGCCGCCGCCGCCCACCAGGGCTGGTCCGCCAACCTCTTCTCCACCCCCACGGACATGTTCCCCTCCACCGCCGTCTCCACCGTCGTCGGCATCGGCGGCGCAGTCGGGTCGTTGGGCGGAGTCATCTTCACCGGCATCGTGGGCTCGTACTTCTCGCTGCATCCGCTGCTCATCTTTGCCATCGGTGCCTCGGCCTATCTCGTCTCGCTGGCCATCTTCCAGCTTCTCGTCCCACGCCTTGGAGCCTCAGCCGATCCCGCTGAAATCACCGCCTGACTCCCGGTCCAAACCTGTCTATACTGCGTTCATCAGCCACCCAACTGACTCACCCTGTCCCACATTGCCCTTGTTGTTTCGCGGCCTCTTATGAAAATCGATTCCACCGAATCCAGCAGCGCCCACAGCCAACTCACCATGCAGGTCGTCGACCACGTGCGCGACCTCATCGCCTCCGGCGAGCTCAAGCCCGGCGACCGCCTCCCGCCCGAGCGCGAGCTCGCCCGCAAGCTCAAAATCTCCCGCTCCTCCCTCCGCGCCGGAATCGGCTTCCTCGCCGCCATGGGCGTGCTCAAGTCCCGCCACGGCGCCGGAACCTTCGTCTCCTCCGGCCCCCCGGCACTCGATTCCTCTTCCCTCACCGTCCTCGGCGCGCTCCACGGCTTCCTGCCCTGGCAGATGTTTGAGGCACGCCTCGTCATCGAGTCCGCCGTCGCCTCCCTCGCCGCCGAACGCGCCACCGGAGAGCATCTCGCGGAGCTCTCAGAAGAGGTCGCCGAAATGTACGCCTTCATCGACGACCCGCATGAGTACCTGATCCACGACGTGCGCTTCCACCGGACCATCTCCCGCGCAGCCGGCAACCCCATCCTCGGCGCGCTCATGGAGACCATCACGGCGTCCCTCTACGACCAGCGGCGCATCACCGTCGGCAATGCCGTGGACCTCAAGGAATCGGCTGAAATGCACCGCGAGATCTACCGCGCCATCCGCTCCAAGAACCCCGCTCAGGCCAAACACGCCATGGAGCAGCACCTCAACCTCGCCAAAAACGCCCAGGCCACCGAACCCCGCAAAGACTCCACGCCCGCGCTCGACTCCGACCCCGAAGCCTGACCCCCGGCCATACCGTCCTCTGCCCCATCTTCATCCGGCCTAAGGGGTGCATCGGCAAAGCCGGCCCTCCCACGGCCCTCCGATCCCGCAAGCACTCCAGGCAAACCGGCACCTGTCTTCTCTTCCCTATTCCCCGCATTCCCCCTGCTAAACTGACGATTAACCCGTCATGCCTGACTCCCCCGCAAAGTTCTACCTCACCACGCCCATCTATTACGTCAACGCGCGGCCCCACATCGGCCACGCTTACACCACCATCGTCGCCGACGTCCTGGCGAGGCGAAGCCGAAGCCAGGGCACCCCCACCTGGTTCCTCACCGGCACGGACGAGCACGGCCAGAAGATCGAGCGCAGCGCCCAGGCCGCCGGCATCCCCCCGCAGGCCTTTGCCGACGAAGTGAGCCAATCCTTCCAGACCCTCTGGCAGCGTATGGGCATCACCAACGATCAGTACATCCGCACCTCCTCCGACGCTCACAAACGCGGTGTCCAGAAGCTCTTCACGGACCTCCACGCCAAGGGCCAGATCTACCTCAGCTCCTACACCGGCCAGTACTCCATCGGCGAGGAGATGTTTGTCGAAGGCCCCCCCGGCACCCTCGGCCCGGACGGCAAACCCACCGAGACCGTCACCGAAGAAAACTTCTTCTTCCGCCTCTCCGCCTACCAGCTCCCCCTCATCGACCTCATCGAATCCGACACCCTCAAGATCACTCCCGAAGCCCGCAAAAATGAGGTCCTCTCCTTCCTCCGCGGCCCCGTCTCGTCTTCTTCTGACACCACCAAAAACGCCGTCATCCTGAGCGAAGCGCGCAGCGCGCAGTCGAAGGACGGCCTCGATCGAGCATCGAGCGGACCATCAGAGAGCCTCGGTAACCGTCAGGACCCCGAAGTTCTCTACCCCGCCCAAACCGTTCAGACCATTTCAACCGAGACCCCCTCCGGCCCAATCCCCACCCCCACCCACCCGCTCGACCCCATCGAACCCACCGGCCCCAACGACCTAGGCCCATCCCCCAGCCACGAACCCGAACCCACCACCTCCGCCCCCACCTCCGGCCTGGCCTTCTCGAAACTCGGCCACCCTTACGTCCCCGGCTCCCTCCGCGACCTCTCCGTCTCCCGCAGCAGCTTCAGCTGGGGCATTCCCGTCCCCGAACCCGCCGCCTCCGAAGCCAAAGAAAAGCACGTCATCTACGTCTGGCTCGACGCCCTCGCCAACTACATGACCGCCGTCGGCTACGGAGACGACTCCCCCCAAGCCCAGGCGCAGTTCGCTAAATTCTGGCCCGCCGACCTCCACCTCGTCGGCAAGGAGATCATCCGCTTCCACTGCGTCTACTGGCCCGCCTTCCTCCTCGCCGCCGGCCTGCCGCTCCCCAAGGCCGTCACCGCCCACGGCTGGCTCCTCTTCGACGACTCCAAAATGTCGAAGTCCAAGGGCAACATCGTCCGCACCGAAACCATCCTCTCCGCCTTCGGCACCCTCTGCCCCCCACCCCCTGTTGCGCCTTCTGAAGTCATGCTTAAGGGCACGCCTTCAGGCGTGCCATCCTCATCCTCCGCCGAGACCACGGCTTCAGCCGCTGAGGTACGCTCTCCCATCCCCGCCACCCAAAGCCCGGGTGCCCCATTCATCGCGCAGCCTCACCGCGAGATGAGTGGGACCACCGCCTCCAACCCCGCCCCAACGGGTGCCCCATCCTCGGACGACGGCGGAGCCGGCGAACAGGGTGGGGTATCGGACGAAGTCCGACCGTTCTCTTTTCCCCCCGCACAAAGCCAGAAGGGTGGAAGCAGCGGGCTTAAGCCCGCTGAACCAACCGCAACAGGAGAAGGGGCTTCAGCCCCGGCGATCCCCACCCCCCAACAACGCGACCTCTTCGCCGCCGACGTCCTCCGTTACTTCCTCCTCCGCGAGATCCCCTTCGGCCAGGACGGCAGCTTCACCTTCGAAGCCCTCATCACCCGCTACAACGCCGACCTAGCCAACGGCTACGGCAACCTAGTCTCCCGCACCCTGAAGATGATTCAAGACAACTTTGCTGGCGAAATTCCAATCGACACCAACTTTGCCTTCGCAGATAGCGTGGAAGAGAAGGTGCGTTTCGCCGAAGAGGGCCCCGCAGCAATCGTGGTGCATCATGTCAATCGCTGCGTCAGGATGTCGCAGAGCGAACTTCTTCAGACTGTGTTCAATGTCTTACTAGGCGAACTGAACCTTGCCATCACAGTCACGGATAAGTACCTCTCTGAGAATGCTCCGTGGAAACTCGCAAAGCTGCCTGGAAAGGAAGCCAGGGAGAAGCTGACCAACATCTTGGCCACCGCCGCCGAGTCCATCCGCATCATCACGGCCCTCCTCCACCCCATCCTCCCCTACGCCACCGCCGCCGTCTGGCGCCAACTCGGCCTCGGCGACATAGAACTAACAACGAAGAACCAAGAACTAAGAACCCTCACCTGGGGCGGCCTCAAACCCGGCACCAAGCTAGGCCCCCTGGCCCCCATCTTCCCCCGCGCAGACAAAGGACTAGCCCAGACCATGGCCGATATCGAATCCTCCAAGAACGAACAGAACACCTCCCTCACCGGCCAGCGCCATGAAACCCCCGCCCCCGAACCAACAGACCCCACCCACCCCGGCGCAGGCCCCCGCACCTCCACCCTCGCCGAACCCAATCCCGGCACCCACGTCGCAGGCAGCGCCGCCCACACCACCGAGCGCCCCGGCACCCCCTCCCACACCGAAGCCAGTGCTTCCGGAATCTTTGGTGCCCCATTCATCCCGGAGCCTCATCCCGGGATGAGTGGGTCTGCCCCTGCATCCGGCCCCGTCGACGCCTCCCCCCAAAAGGAAGACCAGATCACCATCGACGACTTCGCCAAAGTCGAACTCCGCGTCGCCCAGATCCTCGTCTGCGAGCGCATCCCCAAAGCCGACAAGCTCCTCCGCCTCGAAGTCGATCTCGGTTACGAGCAGCGCCAGATCCTCTCCGGCATCGCCGAGTGGTACACCCCCGAAGACCTCATCGGACGCCGCATCGTCGTCATCACCAACCTCGCCCCCCGCAAGATGCGCGGCCTCGAATCCCACGGCATGCTCCTCGCCGCGTCTACCGAAGGCGGAAAACCCCACCTCGCCACCTTCGCCGAAGCCGACGATCTCCCCCTCGGCTCCCGCCTAAAGTAGTCCAACCCCCATGTCGAGCCCAAAACCCGAAGTCCAACCCTAAAGTCCCTGTTTCGAAGACTTTGCACACAATCAGGGGGCGGGAAGCAATGCCTCAACCCTCCCCCTTCTGCACCCCCACCGCACACACAAAGTAGTTCGCCATCACCGTCCCCACGTTCCTCAACCCATGCAGCCGCCCGGACGCCGTAAACACCACCCCACCCGGCCCCACCGGCATCGCCACCCCCTCATCCAGAAATTCCAACTGCCCCTCCCGAATCAACAGGAACTCCGAGTGGCTGTGCCGATGCGGCGCATGCGGCATCTTCCCCGGCGGCAGCGTCGTCTCATGCACCTCCACAAACTCCCCCGTAGCCAGCGTCCCACTCATCACCTGCCGCCCCGTCCCCCCATTGTCATGCTGCACCACCTTCAGCGCATCGTATGGAAACACAACGGACTTCGTCAGCTTCCCGTCCTCCGCCAACGCCTCACCTAACATCGCAAACGCCGCCATTCCAGCCAGCATCCCTCGCCGATCCATCTCCATCCCATCACCTCTCGCCACGGATTCTACCTGCCCCCGCGGACGCTTGTAACCTAGAACCAGAATGCTCATCGACTCCCACGCCCACCTCGACTTCTACGACGATCCCGCCCCCGTCCTCGCCCGCGCCGCCGCCGCCGGTGTCGGCCAGATCCTCGCCATCGGCATCGGCCAGGGCCCCGCCACCATGCACCGCGCCCTCGACCTCGCCCGCCACCACCAGAACGTCTACGCCTCCGCCGGCATCCACCCTCAGGAAGCCCACCAGGCCACCCCCGAAGCCCTCGCCCAACTCCGCTCTCTCGCACGCGACCCCAAATGCATCGCCATCGGCGAAATCGGACTCGACTACTACCACCTCGACAACCCCGACATCGCCACCCAGCAAGCCGCCTTCGCCGCCCAGCTTGAGATTGCCGCCGACCACCGCAAGCCCATCCTCATCCACTGCCGTACCTCGGAGCTCGCCACCCCCGCCGCCAAGGCCAAATACGGCACCGCCGACGCCTTCGCCGACCTCATGACCCTCATCGGTTATCACTGGTCCCGCTACAACCTCCCCGGTGTCATGCACTGCTTCTCCGGCTCCCTCGCTGAGTCCCGACAAGCCCTCGCCGCCAACTTCTTCCTCTCCTTCGCCGGCAACCTCACCTACCCCCGCTCAGAGAGCATCCGCGAAGCCGCCAAAGCCGCCCCCGCCGACCGCATCCTCGTCGAGACCGACTCCCCCTTCCTCGCCCCCATCCCCCACCGCGGCCAGCAAAACGAGCCCGCCCTCGTCACCCACACCGCCGCCTTTCTCGCCAACCTCCGCGGCATCCCCCCCGACGCCCTCGCCACCCTCACCACGGCAAACTTCCACCGCCTCTTCCCACTCACTGCCACACCCTGAGTCACACTGCCCCACCCTGCCTTATACTGTCCCTTATGGCCTCCGATAACAGCTTCGACGTCGTCAGCAAGGTAGAGATCCAGGAAGTTAAAAACGCAATCGAGCAGGCCACCAAAGAGGTCAACGCACGCTTCGACCTCAAGAACTCCAAGTCCAAAATCGACTTGGAAAAAGAGGAGGCCATCCAGCTCGCCAGCGCCGATGAGTACTCCCTCACCGCCGTCGTCGAGATCCTCTCCCAGAAGCTCGTCAAGCGCGGCATCTCGCTCAAAAACTTGGAGCACGAAAAGGTAGAAGCAGCCGCCGGCCAGTCCGTCCGTCAAAAGATCAAGCTCAAGCAGGGTATCGCCAGCGAGAACGCCAAGAAAATCGTCGCCGCCGTCAAGGACTCCAAGCTCAAAGCTCAGGCCAGCATCCAGGGCGAGACCGTCCGCATCGTCTCGAAGGACAAGGACGTTCTCCAGCAGGTCATGTCCAAACTCCGCGGCGGAGACTTCGGCGTCGAGCTCCAGTTCACCAACTTCCGCTCCAACTAAGCCGTCCCGCTGCTCACGGTAATCCGGCAGTCATCCTGTGCCCAGGATCAAACTCGCCAGTCACATGTTGGAACGATAATCGGCTGATAAGAACCTGCCTGATACTCTAATCCTGGGTGAGCACACTCTCCATCGCGACCGCCACCGAGGTGACCGACCTCGTCCGCCAAGACCTCCTCGCCGTCGAGCAGGAGTTCGCCCGGCAGTCCGCCTCGCCCGTCTCCGTCGTCACCGATATCGCGCAGTACCTCATCGCAGGCGGCGGCAAACGCATCCGCCCGCTCCTGCTGCTGCTCTCCGCCAAATCCCTCGCCTCATCCAACCCCGCCCGCATCCGCCTCGGAGCCGTCGTGGAGATGCTCCACACCGCCACCCTCGTCCATGACGACATCATCGACGAAGCCGACAGCCGCCGCGGCCGCCCCTCCTCCAACACCACCTGGGGTAACTCAAAATGCGTCCTCGCTGGCGACTGGCTTTACATGCAGAGCTTCCGCACGGCCCTCGCCGAGCGCAACTTTCGCGTCCTGGATCTCCTCATCACCCTCACCCAGCAGATGGTCGAAGGCGAACTCGTCCAGATGGAAAAGCTCGGCCACCTCATCAACGAGGAAGAGTACTTCGACCTCATCTACCGCAAAACCGCCTGCCTCTTCAAGGTCTCCATGCAACTCGGCGCCGCCATTGAAGCCGACCAGTACAGCCCCGCGCAAGCTGAGCATTTAGACCAGCAGCTCGGCGAGTACGGCCGCAACCTTGGCCTCGCCTTCCAGATCGTCGACGACGTCCTGGACCTCACCGCCGCTGAAGACGTCCTCGGCAAACCCGTCGCCTCGGACCTCCGCGAAGGCAAGGCCACTCTCGCCGTCATCCACGCGCTGGAGCGCGGCACCGGCGCCGACCGAGAAGCCATCCGCACCGTGCTGGCCGACCGCAGCTTCGCCCACGTCTCCCACCCGCAGATCCTTGAAATCCTCCACCGCCACGGCTCCATCGAGTACGCCATGGACACCGCATGCGCCTACGCTGAAGCCGCCCGCCTCTCCATCGCCGACCTGCCCGCGTCGGAGGCCAAGCGCGCCCTCCTTTGGGTCCCAGGCTTCGTCACCTCCCGTGACCGCTAGCCTTCACGACGCTGGGTCCTAAGGCAGCCTCACCCCAGCCTTCCGCGCCAGATCCTCCAGCCTCACATCCTCCTCGGACTTCGCCGGCTCCCCACCCTCATCCGCCGCCCCCTGCCCGCGTTCCTCAATGTGCTCCACCAGAGCATCGTCCTCATCCTCACGCTCGAGCCCCCGCCCCTGGTCGTTCCGCTCAAACACACTCCCCTTCCCCTCCGTGTTCGTCGGCGGGTTCAGCTTGCCCTTGGCAACATCGTCCAGCTCATCTTCCTGCTCATCGGTCCCATCCGCCCAGCTTCCATCCAGCCACAGCCGCCGCAGCACTGACCCCGGCAGCCCCGCCACCTGACCCCACTCCATGCCCACATGCATCGCCGAACCTCGCATCGTCTCTCCCTCAAAAGCTGCGCTCCCTTTCTACGCCACCACCCCCACCTTCGTCTGCAAAAATCCTCCGCCCCCGATCCCAACATCGAAACACCCTTCCCCCTCCACTTTCACCACCCCTCCACATTTCCGCTCTGGAACAGGTCCAACCTCACAAAATCTCCCAGAAAAAACACTTCCGTCGAATTCCTTTGACAATCGTATTGGTCAGACCATAGACTGATGAAGGGCACTTTTACCCATTTGGAGCGAAACATGATGCGTACTATGTTGGCCATCCTCGCGTTCTCCCCTGCGATGCTCTTCGCGCAGGGCACAACGCCTGCTCAGCCCGTCTCTACGCCCGTACTTCAGTCCAGCGCAGCCCAGCCCGCAGAACTCGCCGCCCTCAAATCGGTCGACAATGCCAAAACCGCCGCCTCCCCGCTCCGCGTCACCACCGGCGTCGTCGCCCCAGCCCTGCTCACCGACCCCCAGGCCGAAGCGCAGGACCTCGCCCCCGCAGCCGCCCTCCGCCTCAAGCGCACCGTCGTCGTAGATCTCACCGTCGATGCCACCGGCAAGCCCACCGACCTCAAAGTCGTGGAGTCCGCCGGCCAATACACCGACGAGGACGCCGTCGCGGCCATCAGCAAGTACCGCTTCAAGCCCGGTACCCTCGACGGCCAGCCCACTGCCGTGCCCATGCGCCTCCGCTACGTCATTCAGCGCTCCGCCTTCTCCAACTAACTCCGCAACACCTCGCAGCAAAAGGGCGGACCCGCAAGGGCCCGCCCTTCCTTTCGCACCCACGCGCCTAATCCGCGTCGTCCTCATCCAGATCCATCTCCGCCACCTGCATCTTGCCGCCGCGCCCCTCCACCAGCACCTGGATCCGACCCTCCGCTGTCTCCAGCTCCGCCTTGCATGCGCTGGAAAGCTGCACCCCCTCCTCAAACAGCCGTACGCTGTCGTCGAGCGACAACTCCCCCTTCTCCAGCCGTTCCACCACCGCCTCCAACGCGGTCAACTTATCCTCAAACGTCGCCATCGCACACCCATCCCTTCCCCTTCAGGATAGCAACCTCAACACCCCGTCCGCCTTCGCCCTCCCAGCAGCTTCACCTGCCGTCCCACCGGAGCCTCCACCCCCTGCCCCGTCGCCGCCACCCACGGCTGGCACTCCGGGCACCAGTACGTTGACCGCGCCTGCTCCCCCTGCTTCCTCATCTGCACCGTGCCTCCGCACCGGCGGCACTCCTGCCCCTGCCGCCCATACACCCACAGCCGGTCGTCGCGATTGCTGTTCCCCGTCGTCCGCCGATTCCCAAAGTACGTCGAAATCCCATCCCCCGCCCCATCCATCACATTCACCCGCAGCCACTTACCGGAAACCTCCGCCATCACCTCCAACTCCTTCTCCGTCAACGTACTCATCGCCCGAAACGGATTCACCCCCGCCGCAAACGCCACCTCGCTCTTATAAACATTCCCCAGCCCCGCCAGCACCCGCTGATTCAGCAGCACCACCGCAATCTCCGCCCCTGGATGCTCCCGCCCATACTCCCGCAGCTTCGTCACCCCGCCCTCCACCGTGTACCCGTCCCCGAGCACATCCACCCCCAGCTTCGGCACCTGCGTATACCGCTCCAGCGACCGCGCCGTATGAAACTCCGCCACCGGCACATTGAACGCGACGGCCTGCCAGTCCTCGGTCCGCAGCGCCACCCGCATCCGATCCTTACCCATCCACCACTTCTCCCCCGCCCGATACAAATGCCAGCTTCCCGACATCAACATATGCGTCACCAGGATCAAGTCGCCCGAAAAATAGACCAGCAGCCACTTCCCCCGCGACTCCACCTTCTCAATCGTCCGTCCCGCCACCGCCTTCTCATCGTCCACCCGAGCCAGCGGAGCCAGCCCCGTCTCAAACCCCGTACAAACCTTCCCCCCAATCGCCCGCTGCATCGCCCGCGCCGACCGATAAATCGTATCCCCCTCAGGCATAGCCCCTCCTCACCCATCAGATGCGCCACCGCCTTCGGGTGCCCCATTCATCGCAGTCCTTCGCCATGAGTGGGTATCGGGCAAGCCCGACCGCCCTCCTCTACCCCGCCGATCAGGTAATCCGAAACCCACACGCCACCCCGTTCGGAGCCCGCCCCGGGACCTTCAACACCAACCCCTCCCCCGTCCTCTCAAACGCCACCGCCCCACCCCCCAGCATCTCCACCTTCCCGATCTCACCCGGCATCCACTCACTCCCCCGCCGCAGCGCCTTGATCGTCAACCGGCCATCCCCCGGCCACCCCATCGCATACGCATACAGCACCCCAGCCTTCGTCGTAAACCGAACATCCTCCACCCCATACGCCCTCGCCTTGCTTTCATTGAACTCGCCGGAAGCCACATCCGGCGGCCCCTCCCCATACACCTTGAACGGTCTCGTCCCGAAGATCCCCTCCCCCTGCACCTTCATCCACGCCGCAATCTCCCCCAATATCTGCCGCTCGTCCGAATCAATCGTCCCATCCCCCTTCACCGGAACGCTCAGGCAAAGGTTCCCGTTCTTACTCACAATATCGATCAGCGTCTGCACCACCGTCTTCGCCGTCTTGTACCGATGCTCCTCAAATACCGCGCGGCTGTAATGCCACTCCCCTAGACACGTATCCGTCTGCCAAGGCTCGGCCAGTATCTCGTTAGACCGCCCCCGCTCGATATCCAGCGTCACCGCCCCCTTGTGCTGCGGCACCAGATTCTTCGCAAACACCACCGCCTCCAGCTTCCCGCCATGCCGCCGCAGATTGCTGTTGTAGTAATGCGCCACCACATCCAGCCCCGCCTGCCCCAGCGGCAGCCCCGTATTGTCGAAATAAATCAAATCCGGCTCATACTGATCCAGCAGATCCTTACACCGCAAAAACCACGTATTCACAAACTCCGGATGCATGTTCGGAGGAAACTCATCCCACACCCGATCATTCTTGTCGTGCCACTCCAGCATCTCCTTCGCGGTCGTGATCCCATCCGGAGCCACCAGGCTCCGCCCCACATAAAGCTCCTGCGCATCCAGCCCCGCCCACGCCCCACCCCGCATCACCCCGGCGTTATAGGCGTCATACCGCACCCCCGCCATCGGCCCCTCCGCGTCATACGCATACGCCGTTTGAAACCAGTGCCACGCATGGGCCGAGTGATTGCTCACCCCCAGCCGCATCCCGCGCTTCCTCACCCCCTTCGCCCACGTCCCCACAATGTCCTTCATCGGGCCCAGCCGCGTCGAGTTCCACGCATGATGCTTCGAGTCATACGTATCGAAGTTGTCATGATGGTTCGCCAGCGTCAGAAAGTACTTCGCCCCCGCCGCCTGATAAAGATCCAGCAACTCCTCCGGATCCCACCGCTCCGCCTTCCACATCAAGTCGATATCCTTGAACCCCACCTTCGAAGGATGCCCATACGTCTTCACATGAAAGTCATACTTCGGATCCCCTTGGATATACATCCGCCGCGCATACCAGTCCCCCTGCTCCGGCACACACTGCGCACTCCAGTGCGCCCAAATCCCAAACTTCGCATCCCGAAACCACTCCGGCGTCCTGTACTGCGCCCGCAGCGACTCCCACTCAGCCTCAAACGGCCCCGCCGCAATCCCCCGCTCCGCCGTCGTAGCCAACCGCCCCTTCGGATTGGCCTTCCCGGCATCCACCCCCACCGGCTTCGTATCCAGCCCAGCCGCCGCTACCGCCGGTACCCCCACCCCCGCCGCCGCCATCATCCCCAAAGCCCGCCGCCTAGAAACCCTCATCACCACCTCCATTTTCCCAATCATCCTACCCCTCCCACCAAACATCACGTCATTCCGACGACTGCCTCTCGGCCAAAAGAAGCGTCATCCTGAGCGAAGCCCGTCAGTTTCATTGACGGGCGCAGTCGAAGGACCCCGAAGAAGCCCCTCTCGCCCATGCTCCATCCGGCTCGCGCACTAATGTCTCCGCCTTCGCTCCCGGGTAACCCGCCTTTGCGGGTGCCCCATCCTCGGACGACAGTCTCATCGTCGGCAGGGTGCGGTATCGGGCGAGAGCCCGACCGCCTATGCCCTTGCCGTTGCCTGTTCCGGGTGCCCCATCCTTTTCGCAGTCTCATCGCGAAATAGGGTGGGGTATCGGGCGAAGCCCGACCGTTCTCCTCCAGCCAGCCACAAACCTCCGCAGTATCATCCCCTATGCTCTCCATCCAATCCGTCCCCGAGCATCCTTCCCCCCTCATCCCTCAAGCCCAATCCCTCTTCCGCCTCTACGGCGACTTCCTCCGCGCCACCATGGCCTGCACCGGCTTTGTCAACTTCCCCCGCTACGACGAAGAAACCCGCACCCTCCCCCACCCATACACCGACCACGGCGGCGAACTCCTCCTGGCCCTCATCGACGACCAACCCGCCGCCTGCATCGCCTACCGTGACACCGCAGCCTTCCCCGAAGCACGCACCGCCGAGATCAAACGCCTCTTCGTTCACCCCGACCACCGCGGCCAGGGCCTCGCCCGCCTCCTCACCGAAGGAGCCCTCACCCGCCTCACCGCCCGCCACTACACCCGCGCCATCCTGGACACCGACACGCAGAACATGCCCGCCGCCCTCGCCCTCTACACCCACTTCGGCTTCGCCGAATACGCCCCACGCGCCGGCAACATCGCCTTCCTCACCCGCAAACTCCCATAGCCCGTCCCTCAAAAAAAGTGCTTCCACCCCCTACGTCAACCCCTTTGTTTTGAATATTTTGCACGAGGCCTATGCTTGAACACTGTACAAATCCGTTTCCACCCGGCTTGATACAGACCTAAGTCCCATCTTTTGAATATTTTGCACACGTTCGGCAGGGTGGGGGACTACCGCGCCGCCCCCGGCACCGGAGGCAGCATCCGCCTCACATTGAACCCCATCGGAGCCGCCACAAACCCCGCCTCCAGCAGCGTGCGAGCCATCCAGCTCTCATGCACCGCCTCCCCATTCACGCTCGTCACAAGCATTCCCCCCTCGCTGTGCGCCCGCTCCACAAAGAACTCCGCCAGCGCCTTCGCCCCCTGCGTCCGCCCCGGCTCCTCCTCCGGCAGAAACACCTGCAGGTTCGGATTCCCCCGCCGCAGATACGCCACCAGAGCCCCATCGCAAAGCACCACCTTCGCCCCCACGCTCCGTGTCAGCGACGACCCAGTATCCCCCCCCTCCGGCCACTTCAGCAGCGCCCCATAAGGATTCGCCGGGTCCGTCGCGGCCAGCATCAGCATCTCGCTCTTATCCCCATCCCTTCGCACCCGCAGGCTGCGCAGCAAATCCACCGCCGCAGGCATGGCAAACTGCGTCGCCCCCAGGTCCGCCGCAAAGTACCCCCGCCGCACCTTCCCTGATTCCTCCAGCGCCTTCATCACGTCATACACCGCCGAGAATCCCCCCGGCAGCCCCTCCGCATGAGCCGTCTCCCGAAACACCACCCCATACCGCCCCAGCAGTTGCTGCGCAATCGCATGACTCCACTCCGTCCCATTCCGCCCCTCCTCAAATGCCGTCGCATTCAAACTCCACCGCCCCTGCGCCGTAGGCGGCGTCGTCCTTCTCGACCGAAACCCCGTCTGCTGATGCACCCGCCGCGCCGGCTGCTTCGCCCCCTTCCCTGAAGTCCTGTCGCAATACGCCCGTAGCGCATGAAGCGCATCGTTCGTCAGCAACCCCCGCCACACCAGGTTCCAGATCGAATCGATCGTCTCCCCCGGATACCCCCCACCCGTCCCATCATGCAGCTGCTGAAAGAACGAAGCCCCATTCCCCTTGAGGTACTCCACAATCCGCGACTCCCGCTCAGCCGTCGGCGACCCTTCCACCCCCGCCACACTCCGCCCCACGGGCCACAACGCCCCAACCTTCTCCGCCAGATAAAGCGCCACCCTTCCATCCTTCTCCCCAATTGCCTCCAGCCCCACCCACACCACCTCCCCCGCCGCCACCAGCGTATCCAGGTCCGCCGCCTTATACCCCAGCACCCGAGCCGGAAGCACCTCACTCTCCAACACGCTCGCCGGTACCGGCGCCCCCTGCAGGTTCTCGATCACATCCAGCAGCGCATCCAGCCCCCGCCGCGGCTGCACCACCCCCTGCCACCGCGTAAACAGCCGAGCAAGCGTAGCCTGCTCCACCGGCTCCACCTCTTTCCGCAGCTTCGCCAGCGACTTCCGCCGGATCGTCCGCAGCACCTCATGGTCACACCACTCCCGATGCGTCCCCCCCGGCCTGAACCCACCCTCCACCACCCGCCCCAACCCAACCAGCCGGTTCAGCACCGCCTCGACACTCTCGGTCGCCAGCCCGAACCTCTTTGCCACATCAGCCGTCGTGAACGGCCCATGCGTCCGCCCATACCGCCGAACAAGATCCAGCAGCGCATCCGGCACCGCCGCCTGAAACGCCGTCGGCAGCCCCGGCGGCAAAGGCACCCCCAGCGCATCCCGGTACCGGCCCGCATCCTCCACCGCAATCAGCCGCTTCTCGCCGTCAAACGACACCTCCAGCACCCGCAATGACTTCCGCAGCCGCTCCACGGTAATCGCAATCTCCGGCGACACACACCGCGCCAGCAGCTCATCCTTGCGCAGATCCCCCAGCTTCAGCAGCAGGTCATGCACCCCATCCATCGACCGCGCCTTATACGTCTCCGCCAGGCACTGCAGTTGCTCCTCTGTCTCCTCGATCGCCGCCAGGTCCAGCAGCTCACGAAGATCCGCATCCCCCATCAACTCCCGCAGCTGGTCCTGATCAATCGAGAGCGCTTGCGCTCTCCGTTCGGCTAAGGGAGCATCCCCGTCGTAGATGTAATTCGCGACATAACTGAACAGCAACGCCGCCGCAAACGGACTCGGCGTACGCGAATCCACCGTATGCACCCGCAGCGTTCGGTTCCCAATCGACCGCAGTATCTCCATCAGCGCCGGCATATCGAACACATCCCGCAGACACTCGCGATAAGCCTCCAGCAAGATCGGAAACGACGCATACCGCGAAGCCACGCTCAGCAGGTCATACGCCCGCTTTCTCTGCTGCCAAAGCGGCGTCCGCCCATCCGCCCTCCTTCTCGGCAAGAGCAACGCCCGGCTCGCCGCCTCACGAAACTTCGCCGCAAACAGCGCCGTCGATCCCAACTGCCGCAGCACCAGCTCCGCCGCCTCCTCCGGCTCCAGCAGCATGTGATCCACACTCGGCGGCTCATCGCTCTCCGGAAACCGCAGCACAAAGCCATCTTCAGACCACATCGTCTCCACTTCAGGCCCGCCGTTCGCCCGAATCCGCGCCGTCGCCGCCATCGCCCACGGCGCATGGATCTTGCTCCCAAACGGCGTCAGGCAGCACATTCTCCAGTCCCCCAGCTCATCCCGCACCCGCTCGATCACGATGTTGCGGTCGTCCGGCACCACCGTGCTCGCAATCTCCTGGTCCGCGAGATATCGCATCACGTTCTCGGCCGCCTTCGGATCCAGGTCATGCTCGCTCGTCAGCTGCGTGATCGCCACATTGCGAGGCATCTCCCGCAGCGTTCGCACCAACGCCCCAATCCTCTGCCCAAACTCAAGCGGCCGTCCCGCCTGGTCCCCATGCCAGAACGGCATCTTCCCCGGCTCACCCGGAGCCGGCGTCACCAGCACCCGGTCATGCGTAATCTCGTCGATTCGCCACGCGCTCGCCCCCAGCACAAACGTGTCTCCCGTCCGTGACTCGAACACCATCTCCTCATCCAGCTCACCCACCCGTACCGGCTTACCCCCGCGCCCGCCCGCAAGGAACACCCCATACAGCCCACGATCCGGGATCGTCCCCCCATTCAGAATCGCAATCTTCTTCACCCCCTGCCGCGGCGTCAGCCAGTTCTTCTGCCGGTCCCACGTAATCCTCGGCCTTAGCTCCGCAAACTCATCGCTCGGATACCGTCCGGCAAGCATATCCAGCACCCCCTCAAACACCCCGACCGACAACCCCGCAAATCCCGCCGCCCCCCGCACCAGGGACAGCAGCCCATCATAAGAAATCCCCCCACCATCATCCTCGCCTTCTTCACCCAGCCCAAGAGCCCCAGACGATCCGTCTTCTTTCCTCAGCCCAGAAGACTTAGGTGCCCCATTCATCGCAGCCTCACCGCGATGAGTGGGTCGACCACTGACCTTCACCCGCCGCGAAGGCTTCTTCTCCTCCGCCACCACCCTCGGCGGATGCGCAATCACCGCCACCATCTGCTGCGCCAGCACATCCAGCGGGTTCCTCAAAAACCGCGTCGACTCCACATGCCCTTCATGCATCGCCCGCGTCACCGCCGCACAAGCCACAAGATCAGCCCTGTACTTCGGGAAGATAATCCCATTCGAAGGCATCCCTACCTGGTGCCCCGCCCGCCCAATCCGCTGCATCCCGCTCGCCACACTCGGCGGCGCCTCAATCTGGATCACCAGATCGATCGCTCCCATATCGATCCCCAACTCCAGCGACGACGTACACACCAGCGCCTTGATCCGCCCCGCCTTCAGCAGCTCTTCAATCTCCGCCCGCTGCGCCGCCGCCAGCGACCCATGGTGCGCCCGCGCCAGCGGCTCCCCTGCCAGATCATTGATCGCCCCCGCCAGCCGTTCCGCCACCCGTCTCGCATTCACAAAGATCAGCGTCGAAGTCCGACCCCGAATAATCTCCAGCAGCCGCGGATGAATACTCTGCCAAATACTCGTCCGCTTCGGTCCCTGCGACGCCGGCCCGCTGGGGATCTCATCGATCTCCCCCAGCTTCGCCATGTCCTCAACCGGCACCTCCACCCGCAGGTCCAGCACCTTCCTCGCCCCCGCATTCACAATCGTCACCGGCCGAAACCGCGGCCCGCCCGTAGCCGGCTCCTGCTCATCCCGAGCCACCTCCATCAGCGCCGCCGGCACCTCCCCCGCCACATTCGCCACCAGCAGCCCGTCGTTGTCTTTCCTGCCAACTAACAACGAAGAACGAAGAACTCCCTGTCCCTCCGCCCCACCCAAAAACCTGGCCACCTCCTCCAGCGGTCGCTGCGTTGCACTCAACCCAATCCGCTGCAGCCTCGCCCCCGGCCTCGCCTCCCGCACCAGCGCCTCCAGCCGCTCGAGCGACAGCGCCATATGCGCCCCTCGCTTCGTCGGCACCAGCGCATGAATCTCGTCGATGATCACCGTCTCAACCGTCCGCAGCTGATCCCCCGCCTTACTCGTCAGCATCAGGTACAGGCTCTCCGGCGTCGTAATCAGAATCTCTCCCGGATGCCGTATAAACCTCGCCCGTTCCTTCGCCGGCGTATCCCCCGTCCGTACGCTGATCTCCGGCAGATGAACCGCCACCCCCTCCCGCTTGGCGAAGTTCGCAATCCCCGCCAGCGGCGACCGCAGATTCCTCTCCACATCCACAGCCAGCGCCTTCAGCGGCGAAAGATACAGCACCCTGCACCCACGCTCCACGCCAGCGCTCACATCCCGCAGCATCAGCTTATCCAGGCACCAGAGAAACGCCGTCAGCGTCTTTCCCGTCCCTGTCGGCGCCAGAATCAGCGTCGATTCCCCCCTTGCAATCGCCGGCCACCCCTCAATTTGCGGAGCCGTCGGCCCCTCGAACACCGCCCGGAACCACGCCGCCGTCACCGGATGAAACAGCCCCAGCGCAGCCTCTGCCCGATCCTCCGGAGCCAAAGCCACGCTGCCTTTCTTGCCCTTCACCGTCTTTGTCGCCGTCTTGCTTCCCGTCCGCGCCATCGCTGTCCGCCCCAGTCAGCATACCGGCTCCACCCACCCCTTGCCGCCCCTTTACTGACTCGCTGCGGGACGATAAAAATAACTCCCCTGCACCACCTCCGCGTCAAAAGACTCCGTCGTCTCCTCCGCCAGCTCCAGATCCCCCAGCAGCAGATACCCGTCCGTCGCCATCTCCCGCCGCACGTCCTTGAACACCTCCGCCCGGCAGCTCGCGTCCATGTACAGCAGCACGTTCCGCATCAGCACCAGGTCGAACACCGGCAGCTTCGGAAACTTCTTGCACAAATTCCAGCACTCAAACTCACACATCCCCCGCACCCGCGCGCTCACCTCCCAATCCCCCGCTCTGGCCTCGAAGTACTTCCCAAGCATCCCCGCCACGGGCCCCTCGTTCAGCTCCAGCGGCTTATAAATCCCACGCCGCGCCGCCTCAATCGCCCCTGCGGACTGATCCGTCCCCATCACCGACACGTCCCACCCCTCCAGCCCCAGGCACTCCTCGCACAGCAGCATCGCCAGGCTATAAGCCTCCTGCCCAGTCGAGCACCCTGCCGACCACACCCGCAGCCTCCTCACCTCCCGCCTCGCCTCCACCAGCCGCGGCAGCACCTCCGTCTTCAGCGTCTCCCACACCCGCGCATCCCGGAAAAAACTCGTCTCGTTCAGGCTCATCGCCTCCGTCTTCGTCCGGTGCAGATGGCCCGTCCGGTCCAGCCTCAGTTGATCCAGCCGCCCATCCATCTTCGACCCGCCACCCAGCCCCCCCATCGGAGCCATGCCCGTGTCGAACAACGACTCCTTCCCCATCTCGGCGAAGACCCCCGCCAACCCAGGTTCCGGCCCGTCTTTGATCAGCTCATCCACCCTTCCTCTATCGGACCGCCCCGTTCATCGCGTGAGTCCTGCCTGCTCCCTCGCCTTGTCTTCCCCGCCCCACCCGTCTAATCTCGTCAGACACCATGACGCACTCCCAAATCCCGCCAGCCGAGCTCGACCGCCTCACCGCCGCCGCCGCCGCCGTCGCCCACCATGCCTACGCCCCATACTCCAACTTCTTCGTCGGAGCCGCCATCCTCCTCGAATCCGGCCAGATCGTCACCGGCTGCAACGTGGAAAACGCCTCCTACCGCCTGACCTCCTGCGCGGAACAGGCCGCCATCGCCTCCGCCGTCGCCCTGCACGGCCCCAACATCCGCATCCGCGCCGTCGTCGTCGCTAACCTCGCACAGGTCCCCTGCCAGCCCTGCGGAGCCTGCCGCCAGACCATCGCCGAGTTCGCCTCACCCTCCACCCTCATCGCCTTCCCCGGCCCCGCCGGCGCTCTCACCACCTGCACCCTCGCAGACCTCCTCCCCGCAGCCTTCTCCCCCGCCTCATTACCAGACCTGAAGCCCATCTCATGATCCATCCCCTCGACGTCATCCTCCACAAGCGCGACGGCCTCACTCTCTCCGACGCCGAAATCCAGGCCTTCATCAACGCCGTCGTCGCTCAAAAGGGCATCACCGACGCTCAAATCGCGTCTTTCCTCATGGCCGTCTTCCAGCGAGGTCTCGACCCCCAGGAGCTCGCCGCCCTCACCCGTGCCATGCGCTTCTCCGGCGAAACCTTCGACGCCACCCCGCTCCACACCTTCACCATCGACAAGCACTCCACCGGCGGCGTCGGCGACAAAACCTCCCTCCTCATCGCCCCCATCCTCGCCGCAGCCGGCCTCGCCGCCCCTACCCCCACCGGCGTCCCCGGCATCTGCGTCCCTATGATCAGCGGCCGCTCGCTCGGCCACACCGGCGGAACGCTAGACAAACTCGAAACCATCCCCGGCTTCGACACCCAGCTCTCCCTCGCCCGCTTGAAAGCCGTCCTCCGCCAGTGCGGAGCCGCGCTCATCGGCCAGACCCCCACCCTCGTCCCCGCCGACCGCATCCTCTACGCCCTCCGCGACCACACCGGCACCGTCGAGTCCCCCTACCTCATCACCGCCAGCATCATGAGTAAAAAGCTCGCCGAGTCCCTCAACGCCCTCGTCCTTGACGTCAAAACCGGCTCCGGAGCCTTCATGCGCAAGGATGAAGACGCCCGCCTCCTCGCCAACCTCATGGTCCAGACCGGCGAGGCCTCCGGCACCCGAACCGTCGCCCTCCTCACCCGCATGGACCAGCCCCTCGGCCGCTTCGCCGGCAACTGGCTGGAGGTCTGGGAGTGCATCGACATCCTCAAGCAGGACCGCCACCCCCAGTCGCACGACCTCATTACCCTCACCAACATCCTCGCCGGGTGGATGCTCCACCTCGCCGGCCACGCCGAAACTCCGGAAGCCGGCGCCGCCCTCTCGGACGAGATCATGACCTGCGGCGCAGCCTTTGAGGCCTTCCTAGAAATTGTCCAGGCCCAGGGCGGAGACATCTCCCTCTTTGAAGGCGAGTCCAACCCCGCCGCCTTCCACAAACCCACCGCCTCCCGCCAGCTCCTCGCCGAAACCTCCGGCTTCCTCTCCTCCATGGATTGCACGGAAGTCGGCTGGGCCGTCCAGCGTCTCGGCGCAGGCCGCGCCCGCCCCGGAGACCCCGTCAGCGCCCACGCCGGCCTGGAAGTCCACGCCAAACTTGGCGACCGCATCGCCGCCGGCCAGCCTCTCCTCACCCTCTTCGCAGAAGACGAATCCCTCCTCGCCGAACCCCACGCCATGCTCCGCGCCACCTACCGCGTCACCCCCGAACCCCCCACCCTCCATTCCCTCGTCGGCGAGACCATCACAAAAGATTCCTCGCAATAGCTGGGGATGCGGCGCAACAATCTTGCATCTATCCTGTTAGACCGTAATGTAGCTCCCCCATCCAGCCTCACCCCGTGCCCACGCCGCAGGAGGCTCCCTTGCCTTTGAACCACCTTTGGAATCGAGCCGCACTGGCTCTGTTCGCCCTCGCCCTCTCTGTCCCCGCCCTTGCAGAGCCCATCCCGATTCGCCAGCCCCAGGGCGCAACCCGCGGCTTTCTCGTCATCCGCTCGGAACGCGGAGCCCTCCTGGGCCACGGGGAATTCAGCCAGTTGGTCAGCGGTGACCGCGTCACCTCGCACCTCAACTTCCACTTCCGCGATGGCTCCATCGACGAGGAAACCGCCGTCTATACCCAGAAGGCCGTCTTCCAGCTCGTAAGCGATCACCACATTCAGCGCGGTCCCTTCTTCTCCAAACCCATCGACTTCCTCGTGGAAGCCAACGGCAACGTCACGCTTCGCTCCCTCGACAAGCAAGGCGCGCAGAAGGTCGAAACCAGCCACATCGACATCCCCCCCGACCTCTCCAACGGGATCATCTCGATTCTCCTCGTCAACATAAGGCCCGACACCCCCGAATTCAAGCTCGCCATGGTCGCCCCCACGGGCAAGGGCCGGCTCATCCAGCTCGACATTCAACGCGCCCCCCGGCAGCCCTTCTCCTGCGTCGTCGGCTTTCCCTGCAAGGCCACCGTCTTCCGCATCAAGCCGGAACTGGGCGGCCTCACCGGAATCGTCGCACCTCTCATCGGCAAGCAGCCCAGCGACATCTTCGTCTGGATTCTGGAAGGAGACGCCCCGGTCGCCGTGCGTGAGGTCGGCCAGCTCGCCGAAGGCGGCCCCGTCGTCAGCATCGAACTCGCCGGAACCATCTTCCGCAAATAACGAAAAGTCCGCCGCGACCACAATCGCGGCGGACCCGGAGTAACTTTCCGCTGGTTACCCTGTTAGCGAACCAGCAAATAAAAGCTAACTCATTTCTTTTGAACATTTTGCACACAAGACCCGGGGGGGATACCTACTTCGCCGCCCGCCGCCGCCTCCCGCTGATCAAGTAAACCGCCGCCCGAAGCTCCAGCAGTGGATCGTCGCTCGGTTCAATCCCCTCCACACGCGGAATCGGATCGTAGATGATCGTCCTTTGCTCCTCGGCGTCGTTCGCTACCGTCTTGTCCAGTGTCAAGGTCCCCAGCGTCGCCAGTCTCCGCTCCTCCGGCCAGTGGATCGTAGCGTCATCCACCACATCCCCCGCCGAAGCAAGCTGCGCCTTCACCAGAAACGTAACCGGCCCCTTCCCCACCCGCTCCACAATCTCCTCAAACTCGTAGTTCGGCCCCTTCGTCTTCAGCGCCGCCTCATCCAGGTACTCATTGCCCGCCCCCGGAACGATCCGGTACCGGAAGAACTGCTCCTCCCCACCCGCCCCAATAAACTTAGCCGAAGTCACCCCAAAGTACGTCTCCGTCGCAAAGCTCACCGGAAACGGCTTCGGAGCCTGCACAAACGCCAGCGTCGCCGGGTGGGACCCCACAAACTGCTCCACCGGATTCGGATGCGGGGCATCCGGCCCCGTCGTCGCAATCGCCGTCAAAAACTCCAGGAACTCCGCGCCCGTATGCGTCGGAAACCCATCGGTCGAGTGCGCAATGATGTCCGTGTGCGCTCGCTCGCCAATCTGAGGCAGGTGGAACCGAATCCCAATCCCACGCGGAACCGAGTTTGGATCGGTATCCGGAATTACCGGCACTCCCGTTGAGTCCGAAAACCGCACCGTCACCGCCGTCGACGCAGCCGCAAAGTGCGGAGCCTTGGAAAGCTTCTTCGCCTCATCCGTCGGAGTGAAGGTCCCGGTCAGCAGCACCCCCTTCGCATGAGCAGGACGCATCCCCGGATGCGCCCCAAACAGTTGTTCGAACTTCGTGAGAATATCCTCGCTCAACTTAAGCAGCTTCTCGTCATTCGGCAATGGCATCGTCGTATCTCCCGCAGTCGTAAGGAATCATCTGCTGCACCCACTCTACCCATCCTTTCCATCCTGTCAAAACTTAACCAGCACGCACCTCCATTCGTTACACTCTGTTCACACTGCACAATCGGCAACACCTGAAGGAGCGTACGCCTTGGCCCGTTTCACCGGACTGCTCGGACTCATCACCTTTCTCGGCATCGCATACGCCTTCTCCACAGACCGCCGCGCCATCAAGTGGCGCACCGTCGCCTGGGGCCTCGGCCTCCAGATCGTCTTCGCCTTCGCCGTCATCAAGTGGAGCACCGGCCAGCTCATCCTCAGGAACGTGTCCAACTTCATCACCGGCCTCCTCGCCCACTCGCAGGACGGCTCCGGCCTCGTCTTCGGCTACCTCGGCATCCCGTCCAACCCCCTGAGCGTCTTCGCCTTCTCCGTCCTCCCCACCATCATCTTTGTCTCCGCATTCTTCGCCATCCTGTATCACATTGGCCTCATGCAGCAGATCATCAAGGTCGTCGCCTTCATCATGCAGTTCACCATGGGCACCAGCGGAGCCGAGTCCACCAACGTCGCCGCCAGCATCTTCATGGGCCAGACCGAGGCGCCGCTCACCATCCGTCCCTTCCTCTCCGGAGCCACCCGCTCTGAGCTCATGACCATCATGACCTCCGGCATGGCCCACGTCTCAGGCGGCATTATGGCCGCATACATCCTCTTCGGCATCAACGCCAAAGACCTCCTCTCCGCCGTCATCATGACCGCCCCCGGCACCATCCTCGTCGCCAAGATGCTCGTCCCCGAGACGGGTGTCCCCGCCACGGCCGGCACCGTTCGCATGCCCCCGCAGGAAGATCACGCCAACGAAAACTTCATCGCCGCCATCGCCCGCGGTACCATCGACGGCGGCCAGCTCGCCTTCAACGTCGCCATCATGCTGCTCTCCTTCGTCGCCCTCGTCGGCCTCTTCAACGCCATCATGCTGGGCATCTCCAACTTCACCTGGGCTCACGGACACATCCCATTTCCGCACTCCCTCAACAACGTTCTCGGCGTAGTCGGAGCACCCGTCGCTTGGCTCATCGGTATCCCATGGCATGACTGCCGCCAAATCGGCAACCTCCTCGGCACCCGCACCATCATCAATGAGTTCCTCGCCTTCAACGAGCTTGGCAAGCTCAAGGCCACCCTCGATCCCCGCACCTTCTCCATCGCCACCTTCGCCCTCTGCGGCTTTGCCAACGTCGGCTCCATCGGCATGCAGATCGGCGGCATCGGAGCCCTCGTCCCCAACCGCCGCAACGACCTTGCCCAGCTCGGCCTCCGCGCCATGCTCGCCGGCACCATGGCCAACCTCATGAGCGCCTCCATCGTCTCCATGCTCCTCAAATAAAGGTTCACGTACCCTGTTCAAGATGATCCCTGACCTCTACTTCCGCGCCCAATCCGCCGCCGCCCACATCCAGGCCCGGACAGCCCTCACTCCGCGCATCGGCATTATCCTCGGATCCGGCCTCGGAGCCTTCGCCTCCCAGGTTCAGGACGCGGTCGTCATCCCGTACTCCACGATCCCCCACTTCCCCCAGTCCACCGTCGAAGGCCACTCCGGCAACCTCATCCTAGGCACCCTCTCCGGCGTCCCCGTCGCCGTCATGCAGGGCCGCGTCCATGCCTACGAGGGCTACACCATGCCCGAGGTCACCTTCCCCACCCGCGTCCTCGGCCTTCTCGGCTGCCGCCAGCTGATCATCACCAACGCCGCCGGCGGCATCAACCCCGCCTTCGGTCCCGGTTCGCTCGTCCTCCTCTCCGACCACATCAACCTCACCGGCACCAACGCCGCCCTGGGCCCCAACGAACCCCGCTTCGCCACGTCAGAAAGCTCCGGCCTCCGCTTCTTCGACATGACCACCGCCTACTCCGCGCGTCTCCGCGCCATCGCCGCGGAGCAAGCCACAAAGCTCGGTATGACGCTCCCCGAAGGCGTCTACCTCGCCGTCCTCGGTCCCTCCTACGAAACCCCCGCCGAGATCCGCGCCTTCGCCGCCCTTGGGGCCGACCTCGTCGGCATGTCCACCGTGCATGAGGTCATCATCGCCCGCCACATGGGCCTTGAGGTCCTCGGCCTCTCCCTCGTCACCAACGCCGCAGCCGGCGTCACACAAGCCGTCATCCACCATGAGGAGGTCATGGACATCGGCCGCCAGGCCGAGACCCGCTTCACCGCCCTCCTCAAAGCCATCATCCCTTCCATGTAAGCTGACTTTGTGACGGAAGCCACCCAACTCACCTTCCCCCGACGCCCCCTCATCCTCGGCATCGCCGGCTGCAGCGGCTCCGGAAAAACCACCCTCGCCCGCGAGCTCGCCTCCGAGCTCTCCGCAACCCTCCTCACCCTTGACCTCTACTACCACGACCTCGCCCACCTCCCCCACGACGAGCGCGCTACCCAGAACTTCGACCACCCTGACTCCCTTGAAGCCAACCTCCTTGTCGCCCATGTCGGCCACCTCGCCTCCGGCCGCCCCATCGACGCCCCCGTCTACGACTTCGCCTCCCACACCCGCGTCGCCAACCAGACCCAGCGTGTCGAGCCCTCCCACGTCCTCATCGTAGAAGGCATCCTCGCCCTCCACTACCCCGCCCTCTGCTCGCTGTACGACTTCAGCATCTACGTCAACGCCCCTCACGACATCTGCCTCATGCGCCGCATTCACCGCGACGTCCGTGAGCGTGGCCGCACCGAAGCCTCCGTCCGCGAGCAGTACTTCGCCACCGCGCATCCCATGGCGGAGGAGTACGTCCTGCCCTCCGCGAAAAACGCCACCCTCACCGTGGAAGGCACAGACTCACTCGACTGGAGCGTCGAACAAGTCCTCGGCACCCTCCGCCGCCAAGGCCTCACCCCAGCCTGATCATGCCTTGTGCAAAGCGACTGCAGCCTCTCCCACCGGCTCCTCCAGCGGAGCCGTCGCCAACCCCAGCACCGCCTGACGAGCCTCCACAGCACTGACCTTCCGATGTTGCGAATCGCTCGTAAACGCAATCGGCGCCGGTGCAATCCGCACATGGGCGTGAGCCCCACGAAGCCCCATAAACCGGAAGATATGCTTCAGCAGATTCACATCCCCCCAGTACGACACCTCGTTCTCCACCGTCACCCCCGGCGCGTTCTGCTCATCCAGCGTGTAGTGCAGAAACCCCGCCGTCACCGGCTGCCCTGCATCCAGCACCTGCGCCAGCAGCCCTGCATGAAACGGCAACAGCGTCCGGCCATTGGTCGTGGTTCCCTCCGGAAAGAAGACCACTGGGATCCCCGCATCGGAAGCGGCCTGCAGCCCCTCCTTCGCCCGTAACGCAGATCCCCCACGCCCCCGCTCCACAAACACCGTCCCCGCCATCGTCGCCAGCCACCCCAACACCGGCCAAGACCGTATCTCTGCCTTGGACACAAACACGCAAGGCTGCGTCGCCCCCAGCACAATAATGTCCAGATAGCCCGTATGGTTCGTCACCAGCGCACCCCGTGCCGGAAACGCCCCGTCCACCGTGATCGGAATTCCAAACCCTCGGAGTGCCGCCGAGCAGAACCGATGCAGCCAGTCCGCGCGAGCCTCCCGCGTAGCCGGCCGCCGCACCACCAACTCCAACCCATACCGGATAAAGTACCCAACCAACTTCAGCGTACGGAGGACGGCGCGAAAGGTCGTCATGGAGCCCCTGGAAGGAAATAAGCGGCCCATGGAAACGCTCGGCCGGTCCTTTGAGTCTACCTGCTGTCCCCGGTCGGCCGACGCGCCCCAATCGGGTTACGTTCTCCCAGCAACGAGGGAGACATCCCCCGGGCCTTACGCGGTATCGTAGTAGAAGGGAGAAGCATGACGGAAGGGCTTACCACAACAGCCTCGCGTATCTTTCAGCGCCGGATCATCTCTCCCGTCCTGCATCTGCTGCGCGTCGGAGCGTCTCCGCGACGTCTCGCCTGGTCGCTCGCAGTCGGAGTAGCCGTAGGCATCAACCCCCTGCTCGGTTCCACCACTCTGCTTTGCCTCGGCGTTGCCTTCGTCCTGCGTCTCAACTTAGTCGCCTCGCAGATCACCAACCATCTCGTCTATCCGCTCCAACTCGCCATGTTCTTCGTCTTCCTAAGGCTCGGCGACCGTGTCTTCCACACCGGCGCGCTCCCCCTCGGCAAGGAAGCCATGCTCGCCGGCATGCGTCATCACCCACTCGCCACCACGCGCCTGCTTTGGAGTTGGGAGTGGCACGCCCTCGTCGTTTGGGGCGTCTTCGCCATCCTCGGCACACCCGTGCTTGTGGCAGTCCTCACCCCTGCCCTGCACCGCCTGCTCGCCACCATCCAGGAACACCCAGCCCACTCGCAATCCGAAGCCTAAGCCGGCCCTTTGTACTCCTCCACCGGATCACCGGAGCGCAGCCACGCCGTGTAGATCATGTCCCGCAGCTCGATCGCCCCAGCCGCCAGACGCTCCTCCGTAAACGCCTTCCCCTCCGCCGTCCCCGCCCCGTCGAAAGCCCCCGCCTTCTCCAATTGATACGTCTTCTCCACAAAAGTCTGTGTGTGATGCATATAAACCAGGTAGTCAGTCCACTCATCTCCTAAAGCCTTCGGAGTCGACTTCTCCACCAGCGCCGCAACATCGGCCCGCGGCACGTTCGCCGTCACAAATGTGCTCTCAAACTTCGAGTGAACGTTATGCGCCGTCGAGTACCCATTCGGATTCGGCCCGGTCCATCCGTTGTACTGGTACGTCGCATGCAAGGGCTGCGATCCATCCGCCACATAGTGCCCCAGCCACCCCGCATAAAACTCAATGGCCTTCTCGTCCGGGCCCGTGTTCGCCTTCGCCGCCGTGAGCTTGCGATACTGCCGGAACGCCACAATCAGTCGCTGATACACCTCTTCCGTCTGGTACGGATTGAACCCGATCAACCCCGCCGTCAGCTTCAACTCCGGATGCTCTGGCGCCATCTTCTCCACGGCTTTCACATAGTCACGGCGTCGCTTCGGCAACGTCCCCAACAAGTCCGCATATTCCATATCCATAAAGTGGTCCGGGCTCTCCGCGTTGTAAAGCTCCGCTTCAGCCTTATGGTTCAGCCTGTCCGGCTCCGGTCCCAGGTACTCCAGCGTATCCGCCGCATCCTGCGTCCGCAGAAAATCCGGAACATCCTTCGGCAGGTTCAGCGCAGCCAGCCGGTTGATCATGCGATGCCCATCAGCACCCCACGCAGCGCTACGTTGCGGCAAAAGAAAAGGAACCAGGACGATAGCGGAAGCAGCAAGCACCAACGACTTACGGGTCATTCAAAAAGTATAGATGTTCGCAATGAATCCTTAGCCAACAACAGCAAACTGCAACCGGTCCGCCCAAATCGATACTTGCTCATGACTTGGCCCGTCCCCATGCTCCAGTGTCGCCAGTTGCACCGCAAAATTTCCCAGCGTACTGCTCTCCTGCGACCCCCGAATCACCGCCAGCCCGGTAGCCTCCGCGGTCAGCCGGTTCAGAAACAAATTCTGACTCCCACCCCCCACCACAAACAGCCGCCGAAACGTCTTTCCCGTCTCTCCCGCAATGTGCGATAGCACCTCCGCATACCGCGCCGCCAGCGAGTGAAAGATCAACGAAGCAAACACAGGCGCATTCACCCCATCCTCATCGAGCGCTTCCAGCCCCTTCCGCTCACGCTGCGCATTGATCCGCGAAAGCATATAACCCGGCAGCAGCAAATCCGGATCATCCACCTCCAGCAGCCCTTGCGGACAAGCCACGCCCTCCGCCGCCGAGACCAACTCCCCGATCCCCCACGTCGTCCCTTGTGCCGTCCACTGCTCCATGCACTGCTTGATCAGCCACATCCCATTGACGTTCTTATGAAACAGCGTTCGCCCACCCACCGCCACCAGATTGGTAAAGTTATCCCGGCTCGCAGCCTCGCCGTTATTCGGCGCAGCCAGCGTCGTCCCCACCAGGGACCAAGTCCCGGAGCTGATGTAAGCCCAATCCTCCCCATGCGCCGGTATCCCCGCAATCGCTGAAGCTGTGTCATGCGTCGCCGGCGCAATCAGCACCGCATCCCCATACGACGCAGCCAATCCCACCACCGTCCCCGGCACCACCACCTCCGGCACACTCGCCGTCTCAATCCCCGCCGCCGTCAGCAACTCGTCACACCACGCAGCCTCACCCACCCGCAGCATCTGCGAATGGCTCGCATTCGTCCACTCCGCCACGCACCTTCCACCCAGCCGGGACAACACATACTCCGGCAGATTCAGCCAGCGCATCCTTCTCACAGAAGCATCTTCGGAATGAAGCTGATACAGCGTGTTGATCCGTGAAAGCTGAACCCCGGTCAACTCCCGCATCCGCTCCGGCGCCATCACTTCATGCAGCCGAGCCTCAGCCTCCAGCGTCCGCTCATCCCGGTAGCAGTAAGGATCATCAACCGCCACCCCATCGGCATCCAGATGAACATAATCGACCGCCCACCCATCCACCGCAATCGACCGGATCCCCTCCACCGCAGCCTCAGCAGCAAGCACGAGTCCCTGCTGCAGCCCCGCCTCGATCATCCCCAGGTCCCACCGCAGCCCGCCGTCCGTGATACGCGGCGCGTTCAAGAAGCGATGAACCAGCCTGATCTCAGCCCTACCCTCAACCCACCGCAACAGCGATACCCGGCAGCTCTCCGCGCCCAGGTCGATCGCAACCAGGGCACGAAGATCCGCCGGTACTCCCACGGAAACCAAACTCATCGCAGGTACGCCTCGACGAGCCCTCCATCCACAGGAATCAGGTGCCCGGTCGTACACCGCGCCGCCGGCCCCGCCAGGAACATGATCGCCTGCGCGCAGTCCCGCGGATCGATCGGCTGATGCGTCAGCGTCCGCTTCGCATAGAAGCCCGCCAGCACATTCCGCAGCTCATCATCCGTCATGGTCTCCTCAAACGGCAGCTTGTACTTGCTCAATGAAGCCATCACCCGGTCCCTTGGGAACATCGTTGACCCCTTCACCACCGTCGCCGGGCTGATCCCATTCACCCGCACCAGCGGCGACATCGAAACCGCAAGCTCCCGCACCAGGTGGCTCAAAGCCGCCTTGGACACGTCATACGCCTCGCTCCCGCGCTTCGCCACCACCGCATTCGCAGAGCTCGTCAGCACAATCGACCCATCGATCCCCTGATCCTCAAAAATATCCCGAGCCTCATCAGTCAGCAGGTGATTGCTGGTCACGTTCACCTCCAGCGTCAACGCCCACAGCGCATCGTTGATCACCCCATCCGGCGACGAAGGAAAAATCGCTGCCGTGTTGATCAAAATGTCGATTCCCCCAAACTGCTTCACCGCTGCATCGAGCGCACTGCGGATCGCCTTACGGTCACGAATGTCGATCGCCGTCCAGCTCACCGCCTCCTTGCCCGCAACCGCGGCCGTCTCCGCAGCAACTGCCTCGGCACCCTTCGTATCCCGGTCCGCGACCACCACATGCGCCCCGCGCTCCGCCGCCAGCAGCGCAACCTCACGCCCGATGCCAGAGCCTCCGCCGACCACCATTACCACCCGCCGGCTCAGTTCCTTCTCCGGCGGCTGCCGGCGAATCTTCGCCTCTTCCAGCGCCCAGTACTCAATCCGGAACGCCTCGCTCGGAGGCAGCGCCACGTAGTTCTGATGCACCGTAAACTGCTCCGCTGAAGCCGCTGGCCCCGCCTGCGGAATCTCCGCGCACACCTTGCCTTCGCCCAGCGCACCCGCGCCCTGCATCACGCCAATCGCGTTGATGTAGAACTCCCCAGTAATCCGAGCCTCCGTCTTATTCTTGCCAAACGAGAACATCCCGACACCCGGAATCAGCACCACCGTCGGGCTCGCATCACGCAGCGCAGGCGAGTCTTTCAACGCATGCTTGTGGTAGTACTCCGCATACTCCGCGCGATACGTCTCAAGCGCGCTCGCAATCAACTCCTTCAACTCACCAGGCTCACCCGCCGGATCCCACTTGATGAACATCGGACGAATCTTCGTCCGGATAAAGTGGTCCGGGCAGCTCGTCCCCAGGTGTGCCAGCTTCTCCGCCTCAGCCGAGTTCAGAAAGTTCAGCACATGCTGCGCATCCGTAAAGCTCCCAATCCAGCGCTGCTTGCGAGACACAATCCCCCGCAGATACGGAAAGATCCCCTGTGCAATCGCCGCCCGATCCTCACGCGCCGCAACCTTCGTCCCGCCAAAGTGCTTGAAGCCCTCAGCCGCGCCATGCCGCTCAATAAACTGCCCCAGCTGATCGATAATCGTAATCGTATTCAGGTAGCTCTCACGCTGCGTCTCGCCCCACGTAAACAGCCCATGCCCGCCCAGCACCACGCCGTCGCAACCCGGTGTTTCGGCCACAATCTTCTTCAGCATCATGCCCAGTTCAAACCCCGGCCGCTGCCACGGGAGCCACGCCAGCTTGTGTCCAAACTCCTTATTGAACTCCTCCATCTTGATCTTCCCATTGGCTGAGGCCGCCAGCGCGATCCCCCAGTCCGGATGCAGATGGTCCACATGCGGAAACGGCAAAAATGCATGAAGCGACGTGTCAATCGAAGCTGCCACCGGGTTGTTTCCAAACGTACACAGCGGATACATCCCCACCATCTCGTCCTCAAGTTCCACCCCGCGATACGCCTGCTCCAACGCCAGCACCTTGTCCAGGTACAACGTCGCAAACCCCGTCCGCTTGATGCTCCCCAGGTCGCCGCCGCTTCCCTTCACCCAAAGCACCTCGACCGGCTTACCCCCCAGCGCATCCGTCTGCTCCAGCTTGGAGCTCGTATTCCCGCCGCCAAAATTCGTAATCCGCAGGTCAGACCCCAGCAGGTTAGACCGGTACCGCAGCAGCTCCGGCGCATCCAGCGTCGCCGCCACCTTCTCATCCCAACGATCTTCCAGAAACTTCAGTGTTGCTGCAGCCATGACGCACATCTCCTATAAGGCAATACGAAATACGGACCACCAATCATTTCATACGGAATATCAATACAGCAACTAATCCGCATATGAACTTCTAGTCAATTCCAACTCATGCATAACTCGAAACGCTCGCCGCATTCTTAGCCCCACGCTCCGCCGTAATCTTCTCCACATACCCGCTCTCCCGCAGCGCAGCCAGCGGCTCCGGAGCAAGCCCGCGAGCCTCCCGCCAGGCCCTGACCAGCGGCCGAACATCCGTCCAGAAAGCCTCGCGGAACGTCTCCTCCGCGGCCACCAGATCGCAGCTCTGCTGCAGTCCCGCCAGCTTCTCCTGATCCACCAGCGCCGCACGCGCATACAGCTCCTGCGCCGTCGTCACCGTCTGAATCATCGCCTCCACCTTGCCCTTCAGGTTGTGGCTCTGGTCGATCATGTAGGCAATCGCGCTCGTCGCCTTCGCCGGCGCACTCAAAATCTCGTGGAAGATCCGGAACACCTGGTACGGATCAATGGACCCAAGCGTCAGGTCGTCATCCGCATACTTCCGGTCGTTGAAGTGGAATCCACCCAGCGCGTCCAGGTGCAGCAGCCAGGCCACAATCTGCTCAATATTCGTGCCCTGCAAATGATGCCCCGTATCCACGAGCACCTTCGCCTTCGGCCCCGCCCGCCGCGCCAGTTCCAGCGCCATCCCCCAGTCCGCGATATCCGTGTGATAAAAAGCCGGCTCAAACGGCTTGTACTCCACCAGCATGCGTTGCTCTGGCCCAAGCGCCGCATGCGTGCTCGCCAGCACCTCTTCCATCCACTCGATGCGCCTGCGAATGCTCTGCGTCCCCGGATAATTGGACCCATCCGCAATCCACATCGACACATCCATCGACCCCAGCTCCCGCCCAATCTCCACCGAATCCAGCAGGTGCGCCAGCGCATTCCCGCGAATCTCCGCACTCGGGTTACAGATCGACCCGTACTTGTACTCCTGATCCTGGAACAGGTTCGGGTTGATCGACCCCGACTTCACCCCATACTTCTTCTCCAACGCCTGAATCGCAGGGACATCCGCCTTGCCATTCGGCAGGTCCCACAGCACATGCAGTGCCAGCGTCGGAGCCACGCCGGTCAGCTTGTTCACCTGCGCCGCATCCGCAAACTTCTCTTCAATCGTCGTCGCGGCAGCCGCCTGCGAAAACTTCCCGAACCGCGTCCCCGTGTTGGCAAACCCCCACGACGGAATCTCAATCCTGAACCCGTCCAACGCCTTCCAAACCCGGTCCTTCTCCTGCTGCAGCTTCTCGTCGACGCTCATCGCGGTGCCCACCTTCATCAGTCGGAAATAACATCTCTATTGAAATATGCGCTTCAAACAAGCAACAGAGTGCGACCCCGAGGTCATCGTTGTCAACTCGAACTTTATCCGTCGCATCACGTCCCAACCAGCACCACATCCAGAAATCGCGGCCCATGCACGCCCTTGATCCGCGTCATCTCGATATCAGCCGTGGCAGATGGCCCGGAGATAAACGTCGTCGGCAGCTCCGCCGTCGCTCGCAGCCGTGCGATCGCCTCCGGCACCGTCGCCACCACGTCTGCCGCCTGCACCACGCATAGGTGATAATCCGGCACCAGCGTAGCCGCCCGCCGCCCCTGCCCCGCAGCGTTCTGCAGCACAATCGTCCCCGTCTCCGCAATCGCCAGCGTCGACTCCGTCAGAATCCCATCACACCCGTTCAGTTCCGCGTAGCTCAGCCCCTCATCGACCACAAACCCAAACCCCTCCGGCAGCAATCCCGCCCTGAGCCCCGCCGGCACCACCATCCGCGACACCCCCCGCGCCCTAAGCATCGCGGCAATCGCCTCCGTCACGTCCTCGCCCGAGCACTCCATCACCTGCGCGTCATAGTCATGCAGCCGATCCACCAGCCTCTCCAACACCTCAGCCGCCGTCCGCTCAGACCCCACCCGAAACCCACGCGGAATCTCCTCCCAGGCGCTCGCGTGCCCTCCCTTCACCGCCTGCCGAACCCTGGCCAGGATCGCCGCCCTCGCCCCCACCGTCTCAATTGCCATCACGATCCTCCCGCTTCTCCCACCACTCCCGGAACGTCTCCTGCGGCATCGCCTGCAGGTCTCGCACCTGCGTCCACCCACCCAGCAACCCCGGCAACCACCCAATCCATCCCTCCCCCTGCCCATCCTTGCGCAGCAGCGGCCATTCCGCCATGCGGCCCAGCCTCTGCGCCGCGCGGAACCGCCGCTCACTCTTGAAGATCGCCCCCACGGTCTTCAGCGCCAACGCCTCCGGATCGGCCCAGCTCTTCTTCTCCACCACCTTGTTCCGCAGATGAATCAGCACCTCCGGAATATTGATCTTCACCGGACAAACCTCATAGCAGGCCCCGCACAGCGACGACGCATACGGCAGCGTCTGTGCATGCTCCATCTCCATCAGTTGCGGCGTCAGAATCGCTCCGATCGGCCCCGCGTACACACTCCCATACGCATGTCCCCCCGTCTGCCGATACACCGGACAAGCATTCTGGCACGCGCCGCACCGAATGCAATTCAGCGTCTGCCGCCCCTCCTCATCCGCCAGAATCGAAGTCCGCGCATTATCCATCAGCACCACATGGAAAGCCCTCGGCCCATCCCCCGGCGTCACCCCCGTCCAAACGCTGTTATACGGATTCATCCTCTCCCCGGTCGCCGACCGAGGCAGCAACTGCAGCAGCACCCCCAGGTCTTCATACCGCGGCACCACCTTGTCGATCCCCACAATCGTAATCAGCGTCTCCGGCAGCGTCAGGCACATCCGCCCATTGCCTTCGCTCTCCACCACGCAGACCCCACCCGTCTCCGCGATCAAAAAGTTCGCCCCACTCACCGCCGTCTTCACCCGCAAAAACTTGTCCCGCAGAAACAGCCGAGCCGCATCCGCCAGATCCTGCGGCGTCGTCCCCAAATCCGGCAGGTTCATCTCCCGCCTGAAGATCTCCCGGATCTGCTGCCGATTCTTATGCAGCGCCGGAACCACAATATGCGACGGCTGATCCCGCCCAAGCTGAATAATCAGCTCCGCCAGATCCGTCTCATACGGATGAATCCCAGCCGCCTCGAGCGCCGGATTCAGCTCAATCTCCTCCGTCGTCATCGACTTGATCTTGATGACCTCGCTCGCCCCCGCCTCCCGCGCCAGCGCCACCACAATCGCCCGCGCCTCAGCCGCATCCCGAGCCCAATGCACCGTCCCACCCGCCGCCGTACACTTCCGCTCAAACTCCTCCAGGTACTCCGCCAGGTGCAGCATCGTGTGCTCGCGAATCCGCTTCCCGGACTCCCTCAGCTCCTGCCAGTCCGGCATCTCGTCCACCACAATCCGCCGCTTGTTCTGGATCACATCCGTCGCATGACGAACGTTCTTCCGCAGTTGCGTATCCCCCAGCATCGTCCGCGCGATGATCGGAAAGTTCTCTGCCGTCCGCGGATCCAACCGTGCGTGCCGCAGCGCATCGCCCTCCGGAGGATGACCATCCAGCGTATGCAGACTCATGCCCCACCCGCTTCCGTGCTCGCCAGTATCTCCGCCAGGTGCACCGTCCTTACGCCCGTCCTCTGCCGATGCAGCGCCCCCTGGATATGCATCAGGCAGCTATTGTCGCAAGCCGTACAAGCCTCCGCCCCGGTATTCAAGACCGCCGTCGTCTTCTCCGCCAGCATCGCGCTCGAAACATCCGCATTCTTCACTGCAAACGTCCCGCCGAACCCACAGCACTGCTCCAGCCCCTTGATCTCCACCAGATCGATTCCCTTCACCGCCCGCAGCAACCGTTGCGGCCCATCCCCCAGCCCCAGGTTCCGCAGTCCATGGCAACTCGCGTGGTACGTCACCCGATGCGGATAGTAAGCCCCCACATCCTCGAGGCCGAGCCCCCGCGTCAGCAGCTCACTGAACTCATACACCTTCGGCAGCAGCTCCGCCACAGCCCGTATCAACTCCGGCTTGCCAATCCGCTCCGCCATCTGCGGGTAGTGATCCTTCATCATCGCCACGCAGCTGGAAGACGGCACCACCACCGCATCCGCCCCCGCGAACTGATCCACAAACCGTTCCAGCAGCGGCATCGCTTCCTTCTGGTAGCCCGTGTTGTAATGCATCTGGCCACAGCACGTCTGCCCCGCCGGAAACACCACCGTATGCCCCAGCCGTTCGAGCACCTGCACCACCGCCTTCCCCGTCGCCGGAAACAGCGTGTCGTTGTAGCACGTAATAAACAGCGAGATCCGCAAGAACCCTCCGCAACCCAAAACCCAAAGTCGTCCGTACTTCGTCTTGCTTAAGGGCACGGCTTCAGCCGTGCCGTAGATACCGCTTAGCAACGCGGCTTTAGCCGCTGAGGTACGCTTCTTGTCTTAGTCTTTACTTCAGACTTTTCCAACCAGCTTCATCTCTCGATTTCAATACAGAGTATATTTCCCTTTCGCATCTCCGTTCAGCTACGATTGTCCCCGCTCCACTGCACTACACTCCAGCAAGAGGCATTCATGGGCACGAACCCCTTCATCGGCGTCATCTACCACTGGATCGGTGGCTTCGCATCCGCCACCAACTTTATTCCATTCCGTGGAATCAAGCGCTGGTCGTGGGAGATCTACTGGCTCATCCAGGGCATCGCCGCGTGGCTCATCGCCCCCTCCGTCCTCGCCTTCCTGCTCGTCCCGGACCTCACCCAAATCCTCCGCACCGCATACGCCCTCCACCCCTCGTCCTTCCATTACGCCATCCTCTTCGGCATCCTCTGGGGAGTCGGCGGCCTCACCTTCGGCCTCGCCATCCGCTACCTCGGCATCGCCCTCGGCTACGCCATCGCCCTCGGCCTCTGCACCGCCTTTGGAACCCTCATCCCCCCCGTCTATGACGGCTCCATCAAAATCATCATCCACGAGCGCTCCGGCCAGATCATCCTCCTCGGCGTCCTCGTCTGCCTCATCGCCGTCGCCGTCAACGGAGCCGCCGGCCTCTCCAAAGAACGCGAGATCACCCCCGAAGAAAAAGAAGAAGCCGGCGAACGCGACTTCTCCTTCGTCAAGGGAGTCCTCATCGCCGTCGGCGCCGGCATCATGTCCAGCTTCTTCGCGTACGGCCTCGCCGCCGGCAAGCCCATCGGCGACCTCGCCAAGGCCCACCTCATTGAAAAAGGCCGCCCAGAGCTCTTCCAGAACCTCCCCGTCCTCATCGTCGTCCTCTGGGGAGGCTTCCTCACCAACTTCATCTGGTCCGCTATCCTCATCATCCGCAACCGCTCCGTCGGCCAGTTCACCGGCACCCCCGGCAACAATCCCATGCGCGCCGCCGCAACCTCAGGGGACACCCTCACCGACTTCAACCCACTCGACTTCGCCACCGCCCAACGCTGGGCCCGCATCTCCACCCCAACCCTCTTCGCCAACTACCTCTTCGCCGCCCTCGCCGGCGTCATCTGGTACTTCCAGTTCTTCTTCTATTCCATGGGCCAGACCAAGATGGGCAAGTACGACTTCTCCTCCTGGACCCTCCACATGGCTTCCATCATCATCTTCGCCACCCTCTGGGGCCTCGCCCTCAAGGAGTGGAAGGGCACCAGCACCCGCACCAAAACCCTCGTCGCCGCCGGCCTCAGTCTCCTCATCCTCTCCACCCTCATCGTCGGCTACGGCAACTACCTCAAAGCCCTCGCCCAATAGCAAGTCCCGCCACGACGGGGTGCCCCATTCTTCGCAGTCTCATCGCGAAGGGTGGGGTATTGGGCAAAGCCCGACCGCCTCTGCCTTTGCCTCTCTGATGTGCGTGGGGCTTTAGCCCCACGAAAAGGGTCCCTTCACAACCAGGGCGCTTCAGCCCCGGGCCGTTACTCTTCCTCTTCTTTGTATGATCCCCATATCACCCCGCGTCAGCCTATGAACGGACCGCTCGTTCTTGCCTTGATCCATCTTTGTCCGCGTCATCCGTGAAATCCGTGGCCGGCTCTCCGCTCTTGATCGGTCCAATCGGTGAAGATCGGTGTTAGGCCTCTCCTCACCCTGAAGCCACACCGAACTCGCTGCCACTCACCCACGATACCCACACCATTCACCACAACTTCAACACCATTCACCACACCATCAGCACGGTCAAACCACCATCACAGCCCCCACCTCCGCCTTCGTCCCAAACACCCGCCGATACCGTTCCACCTCCTCCGCTGGCCCCGTCGCCTTCAGCACATTGTCGGAAAGCTTCACCGTCGGAATCCCATTCGCACTCGTCAGCTTGCAAACCAGCGAAAGCGGCGCCAGCGTTCCCTCCCCCCTCGGATGACACCCCCGGAAGTCATTTGTTAACAACGTCCCCCACCCCGCCGAAAACCGAATCCGGTCCTGGAAGTACGCATGAAGCCGCAGGATGTCATCCACATCCAGCCCATCGGAAGCAATCAGCCTCTTCTGCCTTGGGTCCCGTCCCCTTCCTTCAAGCCATCCAATGTATTCATCCCCGGCCACCACCGGGTCTTTCGAATCAATGCGTTGCCCCGTCCAGTCCGCCGCAAACGCCGGCGCATGCTCCAAAAACTGCGTCGTCCCAAACGTATCCGGCAGCATAATCAGCAGCGACCCCCCATAGCTCTTCTGCCAAAGCTCCAGCACCTCGTACTGTGATTCCCTCAGCTCCTCATCCGTCCCCTTGGAAGCCAGCGCCGCCATCGCCATCGGCAGCTCATGCGCATTCGTCCCAATCGCCTCCAGGTCATGCTTATAAGCCAGATGCGTATTGGAAGTCCCCGTAAACTCCGCCCCCAGCTTGGCCCTCAGCGCCAGCACCGCGTACTCCTGCCATAAAAACGAGTGCCTGCGCCGCGTCCCAAAATCCGAAAGCTGTAACCCCTTTACATTCTTCAGCTTCTCGATCTTGTCCCAAAGCCGCGTCTTGGCCCGCGCATACAGCACATCCAGCTCCAACTCACTCAACTCCGCCAGCGCCGCCCTTGTCTTCAGTTCACTCACAATCGCCAGCGCATACACCTCCCACATGGTGACGGCCGTCCAAAGCCCGCTGAACCGCAGCACCAACTGCCCCTCATCCTCAGCAATCTCATAGTCCGAAAGCGCAAAATCCCGCTCCAGCCACTCCAGAAACGCCGGCTGAAAAATGCTCCTCACACCATAAAAAGTATTTCCCGCCAGCCAAACCAGCTCACTCCGCCGAAACCGCAGCCCCCGCACATGCTCCATCTGCTCCCGCAGCGCCGCCGCCCCCACCCGCTCCGCCAGCCGAACCCTCACCGTCCGGTTGTGCACCTCGCTGGTCACCACCACACCAGAAAAATTCTTCCAAATAAACTGCAGCATCAGCAACTTGTAAAAGTCCGTGTCCAGCAGCGACCGCACAATCGGGTCCAGCTTCCAGTTGTGGTTATGCGCCCGCTCCGCAAAGTTCACATTCATGCCAACCAGCCTATCAACGAAAATAAAAGTGACAAGCCTCCTTGACATGACAAGCACGCTTTACGTAAAGTTTCGTTGTCATGAAAGCATGCTAGGAGAACCTATGAAGCGACTCAACCCCAAACCCCTCATCCCGAGCCTTATCCTCGCTACCGGCGTCATTCTCGCAACGTACGTCAGTCGCTCAGCCCATGCGACCGTCTGGAAGATCCCTGCGGCCGCCGCCCTCATGGCCCTCGCGGTCATTGGAGCGGATGCGCTCCACGCACTCCTGCTTGGCGGAAGATGTGCCGTCTCGCTCGCCTCAGTCCTCCTGGGCAGCGGTTTTGTGCTCGCCGGCCTGATCTGCCGCGTCCCTGCCCTCACCTCCCAGCTCATCATCGCGCTCGCCGGAATCGGCTGGGTTCTCTTCCTCTCACCAGCCCGCGTCCGCAACACTCCCTGCCGCCTCCGGTAAGCCCCCATCGCCGTCTGCCAGATCCGCCATCCTGCTTAGAGAGGAATCCAACCATGAGCCAATCCCCAGCCCGCCGCCGCTATCTCCTTCGCGTCGCCGTCGCCTCCGCCATCTATGTCCTCACCGTCTTCCTCGCCATCCACGTCCTCGCCCACCAGCATATGTCGATGCCCTTCGCCATCGCTCTGGCCGTCTTTCCCTCGCTCCCCATCGTCGCGATCATCGCCATCGTCGGCCTCTACCTCAAGGAAGAAAAAGACGAGTTCCAGCGCGAACTCTTCATCCAATCCCTCCTCTGGGGCACCGGCGCCACCCTTGCTGTCACCTCCTTCTGGAGCTTCCTGCACCTCTTCGCCCGCGTCCCGCCCGTCGATGGCTTCCACGTTTTCATCCTCTTCTGGCTTTTCGTCGGCCTCTCCGGTTACCCGCTCCACCGTTACTACGGAGGAGGTTCCGGTGAATAATCGTCTCCGCATCCTCCGCGCCGAGCGTTCCTGGTCCCAGCAGGACCTCGCCGCCAGGCTCGAGGTCTCCCGCCAATCCGTCAACGCCATTGAAACCGGCCGTTACGACCCCTCGCTCCCGCTCGCCTTCCGCCTCGCCCGCCTCTTCGACCTCCCCATCGAAGCCATCTTCACCGACGAAACCTAAACCAAACCCAGCCAGGCCCTAACCACCCGCGCGGGTTCGTGAAAATCTCAAGAACCCCCGCCCCACCCGCACCAAACTGATAACCTTGACAGTGACATGCCTACGAAAAAAGAACTCCTCCAAGCCCCCATCCAGCACATCGACATCACCCAGCACAACGTCGTCCCCCTCGTCGATGCCATGAGCCACATGGCCTACTCCGCCCGCGACACCGCCCGCGCCGCCTCCATCTACGACATGATGCTCCGCGACACCGAATGCGGCGTCATCCTCTGCCTCGCCGGCTCCCTCATCTCCGCCGGCCTCCAGAAGATCTTCGTCGATCTCATCCGCAACAACATGGTGGACGCCATCGTCTCCACCGGCGCCAACATCGTCGACCAGGACTTCTTTGAAGCTCTCGGCTTCAAGCATTACATCGCCGGTGACGAGTACAAGTATGGTGCCGGCGACGCCGACCTCCGTGAACTCATGATCGACCGCATCTACGACACCTTCATCGATGAAGAAGAACTCCGCATCTGCGACGACACCACCCGCGCCATCACGGACTCGCTCGAGCCCCGCGCTTACTCCAGCCGCGAATTCATCCAGGCCATGGGCAAGTACCTCGCAGACCACGGACGCACCCCGCAGGCCGGCCACGCCGATTCCATCGTCCTCGCCGCCTACGAAAAGGGTGTCCCCATCTTCTGCCCCGCCTTCTCGGACTGCTCCGCCGGCTTCGGCCTCGTCGCCCACCAGCACGCCCGCCAGGGCAAGCCCGTCGTCTCCATCGACTCCGCCAAGGACTTTTACGAGATCACCAAGATCAAAATCGACAACCCCACCACCGGCCTCCTCATGATCGGCGGCGGTGTGCCGAAGAACTTCGCACAGGATATCGTCGTCGCGGCGGACATCCTCGGAGTTGAGGCTTCCATGCACAAATACGCCATCCAGATCACCGTCGCGGACGCCCGTGACGGCGCACTCTCCGGCTCTACCCTCAAAGAAGCCAGCTCCTGGGGCAAAGTCGACCTCACCTACGAGCAGATGGTCTTCTCGGAAGCCACCCTCGCCCTGCCGCTCATCGCCGGATACGCCTTCCACAAGAAGGGCTACACCGCCCGCTCAGGCAAGAACTTCGCCGAAGTTCTGGACCGCGTAGCGGTAACCATCTAGCCTCACTGAAACCCGAAAGCCGCCACGGAGAGCTCCCGTGGCGGCTCTTCTATGTGCGTCACACCTGCACCATATTTGGTGCGATGCACGAACTTTCTTCGTAAACTTACATCCAGTTGGGAGATTCAAACGTAATAAGTTCTCAAACACGGCAGCCAATATGGTGACGAGTCTGGCAATAGCAAGTGCATTACACCCTACACTGTTGTGCGAAAGTTAGGTTACCATCGGGTCACTCTGTTGATGACATCAGCTATGGTTCTGGTAATCACTCTCGTCTGCTTCCTCGGTTGCGTCATCCTCGGGACTCTCCTCCTCAGGGTGCGCGGCGAACGCGAACGACTGCGCGCCCAGCTCAACACCGCCTCGGAACATCAGCGCACCCAGGACTCCCTCCTCTCCCAGCGCTCGCAGCTCGATACCATCAAAGACGAGTTCATCTCCACCGTCTCGCATGAGCTCCGCACCCCCCTCACCAGCATTCGCGGAGCCCTCGGCCTCCTCTCCGCAGGCCTCATGGGAACCGTAGACGCCAAGGCCCAGAACCTCCTCCGTATCGCCCTTACCAACACCGACCGCCTCATCCGCCTCATCAACGACATCCTGGACCTTGAGCGCATGGAGTCTGGCCGCGCCCCCCTGCACGTCCGCCGCTGCTCCCTCCGCGATCTCGCCCGCCAAGCTATGGAGACCATGAAGCCCATGGCAGACTCCGCCGGCGTCGCATTCCAGTTCTCCCTCGGCGTCGCCCCGGAGGGCGTCTTCTTTGATGGCGACCCCGACCGCATCCTCCAGATCCTCACCAACCTCCTCTCGAACGCCATCAAATTCTCGCCCCCGGAGAGCACCGTCACCATCCGCCTGGAAGCCGATAACACCGCCGTCCAGCTCCGCGTCTCCGACCAGGGCCGCGGCATCCCCGTTGAAAAACTCGACTCCATCTTCGACCGCTTCCAGCAGGTCGAAGCCTCGGACGCCCGTCAGAAAGGCGGCACCGGCCTCGGCCTCGCCATCTGCCGCACCATCGTCCAGCAGCACAACGGCAGCATCTGGGCCGAATCCAACTCCGCCCTCCACCGCGGCCCCGGAGCCTCCCTCGTCGTCTCCCTCCCCCGCATGAGCCGCCTCGTAGACCAGATCGACGACAAGGGCATCGTCCTCCCCCTCGGCGACGGCACCGTCATCCTCTGCGACGACGACTCCGGCATCCGTACCATCGTCGGCGAGCACCTCAAGCAGCACGGCTACACCATCCTCGAAGCCGACAACGGCGAACAGGCCATCGCCCTCGCGGAGAAAAACAAGGTCTCAGCCATCCTCCTGGACCTTTACATGCCCGGCCTCACCGGCTGGGAGACCCTGCAGCGTCTCAAAAACACCCCAGCCACCGCCAAAATTCCCGTCGTCATCCTCTCCGTACTCTCCCCCTCCACCATCCGCGAAGACCGCCACGTCGCCTCCGCTGCACAGGGATGGATTCAGAAGCCCTTCAACGAAGGCCTTCTCCTCGCCGAACTCTCCCGCGTCCTCCATGCCGGCGAAGGCCCCGCCCGCGTCCTCCTGGTTGAAGACGACATCGACCTTGCCTCCGTCGTCATCGCCGGCTTCAAAGACGTCCAGGTCCGCGTCGATCACGCCAGCACACGCGAAGACGCCATGGAGCACTGCCGTCGCGCCGCGCCGGACCTCATCATCCTCGACCTCACCCTTCCGGACGGGGACGGCTTCTCCCTCGTCGATTGGCTCCGCCAGCAGCCCGAACTCTGCACCCTGCCCCTCGTCGTCTACTCCGGCCGCGAGGTCTCCGAATTTGAAATGAAACAGCTCCAGCTCGGCCCCACCCAATTCCTCACCAAAGCCAAAGTCCAGCCCGGCGAGGTCGAAGAACTGGTCCTCAACATCGTGCAGCGTCTTCGCCGCCCCACCCAGTCCGCACCCGCCGCGCAGACGCAGCAACAGGAACAGCGCGTCGTCTAACCGCGCGCCGGCCTGAAACTGGATCGGCGTGAGAGAATCTTGCCATGAAGCGAGTCCTGATAGTCGACGACGAGGACGATATCCGCGAGGTCGCGGCGCTTTCCCTTGAAGCTACCTCGGACTGGACCATCCTCACGGCAAGCTCCGGCCCGGAAGGTCTGGAAAAGGCCGCCGCGGAAAAGCCGGATGCCATCCTCATGGACGTCATGATGCCTGGCATGGATGGTCCAACCACCTTCAAGCAACTTCAGCTCAATCCCCTCACCGCCCGCATCCCCGTCGTTCTCCTTACCGCCAAGGTTCAGGGTGTCGATCAGCGACGCTTCGCCGGCCTCGGTGTTGCCGCCGTCCTCTTCAAGCCGTTCGATCCCCTCACACTCGCTGCTCAAATCTCCGAAGCCCTGGGCTGGCAAGACTGACTGAGGATTAGCTGTGCAAATGCTGTGAACCGCCCGCAGGGTAGGAACTTTCTTCTTCACGCACGATACGATCTCGACCAAGCAACGCAGCCCTCACTTTTGCCAGGTCCCATGGTGAGGCCAAAACCGTAGGTCCGGACCTAAGCTGTTTCGTTTGAATACTTTGCACACTTAACCCCCGGGGGCTCCTCGTCCTCGGAGTGCCCCTTCCCGTTCAGTGATCCTCTGCCAAACTGAAACCACTGCACGCAGCAGGTACGAAAAATGTACACTCTGCTACGAATAATCTTCTATCCTTGGCTGTACGCAATCGCCCCACTTTGCTGTAGTTGGAACTTCCAAGGAGCACTCTGAACCGTGCTGGAGACGAAGACCCTTACCCTGTTGTCCGCGCTATGGGAGCGCAAGCGGCCCCTGATGTTGCAGCGCCTCACCGTGCTCGATCGTGCCGCGGAAGCAGCCGCAAACGGCGCCATGGAATCCTCCCTCTGCCAGGAAGCCCTCGGCGAAGCCCACAAACTGGCCGGATCACTTGGTACCTTCGGCTTCCCCCAGGGCACGGAGATCGCCCGTGAGCTGGAGGTCGGTCTGGAACACGGCACCCTAGACCCAGACCGCATGAGGGAACTCACCCGCCGCCTCCGAGAGACCGTCTTCCCCGCTACCGCCGTCAACGGCTAGCCCAAGCCATCTCGCTCCCCGCCATCAGGTACGCCCCAACCCCCTTGGCATCGTTCTCCCCCGTCCCCTCACCCACGTAGTACTCATACGTCCCGGACCGGTACGGCGTCCCCCCCAGCCCCCCCACCTTCACCGTCCCCACCACCCCCCCACCCCTGACGAACTCCCGCTGTATCCCCATCCACCCCGCGCTCGCATGAGCCGCATCTCCCTTCGGCAGATACCCCATACGCACCCCCTTCGCCAGCGCGTACACATACATCGCGGAGGCCGAAGCCTCAGGATAATTTCCCTTCACGTTGGGCTTGTCCATCACCTGCCACCAAAGCCCTGTCTTCGCATCCTGCGCCGTAACGACAGCCTTCATTGTCCGGTCCAGTGCCGCCAGCAGCGCAGGCCGCTTCGGATGATCCTTCGGGAACCAGTCCAGCACATCCACCAGCGCCATCGCATACCACCCCATCGCCCGCGCCCACACCTCCGGACTCAATCCCGTCTTCTTATCCGCCCATGGCATCGCCCCGGACTCATCCCATCCATGCAGCATCAGCCCCGTCCCAGGCTGCCGCATATGGTCATCCATCAGCAGAAGCTGCTTCGCGATGTCGTCCAAATCCGCCGGATGCTTGAACGTCACCGCATAACGAGCCCGGAACGGCTCCGCCATATACGCCCCATCCAGCCACATCTGATTTGGATAAATCTGCTTATGCCAGTACCCGCCGCTCGCCGTACGAGGCTGCGCCGCAAGCTGCGCATGCAGAAACTCCGCAGCCTTCGCATAGCGCTCATTCTGCGTCACGCCATACAGAAACAGCACCGCCCTGCCCATCTCAATGTTGTCCAGCGAGTGCGCCTCCACAGCGAACGGCGCACCCGCAGCATTCATATGCAAGGCCCCATCCGCATCCACATACTTGTCCACGGAAGCCTTGACGTAAGCCAGTTCCTTTGCATCCTTGGTACGGCCCCAGTCCGCAGCCAACCCATCCAGCAGCACACCCTCTTCGTAGCTCCATTCCCCCGGCTTCTTGATGGTGGAGATCACCCCGGCTGGCCAAGCCTTCATCACGGTAGCCGCCATCGTGGATGTCTCCTCGCCCGCCTTTGCAGGCCCTGCCTGCGCAGTTGCGAGACCGGTGGCGAGAGCGAGCGCAAAGCAGGAGCGAAGCAGAAGAAATCGTGTTTTTGGATAGGCCATCACGTCGTCCAGCATAACGCGGCACCGGTCAACCGTTATCATGAAGAAGATGGACGTCAACGTACAAGACCTGCTGAAGAAGGGTGCGGCCCTGGCCGATGAGGCGCTGGAGCGCCTACTCCCCGGCCCCGACACCCTCCCCCACTCCATCCACCGCGCCATGCGCCACTCCACCTTCGCCGGTGGCAAGCGCCTCCGCCCTGTGCTCTGCATGGAGGCCGCTCGTATGGTGGCAGGCGGCACCATCCCGGCAGGCGCGGCGGAGTTGGGAGCCGCGCTGGAGATGCTCCACACCTACTCCCTTATCCATGACGACCTACCCGCCCTGGACAACGACGACCTCCGCCGCGGCCAGCCCACCTGCCACGTCGTCTTCGGCGAGGCCACGGCGATCCTCGCTGGCGACGCCCTCCAGACCCTCGCCTTCGAGACCATCTCCCGCCTGCACGCACCGGCCGAGACAGTGGTGGCCATCCTGCACGAGGTTGCAGTCGCGGTCGGCACCGGCGTAGGCCGCGTCGGGGACATGGCGACTGCACTGCCGCCCGGCATGATCGGCGGCCAAGTTATGGACATTGAGAGCGAAGGGGCCACGCCCACCGCCGAGCTGGTTGAAGCCATCCACCGCGCCAAGACTGGCGCTCTCATCACCGTGAGCGTCGTCGCCGGCGGCCTGCTCGGCCTGGGCGCAGATCCGGCGGAGGACACCATCACACGCCTCCGCACCTTCGGCCAGAAGGCCGGCCTCGCCTTCCAGATTGTGGACGATGTCCTGGACATGACCCAGGACTCCGAGCAACTCGGCAAGACAGCCGGCAAGGACACCGCCAGCGACAAGGCCACCTGGCCCGCCGTCTTCGGCATCGACCAGTCCATCCACGACGCCGAAGAACTCGTCGCGGACGCCTTCGCCGCTCTCACTCTTTTCGGCGACGACGCCGCCGCCCTCAAGGCCCTCGCGCGCTTTCTGACGACGCGCAAGCACTAACCGCCCCCCGGCTTAACGTACAAAGTCTTCCATCCAGACGACTTAGGCTTTGACCACTACTTCGTTAACATGCCCAAAGCACTTTCGCCGCAAGACCCCTTGTCCGAGGAGACCATGACTGAAGACCAACTCCTCGACGCCCTCCGCGACTGCTTCGACCCCGAGATACCCCTCAACATCGTGGACCTGGGCCTCGTTGCCTCCACCTCCCTCACCCCTGACCCTGAAGCCCCCGGCTCCGGCATTCCCGGCGTCCCTGCCCGGTACGCCGTCACCGTCACCCTCCTCCCCAAGCAGGCCGACGAAGCCCACGACGCCCAACTCCGCGCCCTCATCCACAACCGCCTCGCCGGCATCTTCGAACTCTGCAACATTCGCATCCTCCTCGCCGACGCTCCCGCCTGGACCCCCACCCTCATCACTCCTGCCGGCCGCCACACCCTCGGTCTCGACCGCCCCCACTTCCCCATCCTCAACAATCGCATCGATAATCCAATGCCCCCACCCGCTAAGACGAAGCCCCGCAAACCCATCCCCATTCACGCCCCCAAACCCGCCCCCGTTCACCCCTTCGACGCCGCCCATGCCACCGACACCGGCGGCCTCATCCCTCGCGCCGGCCTCCTCACCGGCCATCCCAACGACGCCCACCTCACCGCCTACTACGCCGTCGCCCCCTCCATCCTCGACGCGCTCATCGACCTCTGGCTCCAGACTCGTCCCACCTACCCCATCGGCCACACCACCTTCCTCGATATCGGTGCCGGCAAGGGTCGCGCCCTCATGTCCGCCAGCCTCCACCCCTTCCGTGACACCGTCGGCGTCGAACTCAACCCCACCATGGCGAGCATCGCCCGCGCCAACCTCGCCGTCTTCGCCGAATCCGCGAGCCCCCTCGCCCCCGCCCGCATCGTCGAAGCCGACATCCTCGACTCCCCCCTCCCCGAAGGCCCCACCCTCGGCTTCATGTTCCACCCGTTTGAGGCCCCGCTCGTCCGCCGCCTCCTTCGCCACCTGGAAGCCCACTACACGGACACCCCCTTCGATCTCCTCTACGTCAACGCCGAACACGCCTCCGTCCTCGACCAATCGCCACGCTGGCGCCGCATCTTCCACGGCACCGTCGCCATGAGCGCACAGGACCACCTCGCCGACCTCGCCGAGATCGCCGAGCAGCAGGAATACGGTTCCACCGGCGACGAGATCTGCACCATCTACCGTCTCCAGCCCACCTCGCACGAACAGCCCGAGGTATGATCGCAACACCCCAGCCAACTGAGTCCCACGCCAGAGCGTCCTAACCCAAAGATTCTCCAAAGGAAAAACTCACATGGACCTGATCCACATTGTCATTGTGCTGGTGGTTGTCGGCGTCATTCTCGGTCTGATCAACCGCTTCATTCCCATGGCCTCCAGCATCAAGTCCATCCTCAACGGCGTCGTCATTATCTGCGTCGTGCTCTGGCTGTTGCAGGTCTTCGGCATCATCGGCTCGCTCAACTCCATCAAGGTGCGCTAGCCGGACTCCCACGCCGTTCCTTTACTGCACGGTCCTCAGTCCAACCTCATGCGCGGTCTCCGGCCACTCGCGGCTGTTGAGTCCGCGCTCTGTCAGCAGCTCGTAGATGGTTGAAACCAGCGCCCCCGGCCCATGATGCAGATCCACTGTCGCATCCGCGCCCGCATGCGGCCCGCTGTCGAACCCATTCATCCGCACAATCAGCATCGTCGGCACCTGATGCCGCACCCGCATCACCCACTGCTGCCGCTCCACCTGCGGAATGGTGTGACACACAACCACCAGATCCGCTGAAAAGACAGGGACATCGCTCTCATTCAGAGCCGCGATATCGATCTCCCAGAAGTGATGCAGGACAGAGGCCCGCGCCTCGAGATGCTCGCGCTCGTTCCCAATGAGCAGTACACGCGCCGGCGTCGTCATCTCCGCTCTCCCCTTGGTCCAACCTACTGATTCGACTTTACTTTGGAATGAACATGAGGACGTCCCGCGAGCGGCGCAATCGACCGGCTTTTTACTCCCGCCAACGAACCAGCAGGGATCGTTCATCCCCTTCAAGTGTCGCCAGGGCGACCTCCGCCTCCGCCAGCGCCAGCACGCTCGGAAACTTCTCCCCCCACTCCACCAGGATCAGCGCATTCGGCGTCGAGGCCATCTCCTCCAGCCCCAGCGTCGCCAGCTCCCGCTCCGTCTCCAGCCGGTACAGGTCCAGGTGGAAGATGTGCGTTTTCGGCCCCTGGTACTCGTGCACCAACGCAAAGGTGGGACTGGTGACGTCATCGGGCAAGCCCGCCCGCAGCGCCTGCACCCAACCCTTCACCAGCGTCGTCTTCCCCGCCCCCAGCTCTCCCCGCAGGATGACAAAGCGAGGCGCGGGCAGCAGCTCCGCAATCGTCTCCGCAATCGCCAGCGTGCCGTTCACGGAGCGGGTCTTGAAGCGCTTCAGCATATTGAATTCGTTCTCAGCCATCTCCGAAACCTTTCAACCTTCACCGGCAGAGTTGCTTGCTGTTGCTCTTGCCTTTGCTCCTGCATCGAGGTACACCATGGCTTTCGCCTTGGATCCCTCAGACCCCCCACAGAGCCGGGCTTTAGGCCCCTGGGGACGCTGTCGCAATTTATCCAATCTCCTGCGCCACATCGGGCCGCGCCCCATGAGGCCTCAACCCACAGATCCATCGCAACCCATCCTGATCCTCAGTTCTCAGCTCAAACGCCTCAGACAAAGACCCAATCACATCGGTTGCCAGCAGCGTCTTCTCATTGCGGCTCTGCACCGCGCAGTCCGCCGCCAGGCCATGCAGGTAAACCGCCGCCTCCACTGCGAGGCAGGCATCGTCCGGAAACTGCGCCAGCATCGCTGCAACAATCCCCGTCAGAATATCCCCGGAGCCACCCTTCGCCAGCCCGGGATTTCCCGTCGTGTTCACCGCAACGGACCCATCCGGATGCGCGATCAACGTCCGCCAGCCTTTCAGCACCAGCGTCAGATGATGTTCCGTGGCAAAGGCGCGGGCCAGGTTGATTCGATCTGCCTCCACCTGCGGCACGGTCAGCCCAGTCAGCCGTGCAAACTCCCCCGGATGCGGCGTCAGGACCAGCGTACGGTCCTTGCCGTCCAGCAGCGCCACATGCTCCGGATCGAACGCATTCAAGGCATCCGCGTCCAGCACGAGCGGAAGCGTCGTCCGCGCCACCAGCGCACGGACGAACTCCGGGGCGTCCCCCCGGGTCGAAAGTCCCGGGCCAACCGCAATCAGCTTGATGCCCTTCAGCAGCGCCTCAAGCCCTTCCAGTGCGGCCATGGTGACAACCCCATCGGCGTCCTCCGCCAGCGGGCGCAGCATCAGCTCGGGCGTAATGCGGGCCACGGTGTTCAGGATGGACCGGGGCACGGCGGCGGTCACCAGCCCCGCTCCAGCCCGCAGGCAGGCCAGCGAGGCCATTGACGGCGCGCCCGCAGTCCCCAGGCTTCCGCCAATCAGCAGCACGTGCCCAAATTTGCCCTTGTTGGAGTTGATCGGACGAGCCTTCTCGGTCAGCGGCTTGGCAGCCCCGGCCCAGCGTAGGTTGCCCGCGGAGTGGATGGCGGAGTCAGGCGTTCCGATGTCGGCAATGACGACAGGGCCGAAGGTTCCTGGCGTGAGATGGCCGAAGACGTGCGCCAGCTTCGGCGCGGTGAAGGTCACGACGGCATCCGCGCGGAAGGCGTCCGGCGAGGTCTCGGACTGCGAGTCGGCGTCCCATCCGCTTGGAAGATCTACCGCGATGACGGGCACAGACAGGCTGGCTGCTGCGTCTCGCAAGAGCGCTACGGAACCACGCAATGGCGGCGTAAACCCTGTGCCTACAAGCGCGTCGAGGAGCAAGTCTGCTTCACCCAATAGCTCCCGGAGCGTCTCGACATCGGCTCCGTCATCTGGAAGCTCTTCGACGATCTCGTCGGACGTGGCGTCTATGAGCGCGGCGAGGGCGGCTGCGGCATCGCCCTTTAGATCGCCCTGGCGGGCCGCGAGGAGCACGCGGATACCTACGCCCTCCCCCGCCAGCAGGCGGGCCGCTACGAGGCCGTCACCGCCGTTATTGCCCTTGCCGCAGAGCACCATCACCCGCGCTGCCTGAGGGTACTGGCGCAGGACGAAGGCGGCGACGGCTTCGCCGGCGGCCTCCATGAGCTGTGCGATGGGGATGCCGGCGGCGACGGAGAGCTCGTCTGCCTGTTTCATTTCTGCTGCTGAAAGGATGTGCATGTGGGTTGGATGCGGAAAGATTTCAGGGGATGGAGAATGGGGGATTATGGCTGATTTTGTGGTGTTTTCGTGGTCACCACAGAAACTGAGCCTGCGGCGTGGAAGTGGTTTGGAGTGTGGGAGTTGTGGGCGGTCTCCACAGTGAAACGTCCACGACGAGTTTGATGGTGCATTGCGACGAAGTTGTGGTTAGCTGCTGGACTAACGTGGGTTACAAACAGCGTCTATTTGCCGAAGGCGAAATCGATGAGGGCTTTCTCTTCGAGTTCGTGAGCTTTGGCGGAGCCGGTGGCGGGGCTGGCGCTTTCATGGCGGGTGACGTTGACGACGACGCGGTCGCGGCTCATTTTGCGGAGCAGCGGCATGACGTAGGAACGAGCTCCCATGTTGGCGGGCTCCTCCTGGACCCAGACGACCTCTGCCCTGGGGTGCTGGTCGAGGGCGGCCTGGAGTTCCTGCTCGGGCCAGGGGTAGAGCTGGTCTATGAACACAACTGCGACAGCGGCGTCCTTGCCTTCCTTCCTGCGTTTTTCACGCTCCACGCGGAGGTTGTGGCCGATTTTGCCGGAGCAGAGGAGGATGCGGCGGGGGTTCTCCACACCGGTATCCGGGATGACGTTGAGGAACTCCGGCGCGGCGAGGTCTGCGAGGGAGGAGGAGGCGTCCGGGTGACGGAGCATGGATTTGGGGGTGAAGACAATGAGGGGCTTACGCCAGCTTCGCATGGCCTGGCGGCGCAGGAGATGGAAGTACTGTGCGGCGTTCGAGGGCTGGGCGATGATCATGTTGTCCTGCGCGGCAAGCTGCAGGAAGCGCTCGATGCGGGCGGAGGAGTGCTCCGGGCCCTGGCCTTCATAGCCGTGGGGGAGGAGCATGACGAGGCCACAGAGGAGATGCCACTTGGCTTCGCCGGCGGAGATGAACTGGTCGATGACGATCTGGGCTCCGTTGGCGAAGTCGCCGAACTGGGCCTCCCAGAGGACGAGGGCCTCCGGGTAGTCGCGGGAGTAGCCGTACTCGAAGCCGAGCACTGCGGCCTCCGAGAGGAGGGTGTTGTAGACCTCGAAGCGGGCCTGATCTTTGCCGATGTGGTTGAGGGGGATGTGCTTGGCTTCGGTCTCAATGTCGGTGAGGGTGGAGTGGCGCTGGTTGAAGGTGCCGCGCTGGGAGTCCTGACCGGTGAGCCGAACCGGGGTGCCGGTTGAGACGAGGGAGGCGAAGGCGAGGAGTTCGGCCTGGCCGTAGTCGAAGGGGCGCTTGCCTTCTGCCATCTCCTGGCGCTGCTCATAGAGCTTCTGGACCTTGGGATGGATGTGGAAGCCTGACGGCCACGCGGTCAAGGAAGAGGTGAGGGACTTGATGGTTGCGGCATCGAGGCCGGTGTTGATGTGTTTGTCTGAGTCAGGGAGTGAGCCGCCCTTATAGGCGTTCCAATAAGACGGCAGGACGACTAGATCCGGCTTGGTCTCAACCTTGGTGGCGGCCTTCTGGTCTTCCAGGAAGTGGTTCTGGATTTCGGCGACCTCAGCGGAGGTGTCTGCGCCGATGCGCTTGGCGTACGACTTATAGAGCTCCGGGGTGTCCTTGATGATGGCGTAACGCTTGGGCGAGGTGACGGTGGGGTCATCCACTTCCGAGTGGCCGTGACGACGGTAGCCGACGAGATCGACGACGACGTCTGAGGCGAATTTGTGGCGGTACTCGGCGGCGATGGCGGCGACGCGCACGACGGCGTCGGGGTCCTCCGCGTTGACGTGGAAGATGGGGATGGGCAGGCGCTTGGCGATGTCCGTGGCGAAGCGAGAGGAGTTGGACTCCTCCGGCGTGGCGGTGAAGCCGAGGAGGTTGTTGACGATGACGTTGATGGTTCCGCCGACGTTGTAGCCCTTCAGCGTGGCCATATTGATGGTTTCGGCGGTGACGCCCTGGCCGGCGAAGGCTGCGTCACCGTGGATGATGATGGGGAGGATCTGCTCTTCTGCGGCCTGGCGGGTGTTTGAGGCTGTCGCGGGAGTGTCCTGAATACGGGTCTGGCGGGCGCGGGCGCGACCGAGAGCGACGGGGGCTACGACCTCAAGGTGGCTGGGGTTGGAGGCAAGGTGCAGGGCTACTTTCTGGCCGGTGGGTGAGGTGTAGGTGCCGGTTGCGCCCTGGTGGTATTTGACGTCACCGCCGCCCATGGTGCTGCGGGGGTCTACATCCTCAAAGCGGGCGAAGATGTCCGACGCGCTGCGGCCGACGGTGTTGGTCATGACGTTGAGGCGGCCGCGATGGCTCATGGCGAAGACGACGCGGTTGACCCCACAGGCAGCCGAGACCTCAAAGGTGCGGTCGAGGTACGGGATAAGGACGGTGAGACCTTCGAGCGAGAAGCGCTTGGTGCCGAGGTAGCGGGACTGGATGACCTGCTCGAAGAGGTCTGCCTTGATGAGATGGGTGAGGGTCTTGCGCTGGGCGTCGGGGGACTCGGTGGCGGGGCGCTCCATCTGCTCCTGAATCCACTGACGCTTTTCCGGGCTGGGGATGTGCATGAACTCGGCGGCGATGGTGCCGCAGTAAAATTTGCGCGCCTCCACAGCAGCGGTGTGGTCGTCTTCGTCGTCCGGCACCGGGACGGGAAAGGGTTCGCCGGGGAGGTACTGGCCGAGAGGATCGAGCGAGGACTGAAGGTAGCCCCAGCGGCGGAAGATATCGAAGATAGCCTCACGCCGTTCGAGGTTGGGGGACTCTCCGGCGGGGGACGCTACGGGGACTGTCTCTACAGATTTTTTGAGCCTGGTTGCCATTCTTTTCTGGTCCTCACTGCGACGCCGCACCGGGCGTGGCTGACGAAAGTGTGCGAGAGCGAGTGTATGCCCTCAGAGCACCTATCATGCTAGCCCTAATGGGGCATGGAAGGCACCCGGTTGATCGTTATTCGCACAGCGTGTACACGGGTGTGCAAGATGGGATTCCGAAGATGGAGGAGGGCTTGAGAGGGAGATTGTGTCCTTGGCGGCGGGGGAGGGTCTAATAGAGCAGCATACGAACGGGGAGGGTGGCTTGGCGGGATCGAAGAGGGTTGCGCTGGTAGCGCTGATGCTTATGGCGGGAGGCGCTGGGGGGCAGCATGCGATCGTACCCGCACCAGAAGCAGTTGAGGATCGGCCCATGCCGGATGTGGCGGTGTTGATGCATGAGGTGGAAGATCGTCAACGAGAGGCCGAAGCTAAAGAGAAGGAGTACCTCTACCGTGAGGCCGAGCGGGTGGAGACCCTGGACGGACATGGTGGGGTTAAAAAGACAGAGTCGCGGGAGTATGACGTCTTCTGGCTGGATGGTGTGGTGGTGAGGAAGCTGGTGAAGGAAGACGGGAAGGAGCTCTCAGCGGAGGGGCAGAAGAAGGAGAGCGAACGGATCGACAAGGAGGTGGCGAAGGCAAAGGAGCGGAAGGAGAGAGCGACGGCCAAGGGCCAGGTGACGGACGCGAATGGGCATGAGGAGATTACGGTTTCGCGGATGCTGGAGCTGGGGAGGTTTACGAATCCCAGGCGGCAGGTGGTGAATGGGCGGGAGACCATCCTGGTGGACTTTACGGGGGACCCGAAGGCGAAGACGCGGAATCCGGCGGAGAGCGCGATCCACGAGATGGGCGGAACGGTTTGGGTGGACGAGCAAGACCGCGCGATTCAGCACCTGGAGGGCAGGTTTCTGAATAACTTCAAGATTGGCGGGGGGCTGCTGGTGAGCGTGAAGAAGGACACGTCGTTTGTGCTGACACAGGTGAAGGTCAACGATGAGGTGTGGCTGCCGCAGGATGGGGAGATCGACGGGCAGGCGCGGCTGCTGCTGCTTTTCAGCGTGAACGGGCGGTTCCGGATTCACGACTCGGATTACCGGAAGTTCAAGGCGACGGCTACGATTCTTCCGGGGTATGTGGAGGCGAAGCCTTGAGGGGGACGAAGTGAAGGGGATGGCCGAGGCCATCCCCTTACTAGATCTCGAGAGTCCAGATCCGATGAATCAAATCTTGACGACCCTGATGCAGTCCTGGTCTGTTTGTTCGTGGTCTGTTTGTCCGTGCTTTCCCTTTGTCGGGAGGTCTGCGGCTAAAGACTAGAGAGGCTGAACGTCAGACGCCTGCCAACCCTTGGGTCCCTTGACCACGTTGAACTGCACGGCCTGACCTTCTTGAAGGCTCTTGAAACCGTTTGAATTGATCGCCGAGTAGTGAACGAACACATCCTCGCCGTTCTGACGGCTGATGAAGCCAAACCCCTTGGCGTCGTTAAACCACTTCACTGTTCCCTGTTCCATGATGATTCTTACCTTTGATACTTTCTTGAATTTGCCGCTCAAACAAACTGGGGGTTCGACAGGACAACTTTGCAGAAAACCAATCTGTTTCAAACGATGACCAGAGGTTAGCACAGCATGCCGAGGGTGTTAACACAAAAGTTTCGGATTTTCTTTCCATCGCACCAATTTCGGGAGAATTGCTGGTTACGTTTGGGCGGGGCGTGCGTCGTGCGGCCTGGGTTCAGGCGTGGTTGATGTGGGTGCGGACAATCTCTTCGCTGCGGGCAAGGACTTCATCGAGGCTCATGCTGGTGGAGTTGAGGATGATGGCGTCCGGGGCGGGTTTGAGGGGGGACTCGGCGCGGCTGCGGTCGCGGTCGTCGCGGGCGCGCATTTCGGCGAGGATGGCGGCCTCGGTGACTGGGGCGACTTCATGCTCGCTGGAGGCGACCTGACGGAAGCGGCGCGCGCCGCGGACTTCGGGGTCGGCGTCGAGGAAGATTTTGACTTCGGCGTCGGGGAAGACGGCGGTGCCGATGTCGCGGCCTTCCATGACGACGCCGCC
>CAXSZW010000017.1:0-64777 GCA_964242025.1 uncultured Acidobacteriaceae bacterium
AGAGTCTTGCCCACCTCTGGATGGGCCGGGAATCGAGCCTGACTTTGATCTGCATCGGCACCTCAATCAACCGTGGATTCGGTTGCGATATGGGCAACGTAGAATTACTCGGTTGGCGGAGTCCAATAAATGGCAGAGGGTCGCTTATTCATCAGAGGAATAAGGGCCGGTCTTGAAATGCGGTTCGGGGCTACTGGTACGCGGTGGTTCGGCACTCGCGCTTATTTTGATCAGCCGATTTGGCGTACGCACTTCTGCGTGACGCGAACGTACGTGATGAATGCCCGGTTTGCGTCGAGCGGTCCAACAACGCACGATCCGGATGTGAGCGGAAATCCTACTCCCGTCTCCAGCCGTGTCCTCTTGATCGAACATGCCCCCCTAAAAGGCGATCAAGGGGCAACAAACTGCACGTTCACACCACGATGCGTTTTGGCAACGACCACGCGAAGCGCCGGTTTGACCGGTATTGTCGACCACATGGATTTGCGGTTGTAACCGGCTCAGCTTTCGAGAAGAGCGTTTTCGCTACCAACCTAGCTGAGAGGTGACATCTGCCGTTGCAGTTACGCTAACTGATTGTATCTAAAAGATTTCATGGGCGTTGATGGCCAACTACAGCACTCTTGAGCACCTAAGAACACTGGGAAAAACGCAGTTTCGAAATTTCGGCACCCTCGCCAGCACCCTCGCTCCAAAGCCACCCGAATGTCTAACCTCTGCCGTGCATTGGCAGCGCGGTCTGTCAGGGCAGAGGTCTGGCAAATTTCCAATTTTGTGATTTTGAGGGTGCGGAAGGGTGCTCAAGCACCCTCGCTTTACTCCAACTGCTTCAACAGCAATGACCTGTAGAACCGATTGTTTTCCCAAGCGGATGAAGGACCGACGACCCGCGCGAAAGGGGTCGGCCCTTGGCAGCAGTAGTCCTTCCGCACTGATTGGGCGCTTGCTCGATGAGCACATTGCCCTGTTGGGAAGTGTGCCGGGTAGTCCCTCGTTAGCAATAGAACGCCGCGCGAGTTCGTGCAATACGAACTCTCCCATGGAAGCTTCGTTGCTGCGTGACCAGAATCGAGACGTGTCAGGCCAGATGACTCGCTGCGTTCGGGGAAGGAGAGCCGAACCCACTTTCACTCCTGGTCGCCAATTTCGACTTCGACCATCTTTCACGCTGTAAGGGAATCTATCTCAGCCCGCCGGTCAAAGAGGCTCAGTAGTACCCGAATATACGAATGAACGAGAAGGTCCGATGTTCCCCTTTACGCGAAGTTGGCAAACGCTCAATGGAATTGAAGCGCTACGAAACTTGTTGGCCATGTATTCGAACTCGGTCTCATCGTGCGTGGACATGATTACTTGGTAGCCAAGCTCCCTTACCAAGTTCGCGACTACGTCGACAAAAGCGCTCGCATGAATCACGTCGCTATGCTGAAGGGGATCGTCAAGAAGCAAAGCTTTCCATCGTGACCACCTGAAGCAAGTACTGGCAGCGAACAGAGCACTGATACTCAAAGCAGCGAGCTGCCCCTCACTGAAGTAGAGATTAGGGTTCATTTCAATAGAGCTCTCACCACCCATTGCACTTCGCAAATTGATCTCTGGCTTGAGTTCTGAGCGATTGGCATAATGCTCGGCACGGTAGGTTACGCTGTCATCCGCTCTTGTCATCAACGCACGGCTGAATTGCCTTATGCAGGCGTTCAAAGGACGCAGCACATGCTGCGAATATGTGTCGGCTTTTGTCTGTAGATCGTGCACTAGCTGCTCCGACAGCTCTCGCACAGAGGTCGCACGCTCAAGCCTTTCCGTTGCCTTCTGAACCTTCTGCCTCAGCCGCGCCTCCATCTCTTCGTCAGTTGCTACGGAAGCTTGCTGCTTCTTCGCTGAAATAAGCTGATTGACGTTGTTTATGTCACGATCATCAAGCCATGCTTTATAGCCATCCGTGAGGGCCCGCACGCGCGCCAGCAAGCCTTCGAGCGATAACTTTTCTGTCTCTAGGCGCTGTTCCGCAGACAACAAAGACGTTGTTTCAATGGGAAACGTCAAACCAGCGGAACTCCATTTCTCTTCCAGCCCGCGAAGTCTGAATTGGGCGTTCTTTTGTCTTTCAGTCAGCCTCGCTTTCTGGTTGTCACTGGCTTCGCGTTGTCGCTGCAGAGCATCCGCGTCGGCTTTGGCTATTTGGAGAGATTCTGCAGATGCGGCGAGTTCTCGCGCCTTCAGCTCGGTATCAGCGATATTCGCTGAGAGATACTCATTCCAGCGAGAGGGGTCCAAGCCCCGTTCTTCCATGGCTCCGTTGTTCTTGGTGATCGATAGCGCAGCGTTATCTCGCCGCGAGGTGACCCGATCGATCTCCAAACGGATCGAAACAAGTTTAGATTTGCTCAACGCCAACCCACTGTCAGCCGCGTCGAACGACGTCGCCATTTCCTGCGGTCCCGGTAGCGACCCGAGAATTTCATTAGCTTCGAGCAGACTCAACTGCAATGCTTCGCTTCGGCCTTGTAAGGCCTTCGCTACGTCATCTTGAGTCTGTACATCGACGTTCAGTTTGGCGAGATCAGAGGCAAGTCCGCCCATCAGTGCCTGTTTCGCACGCCGTGTGTTGCCGACAAGGGTCTGGTTTGCAAGTTCACGTTGTATTCCCGCGATCCTTGCGCCGAGCGTTTCCCTCTCAACGCGCCGCATCTGAAGCGCATCATTCAATCTTGAAAGTTCAAGCGACCGGGTCCGCGCCTGACCCTGGATCGCGTGGAGCAACCCTTGCTCGAACCTGGTCATGCAAACAGGACATTCCGTGTCTTGAGCCTGAAGATTCGAAAGGATGACAGACAGTCCAGCTTCGATAGCAGCTTCGCGGTCCTGGAGCGCCTCAACCCTGCTTAGATCTTCGATTTCCTGTTCGGTCAGCTTCAAATCTTCTTGCTGAGCCGACTCCAGAGATTCCTGCAGCTGGGACAATGTCAGATCCGATTTATGCAACTCTTGGAAGTTGTCGAAGTCCGCCTTGACTGCCTCAAACTCCCGGAAAATGACTAATCGCCGTTGCGTATCCGCAAGGCTTGCGTTGATTTCCTCTTTTCGGGTGAGGGCAGCCGAACGCCGCTCCTCACCGCGGCGGAGGCGTTGCAATTCTGATTGGTACTTTGTTACTGAGGCATCAGCATTCTCACGTTGGGCTGAAAGCTCATTGAGCAGCAGTTCCGACGAATCGATTGTTTCGTGGGCTTCCCGAAGTTCCGTAAATAGCGTTAGGTTGGATCGAAGGTGGCTGAGTTCACTCTCGAGCCTAGTGCAACTCTCGCTCCGTTGTTGCACTGCGTTAATTCTTGCCGCGACTTCGTGCGCTTGCTGAGATATCACCTGGTCGAGTTGCTGGAGCTGGCTGGCAATCGTCGCAACTTCTTGAACGAAATTGAGGTGCTCAGATGGCAGCTGCTTCATTGAGCGTAGTTCCGCAACCTTGCTTGCGTTCACAACCTGCGCAGTTGCAATGTTCGCTCGTATCCGGTCCAAGGCTACGAGAACGTCGGAGTCAGGCTCCGGAATGCTAGGGCCTTGTCGAATCAGTGAGACGAGTTCGCTGTTTATCTCATTGAGAGTACGGAAAGCTTCTTCTGGGCTTCGGGACTGTACAGGTGTAAGCCGCTTCGCAACAGATCTACGATTCACTAGTGACTTCCACTCATCCCACTCGTTCTGGGAAAGTTCGAGATCGCCAGCGAATTCCTTGATAGCCCTGTTGAAAGCCATACGAGTCGCGTTGGAGCCGATTCGCTCTTTCGCCCAGTTGAGGCGATCCACACCCGCGGGTCCTCGTAGTGCTTGCCATTGCTCCCCTGGCTTCTTCAACGAGAATCGTTGCCCGGATGACTGTCCTAAAAAATGGGTGATGGATAGATAGCTGTAAAGGTCCGATATCTCGGGCCATGAGGCGGTCTTCAATAGCGATGCGATGCTTTCTGCAGAAGCCTGAAAGGCAGCTGTCCTGTCGATCGGGTTCCCGTCGCTGAAGTAAAGGCTGACCCGATGGGAGGCTTCTGGAGCCCCGAAACGGGTAAGATGTTCGACGCGAGGACGTTTCGTCAGGTAGTCATTGAAACGTCGGATTTCTCCGGTCAGGCCCCATTCGAGCGCATCGAAGAATGTGGTCTTGCCCATGCCGTTAGGACCGGATATGAGAGTGACACCCGGGCCTTCCGGTAAGGATAAGCTGAAGTCTTCACCATAGACCCGGAAATTGGACAGCTCCACACGCTGAAGGTATAGCGAATCAGCCATTTGCCCGTCCCTCAATCGAACCATCGATGAGTTCTCGAACCACATCGTCAGGGCCTAGCGATTCATTCCGAAAAATCTCTAGCCAATCTTCGGGCAGGTCCAGCCGCGCGAGTGAATCCAACTTTTCCTCTCCTATCGCTTGATGATGTTTCCAAGGCTGCGCGAGAGCGGTCCCTTCGATAAATTCCTGGGCATCCTGATCCACAGGTTCCTGGGGAAGTAACCAGACGATCTTTCGGCATACCTTTTCGTCAAGCTCTACTTCTAAAGCCCAGTCATTCCACTCTTGGCTGTCTCTGCTCCCAAGAGGTCCGAGTAAAAACAGGCTCAGGCTTGTTGCTTCGTTGCCGACCCAAGACCTTGCAATGAGCGCTTGATTGCGATACCTGCGAAGTAGGTCGTGCAGGTCACGGCGATCTTTGGCACCTGAAATGTCGCCGATCAGAACGGGCTTACCGTCGAGACGAAATGCTTCCACCGCGGCGGGAAGGTCTTGTGTTCGACGCGAATGCTGATTTGTGGTCTCTTGTGTTTCTTTAACTTTTTCGACCTTGAAGGCCTCGCCGCTCCACTCGTTTGGAGCAGGCTCGCCCCTTCGCTCTTCACGTTCGAGTTGCCGTATCAGCAAGCTGATTAAACTTTGTATATCCGGTCGATCGGTCGGCGACATCACAATCACCTCTCTAGTGAACTCTCAGCGACCTCGGTAAGGTGTGAGAAAATTGTCGAAAAATGAGCTGCAAGCTGTTGCCTTCCCGAGAAGGCCGCGGTGCGAAAGCCGTCGTCAGAACCCAGAATGATCGGAGCATCCATCGCAGCATTTTGGAGAAGAGAAGGCTGATCAGATTCCAATTCAGTCAATCTGGGTACTAGCCGATTGGTCAAACTACTTGTCGACCGTAGTTCTGACAGCAAGACTACCTTGGACTGCCAATTTGCTTGTTTGCAAGACGCTTCGATATCGATGCCATCAAGCCAGGAAATGCCACAGGCATGAGTTCTTAAAACGTGACTCGCTAGATTGCCTGGAAAATCCGAGTTGGGACCTAGCAAATCAGGCAGACCTAATGCGACATGCAAAGCAAAGAGAGTGGACCGCAGGGTTGCGGTCACTACGCTGAACTGACCTACCTGAAGTCTCAGATTGTCCTGCAGGTCCTGGCTGTCTTCGCTGTCGACCATTAACAGGAGGAATCTCTTAAGCTGCTCGGGTGAAGCGCGTAACGCGACCAGCCACTCATGCCACAAATTGCGGAGCTCGCTCCTGAGGGTTTCAGCGATATCCCAGCCGAAGTTTTGTGGATTGAGCTCGCTTAGGCATGCCGTCACCTCGATATCGAGTTGGTCAACTGTCAAGCGGTCGAGCTTTCGATGCAACTCTTCGGCGAATTCCTCCTCGGGCAGCACATGCGCAGTCTGCACAAGGAGCATTGCTGGAGTTGTCGGCTTCACTAAAGGCTGGGAATACCGGGTATGGAAGCTCGGGGTGCGCTTTGTTAGAGCTTTCCATGCCCTATTCCAGTCTTCCGGCTTCGGGACGATCAACGTAGATGCCTTGGCATGTGCCATAAGTCTCATGAGTGCCATCGATAGGGCTGAACAATCTTGAGGGCTGAAGTCGCACCGGACTTCCAGCATCTGTGCGCTCCAACATAAATCGAAGCTGTCAATGGAAGGGTGGTTCCAGCGGATTTGGTCACCGTTTCGGCGAAGTTCGAACTGCAGGACCGACGTGACAACTATGCTCTGTTCGAGTTGTTCGCTAGTCAGCTCCTGAAAACGATTTTCATTTCGGATCGCGTCGAACTGAGCTTTAGCGGAATTCGTGAGTACGGGAGTCGCGTCGGCATGCGTATTGGCAACAGCTTTGCGTAACTGACTAGCTTCGTTTGCCATCACGCCGAAGGGCTTCATGACTTCGTCGCTTTCTGCACCAAACCGCAGCAATCGCACATACGGGGTGAAGCGGGCTTCGTTCTCAATCCCAACAGAGCCGTCGACCGGATATTCCGGTGGAGGGATCGGCTTTCCAGTTGTTACTTCGATCCGTTGCGCACCGGGATTGTTCACTTCATCTACATGAATTGCGAGGAAAGCAATGAACCGATTGAGAATAGACGTGTCGCGCCGAAAGAGCTTTGTACTTCGCGTGTGGAAGCGAACTTTTGCGTCTGTTCTGAGCCTCTCGTGGATATCGAGCAAAATTCCTGGTGGGATCAGTGGAGCGACGCGAGTGCGGTATGACTCGAAGAGATCGAAGCTGTCGCCCGTCGCTTCTGCCTCTGCCTCAATCGTGAGTAGCTCGCCCTTCGCGGAATCTAATCCATCCTTGTCCATGAAGTATCCGCACAGGTCGACATGTGGAATATGTTGATACGCCGCGAGCGAGAAGTCGACCAACGCACCATCTCCGTTGCCTGAAACGAAGATGAGTGGGTCGTTAACGTTATTCCGTATCGGTTGAGAGAGTTGAGAGGGATTCCAGTAGGAGCTTTGTCCCAAGTCAGTAAATCTTTCGTATCCAAAGCCTACGCTGATGATCACTGCGTCAAATACGGTAGGCTCCGGCTTCCCATTTGCTAAGAGAACTCTAGATCCACTCCCGAGAAGAGAAAGTCCGCTCACCGCTGTGGACGTGCGCACTTCAACGTACGGCACTTCCCTAAACGGCCTGAAACGGTCGATCAGTGTCTTGGCGACTACGTCGGCAGAACCTCCCTCCCAATCCAAGATCGGCAGGCCGGCTCTTGGCTCTTGGCTTCCGGTTCGTGGCCAGTCATACACATGTGGGTGCAAGTAGCGATCGTGACACTGTAGCTGCATGTGAAGAAGATCTGGTTTTTTCTCGAAGACCATGATCTTTTGCAGCTCGGGGCAGAGCGATACCAGCGCGGCAGTGGCTGTCATCCCAGCTGCGCCTCCTCCTATCACCGCTATTTTTCCTTTTTGTCTGATCTTTCCTTCGCTGACCAAGGCCGCAGCGAGATTCACGGCACGGACCTGCTGCGCATAGACCGTGACGCGAGACTCGAAGCAGCCGAGAAAATAAACCGATTTTGTGCCTGGTGCAAGGCTGGCAGCTAGAACTTCATCTGGATTCATGGCAGAGGACAGACAAACTCAATGGGTAGTCAGGATAGCGGATACAGCCGCTGTGGGGAAGCTTTATAAAGATGCTGACTCTTGGGCGAACAGAGGTTGAGGAGGCCTTTGGAAGAGGGGAGGGCGACCTGAGGACAGTCGAGCACTGATCCTTGTCACGAATAGCCTGATCTCCCCTGATAGCCCTCCACTTGTGAGCATTTCGGCACCCTTCTACACCCTCACGTCTTCTCAATTGGCTCGGGAGCCAAGCGAACCAAGGCTTTGACCGGAATATAGGTTACAGACCTCTGCCGAACTCCAGCAGAGGTCGCCCGATTCGTCCTGTGAAGTCAGCTTCTCGTCAGCAATGATGCTACGGGCTGCTTAAGTTACACCACAGGTACAGTCATGTGGATACGATTTTTCCGCTGAGGGCCAGCGATGCCCGTAGAGCATCGTTGATCCGCGTTTGCCAGCCATCCCCGCTCGCCCGAAGCGCCGCCATGACATCGGCATCCAACCGGATTTTGACCGCCTCTTTCGTGACCTGCTGCTTGCTTCCTATTGGGCGACCGCGACGCCGAGCGACAATCTGTTCTGGTGTGTGAACCTGCGCAAATTCGCTGGCCTTAGCCTGAGCCAGAGACTCGCGCAATCCCGGTAACGCTCGGCCTGCATCCTCTTCGATTGCGCGGGCTACTTTGTTTACGTCCATCTTCTTCAGTGTCTTCATGTTTCACCCCCGCTTTATTTCCTTGGGTTTTACGCTGGCTCGCACAGCCTTGGCATAGACCATCACTAGCAACACAATCTCTTCGTCTGTCAGGTGAAAATAGATCACCCTCACGCCGCCGCGCTTACCCATTCCAGCACGGCTCCAGCGTACTTTGCGTGCTCCGTCCGCGCCTGGAATGACATCGCCTGCATCCGGGTTGCCAGCGATCCAGTCGATGAAGGCTTCGCGCTCCGCATCGTTCCATACCGCTTTCCTGCTTCTGGAACTCGGCAGTTTCCACGACAGTCTGCACGTTTTTATTGTACCCCCATTTAAATAGATGCGGAAATCTTTGGTCGCGAAGTTCCTATACGTGCCCTCTCGCGCACATCGCTTCGGCGAGGCTTTCAAGGGGCTTGAGGTCGCCCTTCTCAATGAACTCGACAGGTGCTTGGTTCTCAAGATGTTTGTTTGGCGCGTTGAGGAAGATGCGGGCGCTTTTCTTGTTACCTGCGTAAAGCTCCACGATGGCTGCCCAAACGCGATACAAGCGACGAAGTTCCGGCTGTAGGCTGCTGGCGTCGGGATGCTTGCGAACACTCGGGGCCTTCTTGCCGATAGCCACAGCAATCGTTGAAACCGGAAGTTGGATATCGCTCGCAATACGCGAGGCATCGAGTCGACCGGACTGCGGATTGAAGAGGGCCGGGTCGGCGCTCGCAAAGGCAGGGGTAGCCGACATTCAAATCACCTCTACGCCCAATGATAAGGTCTCGTTCAGGTATCGAAAAGGTATCGTCAAAGTTATTCTCGCCGGGTTGGAAATCCAAAGATCGTTGGGTTTTCAACCCGATTTCAACCCGACGTAAAAACTCCCTTTTTCTAATTTCAACAAATTACGGGCTACTTTAGGCAACCGATCGAGCCTTGTAACTCGTTGAAACTACGTTTCTACTGCCACTCGGTGAAACTACGTTGCTCTCAGTCATAAAGCGAACGTGTTTCCTGGAAGTGCCCGCGCAGGTAGGTGAACTTACCGTCCGCCATATCTGCTGCAGGCCGAGTTCATGCCCCTTCTTTTCGTCCCACATGTATTCAAAGTGGAGAGAGCAGGGTTAATGGCTGCGGTATTGTTCGGCTTTCGTATCCTCGGCTTCAACTCCGCAGTGGCTGCTGCTTTCGTAGCGGGGTCTCCTGTTCGGCTCTTCGAAGATCGGCAGCCGGGACGAAGACAGGCAGCTTGGTCAGATTCTCCTTCGCGCCCTTATCGTCCGGCGAAAGGAAGACTTTGGAATCAGAGTGATCGTCGGCGTCGCCGGACATTTCGCGGAGCTGGAGCGTGTCGGCCATCACCAGCAACACAATCTCTTCGTCTGTCAGGTGAAAATAGATCACCCTCACACCGCCGCGCTTGCCCATACCTGAACGGCTTCAGCATACCTTGCGAGCTCCGTCAGCGCCGCGAATGACATTCCCTGCATCCGGGTCAACGGCGATCCTCTCGATAGAGGCTTCACGCTCTGCATCACTCCATCTCGCTCTCGCCTGCTCTTGGAACTCAGCAGTCACTACGACGGTTAGCACAGTTTATCGTGCCCCATTTAAGTGGAAACGGAAGCTTGGGTTGGAGATCGCAATCTCAAATCCAGCCGCAAGACACAGCTCTGGCCAGACTTGAGGCACAGCATGGTGTTTTGCAGTGCCTCCATCGCGTCTACCCTTGTAGAAGCCGGTTGCCTGCGGACCATCGAAGACGACAACACCTGTCCCCGCAAAGAGGTCCTTGCGTTGTTGCTTCAAAGGTATATCTATCCCGTGGCGGCCTCGGTGAGAAAACGTACATTGCTGGCTAAACTCCGCATCGAAGCTGCGATCCTCTGTTTGAGGAGAACTTCATCGCTCTCTTTGTCGCCAGTTTTCTGATCGTCCAACTCGATGATCCACTGCAGATGAGAGGAGATGGTATTGGAATACCGTTGGTAGTAGCGGAAACGCGAACGCCTAATGGGATCACGCAGAAGTCGCAGAACTTCCGTCCGACTGAACTGGAAGTATCTCGAAATCGAGACCTCGTCTTTCGGCGACCCTTGATAATACGCGGAGCGAACTGGCAGTCCAATCCCAAGCTCCGCGCGGGCAGTCTCGAACTCTGGAGTGGTCAAATACTCGATGATTTGAAGCCCTACCTCTGGCGAGCTGGACATTGCCGGTACTGCTAAATACCACTCCCCCGCAGTCGTGAGGTCTCCAAAGAGCGGTCGAATCTCGAGCTTTCCGCCTTCATGTTCATCCATCATTGAAAGCTCTTGATTCAAGGTGTTGTACCAAGAACGCGAGATGATGGCCTTGTGGGGCACCGCAGCACGGTTGCTTTTCACGTGCGCGGCTTTGCAAACCTGACGAAGGATATAAGCCGCTTCCACCGCCACGGGCCATTTGAACCACTCTGCGAGATCATCGGACTGATTGGGATCAAAGTCCTTCATACTCCACAAAATCTCGAAGAACAGACAGTTATAGGTCTCGACGCCGCCGTCGTATATGGGACATTCAAAGAGGAATTCAGTGGGCTGTGGATTTTTGGAATCCCATGCGGCACAGAGTTTGGCCAAGCCGCTCCAAGACTCAGGAAAGTTATCCACCTCCAGTTCTTTCCTGACCTCCGCGAACCTCTCTGACCAGATCGCAAAGAAACTGAAGTTTGCGTAAAAGGGGACCGCCAAGAACCGTTTTCGGTCCTCAAGGTACGTATTCTCGCATAACTGCGGAATCCTGCCCGCCAACAGCGCACCGTGGCGTTTCGCATCGAATGAATAGAGTGACTCGATAGGGACTACAGCTGCCGGGATCGTAGGAAGTTGGAACTCGTCCAACTGAAAGACTTGCAACTCATCGAGTGCGGAGTACCTCGAGATCGATAAAAGATTGGAATCAAAACGACGGTTCCTCGAATCGATCACGGCTGCCGGCGAGATGCTCGCCTTCAGACCCTCCAACATTTCGTCGTTGAAGGCTTTATGGTTTTCTGTCTCAGCATAAAGGAAAAGTCGTATCTTGATGGGTTCGGCCGCGCCAGAAGGAAGTATGCGGAACAACGGGGCCGGCTGGACGCTGACACCGTGCTCCAGAACTAGCTCAAAGTTCTCTTTCTGGTGCTGCATTGACCGTGTTTTCAGCGTGTTGAGGATTATGGTGACTCTGCCTTGTAGATCCCGGCGGTTAAATTGCAGAGATATATCCGCTTGCGAGAGCAGTGTGTTGCGCAGTCTTGAATGAGGGTACGAAGAGTCTCCGCTTACGACCATGGCAGCCGCATTATGACTCCGCAAAAGCCGTACGAGTGCTATCGCGAACGCAGAATCTTCTGCGAGCATCGGAATTTCTTCTTCCCAGCGGGATACATTCGTAAGAAGCACCCGCAGAGCTCTGGGCTTGCACTCTTCCGCGCGTCGAAGAGCACTTTCGATCTCCTGCAGGATCAGGCCTGGAGCAATGTGGCCCGTCGTGAGGGAACAGCGTTCAATGCTGGGAATCTGACTTTGCTGGTCTGGCTCGGCAAGTGTTGTGAGTGAACGAAGGATCCGGTGATCCGGCTGATCTGAAATGTATACGCTGCGAATCTCTTCGTTGCGGTCGTTTGAAAGAAGAAATTTGACTCCGATCAACGTCTTCGCTTTGCCCTCACCGGACAGAACGATGAGATCTCCGGGGCGAATGAGTTCAGGACCCAGCAGACGCTCGCCGCCGGGGACACCGAGTTGTAACGGCACATCGTATTCCGCTCGTCTGCGGGTAGAAATAAACTCATGGATGAGCGAACTTGAAGGAAAGATCTTAATGCCACTCTTCGAACCTATGGACAGAGTATGCCGCCCGGATGATTCACGTTGGAACCGGGATTTGGTGACTTCGATATACCGCCTTTTTTGCCCTGCGACCGTCTCGGTGTCTAGATGGATCACGGTGTCTGCGATATTCTCCTCAAACCGTTCCGGAAGATGTGCATTTGCGGTCTTCTCACTGACGAACCAAGTATTGACGTTCGCTTTCTTCGCGGCTTCGAATAAACTCCGGGTCATTTCTCTCCCGTTTGTCTGATCAGTCGTGGAGTGCGAGAAAGTGTTGATGGGGTCTACGATCAAAAGGCGCAGCGGATAGGTTGACATCCAGGACAGTTTCTCTTTAACGTTTTCGAGGAAGGTGCTGTAATCGTGATTACCTTCGATTGGCCGCAGAAAAACGAGAGCTCCTCGATCAGGACGGGGTTTGCTAAAAGCTAAGAACGAATCCCGCAGGCCGCCGGTCACGAGAACAAATGCTGGGTGATGTGTTGCGATGCCGAGCAACTCGAGTGCGTAGAGGCACTCCTCCTCCGTTTGCTCGAAACTCATGATCCAGGCCACACCTCCTTTGCGAGCAACCTCAACCGCAAAGGCTAGTGTCAATAGGGTCTTTCCGCTTCCGAAGGGCCCGAAGCACAGAATTGACCGTCCTCCAATTGCGTCCGTCCGCTGGTTGTCCGTCAGCGATTGGTCGGAGGTGTCGGCCTCAGCTAAGGTGATGCCGCCTCCTCCAAAGAGTTGGTCGAAACCGGGGATACTCGCCGGAACTCCAAAGAGCGAACTCACCAGAAATTCCGCATTGAATGCTTCTCCATGGACAGTCAGATCTCCTTCTGTGTTCTTGAGCTCGAACAAACCCAGCAAGAAACAGAGGTCGACGAATGCTCCTCGAAGACTCTCCGTCGAAGCGTCCAGTTCTGCATCGACTAGAGCTGCAAGTGCGCTCTCCCAGATAATCCTGAGGTTTGTCTCTGCATTGTGTTCGAGGAGCACCGATAACCTTCGGGTGATCACGTGGGCTGCAGCGGCGACCCGCGCCGACAGTACGACGCCGTACCGATCTCTCAAACTGCGCATCGCGAAATACTTGATGTCTTCGAAGCAAACCTCATCCTCGAAGATTTTCACGACAAAATCGGCGAAGCTGATGGGGTACTTATCCTCTACACATTGAAGAAGGCCCGCAATCCTCTCCGCCAGCGGACCGGGAATCGAGGGGTACCGTGAGATGAGACCTTCGGAGACCTGCATGCGGCTGGAGTGGAACATCTCATCTTGGCGCCCGTCCGCAAGCGGTGCGCGCCAAAGAAGACGTAATACTTCCACTGCGGCATCAACAGCCGCTTCAGCCGCCTGTGCTGACAGTGAGAACTTCATATAGGGGCCTCATCGCCCACCCTGTTCAAACCTGAACGGCTTCGAATTGGGCTACCGGCTGCGTTACGTCGTAAAGCGAGAACAGCTCTGGTTTGAAGCTAACGTGTCCTTGTTCCCGGATGAGGAAACTGGGCGAAAACGAAAACGTCTTTGGGAGCGTAGCGAAAAGCAGGACCATCGGATAGAGGTCGACATCCGGCTCGGCCAATTCGACGCTTTCGTCGTTCCTTGCATCTATTCTGTCGTTCGATTGGACAAGATGGATCATCCGGTCCACGGAGTCTATTGGGATTTGTCCAAGTGCTTCTTCTTTAGAGAAGCGATCTTCGAATGCTTGCGCGAGCAAAGCGGCAGTTTCAAGGCGAACCTGTTCTTCTGCCATTCCTTGCCCAAAAGCTATGATTTCGAAGATTCGATCGACGGAGAGCGGCTTTCCGAGATCCTTGATCTCTTGGATCAATTCATCGCGATGAACAGGAGCGCGAGTCGACAACTTTCTCTCAAGCTCGTCGGCAAACGTCAGACGTTCTTCGTCGGCAAGCTCTTCAGCTGCGTTAATGTCGACAACCTCTGACGCTTCATCATCAAGAACCCTTTGAATGACGAGTTGTACAGTCCTCTCGTGATGTTGTCTCAGAATTGGATCGGTCCGGCGCAGGAAGTCCCAATCCTCCTGGCAAGACGCACATGTTTGAAGATGTTCTTGGACTTGGGGTGAAATGGTTGAGCCCTTATCCATTGCATAAAGATGCCCCGCCATTTCGCGGGGCGTCATGTGGGCGAAACTCAAGTTGCTGCTCTGCACTGCTGCAGGAGGAACCTTAACTTCTCGAAGCATGTCGAACATCCTAAAGTGAATTCATCAGCGTCTGGCGGTTTGTGTCTCTGAGTCCTTTGTCCTGGCTCGTTCTTGAAACACGGATGAGTGGTGGACCGCGGGACATAAGATTCTCGTCGTGCTCCTTACAGAGAATCTTCCTGACGGCTGAACTTACCCGCTCTTTCCTATATACGGAATGAGCCGAGGCTTTTTTGACGCAGCGGCGACTTTTTTTACGCTCCTGAGTTTTCAAATACTTACGAGGAGCAAACGTCGCGAGGGAGTGACGAAACCGACAGAACCGTTCAGCAAAAGCGCGGCAACGCCGACCTGTCGAATAGATGGTTCGTTGTTGATTCAAGGCACTGAGTCTCATCTCCGACCTCCCCAGGACATTCCGTCCTTGAAGCTATATACGGAGGTCGACGCGTAATTTTGCGACGAGCTGAGAACTTTATGTATTGGGAAGCGTGGCCGCGATCTCGTGAATGCGCTCGCGGAACCATCTCGCATTGGCGTAAACTTTGCTAAGGTTAACCCCGGCCTCGATGCTGATCTCTTTTGGGGCCTTGCCTCCCAAGAGAGCGCGACAGACCGTCGCCAAAGTCTTGTCATCAATCTCGTTGACCAGTCGTTCCGTAGCTAACCGAAGCATTTCCGGGTCACCGTCGACCTGAACCCTAAGGGCGCTCAACTCAACTTCGATCGAGGAGGTCACCGAGCGCAATTTCGCCCCGTGCCGCATATAGTCGATCGTTAGATTGGTGAAGACTCGCGACAGAAACGTACGCACTTCAGCCTTCGAGGGATCGTACAGGGGCAACACCTCGAACATTCGAATGTAGCACTCCTGCGCGATATCCGCGACCTCCGCGCTAGGCACTTTCAGTACGTGAATGATATTCCAGCGCACCGTTTGCTCAAAGCGCAGAATGAACTCATCCCATGCGTTCTCGTTACAGGGGCGAACCACGCACAAAGCAACCAGCTCTTTATCACTGATTGCGGAAAGCGGCCTCGCCTTATTATGTGCTGTCATTTCGTTAATCGCCTGATCAAGAACTCTTCTAAATACCAGTTCGAGATGTCGAACTCAGATGGCGGATCGTTGAACAAGCTTTCAACAGCGTTGACGATGTTCGCAAAACCTAGCTTAGGATCGATTTGTTGAACACGAGCGACGACATCGCGAATAATATTCGGCCATTCCGACGGATGTTTTCTTAAGCGTAGAACGGACCAAGACTGAGAAACCAGGTAGTCGCGCTGAGCCGTACCAGCGGCCGCTTCGTGTTTCTGAAGTGCGGCGCTCACAACGAACGGATCCCAAAGATTATATGCGTTCACGATCTTTCGGGTAACGGTCCAGGCGCGCTTGCTATTGCGCGGAGTTGAAAAAGAAGAGAAGTCGACCCGAGTAATAGTCGGACTCTGGCCCGAAAGTTTACTCCAATCGATTTCAAGAACCCCGAAATGGTGCGGCACTGGCACGAGGCCCGCTTCAACCCCCAAACTGCCAGTTCCCAAGACAACCATAGATTGCAGTTTCGGCCGCTTGTAATCCATTTGTTGCCCGTACCCCTCCACTCGTTTCTCGGAAAGGATGTGTGTGTGTCCATGCAAGATAATGCCTACTCGAATGTCGGCGAGGAAACCTAGTACTGATCCGGCATCCATCAAGAAGCTGAACTTGCGTGCCTCCGGCACTCTCATTAGGGTGTCGAGCCCCAAGTCCCAGATCGGGAGAGGATTGTGATGCATTGCCGCGATCACCAGATCGTTTGGCTTTGCAGAGGCCGGCTCAAGGAAATCTCTGAGTGCCGTGCCGACACTGTAGATCTGATCGGCTCCAACGTAACCCCAGCCTTGCGCGTCTCGCCGTTCTACCCTGCAGGAGTTGAGCCCGATAAGAACAACTCCAGGCAGGCCTTCATCGAGAGGCACCCTGTGAATGACTGAAAGATGATCGTTCGGTGGTGGCACAATCGGTTCAAGAGCTTTCAGAAAATCGCGAAAGTTTGCTTCGGCTTCTTCTTTGGGCGTCGGGAGGGACAGCTTACCGATGACCACAGGGTCTCCCAATGCTATGTCGTGATTGCCGGGGAGAACGATTGTGCCAAGGCTCTTGATGATCGTGGACAACTCATGGACGAATGCGATGGCCGCTGTGAACCCGTCACTGCCAGACGCCCAGGTGAAATCTCCGCTCAACAACAAGATGTCGAACTTTCGCCCTAGGTCGTAGCGTCCCTTGGAAGTCAGGACTTCTTTAATCTCCTGAGCATGCCGTTGACCAACAGAGGTTGGGTCTCCGGTGAAGTGACACCTGCTGAAGTGGGGATCAGCAATATGAAGCACACTGTAGCGTTTGCTCATCGATGGTCTACGCCGCTTTACACGTTCGTGAATCCCCGAGGAGTGGTGAGCAGGCCACCGTTGAGGTTCTGGTAGCATTCCCATCGCTTGATTGAGGAGCCGCAACAGTGTATCCCACCTCAAACGCCGATCAGACCCAATGTGGGCACAAAATCGCAGTTAGCGCGGTTCCCGGGATTTGGGTTCGAGTCGTAAACCCAAGGTTCTGAATCTTTTCAGCTCTTGAAAGCCGGCGCGTCGAAAGCGATTGAAACTGAACTGCTGGCTGCAGACAGGGGAAATGGCTCGAAGATTGTCAGGTGTCTATGTTGTGCCCAATCCGTCGGGGAATCATTCAACCCGGCTTGCGAAGCCCCATCCACTCGACCTTCACGTAATAGTAGGTCGCGGGCGCGGTGCCCTGGCCGCCACCCTCCTGCTGGCGGATCAACTGGACCCGGACCGTGTAGGGCGAGGAACGGAAGGAGAAGCTCCGGTAATCACTATCGGCATCATCGGGAGGGTACTCTGTCCAGCCCCCAGTCGAATGGGGAACGAGCGTACCCTGCAGCGCAGTCCGAACGAGGCCGATGGTGGTCTGAAAGAGTGAGGAAGCGATTTGAGCGTCCGTGGTGCGCAGGAGGGTACTAGTGATTCCCGTCAGCGACTGAACGCCAAATTGGACTTTGCTCTCGATCGCTCCTGGAACCGCATCCGTTGCCCCATATTCCGTTACACGCGTCTCTGAGAAGAACAATCCGGGACCTTTCCGGATGGTGGTGTAGCCCCTGAGCGACCACTCGAGAAACTGCGTAAAGCTCGTGGCGTAGCCGTCCGCGTTGGTTGGTAGAGGCTCCGATGCCTCCGCATAACGCAGGGGTGTGGCGGACGCGGGAACCGCGAGGGAATCGGACCCGTCGGCGTAATGAACCTCGACAAGCCCAAGGTCGTCGGGCGGCGTGCGCAGCGAGGGCATTCTGTCTGCGGTGGACAGCCAACGGAGCTGACCGGTGATGGTCGTCTGTCCGCCGGCCGGTATATCGAAGTCGTGGTACTTCGAACTGACCTGCAGCGTTTGGAAGAAGTCTTCACTGTCTTTCCTTGAGGACGCGAGGCATAGAGCCTCTAGGGACACATGCAGCGCCTTCGCCCCGCGATTGGCATAAGTGAGGCGGTAGGTGACCTGGGGATTTGTGCTGCTGGTATCCCACACCAGATCGTCTTGGGAGACAACACGGACAAGATCGAGTGCGGCAACAGAATTGAAGCTGGTGATGCGACGAGCGAGGCGCAGGCTGAAATCCAGATCTGACTCTCCCGGCTTCATGCCGTTCTGCCGCAGAGTGACGGCAGAGTTGGCTGCATTCTGGAAAGCATCTCCTAAGATTGGACGGCGTGTGAGGCCAATCTGGAACCCTGTGCGGGTTGCGAAGGCGCGAGCTTCCTTGCTGGGATGGCTGGCGAGCGCGTATTGCTCAACGCCAAGGTTGTAGACGGCGTGGAGGGCCTCAGAAACGGTATGGTTGTCCGCCGCCAGTGCGACCGGAAGGACCCCTGCATCCTGGTAAAGCCAGATGCCCGCCAGCACATCGGCCTGCGCTTCATAGTAGCGGCGGTCTTCTTCCGGGAGCAGCATCAGGCCTCTGCCATATTTCGCATATTGGACTTGGTGAGCCACCTCGTGCGCTACTGCAAAGACAAGCATCACATGCGGACTTTCCACGTGAGCGTGGGTACTGACAAAGTCGAGCTGCGCCGTGTCAAGCACTATGCCTAGATCAGGGTGGGAGAAAGCGCCGCCGCAGCCGTTACAGATCCACACACCGGCAATCTGTACATCGCCGATCGGGAGGCTATGCGCGGTCGCATCAATGTCCTTTTCGATCGGATTGTTGGGATTCGGCTTGTGAAGCTTCAGAGATTTGATCAGGTCGGCGACGGAACTCTGCATCAAAACGGCGTTGGTGGCTGGAGGCTGCGGGAATTGTTGCGCCGCGGGCTGCGCGTTCAGCACACCCGCGATCGCTGCGAGGAAGACCAGGCACATCCATCGAGTCCGTCGAGGAGACTGTCTCATTACGCCCCCCTTTCCACTGCCGTCGAGCTGGTAGCAGCCGTGGCGGGGTCTTTGTCGCGAGTTTGAGCGGATTGGTCTGCGGACCCTTCACCATCTGTCTGGGTTACGCAGAATGTTGCCTGGACAGTGCCGACGACCACGCTCGCAAAGACCAGCCAGAGGCTGAAGTAGGTCCATTCCAGCTTCTGCTCGCGACCATCTCGCTCCGCGGTGTTCGGCCAGATTGCCGAGAACTCACCTCCCGCAAGGTACACGAGACGGGCTGGGCCATAGTCTTGCTCTAACGATTTAAGCCGCGCCTGCAATTTTCGTGCGTCGTCTGAGAGGGTTGCACCTGCAATCTCACGCTGGGCCGTTGGCGTACCCGGCGGGTAGAAAAAGGTCCACTCCGAAAGGAGGTGGTTATAGAAGAAATATCCGGAGATGCTGAGTGCGAATAAGACGACGGCGATGCCCAGCCATGGCCGAAGATGGGTGCGGGCGCTCCAAACCGTGACGGGGATCGACCAGAGGGCGACCAGCAGAGTGACCAGGAAGACCGCGAAATGATAGGAGCCTGGATCCTGCCGGAGCGGAGGTGGTAAGAGAAAGCCTCCGATGCAGGTGCAGAGCGCGGCCGCCGCGACGCCAAAGACATTCCAACGATCGAAGATCTTCATAATGCGCATGTCCCAATCCCTCCCGCAAGCGACATTGAAAACTCCTCGTGGTCTCCGGTGCGCCCGACATCTCTGGGTTGCTCGAAAAGAATGTTCCCGGGCCCCGCGACCCATAGGCAGAACCGTCCCGGTGGCAGCTTTGCCTCGTAGTTGCCGCCGGACGAGGTGAAGATGTAGGTCGCGGGTTGTCGCGTCTCATGAAGCCAACCGTTCGCCATCACCTGCAGGTTGACCGGCAGGCTTTGCCCAGCCTGCGGTTGGATCCGCACCACGACATCCACCGTCGCAAGGACACTGGCTTCTTCCGCCCGCAGACCTTCCACTGCTGCATTCTTCGCGGAGAGATCCGCCCCTACTTGCCCGAGAGTCACCAACCTCTTCGCACCCTGCGGAAGGTCGCCCAGGGCGGAGAAATCGTCGGCCATGGACGAGGAGTACGGGATGCCCAGATTCTTGACAATTTGAGCATGGGTATCGGCCGTCTCGCCAAATTGCCGGCGATACGAATGTCCGATGTGCGCGAGATCGGCCGACATCCTCGTGAGGAGTTGATCCTCGGGCGAATCCGGCTTCGCGTCGAAGTTGAGTGAAGTAATTCGCTGCTGAAATGAGAGAAACGTCCAACCGAACTCACCAGGCTGGCTGCTCAGAGGGTGGGCAGAGAGAACGAGCACAAGAATAAGCAGAGCCCTTTTCATCATCATCCTGTCAGGGCGACGACCCCTGTAAGAACCTCACGTCATAGCATCGACTATTGAAGGGCAGCCACGAGCGCGCCCGAAGACTCTACTTCGCCGGGAGAGACGCCGTACCGGGTGCCAGTTGGTTGATGATGTCCTGAATCGAATCCGTGAAAGGATCGTTCGGCAGGATTCGCTTCGCGTCTGGCAATATGGCCTGGAACTGCGCCAGAGCAGTCTTCGTGTCTCCCGACGCGAGGATGGCGGAGGCAAGGTCGGCCCTGGTCCTCACGGTCTGTTGGCTATCCGGGGGCAGGTTCGCGCGTTCGATGGTGAGAAGACGCGTCTCTAATTGGATCGCTTCAGGGAAGCTCTGCTCCATGGATAAGACCTGAGCAAGCGCCTGAATCGGACTGGCTAGGTTGAGGTCTGTACCTGTGAAGTTCTTCTCCGCGATGCTAAGCACCTGGCGCATTTCCATCTCCGCTTTGGCAAGCAGAGCCTTCACCACCGGCGGATTCATCGACTGTCGTTGTGCCTGCTGGACATAAAGGCCGCCGAGGTTAGCAAGCGGAGTTATGGCCTGTATACCCGATGGCCCGACGGCAGCGGTCACGAGCGCGACGGCCCGCTCAAGGTCCGGTTGCGCCGACGCCAAGTCGCCTGTGGCCATCTCGATGTAGCCGATCGCGTTTAGACTGAGCGCGTACTGCAGGCTCTTGTCGCTATAGTTCGTCTGGGCAAAGGCCAGCGCCTGTCGAGCGAGAGGCATGGCATCCGCAAACCGGCCTTGACCGGCTAAGATCGTTGCCTGCTGAGTCAACATTCCCCACTGGTCGTTGCCCTGCCCGAGGATTGGGCTAAGAAGTGTAAGGAAGCCTACGACGACCAAGGAACAACACGCCTTGCGTGACTTCATGGAGACTCCCGTGATAAAGCTCTTTTTCGGGGCCGAAATGACGAAGAAAATACCGACAGGTTACAGCACGGGTATAGGCAGGTCAACGGAATAACTCTCCTAAGGGACAAAACTCCTGCATGGGAGGATGATCCGCGGGACGCCGCGGTGGGGTCGCCGTTCTGCGCGCCGTAGTGACAGACATAGACGCTGGATGTCCGCGCGCGGACGCGGATCATCGGTGGCCGCGATGATCTATGACATGTAAGACGGGTTCACTAGGTGTGCCGCTACATTCCCGCCCACAAGAGAACACGGAGTGCTAGCCGAATTCTGCGGACTAACCGCTCTGCTTTGTTTGCTAATTCGGCTTCACAGCGGGAAGAGTTTACTACGGTAGGGCTGCGGAATCACTGCCTGCAGCTGGCCCGTAATCCGTCCGCTGTTGTCAAGTATCGAAAGCCGCTCTCCGACTACGAGCGAATCTACGAAGATGTCGAGACAGAAACCTTAAGAATGAGCCGCGCGGCACATTGACCGCCAATATGTTGAACGAACATGCGGTGTCGAGTCGCTGAGGGTTTTCTTCTCCAGCGGCGTTCACAATCAATCGCGATGGAGTGAGGCTCGTCAGCTCGTCGAATGACGTGCCGAGTTCGACTTACAGAGTGTCAATCGTGAGACCCACGACGCGTGACATAGCGCAGTTCGAGTAAGGCAAAATCAGGGTTCCGCGGCGCGCCTCTGAGCTGCCCATCAGTGGTCATAAGCGTTCGGAGGAGTGCAATGCAGGAACTCCCTATACAGGCTATCTCGCACTCATCGCTTCGACGAGACCTTCGAGGGGCTTGAGGTCGCTCTTCTCGATGAACTCGACAGGGGCTTGGTTCTCAAGATGTCGGTTCGGAGCATTCAGGAAGATGCGGGCGCTATTCTTGGTGGCAGCGTAGAGTTCCTCGATTGCCACCGAGATCCGGTAAACCTGGCGGAGTTCCGGCTGCAGGATGCTTGCGAACGCTCGGAGCCTTCTTGCCGATAGCCACAGCAATCGTGAGACCGGCAGTTAGATATCGCTCGCAATACGCGAGGCATCGAGTCGACCGGACTGCGGATTGAAGAGGGCCGGGTCGGCGCTCGCAAAGGCAGGGGTAGCCGACATTCAAATCACCTCTACGCCCAATGATAAGGTCTCGTTCAGGTATGGAAAAGGTATCGTCAAAGTTATTCTCGCCGGGTTGGAAATCCAAAGGTCGTTGGTTTTTCAACCCGGTTTCAACCCGACGTAAAAACTCCCTCTTCCTATTTTCAACAACTTACGGCTACTTTAGGCTCCCGATCGGGCCTTGTAACTCGTTGAAACTACGTTTCTACTGCCACTCATAACCCAAAGGTCGCAGGTTCAAATCCTGCCCCCGCAACCAATCAAATCAATGATTTAGAGAGAATCAGAAAATCAGATTCACTCCCGTTTCTCCCAATAAGAAAAATGGTCAGTTTAGGCGCTCGCCCTCAAGGGCTTGAGCACCATTGTGACTACCTTCCCGTTGAGGTAATCTCCCCAACCTAGCTTGATGTGCTGGTTGATGTTCGACGGATACGACTTCCGAGTTGAATAGCGTTCCGGCAACTCTTCCGCGATGTATCTGTCACAGAGACCGCCAAACGTCACGGTTCCCAGATGGTGCATGGGCTTTCAGCGTTGAGTGTGAGGAGAATCGCTTCGACGGCTTTTCGGGCCTGAACCTCTCCCGTAACCGTGGGCCAATCAATCTCGCGCCAGTGACTTGGAAGGTCGGACGCTGCACCAGCGAATTGCTTCGCCTTCATCTGCTTTGCATCCCTATGCCGCTTAGTCATGTTCTCTCGTGAAGAAGATCAGAGAGAAGCGGGCTCGCTTTCGCGCCGGACACAGGGTCCGTATCCGCTCTATTACTGAGTGGCATTCGCTTGCTCTCTCCTCCTTTGCCCGCACCGCTATGGTCAGGCCTCACGGTCTGGCTTCCCTCGCGGGAACGATACGGGCTTATACTGTTACGGAATGGTCGCAGGCGTGACGGAGCAGGAGATGGTGTCCGGCCATCTGTTTCCACAGCTGGCAGCAATCTACGTAAGTCAAACTAGCGATCTACAGGCGCTTCGGGTCATGCAGCTTGCGGCGACATTTCCTTCGAGGGATCCATCCCTGTTCCGCGAGCTTGGCGCCTATGCTTACACGGTCGGAGAACTGGATCTCGCAGAAGATGCGCTTTTGCGCTCCAAGGAGTTCTCCGCAGAACGCAGCCATCTATGGGAAAAGATCGCGCCTACGGAGGGGGGGTACACACGGATTCCTGATGAAGTTAGGTTGCCGATACTTGAAGCCAAGATGAAAAGAGTTTACGAGGCGTTGTGTCCTGAGAACCACCTGAGCCCTGAACAGAGAACATCGTTAGCAGGTGTGCTAGACGGCATTTGTTTTCACGCACATCGCAATCTGGAATCTTCGATACGTTTCTCAGTATTTAAAATGGCCATCAACTCACATAAAGGAGAGGCTCCTCGCAGCTGCGGACCCATCTCAGAAAGAAGAAGTTACAAGTCGCTTTCTAGAAGCAGCGAATTTTGCCGTTGGCTACTTGGGCCGTTAGCTACGGTCCGGTCGCTCCATGCTTAGACTCTTGCAGAGAATTGACGAAACGCAATGAACGTGAAGTTTGCAGTGTCAGTAGGCGCGTTCGCGAACCAAAGGGCGCCGAATATGCGTGCGGGGGCTCACGAAGCTGGTACGTGAGGATCAGCAAAGAGCTTTCGACCATGCTGGAAGTCTTGAAGTGATTGAAGAGCTCGCGTCTCAGTTTTATGCAGTAATAGCTCTTACAAGTCAGCTCGTGTTTTCTGATCCTGCTGCCGCGATATCTCAATAGGCGCTAACAGGCCAATGCACTCATAAACCGAGACACCCTTATGAGCTTATCGCAGAGGGTCGGGGGTCAGGTACGACTTTGACCTTGTATAGCGGCTCAAGTGCTGCCCCCAGTATTTTTGTATTGAGTTCAGCCGTCCTCTGTTTCAATCGTCGGCTGTCGTTCTCGAAGCTGGGTACGGTCCCGCTCCAGCTCTGCCCTTAGTTCCTCCTCTGAAGGCAGAACCAGCCTGTACCGGCTCGCAAACATCTGTTCGCTCTCGTGAAGGACAGAGTATCGGATCACGGAGGCATCTTTCTGAGCACACAGGATGATCCCACAGTCGGATTGTCGTCCGAGCCTCGCTTGAGGTCGTCCATCATGCGGACGTACACGTCCATCTGGCCTATGTCCTGATGCGTCAGTTCCCCAGCCTTGAGATCGAATAGCACGAAGCACTTCAAAAGGAAGTTGTAGAACACGAGATCGACGTAAAAGTCCTTGTCTCAGTGGTGAGCCTGTATTGCCTACCCACGAAGGCGAAGCCGCGGCCAAGTTTGTAATGGCCTCTCGCTCGACGGCCGGCCGGTCCGACGTGGCTAGCAAGCGCTCATAGTAGAGGGTGCTGATCTGCCTCTCGAGCGCACGGGTCGTCCAGCCCTGCGTGGCGGCCTCTTCCATATACCAGGAGCGTGCCGCTACGCTGTCGATCTTGAGCAGAGTTCGGTGGTGGGTCCAGCTCAATTCATGACGCATTGCGTCACGAATTGGAAAGGCCTGGTAGAAGAGCCGCATGTACCGCAGGTTGAGGTGTCGAAACCGCGCCCAAACTCCCCCGTTGAATGGAGAAGGAAAGTTTCCGGCACGTCCCTTAGCCGTGCGCCATGATCCCTTTAGGAATGAATATTTTACGCAGGTGAGCCAATAGAAACAGTGTTTTACAGGGTTACGCCTGAGGAGATACAAGCCTAACCCGTTTCAAATGAATATTTGGCACGTATCCGCTGGGAGGTAAGGGGGGAAGTTAAAGCCCCAGCTTCTTAACCTCATCGTTGTAATACTTCCGATAGAGAATGTCCCACTCCTGCGACCCCTCCACGATGATCTTCCGCTGCGACGCAATCTTCTGCCGCGCCCCGGCGTCCAGCTTCATCTCGTCCGTCAGCAGCTTCGTCAGCGCCTTCCGGGCCTCCTGCCGGATCGTGTTCCGATCCTCGAGAAAGTCGCACTCCGGCACCTCGGCCAGCGTATCCGCCACCGTGTGCGCCAGCTTGTTCAGCTTATCCGCAGTAATCCTCATAGCACCGCCTTGTACTTTCGGGCGAGCTCATTCTTCACCTTTTTGAACATCTCCGGATAGCTCGCGCCGCTCTTGCGCATGTCCTCCTGAAATGCCTCCAGGATCACACGGACCTCGTCGTTGATACGGTCCTCCAACGCCAGCTCTTCGATCAGCCCGTTCGTTACCCGCTCGTACAAAGCAGCGGGCTTATCGGTATGAATCATCTTCTGCTCGACCAGTTGTTTCACGGTCTGCCGAGCCAAATATCCTACGTAGTCCTTGGAAAAAATCATGGGCTTAGGCAGCAAGTATAGCACCCGATCCGCAGCACTCGCCGCCCGCCAAATCGCACCTCCCCATCCCGCGTTTTCTGCGACAATAGAGCACGATGCAACTCGATAATCTGGTTTCGCTCAAAGACGATATGGTGGCCTTCATCGCCGGCCACGGCCTCCGCCGCCTCCCCGGCTACGTCACCGAAGAGGTCCCCACCGTCCTCTTTGAAGAGGAAGACGCGGACGGCTGGAAAGACTTCGTCGAACACGCCAAGGCCGCCGGCGCCGCCTTCATCACCATGAGCGAGGTCATCCTCGAAAAGACCGACGTCGCCCTGCTCCTCGAGCAGCTTCGCGAGTCCACCTTCCCCACCTCCACCCGCGGCGAGCAGGAAGAGCTTGACCTCGAAGATGCCGAAGGCCTCATCAAGCACGTCGGCAAAACCGGCTACCTCCAGCTCGGCTTCGCCCATCAGGGCGTCATGTTCCTCTTTGAGACCTCCACCGACTGGTACGACCGCTTCCAGGACCTCATGGAAGCCGCAACCGACCTCGGTGGCATGGTCGTCGACGACCGCGACGAGTAGCCGCCCTTGCCGGAGCAAGACCAGCACGGCCCCGCCGAACCCTCCCCGGATCGCCTGCCCGCACAGTGGGTTGTCCGCACCCCGGACCCCAAATCCGCCGAAACCCTAGCCTCTTCCCTTCCCTGCCCACCCCCGGTAGCCCGCCTCCTCAACTCCCGTGGCCTCACCACACCGGGTGCCGCCCAGCATTTTCTCTCCCCCTCCCTCGCCGACCTCCTGGACCCCGCCCTCCTCCTCGGCGTGACCGCCGCCGTCGCCCGCATCGAGCACGCCGTCAGCACCGGCCAGAAGATCCTCATCTACGGCGACTACGACGTCGACGGCACCGTCGCCACTGTCCTCCTCAAGACCGCCATCGAACGCATCGCCTCCCCCACGCAGCCCGCCCAGGTCACCTACCACGTCCCCCACCGCCTTCGCGAAGGCTACGGCATCCAGAACAACATCCTCGGCCTCGCCGCGGACTCCGGCATCCGCCTCGTCATCTCCGTCGATACCGGCATCCGCGCCTTTGCCGCCGCTGCCGAAGCCCTCGCCCTCGGCCTGGACCTCATCGTCACCGACCATCACCTCCCGGATGGCCGCGGCATCCCCGAAGCCCTCGCCGTCATCAACCCCGCCCAGCCCAGCTGCCCTTACCCCAACAAAAGCCTATGCGGCGCAGGCGTCGCCTTCAAGCTCGCCCACGCCCTGCTCCGCAACAATAACCGCACTCACCCTCAGTTAGACCGCCTCATCCCATCCTTCCTCAAGCTTGTCGCCATCGCCACCGTCGCTGATTCCGTCCCCCTCACCGGTGAAAATCGGGCCATCGTCGCCCTCGGCCTGCGCGAGCTCGCCAACCCCATCCAGCCCGGCCTCCGCGCCCTCATGCAGGTCTCCGAGATCCCCCTCGACCGCCCCCCCACCGCCCACGAAGTCGGTTTCCGCCTCGCCCCGCGCATCAACGCCGCCGGTCGCATGGACGTCGCCAGTGACGTCGTCGAGCTCTTCCTCACCCGCGACCCCGCCCACGCCCGCACCCTCGCGGAAAAGCTCGACACCCTCAACCAGGATCGCCGCGCCAGCGAAGCCGCCGCCCTCGAAGCCATCGAGCTCCAGCTCCTCACCCTCCGCACCTCCACCGGCGCTTACCCCGCCGAATGCATCGTCCTCGGCCACCCCGAATGGCACCGCGGCGTCCTCGGCATCCTCGCCTCCCGCGTCGTGGACCGCACCCGCCGTCCCGCCATCATCCTTACGGAAGCGGACGGCGACGCCCACGGCTCCGGCCGCTCCATTGAAGGCTTCCACCTCCTCGACGCCCTCACCGCCGTCCACGCGAAAGGCCTCTTCACCCGCTTCGGCGGCCACGCCCACGCCGTCGGCTTCTCCCTCCTCAGCGCAGACGTCCCACTCCTCCGCGACCGCATGAAGCAGCACTCCGCCGCCAACATCACCGACCACATGCTCAGCCCCAAAGTCGACTGTGACCTTGAGCTGCTCCCCTCCGAACTCACCCCCGAGCTCTTCCCCTGGCTCGACCGCTGCGCCCCCTTTGGCATGGACAATCCCGAACCCGTCTTCCTCACCCGGGGCCTCCTCATCAGTGGCCCCATCCGCATCATCAAGGACCGCCACGTCTGCATCCCGCTCACCCCACCCAACCCCTCACCCACCCTCCCGCCTCTCAGCGCCATGGGCTGGAGCCGCACCGCCGCGCCCGACTGGCCCACCCGCATCACCGCCTTCAACTTGACCCACGGCTCCTCGGTCGATCTCGTCTATCGCCTCCGCGAAAACAAACACCCCCGCTTCGGCGGCATCGAACTCGAATTGATCGATCTCGTCCCATCCCCAACCGGTATCCAGCCGTACACTAGTGCATCATCCTCACAACATAAAGCTGCTTCGTTTGAGGCAACTTCACGTCTTATATACTGAGATTCCAACGCAATGGCCAAAGCTGAGCAAAACCGAAGCAAACCTATCCTTCTGTCTGTCGCGGCGATCATCCTGCTCGTCGGCCTGTACTTCGCCGTGCGTGTCCTCGGACATAGCGCCGTAGAGGTTCGCGTCGCCCGCGTCTCGCACCAGGATCTGCTCAGCACCGTCTCCACCAACGGCAAAGTCGAACCCGTCGATGGGGCCGCCTTCCAGGCCCACGCACCCGGCCCCGGCATCGTCGCCAAGGTGTACGTCGACGTCAATCAGCACGTCCAGCCCGGCACCCTCCTCGTCAGCCTGCGAGACTCCGACGCCAAGGCCCGCCTCGCCGGCGCTCAGTCCAGCCTCTCCGCCGCGGAAGCAGGCCTCGCCGATATCCAGGGCGGCGGCTCCACGGAAGAACTCACCCGTTTTCGTCAGGACGTAGCCTCCGCGCAGCTTGAGCGCGATCACGCCGCCTCCGATCTCGCCGCCGTGCAGGCCCTGCAGGCCAAGGGCGCAGCCTCCGCCGCGGAGGTCGCTTCGAAGCAGCAGCGCCTCCAGAACGCCACCGCCTCGCTCGATAACGCCAAGTCCCACCTCGGCGTTCGTTACTCGCCTCGCGATATCGCGAACCAGACCGCCCGCGTCAACGACGCCCGCGCCTCCATCGCCGCCGCCCAGAGCGGCCTCTCCGCCATTGACATCCGCTCCCCCATCGCCGGCACCGTCTACTCCATCCCCATCTCGCCGTATGACTTTGTCCGCGATGGCGACGACCTCATGGACGTAGCCGATCTCAACCGCATCCAGATCCGCGCTTACTTTGACGAGCCCGAAATCGGCAAGCTCACCCCCGGACAGCCCGTCAAAATCGTCTGGGATGCCAAGCGCGATCAGACCTGGCACGGCCACATCTCCCGCGCCCCCACCACCGTCATCCCGTACGGCACCCGCAGCGTCGGGGAAGCCCTTATCTCCGTCGACGACGCCAAAGGCGACCTCCCGCCGAACTCCAACGTCACCGTTACCGTCACCACCTCCGCCCGCAACAGCGTCCTCAGCGTCCCTCGCGAGGCGCTCCACACGGAGGGCGTCAGTGACTTCGTCTACCGCATCGTAGATGGCAAGCTGCAGCGTACCCCCGTCCAGGCCGGCATCCTCAGCCTGACCGACGTCGAAATCCTCAGCGGCCTCAAGGACGGCGATGCCGTTGTCCTCAACGCCACCGCTCCCGGTCAGGACCTCACCGACGGACTCGCTGTCAGGCAGGTCCCCTAAGCATGTCCCGGCCCGTCCTCAAACTCTTCGCCATCGTCGCTGCCCTCGCCTCCGCGAACGCCCACGCGCAGATCTCCCTCACCACCGCCGTCGATCTCGCCCTCAAGAACAGCCCCCGCGTCCTGACCGCGGAAGCTGACGTGCGCAAAGCCCGCGCCCAGCTCTCGCAGACCAAGGACGTCTTCATCCCAGTCGTAGCGGGCGGCTCCGGCCTCGGCGCCACCTTCGGCTTCCCCGTCGGCCAGCCCACGCTCTTCAACTTCACCGCCCAGTCCCTCGTCTTCAACTTCTCGCAGATGGACTACATCCGCGCCGCGCGCGTCGGCATCACCGCCGCCAATCTCGCCCTGCTGGACGTACGTCAGGCCGTCGCGGAAGACACCGCCATTACCTACATCTCGCTGGACCGCGATCAAAAGCGCAAGGACGCCCTCACTCAGGAGTCTGAATACGCATCCCGCCTCGTCACCATCGTGCAGGAGCGTCTGGACGCCGGCCAGGACGCGCCCATTGACCTCACCACCGTCAAGCTCTCCGCCGCAAACATCCGCCTCGCCAACCTCCGCGCTGACGATGAGCTCCTCGCCGACCGCACCCACCTCGCCCGCCTCATGGGCCTCCCTCCGGACGGCCTCCATGTCGCCCCGGACGGCTTTCCGGAGCCTCCCCTGGATTCCATCTCTCTCTCTACCGCGAACACCCTCGCCCCCGGCGTAGCCGCCGCTTACGCCAACGCCCGCTCCAAGCAGGAGCAGGCCTTCGGCGACGCCCGCGCCCTCTACCGCCCGCAAATCGGCTTCGGAGCCCAGTACGACCGCTTCGCCACCAACTTCAACAACTACAACTCCTACTACTGCCACTTCGTCAACGGTTCCTGCACCAGCATCCCGTCCAACAACGCCGAAATTGGCATCCAGCTCACCATCCCCCTGTACGACCGCAACAAAAAATCCAAAGCCGAAGAGTCCGCCGCCGAAGCCTCCCACGCCCTGCATGATGCCGACTACATCCGCGACCAGGCCCTCGACGGCCAGCTCAAACTCCGCAACGCCACCGCCGAGCTCCGCGCCCGCACCGAGATCGCGCTCCTCGAGCAGCAGCTGGCCCAGCAGCAGCTCGAAGTCCTCCTCGTCCAGCTCCAGTCCGCCACCTCCGGACCGGGCCCCCTCATGACCCCCAAGGACGAGCAGAACCAGCGCATCGCCGAACGCGAAAAATACCTCGCCGTCGTGGACTCCAACTTCCAGCTTCGTCAGGCGGAGATCAACCTCCTCCGCCAGACCGGCCTGCTGGAACAATGGCTCCGCAAAGCTCTCCTTGAACAAACCCCCATGCCCGGCCCCGCCCTCAAGGCGAAACGCTAAGCCTGGCCCACTTTCATCCCGCACCAATTCCAGCATCACCTTGTCTGCATCTGCAGGCAACCAAACCGTAACCGAATGGTAAAATAGTCGATGATGAACAAGCCTCTGAAGACCCTCCTGCTCAACCCCCCTTCCTTCGAGAACTTTGACGGCGGCGCAAGTTCCCGCTGGCCCGCTGTCCGTGAGATCGAGTCGTACTGGTATCCCGTCTGGCTCGCCTACCCCGCCGGCCTCCTGGAAGGCTCACGCCTCCTCGACGCTCCGCCCCACCACGTCTCCGCGGATGAGACCATTGAGATCGCCAAGGGCTACGAGTTCCTCGTCCTCTTCACCTCCACCGTCGGCTGGGCCGGCGACCACGCCCTCGCACAGGCCATCAAGGCTGCCAATCCCTCCATCAAGATCACCTTCGTCGGCCCCCCGGTCACCACGGACCCGGACCGCGCCCTCAACGAGTGCTCCGCCATCGACTTCGTCTGCCGCCGCGAATTCGACTTCACCGTCGTCGAATTCGCCAACTTCAAGCCGCTCAACGAAATCCTCGGCATCAGCTACCGCGCCGAAGACGGCAGCCACATCCACAACCCCGACCGCCCGCAGGTCGAAAAGCTCGACAAGCCCGACATGCCCTGGGCCACCGAGATCTACGCCCGCGACATGGACGTCACCAAGTACAACGTCCCCTTCCTCCTCCACCCATACGTCTCCCTCTACAGCACCCGCGGCTGCCCCGCCCAATGCACCTTCTGCCTCTGGCCCCAGACCCTCTCCGGCCACGCCTGGCGCAAGCGCTCCACAGATGACGTCGCCGCCGAAATGGCCAACGCCAAAAAGCTTTTCCCCCATGTCAAGGAATTCTTCTTCGACGACGACACCTTCAACATCCAGAAGGAGCGCACCATTGAGCTCTGCGCCAAGCTCAAGCCCCTCGGCCTGACCTGGTCCTGCACCTCGCGCGTCACCACCCACCGCGAAACCCTCAAGGCCATGAAGGAAGCCGGCTGCCGCCTGCTCATCGTCGGCTTCGAATCCGGCGACCCCCAGATCCTCAAGAACATTAAAAAAGGCGCCACCGTCGAGCGCGCACGCGAGTTCGTCAAGGACTGCCACGACCTCGGTCTCATCATCCACGCCGACTTCATCCTCGGCCTCCCCGGTGAGACCAAGCAGTCCATCCGCAACACCATCGACTTCGCCAAATCCCTCGACTGCGAGACCATCCAGGTCTCCATCGCCCACGCCTACCCCGGAACCGAGTTCTACGACTTCGCCGAGAAGAACGGCTTCATCACCAACCACAAGATGGACGACGACGCCGGCCACCAGATGGCCCACATCGAGTACCCCGGCCTACCCGTCGAGTACGTCATGGAGATGGTCCATAAGTTCTACGATGAATACTACTTCCGCCCCAAGGCCGCCTTCCGCGTCGTCTGGAAGGCCATCGTCAACCGCGACGTCCCCCGCCTCTACGTCGAAGCCAAGTCCTTCATGAAGCTCCGCTCGCAACGCAATAAGGCCAGCCGCAAGATGAAGGAAGAAAACGCCCTCAAGCAACAAGAATCCGTCAGCATGAACGCCTAACCCATCATCAGGTCACACGGCCAGCACGCGACCAACGTGCTGGCCTTTGTTTTTCCAATCAGGCTTCATGCACCTCAACATCACGTCATTTTGAGCGAAGCGAAGAACCCCTGTATTGCCCTTTGTCGTTGCTGTTGCCTTAGTTGTTCCTTTGCTCTTGCTCTTTGGTTCTCATCCCGTAGGACTCTGCTTCCTTCTTTGCCATTGTTCTTGCTTTCGCTCTTACTCACAACAAAGAACGAGCAACTCAGAACGACCCATCATGACCCACAAGCTCACCCCCACCCAATACGCCACCCTCCTCGCCGTCGTCCTCACCGCCTCCTTCGGTGACGCCCTCCTCTCCCGCGGCATGGCCCAGGTCGGCCAGGTCGACCTCCACCACCTCCCCCTCCTCTTCCACGCCCTCGCCAATCTCAACATCGTCCTCGGAATCGTCCTCCTCATCGGCTTCTTCGCCTCGTACATGACCGCCCTCTCCTGGGCCGATCTCACCTTCGTCATGCCCGCCACCGCCTTCGGCAACGTCGTCATCGCCCTCATCAGCCGCTTCATGCTGCATGAGACCCTCTCCTGGTCCCGCTGGCTCGGCATCCTCCTCCTCACCTCCGCCGTCGGCTTCGTCGCCAATCGCCCCGCCCGCACCGATCTCAAACAGGATCCCGTCACCACCCCGCCCGGGGTCGCCATCTGATGCCAGCCAGCCTCCATGCCTCCACCCCACCCCTCATCGCCTGGACCTGCATCGCCTTCGTCGCAGCCCTCGCCATCGCCGGAGAAGTCCTCATCGCCGCCGCCATGCGCCAGATCGGCGATCTCGACCTCATCCGCGCCGCCCACGGCCTCTCCGGCACCATCCGCACCGTCGTCTCCAACCCCACCTTCCTCGTCGGGGCTCTCTGCATGGCCTTCAACTTCTTCGCCATGCTCTTCACCCTTTCCAGGGTCGATCTCTCCCTCGCCGCCCCCGGCATCGCCAGCTTCAACTACGTCGGCAACGCCGTCGCCGCCCGCCTCTTCCTCCATGAAGATGTCGACAGCCGCCGCTGGCTCGCCGTCCTCTTCGTCGCCGTCGGCGTCTTCCTCCTCGCCCGCTAAGAAACCATCGCAACGACCCATGTGCCCCATCTTCGGTACAAACTAATCGTGCCTTAGGCGGGCATCGGCGCAGCCAACCGCCATCGAACTTGCTACTCTCCCATCGGGCCGGAAGGCGTATCCTGTCCTTAGCACACCTGCGGCCGCCCATGACCCTCAGACCCGCCACCCCCCTCGCCACCGCTCAAATTGCCGCCGCCGGCTGCGCCCTCATGGTCCTCGCCTACCCCCTCTCCTTCCTGCCCTTCCCCTCCTCTCCCGGCGACACCCCCATCCTCCACGCCCTCTGGGTAGCCCGCTCCGAACTCCTCACCGTCTTCGTCCCCTTCATCCTCGGCTTCGTCCTCAGTTGGCGCTATTCCTCCCTCTTCACCAAGGGCGTCCGCACCGATATCTGGACCCAGGACCAACTCGACCGCGCTCACGCCTTCCTCCAGTCCGCCCCCATCCGGTCCACCCAGAGAATCCTCATCCTCGCCTTCCTCGCGTTCCTCGTCTTCAGCGTGACCCGCCAGCACGACCACCACACTTCATTCACCTACGCCTTCCTCTACGCCCTCAATCCCATCACCGCCATGCGCCGCGCCCTCAGCCCACCCTGGACCCCCATCCCCCGCAATCACATCGACTGGAGCCAGGCCGCCCCCATTCACTCGAACCACTGGGGCCACCCTCCCGCCTCCGCCTGAGTGCAGTCTCTCGTCGTACCATCAGAATTCATGCGCCGCATCTCGTTCCTCTGCCTCTTCCTCCTCGCCTCAGCTCACGCCCAAGCTGACGACCACCCCGAGTGGACCACCCCCATCCCACCCTTCCAGATCGCTGACAATCTCTTCTACGTCGGCTCCCAGGACCTCGCCAGCTACCTCATCACCACGCCCCGCGGCAACATCCTCATCAACGCCAACCTCGCCTCCTCCCCCGCCCAGATCCGCGCCGGCGTGGAGCGTCTCGGCTTCAAATGGGCCGACACCAGAATCCTCCTCAACAGCCAGGCCCACTTCGATCACGCCGCCGGCATCGCCCAGGTCCTGCGTGAAACCCACGCCAGAAACATGGTCATGGACGGCGACGTCAGCGTCGTCGAAACCGGCGCCCGCACCGACTTCCTCGCCCCCTCACCCAACGTCCCGCGCTACTCTCCCGCCCACGTAGACCGCATCCTCCATGACGGCGACACCGTCGTCCTCGGTCCCGTCACCCTCACCGCCCACAGGACCGCCGGCCATACCCGCGGCACCACCACCTGGACCTTCCCCGTCCACCTCCCCGGCGACCCCGCCACCCAGTTCCGCAACGTCGTCATCGTCGGCGGCATCTCCTTCTGGTCGGAGTTCCACTTCGTCTCCACCCCCGCCCACCGCGAGTCCTACCCGGCATCGCCGCCGACTTCACCCGCACCTTCGCCACCCTCCACACCCTCCCCTGCGACATCTTCCTCGGAGCCCACGGCTCCTACTTCAACCTCGCCGCGAAGCTCCAGCGCCTCCCCACCGAAGGCCCCCGCGTCTTTCTCGACCCCACCGGCTACCAATCCTTCATCGCCGCCGGCCAGTCCACCTTCCAGCGCGCCGACTCCCAATCCACAAGGAACTCGTTACCTACGAAGTAACATTCCGCGGTGACCACACTGGTTACCAAGGTAGATACAAGCCTAAATCTTCTATTCTGAATACTTTGCACACTATACCCCCCGGGGGGGGAACCTACACGAACCCCAGATTAGCCGACTTGAAGCTCCCAATATTCGGAAAGATCGTGCTCATCTGCGCTGTACTCACCCCAAACCAGCTCGCCAGCGTCGCCGCATACTGCACGCTTCCCGTCGTCGGCACCCACCGCCCATTGGACCCCGAATCGTCCGGTCCACCCAGTGCCAGCGTCGGAAACGTCCCATACATCGTCCCGCCCTTCACCGCCCCACCCATGACCATATGGTGCGACCCCCACGCATGGTCCGTCCCCGTATTCGAATTCGGCTGGAACGTCCGGCTGAAGTCCGACATCGTAAAGGTCGTCACATTGTTCTGCACCCCAAGCTCCTGCGTCGAGGCATAGAAGTCCGCCAGCGCCGGACTGATCTGCGCCAGCAGATTCCCCTGCAATGCCAGTTGGTTCGAGTGCGTATCGAAGTTCCCCACGCCACAGAAGAAGATCTGCCGCGATACCCCCAGCGCCGCCCGCACCTGGATAATCTGCGCAATCTGCTTCAACTGCGACGCCAGCCCACCCCCCGTCGTCCGAAACACCGTCTTCAGCGGCGTCACGCTCTGCACCGCATCGGAAAGCGTCTTCGCATTAGCATACGCATTGCCCGTAATCGCGTTATCCGCCTGCACCAGGCTCAACCCGGAGCTGAAGCTCAGCAGCGCCTGCGCCGTCGCCTGCTGCGCCGCACACTCGGCCGTCCCCTCGCTGCACGTCGCCCCACCCAGGTTCCCCGGACTCACGGAGACCGGCGTACTGCTGGACCCATTGCAGAACAGCGTATCTCCCGCCACCGACGTAATCATCGGAATCTTCCCATTCGGATTGAACCCCGTCGACGTCAGATCCGCAATCCTCCCCGCCCACCCGGAAGCTGTCGCCCCGCTCTGCGCCGCATTCTGCCACTCCAGTTGCTGGTCCGTATGCGAAAACAAATTCGTCGGCACCGTCTGACCCGCCAGGTACTGCGCCCGCGTCGTCGGCTCAATCAGCGTCCCCACATTCGCGACCATCGCCACATTCCCGGCCCCATACAGCGCCGGAAGATCAGCCAGGTTCGGATTCAGCGCATACAGCCCATTCGATCCCAGCGGCAGCAGCTCCGCCTGCGGAATCGCCAGCGGCCCCCGCACCTTCGAGTAGTTCCCATACCCCGTCGTATCGTTCTGGATCAGCATGTTGTTGGCGTCGTTCCCGCCATACAGAAACACGCACACCAGCGCCTTATAGTTCGCCGTCGTCTGCGCCAGCGCATTCAACATCCCAAACGGCCGCAACCCCGCCGCATTCCCCGCCGCCGCCAATCCCGCATACTTGATGAAACTCCGCCGATTCGCCCGCATATCACTCCCTTATCCCCTCACCCAGAAAGCAAGCACGTCATTCTGAGCGAAGCGAAGAACCCCTGTATTTGCCGTCGCCTTCACTGCCTCACACTGCCTCACACTGCCTCTAGTGCTCTACCTTGTACTGCGAACTCGTAATCACCAGGTAAGTCGCCACTCTCACCCGCTGCGCCGGATCCTTCAGCGTCATCACATGATTCACAATCGCCGTCCGCATATTCGCCGGCATCTGCCCATGCATAAAGATCGTCCCCAGCGCATCCACCAGGTTCCCGCTATCGGTCGCCGCGTTCCCCGTCTTCGAAGCCATCAGCCCCAACGCACTCGTCGCGCTCAGGTCCACCTTGAACCCCGAAATCCCGTTGTACACCAGCGAATTCGCCTGCGTCAGCCGCAGAATCGCGCTCGCCGTATTCTCCAGCCCAAACTCCGGAGCATTCACCGTCGTCCCCGGAATCACATACTCCGGCGGAAAGAAATTGAACACGCTCCCTGACCCATAAGGCTTCTCACTCAGGTTCCCCGAGTAATTACTCAAGGATCCATAAAACCCATTCGCATCCGTGTTCCCATAGCCAAGCCCCCGCATCACATTCGCCAGATAAAGTATCGGCTCCCGCAGATGCCCACCCTCCACCGTCGCATCCGCGTCCCCCGCGCGAGCCTCCTTATCCATCAGGATCGCCCGTACCACCGCCTTCAAATCCCCCCGAACCCCACTTCCATTATCCGCAAACACCGCCGCCACCCGCCCCACATACGCAGGGCTCGGATTACTCGCCACCAGGTGCTGAATCAACTGCTTGCAAACGAACGGCCCCACATTCTGGTGCGCAAACAGATTCCCCAACGCCCCCGCCAGATCCTGTTCCGCCGTCTGCCCCGCCGGCAGCGTAGTCCCGTTCAGCAGAATCTTCGCCGTCACATCGTGCTGGCTCTGCACCGCCGCCATCGGAGCGTCGTAGTTCGCCGTACCCGTCAGCTTCGTCGGAGCCGCCCCGCTCGCCGTCGCATACGTCCATCCCGTATACGCCCGCGCAAACGCCTGCACCTGCGCCTGCGTGTACGTCGGGGTCAGGTTCCCGCCGCCATCCAGCACCGGAGTCCCATCCTGGTTCAGCTGGTACAGCCCTATCGTGAACAGCTGCATTAGCTCCCGCGCATAGTTCTCATTCGCAATCTGCGCCACGCCATTCACCGTCGCCGGCTTCGCGCTGTTCAGCATGTTCAGATACGCGCCCATCGCGGTCGAAAGCGTCACATCCTTCATCACCGTAGAAAAGTTCCCAAACGCATCGTTCACCAGCACGTTCTGATACGGCGTCACCGCATACCCGCTCACGCTGTTAGTCGAGACCACAAACATCTCCGCCAGCGCAAACGCCACCCGCTGCCGAAGCTGATCCTGCCCCGTCAGCGCCGCCTGCCACCACTCACTCTGCTCACACGCCGCGGAGTTGTTCAGGCACGTCGTCGGCGTCGGATTCGCCACATCCGCCAGCAGTGTCGGCGTCGCCGTAAACTGCTCCGTCAGATACCCATCCAGGCCCACCGTCTGCACATGCTGAATATCGTTGAGCGTCGGGCCAAACGTCGCCTGATCCAGCAGCCGAGCCGCTGCCGCCACCGGCACCTTCACCACGCTGATCGCCGCATTCACCACCGCGCTCGAGGCCGCCCCCGGATCCGGATTCATCGCATCCACCGCCAGCGCCGTCGCTCCCGTTGCCGCCACGCTGGCCTGCAGTTGAGTCGCCGAAACATACGTCGTCGCCACCGAAGTCCCGCCCACCTGGATCTGCGCCCCCTGCACAAACCCGCTGCCCTGCACATCCACCAACACCGTACTTGCCGTCCCGGTCTGCGTCGCCGCCACCGCCGTCAGCACCGGCACCGGATTCCAGACCGCCTCCGTGACTGTCCCGGAAACTGTCGTCTGCGCCTGGCTCACGGCCCCCACCGTCACCGTCGACGGCGTCGGCAGCGCCGCCGGTGCTGTGTACAGCCCCGCCGTCGTAATCGTTCCTGTCGCCGTCGACCCACCCGAAATCCCATTCACCTGCCACGTCACCGCCGTGTTGCTGGTCCCCGTCACCGCCGCCGTAAACTGCGTCGTCGCGCCCAGCCGAGTCTGCGCCGCCCCACTCACCGTCACCGCAACCTGCGGCGTCGGCGTCGTACCCCCACCCCCGCCCGCACCCGTCGATCCCACCGAGCACCCCAGCCCAAATGCCAGCGATCCCAGCGCCCCCACAGCCCCTGCCCGTCCCAGCAAACCCCAGCCCATCATCGCCACATTCGCCTCCGCCTGCGCGTACTTCTCCCGCAAGCTTCGCAACCAGCTCACAGCAAAGGACTTGCGTCCCGCCTCAGGATGAATACACTCCTTGAACCAGTCTCCGCCGTTTAGTTGCGAGGAAACGAAAAAGATTCTGCAACTTCCGCATCATCCGTCCCGTCTACTTCTCTTCGGCCGCGCTCCCCTGGTTCTGCACCGCTGTCCAGATTCGCCAACGAACCTTACGCCTTGGACAACGGCGGCACGCTCCCGCTCAGCCACCGCATCAGTCCACTCGCCGGCAGCTCCGCCGTCATAAACCGCAGCGCATCCCCCCGCACCGCGCCCGCCGCCAGCCGCCCGCTCCGCACCGCCCCCTCCATGGTCGAAGGCCACTCCGTCCGCGTCCAATCCCCCGCCGCAAACAGTCCCGGCTCCAGCACCTGGCCTGGCCTCACCGCATCCATCCCCGGCGGCACGGAAAACGTCGCCCTCGCCTCCTTCAGCACCCCGCTCTTCAGCAGCTTGGCCTCCCGCACTGCCGGAAAGAACAGCTCCAGCTCCCGCAGCGCGTCCGCCAGGATCTCCTGCCGTCCCATCCCCACCTCCGCCCACGACGCACTGATCGTCAGCTCAAGGTAGCTCCCGCGCTCCTCGGCCCACCCCCGTATCCGCGACTTCGCAAACACCCACTGAATCCGCGTATCAAGCAGCACCGCATGATCCAGCCCAACCACATCCCGGTCGAACCAAAGATGCACCGTCGTAATCGGAGCCGCCACAAACCCCGTTGTATCCAGCCCCAGCAGCCCCCCCGCCTCCTTGAACCCCGTCGCCACCACCACCGCACCCGCCGCAAACTCCCGCCCGGAGCTCTTCACCCCCCACTCCCCGCCACGCCGCACCACCCCAGCCGCCCCTCCCCGCTCGAACCTCACCCCCCACTCCTCCGCCCGCCGCACCAACGGCCTCAGAAACTCCGTCAACGGCATCCCCGGGATCCCCAGCCGCCCCCCCTCCGCCGACTTCAAAAACGTCTCATGAAACACCTTCCCCGCATACTTGGTCGAGCACTGCTCAAACCCGTCGTTCAGCGCCCCCACCACCACCGGCTCCCAGAAATGCCGCTTCGCTCGCTCCGTCTGTCCCGTCCGCGTCAGCCACGTCGCAAAGCTCTCCGCATCGCTTGCCGGATACCCCCGCATAAACTCCATCAACCCCCGCGCGATCCGCACCTTATCCTTCAGCCCCAGCATCGGAGCCCTCAGGAAGCTCATCGTCTGGTGCAACGGAGCCGGCAGCGCCCCCGGCTTCATCACGCTCCGGTTGCCATTCGTCTCCAGAAATACCAGCTCGTCATACCACCGGATCGCCCCCGCCCCGCCCGCCTTCCCCACCAGATCGATCAAATTCGTGCAGCACCCCAGCAGCACATGCTGGCTATCCACCACCTCTTCCAGCGCCGGATGCTCATAGGAATACACGCGCCCCCCCACGACCGGCCGCCGCTCCAGCACCGTCACCTGTGCCCCGTCCTCCGCCAGCGCCGTCGCCGCCGCCAGCCCCGCCAGCCCACCCCCAACGATGACGACGTCCTGACTCACGAAACCCGATCCCGTACCGCCATCGCCCCACCCCGCACCACCGCAAACATCTTCTCCCGCGTCGGCACCCGCACCCGCACCCGAAACACATCTCCATGCCGCGCATCCACCTTCTGCAGCAACCGACTGTAAATATCCACCATCACCCAAAGCGCCGCCCGGCTGTCCTTATCGATCAGCGGCAGCAGCTCTCGCGCCGAAGCATAGTACTCCCACGCCTGCACGCTTAGCGCATGGATCATCGCTCGCTCATTCGTCTTGATCTCCCGCCCCCGGGCGAGCTCCACCACATCCTCGTTGCTCACCCCAAACTCCCCCAGCAGGTCCTGGGGCAGGTAAATCCGCCCTCGCTCCGCATCTTCCTTCACGTCCCGCAAAATATTCGTCAGTTGAAACGCAATCCCCGTCCGCTCCGCCAGCAACTCCGCCGCCGGATCCTTGTACCCAAACACCCGGATGCACACCAGCCCCACCACGCTCGCCACCAGGTAGCAATACCGGTACAGATCCTCAAAAGTCTTGTACCCCTCCAGCCCGTTCGCCAGCGTCACAGATCCCCCATCCACGCCCAGCCCAAGGTCCATGCTCGTCCCCTGCACCAGCTCCTCCAGCAGCTCGTCGCTGATCTGAAATCGGCTCTGTGTATCGGCCAGCGCCAGAAACACCGGATCCTCCGTCACCCCCGTGGTCCGTGCAGCCCGCCACGTCGCAAGCCACCCCTCCATCACCCCGCGCCGCTGCTCCACGGACATCGCTTCATCGTCGGCGATATCATCCGCCCGCCGCATGAACGCATACACCGCACACATCGCATCGCTCTTGGCCTGGGGCAGCACCAGGAACGAGTAGTAAAAGTTCTTCGCCTCCCGCTTCGCGATCCCCCTGCAGACCGCATAAGCCTGCCGAAGCCTCGTCTCCTCGGCACCCGTCATCCGGCCACCCCACGCGAAAACATCCCCATCGCCTTCCCCACCAGCGCCCCCGCCAGCAGCTTCACCTTCGTCCCCTTGGACACCGAAGGCCTCCTCCCCAGCACGTCATACCCCTGCGCCACCACCCCCGCCAGAGCCGCCTCGCCCCCCTTCACAAACAGCCGCAGCGTCGTCGCCAGCTCCCGGTCCACCGTCTCCGAAATCCCCGCCCCCTCCCCCAGCATCGCCCCCGCAGACCCCACCAGGTGCCGCATCATCGCCGCAAACTCCGGCGTAAACCGCTTCGCCGCAATCTGCTCATCCGTCACCCCAAACCGCACCATCTCCGCTCCCGGCAGATACCTCCGCCCGCGCTCCCAATCCTCCACCACATCCTGCCAGAAGTTCGCCAGTTGCAGCCCCGTGCACACCCGGTCGGACAACACCGCCCGCTCCTCATCCCTGTACCCAGAAACCCAAAGCACCAGCCGCCCCACCGGATTCGCGCTCAGCCTTGAGTACCCCACCAACTCCTCCAGCGTCTCGTACCGCACCTTCGTCTGATCCATCACAAACGCATGAATCAAATCCGCAAACAGCTCCCGAGGCACACCCGTCTCATCCACCGTCTTCCTGAGCGCGACAAACACGGGGTGCATGGAGCGCTCCGGCGCGTCATAGCACTCGTCCAACATCCCCTCCCACGTCCCCAGCAGCCGCGTCGCCACCGCCGTATCCGCCACCTCATCCCCCAGGTCATCCGCCACCCGGCTGAACGCATAGATGCTCTCGAAGTAAGGCCGCACCCGCTTCGGCAGAAAGAACGTCGCCACATGAAAGTTCTCATAGTGCGAAGTCGCCAGCCGCCGGCACCACGCCTGCGCCTCCTCCATCGTCGGCCTCACCGCAGGCAGCGCATACTCCGCCGGAGCCCCGTCGAGCTCAAACTCAGAAGCCGCCGTCAAGCCGCCACCTCCTCATCCAGCCCCATCTCCGCCTCAAGCCCCGGATAGATCGCCGTCTTGATATCCAGCATCCCCCCGCCGCCCCGCACCAGCATCCGCCGAAACACCTCCGGCACCTCATCCAGCCCGGCCGTCCCCGTAATAAACTCCGAGCACCGAAACCGCCCGCTCGCAATCAGCTCAAACGCCGTCCTGCACGTCGCCGGCGTGTGATGGAAGCTCGCCTTCAGCGTAATCTCCCCGTAATGCAGCCGGTTCGTGTCGAGCCCCACCACCGTCCCGCTCGGCGGCCCGCCAAAAAAGTTCACCAGCCCACCCTTCCGCACCATCCCCACCGCCCACTCCCACGTCATCGGCACCGCCACCGCCTCAATCACCACATCCGCGCCACGCCCTCCCGGCACCACCCCTCGCACCGCCTCCACCACATCCGCCACATCCGTCCGCAGCACCCGCCGAGCCCCAAACCGCTTCGCCGTCTCCACCTGGTCCTCGCGCTTCACCACCGCGGTCACATCCACCCCCGCCAGCTCCGCCGCATGCATAAACATCAGCCCAATCGGCCCCGCCCCAATCACCACCATCGTCTCGCCGGCACGCGCGCCAGACTCTTCCAGTCCCCGCACCACGCAGGCCAGCGGCTCCGTCAACGCCGCATACTCAAACGGCAGCCCATCCGGCAGCGCCAGCGTGTTCTTCTCCACAATGCGTGCGGGGACGCGCATAAACTCCGCATACGCCCCATTGTTGAACAGCAAATCCTCACATAGATTCGGCTGCCCCTTCCCACAATAAAAACAAACCCCGCATGGAGCAGAATTCATCGGCACCACCCGGTCCCCCACCGCAAACCGCTTCATCCCGGCCCCCACCTCCACCACCGTCCCCGCCAGCTCATGCCCAAACAGCATCGGCGGCCGCCCCATCGCCGCATGGTATCCCCGCCGATACACCTTCAGATCCGTCCCACACGTCAGCGCCGCGCCCACCCGAAGCACCATCTCCCCCGGCCCCGCCGCCGGCATCGCCACCTCCTCCAGCCGCAGGTCTTCCCTGCCATGCAAGACTGCCGCCGACATCGTTCTTTGGATCATCTCTCCTATCTTCTCATTCCCTTCCCTCGCAGGTCTTGCCCTAATCGCCGTCTTCCTGGACCGCATCCCAAAACCCTGCATCTGATAAAGTGAGCCTACAAACAATGCCCTTCGCTTCCCCAGAGAGCTTCGCCAAAGATAAGATCACCGCCATCCAGGACTACTCCGTCCTCGCCGGACGCGGCTTTGCCAATCTCTTCTCCGGCCCCCGTTACTGGTCGGACATCTACACCCAGATGGACTCCATCGGCGTCGGCTCCATGCCCATCGTCGTCCTCACCGGCTTCTTCACCGGCTGCGTCCTCGCCCTCCAGTCCGCCACCGCCCTCCAGCAGTTCGGCTCCGTCTCCCTCACCGGCTCGCTCGTCGCCCTCTCCATGGTCAAGGAACTCGGCCCCGTCCTCACTGGCCTCATGGTCTCCGGCCGCAACGCCTCCGGCATGGCGTCCGAACTCGGCTCCATGAAGGTCACCGAGCAGATTGACGCCATGCGTGCCCTCGGCACCGATCCCATCCGCAAGCTCGTCACCCCCCGCCTCATCGCCACCATCTTCATGCTGTTCTTCCTGACCATCATCTCGGACGCCGTCGGCATCGCCGGCGGAGCCCTGGTCTCCATCACCATCCTCGGCCTCAACCTCAGCTCGTACCTCCACACCTCCTACCAATCGCTCGTCTACGGCGACGTCGTCCAGGGCCTCACCAAACCCATCTTCTCCGGCTTCATCATCGCCACCGTCGGCTGTTACTTCGGCATGAACACCAAGGGCGGCACACAAGGCGTAGGCCGCGCCACCACTCAGGCCGTCGTCTACTCCTCCGTCTTCATCATCGTCGTAGACTTCCTCGTCAGCCGCCTCATGATCGGCCTCTTCGGCCGATAACCACCACGACTTCACGTCATTCTGAGCGAAGCGAAGAACCCCTGTATTTGCACTTGCCGTTGCCCTTGCTGTTGTTTTAGCCGTTGCCTCTAGGTACCCCAAGGCTTCAGCCTTCAGTCTCTCAGTTCCACCCCCAAACTGGGCTTTAGCCCCTGGGGCTAAGCATTTTTCAGACCGGCCCATTCATCTCATGCCTGACGAAGCCCCCATCCCGACCGGCCCCATCGTCCTCTTTGAAGACGTCTCCATCAAATTCGAAGAAAAACAAGTCCTCAAAAACATCTCCTTCCAGGTCGACCGCGGCCAGACTCTCATCATCCTCGGCCCCGCCGGCTGCGGCAAATCCGTCCTCATGAAGCTCGTCGATGGCCTCCTCCGCCCGGACTCAGGCAAGATCTGCGTCTTCGGAGAAGACGTCACCGCCATGCGTGAGCGCGACCTCTTCACCCTCCGCAAGCGCATCGGCATGGTCTTCCAGGAGTCCGCCCTCTTTGACTCCATGAACGTGGAAAGCAACGTCGCCTACCGCTTCAACGAAGAAGGCATGGACCCCGCCGAGTCCCACAAGAAAGTCGAAGAAGTCCTCAACTTCGTCGCCCTCCCCACCGCCATCTCCAAGTTCCCATCCGAGCTCTCCGGAGGCATGCGCCGCCGCGTCTCCATCGCCCGCGCCATCATCACCGGCCCGGACCTCATCCTGTACGACTCCCCCACGGGCGGCCTCGACCCCATCACCAGCACCACCATCGTAGAGCTCGTCGTCAAGCAGCGCGACGTCTCCCACACCACCTCCCTCCTCATCACCCACCGCCTCCAGGACGCCTTCACCCTCGCCACCAACTGCTGGAACCCAGAAGCAGAAAAGATGGAGCCCATCCCCAACGGCGGCATCGACGACAGCACCCGCTTCCTCGTCCTCAATGAGGGCTCCATCGTCTTCAACGGCACCACCCACGACCTCGTCCACACCCAGGACCCCTGGCTCAAGGAATACCTCTCCTAACCCACCCAGTCTCCGCCCTGGTCGTTGCCGTTGCTTCTCGCCAGTGCCATTGCTTGTTGCTATTGCCGTTGCTTCATGCTGTTGCTGTTGCTGTTGCTGTGCTTCATGCTGTTGCTGTTGCTTCATGCTGTCGTTGCTGTTGCTGTTGCTTCATGCTGTTGCTGTTGCTGCTGTTGCTGTTCTTGCTGTTGCTGTTGCTTCTGAGATAGGTCCGGGCTTTAGCCCGGACATTCCAGGGCAAAAAATTGAAGGGGCTTTAGCCCCCGGGATATGATCTCTTACCATGCGTCTCCGCCCCCAGACGTACGTCCTGACCATCGTCACTCACAATCGCCACCGCCTCTTCCAACGCACCGCCAACGCCGAACTCCTCCTCGCCACAATCCTCCGTTACCGAGACCAACAAAAATTCCTCCTCCACGCCTTCGTCGTGATGCCCGACCACGTCACATCGCCCTCACCCCAACAGAATCCATCGAAAAAGCAACCCAACTCATCAAAGGCGGCTTCTCCTTCGCCATTCGCACCATCTTCAAGGGACAAGTTTGGCAAGACGGTATCACGCCCACCGCATCACCGACGCTGAAGACGCCACAAACCAAATCCGTTACATCGCCAACAATCCCACCCGTAAAAACTACGCCGACTACCCCCACGTCCATACCACGAACCGCTGGCCTCTCGATCCTCTCCCAACCCTTACCTAATCTTGTCGCCTATGCCTTTCTGTCATTCCCGCAGGGAACCCGCGTCTAAACTCCCCACTCACCCCCTCCTCACACCCATTCACCCCACACCCACCGCCGTTCCCTGTACGCCTCAGCGCAAAATCCGCGCCACCACCGCCCATCCCCCCGATCCGTCCCACACCGTTGCACACTTCTTGGTGCAATCTCACCACAAACTCAATTTTTTACCCTCTAAACACGAATCCCCAGCAAAGACGCACCCTTCACCATACGCAGTGGCGGTCACTTGACCACGTTATCCATACCTCGCACCACGTCTTCGCCACCATCCACCACCAGCCCAGCCTGTGGTCGAGCCCCTGCTCCGTACAGTACTATTCCCCATGCGAATCCTGATCCCCGGCGGCTCCGGCCAGCTCGGCAACATCCTCGCCCGCCACCTCCACAAGCAAGGCCACGCAGTCACCGTCCTATCCCGCACCCCAACTCCCGCGCCCTGGCACACCCAGCACTGGGACGGCCTCACCCTCGACCCCGCCTGGACCCACCTCCTCGAAGACGCAGACGCCGTCATCCACCTCTCCGGTCGCTCCGTCAACTGCCGTTACACCCCGGAAAATCGCAAGCAAATCATCGATTCCCGCATCCTCCCTACCCTCACCCTCGGCGAAGCTATCACCCGCTGCACCACCCCGCCCAAACTCTGGATGAATGCCAGCACCAGCACCTTCTACAGTGACACCCGCGCACAAACCCAGGCCCGTCCCAATGATGAATTCACCGGCGAGCTAGGCGGCCTCAACCCCTCACTCCCCTCATCCTGGAAGTTCTCCATCGATGTCGCCCGCCGCTGGGAACAAGCCTTCCACGCCCACACCACACCACGCACCCGCAAAATCGCCCTCCGCACCTCCATGACCATGTCCCCGGATCCCGGCGGCGTCTTCTCCGTCTTCGCCAACCTCATCCGCTTCGGCCTCGGAGGCACCCAGGGCCCCGGCGACCAGTACGTCTCATGGATGCACGACCAGGACTATTGCCGCGCCATCGACTTCCTCCTCACCCACGAAAATATCTCCGGCCCCGTCAACTTCACCGCGCCCGTCCCCCTCCTCAATCGCGACTTCATGCGCGATCTCCGCAGCGCCTTCGGCATGCCCGTCGGCCTTCCCGCCGCCTCCTGGATGCTGGAAATCGGCTCCATCCTCCTCCGCACGGAAACCGAGCTCATCCTCAAAAGCCGCCGCGCCATCCCCACCGTCCTCCAGCAAAACGGTTTCCATTTCGACTTCCCCACCTGGCCCGAAGCCGCCCACAACCTCGTCACCCGCTACGAACTCCTCAAGGACCGCGACGACGGCTAACTATCGTGGCACCTCCGTCTGCCTTACAAACGCCGCCACATCATCGTGCAGTTTCCCCAGCGCCCCTTCATTCAGATAGATCATGTGCCCCGTCTCGTAAAACCGATGGCTGATATTTCCCGCCAACGTCGCCGGTATCGGCAGATGATCCATCTCATACTCCGCCCCAAAGTAAGGCGTCCCTAGGTCGAAGTACCCACCCAGCAACAGCACCTTCATCTTCGGATTCCGCTTCATCGCAAACGCCAGATCCAGCTCCGTGCTTGTCCCCGTAAATGCAAACAGCGGTGCCGGGCTCCCCGGCCCCTGGTGATGCCAGTCCCACCTGAACCCCGGAACGTCGTACAGCATGTACTTGTACGCCTCGTTCTGCCCGAACTTCAAATCCTCCGTCAGATACTGATTCACCGCCGCCATATACGCCGGCCCCGTCGCACTTCCCAGCGGATCGAGGCCCGGGTCCACACTCCCCGGATTCAAATCCGGCCCCGAGTACCGTGAATCCAGCCGCCCCGCCACCAGCCCCTTATCCTTCAGCAGTTCCTTATCGAACCGCCCCACATCAACCCGCAAATCATTCTCCAGCCAAACCTCAGCCTTCACTCCGGTAAAGTGCTCAAGCTTCTCCGCCACCCCCCGCCGTTCCACCTCACTTAAACGATTACCCTTCAGCAACGCCCCCATATACTCCCCCATCGCGAAACCCTCAGCCTCCTTCAACCAGGGCTCCAGCGCCTCCGGCTGCGGCTTCAGCACCTTGTGGTACCACGCCGCAGCCGCGTAACTCGGCAGCTCCAGCGCATACCCCTGATCCACCCCCGGATTCCCCTTCACCGCATCGATCGAGTCATCCCAGATCAGCAATTGCGACATCATCACCACGCCGCTTAAATCCACATTCTGCAGCGCCGCCGCAATCAACGCCGTACGTGACGTCCCATAGCTCTCCCCAAAGAGATACTTCGGATGATTCCAAAGATCGTACTTCCCAATGAACCGCCGTATAAACCGCTCGAACGCATGACAGTCCTGATCCACGCCCCAGAACGCCCGCTGCGCATCCCGCCCCATCACCCGGCTGTACCCCGTCCCCGGTGCGTCGATGAACACCAGGTCCGCCACGTCCAGCAGACTCGCCTTGTTCTCCATCATTGGATACGGCGGCCCGCTCATATGCGACGCATCCGGGATCGCCACCCGCTTCGGCCCAAACGCCCCCATGTGCAGCCATAGCGACGCCGTACTCGGTCCGCCGTTATACAAAAACATGACCGGTCGCTTCTTCCCCTGCACTGCCGCATCCGTGCGGAAATACGCCACGTAAAACATGCGCGCAGTCGCCGCAGCCAGCACCGGATCACCCTCCTGCACCTTCACTCCCTGGTTTTTCAGCCAAGTCCCATCCCGCCCAATCAGCGCATCCAGCGTATCGGTCGACCCCACCGTCAAAGTCCCCGCCACCGCCTTATAGTGCATCCCGGCCACCACCCCATCTGTAACCGAATCAGGCTCAATCCCCTGTCCCCACGCCGCCCCAACCACCACCGCAATCACTGCCACCATCAACACTCGTACGTTGATCAAGCACACCTCCAGGCTCTCGGCTTCTATTCCGTGTTCCCTACACCCTACTCCCTGTTCTTATCCGATAAGCCTTTGCTGCTGCTTGTGCTTGCCTTACAACGTCAACGCCAGCACCGGATCCTCAAACGTGGAAGCCCCCACCACAAACGTCCGCGTCCCAATCTTCGCAAACCCATTCTTCGTATAGAACGCGATCGCCCTCACATTCCCCGGATGCACCCCAAGCAGCAGCCGCTTCGCTCCCTGCTCTCTTGCACTCGCAATAGCCAACTCCATCAACTTCGCCCCCGTCCCCCCTCCATGGAACCGCGTAAACACATAGATCCGCCTTAGCTCCGCATCCCCATCCTTCAACAGTTCCTCTGGAAACTCCGGGGGCGTCATCATCGCGTACCCCACCGGACAAGCCCCCGGCTCCACCTCCGCCAGCCAGGCCCGCCCCGCCGGATGGGTCAACGCCTCCACGTACTTCTCCGGCACATGGTTCTTCCTGCAATGCGCCAGCAGCGATTGCCCCGGAATGAAACCCGCAAACGCCTCCAGCAGCGTCGCCGCCCCAATTACCGCCAGCGTCCCCGCATCCTCCACCGTACAAGCCCGAAACGTAGGCACAACCATCCCCTCAGCCACACATCCTCCTGTTCTTATCCCGCATACGTCGCTCGCTATCTCTTCCCCTTCACCCACTCGCTATACGGAATTCGGGGCACATTCACAAACGCTCCCCGCGTCTTCACATAGGCGCCCAGCCCATTCATTCGTCCCACTGCATGGAGCTCTTCGCTCTTGATGTACGGCCCAGCCACATCCACAAACTCATCCTCGACATACATCGCCACCACCCGCCCCAGCACAATCCTGCTCCGCCCAATCTCAATCGTCTGGAACTCCACACACTCCAGCGCCGCATGAGCCTGCTTGATCCTCGGCACCTTCACCACGCTGGAAGCCACCGTCTCCAGCCCCGCCATCTCCAGCTCATTCACCTCCGCCGGAAAGTCCGTCGCACACACGTTCATCGCCTCCAGCAGGTCTTCTGTAACCACATTGATCACATACTCCCCCATCCGCCGGATATTCCGAGCCGTATCCTTCGGCACAAACTCCCCACCCGGCCTGTCCATCACGCCCATCCCCACAATCGGCGGGTCCGTGCACAGGTAGTTGTAGCTGCTGTACGGCGCAGCGTTCAGCCGCCCATCCTCATCCATGCTCGTCACCAGCGCAATCGGTCGCGGAGCCACCAGCCCGATCAGCAGGTTATAAACATCCTTCGTCTTCGCCTTCTCCATCTCAAAAATCAAGCTGCTCTCCTGTACATCCAATCCCAAGCTTAAACGACAAACGGCCCCGCATCAGGCGGAGCCGCTTATCTCGCGTCAACTCATTACTTCGTGAAGAGTGTGCTTCCCGGAATCTCCTGCTCATCGGAGTGAATCCGATGCTGCGCACGCTTCGCGCTCTCCATCGCAGAGGCATCCAGATGCTCCCGCTTCGTCTGCTCCAGGTCAGGCGTATCCGTGGAGTCCACCGACTCATGCGAAGCGTCAACAGCCGTCTTGTCCTTGCTCAAATCCCGTTGGGTCGTTCCATCATTGAAGTTCATCTCTCACCTCAGCATGTAGGACACCGCGCGCAGCCGCTGGGTTGTCCGCGCAACGCGCTTCCCCACCCACACGATAAACTTTCCAGATGGATCAGCACGACCCCCTCGCGCTCCACCGCTCCGCCCTCGTCATCGACACCCACGCCGACACCCCCCAGCGCTTCCTCGATGACCTCGCACCCGACGGCACTCCCTGGGACTTCGTCACCAGCCCCCTTGGCCACGGTCACCTAAACCTCAACGCCGCCCGCGCCGGCAACCTCGCCGCCCAGTTCTTCGCCGTCTGGGTCGACCCAACCGAGTACCCCACCCGCCTCGCCCACCGCGCCTTCGAGCTCCTCGACGCCACCCTCCGCCAGGTCGCCGCCCACCCCGCCGAGCTCCGCCTCTGCCTCACCCCCGCAGACATCCTCGCAGCACGCGCCGAAGGTCGCTTCGCCGTTCTCCTCGGTCTGGAAGGCGGCCACAGCATCGAAAACTCCCTCGCCCATCTCCGCATCTTCCACGCCCTCGGCGTCCGGTACATGACCCTCACCTGGTCCCACACCACGGACTGGGCAGACTCCTCCGGCGATGCCGATGACCCCTCCATCCCCCACCACAACGGCCTCTCCAAGTTCGGCCGCGAGGTCATCCGCGAGATGAACCGCCTCGGCATGATGATCGACGTCTCCCACGTCTCAGACAAAGCCCTTGCCGACGTCCTCGCCACCTCCACCGCCCCCATCATCGCCTCGCACAGCTCCGCCCGCGCCCTCACCAAGGCCCCCCGCAACCTCACCGATGACCAGCTCCGCGCCATCGCCGCCACCGGCGGCGTCATCATGGTGAACTTCTTCCCCGCCTTCATCGATGAGTCCTGGCGCCAGGCCTGGAACACCCAGAAGCCCGAACGTGACGCCGCCCACGACCTAGCTGCAGCCCCTTATCGAGCCACCCGTCAGCCCGTCCCCTTCACCATCTCAGAGGCCGTCGACCGCCGCTTTACCGCCCTCATCCCCCGCCCACCGCTCTACGCCCTCATTGACCACTTCGAGCACATCCTCAACATCGTCGGCCCCGACCACATCGGCATCGGCTCCGACTTCGACGGCATCCCCGACACCCCGAAAGGAATAAGCACCGCCGCCGACCTCCCTCGCATCACTGAGTCCCTCATGGCACGCGGCGTCCCGGCCCAGACCATGCACAAGCTCCTAGGCCAGAACCTCCTCCGCGTCATGACCCAAATCCAGTCCCAAGCCAAACAACCTTAGTTCCCGACCAACGGAAGGGCCCACCCGCCCAAATCACCACGACAAGTAGACACCCCACGAAGTGGGCGCCCCACGCGCAGTGGGCCCGTCCGGCAGGACAATCAGTTAGATCTTCTCCGCAATCACCTCAATCTTGTGCAACTTCGGAGGCTCGGAAAAAAGCTCATCCGCACTCGCAAACAGCGCCTTCGCAATCGCTCCGTTCAAGTGCGCATCCCGTCCTTCCGCATCGTCAAACGTATCGAACACCCCATACGTCCCGTTATCTTCCCGGATCCCGAACCACGTCACCGTCCCCGGTTCGTCCTTCGCCATCTCCGCGCCCTTGGCCAGAAAAGCCTCCACATCCGCTTCTTTACCCGGCTTCGCCTTCAACTCCACATAAAACGCATACTTCGCCATAGGAATCCTCCATTCCATAGGATGCACTCATAGACCCTGCCGGCTCTCGTTGCCGTTGCTCCTCCACCAGCCCATCCCAAAGATCGGTCCAATCCGCCTTGATCGGCGTTGAGCCTTCTTTGCCCCGCCACCCCCGTTTGAGATAGCCTTACATCCGTGATGATCTTTCGTTCCAGCATCGCCTGTACCGCAGCCTTTCTTCTTACCTCAGCGGCCTTCGCACAAGTCTCTCCACCGCCAACGCCACCGCCCACCGCGCCCCCATCCACCTCTCCCAATCTCCCCACGGAGGCCAAGCCGGACGCCCTGCCGGATAGCCCTGGCCAGCAGTCCACCCTTCGTCCCGCCCCCATCCCCAACGGCCCCACCGTCCTCTTTGACACCTCCATGGGCCGCATGACTTGCAAATTCTTCGCCAAAGAGTCCCCCCTCGCCGTCAACAACTTCATCTCCCTCGCCACCGGCGCCAAGGATTGGACAGACCCCGTCTCCCAGAAGAAGATGCACAACACCCGCTTTTACGACGGCACCACCTTCCACCGCGTCATTCCCGGCTTCATGATCCAGGGCGGCGACCACGCCGGCGATGGCACCGGAGACGCCGGCTTCTTCTTCGATAACGAGTCCACCCCCAACCTCAACTTCGACGTCCCCGGCCGCCTTGCCATGGCCAACGCCGGCCCCAACACCAACGGCACCCAGTTCTTCATCACGGAGCTCCCGCAGCCGGACCTCGATGGCAAGTACACCATCTTTGGCCAGTGCGACCCTCACTCCGTCCTCATCGCTGCCTCCATCGCCCGCGTCGACCGCAACTCCAGTGACAAGCCCACCACACCGGTCGTCCTCACCAAGGTCACCATCCTCAAGGAAGGCGACCCCATCCCCCCGGACCCCACGCTCGCAACGCCCGCGACTCCCCAATAAGTTCAACGCCGTCATTCTGGCACAGCCAGAATCTCAGCATTTGCCTTTGCTGTTGCACGTTTCTTACGTTGCCCCAACAGAGACCTGCAGCCACCTCCACAACCGCGACCACACGCCACAACCGCAAGGAGCCTTCATCATGGCAACACGCACCAAGCCCGGAACCTACGCCACCTTCAAAACCTCCGAAGGCACCATCGTCTGCGAGCTCTTCGAAAAGGAAGCCCCCCTCACCGTCAAAAACTTCATCGAGCTCGCCGAAGGCTCACGCGAGTGGAACTCCCGCTCCAAAAAGGGCGACAAGCTCTATGACGGCACCGTCTTCCACCGCGTCATCCCCAACTTCATGATCCAGGGCGGCGACCCCGAAGGCACCGGCATGGGCGGCCCCGGATACAAGTTCGCGGACGAGACCAAGGGCTCCCCGCACCACTTCAAAAACCCCGGCAAGCTCGCCATGGCCAACTCCGGCCCCAACACCAATGGCAGCCAGTTCTTCATCACCACCACAGACACCTCCTGGCTCACCGGCAAGCACACCATCTTCGGTGAAGTCGTGGAAGGCTATGACATCGCCGAAAAGATCAGCAAGGTCTCCCGCGACGGCATGGACCGCCCCAAAACCCCAGTCACCCTGGAGTCCGTCACCATCGACCGCATCAGCTAACCCCACGCGCCAAACAAAGAGAGGCCCGCTCACCAGAACGGGCCTCTCTTTGTTCACAAACAACGAACAACTCACAACGAACAACTGGCTTTAAGCCACTCCAATCACCGTACAAAGCTCCTTCACAGCCGCAGCGCTCTTATTCAACGCCGCCTGCTCCTCCGGCGTCAGCTTGATCTCGATGATCTGCTCCAGCCCCTTCGCACCAAGCTTGCACGGCACCCCCACATACAGCCCGGAGATCCCATACTCCCCCTGCAAATAAGCCGCACACGGAAGAATCTTCTTCTTATCCTTCAGAATCGCTTCCACCATCTCCACCGCAGCCGCGCTGGGCGCATAGTACGCCGACCCCGTCTTCAGGTGCTTCACAATCTCCGCGCCGCCATTGGCCGTTCGCGTCTCCAGCTCCTTCAGCCGGTCCGCCGCAATCAACTCCGTAATCGGAATTCCGGCCATCGTCGAGTACCGGCTCAGCGGCACCATCGTATCGCCATGCCCACCCAGCACAAACGCCGTAATGTTCTCGACAGAAACCTTCAGCTCCTCCGCAATAAATGTCCGGAACCGCGCTGAATCCAGCACCCCGGCCATCCCGATCACGCGCTCCCGAGGTAGTCCAGCCTTCTTGAATGCCGTCTGCGCCATCGCGTCCAGCGGGTTCGAAACGATAATCAAGATCGTCTCCGGCGAAGCCGCCACCACCTTCTCCACCACATCGTTCATGATCTTGAAGTTCGTATTCAACAAGTCGTCGCGGCTCATCCCCGGCTTACGCGCAATGCCCGCCGTAATCACCACAATGTCCGACCCCGCCGTATCGGCATAGTCGTTCGTGCCCACAATCGCCACATCCCGCTTCTCGATCGGCATCGCCTGCAGCAGGTCCAGCGCCTTACCCTGCGGCACGCCCTCTACGACATCCAGCAACACCACATCCGCCAGTTCCTTGGCCGCAATCCAATGCGCAGCCGTAGCCCCAACATTACCCGCCCCAACAATCGTCACTTTCTTCCGCATTCCTTCTCCTTTTCTCTTCCATCATACGTCTCTGCTACCCTAAATCAGGCATCTGTAGAGGATACCGATCATGCAAACCTGGCCCCTCCAGCAACCCACCTCCGAGCTCTCCCAAGTCCTCGACCGCGTCGAGAGCCAAGGCCCCCAGATCATCACCCGCGAAGGCGTCGAAACAGCCATCCTCCTTCCCATCGAAGAGTGGCGCCGTCGTTATCCTGATGCGGCTATCCCCGAGCACCCCCTCACGAACGAGGAACTCCTTGCAGTTCTGCGTTCGGCTCCCTTCGACGAGTTGGATATTCCCCCGCGGGGTCAATACCGCCATAGAAAGCCACTTGAGTTTTGAAATACCTTCTAGACACCAATGTCATATCAGAGATCCGTAAAGCCAAACCTCACGGGGCGGTCCTTTCCTGGTATCTCGCTCAACCTCCGTTCGCCCACGCGATTCCTGCCATCGCGATCTACGAGATTCAAGCTGGCATCGAACGCACTCGAAAACAGGATGGGATTAAAGCTGCCTTGCTCCAATCTGCCGTAGATCGGTTGATGCTGGATGCCATTATCCTTCCCTTGAACGGCATGGCCGCGCAGGAAGCGGCACGGATGATGCACAGCAAATCACTGGACCTGCTCGAGGATGCCATGATTGCAGCCATCGCGAAGGTCTACGGCCTCACCGTAGCCACCCGCAACACCCGAGACTTCGAACTCTTCAACGTCCCCCTCGTAGACCCCTTCCTCTTCCCTCGCCCCTAAGCCTTCACATATTCTCAATCATCCGCGTCGCAAACTCACTCGTCTTAGCCTTCGTCGCCCCCTGCATCTGCCGCTCAAAGTCATACGTCACATACTTCTGCCCAATCGTCTTCTCCATCGAGCTCTCAATCATCCGAGCCGCCTCCGGCCACCCGATAAAATCAAACAGCATCACCCCGCTCAACATCACCGACCCCGGATTGATCACATCCTTATCCGCATACTTCGGCGCCGTCCCATGCGTCGCCTCGAACACCGCATACCCATCCCCAATATTCGCTCCCGGCGCAATCCCCAGCCCGCCAACCTGCGCTGCCGCCGCGTCCGAGATGTAATCCCCATTCAGATTCGTCGTAGCCAGCACCGAATAGTCGCTCGGCCGAATAATAATCTGCTGAAAAATCGAGTCCGCAATCCGATCATTCACCAGGATCTTCGACTTCCACTTCCCTCCCCCATGCGTCTCGCCAATCGCCGCCACCACCGCATTCACCTCGGCAATCACCTCCGCCCCAAACTCCTTCGCCGCATACTCAATCCCCGGCTCGATCAGCGCAGCATTCGCCTCCGCCGTAATTCCGGGATTCGCCTCGATATTCCCCAGGATCCAGCTCTCCCGCTCCGTCACCACATGTTCGCGGAACTCCTCCGTCGCGACCTCATACCCCCACTCACGGAACGCGCCCTCGGTAAACTTCTGGATATTCCCCTTGTGCACCAGCGTCACCGTCTTACGCCCGTTCTTGATCGCGTACTCAATCGACGCCCGAACCAGTCGCTTCGACCCCGTAATCGAGATCGGCTTCACCCCCACCCCACTGTCCAGCCGAATCTTCTTCTTCGTCCCCTTCAGCATCTCGTCGTTCACAAACGCGATGAACTGATCCGCCTCCGGAGTCCCCTGCCGAAACTCGATCCCCGCATAGATATCCTCGGTATTCTCCCGGAACAGCACGATATCCAGGTCCTCCGGCCGCTTTACCGGGCTCGGCACCCCCGCGTAGTACTTCACCGGCCGCACGCACTGGTACAGATCCATCAACTGTCTTAGCGCCACGTTCAGCGAACGAATCCCACCACCCACCGGCGTCGTCAGCGGCCCTTTGATCGATACCCGAAAGTCCACCGTCGCCTTCACCGTGTCCTCCGGCAACCACTCCTGGCTCTTCCGGTAGCTCTTCTCCCCGGCCAGCACCTCGTACCACGCCACCTTGCGCTTGCCCCCGTATGCCTTCTCCACCGCCGCGTCGAACACCCGCTGCGAAGCCTTCCAGATATCCCGCCCCGTCCCATCCCCTTCGATATACGGAATCACCGGATGATCCGGCACCGTAAACGTGCCGTTCGCGTACGTGATTGCCTCACCGTCGGGAGGGACTGGAATGCCGTTATAGCTCGATTGCATGAAGGTCTACGCTCCGAATTTGGAATGCGCCAAACTACCACCGCCAAAACACACCTGACAACCGCACACGCGCTAATCGCACACAAATCCATTCCCACGCATTCCCTCACCCTTCTTCAACCCGCCACCTCACCAAACGGCTTCTCCCGCGCAAACCGATCCTTCAAATCGATAAACCGCTTCTCAAACCCATAGAAGCTCACCACCGCCAGCCCATACGCCGCAACAAAACACACCATCTCCTTGACCACGTTCGGCAGCCCTCCCAACCGCACCGCCAGCAGCGCAAAGATCGCCGGATGATACACATACATCCCGTAGCTCACTCGCCCGATCGCCCTCGCCGGCCGGCACCGCAGCGCCCGGTGCACCCACGTCTCAGCCGTACAGATCACCAGCCCAATCGCCGCCACATACGTCGCCGCGGCAGAGGAATACTTCACCACCTGCACACTCGCCACCCCGCCCCCATGCGTCAGTACGCTCTCGACTCCCAGGCTCACCATCCCCACCGCGAGCAAGCCCCACAGCAGCCCCTTATACCGCGCCAGCACCCCCCGGTTATACGCATACGCCAGCAGCCCCCCTCCCGCCAGCCCATCCAGCCGGGTCAGCGTGAAGTGAAACAGCCCCACATGCGTATGCACCAGCGCCACCCGCAACAAGAAGGAAAGCGCCACCGCCGCCCACATTCCACCCGCCAGCCACCGCCGCGGCCAGAACAGCACCAGGAACGGCCACGCCAGATAAAACTGCTCCTCCACCCCCAAGGACCAGAAGTGATCCGGCCCAACCACCGGCACCTGAAACGCCTGCGCAAGATTCTGCAGATACACCCAGTACCACCCGGAAACCACGCTGAAGATCGCGCAGAACAGCCCCAGCCCAACGTAGTACAGCGGGAAGATCCGCAGCGTCCGCCGAATATAAAAGTTCCGAATCTCATGCCAGTCCCCATGCGGCGACTGCAGCAGAATCGTCGTAATCAAAAATCCTGAAAGCGCAAAGAAAAGGTCCACCCCCGTCTGCCCCAGCACCAGCACCCGAGGCCCATTCGTAGCCTGCGCGAAGTGAAACACCATCACCATTAGCGTGGCAAGCGCCCGCAGCCCATCCAGCTCCGGAAAGTAAGGGCGCGTCTTTGCGGCAGGTCCCACAGCTGCGCTCTCCGGCATCGCCCAACCCCCGCAAGAACAGAACGCCCGGCCATCCTCCGGCCGGGCGTCCCTGCATTCTTACCACACGTTCCTACTCTTAGAACTGCCCCCACAGCAGTTGGTTATACACATCGTGATGGAACTGCACCTCAGACGGCTTCACAATCGTCCCCAGCAGCCGCGCACACCGGTCCGCCGACGCCTGCTTCAGGTCCGCATACCGCTCCTTCACATCCGCGCCCAGCATCTCTGTCGTCCACTCCGCACCGCGGAAGTCCTCGAGCGCCGTGTAAATGTTATCCGGCAGATACCGGTCAGCCTGCCGCAGGTTCGGAATATCCGCAATCTTCCCATCCAGCCCGCTCTTGAACACCGAGTACAGCACCATGTACGGGTTCGCGTCCGGTCCAACCGACCGCACCTCCACCCGCGCGCTCTTCTCGTTGCCAATCGGAATCCGCACCATCGACCCGCGATCCACCGCCGAAGCCTTGATCTGGTTCGGAGCCTCAAAATGCGGATCCAGCCGCCGATACGCATTCACGCTCGCATTCAGCAGCAGGCAGATGTCGTTCCCGTGCGTCAGGATCTTGTCAACAAACGACCACGCCATCGGCGAAACCTTCTCCTCGCCCTTCGGATCCCAGAACAGGTTCTTCCCATCCTTCGTAATCGAAACGTTCGTGTGCATGCCGCTTCCGTTCACGCCCGTCACCGGCTTCGGCAGAAAGCTCGCCGTCATCCCCATCTGCGTCGCAACCTGCCGACAGATCAGCTTGTAAAGCTGAATCTGGTCCGCCGCCATCACCACATCGCCGTACGTGTAGTTGATCTCGAACTGACTCGGCGCAACCTCGGGATGGTCCTTCTCGTTCTCAAACCCCATCGCCCGCTGCACTTCTGCCGACGTGTCGATAAACTCACGCAGCGGATCCCCAGGCAGCGAGTGGTAATACCCACCCTTGTTCACATACTCGAACACACCCGTCTCATGAAAGCTCCGCTCCGCATCGATCCCATCGAACAGGAACCCTTCAATCTCATTCGCCGCATTCAGCGCGTAGCCGTTCTTCTCAAACTGCTCCTTGGCATAGTTCTTCAGCACGCCGCGCATGTCGCCGGAAAAGTGCGTCCCATCCTTGTCGATCACCTCGCCGAACACCAGCACCTTACCCGCGCCAAACACATCCGCCGGCGTCCAGTAAAACGCCGACCAGTCCAGCCCCAGCCGCAGATCGCTCTCCTTCTGCGCCGTAAACCCGCGGATCGACGACCCATCGAACGTCAAATTGTCGTAGCTCTTCACCAGGAACTTCTTGTCGTAGTCCAGCATGTGCAGCCGGCCTTCAAGGTCGCTGAACACCACCGTCACCGCCTTGATCCCGCGCTCGTCGGTCAGGTACTTGATCCGCTCTTCCTGCAGCGTCTCCATCGCGACGCGCTTCTTGCGCTGATCTTTGGCCTTGAGGTTCAGCTCTTCAAGCTCTTCATAGGAGAGCTCCAGAAAGTTACGGAATTCGCTCGACATAGTGCTCCTTTTGCGTTGGAAATGCAGCATTCCCAACAGAAATCAGATTTCAGCCAGAGTTACGGAACAGTCAGTTAGGGGTGTGAAAGCAAACAGCGCAGCCTGCTCCCACCCATAAAGTTATCAGATGTTCCCGTAAATAACCCATAAGTTTCCTCACCTCAAAAGCCCGCCACCATCCGCCCAACTCCCACCCCGTCACCGGCCACAGTCGGGAATAGTCACGCGTCCAGCCAAAGCTCCACCGCACCCGCCACACAGCCCCTTCCGCCCTGAGAAGTCCTACTCATTGCCCACTCACCCTCCCGGCCATAACGTTGGCGTCGCACCTCTTCCCAACATTCCCGGAGATTCATCTTGTCGCTCTTGCGTCACCTTGCCATCCTGCCAGCCCTCCTGTTGCCCGCCGCCACCGCCTTCACCCAGGCCACCCCAGCTGCATCGCCCCTCTCCGCCTGCGTCGCCAAACTGGATGGCTACACCCGCATCGTCTCCACCCCCGCCGCCTGCGACAAAAAACTGGAAACCCCCATCCAGTGGAACACCCCCGGCCCCCAAGGCCTCCCCGGCCCCTCAGGCCCCACCGGCCCCCAGGGCCCCATCGGCCTCCCCGGCCCCACCGGCCCTCAAGGCCCCGTCGGCCAGATCGGCCCCACAGGCGTCCCCGGCATGCAAGGCACACAAGGCCCATCCGGGCTACTCGGTCCCGCAGGCCCACAAGGCATGACCGGCTCACAAGGCCTCATCGGTACCTCTGGTCCCACCGGCCCTCAGGGAACGATAGGCGCAGTCGGCGCGCAAGGTCCAGCCGGTCTCATTGGCTCCATCGGCCCTCAAGGCCCCATCGGTCTCCAGGGCGACCCCGGCCCCGCAGGCCCCACCGGCCCCGTGGGCCTAACCGGCGCGACCGGTCCCACCGGCTTCGGCCTCCCCCACATCATCCCTGTCTCCGCCACCTCGGACATCATGGTCAATGGTAAGGCGCTTCACGATGCCATCGCCGCCATCACAGATGCGAGCGATCAGAACCGCTACCAGATTCAACTCTCCGCAGGCTCTTTTGAATGGAGCTTTCTCTACAAAACCATCGATCTCCCCCAATACATCTCGCTCAAAGGGGCCGGCCTGGAACTCACCCAACTTGATGGGCCTCTGCGAATCGTTGGCAACACCTCCATCTCAGACCTCACCATGCTTGCCCCCTTTAGTGCGCCAGCGCTCATTGGAACCACCTCCATCGCAAACACAAACTTGGCGGTAACCGCCATTTTCACCACGGCAGGCGAAGGAGCACGGCTCACCATCCGCGATTCCGCAGTCTATGACCTCAGCGTCGTCAGCACCTCCGCTTCCCCCGCACACATCTTTCTCGCTTCTGATAACTTCACCGGCCCATTCGCACTCTTAGAGCTCGGCGCCGGAAGCGACTACGCCTGCGTCAACTCGGTCTCAAACGACTTCTACACTCAGCCCTTCACCGATTCCTTGAGTCCGACCTGCACACACTCCTCAGTTAAGTAACGACACCGTCGCTCCGCACCATCACCCTACATCGCACACACCCCCCACACTCCGGAGATCCATCATGTCACCCCTGCGTTCCTTTGCCCTCCTCTCTGCCGCCCTGCTCCCGGCCTCGACCGCCCTCGCCCAGATAACAAAAACCGAAGCCGCCAAGGACACCATCGTCTCCGCCTGCGTCGCCAAACTCGACGGCTACACCCGCATCGTCAATAAGATCGCCGACTGTGACAAGAAGCTCGAGACCCCCATTCGATGGAGCGAATCCGGTCCCGTAGGCCCCGCCGGAGTGCAGGGTCCTATCGGCCCACAGGGTCCCATCGGTGCCCGCGGCTCAATCGGATCCACAGGCCCACAAGGCGCAACGGGAGCCAGGGGAGCCAAGGGCGACCAAGGCCTCGCCGGCCCCGCAGGGCCAGCAGGCGCAGTCGGACCTCAGGGAGCCATCGGACTTCAAGGAGCAACTGGCCCCATCGGACCCATCGGCCCGCAAGGCAGCGCCGGAGCAGTCGGCCCGCAAGGCACCATCGGTCTCACTGGACCTCAGGGAGCGGTAGGTCCCATTGGGCCCCAGGGCATCCCTGGCTTGGCCGGACCCACCGGCCCGACCGGCGCAACCGGAGCCGTCGGACCGGCCGGCATCAGCCTCCCCCACATCATCCCCATCCCCCTCAACACAACGGATGCCACAAACGCCGCCGGTCTTCAGGCTGCCATCGCCTCCATAACGGACGCCGCCTATAACAACCCGTACATCCTCCTGCTCGATGCAGGAACGTACCATTTCTCCAGTCTTCCCGGCTCACCCGCCCTCGACCTCCCACCATACGTTTCGCTCAAGGGCGCAGGCTCCAATGTCACTGCCATTGAAGGCAACGTCCAGATCACAGCCAACTCCACGCTCTCAGGCCTCCACCTCTCCACCGGCACACTCCTTGCCCCGAACCTCAGCGGCACCACCCAGCTCTTTGACGTAGACGCCTCTACCGGAGGGGTCCAGATCCAGCTCGCCGGTCCAGCCCAGCTCATCGTCAATCAGTCCGTCCTTGCCTACTTCACCGTACAATACAACAGCCCGACCTACCTCCAGCTCACCATGACCTCAGACCGCATCCAGAACTTCTGGCCCATCCCGTCTTCAGCGTCTGTGGGCATTTATTACAGGTGCAACGGCGTCCTCGCCGACGCCTACGAAGGGCACCCCGACCCCACCATCCTCAGCCTTGGCTGCACCTTCCCCAACCCACCCGCCCAGTAACCCTCCCGTCACCACCCACCCCGCAAAACCCGATATCCTAATCCAATGCCTCGCGCCCGAGTCCTCACTCCCTCGGGCGCATCGCATGTTAGGAGACCCTCGCCCGTGCCCCACGCCGCCCCCCACAAAAAAATCGCGCTCATCCAGATGTCCTGCGCCGTAGACACCGCAGAAAACCTCGCCAAAGCCGCCGAGCTCTCCCGCGAAGCCGCCCGCGCCGGAGCCAACATCATCTGCCTCCCAGAGCTCTTCCGAGCCCAGTACTTCTGCCAGCGTGAAGAGCACGCCCTCTTCGACACCGCCGAATCCATCCCCGGCCCCTCCACCGAAGCCCTCGCCATCGTCGCCCGCGAAGAGAAAATCGTCATCGTCGCCAGCCTCTTCGAGCGCCGCGCCCCCGGCCTCTACCACAACACCGTAGCCATCCTGGACCCTGCTTCCCCCAACCCAGACCACATCGCCGCCAAGTACCGCAAAATGCACATCCCCGACGACCCCCTCTACTACGAAAAGTTCTACTTCACCCCCGGCGACCTCGGCTTCCAGGCCCAGCACACCTCCCACGGCCCCATCGGAACCCTCATCTGCTGGGACCAGTGGTACCCGGAAGGCGCCCGCATCACCGCCCTCAAAGGCGCCGAAACCCTCTTCTTCCCCACCGCCATCGGATGGCACCCCTCGGAAAAATCCGAGTTCGGCGACGCCCAATACTCCGCCTGGCAGACCATCCAGCGCTCCCACGCCATCGCCAACGGCGTCTTCGTCGCAGCCGTCAACCGCGTCGGCCACGAGCACGGCGACGTCCGCCACAACAACATCCTCATGCCCGGCCCCGGCGAACACACCCCCGCCCACGGCCTCGAGTTCTGGGGCGGCTCCTTCATCGCAGACCCCTTCGGCCGCATCCTCGCCCAGGCCTCCCACGACCGCGAAGAGATCCTCATCGCCGAAATCGACCGCAAGCTCCTCGAAGACACCCGCCGCAACTGGCCCTTCCTCCGCGACCGCCGCATCGACGCTTACGCAGGAATCACCAGCCGCTTCCTCGACTAACCCTCATCCGCAAAAAGCGGCGGGCGCCAGCTTCAGCACCCGCCGCTTCTCATTCCTGCCAGCGCTAGCCCTTCCGAGCCCGCCCCGTCCGAAACAGCTCATTCACCGTCTTTACAAAGTGAACCGCCACCGGAGGAGTCGGAACCCCGCCACTCAGCACCTTCTGGTACGAAACTTCCTTCCCATACAGCTCGCCGGTGTCCTTTACATTCTGGTTCACCTCGTCGCCCTGCAGGTCGATCCCCGCAAACAGCCCCTTATTCCGCGAGTACGTCAGAAACTCCGCATTCGCCAGCTCCGTCGTGGAAGCCTGCGCGCTCCGCCCCACCGGCCCGCCCGCCACGGAAGCATCTCCACCCAGCTTCACCTTGTCATGCAGCAGGTGCTCCACGCTCTTGTGCGTCCGCCCAATCAACACCAGGTCCGTCGACTGCCCGCCAATCTGGAACCCAAAGCTCGCGCCCGCCATCTGCACAAACACCGGCGCGCTCCAGCCATGTCCCGTCCGGCACGTCGCCACCCCCTGGCCATACTCCCCGCCAAAGATGAACGCACCCTTCTTGAAGCTCGGCACCACCACCACGCACTGCGCGGACGCCGCGATATCCAGCGGAATGCCCTTATCCGGCGTCGCCATCAGCTCATGCAGAATCGCATGCGCCGCTTCAATCCGATGAACCAGCTTATCCGGCGCCTGCGCCTGCGCAGCAGGAACGGAAACAACACTCACAGCGACAACCGCAGAGGCAATAAGGTTACGCATAAATCTCCTTTGTATTCCTTCCATAAGAGCCTCTCCGTCCCCCATCCGTTGTCCTGCACCTCAAAACGAAACATCCATCTCCGCTCCGCACCCCGCTGCATCACCCATGCACCGGTCGTCACCCCGCCCTCCCCCGCCTCGCACCGCAAGACTCTGTGACGAAGACCCGCCTCTTAGCCTCAAAGTTCCATCACCCTGTCTCTCGCGAACGCCGTCGCCGTGCTTAAGGGCACACCTTCAGGTGTGCCGCAAACCTCCCACCCCCGCCCCATCCTGAGCGGGGGCCTCGCAACCCCACCGCGAGACCCTCGACGAAGGACCCGCCTTGGAATCCGTCATTGTCGAAAACCCCGTTTTCAAGGTGGATCGTTGCGGCCCTCCCTTCCTCGCGGTACGCTTGGCTTCGGAGTTAACTCGATGCATAGCTTCCGTTCTGTTTGCTTGGCGCTTTTAGCGAGCATTGCCCAAACGCTCGCACCTAATTTCGCTCTGCGCGCGCAGGTAGTTCATATGTGTTGCACAACAGAGGACTGTAAGAATCGGCACATCAAGCCAAATCTCCAACTGAGTAAACCCACGCATCTATTCGGCGTCTTAGCAGATCCGTCGGGAGCACCATTCAAAAGATCAAAGGTGGAACTGCGCAAGTGGATCTCGGCAACGGATCAAGCTTCATTAAAGGTGGTCGAGACAGACAATGGTGGGCGCTTCGATATAGGAATGATAGAGGCCGGAAGGTATCGCTTTCTTCCGTCAGCTTCCCGCGGCTTCAAGCAGCCTGAGAGCTTGTCCTGCCCGGAAGCCGAGTGTCGAGTAGAGCTAGTACTTCAAGTCAATCCAACAGATACTCCTGACTCCGTCTGCCCCGTCCGATAGAGCTTCGGAGGTAACACCCGCAAAGTCGGTGTTATCGGCAATGTCGGGCGGTCACGTCGGAATGGCGCGGGAAGGTTTGAATCTGGGAACTGGAAGAT
>CAXSZW010000018.1:0-57382 GCA_964242025.1 uncultured Acidobacteriaceae bacterium
TTGCTGCTCGCCGCAGTGGATGAGGCCGTTGAGGAAGGTGCCGGTGGTGATGACGACGGCCCGGGCGTGGATGGTGCGGCCGTCACGGAGGAGGAGGCCTGTGATGCGCGGAATGGGTGGCTCGCCGGGCTGAAAAGCAGATCCCTCCGCTTCGCTGCGGGATGACGAACCTATGGGGGATGACAAGCCGCGACCGTCCGCGCTGTGTTCCAGCACGACGTCCACGACTTCGGCTTGCTTGATGAAGAGGTTGGGGATGGATTCGAGTTTTTCGCGCATGCGGGTGCGGTAGAGGGCTTTGTCGCATTGGGCGCGGGGGCTCCAGACGGCGGGGCCGCGGGAGGTGTTGAGGAGGCGGAACTGGATGCCGCAGGAGTCGGCGACTTCGCCCATGATGCCGCCGAGGGCGTCGACCTCGCGGACGAGGTGGCCCTTGGCGATGCCGCCGATGGCTGGGTTGCAGCTCATCTGGGCGATGAGGTCCAGGTTAAGGGTGAAGATGGCGGTGCGGAGGCCCATGCGGGCGGCGGCGGCGGCGGCCTCGCAGCCAGCGTGGCCCGCGCCGACGACGACCACGTCGTATTGTTCCGTGAAGGCCATAGATTCATTGTAAAGAAGCGTTTTCTTGCGCGCCGGAGCGGACTACACTGCGGGGAAAGGAAACTTCTTATGTCGACCACGCCTGCTTTGCCGGTCGCCGATACCGCCGCTGCCTTTGCCGCCATCCGGACCGAGTCCGGGGCTTCGCTGCTTGCGCTGGCGGAGGAATCGCCGGTGCTGCTGGTGTTTCTGCGGCACTTTGGGTGCCCGTTTGGGCGCAAGACGATTGGGGATATCGCGGAGCTGGAGCCGAAGCTAAAGGAGCGGGGGGTGCGGCCGGTGTTCGTGCACCTGGGGTCGCCGGAGCTGGCGAAATCTTACTTCGACTACTACAACGTGAGCCATGTGGAGCGGGTGAGCGATCCGGAGGCGGCGGTGTACCGGTCCCCACACTTTGCGCTGGGGCAGAGTAGCAAGTTGGGGGATTTGTTAAGTCCGAAGGTGTGGATGGGGTGGCTGAAGGGGAGGACCGTGTTCAAGCATGGGATCGGGAAGTATGAAGGGGATGGGACGCAGATGCCGGGGATCTTTTTTTTGAAGGGGTCGACGATTGTGCGGCGGTTTCAGCACCGGAATATTGCGGATGAGCCGGATTACCTGGCGCTGGTGAAGTAAGGCGGCGCATCGGCTAGGATGGACGGGATGCACCTTCGTCCCTGGATGTCCGTGGCTACTGCCGTGCTTGGGTTCTTCGCTATTTTGGCGTGGAGGATCCGGGAGGGCCGGACCGCCGTGACGCTGCGGAAGATCGTGATTCCGCCGCTGGGGATGGCGACCGGATTCTGCATGTTCCTGGCGCCGCCGTTCCGGGTGCCATGGGCCTATGCGGGGGTTGCGTTTGCGCTGGGGGCGCTGGCGCTGGCGTATCCGCTGATGAAGACGTCTCGGCTGACGCTGGTGGATGGCGTGGTGATGGTGCAGCGGTCGGCTAGTTTTTTTCTGGTGCTGGTGGCGCTGGCGGTGATCCGGATTGTGGCGCATGCATATTTGGACACGATCATCTCCGTGCCGCAGACGGCGGGGCTGTTCTTTATCCTGGCGTTCGGGATGATCCTGCGGTGGCGGGTGTCGATGCTGCTGGAGTATCTGCGGCTGGTGGCAGGGTGATGGGGTTATACCCCTTCCCTGGCGAATGTTTGCGCAAAAATTTGAAAGGAAAGGGGTTAGGTCTGTATCTCCGGGGCTAACCCCCTCCTTTCGTTAGCGGGGAAAGTTACTCCGTGGTGGGACGTTTTCAGTAGCCGGGGTCGGAGATTTTGCGGGTGGTTACGTCGCCGTATTTGGCGGCGAGGGGGGCGATTTCAGAGGCTTTGCCGATCATGACGAGGACGTAATTGTCTTTGGCGGGGAAATCTTTATCGATGACGCGGTTGGCGTCCGCGAGGGAGGTGGCCTGCTCCTGAGCGAGCTCCGCATTGAACTGGGCGCGGGTGATGCCGGAGACCTCATTGCGGGCGAGGCGGCCGGCGAGGGCGGGGTTGGTTTCGAGGGAGGGGGGGAAGGTGCCGCGGAGGTAATTTTTTGCGCTGGTGAGGTCAGCGTCCGTGAAGGGGTGGGCGTGGAGGTGGGCGACGACCTCAAAGGTCTTATCGATGGCGGGTGCGGTGGTGGCGTTGCGGGTGTACGTGGACATGAGGAAGGGGCCGGGGGTGCGGAACTGCTGGAAGGCGGAGCTGGCGCCGTAACTGTAGCCGGATTTGATGCGGAGCTCCTCGTTGAAGAGGGAGGTGAAGCGGCCGCCGTAGAGGGTGTTGACGACGTGGACGGGGGCACGGTCGGGGTCGGTCTCACTGATGCCGACGTTGCCGAGGATGAAGTAGGTCTGGGTGGCGTCCGGCTTGTCCACGAGCAGGACGTGGCGTCCCTGGACGGGCTTGAGGGCGGGAACGGGGACCGGGGCGGGGGCTGAGCCCTTCCATGCGCCGAACATGGTCTTGAGCTTAGTCTCCATGTCCGCGGCGTTGAAGTCGCCGACGACGGCGACCACGGCGTTGGCGGGGGTGTACATGCGATGGTAGAACGTGGTGATATCGTCGCGGGTGATGGAGCCGAGGCTGGCCTCGGTGGTGGTGGTAGCGCGGCTGTAGGGGTGGCCGGCGTAGAGGGTGGCGAGGTAATAACGCGAGACGGCGCCCTGGACGTCATCTTTTTCGGTCTTGAGGCGTTCCTGGCGCTGGGCGATGGTCTTCTTGAGCTCGGCTTCAGGGAAGACGGGGTGGAGGAGGACGTCCGAGAGGATGCCGAGGGCCTTGTCTGTGTCTTTGGCGAGGAAGTCCGTGGAAAGGTCTGTGGCGTCATAGCCGCTGCCTGCGGTGGTGGTCATGCCGATGAAGTCGATTTCGGCGGCGAGCTGCTCGGCGGACTTGGTCTCTGTGCCCTTGCGGAGGAGCTCCTGGGTGATGGAGCTGACGCCGGGCTTGCCTTCCGGGTCCTGGAGGGTGCCGGAGCGGAGCTCAACGGAGACGGCGGTGAGGGGAAGGTCATGGCGCTCCAGCAGGAGGAGGACGAGGCCGTTGGGGAGCTTGACGCGTTTGGCTTCCGGGAGCTGGTAGACGGCGAAGGTTTCAGCGGGCTTTGGGGCGGGCTGCTGGGCGAAGACCGGGGTGGCGATAAGGCAGGCTGCTGCTGCTAAGACGGCGGAAGGATTCTTCATTACTGTGCTGCTCCTGCGGGCCCGGGCTTTTCCTCTGGGGCGGCGGTTGGGATGAGGACGGCGACGGTGCGGTTGGTGGGTTGCAGGAACTGCTTCATGACGCGCTGGATGTCGGCGGCGGTGACGGCGTTGATGCTTTGTTCGACGGTGGACATCTTGTGGTAATCGCCGAAGATGACCTCTTCACTGCCGATGACCTGGGCGCGGCCGGCAATGGATTCCAGGCTGCGGTAGTACTGGGCGATGGCCTGGTTTTTGGATTTCTGGAGCTCCTCTGCGGTGGGGCCTTCGGTCTGGAGTTTGGTGAGCTCGGCGTACATGGCGGCCTCCAGTTTTTCCGGTGCGACGCCCTTGCGGGGCTGCGCGACGAGGCGAAAGAGGTTGGGATCCATGGAGGGGTTGAGGCCGGAGTTGACGTTGGTGGCGAGCTGCTGGCCATCGACGAGGGTGCGGTAGAGGCGGGAGCTCTGGCCGGTGGTGAGGAGGTTATCGATGAGCTGGAAGGTGTAAAAGTCTTTGGATTTGGCGTCTACGGCGTGGTAGCCGATGAAGAGCAGCGGAGCCTGGGCGAACTTGCTGACGGTGACGCGGCGCTCGCCCATCTGGACGGGCTCCTTGGTGCGGACGGGCGGGGGCGGGTCGTGGACGGGGATGGGGCCCATGTACTTGTCTGCGAGGCGGAAGACTTCCTCTGCCTTGACGCCGCCGACAACGACCATGGTGGCGTTGGTGGGGGAGTAGCCCATGGCGAAGTAGCCTTTGAGGTCGTCGAGGGTCCAGGCTTCAATGTCCGTGGGCCAGCCTACGACGGGCCAGTGGTAGGGCGCGGCAGTGAAGGCGGCGGCTTCCAACTGCTCATTGAGCAGGCCGGGGTTGGAGTTGTCGGTGCGAAGGCGGCGCTCGGAGTAGACGACCTCGCGCTCGCTTTTGATGACGGCGGGATCGAAGGCGAGGTACTGGACGCGGTCGGCTTCGAGGTCGAAGACGGTTTCGAGCGCCGAGGCGGGGAACCAGTCCTGGTAGACGGTGACGTCGTTGGAGGTGAAGGCGTTGTTGTTGCCGCCGGCGAGCTCGAGGGTTTTATCGAAGTCGCCGTGACCGTATTTCTTGGCGCCGTTGAACATCATGTGCTCAAAGAAGTGGGAGATGCCGGTGATGCCCTCATGCTCATTGCGTGAGCCGACGTGGAACCAGGTATAGAGCGCGACGTTGGGGGTGGAGGGGTCTTCACTGACGAGCACCTTCATGCCGTTGGGCGTGACGTGCTCCTTGACGGGGAAGTTCTGGGCCTGCGCAGCAGGAGCGAGGAGGCTGCAGCAGGCGAGCGTACAGCAGGCCGCAAAGGAGGTGAGAACGGGAGTCTTCATGAGCTTGGAAGTCAGGGTAGCATGCGGCGCGCAGGGCTTAGCGGCGGGCTACTCAAAGCGGGGGAGATGCTCAATGTCCGAGGAGGGAATGGCTTCCAGTTCGCCGCCGGCTTTGATCCAGGCCTTGATGCCGCCATCGATGACGTGGGTCTTGCAGTTGGCCTCTTCCAGCATGTGCGCGATGCGCTTGCTGGTGGTGTCGCGGACGCAGGAGCAGTAGAGGTAGACCTCGCACTCGGGTGCCATGAACTCACGCAGGGCGACGAGTTCTTCCTTGAGGCGGTTGGGCTCCACGCGGATGGAGTTTTTAATGCGCTGCATGCCGGGGTCGTAGTAGCCGTGGCTGCGGACGTCCGCGATGATGACGATCTTGTCGGTATCGAGCTGGAGCAGGCGCTCCTTGAGGCTGACGGCGGTGATCTTCTGGATGTTGTTGTACTTTCGCGCCTTGAGGGAGAAGACGAGGATGGAGATGAAGTAGCCGATGACGAGCAGGCCGCCGATGAGCAGGAAGGCGTGGCCGAGGCGCTGGACCCACTGAATGATCTGGCTGATGAAGCTGCTGAAGAGAAAGCCGCCGAGGATCCAGGGGGTGATGTACATGGCCACGCCGAGGGCGTCGAGTTTAAGGAAGCGGCTGAAGCGCATGTTGAGGGAGCCCGAGAGGGGAGCGGCCATGGAGGCGAGGCCGGGAACCCACTTGGCGAAGAGGAGGGTTTTGGCTCCGCGGCGGTAAAAGTACGCGGAGGAGGAGAAGATGCAGCCTTCCGGGTTGACGGAGAGGCGGCACATGGCGGCAAGCAGCCACCAGCCCATGGAACGGCCGCCGAAGTAGAGGAGCGAGTCGCCGAGGACGGCGCCGGTCCAGGCGAGGGCCATGACCACGCTAAGGCTGAGGCCGGCACTGTGGGCCGCGGCACCGCCGCCTACCAGGACGATGGAGGTGGGGAGCGGGAGGCCGGCAGCCGCGAGGAAGAGGACGAGGGACACAACCAGGTATCCATGGTGCGCAATCACGCCGAGCAGGCCCATCGATGAACATCCCCCGAGAACTCCATTGGATGCTACGGAGATGACTCCTGTCGACCTAAAACGGTCGAAAACGTTGGAGCGGCGCGGATTGTCCGGAATCGCTGCAACGCGGTCAAAAGTTGAGGTGGAGGGAGAGCTGGATCTGGCGCTCGCGGGCGAGGCTGGTGCTGGCGGAGGTGGCGGTGCCGAAGGGCTGGGTGTTGAGGCCTTCGGAGGCGATGGCGGAGGCGTCCTGGAAGAGGAGCGGGGTGACGCCGCCGGTGGCGGTGCCGACGAGGAAGGCGCGCTCCTGCACGGAGGAGATGTTGCGGCGATTGGTGAGGTTGAAGAGCTCCGCTGAGAGGCGAATGGTCATGGGCTGGCCGAGGAGCTTGCGCTCCGGAGTGAAGCGGCGGCTGACGCGGAGGTCTGTGTTGACGGAGGTGGGTAAGCGAAGGGTGTTGCGGCCCACGGTGGGGAGATACAGCGCGCCGCCGGAGCCGTTGATGCTTTGATGGCCGCCGCTGAGGCGGGGGCCACCGTAGATTTCGTACGAGTATGGGCGGCCGCTGTGGGCGAGGACGATGGGGGCGAGCTCCCAGCCGCTGAGGGCGTGGCGCACGATGGGGCTTTCGGTGGAGAGGTGCGGGGTCCAGACCCCGATGAAGCGGAGCGACTGCGGGTAGTTGAGCGAGGAGAGGCCCTTGTCGTAGCCGTTGGCGAAGGGATCGAACTGGCCATTGGTGCGCGGGGTGGCGGAGGTGTTGGCGCCGTAGTCGATGGCGCGGGACCAGCTGTAGCTGAGGCGGGCGGCGAGGCTGCGATGGCCACGGAGCGAGGCGGCGAGGATGAGGCCGTTGTAGCTGGCGTTGACGTGCGAGACGATCTTGGTGACGGGACCGAAGGCGGAGTTGAGGCGGGCGGTATAGAGGGGGACGAGGAAGGTTTCGCCAGAGGTGACACCCTTTGCGCCGGTGCCGCCCTGGATCTGGAAGGTTCCCATGGCGGTGGAGGGTGCGATGTTGAGGTCCGTGGAGCTGGCAAGCTGGCGGTCTATGTTGATGACGTAGCCGGCGGAGAGGTTGACCCCGCGACCGACGGCTCGCTCAAAGCTGATGCTGCCCTGCTGCACGGTGGGGAGACGGAAGTCGCGGGCAAAGAGCATCGCGGAGGTGGTCGTTGCGACCACGCCGGTGGGTTGGGCCAGGAAGGCGCAGGGATAGCCGAAGCCCTGGCCGGCGACCTGCGGGCATAGCGTCTCCACCGACGGCGTGATGCTGATGCGGGTGGTGGAGGCGGCCAGCGCCGTGTTGGCCAGGGCATTGCGGATGGTTGCGCCGGGGAGGCGGCCGAAGTACGCTCCGTAACCGAGCTTGATGACGCCCTGACCGGCTCCGAACGGAGCCCAGGAGGCGCCGAAACGCGGGCCTAGATTGTTGCGGTCTTCGGGGAAGGCGCTGGTCGTTGCCTGCGTGCCGAAGGCCTGGTCCAGCGCGGCGTTTGGCGCGCTGGGGGTGGGGAGCTTCAGGTACTCATAGCGTGCGCCGGCGTGGAGGGTTAGGCCGCGGCGCGGGCGCCAGGTATCTTCCACAAAGCCTGCCCACTCCTGCGTGGAGAAGGCGATGCGCTGCTCCCCGAAGCTCTGGCTGAAGCTGGTGAAGCAGAAGAGGTGTACGGGTGCGTTGATGGACGGGCATCCGCCGTTGGGGTAGGCGTTGACGTTGAAGGTGGAGTCGGTGATGAAGTCCACCAGGCCGCCGGCGTTGGCGGTGGTGCGGGTGCTGTCGTAGCGGAAGGTTCCGGTGCCGTTTGCGAGGGTGGCGACACGGTCATGCACGGCGGAGAACTGGACGCCGAGCTCCAGCAGATGATGGCCGTGCTCCAGGGTGATTGTGTCTCCAACTTCCATGCGACGCTCGTCCGGGTATGCCTGGCGGGCGAGGCCAGCGGGGGTTCCGAAGAGCAGGCCGTCAGGCCCGATGTTCACCTCCGGGGCCTGGCCTCCGGGACCGATGGCCGGCTCCTGCGGGAGATTGGGCTGCGGCTGCTCAAACTGCACGTCCCGCGCATACTGCAGGCGGAGCTGGTTGATCCAGTGTGGGCTCAAGGTCGTTATGGCGCGCAGCAGGATGGAGTCCAGGCTGCCGCCGGAGTTGCCCAGGCTGGCGCGGCCGCGAGCCACGACGGGGGCATCGATGAGACCTGCGGGCGAGCTCCAGCGGACGCGATTGTACTGCAGACCGAGCTCCTGCTTCGGCGCGATGGACCAGTCGCCGCGGCCGAAGACGATGTCCTGATCCGCGCGGCGAGAGGTCAGGCCGGTGAGGGAGGAGAGGTAGGTGAGGGCGTTGGCGATCGCAGCGGTTTTGACTCCGCGTGTTGCGAGCAGGGCACGCTGGATGGGCGTGAGGCTGTAAAAGGCCGGGTTCGCCGGAGACGAGACTGCGGGATAGCCGCGGCGCTGCTGGTCATAAGCGACAAAGTAAAAGAAGGGCCTGGATTTGAGCTGCGAGGGAAGAAGCGGACCGCCAAGGGCTCCGCCAAAGTTTTCACGCAGGTCATGGGGCTTTACGAGTGTTGTGGTGGAGATGCCTGCCGCATAGCTCGTTGCCAGGGACAGCGGGTTGGTGGCGGCGAAGGCCTGGGAGCGAAGGATGAAGAAGCCGCTGCCATGCGGGTCCTGCGTTCCGGACTTCGACACCGTTGTGACCACTGCGCCAGCGGCGTTTCCCGTGGCGGCGGAGTAGTTCTGCGTGGAGACGCGGAACTCCCGCACGGCGGCTTGCGAGAAGCTGTACGAGACCCCGGCGTGACGGCTGCGGGAGAGTCCCTGCGAGGGGCCTGTGCTCAACTCCGCGGAGTCGGAATCGTCTGCGGCGTCGGGGGCTGGATCGCTGCCCGTGCCGGCGGCGACTGAGCTGAAGCTCTGGTTGTGATCCGCGCCGTCCAGCAGCAGGCTGTTCTGCGTGGAGGGCAGACCGTGGGTGCTGAGGAGGCCGTCCGCATCCTGGTCCGGCAGCACGCCGTCCGTGGTGAGCGCGAAGTCTTGCCAGCGACGGCCAGTGGCAGGTAGCACCTGCATCTGCTGCGCGGAGATGGCATCGTTCACGCCGGCGGTCTGCTCCAAGGAGCTTTCGTCCACGACCGCGATCGTCGTTGCGACTCCGGTGGGACGCAGCGCTGCTTCAAGCTCGCGCGTTTCGCCAAGGGAGATGGTGACGCGGGCTGTTGAGAAGGAGGCAAAGCCGGGAGCGTTGACCGTCACCGTGTAAGACCCCGGGGACAGGTGCGGCAGCAGGAAGTCTCCGGTGGGGCCGGTGGCTGCTGAGCGGGTCTGTCCAGTCTCGCCATGGACGGTGATGTTTGCGGCGGGGATCGGATTGAGATTTGAGTCCTGCACGATGCCGTGAAGGGCTCCGTCCACCGGCCCCTGGGCGCTACAGAGCCGCGTCCCGACGGTGAGAATCATCATTAGCATCGCGCGGACGAGCTGCCTGCGCACCTTTTGCAACGTGCGAGTCACGCGCCGGTGCTGCTGTAATCGACCGGTCGCCGCATGAAGCTCTGGGCGGCTAAACAGAAGCATCGGAACTCCCTGAAAAGCTGTGCGTGGACCGCGAATGGGATGCGATCTGCGGACAGACTAATGGAAGGGTTCCGTGGCCTGACGGGGAATCTTGACGCTTTCCCAATATGGTCCAAATGGCAGGAAAAAGGGCGGTAGCCGTAGCCACCGCCCTCGTTTCGTGCATTGTGGAGTCAGAAAACCAACCGAGCTGCCAGTTGGATCAGACGCGGGCTGTAGGCGTAGTTCGAGTTCGCCGTCTGCACCGTCTGGAATCCGGACTGGTAGGTCAGGGTATTGGTGTTCGTCGCGGTGTTCGTCGTCAAGGCATACCCGGTGGTATTTACGCTGGTCACGTTCTGGTGATTGGCCAGGTTGAAGGCCTCGCCGATGAGCTGCAGGTTGTACTTCTCCATGAAGGTGAAGTCCTTCTGCACGCGCGTATCGACCACTATCGTCCTTGGCAGGGTGAAGGCGTCGCGGCCAGCCGTTGGAAGGTAGGTAACCCCTGTTCCGGTGACGCCGGAGGTTCCAGCGGCCTCAAAGCAGCCTGAAACATAGCACTGGTTTGGAGTCGTCCCGGAGACGATGGCTGAGTACGGGAGACCGCTCTGCATCTGGATCAGCGGCTTGATGGACCAGCCGTTGGTCAGGTACGAGAGCGCACCCTTGCCGGCGATGCCGGGCGCGTTCAGCACAGCCCAACCCACTACGCGATGACGCACGTTCAATGCCGAGTTGCCGTAGTTAGAGCGCGCATTCGCATAGGGGTCCAGCCAGTTGTTGGTACCGTTCGCCGTGAACTGCGCGGCGTTGAAGTCCAACGAGTGCGACCAGGTATAGTTCGCATCGAAGGTAACGAACTTATACGACCGGTTGGTCGTATCGACGGTCAGCGCGTGATAGTTCGAGTTGACGTTGGCGATCGTCTCCGTGAGCGAGCCGTACTGGGGGTAGAGCAGGATGTTGTTGTACACGGATGAGGTTGCGCCGGTCTGGAGCTTACCCGCGTATGCCTTCTGCGTGTACGTGCCGCAAGCCACCGGGCCGCAGGATCCGTTCGCTGCAGGGGCAAGGGTGTACGTGTAGTTATACGTCTTGGTTGGATCCAGGTTGACGTTGAGGTAGTTGGGCAACTCGCGGCCGAGTGCGCCGAGGTAGCTGAGTGAGAGCACGCTGCTGAAGCCTAGATCCTGCTGCACGGTGAGGTCGAATTGCTCCGTGTATGGGTTCTGCAGGTGCTTGTCGAGGTACTGCACCGATCCCGTTCCGAAGACCGGGGACGCGGCGGCGGTGGTGAAGGTGGGAAGGTTCTGTCCGGCGGCGACGGCCGTCGTGGGGGTGAAGGTAGCGAGATTCTGACTCAGCGTCGAACCGGTGGTCTCATACGCATTCAAGATGACCGCGTTGGGGATTCGTCCGTAATACATCCCGAAACCGCCGCGGACAACCGTCTTGCCCAGACCGAAGGGATCGTAGGAGAAGCCGATGCGCGGAGAGAAGTTGTTCTTGTCCGCAGGCTGGTAGCTGGTCTGAGGGAGGGTGTTGACGGTCAGGTTGGAGTACGGCGCGGGGAACTTCTCGTAGTCGTAGCGCAGACCGATGTTGACGGTGAGGCGCGGCGTCAACTTCAAGTCATCCTGAGCGAAGAAGCCGTAGTCCGTGGTTGAGAGCGCAAATGTTGGCTGACCGAAGCCCTGAGCGTAGCTGTTGTAGCACAGCAGGTTGCCGACGCCCGCCTGACTGGTTCCGCAGGTTCCCTGCTGGGCATTGTTCTTCGCCAACAGGTCGGAGAAGTAGTTGACCAGGCCGGTGCCGCCGGTCGTATAGCTGACAAAACCGTTGCCCTCATACAGGTTGTTCTGCAGATCGTAGTTGTGAACGATGTCCTCGCCGAAGCGAATGGAGTTCTTGCCAAGCAGGAGGGTGGCGGTGTCGCCGACCTGCCACTTGCGCTCATCCGGATACGAGACGCGGAAGGAGTAGTACGGCTCGCCGAGATAGAAGCCGGTGGAACTGCCCAGCAGGCTGACCTCAGGCGCGAAGCCGGTATTGTTGATGAGATTGCTTGTGGTGTAGGCGCTCGGCTTCTGCAGGCCTTCATCGTTCAATTCGCGGCCATACTGATAGCGCACTTCGTTCGTCAGGTTGGAGCGAAGCAGCGAGTCCAGCTTGACCAGCGTGTAGTCCAGCTTGACGAAATCCGTGCCGAAGCTATCGATGGCGTAGTTGTTGGTGCCCTGGGTCTGCACACCGCCCGGAGAATCCCAACGCAGGCGATGATAGAGCGCGCTCAGGTGCTCCTTGGAGTTGATCTGCCAGTCCAGCTTGGGTGTGTTGATGTTCTGATCGCCAAAACGCGGTACGGTGCCGAGGTCCGGGAGCAACGCTTGGAGCTGCGTGTTGAACGCTGCTGCGCCAGCAGCGTAGCTACCGTACTTTTCCCGCGCTGCGAGCAAACAGGCGTAGCCATCCACCGCACTGACGGCAGGCGTGGTACCTGCGGTCGCGTTCACCGCGCCTGTGGCAAGGTTACAGGTCTGGTTACCGGGCAGAGCCGCGTCCGGCGCCACGAAGAAGGTTCCCGGAGTGGCGGCCTTGGCGGTGCCGGGGAAGTTCCGGCGATACGTATCGAACGCATAGAAGAAGAACAGCTTGTCCTTGATGATGGGCCCGCCGATACCAAATCCGATCTGGTTGCGGTTGTCCTTCGGACGATAGGGAGAGGTTACATACTGGCTTGTGGTCGAGTTATAAACGGTGTTCGTCGCGAAGGGCTGGAAGGCAGAGCGGCTGGAGTTGCGGTTGTAGAAGTAGAGCTCTCCATGAAGCTGGTTTCCGCCGGTCTTGGTGACGGAGTTCACCACGCCGCCGACGGCGCGGCCGAACTCGGTGGAGTAAACGCCGGTGTTGACTTGGAACTCGCGGACGGCAGCCTGCGACGTCGAGTAGCCTGCGCGCGTACGACCACGCTCCTCTGAGAAGAAGGCTTGGTTGTCGTCGGCTCCATCTATCTGCACGTTGTTGAGCACGGCGGGAATGGCGCGGAAGCTAAGCAGGCCGAAACCGTTTGCGTCATTGACCACGCCCGGCGTCGTGAGTGCAAGCGACGACCAGCGGCGGTTGTTGATGGGAATACTTTCAATCTCAGCATTTCCCAGGTGCCCGCCAAACTCCGGCGAAGTGAAGTTCAGCACCGGCACCTCCGCTGTGACCTCTACCACCGTGGACGTCTCTCCGGTGGCCAGATGTGGGGAAAGCTCGGTGGCGAGGTTGACTTCGACAATGACCTTGCTGGAACGAAGCTCATTGAAGCCGGTCGCCTTGAAGGAAACGGTATACGTGCCGGGCGTCAGTTGCGGAGCTGAGTAAGAGCCGCTCGAGTTGGAGGTGAGGGTGAGGTCTGCGTTGGTTGCGTCGTTGTGGATCAGAATTGTTGCGCCCGGAACGGCTGCGTCGGTTGTGTCAAAGACGGTTCCGGTGATGGCGCCTTGAGTGGTCGACTGGCCGAAGGCCGCGACGGAACTGCAGGCAGCCAAGGCTAGCGCATAGCGTGTGATGAATCGATTCATTGGTCGGTCTCCTGAAAAGGTGGTGCGATACCAGTCCGGACAGTATGGTGATCTGTCTCTTGTGTGCCACGAGCCGTTGGAACGTGACTAGACTCTCATGAAAGAATGAATACTGGATGAAGTAAGGCTATCGTCAATACGCTGGCCAGTCCACCGTTTTCCTTGCAGGGCAAGTGAGTCGCAAGGATGAGGGACATTCGTCCCAGGCAGATTGAGAGCAACTGATGTTTATTGATGAAGCGCACATACGAGTGAAGGCGGGCGACGGCGGAAACGGTTGCATGGCCTTCCGCAGAGAGAAATTCGTTCCCCGGGGAGGTCCTTCCGGCGGAGATGGAGGCCACGGCGGCGACATCCTGATGGAGTCCTCGCTGAGCCACAACACGCTCGTCCACTTTCGCTTCAACCCGGAGCATAAATCGCAGCGCGGCGGTCACGGACTTGGGTCCAACTGCTCCGGCTACGCGGGCGAGCACACGGTGCTGAAGGTTCCCGTCGGAACCATCCTGTATGACGAGGAGACGGGCAACGTCATCCACGACTTCACTCGCGTCGGTGAGTCAGTTGTCATCGCTCGCGGCGGACGCGGCGGGCGTGGCAACCAGCACTTCGCCACCAGCACCCACCAGGCTCCGCGGGAGCACGAACTCGGCCGCGCCGGCGAGGCCCGCAGCTTGCGGCTGGAGCTTCGGCTGCTCGCGGATGCGGGTCTTGTGGGTTATCCCAACGTCGGAAAGTCGACGCTGATTTCTCGGCTTTCCGCGGCCCGCCCCAAGATTGCGAACTACGCCTTCACCACACTGGAGCCCAATCTGGGCGTCGTTTCAGTGGGCGACTGGCCGCATGAGGAGTCATTCACCATCGCCGACCTGCCTGGCCTGATTGAGGGCGCGCACCTGGGCGCCGGCCTTGGCATTCAGTTTCTGAAGCATATTGAGCGCACCAGTGTCGTCGTGCATCTTGTCGATGTCTCGGACGGCTCCGGCCGCCCTGATCCTGTGGACGACTTCAAGGTCATCACTGCAGAGCTTGAAAGCTTCGACCCCGCGCTGGCCGAGAAGCCGACCATCCTGGTGGCCGCAAAGATCGATGTGGCGAACCCGGACAAGCTGAAGAAGCTGAAGGCGATGGCGAAGCGCCGCAAGCTGACCCTTTACGCCATCTCCGCCGTGACGGGCGAAGGCATCGACGAACTCAAGTTCGCCATTGCCAAGCTGGTTGCGATGCATCGGCCCATCTCCGTCAGCGAGCCTGCGCCTGCGCCGAAGAAGCGCAAGCCTCTTTACCCGCCGCCGGCCAGCTCTGCACGCGGAAGGGCCTGAGCACAACCGTGCGGATCGCGCTCTTTGGCGGCACGTTTGACCCGCCGCATCGCGGCCACATCGCCATTGCACGCGCGGCAGCGGAGCGCTTCCAACTCGACTCCGTCCTCTTCGCTCCGGTGGGGCGTCAGCCCCTGAAACTGCGGCAGGGGCCCACACCTTACGCGGATCGCGTCGCGATGGTGACGCTTGCCTGCGCGGACAGTGGGGACGGCCACTTCATCGTCTCGGACGTGGATGCGCCTCGGCCCGATGGCTTGCCCAATTACACCGTGGATACACTCACGCAGATGGCTGTCACCTTTCCGGGCGCGACGCTCTTCAACCTCATTGGAGCGGACAGCTTCAGGCACCTTGCTCACTGGAAGGAGCCCGAGCGGCTCCTGAGCCTTGCGGAGTGGATTGTCATCAGCCGGCCTGGCTTCCCGCTGCAGCCGCCCGAGGACCTGATTCTGCCCGCCAAAGCCTGTATCCACCTGCTGGATGCGGTGCATGATGATGTCTCGGCCACCGTGCTGCGCGCCCGGCTCCGCGCCGGACAGCCATGCTCAGAGCTGATCTCAGCCTCCGTCGAACAGTACATTCAGCGGCATGGCCTGTACCGTAATGACCCTCCCGCAACTGCAACTTCTGGCCGTCCACCCCGTTAACCCGGTACCATAATGCTTTAGGAGTTCCATGCCCTCCACGCAAAGTTACCAACTCTTACTCACGGCCGCCGCCGCCTGCGAAGACAAGAAGGCTGAGGATATTCGTATCCTCGCGCTGGACCCGTCTGAATCCGGCCTGACTGACTACTTCCTTATCTGCAACGGCACCAACGACCGCCAGAACGTGGCCATTACAGACGAGATTGAGATCCGTCTGAAGCGTGAGTTCGGCGTCTTCCCCAACTCGGTGGAAGGCCGGCGCCAGGGGGAGTGGATTCTGATGGATTATGTGGACTTCATCGTCCACGTGTTTTCCGCGGAAAAGCGCGCCTTTTACGGTCTGGAGCGGCTGCGCAAATCGGCCACTACCATCAGCGTGCCGGAGCTGAACGCAGAGCTGAAGGCCCTCATCGCCACCACCCGCACCAAGACCGCCGCAAAGACTCCAAAGGCCGCGAAAGCTCCTGCAAAGGCGGTCAAGAAGGCCGCTGCGAAGAAGATCGCAACAAAGGCAGCGGTCAAGAAGGCGCCGGCAAAGAAGATTGCAGCCAAGTCAAAGAAAGCGGCCAAGTAAGGCTGACGCAGAACAAGAAGGAACATCTCGAGCCCGCATCTACCACGTGCAGATCAACGCAAGGTCTCTCCAACAGAAAGGGCGCTCCCGCTTGGGAGCGCCCTTCTTATTGGGTGAAGCGCCGGCTAGAACTCGTACTTGAGCGCGAGCTGGAACTGGCGGGAGTAGGTGTTGTTGATGGCGCGCTGGCTGGACGAGCGGGCAAACGAGCTCGCGGTCAGCGTACCGCCGAAGACACTATAGTTGGCGCGGTTCAGCACGTTGAAGCCATCCACGCTGAAGCGCAGGTTGCTCTCGTGATAGACCTTGAAGTTCTTGAACAGCTCAGCATCCCAGTTGAAGATGCCGGGCTCACGAAGCACGCCACGATGCATGCGCAGCGTCGGGTCAATGAGGCCGATCCCCTGGTTGAAGGTGATGGTCCCGTTGCCGTCCTGGCAGGTCTTGCTGCGGCTCGTTGCATCGACGGCAGTCACGGCGCACTGGAAGCGGCTGACGTTCGGCACCGAGCTGAAGCCGGCCTGCGTGGTGTTCTTCACCAGCCGGGGGTTCTTGACGGAGGCCGAGGTCAGCAGCGCACGGTCGTTCGTGGTGCCGTCGCGGTTGGAGTCCACCCCGGAGGTCACCAGGAACGGTGTCCCCGTCTGCGTCTCCATGATGCTGGTCAGGTTCCAGCCGCCGATGAACTCATCGACAAAGCCGTTGACGCCGTTGCCGTACTTCCGGCCGCGGCCGAAGGGCAGCGAGTAGAGCGTGCTGACCGCGAGGCGCTGACGCACATCGAAGGAAGAATCGCCGTAGTTCGATCCAATCGGATGGAACTTGACGTAGTTCGCAACGAAGGTGGTTGGAGCCGTCGCCGCCGTGAGGGTGGTGTTTCCAGTGGCGCATTGCAGCGCACCCAGGTACGTCGCCGCGGAGGTGATGGTTGCTGCAACCTGCGTGGCGGCAGAGACCTGGGCGGCGGTGCAAGGGGAGCCCGGAGCAAGGTAGGGCGCCAGCAGATTATCGACCGTAGTCTGTGGGCTGGCCGAGTCCGTTCCGCCCGCGATCTCGTCCGAGATGTTGTCCATGCTGTGAGCGAAGGTGTACGCCACCTGGCCGGAGAAGCCATGGGACAGGCGGCGCTTGACCGTCAGCTCCAGCGAATGGAAGTTGGAGGAAGCATTCGATGTACGGTAGCTCAGGTTGCCGAACGGTCCGCGAACGATGCCATTGTTGATATCCGTTTGCGAGCGGACCAGGTTCCCGCCGTTCGCGGCGGCGTTGGCTGCGTTCGTGGGGCGGAAGGCATCCGGAAAGCTCGTTCCGAAGTTCGGATTTTGGGTTGCAAACAGCTTCGTTCCCAGTGAGCCCACATAGGCCACCGTGATGGACGTATCCCGGTCAAGCTGCTGCGAGAGAGCCAGATTGAAGTGCTGCGTGTAGGGCGTCCGGAGGTGTGGATCGATGATGGTGCCGGTATAGATCCCGGTCGTTGTGATCGCGCCGGTTGCCTGCGTTCCGTCAAAGGTGCCGTTGGTCAGCGTGACCGGCGCCACCTGCGGCGCGTTGAAGCGGGAGTTGCCATAGACGTTGTCGAAGATACGGTCGTAGAAGTAGCCCCATCCTCCGCGAATCACCGTGGTCCCCTTACCCGTCACGTCCAGGGAGAAGCCGACGCGCGGGGCAAAGTTGTTGTAATCCGGGCAGAAGGCCTTGTGGCCGAAGTTCTTCGGATTGAGCAGTGCGATCTGCGACATCTGCGGCGATCCAACCGGGAGCGAGGTGCAGAACTGTGGATTGCTGTTGGCATCCAGCAGAAATGCATTGTTGATCAGGTTCTTCGACTCGCCGAAGGGCGGGAAGATCTCATACCGGATCCCAGCTTCGAGCGTCAGGTGCTCCGTCGCGCGCCAGCTATCCTGCGCGAAGTAGCCCTGCTCCAACTGCCGGAAGCCACGGTCGGAGCTGCCGGTGAGATAGAAGTACTGAAGCTGCGAGGTGAAGGTGCCGGCATCCAGACCCGCCAGGGTGGTGTCGTTGATGGTCACTGAAGGACGGACAGCGTTCGAGAAGTAACCATTCTCCTGGATGCGGCGAAGCTCGCCGCCGAACTTCAGCTGATGATGCCCCTTCTCCCAGCTCACGCCGTCAGAAAAGACGATCACATTGGCCGCGCGTCCCTGCGGGAAGTTGGACGCAGTCCCCGTCGTGCCAAAGAGCCCGTTGGCTGAGGCGAGCGTGGGAACGCCGTTCGGGTCCGCCAGGCTGGCGCTGTATGCCTGACCGGCAAATGGGCCCGCCGTACGCGCTGTGCCCGCTGCCAGAATCGCGGCAGAAGGAATTTCGCCGGGGAAGGCGTACGCCGTCCGCTGAACCGCCAGGCGTGCCGAGTTCAAGACATGCGCGGTGAACGTAAAGTTGTCGCCGCCGACGAAGTGATACGGACGAAGCGTTTCGCCGTAACCGGAGAAGGGCGTCGTGGCGGAGTTGGCAGCGCCGTAGACACCATCCAGAATGCTGCCCGTCACAAAATCCTGGTGCCGGTCGGAGAAGTTGGCGTCGAAGCGAACGAAGCCGGTGTCGCCATCCAGATTGTTGGTGACGCTGCGGGTGGTTGTCAGCGTGCCGACGCCAGTCTGCGAGTAGTTCGCTGCGGTAATCGCAGTTCCACCGTTGGAGACGTGCGGGAAGAAGGCGTTCAGGTCAGCCTTCAACGCGGGGTCGGTGATGGTGTTGATCAGCTCCTGAGACGGGAAGAACAGGGTCGCTGAGGCGCTGGAGCGCTGGCGATAGCCTTCATACGCGCCGGCCATGAAGTACTTGTCCCTGACCAGCGGAATGCCGAAACGGCCGCCAAAGTCGTTCTGCTTCAGGGCAGACTTGAAGGTCAACGGGTCAAACCACTGCCGGGTGTTGAACTTGGGGTTGCGGACGAACTCAAACAGGGTGCCATGAATCTTGTTGGTTCCGCTCTTGGTCACGACGTTGATGATGGCGCCCGATGAACGGCCAAACTCCGCGGATCCATTGGCGCTGATGACGGTGAACTGTCCAATCTCGTCGATCGGCACCGCGCCAATCTGTCCATTTGCTCCGCCGGCCGCGCCGCTCGGCACCACAGGATCGTTGTTGTCGGCGCCATCGACCAGGAAATTATTGTCGGTGGGCCGTGTCCCTGCCGCCACCAGGCCGGATCCCTGGCCCGTACCGCTTGCGGAGCGCGTCACACCGGGCGAGAGGTACGCCAGGTTCTGATAATCGCGGCCATTCAAGGGCAGGCTCTTGATCTCTGTCTCCGCAAAGAGGCCGGTGATGCTGGTCTCCTGCGTCACAATCTTTTCGCTCTCCCCCGTCACTTCCACGGTCGTGGACGCGCTTCCTACAACCAGCGTGACAGGCAGGTCCTGCGCCTGGTTCAGATTGATGGTCACATGGGAGAACTTGGCTTCGTTGAAGCCTTGCGTGGTGATAACCAGCGTGTAATCGCCCGGCGGCACGGAGGCAAACTGATAGTCGCCGGCGGAGTTGACGGACCCTTTGTACGCGGCTCCAGTCTCATTGTTGGTCAGCAGGACGCTTCCGCCCGGCAGATTGGCGCCGGTGGAATCCTTCACCGTTCCGCGGAGACTCCCGCCCGTGTTGTTCTGCGCGTACCCGGAGTGTCCGCAAAGGGTAAGGGCCACAGCGGCCAGGGGAATCAATCGGTTGAATCTAAAGGACATCCAATTCTCCTCGGTTTTTAGAGCAAGCAAGAGCGTCAGATCGGCGGACCTCAACGTGGAGGCCGGCAACCAAAGTATGAAACTTTTGTGATACTGGTACGTCTTGCACGTGGGCTGCCAAACCCCAATCCACAGAAAACATATCAATACGGAGTTTCGCTGTGGCCCGCACTTCGTAGGTCTATGAAAAATAAGAGAATAGCTGGTGACATGATGCGAGATTCGGAACCGAATGACTGAACTGACGCTCGCTGCCATCCTGCCCGGACGCCGCCGTGGCAAATCGGATGACCTGCAAGCCGCCACCGACCGGTATCTGGCGCGTGCGGCGCAGTACCTGCCAAGTACCTCCGCCATCTTTGAGAGCGAGGAGGCCCTTATCGACAATCTTTCGCGGCAGCCCGGCCGAGCCGCGGGGGTGCTTGTTCTCTTCGATTTGCGTGGTCAAGTGATTGATTCGGGAGAGTTTGCGCGGATTTTAGGTAAGTGGAGGGATGAGGGGGCACAACGGATTGTGTTTGCCATTGGGCCGGCGGATGGGTGGAGCGACACCGCACGAAAGCGGGCCAATGCGGTGGTTTCGTTTGGGAGGGTGACGCTGCCGCATGATTTAGCGCGGGTGGTGGCGGCGGAGCAGATTTATCGTGCGCTCACAATCCTGGCGGGGCACCCATATCACTGCGGGCATTGAGTGTGGTTTGCTGATGGGTATGACAGAAAATGCAGAACAGCAGTCTCGGCGCGGGTTAATCCTTATCAACACAGGGCCCGGCAAGGGCAAGACCACGGCAGCGCTGGGGACGGCGTTCCGTGCGGCGGGGAATGGGATGCGGGTGCTGGTGCTGCAGTTCCTGAAGGGGAGCTGGCATTATGGGGAGCTCGATTCCGCGAAGGTGCTGGGGGAAGACTTTGTTATCAAGCAGTTAGGGAAGGGGTTCGTGAAGGTGGGTGGGGCGGAGACGGACCCGGCGGACCTGAAGATGGTGGAGGATGCGTGGGCGGAGTCGGAGGCCGCGATCCTTTCCGGCGACTGGGACCTGATTGTGCTGGACGAGATCAACTATGCGATCGGGTATGGGATGCTGGACGCGGAGGCTGTGGCTAACGTATTGAAACGAAAGCCCGAGATGCTGCATGTGATTCTGACGGGGCGGAACGCGGCGCCGGTGCTGGTGGAGCTGGCGGACACGGTGACGGAGATGCGCGAGGTGAAACACGCCTATCAGAAGGGGATTCTGGCGCAGAAGGGGATCGAGTTTTAGCCTTCGACCATGGAATTTGGTGTGGTGGATGATGGTGAAGTTGTGGTTTTTGGTGTGGCTAAGGTGGGTGAGGGACAGCAACTCCGGATGGGTTGGGGCCGGTTGAGGGAAAGACGCTCGGGCTTTGCCCGATACCCCACCCTATTCGCGATGGGGCCGCGAAAAGGATGGGCCACCCGACGCGGCTGATCTTCAAGCTATAGTGGAAGCGATTACACGGAGACCTTTGCCATGACACCGCTGAACAACTCCCGCCGCCGTTTTCTTCGCCAGAGTGCGCTTGCTTCCACCGGGCTTGCCCTTGCGGGGCGTATCAGCCTGGGGCAGTCGACCCATGTGGATGCGCATATTGAGCTGCTGCCGGGTGAGCCCATTGCGACGATTGCTCCGGAGCTTTACGGGCACTTCATCGAGCACCTGGGCGGGGTGATCTACGACGGGGTGTGGGTGGGGGAGAAGTCGAAGATTGCGAATACGCATGGCATCCGGACGGCGTTCCTGGACGCGATGCGGGAGATCAAGGCTCCGGTGCTGCGATGGCCGGGCGGCTGCTTTGCGGACAGCTACGACTGGCGCGACGGGATTGGGCCGGCGGCGCAGCGGCCGCAACGCGCAGCGTTCTGGAACCAGGAGGACACCAACCAGTACGGGCTGCACGAGTTTATGACCACCTGCCGGGCGATTGGGTGCGAGCCGTACCTGGCGGCGGATATACGGACGCTTCCGGCGCGGGACTTCTACCAGTGGGTGGAGTATTGCAACGCGCCGAGCACGCCGCTGCCGGATGCCGGCATCAACTCGCTGGCCGCGCTGCGCACGAAGAATGGGTCTGCGGAGCCGTTCAACGTGCGGTACTGGGGCGTGGGGAACGAGACCTGGGGCTGCGGCGGCAACCAGACGCCGGAGGAGTACGGAGAGCTGTACCGGAGGTTTACGACGTGGATTCCACGGTATGACGGGGCGAAAGATTTGCGGCTGATTGCGTGCGGGGCGAATGGCGATGACGCACGGTGGACGGCGGGGGTGATGAAGTCCATCACGGAGCCGCACCGGCCGTTTGGATTCTCCACGCATTACTACACCAGCGGCGACCGCAACAAGTTTGCCGCGGGGGATGTGTTGAAGTTCGACAACGGCGACTACTACGACCTGCTGGCGCGTGGCAGCTACATGGAGCGCATCATCACGGACAGTTGGTCTGCGCTGGGCGAGACCGACCACGGGCACCGGGTGAAGCTGGTGATGGACGAGTGGGGCGCGTGGTACGGCAAGGGGACAGAGCTGACGCCGCACTACAACCTGAGCCAGCAGAGCACCATGCGGGACGCGCTGCTAAGCGGGATTACGCTGGACATCTTCCAGAAACATGCGGACAAGATGGCGATGGCGAATGTGGCGCAGACGATCAATTGCATCCACAGCCTGATGCTCGCGCAGGGCGACCAGTTCACGCTGACGCCGACGTTCCATGTGTTCAAGATGTATATGCCGCACAAGGGCGCGCAGTCGGTTCGCGCGGAGTTCAGCGCGCCGACGATTGAGAACACGCTGGCGCAGGTGACGGCGGTGGGCGGGAACAGCGCGTCGGGTTCGATTGACCCGGTGAAGCGGCTGGCGGGGCTGAGCGGGTCTTGCTCGGTGGTGACGGGAAGCGGGGGGAAGACGTTGACGCTGACGGTGGTGAACCCGCATCTAGACCGGCCGATGACGACGGAGATTGCGGTGAATGGAGGGACGGTGATGAGCGCGACCGGGATGGTGATGCATGAGACGGACGTTCATGCGCATAATGACTTTGCGCATCCGGACGCGGTGAAGCCGAAGGCGGCGACGGTGGGGGCGGTGAGTGGGGGAAGGCTGGTGCATACGTTTCCGCCGGCGAGTGTGACGGCCCTGACGATTGTGGTGGGGTAGAGAGAGTTTTAGTGGTTAGAGAAGTCGATTGCCACGGCTCCGAGCCATAGCCCTGCCGTCAGAAGCCATAATCGTGCGCCCTGCCAGTTTCGATGAAGGATGATGGCGACGCCCCAAGCGAGGTTGATCAATAAGAAGACCGTCACGATGGGCAGGATGCTCCCGAACCATACAAAAGGTTCTCCTGTCACCGTTGTTATGCCCGCTGCACGCTCTTCAGGATTAGCCCATCCGTTTGAGGCCACAAAGATGTAGAGGATGGCACCGACCACATTTATGACGAGCAGGGTCTTATCAGGCTCTGCAAAGAATCGCTTCGTAAGTTGCATGCTGTATACCCCCCTTTGAGGCCGAGGTGAGTTCAGCTTAGCAAAGGCAGGTCCTTCGTCGAGGGTCTCGCGGTGGAGCTGCGAGACCCCGCTCAGGATCGATGGCAGGGGTGGATTGGGGACCCAGGGCGTTGCCCTGGGCTGGTATAGGGCGGGCCTTTGGCCCTTATCTCCCTGGCTCGGACCAGGAAGCAGGGAAGCGTCTTCATGCGTCTCTTGCGGGCAGACAGCAGCACGCCTGATGCAGCGGCGCTGGGCGGATGCCGCGGCAAGTTGGCCACGGTTCGGCTTTATCGCAGTGGACATTTCGCGAATGAGTGGTGCGCATGGTAGCAACGCGGAGCACTAGCTCTTGTGTATCTGTGCGGCCTGATGGCGGACGATCTGCCATCGTCCATCCCGGTAGACGAAGACATTGGTGAATCTAAGATCGAACTGGCCGGTGTGGCCACGGTAGGAGCCTTCCAGGTGTTCGAGCCCGGTGACCATCGCTGTTTCGCCGAAGAGGTACACGTGCATCTCCTTGTCCTCAATGACGCTGGGCTTGAGATCGCCGGAGGAAAACATGGCCAGGTCCTGCTCGCGCGTCGATTCACCGCCGTTCATGACGCCGACGGTAAACTCCCGGGCGTAGAACTGATCGAGAAAGTGCAGGTCGGCTTTCTTTCGAGCCTCTGCCCATTGCTGCTGGAGAGATAAGAAGGTCTGTTCATCAACTTTGGGCGCAGCGAGAGCCGGGTTTGCGGTCAACGCTACGAAGAGGATCAGAAGGTATCGGCAACGCAAGAGGGTGGACAAGGACTGGTTCACGGTTCCTCCGGGGCGGGAAGCTGGTTGCGCCCAGTGTACTGAATGGCCTGGAGGCATACGACGTTAATGCCGCTACAGCGGGGACGCCGGTACAATAGGCAGAGTGTGTTTTGTGGCTATTGAGGGCAGGTTGGCGCGATGAGTTGGTTTAAACGGGAAGACTCGAAGATCGTCAATGAAGGTACCAAGACGGTCCGGACCGAGGGGCTGTGGATCAAGTGCGGGTCCTGCGGGCAGGCGATCTACAAGCCGGACCTGGAGGCGAACCTGTACGTGTGCCCGAAGTGTGGACGGCACTTTCGGTTTGACGCGCGGGCCCGGATTGCGAACCTGCTGGAGCCAGGGTATGAGCTGGTGGACCTGGAGCTGAAGTCGACGGACCCGCTGCAGTTTACCGACCTGAAGCCGTATAAGAAGCGGCTGGCCGAGGCGCAGAAGAAGACCGGGCTGAACGACGCGATCATCAACGCGCTGGGCATGATGGGGCCGCACGCGGTGGTGCTGAGCGTGATGGAGTACGCGTTCATCGGGGGGAGCATGGGCGCGGTGGTGGGGGAGACGATTGCGCGGGCGGTGGACCGGTCGCTCGAGACGCGGAGGCCGCTGATTATCGTCGCGGCGAGCGGCGGCGCACGCATGATGGAAGGGATCGCGTCGCTGATGCAACTGGCGAAGATTTCGGCTGGACTGGCGCGGCTGGATGATGCGGGGGTGCCGTACATCAGCCTGATGACGGACCCGACGACGGGCGGCGTGACGGCGAGCTTTGCGATGCTCGGGGACTTGAACATTGCGGAGCCGGGCGCGCTGATTGGGTTTGCGGGGCCTCGGGTGATTGAGCAGACGATCCGGCAGAAGCTGCCGGAGGGGTTTCAGCGGAGTGAGTTTCTGCTGGCGCACGGGTTCCTGGATGCGATCGTCGAGCGGAAGGATTTGAAGCAGTATCTGATCGACGCGATTGGCTGGATGAACGACGGGGCTGCGCGTGGCTGAGGTGGGGATGTTTACGCCGAGGGAGGCCGCGCGGCTGCTGGGGATCAGCTATCCGGGCATCAAGCAGTGGATCCTGACGGGCAAGCTGAAGACGACGCAGACGCCGGGTGGACATCATCGCATTGCAGAGGCGGCGCTGAAGCCGTTTCTGGCGAAGGATAAGGTGAAGCCGGCGGCGGAGTCTCGGGAGCGGTACCGGCGGGTGTCCGGGCGGAACCAGATTGCGGGCAAGGTGGTGAGCATCCGGGTGGATGGACTGCTGGCGGAGGTGGTGATCGCCACGGGGGAGAACCACATCACGGCGATCATTACGGCGAGCGCGGTGAAGGAGCTGCGGCTGAAGAAGGGTGACGCGGCGGCGGCGCTGATCAAATCGACCGATGTGATGGTGGAGCGGCTGGATCCGGCTTAGGGCAGCGGGAGATGCAGGGCGTCAATCAAGTCGTTTGAGGGTGCGGTTTGAGTCGTATAGAATCGACTTACCGCGACTGGATGCCTGTGCCTCTGCTTGTCCGCGAGTCCCTGAATGATTGCCGGCAAGACTCCTGAGCGAGCGCCGGCAGGAGCCCTCCGCGTGAGACTGCCTCGTTTTTCCTCTGCCCTTCTCTTTGCCACTCTTTCTGCCGCAGCCGCGCCCGCACAGGTGACCGCCGGGCTGCAGGGGCGCGTCGTCGATGCCTCCGGCGCCGTAATCCCCAACGCGCAGGTGACACTGACCGAGACCACCACCAACGTGCGCCAGAGGACCGTGTCCACCAGCGCCGGGGACTATACGTTCATTGCGCTGAACCCCGGCGTGTACCGGCTGGACGTGACTGCGGCGGGCTTTCAGCACCTGAGCCGGGATGGCGTGACCGCCACCGTGGGGCAGACTGTCTCCGCGGACCTGACGCTGGTCGTGGGGTCCGACAGCCAGACCGTGACCGTCACGGGCGACGCTCCGCTGCTGCAGGCCGCGCAGAGCGATATCGAGGCGCATATCCCGGGGGACACCGTCGTGGGGCTGCCGCTGAACAGCCGCAACTTCATCAACCTGGCGCAGCTTGCGCCGGGCGTGGAGCTGCCGCCGGGCACGGTGCTGCCGCGCATCAACGGCGGACGTCCGCGCACCAACGAGTACCTGTACGACGGCATCTCCGCGCTACAGCCGGAGCCGGGTCAGGTGGCCTTCTTCCCCATCGTGGACGATATCCAGGAGTTCACCGTTGAGGCGGACAACGTGCCCGCCGAATTTGGCCGCTTCAACGGCGGCGTGGTGAACGTGGCCACCCGGGCGGGCAGCAACCAGGTTCACGGGTCGCTGTTTGAGTTCTTCCGCAATGAGGATCTGAACGCGCGCAACTACTTTGCCGCAGCCTCACCCGCGCGGAAGCCGGAGTATCGTCGCAACCTGTACGGCGGCACGCTGGGTGGGCCGGTGCTCAAGGACAAGCTGTTCTTCTTCGGCGACTACCAAGGGATCAAGGCGTTGATCGGCCGCACCGTCATCTCCACCATCCCCACGCTGGCGGAGCGGCAGGGCATCTTCACAGGCGTGTCCAAGATTTATAACCCGGCCACGACGACCACGGTCGCCGGCAAAAACGTGCGGACGGAGTTTGCGAATGACACCATCACGAGCGGCTTCGACAAGGCGGCGCTGGCGCTGCTGCAGCGCTTTCCTACGCCCACCAGCAGCGGCGCCGCGAACAACTACAGCCGCACCGCAAACGACGCGGACCATCAGAATCAGTTCGACTTCCGCGTGGACGGCGCGCTGGGCTTGCATGATCGTGCATTCGGACGTTACAGCTACTTCTCCGACGTGGAGAATCCGGTTACGCCGCTGCCGGATGGTTCGGGCGTCATCAGCGGAACGGTCATCGGCACCGGCGGCGTGCTGGGTTTGTCGCATGTGCTGGGCCAGCAGGCGGTCTTCAATGAGACCCACACGTTCAACCCGCACCTGGTGAACGACTATCGCCTGGGCTACACGCGGCGCGGCAACGGAATCCTTGGGCCCACGACGGGCGCCACTGCTTCCAGCGCGCTGGGCATTCCCGGCATCCCCACCAACGCGGCGTTCAACAATGCGCTGCCACTGTTCACCTTCACCGGCTTCCAGCAGCTTGGCCCATCCGCGAGCACCTTCGCGCAGTACCAGACCGCCGTGTGGGAGACCACCGATACGCTGGTCTACACGCGCGGGCGGCACGCCATCAAGGCCGGGCTGGACTTCCGCTTTTACCAACTCAACACGGTCTCGCCGCCCAACCCGACCGGCAGCTTTGCCTTTACCACCACCGGCACCAACCAGCAGGGCGTGACCGGGACCGGCAACGCCATTGCCAGCTTCCTGCTCGGGCAGGTGGATACCTTCTCCATCGACCTGCAGACCAGCACGCTGCGTCCGCGCGACCATATCCAGGAGTACTTTTTGCAGGATGACTGGCGCGCGACGGACCGGCTGACCTTCAACCTGGGCGCACGGTATACGCTGCATTTTCCATCGACCGAAAAGAACAACCAGGGCGCGGTCTTCAACCTGGCGACCCAGCAACTGGATTACCTGGGAGTCGGCGGGTATCCCAAATCCGCGCGGGAGACGCACTACGACAACGTTGCGCCAAGGCTGGGGCTGACGTACCTGCTGACGCCGAAGACGGTCGTCCGCAGCGGCGCGGGAATCGTCTTCATCGACCAGTCCGGCATAACGACGCCGTTTACCGCGCCGCAGTTTCCCTTTATCCAGAACGTGCAGCAGAAGACGCTGGACAGTGTCAACGCGGCCTTTGCGCTGGCCAGCGGGCCCAGCGTTGCCCCCATTCCGCTGACCAAGGACGCGGGCCTGGGACAGAGCGTGTACACGGTCAATCGAAAGGCAGGCTCCGGCTACGTGGAGCAGTGGAACCTGGGCTTCCAGCGCGCGATCACGAACAATCTCTCCGTGGATATCGCTTATGTGGGCTCGCACATTGTGCATGTGGGGATTCCGGACAGCAACCTGAACCAGTTGACGCAGGCGCAACTGGCGCAGGGTGCGTCGCTCCAGACGACGGTGACGAACCCGTACTACGGGCAGCTTCCGGTCTCGAGCCCCATCGGGGGCAAGACGACGACGGCCGCCCAGTTGCTGAAGCCGTACCCGCGCTTCCAGAACGTGGCGACGTACCGGAACAACTCCGGCACGACCAACTACAACGCCCTGGAAGCCAAGGTGGAGCAGCGCATGAGCCATGGCATCTACCTGCTGGCGGCGTACGCGCACTCCAAGCTGATTGACGATGCGTCCTCCGTGTTTTCATCGACCGTGCTGTCGTCGCCCAACTCAAGCTCGCTGATTGCGGCGGACACGTTCAACCCGCGGCTGGAGCGGGATTCGTCCAACGGCGACATGCCCAACGTGGAGACAGGAAGCGTCATCTACGAGCTTCCGGCTGGGCGGAATCATCGCTTTGCCTCCAGCGGGCTTGCGAACGCGGCGCTGGGCGGCTGGAGCTTGAACGCCATCGTCACGGCGCAATCCGGCATGCCGGTGACGGTGACGCAGGCGACCAACAACAACGCCTTTGCGGGCTTCGCGCTGCAACGGCCCAACCAGGTCGGCAACCCGAGCCTGGCGCCGGACCTGCGCACGCCTGGCCACTATTTCAACACCGCGGCGTTTGCGACCGCGCCGCAGTTCGTGATCGGCAATGCGTCGCGCAATCCGGTGCGCGGGCCGGCTTACCGGGATCTCGACCTTGCCGCCGTGAAGCACACGCGCCTGACGGAAGGCACGGACCTGGAGTTTCGCGGCGAGATCTTCAACCTGACCAACACGCCCGCCTTCGGGCAGCCCAACGGCAGCTTCGGCGCGGCGGCCTTCGGCTCCATCACGACGACCACGACGGAGCAGCGCGTGGTGCAGTTCGCGGTGCGGCTCAGCCGCTAAAGGCGTACAGCAAGAAAGCCGCCGCGAAGGACTCGCGGCGGCTTTCGTCGTTTCATGGGCTGGGGCTTAGGAGAACGAGGCGATCGCCGTCGCCTCATCGTCCTCAACGTCGAAGACGGTGTACAGCTTGGTGATCTGCAGGACGTCCTTGACCTTCTTGGTCAGTTGCAGCAGCTTAAGCGAGCCGCCGGCGTTCTTGACAGAGGTGAACGCGGTTACCAGCTCGCCGATTCCGGCGCTGTCGATGTAGTTGACGTCGGCCAGGTTTACCAGGATCTTCTTCTGTCCCTTGGCCATGACTTCCTTCACCGCCTCGCGCAGCGTCAGGGCACCATCGCCCAGCGTAATCTTGCCGCTCAGGTCGAGCACCGTAACCCCGCCTACCTCCCGGGTCTTTGACTTCAAATCCATGAGTCGTCTCCTCTTGCGTATGTTTCTTGTTGGGAATGTTCGCGGCACGGATGCGCGTTAGCGGAAGTCTACCTTATTCTTCCGCGCTCTCAGCCCACAACCTTCATTCGGCGATGAAGTTATCGATCAGACGCGTGGATCCAACGCGAGCGGCGACCGCGACGAGGGTGCCCGGCGCGACCGTCTCGACCGGCTCGAGTGTGCTCCAATCGACAGTCTCCAGGTATTCAAGGGCGACGCCCGGGGCGGCTGAAAGGACCTCCAGACCGATCTGCAGGAGCGCCCCATGGCCCCTTACGCCGCCGGCAAGGGCCGCCTGCATGGCTTCAAGCGCACGCGGCAACGCGAGCGCCTGCTGCCGCTCCGCCGGGCTCAGGTACACGTTGCGGGAGCTCAGGGCGAGCCCGTCGGCGTCGCGCACCGTTGCGCCCGTGCGCAGCTCAACCTCAAGATTCAGGTCGCGCACCATCTGGCGCAGCACTGCCACCTGCACCGCGTCCTTCTGGCCAAAGTAGGCGCGGTCCGGCTTGACGATGTGCAGCAGCTTGGCCACCACGGTCGCCACGCCGCGGAAGTGGCCGGGGCGGCTCACGCCGTCCAGCCGCTCACTCAGGCCGCCCACGTTGACGGTCGTGACCGCGCCCGCCGGGTACATCACCTCGACCGACGGCGCGAAGAGCAGCTCCACGCCGGCGGCCTCCAGCAGCGCGCAGTCGCGCTCCGTCTGCCGAGGATACCGGTCGAAGTCCTCGCCCTTGCCGAACTGCAGCGGATTGACGAAGATGGTCGCGGCGACGAGACCGCACTCCTCCCGCGCCTTGCGGACGAGCGAAAGATGCCCCTCGTGCAGCGCGCCCATCGTCGGCACCAGCCCCAGCCGGTACGCGCCGACCCGAGCCCGCGCACACGCCGCGCGCATCGTCTCCACCGTCTCCAGCACCTGCAGCTTGCGCGTCGCCATGCTTAGAACGCACCCGCCAGTTGCCGCCGCGCCCGCAGCTCGGCAGGCAGATGGTAGCTCTCGGCATCGCTGGGGAACGTGCCGGCCTCCACCTCCTCGCGGTACTGCTCCAAGGCCCCGCGCGTCACCGCGCCGGCCTCCGCGAAGCGCCGCACAAACTTTGCCTGCGCCGCCTCCGCATTGATGCCAAGCAGGTCATGCCACACCAGGATCTGCCCATCGCACTCCGGCCCTGCGCCAATCCCGATCGTCGGGACCGGCAGCTCCGCCGTCAGTTGCGCCGCCACCTCACGCGGAATCCCCTCCAGCACCACGGCGAAACATCCCGCGCCGGCCAGCAGGTGCGCGTCCTCGCGGATACGCTCAATCGCCTCCTCCGTCCGCGCCTGCACCCGGTAGCCCCCCATGCGATGCACCGCCTGCGGCGTCAGCCCGAGATGCCCCATCACCGGAATCTCCGCCTGCACCAGCCGCTCAATCAAACCGGCGCGCTCGCGTCCGCCTTCCAGCTTCACTGCCTCCGCACCCGCCTCCTTGACGAAGCGCAGCGCGTTGCGAAGACCCTCGCGCTCGTTCACCTGATAGCTCCCATAAGGCATGTCCGCTACCACCAGCGCACGTTCCACGCCGCGCCGTACGGCCTGCGTGAAGATCACCATCTCATCCATCGTGACGGAGAGCGTATTCTCATGGCCCAGCATCGTCATGGCCAGCGAGTCGCCCACCAGCACCACGTCCAGCCCGGCCTCATCCGCCAGCCGTCCGCTGGCCACGTCATATGCGGTCACCGCTGCAATTTTGCGTCCCAGCCGCTTCTGCTCCACCACCGAAGGCGCGGTCACCTTCGCACTCGTCCGGTCCCCACCGGACGCACGTTCCCTGCTCTGCCACACGCTCATTCCAGGCTCCTGTGCAGCTCCGCCATCGTTCTGCGGATGCCACCATCCCCATAGCCTACGCCTTCCGCCTCGCGCCAGACAACTCAGCGGCGCCGCATCCTCACCACCTCGTCAAGCACCTTCGCGGCCATCGCGCGCTTGCTCATCGCCGGAATCTCCACCTCGCGCTCGCCAATCAGCATCGTCCCGGCATTGCGGTCGGAGTCGAACCCAAGGCCTGCGCGCGAAACATCATTGACCACCATCGCGTCCACCCCCTTGCGCGCCATCTTGCTGCGTCCTCGCTCCAGTGCGTTCTCCACCTCTGCCGCAAACGCCACGACAATCGTGCCGGGGTTTTTCCGCCGCACCACCTCCGCGATGATGTCCTCCGTCGCCTCAAGCTCCAGCGTCATGCGCCCTTCGCGATGCAGCTTCCCCGCAACCACCTTGGCCGGACGAAAGTCCGCAACGGCCGCTGCCTTCAGCACAAGGGTCGCCTCAGGCAAAAGCTCCAGCACCTTCGCTCGCATCTCCTCCGCCGTCTCAACCGCATGAAGCTCCACGCCCGCAGGCACCGGCAGCGCATTCGTCGTGCTGACCAGCTTCACCCTGGCCCCACGCCGCGCGGCCTCGTCCGCCAGCTCATACCCCATCTTCCCGCTGGAACGATTGCCCAGAAACCGCACTGCATCGATCGCCTCCCGCGTGCCGCCAGCGGTGACCAGGACCACCTCACCCGCCAGGTCAGGCGTGGGTGTCACTGCGTCCAGCACCGCCGCGACGATCTCCGCAAGCTGCGCCAGGCGCCCCGCCCCCTCCATGCCGCACGCCAGGTATCCTGCACCCGGCTCAACGAAGCGCACCCCACGTGCCTTCAACGTCGCCACGTTCGCCTGCACCGCCGGGTGGTTCCACATCACCACATTCATCGCGGGAGCCACGACGACGGGCTTGTCCAACGCAAGATACATCGTGGTCAAAAAATCATCTGCAAGGCCATGCGCCATCTTGCCGATCACGTCTGCCGTCGCAGGCGCCACGACCAGCGCCGCTGTCGTCTGCGCCTCTTCGATATGCTCCACAGACGACTTCGTCTCCGCTCCCGCCTCATTCGTCGGCACCTCCGCGCCGCTCCACAGCGACGTGATCACGCGATGCCCGCTGATGGCCGCAAACGTCAGCGGCGTCACAAACTTCTCTGCCGCGGCTGTCATTACCACGTGCGGATCCAGCCCGGCATCCTGCAACGCGCGCACCAGCTCCACCGCGCGGTACGCCGCCACCCCGCCACACACTCCGACTGTCACCTTCGTCGCCATAGCCTCATCTTCTCACTTCGGCGGAGGAAGAAGGCTCTTGCTTTATATTGCAATCCGTAATACGTTTATTGCAGATCGCAATACGAACAGGCCGAATACCTGCCACCCGCATGAAGCTGTCCGATAAAATCCGCTACCTCCGTGAAGTCGAGGGCTCCCTCCGGGGCATGAATCGCGCGATGACCCAGCAGGAACTCGTCCGCGCCATCGCGGAGGAGTCGGCGACCGGCACCATCTCCCAGTCGTACCTCTCGCAGATCGAATCCGGTGCCCGCCCGCATTTGACCAACACCACCCGCCTGCTGCTCGCGCGCTTTTTCAAGGTCCACCCCGGCTACCTCGTGGAGGACCCGGAAGACTTTCAGCCCGAGCTGCGTACGCCGGAGCTCGCGCAGGCGCTAGAAGAAGACAAGCTGGACCTCTGGCTGGTCGCGGGTGCGGAGCGCTTCGGCCGGTCGGACCCCAAGCTCTGCCGCGCGCTGCTGACGCTTGCGCAGCACGCCGATTCCCGCGGCTGCCTGCTGCTGCTCAAATCCATCCTGGATACGCCGGAGCTGCCCGGCCGCCTGCTGGAAGTCCTCACGCCGTCCAGGCCACCCCCCTTGATTGAAGGCGCAACGGCCCAGGCACAAAGCCCCGGGAGCAAGAAGAAGTCCTCCGGAAAGAAGAAGCGAAAGGGCAAGAAAGACAAGGCAGGAAAATGAATACCTTCTATCTCATCTGTTTCGTGCTCGGTCTGGTGCTCAGTCTCATCGCGGCGTTCTCCGGGCTTGGCCGCATCCATATCGGCCACTCGCATGTGGGCCACGTCGGCCATGCCCACGCCAAGCCCGCAAGCGGCGTCTCCGCGCTGAACGGCTTCACCATCCCCGCGTTCCTCTGCTGGTTCGGCGGCGCGGGGTACCTCCTGGAAAACTACAGCTCCATCGTTACTCCGTTCGTCCTGCTGCTCTCCATCGCGGCAGGCCTGGTGGGCGCCGGCGGAATCTACGTCGTTCTCTTCAAGTTTCTTCTCCCGCGCGAGCGTGTCCTGTTGCCTGAGGACACCCGCATGGAGGGCACGCTCGCCCGCGTCTCGGACGAGATTCGCCCCAACGGCGCCATCGGCGAGATCCTCTTCTCGCAGACCGGCGCACGCCGTTCCGCAGCCGCCCGCAGTGAAGACGGGCTGCCCATCCCACGCGGGACGGAGGTCGTGGTGCTGCAGTATGAGCGCGGCATCGCCACCATTCGTCCGCTCCATGAGCTCGATGAAACTTCAGACGCTCTCAACCTTAACCGCTAACCCGTTCCTCGAAAGGAACAGCTCCATGCACTCCATCGTCATCATTGTCGGCCTTGCTGTCGTCGCGCTTCTCGCCCTGCTCATCGCCATTGGACGTATGTTTCGCAAGGCCGCACCCAACCAGGCCATCATCGTGTATGGCTTTCGCAAGCCCCGCGTCATCAAGTCTGGCGCGGCCGTGATCTTCCCTGTCGTTGAAACCTACCGCGAGCTCACGCTGGAGCTCATGAGCTTCGACGTCGCCCCGCAGCAGGACCTCTACACCAAGCAGGGCGTCGCCGTCACCGTGGAAGCCGTCGCGCAGATCAAGGTCCGCAGCGATGAAGAGTCCATCCTCACCGCAGCCGAGCAGTTCCTCTCAAAGACTCCCGATGGACGCGAAGGCCTCATCCGCCTGGTCATGGAGGGGCATCTCCGCGGCATCATCGGCCAGCTTACCGTCGAGCAGATCGTCAAAGAGCCCGAAATGGTTGCCGAGCGCATGCGCGCCACCTGCATGGACGACATGTCCAAGATGGGTCTGGAGGTCATCAGCTTCACCATCCGCGAGGTCCGCGATAAGAACGAATACATCACCAACATGGGCCGCCCGGACGTCGCGCGCATCCGCCGCGACGCTGAGATTGCCGCTGCGGAAGCCGAGCGTGACACCGCCATTCGTCGCGCCCACGCCCTGCGCGAAGCCGCCATCTCCAAGGCCGCGGCTGACCAGGAGCGCGTGCTCGCAGAGACGCTCTCGCTGGGCAAACAGGCGGAGGCGCAACGTGACCTCGCCATCCAGAAGGCGCAGTACGCCGAGCAGAGCCGTCGCCAGGAAGCGCAGGCTGATAAGGCCTACGAGCTCCAGACCAACGTCATGCAGCAGCAGGTCGTCGCCGAACAGGTGAAGGTCCAGCAGATTGAAAAAGAGCAGCAGGTCAAAGTCCAACAGGCGGAAATCCTGCGTCATGAAGCCGAGCTCACCGCCACAGTCCTAAAAGGTTCGGAGATTGAGGCTCGCCGCATCCAGAACATCGCTGGCGCGGAGAAGGCTCGTCTCTCCATTGAAGCCGAAGGCCGCGCCGCTGCCACCCGCGCCGCTGGTGAAGCGCAGGCTGCCATCACGCGCCTGCAAGGCCAGGCGGAAGCCGACATCATCTTCCAGAAGGGTGAAGCTGAAGCCAAGGCCATGAACGTCAAAGCCGCGGCCTATCAGGAGTGGTCGCAGGCCGCCGTCGTAGACAAGCTCATCACCAACATGGCAGACGTCGTCCGCGCCATGGCGGAGCCGCTCAACAACATCGACAAGATCACCATCGTCTCGACCGGCGACGGCGGTGACACGGGAACTAGCAAAATCACCGGCGATATGACCCGCATCGCCGCCCAGGTCCCGGCCTTGTTTGAAGCCCTCAGCGGCATGAAGATGAGCGACCTCATGTCCAACGTCAAGGCCATGAAGCCGCGCGACGCCAGCCATGACCTCGAAGGCACCAAGGAACAGAAGCCCGAGTAAGTCACCCTATAACGCCTGGGGCTTCACACATCCCGATTCATCGTGATGCGTGAAGCCCTTCCACCCAACCCCTAACCGCACCCTACGGAACCATCATGGTCACACTCATCGTTCTCGCCCCCATCCTCCTCGCCATCGTCGTTGTTCGCATCCTGCTTCGCGCGCTTGGCTTTGGCCGGCACCACCGCCGCCCCTTCATGGGGTACGGACCCGGTTCTTATAACGGCTTTGGATACGGCAATCGCTACGGCTGCCGTCATCGTCACGGCTTCGGCGGCGGCCTCTTCTCCATCCTCGCCCTCGTTGCAATCGATCGCCTCTTCCGCCGCTGGTAAGCACCTCCCGCTTCATGCAGAAAGGACCATCCTCATGGCTCTCCTTGAACGTGTCTCCACGCTCCTCCGCGCCAACCTCAACGACCTCCTCGATAAAGCCGAGGACCCCGAGAAGCTCTCCAAGCAGATCCTTCTCGACATGGAAAACCAGCTCCTCCAGGTCAAGACCCAGGTCGCCATCGCTATCGCCGACCAGCACCGCCTGCACAAGCTCCAGAAGGAGCATCAAGACCAGCAAGCGGACTGGCGGCGTAAGGCAGAGCTCGCCGTGGGCAAGGGACAGGACGACCTCGCCCGCGCCGCGCTCGAGCGTTCCCTCTCCCACCAGCGTCTCGCGGAGGGCTTCGCCAGCCAGCACCAGGACCAGGGCACTGAAGCCGAAACCCTGCGCTCCGCCTACGCCAAACTGCAGCAGAAGTTGACGGAAACCAAAGCCCGCGTGGAGCTGCTCATCGCCCAGCATCGCCGCAATCGCGCCGCGGCCAAGGCAGACGCCACCCAGAACGTCCTCGCCAACGGCCAGACCAGCCAGAAGCTCGCCTGCCTCAACGCTCGTGTCACCGCAGAGGAATCCGCCGCCAGCGCCAACCGCACTATGCTCGCCATCGCCTCACACGACACCCTCGAAGACCGCTTCCACTCCCTCGAACAGGAGGACCAGATTGAAGCCCTCCTCCTCGAACTCAAGGAAGGCAAGCAGCTGCGTGAGCCGCTGCCACACCAGCAACTCACCGAATCCACCAGCTAGCGCTCATACCCCCACTCACTCACCAGGTGGAATCCCCGCGTCAGCAACGGATACTCCGCCGGCGTCGGCACTTTATGGAACGTCATTGTCGCCGGCGCGCTGCCCGTTGTGGTCAGCGTCAACGTCTTCGCATCCGGAGCCTGCCATGTGTACGCCACCGCGCCACCGCCGCCACGGCTGGTCATCCCCACCGTATGCTTCGCCTCGTTGTAGTTCAGGTACATCCGCCACAACTGCCCATCCGGCGAGCGCGCCATCCCTCGCGTCAGGCTGTCGATGGAGATCTCCTTCCACGGCGCCCCACCAAACATCGTCGGCATCGTCTGCCCCGCGTCCAGCGCCCATAACCCGATGATTGGAGAGGGCCGTACCGACTTCAAATACGACGTATACCGATCCCCGTCATACTTCATGTAGCCAACCACCGCGCACGCCAGGAACACCATCTCCACCACCGCCGTCGCCACCTTGAAGCCGTGCCGCTGCGCCGGCGGCACCCACACCCCTTGCAGCTTGGCCGCACGATGCATCACCAGAAAATCCCACAGCGGTCGCACATCCGGCAGCATCACAAACACCGCCATCAGCAGCAGGTGCAGCGCATACAGCTTCACCGGCACGTCGAAGAAGAAGTTGTACAGCACCACATTCGTCATCACAAACGCGCTGATCACCGCCCCCACCAGCGCCGTTCGCCGAAACAGAATCAGCAGGCCCCCAAGCACCTCCGCCGCACCGCACACGCGCTCATACATCGGCACCAAACCAAGCAGCGTCCACAGCAGCGTCATGGGTGAGGTCTGCCCCACTGGCTCATTCAACACCGCCAGATTGGGCGGCTGCATCTGCACCGGAAACACCTTATAAAACCCGTACTGCAGCATCCCCATGCCAACATTCAGCCGCAGCAGAAAGCGCAGCCACGCATACAGCGTCTGGTAGTGCGGCCGCTTGCGATCAAGCACCGACCACACCGCCGTCCCCACCGAAGCGATGCCCGCAAACGTCACGCAGAGCAGCCAGTTCAGCGCCGTATCGCCGCTGCCATCGTGATGCCATGCCGCCGCAATTCCCGTCAGGTGAAGCGCCTTCACGCCCCACCACTGCGTCAGCAACGCCAGCGGCGTAAACAGCCAATGCCCAATCGGCCCTTCAAGACTCGGGAACGGCTGCAGGATCGTAAACACCGTCACGTTGCCGTTGCAGAACATGTACAGCACCAGGTACAGAAAGCTGAACCGGAACGCGACCTTCGTGGGCAAGGACCAGCGATGCGCCGCATCCGTCTCAGCCGTCATCACCCTCTCGTCGGAAGACACGGCCTCTGCAACAGTCGAACTGCTCATGGAAAGCACCTCGGTACACTCTGGGGCAACGCTGGATGTTGGGATTCAGCTCAGTGTAACCGCCACCGGCACAAATTCAACGGCGATCTTCAGCACCCCCTCCCATCCGCGGCCCTTTCGTTCTTTCTTCGTTTTTGCGAAACTAGAGGTCTATGGCGCAACGCGAATTTCAAACCGAAGTCTCTCAACTCCTTCAGCTCATCATCCACTCGCTTTACTCCCACCCGGAGATCTTCCTCCGCGAGCTCATCTCCAACTCCTCCGACGCGCTTGACAAGCTCCGCCACCTCACCCTCGTCGACGACGCCTACAAGTCCCTCGACTTCGCCCCGCGCATCGACCTTACCCTCGACGAGGAGAACAGCACCCTCACCATCGCCGACACCGGCATCGGCATGAGCGAGGACGACCTCGTCCAGAACCTCGGCACCATCGCCCGCTCCGGCACCAAAAACTTCCTCTCGCAGCTCTCCGGCGACGCCCGCAAGGACTCGAACCTCATCGGCCAGTTCGGCGTCGGCTTCTATAGCGTCTTCATGGTCGCGGACAAGGTGGAAGTCATCACCCGCAAGGCCGGAGAAGACCAGGCCTGGCAGTGGATCTCCGACGGGAAGTCCGGCTTCGAGATCACCCCCGCAACCCGCGAGGTCCCCGGCACCACCGTCCTCATCCACTTCAATGAAGAGGGTAAGCAGTACGCCAACGGCTGGCGCCTGCAGGAGATCGTCAAAAAGTATTCCAACCACATCGCCTTCCCCATCTTCCTGACCTACGAAAAAAGCGAGTGGAACGAAGAGGAAAAGAAGTCCGACAAGGTCCGCACCACCGAGCAGGTCAACGCCGCCAGCGCCCTCTGGCGCCGCAGCAAATCCGAGCTCACCGAGGACGACTACAAGGAGCTTTACAAGTCCATCACCGGCGATTCGCAAGACCCGCTCTTCTGGTTCCACACCAGGGCAGAAGGCTCGCTCGAATACACCACCCTCTTCTTCATCCCGTCCAAGGCCCCCTTCGACCTCTACCAGGCCGAGTACAAGGTCGGCGTCAAGCTCTACGTCAAGCGCGTCTTCATCATGGATGACGCCAAGGAGCTCCTCCCCCAGTACCTTCGCTTCGTCCGCGGCATCATCGATTCAGAAGACCTTCCCCTCAACGTCAGCCGCGAACTCCTGCAACAGAACCGCGTCCTCACCAGCATCAAGACCGCCAGCGTCAAGAAGATCCTGTCCGAACTCAAGAAGGCCGCGGAAGACCAGCCCGAGAAGTATCTCGAGTTCATCAAGGAGTTCAACCGCCCCCTCAAGGAAGGCCTCTACAACGATTACGCCAACCGCGAGACCCTGCTCGAGCTCGTCCGCTTCAAGTCCACTGCGGTAGAAGGCCTCACCTCGCTGGCCGAAGCCAAGTCCCGCATGAAGCCCGACCAGAAGAGCCTCTACTACATCACCGGCGGCGCAGAGTCCTTGCTCCGCACCTCACCCCTGCTGGAGATCTACAAGAAGAAGGGCATCGAAGTCCTCATCCTCGACGACGACATCGACGAGATCGTCTTCTCCGGCGTGGACAAGTATGGCGAGACCGACCTCAAAGCCGTCAACAAGGCCGCCACCAGCGAAGACCTCAAGGACGACTCCGACGCCGACTCCAAAGACAAGACCGAGTCCGCCGAAGCCCTCAAGCCTCTGCTCGAAAAGATCAAGCTCGCCCTCGGCGACAAGGTCAAGGACGTCCGCGCCTCGGTCCGTCTCGCGGACAGCCCCTCCTGCATCATCTCGGATGAAGACGAGCCCACCCTGCAGATGCAGCAGATGCTTCGCGCCATGGGCCAGAAGGAGCTCCCCGCGGTCAAGCCCACCCTTGAAATCAACCCCGACCACGAGATCGTCAAAAAGCTCCTCGCCCGCCCCGCTTCGGGGGAAGCAGACGCGCTCACCCAGGACGCCGCCTGGCTCCTCTTCGACCAGGCCCTCGTCCTCGAAGGCGTCCCCATCCCGGACCCCGCCGCCTTCGTCCAGCGCCTCAACCGCATCCTCACCACCTCCCTCTAACCCAGCCACGACGGGTGCCCCATCCTTTTCGCAGCTTCATCGCGAATAGCATGGGGCATCGTTTGCGGCCAGCAAACGACCGTTTTCCTCATCCATAACCAACATGATCACTAGGCCCCGCCCCCGCCGCATGTTCCGCTAACTCCATGCTCACCCGCCGCACCTTCCTCACCACCGCCTCCCTCACCCTCGCCTCCCCCCGCCTCCTCCACGCCGACCCCATCTTCCACGCCCTCCCCGCCTCCCTCGCCGCGCTTGAAAAAGAATCCCACGCCCGCCTCGGCGTCGCCATCCTGGACACCGCCTCCGCCGAGTCCTCCGGCTACCGCGCCGCCGAGCGCTTCCCCATGTGCAGCACCTTCAAGTTCCTCCTCGCAGCCGCCATCCTCCAGCGCGCCGACGCCGCCAGAAGCCCGAACGACCAGCTCACCCGCCGCATCCCCGTCCCACCCAAGCCCCTCCTCCCCCACTCCCCCCTCACCGAACCCCACGCCGGCGACGCCATGTCCCTCTCCACCCTCTGCCTCGCCGCCGTCACCCAAAGCGACAATACCGCCGCCAACCTCCTCCTCGACGTCCTCGGCGGCCCCGCCGCCCTCACCCGCTTCGCCCGCGCCCTCGGCGACCCCACCACCCGCCTCGACCGCACCGAACCCACCCTCAACGAGTCCCGCCCCGGCGACCCCCGCGACACCACCACCCCCGCCGCCATGCTCGCGGACATGCGCACCCTCCTCCTCGGCAACCCTCTCAAGCCCGCCTCCCGCGACCTCCTCACCCAGTGGCTCATCGCCAACCAAACCGGCGCCGAACGCCTCCGCGCCGGCCTCCCCAAAGACTTCCGCGTCGGCGATAAGACCGGCTCCGACGGCGCCACCACCACCAACGACATCGCCATCCTCTGGCCCATGCACCGCCCGCCCTTATTGGTAACCGCCTTCGTCACAGAATGCCCCGGCCCCGAACCCAAACGAAACGCCATCCTCGCCCAGGTAGCCCGCCTCCTCGTGCAGTCCCTCCAAACCTCCGCCGCCCACCGCTAACCCACACCATCGACCCCGGCCGCCGCTTGCCTGCACTTCACTGCCCCACACTGCCCCACACTGCTTCTACACTGTTCTCTATGATCGCCCACCTCCGCGGCCTGCTTCTCACCAAGTCCCCCAACCAGGCCCTCATCGAGTGCGCCGGCGTCGGTTACGACGTCGCCATCTCCGTCGCCACCTTCACCGCCCTCCCGCCTGAAGGCCAGGAAGCCCGCCTCCACATCTATACCCGCGTCGCCGAGGACGCCCTCGCCCTCTTCGGCTTCTTCGATCGCCAGGAAAAACGCCTCTTTGAAAAGCTCCTCACCATCTCCGGCATCGGCCCCAAGCTCGCCATCACCGTCCTCTCCGGCATCGACGCATCCCGCCTCGTCACCGCCATCCGTTCCGGCGACCACGCCGCCCTCGTCAAGATCCCCGGCATCGGCAAAAAAACCGCGGAGCGCGTTGTCCTCGAACTCAAAGACAAATTAGACGACCTCGCCCAGGCCCCCATCCCCACCTCCAACAGCCCCGCCCCCGCCGGCCCCACAGCGGAAGACGCCCTCTCCGCCCTCATCAACCTCGGCTACCCCCGCCCCATCGCCCAGAAAGCCATCGACTCCGCCCTCCAGCGCGACCCGGCCATCGCCTCCGCCTTCGAACCCCTCTTCCGCGCCGCCCTCGCCGCCATCAAGTAGCCCTTACTTCGCCTCCGCCGTCCGCTGGCTCTGGAAGAACCGCATCTTCCACCCACCCGCGGTCTTCTCCAGCCACGCCGATTCCAGCCACGAAACCTCCTTCGTCCCCGTCGCATCCGTCGCCGACCCATGATTCACATACGTAATCAGCGCCGTATTGCAGTCCATCACCACCGTCGGATCGTTGACCGTCCACACCAGCTTCCGCCCCGCCGCATGCGCAGCCTTCACCATGCCCATCAGCGCATCCCCGTCATACCGCCGCCCCCCGTCGAACGCATAAAAGTCCGCCGCGGCCACCGTATGAAACAGCGTCAGATCGTCATGAGCCGCCGCTACATAAAACGTCCGCAGCGTCTCCGCCACCTTGCTCTCATCGCCCGCGCCCACGCTGCAACTCCGGCCTCCCTGCGCCCCCGCACTCACGGCCAAAACCGCCATCCCCAGCAAACAAGCCTTAATCTGTATCGTCATACCCCAAAGCTTATACCGCACCCGCACATCGGTCTCCGCAGCAAACAGGAACGCCCACCGCAAGGTGGGCGTTCCTGTCATTCCTCGGTCAAAGCTTTACGCCTCCTTCTTCAGCGTAGCCATATCGATCACATACCGGAACCGCACCTCGCCCTTCTCCACATCCTTATAAGCATCGTTGATATCCGCCATGTCGATCACCTGGATATCCGGCGCAACCCCATGCTCCGCGCAGAAGTCCAGCACCTCCTGCGTCTCCGCAATGCTCCCAATCAAGGACCCCGCCACGCTGTTCCGGTGTGAAGCCGTCTGCATATTGCTGATCGGCATCAGCGGCCCCAGGTCCCCGCAGATCACCATCGTCGCATCCCGCTTCAGCAGCGGTAGAAACGGATTCAGATCGTGCTTCTCCGGCACCGTGCTCAGAATGAAGTCGAAGCTCCGCGTCAGCGGATTCGTCGGGTCCACCTCCTCCTTCAGCTCCTTCTCCATCACCGCCGTCGCGCCAATCCGGAGCGCCTCGGCCTGCTTCTCCCCATGCGTCGTAAACAGCACCACCGTCGCCCCCATCGCAACCGCAATCTTCGCCGCCGTATCCCCCAGCCCGCCGAACCCCACAATCCCGACCTTGCTCCCCGGACGCACCCCCCAGTGCTTCATCGGCGAATACGTCGTCACGCCCGCGCAAAGCAGCGGCGCGGCAGCCTTCGGGTCCAGCCCAGCCGGAATCTTCAGCACAAAATCCTCCGGCGCCACCACCACATTCGAATAGCCCCCAAACGTATTGTCCCGCCCATACGTGTTGGTCTCGCCCGGAGCCTTCTTTGCCGGAACCATCGGCCCGTTGTACGTCGCCAGCCAACTGTTCGGCCCCTCGCAGTAGTTCTCCTCGCCGGACTGACAAGGCTCACACGCACGGCAGCTATCGATCATGCACCCCACGCCCACCAGGTCACCCACCTTGTGCCGCGAGACGTTCGCCCCCACCGCACTCACCCGCCCCACAATCTCGTGTCCCGGCATACAGGGATACACCGTATTGCCCCACTCATTCTTCGCCTGGTGAATATCGGAGTGGCACACCCCGCAGTACAGCACGTCGATCGTGACCTCATTCGGCTTCGCATCCGGACGCTCAAAGCTCAGCGGTTTCAGGTCGGTAAAAGAGTGGTTCGTGGCATAACCATAAGACTGAATCATAAGAAGACTGCTCCTGGAAACTGAAATGATGGGAAGAAACTGAAGTGATGGGAAATCTGGAAGGTCGTGTTAAGGACACGGGTTCACCCGTGCCATAAGCCCTTCGCGAACCTACGGCTTCAGCCGCTGAGGTACGCTCTTGGCCTGGAAAGGTCGATCAGGAGACGTACGCCGCTCCTCGTGCCCACCGTGAGATGCACGCCGCCCCTCCGGCGTTCTCACCCTGCCCACCCTCATCACATGCTGTCCCTCACCCACGATAGCCACACCAAAAACCACACCTTCAGCCCCATCCACCACACCCACACCGTATGGTGAACTCCCTTCATCGCCTCCGGTACTTCACCGCGAACTCATACCCCTCGTTTGGCGGAAACAGCTTCGCCACCAGCTTCAGACGGTCCGCCAGCGCCGCCGGAGCCAGCAGCGGATACTCCCGCTCGCGCAGCTCGGAGTAGTCGAAGTCCACCGCTAGGCTCAACAAATAAATAGCGATAGCGTCCGAAAACGAAGCTTCCAGAAACTCCAGCTTCGCCTTTTCATCAACCCGAGCCCGGTCCGTCAGCGCCGCCCCACGGCTCTCCCAGGAGTCCTGACTCGTCTCCCCCCGCGTCTCCGCCACCGCCTGCGCCCACGCCAGGTCCCCGAACTCCGCCGGCACCCCGGCCGTCTCCACAAATCCATGGGCCACATTGATAAAGAACTCAAAACAAAGCGCAAACCGGTCATTCAGCAGCCGCGCGGAAAGAAACACCCCCTCATACCCCGCCAGCGCCACATTCCGGTGACAGATCGCCTCATCCCCCAGCGCCGCCGTATAAACCGGAGAAATCAGCGTCTCCTCACTCCCACCACGGTGCCCGTCCCCCCGAGCCTCAGCCAGCGCCAGCGGCACAAAGAAGTAAGCCTTGCTTTTTAAACCCTTTGCAATCAGCTCCGGAACCGCCTGCACCACGCGCTCCAGCTCCGCGTCGGTCTGCTGCGTCTCCCCCATCTGCGCCCAGCCAATCCCGTTCGCTGTCCGCCGCAGCGTCGTCGCCCCCGCCACATCCGCCGCCTTCATCAAACCCGTCACGCCAACTGACCCGCCCTGCTCTGCCATAACGGTTTATTCTAATGGCTATGGCCCAGCCCACCTACAACACGCCTCCACAGGGCCCCAGAACCATCGGCGCAGGCTACCTCTTCGGCGTTCCCGTCAAGGATATGGGCCTCTTCGCCACCCTCCTTATGGGCTTCGCCTCAGGATTCCTGGCCTTTTTCGCCTCCACCTTCGTCGGCATCGTCAGCATCCTCGTTTACAACTCCACCAGCCACCACACCGTGGATTACGCCTATAGCTACACCCGAGTAGGCCTCCCCATCGGCCTCCTCTGCGGCGTCATCGCCCTCGGTTATATGGGTATGCTCTGGATTCGCCGCCAGACCTCCCGCCGGTAGCGCACTCACTTCTCCTTCTTACCCATCTTCTCCACCGCCTCCACAATTTTTCCCGCTCGCTCCATCCCAAACACCCTCGCACTTAGCGAAATCCACGGCAGCGCCGCCGCTACCAGCGGCCAGTAGCTCCGGCTCAGCGCCATCCCCAGCGCCCGCGCATGCGCCACGTAGTCCGCATCCGTCCCGCCAAACCCCGCCGGCAGCGCCGCGAACGCCATCCAGCACCCCCACACCACAAATCCCGTCAATGTCAGCAACGCCCCAAAGAACGGCTTCGCAAATCTGCGGCTCCGCACCAGCACCGTCGCAAACAGCCCAAAGATCACCCACCCACCCGCCGCCCGCGCATGTCTCCCTACAAACACCAACCCATGATCCGGCTCGTAAAACAGCGTCCAGGCGGTCCCGGCAATCACCCCAAAGACCGCAATCCCCAGCAGGATCCCCCCAAAAAACCGCGTCTCCTCCGAAAGCCCGGCAAACCACCCCCGCGGCTCCCTCAACTCCTGCACCGCAATCTCCAGCCCCGCCTTACCCCCGCTCACCCGATACTCCCACCCCACCACCTCGCACACCGCATCCTTCTCCCGCCCCAGCGCCGCTCCCTCCACCGTCAGCCGCAGCCCCGTCGCCAGCGGCATCTCACCCACCTCCGCCGAGCACGTCCATGACCCCCCAACCTCACGAATCTCCGCCATCCACGCCCCTTTCATCGCTTCCTCCGCGGGGTCATACCCCATCGGTGTTATGACCTATTACGACCACCATTGTTACCTGCGGTACCGCTTCCGGGTCATTGAGGGTGCCCCTCCCCGCCCCTAGAGTTGCAGACGAAGAGGAAATCCAGCCCCGCACTTCATCGGGCAAAGGCCCTCCCCAGGCACGCAACGCAAACACCGCAACCAGGCCCAACCAGAACCGCAAATCTCCCAACTCTCTTTCCTTGAGGCCCCGCATGAGTGTAGTCCCCGTCCGTCTCCCCCTGGTTCTCTCGCTCCTTCTTTCGAGCGCCGCCCTCCCTGCCCAGACCCTCACCCCGCAGGCCCTCAAAACCGTCAGCAAAGTCTCCAAAGACGCCATGATGGCCCAGTCCTCTGAGATGGTGCCCGTCATCATCCAGTACAAACAGGACCCCTCCGACGCCCAGACCTCCGCCGTCTCCGCCCATGGCGGCCAGATGCGCAGCCGCCTGCACTCCATTCGCGCCCTCACCGCCAGCATGCCGCAGAGCCAGCTCCAGGAGCTCGCCACGGACCCCAACGTCGCCTACATCTCCAAGGACCGCCCACTCGCCGCCCGCCAGGTCTCCATCACCGCCGCGGAGTACACCACCGAACCCATCAACTCCCTCCCCGTCTGGCTCCGCGGCTACCTCGGCACCAACGTCGGCGTCGCCGTCCTCGACTCCGGCATCGCCCCCGTCGCAGACCTCTCCTCCGTCGCCCTCCTCCCCAACCTCTCCCTCCCCTCCAAATACCCCGTCCTCGCCGGCGAGTCCGCCCCCGGCCAGACCGGCCGCATCATCTATAGCCAGAACTTCGTCACCGGTGCCACGGATGCCGTCGACCACTACGGCCACGGCACCCACATCGCCGGCCTCATCGCTGGCAACGGCTCCAAGAGCCTCGGCCTCATCGACTACCGCACCTTCCTCGGCTCCGCCCCCAACGCCAACCTCATCAACCTCCGCGTCCTGGACGATAACGGCGTCGGCACCGACTCCGCCGTCATCGCCGGCATCGAGCGCGCCATCGCCCTCAAGAACACCTACAACATCCGCGTCATCAACCTCTCCCTCGGGCGCCCCATCTGGGAGAGCTACAAGCTCGACCCCCTCTGCCAGGCGGTCGAGCAGGCCTGGAAGGCCGGCATCGTCGTCGTCGTAGCCGCCGGCAACGATGGCCGCGACCTCGCCCTCAACCCAGAAGGCTACGGCACCATCGAAGCCCCCGGCAACGACCCCTACGTCCTCACCGTCGGCGCCATGCGCACCATGGAAACCCCCGGCATCCAGGACGACCGCATCGCCAGCTACTCCTCCAAAGGCCCCTCCTTCATCGATCACGTCGTCAAGCCCGACGTCGTCGCCCCCGGCAACCTCGTCACCAGCCTCCAGTTCTCGGGCGATCCTCTCGCCCAGCAGAACCCCAGCTTCATCACCCGCCGTTCCTTCTACCAGTGGGGCAACAACTCCTCGCCCTCGCCGGATTACTTCCCCCTCAGCGGCACCAGCATGGCCGCCGGCGTCACCAGCGGAGCCGTAGCCTCGCTCATCTCCGGCATGCCCAACCTCACCCCCGATCAGGTCAAAGCCCTGATCATGAAGAACGCAAACCGGAGCTACTTCCCCCAGACCTCCAGCGTCACAGACACCACCAGCGGCACCGTCTATAACGCCAACTACGACATCTTCACCGTCGGAGCCGGCTACCTGGACATCAACGCCACCCTCAACGACGCCCTCGTCAACGCGGCCAAAATGCCCTCCGGCACGGCCATGTCCCCCATCGCCGTCTACAACCCCGCCACCAAAACCACCTCCCTCTCCGCCGATCCCAGCTCCATCTGGGGTTCCACCATCCTCTGGGGCGCCACCAGCGTCTACGGCGCCAACGCCGTCACCAACAAGGTCACCGATAACACCATCCTCTGGGGCGCAACCATCCTCTGGGGTGCCAACGACCCCAACGGCTTCACCATCCTCTGGGGTGCGGACTCCGTCTGGAACTCCTCCACCCCCTCCGCCGCCACCATCCTCTGGGGAGCCTCTGACAGCGGAGCCAACACCATCCTCTGGGGAGCCACCGGCCTGGAAAACCAGACCATCCTCTGGGGCGCCACCGCCCCCATGGAACCCTAACCCCTAACCCGCATCACCCACACGAGAAGGGCCGCCCACACAGGCGGCCCTTCTCACATCTTGACCCATCACTCACACCACCACCACCGCCGGGTGCCCCATTCATCGCAGCCTCATCGCGATGAGTGGGTATCGCCAAAGGCGACCGTCTTCCTCAACCCCCTGCAATACCTACGATCTCGTATCCGTGCAACACCCACGCATCACCTGAACTGTCAGCCCCCATGCCCCGCAAACGCCTTCGACCGCCCGTCCCCACTCCCATCCCCCTCCAACACATCCATCCGCTCAATCAGACCATCCCGGATGCCATACACATGCCACAACACCACATCCGAAAGCACATCGCCCCCACGATTCTTCACCACCTGATGCACCTTCACCTCCGTCCTCCCCTCCTCCCGTTCCACCACCTCCAGCACCTTCACAGAAGGATCGAAGTCCACCCACTGCCGCGCCCAGTACTCTCGAATCGCCTGCTTGCCCACCACCCTACCCCCTTCCGAAGCCTTCGGCCAACTGACGTCCTCGCTCATCGACGCCAGCGTCCCGTCCACGTCCCTCCTGTTGAAAGCCGCGTACACGTCAGCGATCAGTGCCTGTCTCGTCGTCCTTACTCCTCCGGCAAACCAGGGTGTATTACAATTTACATAGCTACCTATACATAAAAATAGGCTCCTATGCAAATCAGGAAACGAAAAGAACTGGACGTGTTGTCCACCCCCGGCCACCTCATCAGCCTCGCCGCTCGCGCATTCGCTCGCCTCAGTGAAGCCCGCCTCAAGCCCCTCGGCTTCGGAGTCGGCTATCTCCCCGTACTGGTTGCCCTCAAAAACGGCGTCGCAAAAACCCAGCGAGACCTCGCCCGCTTCGCCCGCATGGAGCAGCCCTCCATGGCCCAGATGCTCGCCCGCATGGAGCGCGACGGCCTCATCCTCCGCACTCCGGACCCCGCCGATGGCCGCAGCAGCCTCGTCTCCCTCACCACACTTGCCGAGGCGCGCCTGCCTGACGCCTGCACCGTCCTCCTCCACGGCAATCGCGAAGCCTTGGATGGCTTCAACAGGAAAGAAACCGCCCAACTCATAGACCTCCTCACCCGCCTCACCGCAAACCTCGACCGCATCCTGGAAGACTGAACCCCGGACGAAACGCTTGAGCAGCGCGGCCACACCCCTTTTCCCATGCCAGCCGTCGCCTCCGTCCGCTACACTGGCAGTCACATGAAGACCCCCACCATCCCCCGGCGGAAATTTCTGACCAATTCCTCGCTCGCCTCCGCGGCCCTCCTGCTTGGCCCCCGCGCCTTCGCGCAGTCCACCCCCGCAACCCTGCAGGTGGACTCCGCCGCCCCCGGCCATCGCATCTCGCCGGACTTCATCGGCCTCTCGTACGAAAACATGCAGCTGGAAGACCCCACCTTCTTCAGCCCCCGCAACACCGGCCTCATCGCCCAGTTCAAAGCCATCTCCCCCCGCGGCGTCCTGCGTCTCGGCGGCAACACCAGTGAGTTCAACTGGTGGCAGTCCGACCCCTCCCAGAAGCCGCCCCAGCGGAACCTCGTCCTCAAAAACGGCGACCACCCCCAGGACACCCTCTACGCCATCACCCCCAACACCATCCGCGAGCTCGACGGCTTCCTCAAGGCCACCGGCTGGACCTGCATCTACGGCCTCAACCTCGGCTTCGGCACCCCGGAAACCGACCTCCCCGAAGCCCAGTTCGTCTTCAACACCCTCGGCCCCCGCCTCCAGTACTTCCAGATCGGCAATGAGGTCGATCAGTTCATCCAGTACCACCTCCGCGATTCCGACACCTGGACCCCCGACCTCTACCTCCAGCAGTGGCTCACCATCGCTCGCGTAGTCCAGAAGGCCATCCCCGCCGCCCGCTTCGGCCTCCCGGATGTCGCCTCCAAAGCCGAATGGCTCACCCGCATCGCGGAGCTCTGGCCCTCCATCCAGGACCAGCCCCACGTCACCACCCTCTCGCATCACCATTACTGGGGCGGCCCGCCAAGCAACCCCAAACTCACCATCACCCGCCTCCTCCAGCCAGACCCCGCCGTCCTCCACCAGGCCGAGCTCTCCAAGGCCGCCTCGGACAAGATGGGCACCGCCTACCGCATGACGGAAGGTAATACCGTCTATCGCGGCGGCAAATCCGGCCTCAGTGACGTCTTCGCCGCCGCCCTCTGGGCCGCCGATTACCTCCTCACCCTCATGCACCTCGGCTACAGCGGCGTCAATCTCCACGGCGGCAGCGGCCACGCCCAGGCCGTCTCCGTCGGAGGAACCTTCGTCGGGGAAGCCGACATGAAGGACCCCAACCAGCCCCACCCCAAACCCTTCTACACCCCCATCGCCAACCAGGGCACCCTCGCAGGCAGCGGCGTCAACGGCAAGCTCAACGCCAACTACCTCCTCGAGCCCACCGGCTACGGCATGAAGTTCGTCGCCCCCTTCGCCGGCGCCACCATGCTCCCCGTAAACTTCAACCCCGGCTCCGTCAACGCTGTAGCCCACGCCGCCCGCCGGCCAGACGGCAAAGTCCTCCTCGCCATCCTCAACAAGGATGACTCCCAGCCCCTCACCGTCTCTCTCCCGCGTTACACCCTGGAGCACGTCCTCACCGCCCCGTCCCTCTCCGCACCGGAGGCCCACCTGCTCGAAGGCGCAGACGCAGCCGCCATCGTCATCCTCAAGGGCGCAACCGTCCTCATCCCCAAAGCCACCGGAGCCACCTTCCTCCTCACCTGAGCGTCACCTCATCCTCCCTCTGCTATCCTTCAGGCTCATTCCCAAGGAGCCCAGCCGCATGTCCTCTCGCCGCCGCACCGCGCTCACCCTTGCCCTCGCCGCAACCCTCCCCGCCTTCGCCCAGAAGCACTCCGACGCCAAACTCCCCGCCTACTACGCCCCCCAGCCCGCCGCAGAAGACATCGACCTCACCATGTACGCCCGCATCCGCGATGAAGGCTTCCACCACTCCCACGTCATGGACCTCGCCGGCGGCCTCGCGGACGATATCGGCCCCCGCCTCACCGGCTCCCCCAACATGGCCCGCGCCAACGCCTGGACCCGCGACACCCTCACCGCCTTCGGCCTCTCGAACGCCCACCTGGAAGACTGGGGCGAGTTCGGCATGGGCTGGCAGCAGATCAACACCTGGGCCCGCATGGTCTCGCCAGACCCCGAACCCCTCTGGCTACAGGCGGCTCCGTGGTCTCCTTCAACCGGGTCCCCCGCCACCAAGGGCCCCGTCACCGGCCAGGTCGTCCTCATCGACCCCACCACCGCCAAGCCCGACGACCTCAAGGGCAAACTCGCCGGCAAGATCGTCCTCTTCGGCGCCATCCGCACCACCCCGGACATCACCGAACCCCTCTTCCACCGCTACACCGACGCCGAACTCAAAGAGATGGAGTCCGCCCCCGACGGCTCCGGCCCTCGCGGCCTCCCGAACAACCAAACCATCGAACAATTCCTCGCCGAGCGCGCCCGCCTCGCAGCCCAGCGCGCCGCCCTCCTCAAAATCATCTACGCCGAATCCCCCGCCGCCATCATCACCCCCACCCGCGACTCCGGCAACCACGGCGGCACCGGCATCATCCTGGACGATAACGGCGCCAACCTCAACCGCGCCGCCCAGCTCCGCGAAAACGCCGTCCCCATCCCCAACGCCGTCATGATGATCGAGCACTACAACCGCCTCGCCCGCCTCGCCACCCACCACGTCCCCATCACGGTAGAGGTCAACATCGAAACCAAGTTCACCGGCGACCACGAGCACGGCTTCGACACCATCGCCGAGATCCCCGGCACCGACCCCAAACTCAAAGACCAGGTCGTCATGGTCGGCGGCCACCTTGACTCCTGGATCTCCGCCACCGGCGCAACCGATAACGCCGCCGGCTCCATCGTCGCCATGGAGGCCATGCGCATCCTCAAGGCCCTCGGCGTCCAGCCCCGCCGCACCATCCGCATCGCCCTCTGGTCCGGAGAAGAACAAGGCCTCTTCGGCTCCCAGGGTTACGTCAAGCAGCACTTCGGCACCTTCAACGATCCCCCCGCCCCCGCCGCAACCCCGGCCGGACCCGGCACCCCCCGCCAGCGCGGCCCCCTCGTCACCACCAAGGAGTGGGAGACCCTCGATGCCTACTACAACCTCGATAACGGCACCGGCAAGGTCCGCGGCGTCTACACCCAGGAAAACTACGCCATCGCCCCCATCTTCAAGCAGTGGATGGCCCCCCTCGCCGACCTCGGCGTCACCACCCTCTCCTACCGCAACACCGGCGGCACAGACCACCTCTCGTACGACGCCGTCGGCCTCCCCGGCTTCCAGTTCATCCAGGACCCCATGGACTACGAAACCCGCACCCACCACTCGGACATGGACACCGTAGACCGCCTCCACCCCGCCGACCTCGAACAGGCCGCCATCGTCGAAGCCATCTTCCTCTACAACACCGCTGAGCGCGAGCCCATGATGCCCCGCAAACCCTTCCCCCACCCCGAGCAAGACCAGCAGCGCTCCACCCCCCTCCCCCACATCTACCCCGACGCCACCACCCCATAGTTATCCTTCGGAGCTTCCAGGTGCGCCTCCATCACGCGATCATCATGATCGTCCTCGCAGCAGGTTCGCTTCGCCGTGCCTCCTCGCAGGAGACCTCCTCCATCTCCTTTGAAGTAGCTACCATCCGGGCGAGCGATCCCAACCAGCCCTCGCAACCCGCCCTTGATTTCTTTCCCAATCGCCTACAAGTAAGAAGCATGACCCTCAAAGACCTCATCGCCATCTCGTACGCTCTAACCTATGGCACCGACGATCAGATCATCGGCGGCCCGGACTGGATCAGGACGGAACGCTTTGATGTAACCGCCAAAGAAGAGGAAAGCGTCTCGAAGCAGTTACACGACCTGCCAGTGAGTGAGCAAGGTGCTGCAAACAGGCGGCTCATTCAGAACTTACTTTCTGAGCGCTTCGGCCTGAAGCTCCATGAGGAGCAGAAAGTCATGACGACTTACACGCTGGAGATAGCGAAGGGTGGTCACAAACTCTCTCACGGCGTCATGGATCCAAAACTTCCTGCAACCATCCCGCAAAACAGGGTCGCTGTTATGGGACCCGGGTCACTCACCGCGCACAACACAGACATGGCGCTCTTCGTAAAGGTTCTCGGCTCTCAAACCGAGTTGGACGGCCATCCCGTTGTGGACGGAACCGGATTGAAGGGGAAGTACGATTTCACGCTGAAATGGACGCCCGCCGCAGCAGCCGAGCCTGATCCGTTCGAGTCGCAAGCCACACTCTTCGACGCCCTGCAAAAACAGTTAGGGCTCAAAGTAACATCCAAAAAAAAATCCGCGAACGTCTTCGTCATCGACGCAGTCGATAAGCCCTCAGCGAACTAACTCGTAGGAAGCCACGCGATGGTTAGGCATTCCTGCCGCGCGCCTTATAAATAAGTGCAGTAACTGAAGTAATGTAACTCCGCCGCAAGGACCGCAGAAGATACATATAACTCGACCCTCGCGGAAGTTACCGTGATAGCCAACTGACCGGCCTAAGTCCTGCCTCATAACTCACGGAATAAGAGAAGAACTCCTACCACAATCACTGCTTCCCGCAAATAACGGAAAAGGTCAGCAGCTCAATCCAAAGAAAGTCCGCACAACGGCAACATGCGTGACTATACTGTTCCCTCCATGGATACCCGTAGAGTTTTGTCCTTTGCCTTCCTGTCTGTTTGCGCCTTGCTGCCTGGCTGTTCCAGTAACCCTTCTGCCCCCACCGGTGGCGGAGGAGGAACCACCACCGCCGCCGCCCCCACGGTCACCTCCGTCTCCCCCACCCAGATCCCCGCGGGATCGGCAACCGTCACCCTTACGGTCAATGGCACCGGCTTCACCTCCTCGACCGCCATTCAGGTGGGCACCGTCGTGGACGCGACCTCCTTTGTCAGCGCCACCCAGGTCACCGCCTCCGTCACCGCCGCGCAGCTCTCCAGCGGAGCTCTGCTTCCCGTCATCGCGCTCAACGGTGGAAGCACCAGCGCCTCAGGCACAGCCATCAATCTGGAAGTCGATAATCCCGCCCCCAAAATCTCGACCTTCGCACCCGCCAGCTTCACCACTGGCGCCGCGTCCACCGCCGTCACCGTCACAGGCACGGGCTTCGTCCCCGCCACCGTCCTCCAGGTCAACGGAGCCAGCCGGTCAACCACCTACGTCAGCGCCACCCAGCTCAGCGTCGTCCTCACCACCGCAGACCTCGCCACCGCCGGAAGCCTCACCCTCACCGCGGTCAACGCCGCCCCGGGTGGCGGAACCTCGTCCGCCTCGTCCATCGCCGTCAATAACCCCGTCCCAACCGTGACCGCCGTCACTCCGCTCACCGCCGTGGCCGGTTCCACCACCCCCACCACCATCACCATCTCGGGCACCGGTTTCCTCTCTTCGACCAGCGTTCTCGTCGGCACCTCCAGCCGCGCCGCCACCGTCGCCAGCTCCACCCAGCTCACCTTCCAGCTCACCGTCGCGGATCAGGCCACGGCCGGAAAGCTCAGCCTCGCCGTCGTCACCCCAGCCCCCGGCGGCGGCACCGCCTCCGCAGGCTCCATCACCGTCGCCACTCCAACTCCAACCCCCGTGCTGACCTCCGTCAATCCCACCTCCCTCGTCGCCGGTGCGGGCGCCGCGTACATCACCGTCGCGGGCACCAACCTCACCCAGTCCTCCGTGGTCTTGTGGAACGGCGCCCCGCTCGTCACCAGCTTCTACTACTACGGCACGGCCGTATCGCTCAGCGCCACCGTCCCCGCCAATCTCCTCACTGCCACGGGCACAGCCAGCATCACCACCACCACCCCCACCGCGCTCCAGCCCCTCTCAAACGCGCTCTCCATCTCCATCGTCAACCCGCCCCCGCCCACGCTGACCTCCATCTCTCCCGCCGCCGGCCCCATCAACACAGCCCAGACGCTCACGCTCCACGGCACCGGCTTCACCGCGGCCTCCACCGTCTCCCTGAACGGCGCCGCCGTCACGGCAACCTACGTTAACTCAACCAGCCTCACCGTCGCCCTCACCGCATCGGCGCTCACGCTGCCCGGCAACGATAGCTTCACCGTCACCACCCCCGCCCCGGGCGGCGGAACCACCCCAGCCGTGCCCTTCACCGCGTACATCGGCATCGTGAACAACAGCATGGTGTACAACCCCGTCAACGGCCTCCTGTACGTCTCCGTCCCCAGCTCGGCCGGCGCACCGTACGGAAACTCCGTCGTCTCCGTCGATCCCGAAACAGGCGCCCTCGGCACTCCCATCCTCGTCGGCAGCGAGCCAGACAAGCTGGCCCTCTCTTCCGACGGCACCATCCTCTGGGTCGGCCTCGACGGCGCCTCCGCCGTCCGCCAGGTCAACCTCACCACCGCCACCGCCGGCCTGCAGTTCACGCTCGGCGGCAACACCGGCATCTATCAAAATCCCGGAACCGCCCTCGCCCTCGCCGCCCTGCCCGGCTCCCCCAACTCCGTCATCGTCTCTTCCACCAACGAGTTCTCCAACCTCCGCCTCGCCATCTTCGATAGCGGCGTCCTCCGCGGCAGCGCCACCACCAGCAACAATATCTACCAGGCCTACGCCCTCCAGGTCGACGGCTCCAAAAACGAAATCTACGCCGGCGCTCAGTCCAACTACAACACCTACACCTACAGCGCCTCCGGCATCACCCCCAAGGCATCTGCCACCTCAGGAACCTACTCCAATTACTCCTCAGGCGACGACATGCAGCTCGCCGGCGGCATCCTCTACACCGATTACGGCGGAGCCTACGACGCCGAGTCCGGCGCCCTCCTCGGCACCTTCTACAACTCCGGCTCCACCGTCGCCTCCGGGCCCACCTTTGCCGATACCACCCTCGCCAAGGTCTTCATCCTCGACAACACCACCCCCTACTCCTACGGCGCCTACAACCAGATCCAGGTCTTCAACACCGGCAACTACACCCAGACCACCACCGGCGTCATCCCCATCTCCATCAACGCCAGCGCCGTCTCCTCCGTCTACGCCAACCACCTCACCCGCTGGGGCACCAACGGCCTCGCCGTCCGCACCAGCTCCGGCATTTACAGCGTCCGCTCCAACCTCGTCAAAGACCTCTCCTCCACCTCGGCCGATCTCGGCCTCACCCTCTCCGCCACCGGCTCGAACACCACCGGGTCAAACACCACTTACACCGCCACCATCACCAACGCCGGCCCCTCCGCCTCCACCAATATCGCCTTCAACGCCTTCCTCCCCGCCTCCGGAGTCCTCGTCTCGGCGCAGCCTTCCGCCGGCGCCTGCTCCACCTCCACCGGCGTCTCCTGCAACCTCGGCGGCCTCGCCAGCGGCGCATCCACGACCGTCACCCTCGTCGTGCAGCAGACCGTCGCCGGAGCCGTCAGCCTCTCCGCGCAGGTCAGCGGCTCTGAAAACGATCCCGTCCTCACCAACAACCAGGCCTCTTCCTCCGCCACCATCACCGGCTCGGCCTATAATCTCCCCCCGCAGATCACCTCCATCTCACCCGCCTCCATCGTCTCCGGTTCCACGGCGACCGTCCTCACCGTCAACGGCTCCGGCTTCGCCAGCTCGTCCTCCATCCAGGTCGGCGGCTCGGCCCTGCCCACCACCTTCGTCAGCGCCACCCAGCTCATGGCCACCGTGCCCGCCACGGCCCTCGCCACCCTCGGCTGGACGCCCGTCACCGTCTCCTCCCCCGCGCCCGGCGGCGGCACCGCAAACGTCGTGCCGCTCTCCATCTACAGCGTCATCACCCTCGGCCTCAACCACATCCTGTACGACCCCTACTCCCGCAACCTCATGGCCAGCGTCGGCTCCGGATCGTCCACCGTCACCGGCAACTCCATCGTCGCCATCAATCCCCAGACCGCCGCCGTCGGAACCCCCGTCAACATCGGCAGCCAGCCCACCAACCTCGCCCTCACCTCGGACGGACAGATCCTTTACACCATCCTCAACGGCAGCCAGAGCATCGCCCGTTACAACATGCTCACCCAGGCGGCCGACTTCACCTACACGCCCCCCACCAACAGCAGCTTCGTCGGCGGCATCGCCCTCCGCGGCATCGCCGCGCAGCCCGGCACGGAAAACACCATCGCACTGGACATCGCCTCCTTCACCGGCAACGCCATATACGACTTCAACCCCACCACCAAGACCGCCGCCATCCGCGGACAGGCCTCCGGCCCGTACAGCGGCTCCTGCCTCCAGTTCCTGGACGCCTCCAACCTCCTCGCCTTCGATACCGATACCAGCGGCTCCACCCTCGATCACTACACCGTCACCTCCGCCGGCTTCACCTACTACAACTACTCGCAGTACTCGCAATCCACCCTCAGCAACTTCGGCTGCTTCAAACTCAGCGGAGGCCTCGCCTTCGCCAACGCAGGCGGAATCGCCAACCCCGCCACCGTCCCCGCCACGCAGATCGGCGTCCTCCAGGGCACCACCAACGGCGGCGAGTTCAGCGTCAACCAGGCCCTGGCCCCGGATGCCTCGCTGCAGCGCGCCTTCTACCTCGGCAACACCACCAGCTCCATCACGTATGGCGCCTTCGATGGCATCACCGCCTACGACATCAACACCTTCCTCCGCTCCGGAGCCGTCACCCTCAACATCCCCGCCACAGAGGGAGCCAGCGCAACCTATAACGCCGTCGACCTCGTCCGCTGGGGGCAGGATGGTCTCGCCCTCCTCACCAGCGGCGGCCACCTGTACCTCATGCGCGGAGCCTTCGTCGTCCCTCAGCTCCTCTCCACCAACTCCGCCGCCACCCTCACCGGCAGCTCCGTCTCCACCATCGCCCACGGCGCAGGCAACACCCTCCTCACCGTCACCGGCAGCAACTTCGTTCCCGGCATGGCCGTCACCTGGAACGGCGCTTACCGGACCACCACCCTCCTCGACACTACCCACGCCACCGTCGCCATCCCCGCCTCGGACCTGGCAACCGCAGGCACCGCCTCGCTGGCCGCCACCAACCCCAACGCTACCTCCTCCTCCGCCCTCACCGTCACCATCAACTAAACGAACGGGGAGCGCACCCAGTCAGTGCGCTCCCCGTTCCATACCGGTCCGCAGCCGGACGCAACTCAAACCGCATCAATCACTTACAACGTTCTTCCTCAAAATCCCCAGCAAACGCGCGTGTCAAGCCCCCTGCGCCTCTGAAAATCTGGCAACTCCTACATTCCAAGCCACTTAGCTTCCACAAAATAGTTGACGCAACCGCCCCGCCCACTCCCGTAAAATAGAAGTAGGCCAAAATCTCAGGACGAACCACCGTCGTGACGACCAAGCCCAACACCAACACTCAACTACGCTCTGACCTGAAGATGTCTCGAAACGCAGCGACATCGAGGAGCGCGAAAGGTTTCATCTTCTAGGTACCCCAAGGCTTTAGCCTTGGGTCTCTCTGGCCAGCCACGGAGGCGGGCTTTAGCCCCTGGGGTATGCCCTTGGGCCTTCCGCCGCAACGAAGACCAACGCAATCCGCAACGAAGAACGAACAACTCACAACCGGTCCAGACCTAACTCA
>CAXSZW010000019.1:0-19641 GCA_964242025.1 uncultured Acidobacteriaceae bacterium
GTCGGCGTAAACGTCACCCGCAACCCCTGAACCCCACCCCCAAGCACCGCCCCACTCGCAGGCAAATACACAAACGTTCCAGGCAGAGCCACCCCGCCAATCCCTGTAGCCGTCGCATTCAGTTGCGTCGCACTCAGCGCCGTCCCATACGTAATCGCCGCTGGCATCGCCCAGGTCACCACCGGCACGGCCTGGTTGACCACCAGCATCACCGTCTTCGTCGCCGTCGTGAAATGCACCGCGTCATTCGGCGTAAATAACACGGACAGCGTCTGCGTCCCCGCTCCCAGAACGGTTCCCGCAGCCGGCGTATACACCAACGTCCCCGGCACCGTCTCGCCATCGCCCACGGTCGCCGTCGCATTCAACTGCGTCCCCGAAAGCGCAGCCCCATACCCAATCGCGGCAGGGTTATTCCAAACGATCGTCGGCGTAATCGGCCTCGTCACCGTCAAATTCGTGGAGGCGCTCGCACCCATAAACGTTATCGTCCCCGCCGTCCGTGCCGTCAGCGTACCCGACACCGCAAACGGCCCCGCCGCCCCCAGACTCGCCACCGCACTCCCGGTCGCAATCAAATTGTTCAACGCGCCGTTCACCCCGGACCCCGGCTGGCTGAACACCAGCAGATCCGCGTACCCATCCCCGTTCTGATCCTGCGCCGACAGCAGACTCCCCCCTTGCAAAGACGAATCTTCCGGCGGCGTATAGCTCAGCGCCTGCGTGAACCGTCCCGTCCCATCCCCCGTCAGCACATTCACGTTAGAGCCATCGAACGCCGCGATATCCTGCAGCCCATCCCCATTGAAGTCCCCCAGCACCGCACTCTGCAGGTTCGGCACCGCATACGTCTGCGTCCCGTAGGAAAAGTTCCCGCCCGCGCTCGTATTCGCCAGCACCTGCAGCGTACCGCTCCGCGCATCCACCACAAGCACGGAGGGCAACTGTCCCGCAGCCAGTACCCCCGTCGCATACGTCGCGGAGGCCCCCGCCGCAAACGCCGGAGCCTCCCGCAGAGCCCCCGTTCCATCATTCAGCAGGAAGTGCACCCCATACCCCTGAGCACGGTTGGACGCGTTGTACACCGACACATCCGCATACCCGTCTCCGTTATAGTCCAGCACCCGCAACTGCCCCTGCAAAGCCTCCGCACTCGACGTTGAAGGCCCACTGCTAAACCTCAAAGCCGTCGTCTGCAGGTACGTCTGGAAGATTCCGCTCGCATTTCCATCCGGCCCAGCCACCACGATATCCAGCCGCCCATCCTTATCCAGATCGCCTAGCGCAACCTGCGTCGCAGCCGTTGTGCCAATCGTCACCGCATCCCCGAACCCGCCTTGTTGATTGTTCAACGCATAGTTCAAGTGGTTGCTGCTGCTTTCATACGCCGTACAAACGTAAGCGATATCCGGATACCCATCCCCATTCAAATCCCCCACCGCCATGTCGAGATACGTGTTGCACTCGTCGTTCGGCGTAACATCTCCCACGCTGTAATAATCCCCTCGCGGCACCGTCCCCAGAACCAGCCCAATGGTCCCGTACGTCGGATTGAGCACCAGCACATCCTGCAACCCATCGCGATTGAAGTCCGTCACATAAGGCGTCAGCCCGTCATGCGTCCCCACCGGCGCATCCGCAGGCCGTACCAGTGGACGCACCCTCGCCCGCTTTGACGTCGCACGCCTCCCATCCCCCTGCCCCGGCCCAATCACGTCGGGGCCGTAGAACAGGATGTTCGTCCGGTCACCCGCGACAAACGTAAACGTCGTCGGATCGAGTGCCAGCGCCGCCGTGCCCAGCGCCGTCGATCCGTTCATAAAGGTCACCGCCCCCGTCGGAACCCCCGCCACGGACGCGTTCCCAAACGAAGCCTTCAGCCCCACCGTCTGCGTGGAAATCGCAGGATTCGGCGTGGCCGTCAGCGTTCCATTCAACGCCGTCAGCGCATTCACCGGCAGCGTGTAGGGCAGGCTGCAATAACTCCCGTTATTGCATGCCGTAATCGAAACCGTCGTCGCACCCGCGGGCGGCGGAGGAATCGTCGCATTCAACACGTAGTCGCTCACATACGTGCTGCTCGCCGCCACCGCCCCGCTCGTCCCCGGCCCATACGTAAACGTCAACGTCGTCAGCGGCGATGCGCTAAACCCATAGCCTGACGCCGAAACAAAACTCGGGTTCGCCGACGTCGAAAGATTCGCATTGTTCTGCGCAATCGCATTCGCATAAATCCCATACAGCGTCGGATCCTGGACATCCACATTCTGGTCCACATTGGAGAGCGTGGTACTCCCGTTGCACGTCCCGTTCGCCGCCAGGATGTACGACTGGATCGCAAGATCCCCATCATTGGCCATCAGCGCACTCTGCGGAATCGCCTGGATCGAACTCGCCGGAACCGTCAACGTCGCCGACGTCGCATTCCCCACCGGAATCAACGGCGCCGTCGGCCCATAGCCGGAGTAAAAACACACCCCGTACGTCGAACTGGAAAACGCCGGAAAGTTCCCCGTATACGTCACAACCGCGCCGTCGGCTCCCGCCGGAATCGTCAAAGACTGCGCCGCAATCGCGTATGGCGTAGACGCCGCTGCACTCCCCTGCCCCGGAGTCCCCGCCACCGCCGTATAGACCGGCGCCGCAAACCCGCTTGCGGCAGCCGTCATCGCCGCCACAAAGCTCACTGCCCGCAGAAGAACTCGTGCCACACGCATGACTCGATCACCATGGAACCTGTCTCAGCTTTAGCCCACGCGCCGTCGCCTCACCACAAGCCGCGCAGCCCCGCCCCCGGGATCAAGCGGCCGCCCCCGGGCGCGACCGCTCCTTTATAGCTCCCCCCAGCCAAAACTGCCAGCATGATCCCATCCCAGCCCCACAACCGCAGCAAACCAGCGTCCCAATCCTGCACCAGGCCGCTTGCAGGCAAGCAAAGCACCGCGCCACGCCCACGGCGCCTGCAAGCCACACGCACCACCTAAGCGTCCAGCCCTACCCCGCGACCTCCGCCAACCGTCCACTCAGCACCTGCACCGCCGCTCTCGCCGCCACCTCGCACTCCTCGCGGCTCACGTCATAGTGCGTCACAAACCTCACCGCCTGGGGTCCAATCGCACTCGCCGCCACGCCGCGTTCCTTCAGTTCCCGAACAAACAGCGCAGCATCCCCGCCATCCTTCAGCCGGAAGATCACAATATTCGTCTGCACCGCATCCAGGTCGATCTCCACGCCCTCAACCTCCGCCACCGCCTCCGCCAGCAGCCGGGCATTTGCATGGTCGTCCACCAGCCGCTCCGTCATCTCGTTCAAGCTGATCAACCCCGCCGCCGCCAGCACCCCAGCCTGCCGCATCCCGCCGCCCAGTGCCTTGCGGTAAATTCTCGCCTCATCCATCTGCGCCCGCGTCCCCACCAGCATCGACCCCACCGGCGATCCCAACCCCTTCGACAAACAAAACATCACCGTATCGAACCCCCTGGTCAGCTTCGCCACCGGCACACCCAGCGCCGCCGCCGCGTTGAACACCCGCGCTCCGTCCAGATGCACCGGCAGCCCCGCCTTCTTCGCCCCCGCCCAAATCTCTTCGAGCACCGCCAGCGGCGTCACCGTCCCACCCGCCATGTTGTGGCTATTCTCGAGCGAAATCAGCCCCGTCTGCGCCCGGTAGTAGATCTTCGCCGCAATCGCCGGCTCAATCAGACCCCACGTCAAAATTCCCCGCTGAGCCGACACCGTCCGCGCCTGGCACCCGGAAAAAGCCGCCAGCATCGCCATCTCCCAGTCCAGCACATGAGCCCGCGCCTCGCAGATCACCTCCTGCCCATGCTGCGTATGCAGCCGGACCGCAATCTGGTTCCCCATGCTCCCCGTCGGCACAAAGATCGCCGCCTCCCGCCCAAACACCTCCGCCGCCCGCTCCTCCAGCCGGTTCACCGTCGGGTCTTCCCCGTACACATCGTCCCCAACCTCGGCCTCAGCCATCGCCCGTCGCATTGCCGCCGTCGGCTTCGTCACCGTATCGCTTCTCAAATCGATCATCGCTATATCCTCAAAAATGTTGTAACACCGTCCCCACCAGCGGCCCACAAAACAAAGTGACCCCCATTAACTGTTTTATAAATACCCGGCACATCTCGCGCATGCAAGTCCACCCCTAAAGTCTCTGTTTCGAAGACTTTGCACACATCCGGGCAGGGAGGGCCTACGCCTCAACCCCATCTCCATCCCGCACCAGCAGCCGTTCAAACACCTCATTCGAAGCCATCCGCCCCGCCCTCGTCAGCCGAATCCTCCCACCCACCCGCTCCACAAACCCCGCCTCCACCACCTCGCCCAACCCCGCCTCAACCCCATTTACCAACTCCCCAAACTCCGCCCTCAACCCGTCCACATCCACCCCCTCCACCAGCCGCAACCCCAGAAACAGCGCCTCCTCCAGCCCCTCCGCATCCCCCACCTGATCTACCGTCCGCTCAAACCCCCGCTCCCCCATCAGCCCCACATACTCGCCCATCTCCCCCGAGTTCGCCCACCTCACCCCCCCCCGCCCCCTCCGCAGCATCGAATGCGCATCCAGCCCAAACCCCAGATACGGCTCCCGCGTCCAATACCGCCGGTTGTGCCTCGACTCCCCCCCCACCCGCGCAAAGTTCGAGATCTCATACTGCTCAATCCCCGCATCCGCAAGCCACTCACACCCCGCCAAATACCAATCCGCGACCGCATCCTCATCCGGCAAAGCCCCCGCCCCATACTTAGCCCCACCAGTCAAAGCCTCTCGCCCCAGCCGCGAGTCCTCATCCACCTCCAGCATGTACACACTCACATGCTCCACACCCGTGGCAATCGCCTCCCGCACACTCCGCTCCCAACTCTCGCCAGTCTGGTGCGGAAGCCCACAGATCAGATCCACCCCCAGCCGCTTCACTTCCGCGCTCCCCAACCGCCCAATCTCCTCCCAGCACTCGCGACCGGTATGCAGCCGCCCCACCGCCGCGCTCTCCCGGTCCACGAAGCTCTGCACCCCCATACTCACCCTCGTCATCCCCACCCCCAGGAACGCCTCCAGCGTCGCATCTCCCATCTGCCCCGGCGCACACTCCACCGTCACCTCCGCCCCCGCCCCAACCCGAAACTCCCCCCGCACTGCCCCAAACACCTGCCTCACCATCTCCGGCTCCAGCAGGCTCGGCGTCCCCCCACCCAGATACACCGAATCCACCTCCCCCGGCACCCCCACCCCCAGCCTCTCCGCATACCCCCTGGCCCCCCGTATCTCCTCGCACAGCCGATCCACATACCCCTGCATCCGCCCCGCCCCGTACACGTCCGAAGCAAAGTTGCAGAAGCTGCACTTCGCCTTGCAGAACGGAATCGACAGATAAATTCCCGCAGCCATCCCTCCATTCTCCCACGCACCCAATTCCCCGAACCCATCCCGCCCCACCCTCATCTAAACTGAACAGACCGAATGGCCACTCAAGAGATCACCCAGGCAGCAAAGCCCGAAAAGAAGTCCGCGCCCAAAGCCGCCAAACCCGCACCAGACGACGAAGTCGTCGGCAAGGTCTATGACGCCCGCCTCATGCGCCGTCTCCTCGCCTACTTGCGCCCGTACAAGCTGCAGGTCATCCTCTCCGCCCTCTCCATCCTCATCAAGGCGGCTTCAGACGTCGCTGGCCCCTACCTCGTCAAGGTCGCCGTCGATACCTACATGACGCACCTGCCGCAGGAAAAACTCTCCTGGCTCGGCCGCCACCTCTCCACCGACGCCTTCACCGGCATCACCGAGTGCGCCGCCCTCTACTTCGCCGCCCTCTGCCTCTCCCTCGCACTCGAGTTTGTCCAGACCTACCTCATGCAGTGGACCGGCCAGAAGATCATGTTCGATCTCCGCAGCCAGATCTTCCGCCACATCCAGACCCAGGACACCGGCTTCTTCGACAAAAACCCCGTTGGCCGCCTCGTCACCCGCGTCACCTCGGACGTGGACGCTCTCAACGAGATGTTCACCTCCGGCGTCCTCGCCATCTTTGAAGATGTTTTCGTCCTGCTCTTCATCGTCGCCATCATGATCGGCATGAACTGGTGGCTCGCCCTCCTCACCCTCGCCGTCATCCCCGGCATCCTCTACGTCACCAGCGTCTTCCGCCGCAGCGTTCGCGAGTCCTACCGCCGCCAGCGCGCCGCCACCGCCAAGATCAACTCCTTCACCCAGGAGTACGTCTCCGGCATGAGCATCGTCCAGCTCTTCAATCGCGAACGCCGCGCCTTCCAGGACTTCTCCGCCGTCAACGACGAGAACAAGCAGGCCTGGACCGACGCCATCTACGCCTACTCCCTCTACTACCCCATCGTCGAGTTCCTCTCCTCCATCGCCATCGCCCTTGTCCTCTGGCGCGGCGGCATCGCCGTCATGCGAGCCACCCACATCCAGCTCTCGCAGTCGCACCTCGGCGGCGTCGTGACGGTCGGCATCCTGGTCGCCTTCATCCAGTACGCCCAGCGCTTCTTCCGCCCCATCATGGACCTCTCGGACAAGTACAACATCCTGCAGGCCGCCATGGCCGCCTCCGAGCGCGTCTTCAAGCTCCTCGACGAATCCCCCGAAATAGTCTCCCCCGCCACCGTCACTCTCCCCGACCCCACCGACGGCACCTTCGGCCGCATCGAGTTCAAAAATGTGTGGTTCACCTACGAATCCGTCTCTCCTGACAACGAAGAACGAACAACGGACAACTCAGTGGAGTGGATCCTCCGCGACGTCTCCTTCACCATTCACCCCAACGAAACCGCCGCCATCGTAGGCCACACCGGAGCCGGCAAGACCACCATTACCGCCCTCATGATGCGCTTTTACGACATCCAGCGCGGCCAGATCCTCATCGACGGCGTCGATGTCCGATGTCAGGACCTCCAGCGTCTCCGCCGCCGCTTCGGCGTCGTGCTGCAGGACCCCTTCCTCTTCTCCGGCACCATCGCAGAAAACATCCGCCTCGGCACCAGTTGGATCACCGACGCCCAACTCCAGCACGCCGCAGATGAAGTCAACGTCGGCGACTTCATCCGCACCCTCCCCCTGCAGTTCGCAGAACCAGTCCGTGAGCGCGGAGCCGGCCTCTCGACAGGCCAAAAACAGCTCATCTCCTTCGCCCGAGCCCTCGCTCACGCCCCCGGCATCCTCATCCTCGACGAAGCCACCTCCTCCGTCGACACCGACACCGAGCACCGCGTCCGCCTGGCCCTCGCCCGCATGATCACCGGCCGCACCAGCGTCCTCATCGCCCACCGCCTCTCCACCATCCAGTCAGCCGACACCATCCTCGTCATGCACAAAGGCCAGCTCCGCGAACAAGGCACCCACCAGCAGCTCCTCGCCGAACGCGGCCTCTACTACAAGCTCTACCAGCTCCAATACCAGGACCAGGAAGCCCTCCCCGCCTAAACCTAGAAACGCTCTCAAAGCACTCCAGCCGATCCTGCTTGCTCCATAGGCAGCGCCGCTCCGCCCTGTGCCTCTGCCACACCAATCTGTTCCAGTCGCGAAAACATCCACAGCGAAAGGAAGATGGAGCTCACGGCAAGGTATCCCAGGGAGGTAGGCAGCGGATGCCGCAGGCTCCCTCCCGCGTAAACCACGGAGGCCAGCGGAGGCAAAATCATCGCCACACTACAAAGTCCAAACAGGCCATAGACTCGCGCCAGATCCATGCGAGCGAAAAACGCGAGGCTCCCAAGCACAAGCGCAGCAACCACCAGGGAACTGGGAGGAAGCCACAACGGAAGAGCTTGGAATTTGTCCGCGTTCTGACCCAGCTGCGTCAACATCCGCGAGATGGGGTGGGGCATGAAGAATGGAAGCGTAACCGCAACCGCAACAAAAACAGCCGCGCCGGTCAAACGAAGTGCTCGCTGCAGCGTCGTTCGTTGCACAGCAAGAGCCAGCAGCGGAAGTAAGGCCACCGCGTAAACAATCCTTGATGACAGTGCAAGTCCCAGCAAACCGATTGCAGCCGCACCCAGCCACCCCAAGTCTTTTCGACCAAGCGCGCGGTCGAAGAGGAACAGAGCGACAGCAACATACATGACATTGGTGATGTAGTCTCCTCCAACATCGAAGTCATTCAGGTTCTGCGCGGCAGCAATCAGAAAAATTGCAAAAAAGGTGACGGCAGTGGCCCTTCGCTTGAAAAACGAAAGAAGCACGGCGAGAAAGATCGCGGCCCAAACAAGATTTTGAAATGCGACGCGGCCCGTCAGAAAGAAAGGCGCTGCCAGCAGCATTGCCCCGGGTAGGGGCGTTGGCGGGTTTCCCAAGAATGTTCTCGCATCGTACGGATATTCATGATGACCTACGGCTACAAGCTCAACCCGAAGCGCGTCTTCGCGATCCGATCCCTTATTGGCTGCGTGTCGTTGCGACTTCGGATAGAGCACAACAAACGAGAGAATCAGCGTGGTAAAAACGGCGCCGGCAGCCCAGCGATTCACATCACGCCCCGTCTTGTAACACCGTTGCAGAGCGGCGACGCAGCCAAGAATTCCTACGCATCCCAGAAAACAAAGCCCACTGGCCTTCCTCACTGAGAGGTATTTTTCAAGCAACGCAACGGTACAGACGAGCCAGCAAATCGCAACTCCGCCAGCGAGAAAAACGCGATAGGCCCTGGTGTTATAAGCGTTTGTCATAAGGGAGTGAGTAAGAGTCTAGCATCGATCCGAGGAGTGTCTCGAGTCCCAGACCATGGTCAGCAAAGCGTCGTCTTCGCCGCTGAGATAGGATCGAAAGATGCCGATCTTGAGACAACGCAGGAAACATGCTGATGAAACTTCCTCATAGAGTAGAGCTCAAGATCCCGGCTTTCACGTTTCGTATGCCAGTCCTCAAGTGCGATATGCCGCTATCAAAGCTTCGGACTCCGATGCAATGGGTTGCCATATCTCTCTTTTTCGCCTACTTGCTCCTATGTGCCATCGCGTTCTATGCGGTCGTGCAGCCAAACCTGGATGGTCAGAGCCTCATACGGCTCGGCGCCGACTCGGACACGTACTGGCAGGTCGCCGACTTCGTCCGCGGTGAAGGGGTTAACCTCGCCCTGATCGGTTTGGGTGCGAATTACCTCGGACCTGTAGCGATCGCTCTAACCCTGAAGACCGGATCGATGGTCGCCTTGTTCAACGCATTCCTATTTTGTGTATCCATTTACGCCGCAGGAAGGATACCCGGTGTCAATCAGTGGACCCTCGCCATCCTGCTCATGTTGAACGCTGAGACACTGGTCGGTATCGTCACCTTGAACAAGGAGATCTTATCCTTGTTCTCCGCGGTCCTCTTTGCCTACTATGTCTACTCTCATAAAAAGTCGAAACTGTTACTGCTAATCATCTTGCTTAGCGCGATCGGAGCTAGATGGCAGCAGGCTGCGCTCGTACTCCTCTTCCTCTTCTTTAAACGAAAAAACTCGTTCTTCTCAAAGCGACCTAAAACTGCGTTGGCGCTCATTGTCTTACTTTTGACCGTGACGTACCCCCTTGCAGCCTCAAAACTGGACCTATCCGGCTTTACAGATCAGGGCGATACCGGAGGAACCATCACCGTCCTGAACGGTTTACAGGCAAAATTCCTTTATCCCGTAGCGCTCCTGCCCAAAGTCATCATGAGTCTTTTTGGACGCCTGCTAACCCCGAGTTATTACTTCGGGGAATATTGGAAAGGTGATTTCAACGATTGGCAAAATCAATACGCCGGACACTTACACACTGTCGCTTTGCTGCTCATCTGCGCCATCGCGGCAGTACGTAAGAGGCTAAGTCTGCAAGAACCCCTGATCTTTTTTTGCGCGATGTACTTGGTTGTCACGTCCATAGCCCCCTTTATCCAGAATCGCTATCAGTTCCCCGTATATGTTCTTCTGTGTATTGAAATTGTAAGAAATAGGGAAAGAACAAGCCCCCCAGCGCTCCTCGAAGTCCCAGATCGTTACTGACACACGGCCCTATACCCACCTCCCGGCTGCCCTGACCCCCAAAAAAGTCCCCACCAAAAACGCACGCCAAGGGCCAACTGTCCATCACCGTTGGCACCACACAACATACTGCACCCGCAAACCCCAAACCCGCGCCAATCGACCCTCCACCACACCTCGTCGCTGCTCCTTACCCACATCAAGCCATACCGTTCTCCATGTTTTGGCCGCCATCCACTACATCCCCTAACTCCTTTCCCATCAACACCCCGTGAATCCTGGGTTACAGTGGTCACACCACCAACAACCTAGCCGCGTCCAAAACGCGTTCCGAAGGAGCCTCTCCCGTGACCTTCCCCTCTGCAAGCCGAAACATGGCCCTGCTCGCCCTCGCCGCAATCTCCGTCGCCCCCGCCCTCGCACAGGCCCCCCGCAACATCACCACGCCCAAGCAGTCCTTCGGCTTCAACATGGGTGATGACTACATGATGGGCAACTACACCCAGGCCACCGCTTACATCCAGAAGCTCGCCACCGAATCCGACCGCATGAAGCTCGTCGACATCGGCCCCACCGCCGAAGGCCGCCGCCAGTACATGGTCATCGTCTCCTCGCCCGAGAACCTCGCCAAACTCGACCATTACAAAGACATCGCCGCCAAGCTCTCCCACGCGGAAGGCCTCACCGACGAAGCAGCCCACGCGCTCGCCGAAGAAGGCAAAGCCATCGTCTGGATCGATGGCGGCCTCCACGCCTCGGAAACAGTAGGCTCCCAGCAGCTCGTTGAAACCATCTACGAGCTCAACTCCCTCACCGACCCCGAAACCATGCGGTTCCTCAACGACGACATCGCCCTCCTCGTCTTCGCCAACCCCGACGGCATGGAGCTCGTCGCCAACTGGTACATGCGCGAGTCGGACCCCACCAAGCGCCAGATGGAAGGCCTCCCCCGCCTCTGGCAGAAGTACGTCGGCCATGACAACAACCGCGACTTCTACATGAACAACCAGCCCGAATCCACCAACATGTCCCGCGAGCTCTTCCGCGACTGGTACCCCCAGCTCATGTACAACCACCACCAGACCGGACCCGCCGGCGCCGTCATCTTCATGCCGCCCTTCCGCGACCCCTTCAACTTCCATTACGACCCCCTCATCCCCCTCAAAATCGAAGCCGTTGGCACCGCCATGCATGAGCGCCTCGTCGAAGAAGGCAAGCCCGGCTCCGGCATGCGCTCGACCGCCCCCTACAGCACCTGGTACAATGGTGGCCTCCGCACCGTCACCTACTTCCATAACATGACCGGCATCCTCACGGAGATCATCGGCAGCCCCACGCCCGCACCGCTCCCCCTCATCGCCGGTCGCCAGCTCCCCACCGGAGACGAGCCCTTCCCCGTAGCCCCGCAGCTCTGGCATTACGCCCAGTCCATCGCGTATGAGATGACCAACAACCGCGCCATGCTGGACTACGCCTCCCGCGAGCGCACCCATCTCCTGTATGACACCTACGTCATGGGCAAGCGCTCTATCAAGCACGGCAATGAAGATAGCTGGACCATCACCCCCAAGCGCATTGAGGCCTTGGAAGCAGCCGCAGCAGCTCCCACCGCCGCTGCTGGTGCAGCACCTCGCGCCGGCGGCCGTCGCGGCGCAGCACCCGCCGCAGAAGCCGCTCCCGCAGCCCCGGCCGGTGGAGGCTTCGGTCGCAACGCCGGTCTCCCCGCCGGTCTCTATGAGACCGTTCTCCACGACCCCGCCCACCGCGACCCACGCGGCTACATCCTCCCCGCTGACCAGGCCGACTTCCCCACCGCCGTCAAATTCGTCAACACCCTCATGAAGTCCGGCGTCACCATTCAGCGCGCCACCGCCGCCTTTGACGTGGAAGGCAAGCACTACCCCGCCGGATCGCTCGTCATCTCCGCCGCCCAGGCCTACCGCCCTGAGGTCCTCGACATGCTCGAGCCCCAGGACCATCCCAACGACTTCGCCTACCCCGGCGCACCCCCCACCCGCCCATACGACACCACCGGATGGACCCTCGCCTACCAGATGGGCGTCACCTTCGACCGCATCTACTCCGGCTTCACCGGCCCCTTTGAAAAAATCACCACCGACCTCGCCGCCCCACCCGCAGGCACCATCGCAGGTCCCGGCAAAGCCGCCGGTTACCTCGTCTCGCACGAGTACAACGACGCCTACACCCTCACCAACCGCCTCCTCAAAGCCAAACTCCCTGTCTACTGGCTCAAGCAGCCCGTCAAAGCCGGAGACAAGCAATTAGCCGCTGGAGCCCTCTGGATTCCCTTCTCCCCTCAGTCGCATGAGCTCCTTGAGTCCGCCGCTAAAACCCTCGGCATCAACGCCGTCGCCGTTACCGCAAAGCCCTCCGGCGAAGCCCTTATGCTCCACCCCACCCGCATCGGCCTCGTCGACCAGTACGGCGGCTCCATGACCTCCGGCTGGACCCGCTGGCTCTTTGAGCAGTTCGAGTTCCCCTTCACCGTCATCTACCCCCAGACCCTCGACGCCGGAAACCTCAACGCCTCCTTTGACGACCTCGTCTTCACCGATGGCGTCCTCCCTGCCCTCACCGCCGCAGTCCCCGGCGGAGCCGGCCCCGCCGCCGGAGCAGCCGGTGGCGATGGCCCCCGCTTCGGCCAGCAGCCCAAGCCAGAGGACATCCCCGCCGAGTTCCGCCCTTGGCTCGGCCGCATCACCGCCGACAAAACCCTCCCGCAGCTCTCCGCCTTCGTCCAGGCCGGCGGCACCATGCTCACCATCGGAAGCTCCAGCCGCGTCTACACCGCCATGAAGCTCCCGGTCCGCGACGCCCTTACCGAGGTCGTCAAGGGCAAGGAGCAGCCCGTCCCCCCGGAGCGCTTCTATGTCCCCGGCTCCCTCCTTCGCGCGCAGGTGGATAACACCCAGCCCGTCGCATACGGCGTCCCCTCATCCGTGGACGTCTTCTACGACAACAGCCCCGCCTTCCGCCCCGTCCCGGACGCCGGTCACCTCGGCCTCCAACCCATCGCCTGGTACGGCCAGGGCAACCTGCTCGATTCCGGCTGGGCCTGGGGCCAGACCTATCTCAACGACTCCGTCGCCATCGCCCAGGCCAACGTTGGCAAGGGAAAGGTCCTCCTCATGGGTCCGGAAGTCGCCTTCCGCGGCCAGCCCCACGCCACCTTCAAGTTCCTCTTCAACGGCGTCCTCTACGGCCCCGCCACCCCAGAGGTCCTCCACTAAGCTGTCTTTTTTGTTGTCATTCCCGAAGGGAACCTGCGTTTGCCGTTGCCCGTTTCGGGTGCCCCACCCTCGACCGACAGTCCTATCGTCGGGCAGGGTGGGGTATCGAGCAAAGCTCGACCGACTCCCATCCCCAGAAAAAAGTCCCTCCACCCCCTAAGCCAACCCCAGTGTTATCAAGACTTTGCGACACCCCCCTCGCGCAAACCCGCATAAACAGAGACTTTGACGCACCACCCATCCGGAAGTCCACCCCTAACCCCAATCCTTCGAAGACTTTACCCACAAACGTGTACCCCTACCCACCACCCAACCGGTCCACATGCGCCACCGCCTTGGCCAGCCGCGCCTGCCCCACGTGCGCCTTCGCCCCCTGCACCGGCGCGTAGATATGCTCAATCCGGCTCACCCGATACGCCCCATGCGGCAGCACCGGATCCAGCATCGCATCCATCCCATCCTCTTGCCCCGGCAGCAGCACAATATCTCCCGGCTTCGGCAGGCTATGCAGCGTCTCGAGCGGCACCACATTGACCGTCATGCCATCGTCCAGCACAAACTCCAGGCAGTTCTCGCTGAACACCAGCCCCTGCCGCGCCAGCCTGGACTCCTGCCGCGTCTTCCACGATTGGTAGTACGCCCCCACCGCCGTCGGCACACCCAGCACAAACCCAATCAAACTCGTATAAGGACTCAGCGAGACAATCGCATTCAAACCACACCGCCTGGAAGAGGAATGCCCAAATCCTACACGGCATTCCTCCTAAGACATCCCCACAATCTCCCCATCCTCATCCACATCGATCCCCATCGCCCGTGAAGCCTTCGGCAGCCCCGGCATCAGCATCATCGCCCCTGAAGTCACCACCAAAAACCCCGCCCCCGCACTCAACGCCACATCCGTCACCCGCAACATCCACCCCGTCGGCGCCCCCATCTTCTTCGGATCATCGCTCAACGAGTACTGCGTCTTCGCTATACAAACCGGCAACCCGCCAAACCCCCAGCTCTCAAACTGCCTCAGCCGCTCCGAAGCCCGCTCACTCAACTCCACCCCATCCGCCCCATAAATCCCTCTCGCCACCTTCCCAATCTTCTCCTCAGCAGAGTCCCCCGCCTCATACGTCGTCGTCAGCACCGGCGCCGGATGCGCCTCAATCACCTCCACCACCTTTCGCGCCAGTTCCACCGCCCCCGCGCCCCCCAGCTCATACGCATCGCTCAATGCAAACGCCGCCCCCCGCCCCTCGCAGAACTCCCGCAACGCCCCCAGCTCCTCCTCTGAATCCTTTGGAAAATGATTGATCGCCACCACCGCCGGCAACCCAAACCCCTTCACAATCGCAATGTGCTTCTCCAGGTTTTTGAATCCCGCCGCCAACTCGCCCTCACCCTGGTTCTTTACACTCTGCACCGTCGTAACCAGCACCGCACAAGCAGGCCTGATTCCCGATGAAGGCGACACCAGGTCCATGTACTTCTCAAACCCCAGGTCACTCGCGAACCCTGTCTCATTCACCGCATAATCCGCCAGCCGCAGCCCCATCTTCTGGCTCACCACCGAGCTCGTCCCATGCGCAATATTCGCGAACGGCCCGCAGTGCACCATCGCCGGAGTCCCTTCAGTCGTCTGCACCAGGTTCGGCTCCAGCGCCTCACTCAACAACGCCATCATCGGCCCCACCGCGCCCAGATCCCCTGCCGTCACCGGCTTCCCTTCCTTGTTCGCCCCCACCACAATTCGCGTCAGCCGAGCCCGCAGATCTTCCCTTCCCTCCGCGAGTGAAAGAATAGCCATCATCTCGCTCGCCGCCGTAATCAAAAACCCACTCGCCCGGTTCGCCCCATCCCGAACCTTCTTATCCGCCCCCGTCACCTGCACCACGACGTTCCTGAGCGCCCGGTCATTCATATCCATCGTCCGCGGCCAGGTCACCGCAGCCGGATCCAGCCCCAGCTCGTTCCCATGAAACATATGCGAGTCAATCAGCGCCGCCAGCAGATTATGCGCACTCGTAATCGCATGGAAGTCCCCATGAAAATGCAGGTTGATCTTCTCGCTCGGTTCCACCTGCGACTTCCCGCCACCCGCAGCCCCGCCCTTCATCCCAAACACCGGCCCCAGCGAGGGCTCCCGCGAGGTCAGAATCGCCTTCTTCCCAATCTTCTCCAGCCCCTGCACCAGCCCAATCGACGTGACCGTCTTTCCCTCGCCCGACACCGTCGGCGACGTAGCCGTGACTAAAATCAGCTTTCCCCGCACCGGAAACCGCGCATCCTCCAACAGCCCTAGCCCAATCTTCGCGCTCACCGGACTCCTCTTCTCATACATCGCTTCAGGCAGGTCCAGCTTCGCGGCAATCACTTCAATCGGCAGCAGATTCTTCGTCAACTCACCCTCATCCGGTCGCCTCTTCCCTTCCGGCGAGCCTCCCCAATTCTATCGCCCGCCCCCTTTATACTGGACCTCATGGCCGCTCTCATCGACGCAATCAACATCAAGCGCAAATCAGTCTTCGAGTACGAAAACGCACCGTACGTCTGCATCGAATCCGATATCACCACCCCCACCGCCCGTGGCGGCCAGACCCTCGTCCACCTCAAAATCCGCAATCTCCTCACCCAGGCCGTCTTCGAGAAGGTCTTCAAAGCCGGTGAAAAGTTCAAGGAACCCGACCTTGTCCTCGTCCCCGCCACCTACATGTACTCCGACGGCGACGGCTCCCACTTCCTCGACCAGGAATCCTTCGAGACCCTCACCCTCTCCGAAGACACCCTCGGCGACTCCCTCCTCTTTCTCACCGAGGGCGTCCTCATTCAGGTCCACAAGTACAACGGCAACCCCATCGGCCTCCAGCTCCCCATCTTCGTGGAACTCAACGTCGCCTATACGGAGCCTGCAGCTCGCGGCGATTCCTCCAGCGGCAGCGGCACCAAGCCCGCCCGCCTCGAAACCGGCCTTGAAATCCGCGTCCCGCTCTTCATCAAAGAGGGAGAAAAAGTAAAGATCGCCACCGAAACCAAAGACTTCGCCGGCCGCGCCTAGCTGTGCATTGCACCCAAGCCGTCATTCTGGCGCAGCCAGAATCTCCGTAGTATGTTGCCGTTGCCTGTTCCGGGTGCCCCATCCTTTGACAGTCTTATCGTCATAGGGTGGGGTATCGAGCGAAGCTCGACCGCCTTTGTTCCTACCGCACGACCCGATAAACCTTTCCCCCCAACTCCGGCACCAGCACCGCAACCTCCCCACTCGCCTCCACCCGCAACTCCCCATACATACCCAAGGTCCCCGACCCCGGCAGCCCCTTCACCTCCGGCGCCAAAATCCTCACACTCGTCCCCCCCACCGTCGAAACCATCTCCCTCCCAATCCTCTCCGGAGGAACACTATCAAACGTGTAAAACCCGCAAGGTGGAGCCACAAACGAGGTCACCGTCCCGCCCTCAACCTTCACCCGCGGTTGCCCCTCGCACTTGGACGGATCCAGCACCTCCACATTATTCGCCCGAACCAAAGTCCCCTTGAACCCCGCAAACCGAGCCACCAGCTCTGGAGCCGTAAACGCGCCACTCGCATCATCCACCAGCAGCAACGTCTTCGCATCACTCCCCTTGATCGCCTCCACATAGCTACCCGCGAGCGCCCATTCCGACCGCGCAAACTCCAGCCCCCACGGGTCCACCGCCTTCTGATACAAAGCCGTCACAAATCCCACCGCCAGGCACGCCGCGGCCCCCCGCCGAACCCAAACTCCCTCCCCCGCCCACGCCATCTTCGCCAGAACCAAAAAGAAAAGCGGATAAAAGCAAGCCCCAAACCTCAGCGGCAAATTCAGCAGCAGCGGCATAGCCAGCGCCCCTGCGCACAACGCCACCCCCACCTCTGTCACCCCAAAACGAAGCCGCCGCCACCGCGCCATTGCAACCCCGCACCCAACCCAGAACCCCGCATTCAGCGGCCAGAACAACCACCTCACCCCCACACTCTGCCTCGCCGTCCGAGTCCCAAACGGCCATGCCAGCACCCCATGCACCACCCCCGCCGCCTGCGCCTTCAACCCTGCCCCGTTCAACACATACACCCCGGCATGGCCATGAAACGCCACATGCCGCACCACCAGCCAAGCCCCCACCGGCGCCAGCCAAGCCGCCGTCCACAACACCCTCCGCCTCACCCGCAAACCCGGCACCCACGCCCTAAACGCCAATAACACCGGCAGAAACAGCGTCGTCTCCTTCGTAAACACCGCCAGCAGAATCAGCACCCAAGCCGTCACATATCTCCGCCGCCAAACCTCATGCAACGCCAGCATCACAAACAGCGCCCCAAACAAATCAAACGTGAACGACGTCAAAAACATCTGCTGCCACCCAAACGCCGGCGAAACGAACATCATCACCCCCACACACCCCGCCACCCACCGCGGCACCCTTCCCACCTCCACCGCCAGCTTCACACTCACCCACACCAACCCCGCCTGCACCGCATACGTCAGCAGCAGATACCACGCCCACCGCTCTCCCCACACCGCCGAGTTCACCCAATAAGCCCCATTCACCACAGGCCGTACAAAGTCCGTCACCGGCCGTGAAAGCCCCGGATACCCCACAAAGTACCGCCCAAACCCCTCCAAAAACCATCCCCGCATGCTCGGATGAAACATCCTCCCCGAACTCACAATCAACGCAAACTCATCCTCACTCGGCCTGTAGTCCGCCCGGATAAACCGCACCCAATATCCCACCATCGCCAACAGCGGCAACACAAAACTAGCCGCATAAAATCTCCACACCCCCCGCCCAGGCGTACCGGCCCCTTCCCGCGCGCCAACCTTCACCTCATCCAGAACCGATCCACTCATAGGCCTTCATCCAGCATCCCACACCCACCGCGCCGCCACCCATACCCCATCCGCGCCACGCCCGCCCTTACATCAAAACGGAACTCGGCCCACAGCCCGTCACCAGACCATGGACCGAACTCAGCAAAGCCACAGATCAGATCTGCGCCGTCCCCCCATCCACAAACAGCTCCACGCCATTCACAAAGCTAGAATCACTCGAGGCAAGGAACAGCGCAACCGTCGCAATCTCCTCAGGCCGCCCCATCTCGCCGCGTGGAATCATCGCCGTAAACTGCTTCTTCGCCTCATCGCCCAGCGGATCCAGAATCGGCGTATCGATCGTCCCCGGGCTCAGCAAATTCACCCGAATCCGCCGATCCTTCAACTCCAGCAGCCACGTCCGCGCAAACGACCGCAGCGCCGCCTTGCTCGCGCTATACACCCCAAACGAAGGGAACCCCTTGATGCTCGCAATCGACCCATTCAGAAAGATCGAACCATTGTCATTGAACAGTGGAAGCGCCTTCTGCACCGTAAACAGCGTGCCCCTCACATTCAACCCAAACGTCTTGTCGAAGTGCTCCTCCGTCACCTGCTCCAGTGTCGCAAACTCGCCAAAACCCGCGCTGGCAAACAAGATATCGATCGTCCCCTTCTCCTTCTTCACCGTCTCATACAGCCGGTCCAGGTCCGCCAGGTTGCCCGAATCCCCTTGCACGCCGGTCACATTCCTGCCAATCGCCTTCACCGCTTCATCCAGCTTGTCCTGTCGCCGCCCGGTGATAAAAACATACGCACCCTCTTCGACAAAGAGCTTCGCCGTAGCCAACGCCATCCCAGACGTAGCCGCTGTAATCACTGCCACTTTTCCGTCAAGTTTTCCCATCACATCACCTCGTTCAAATGTTACGAAGCCATCCGGCCTCGTTCTGAACAAGTAGATGGAAGCGTCTCCATGAACGATTCATTAGTTCCGTTTTTATGAACAAGCAAACAAACGAACCTTTTTCCTGTACCACCCCATCTCATAGACGTATGCGCCCCCTCTTCCACCCGTCCATCGCGGAGCTCACCGTAGAGGGCATCCTTCACGCCCTCGCGGACCCCGTGCGCGTAGCCATTTACGCCGATATCGTCGCCCAGGACTGCCCCCAGACCTGCTCTGAGTTCCTCACCGTCAGCAACCAGGCCATCCCCAAATCCACCCTCTCCCAGCACTTCCGCATCCTCCGTGAAGCCGGCCTCATCCACTCGGAACGCCGCGGCGTCGAAGTCCACAACACCTCCCGCTGCGCTGAAGTCGAAGGCCGTTTCCCCGGCCTCATCCGCGCCATCGTCCAGGCCCACACCATCCAGTCCGCCGACGAACTCCGCGCCAAACGCAACAAAGCCCGCCACCTCGGCAAATAGCATCCGCTGACCTTCCACGCTTCACGCAAGAAAAGAGGCGTCATCCTGAGCGAAGTCGGTCGCCTCCTCTCGTGACCGACGCAGTCGAAGGACCCCGATGAGGTGTGTCGGCCACAATCCTCAGCAGACTCGCGCGAACTCCGTTGCGCCCATACGGGTGCCCCATCC
>CAXSZW010000019.1:19741-55136 GCA_964242025.1 uncultured Acidobacteriaceae bacterium
TTTTCGCAGCCTCATCGCGAATAGGGTGGGGTATCGGGCGAAAGCCCGACCGCTTCCAAATTCAACCTAGACAAAAATCTCCGGGTGCCCCATTCATCGCAGCCTCACCGCGATGAGGGGAACGTACACCCTCAGCACCGCCCGCTTCCAAATCCATCTCAGACAAAAATTCCGGGGTGCCCCATCCTTTTCGCAGCCTCATCGCGAATAGGGTGGGGTATCGGGCGAAAGCCCGACCGCTTTCAAATTCAACCCAGACAAAAATCTCCGGGTGCCCCATTCATCGCAGCCTCACCGCGATGAGGGGGACGTACACCCTCAGCACCCCCGCTTCCAAATCCATTCAGACAAAAATCCCGGGGTGCCCCATCCTTTTCGCAGCCTCACCGCGAATAGGGTGGGGTTTCGGGCGAAAGCCCGACCGCTTCCAAATTCATCACAGACGAGAATCCCGGGTGCCCCATTCATCGCAGCCTCACCGCGATGAGTGGGACGTACACCCTCAGCACCGCCCGCTTCAAGGTGTCCCAAGCCTTCAGCCTCGGATCACCTTCTCACGGAACCAGCTTTGGCAGCAGGCGTCGATTTTCTTTGGACTTATCCTTGCTCCTGATCCGAAGCCAAGTTCCATCTTCGCCCGGATATGAAGCCGAGGTGCGCTCTCCGCACACAACGTAAACTATCCTCATAGCCACTCCCTCCATCCCGATCTTCCTCTCCGCCGGCGAAGCCTCCGGCGACCACTACGGCGCCCAGATCATCCGCGCTTTGGCCCAGTCCCTCCCGCACGCCACCTTCACCGGCCTCGGCGGCCAGGAGATGGCCGCAGCCGGTCAGCACCGCATCGTCCGCGCAGAAGACGTCGCCCACATGGGCATCACCGAAGTCATCCGCCACGCCCCCTACATCTACGCCCAATATCGCAAACTTGTCGCAGCCATCCACGCCTCTCCACCCACTGCCGCCATCCTCATCGACTTCCCCGACGTCAACTTCCGCCTCGCCAAGCACCTCAAGCGGCTCAACATTCCCGTCATCTGGTTCGTCTCCCCCCAGCTCTGGGCTTGGAAACGACGCCGCCTCCGCTGGGTCCAGCAGCGCGTCGCGAAGATGCTCACCATCTTCCCCTTCGAAGCCGCCTTTTACCGCAATCGCCACGTCGACGCCCAGTTCGTCGGCCACCCCCTCGCCGAACTCCCCCTCCCGACCGTCACCCGCGAGGCCTACGCCGCCCACAACAACCTCGACCCCGCCAAGCCCTGGATCGCCCTCCTCCCCGGCTCCCGCTGGCGCGAAATCGAATCCAACCTCCCCACCATGGTCGAAACGGCCTGCCGCTACCCCCGGGAAGTCGAATACATCTTGCCGGTCGCGAGCACCATCGACCGCCCGCGCCTCGCCGACTTCACCGCCGGCTGGATCTCCCACTACCCCGGTACCGACCCCACCCTTCCTCTCCCCTACATCCACCTCGTCTCCGACGCCCGCGAAGCCCTCCACCACGCCCGCGCCTCCATCGTTGCCAGCGGCACCGCCACCGTTCAGGCCGCCCTCATCGGCAACCCCTTCGTCGTCGTCTATCGCGTCTCCGCTCTCACCTTCAAGCTCGCCAAATCGCTCGTCTGGTACCCGCCAGAGGTCTGGCCCACCGAGGAAGGCACAGACCGCGACGGCAACCTCCCCATCGCCATGACCAACCTCATCGCCGGCCGCCGCATCGTCCCGGAGCTCCTCCAGGACCGCTTCAACCCCCAGACCCTCTCAGAAACCCTCGCCCCCCTGCTCGCCGACACCCCCACCCGCACCCGCCAACTCGCAGATCTGGCCGACCTCCGCGCCCGCCTCACCACCCCCGGCCCCACCTCAATCGAGCACGTCCGCGACACCGTCCTCTCCTTCCTAGCACCGTAGTTCCTTGCAGTCTCTGACCCACGTTATCCATACCATTCACCACGTTTGACCATGCAAAATCCACACCCCCATCCGATGGCCGTGGAAATGCGTCTAAGCTAGTGACGAAGTACGCCCCGAGGTTTCCACTTCCCCTATGAAGTACGTTGCCCATGCCCTGCGCACCCTTACCGCCTCCCTGGCCCTTGTAACCCCTTTGTTTGCCGCACCCGCGCGCCCCCAGCTCAAAGTCACCGCATACGTCATCCACGCTGAGCTGGACCCCGCCGCCTCCAAACTGACCGCCACCACCCAGGTCACCTTCACCGCTCTGGAAGACCTGGTTAACCCCGTCTTTGAGCTGAACAACGGCCTCACCCTCACCTCCGTCACGGACGCGAGCCGCCAAACCCTTGTTTCTGAACGACTTACCCCGCAGAACGCAGTCCGCTTTACCCTCTCCACCGCCATCCCCAAAAACACCAGCGCAACCTGGACCTTCGTCTACTCCGGCGTGCTAAGTGGTTCAGATACAAGCCCTGTAGAGGGAATCAAGCTCGCCGCCATCGCCGATCCCATCTCCATCCTGCTCTACCCCGGCCGCTGGTTCCCCATGTCACAAACCGGCCTTTACACCGACCGTTTCACCGCGGAAATGCACATCCGCGTCCCCTCGGACGAGCGCGTGGTCGGCTCCGGACCCTCGGGAACTCCGCTATCTGTAGGCAAACAAACGGAATACGCCTTCAACTGGGACAAGCCCGGCTTCCCCGGCACCATCGTCGCAGGAAAGTTCCTCCAGCCCCAAAAGGTAGCCAACTTCCAGATCTACACCACCGAAAAACGCAAAGCGGGTTCTCTCGAGTTCGCCGCCACCGCCACAAAAATTTTCGAATTCATGTCCAACACCTTCGGCCAACCTGAAACCGGCCAAATGGCACTCGTGGAGCTACCGGAGGATGCTGTCTCCGCTTCTTGGGCGCCCGGCGTGGCGGCCATCGCGGGCAATCGCATTACGGACCATAACTCCACCCGGCTTCTCGCGAACACGCTGGCCCACCAGTGGTGGGGCTCAGAGATCTCGCCCGTGACCCTCAATGACGCCTGGATCACCAATGGAATGAGCCGATACGCGGAACTCATGTACCTGCAGGACGCCTCTGGATCAAGTGCCTTTCAGACCGCAGTGGGCGACGTGTCAGCCGGTGCGCTCGCTTATGACACCGAACCTCTCAGCACCTTGGGCCGTCTGGATCCCTTCTCTCCTCAGTTTCAGTCCATGACACTGGAGAAGGGCGCGATGATCTTCCACATGCTCCGGTGGGAGATGGGGGATGAGGCTTTTACAAATTTTTTGCGGGAGACGTTGCTGCAGTACACGGATAAAGGTATACGGCAGAACGACTTAACGACCATTGCCCAGGCGCAGATGGTGAACGTGGATGGTGAGCAGGCGCACCTCAATCTACAGCCGTTTTTCTCGCAATGGGTGAATGGGACGGGAGCGCCGCAGTTCAATGACAAATACACGGTGTACCGGCTGGGGAGTAACAAGGGTTTCCGGACGGTGGGTGCGATTACACAGGACTTAGACCTGTTTCGGATGCCGATTGAGCTGCGGATTGAGACCGAAGGCAAGACCGAGACGCGGCGCGTGGACCTGAGCGGGACGGATTCGCAGTATTCCATTGAGACCTTTGGCCGTCCGCGGCGGATCACGATCGACCCGCAGGGTTGGCTGCTGAAGTCCACGCCGGACCTGGCGGTGAAGGTTGCGGTGCTGCGCGGACAGCAGTTGGTGGCGCAGGGAGACCTGACCGGGGCCTTAGTGGAGTACCAGAAGGCCCTCGATTCCAACAAGAACAGTTCATTGGCTGCTTACAGGATTGGCGAGATCTTCTTCAATCAAAAGAACTTCCAGTCCGCCGCAAATAGCTTCCGCGATTCGCTGCGCGGGGACGGCGATCCCAAGTGGACGGAGGTCTGGTCCCATGTGGAGCTGGGACGGATCTTCGACGTGACCGGGCAGCGGGAGCGGGCCGTCAATGAATACAGGCTTGCCGTGCAGACCAACGACAACACGCAGGGGGCGGTGAATGAGGCCCGGAACCTGATGACCCATCCTTATAAGCGCGAAGATGCCAACTAACCACACCACAAACCTCGCTTTTTGATGGTGAAGTTGTGGTGAAATGTATGGCTATCGTGGGTAAGGAGCAGCCTAAAGCTGGGAGCCCACGGGCAGGTTCATGTTCTTGATGAGCTGAGGCAGGTCCGGGTCGGCCTCCGGGCTGACGGTCTGACCGAGGGAGCGGAGGAAGCTCTCGCAGGTAGCGACGGCTTCGGGCGACGTCTGGCGGGTGTGGAGGAGGCGGGTGGGGCCTGCTCCCCGGAACATCAGGCAGCGGCCGGGGCGGTAGGTGCAGGAGGCGAGGTCGGTGATGCTGAGCGCGTCGCTGGGAGTGAGGAGGATGGTGCGCGGGGGGGCCATGCGGTCCAGCAGGGAGAAGATCTCAAGCTTGGATTCGAGCTCGTCCGGGACAAAGTCGATGACGAGGTCCGCGTCATGAACGGCGTCTTCCACGGTGGAGACAAGCCGGACCTGGTGGCCGAGTTCCGCGAAGTGCTCCCCGGCGTGGCGAAGTTTGGCGGGCATCACGTCTTCCAGCGTGACGATGTGGCCGGCGGCGGCGCAGGCGGCCGCGAAGGTGCGACCGGCCTGACCGGCTCCGATGATGGCGAGGTGGAGGGGCATTTCGTTGTTCGTTGTCAGTTCTTTGTTGTTAGGAGAGGCAAAGGCAGAAACGGTCGGGCTTTGCCCGATACCTCACCCTTTCGCAGTGAAGCTGCGAAAGAATGGGGCACCCGGAACAGACAACGGCAAGAACAACGACCCAATACAGAGGTTCTTCGCTGCGCTTAGAATGACGTGTTGCTGAGATTGCTACTTCTTTTCGAGGACAGGCTCTTCGACGATGGCGTTGAGGACGGTCTCGTAGTTGGGTTCGGATTTGCGAATGTAGTCGCTGACGCGGATGCGCTCTTCTTCCGTGAGCGAGGGCAGCACGGCCTGGATGCGGCGAAGGGTTACAGCGATATCGTCAACGTAGTTCATCATGCGGATTGCTTCGCCGGACAGAGGCATTCTTGCTCCCAGATCGTTCGATTTCTGCCGCGCGGGGCGGCACAGGATCAAGTTTAGAGCAATTCAGCGGATGCTGCGGAGACGGCCCGGATTTCTGAACGCACGACCGCGATACAAGCAGCGTACGACGGGTCTGCATCCGCTTTAGCGGGTGGCGCGTTGTAAGGTTGGAAGAGCGAACGGGCCGGGTGAGAGCCCTCGGGGAAAAGGACGTGGCGGTGCGGCGGTTTGGGGCGATGATCTTGCTGGTGGGGCTGGCGCGGCTGGGGGCACAAGAGGCTCCGGCGAAGACCGCTCCCCTGCCCCACGCGAAGCCCAGGGTAACAGGCGAGGCCAGCAGCGTGACCGTTACGGCGGATGTGAATGACCTGGATGTGCTGTCGCCGGACCCGGGTGAGAAGGTCTTCGTCAAGCAGGATCTGCTGGATGCAAACCCGGGGCGTCCGGGTGCGCCGGTGTCGATTCCGGGGTATCCGATTGAGACAGCGTCCAGCGGCATCAAGGCCCCGCAGTACTTTGCTCCGGGGGTGGCGGGCGACCATGGCGAACCGATCGCCCAATACATCGCGGTGGGCACGTACCTGCTGCCGAACAATCTGTCCGCGAACGCGCATGGGAACGGCTACGCGGACCCGAACCTGTTGATCCCGGAGACGCTGGAGAGTGTGCAGGTGGACGGCGGCGCCTACAACGTGCGGGAGGGAAATCATGCCGTCAACCTGGCGGCTGTCTATGGGCTGCGAACGGCGCTGGACCCCTTTGCGACGCTGACGGCAGACTACCGCGACCTGGACCTGGTGGCGGGCCTGAGCCCAACGGTAAAGTCATTCCTAGCGGTGGAGGCGAGCTACGGGAACGGATTTCTGCGGCGGCTGGAGCATCGTCAGCAGTACAAGCTAAACGGGCAGCGAGTGTTTGAGCTGGGGCGGCACACGGTGACCGTGCTGGGAATCGCCTACTACGGTAAGAGCACGATCCCCGGGCTGGTGCCGCTGTTCGGAGCCTCGGAGCCGGGGTACCCTGAGTATGGGGACTCGATTGACCTGCGACAGAAGGACCAGACGCATACGGCGATGGCTGCGGCCAACGATACGTGGCGGCTGACGGGAGCGCAGCGGCTGCTGCTGGGAGGATTTTTCCGCACGTATAACCTGGCGCTCGATTCAGACTTTGGCGGCGGGCTGATCCGGCAGAGCGAGTTCCGCACGGTGGCGGGTGGAAGCGCAACGTATGTCAACAAGGTGTCCGAGGCGGTGGAGCTGCTGGGCGGCTTCGACTACAACCGCGAGGCACCGCGGCGGGACAATCTGGATCACTACGGGTTGCCGGACGCGGCTCAGCCCTATGCGCTGGGGCAGTTTACGCCGGTCGCTTCGAACGACGTGACCCTTGCGAGCTACACGCCGTACGGCGCAGCGTCTGGAGCGGTGACGCCGTACTTCCACTACTACGCGGGCTGGCGGCGGGACGAGATCAACGTCACGAACGTCGACCGGCTGGACGCAGCGAACGGGTTTGAGAAGTGGGTGGGGGTGAACTCGCCGAAGGCTACGGTATCGTTTTTGCCGAAGGCGGGGTGGTGGGTTCCGCAGGTTTCAGGCAGTTATGGCGAGGCGTTCTTCACGGAGGATCCTCGTGCCGGCGTGGGCTCGGCAGCAGGCGCGAGTGTGGTGGCGCGGGCGCACTCGTACCAGGTGGTGGTCAGCAAGTCCGTGGATAAGACGGACGTGAAGGTGACGCTGGGGCATGTGACGAACAGCTCTGAGCTGGCGAAGATCGACGCGGATACAGGGCTGCAGGAGGACCAGGGACCTTCGCGCAATGAATTTGTAACTGTGGCTGTTCGGCAGAGTTTTACCAGCGGGTCCGTGCTGGCTACGTTTTCCAAGGCGGATGCGAGAGACCTGGACTCCGGTCAGCCGACGCCTGAGGCTCCGCGCACCATCTTCGATCTGCTGGCGAATGCACAGCGTCTGCCGCTGGGCTTGCAGGCGAAGCTGGAGTTCGAGTACGTGGGGCGAAAGCCGCTGGGGACGGGATGCCTGCCGGATCCGGCTGCGCAGTGCGTGGGGACGTCCGTGAAGGAGTTTCGAGCGGCGGTGGTGCGGCCGTTCGACCGCGGAAGGGTGAACGTGGGGGTGAACCTGCTGGTGGCAAGCGGGTATTCGGGGCAGACGGTGGAGAGCTTCGACCCCTCGCCTGTGAACGAGGTGGTGGGCGTGCGGATTCCGTCCTATGCGAGCGTGAATGTGACGTACCGGTTCGGGCTGCGGCCTTAGAGCGCGGAGGCTATAGTCCGGCTCCGAGTTCGGCGCGCTTACTGGCGTCGTTGGTCGGCTTGCCGGCTTCGTCTGCGCCTTCGACGGGGGCTTCGTAGCCGTCGCGGTCGGTCATGGCCATCAGGGCGGTGAGCTTGGCGGCGAAGTCCGGGTGCAGGGAGCCGGGGGCATAGCGCCAGGCCCAGTTGTCAGAGCCGGCGGCGGGCGTGTTCATGCGGGCATCGCTGCCGAGGTGCAGGATGTCCTGGAGCGGGAAGATGCAGATGTTGGCGACCGAGGCGGCGGCACAACGCATCATGGCCCAGTTGATCTCGGCGGGATGTTCGATGTGGCCGAGATAGACCTGGGCGGCGGCGCGCTCGGTCTCGGTGGCGTCGTCCACCCACCAGCCCAGCGTGGTGTTGTTGTCGTGGGTGCCGGTATAGGCGACGGTGTTGGGGACCATGCGGTGCGGCAGGTACAGGTGGCCGCCACGGTCGGCAAACCCGAACTGCAGGATGCGCATGCCGGGCATGCCGTAGTGCTCACGGAGCTCGTCCACCTCCTTGGTGATGACGCCGAGGTCTTCGGCGATGAAGGGGAGGTCGCCGAAGACGTCGCGCAGACGCTGGAAGAGGTCGTGACCGGGAGCCTTGATCCACTGGCCGTTCATGGCGGTGGGCTCGTCGGCGGCGATGGACCAGAAGGCTTCAAAGCCGCGGAAGTGGTCGAGGCGGATGAGGTCGTAGAGGGTCAGGGCGCGGCGAATGCGGGCGACCCACCAGTCGAAGCCATGGTCCTTGAGGACGTTCCAGCGATAGAGCGGATTGCCCCAGCGCTGGCCGGTGGCGGAGAAGTAATCGGGGGGGACGCCGGAGACGCGGAGCGGGCGAAGCTGGTCGTCCAGCTCGAAGATGTCCGGCGTGGTCCAGGTGTCGGCGGAGTCGTAGTTGACGAAGATGGCGATGTCGCCGAGGATGCGGATCTTGCGTTCGGCGGCGTAGGCGCGGAGCGCGCACCACTGCTCGGAGAAGATGTACTGCACGGCCTGCTCGATGGCGAGCTCGCGGCCGCGGTCGTTCATCAGCTTGGCGAGCGCGTCGCCCTTGCGGTGGGAGTAGTCTTCCGGCCACTCATGCCAACTGGCGTAGCCATGCATGCGGCGCAGTACGGTGAACATGGCGTAGTCGGCCAGCCAGGAGGCGTTGTCCGTGCAGAACTTCTGGAACTTGGCTCGCTGTTCCTCGGTGGCGCGGTCGAGGAAGTTGGTGGCGGCCTCTTCAACGAGGGGGAGCTTCTCATTGCTGACGCGAACATAGTCCACGGCCCCGTCGTGGCCGGTGAGGCCCTGGATACGGTCGCGCGCGATCCAGCCCTGGTCAGCAAGGATCTCAAGCGAGATGAGGACGGGGTTGCCGGCGAAGGCCGAGAGCGCCGAATACGGCGAGGAACCGTAGCCCGTGGGGCTCAACGGCAGCACCTGCCAGAGGCGCTGCTGGGATGCGGCGAGGAAGTCCACAAAGGCGTACGCCTCCGGGCCAAAGTCACCGACACCGCCGTACGAAGGCAAAGAGGTTACATGAAGCAAAACACCTGAGACGCGCTCTACGAGCATGAATTCTCCCCATCGGGCTTTCGATCTTCCCTTTGAGATGCTACATGCGGCCAAGAGGTCAGACGTGTACCAAGGAGGATCAACGCCGGCGATTCACAAAAGGAAACGGCCCGCCATGCCGAAGCAGGACGGGCCGGAGGTCATGTTGCGGATGGTTTAGTTGGCGAGACCGCCAAGGTTCGCGCCCGGCCCGGTCGTGGCAGCCGCCTTGGTCATGCGGATGGCGCCCGACTTCTGGTACTTCTGCATCAGCGTGCCCAGGTACAGCCGGAAGACCTCCTCGCGCTGCTCGTTCAGCATGGTCTCGCGGGTGGTGTCGAAGTTCTTGGCGATCTCCTCGGCGGCGGGCTCCTGCTTATCCGTCACGGACAGCACGACGCCATTGGCGCCCGTGTTGATGGGCGCGGAGATGGCTCCCTTGGCCAGCGTAAACGCCGGTGCGCCCGGACCGGACATGGCACCGAGATCCGGCACCTGACCGTCCTTGCCCACCAGGTCCGAGGACTTGACCGGGATGCTCAACTCGGCCGCAGCCTTATGCAGATCGTTCAGAGCCTTGGCGCGCTCGGACAATTTGTTCAGCTTTGCGAGCAGAAGGCCGGGAGCCTGATCGACGCGGTAGTCATCCAGCACATGCGCCTTGTAGGCGTCGAAGCTGGGCGCATGCGGAGCCTGGATATCGACCACCTGGAAGACGGCGTAGCCATCGCCCGTTGAGACGGAGACGGGGTCCGCGTTCTTCGCGGTCTGGAAGGCGGTGGTCAGCAGGCCGGTAGAGTCGGAGACGCCGCCGACGACACCATCCTTGGCAATGAAGTCCGTCGTGGAGGCCTTCAGGCCATGCGCCGCGGCGGTCTTATCGATGCCGTTCTTCTTAGCCTCAGCCACAAGCTGGTTGGCGTAGTTGGTCTCTGCCGCGCCAAACTTCTGCTGCTCCAGCACCGGGACGATGTCCGCCTTGACCTCGCTCAGCGGCTTGGTGTGCGCGGTCTGACGCTCCTCCACCTGCAGGATGTGGTACCCGAACTGCGTCTTGATCACATCCGACGTCTGACCCGCGTTCAGAGAGAACGCGGCCTTGTTGAACTCCGGCACGGTCTGGCCGGGGCTCAAAAAGCCCAGCTCTCCGCCCGAAGCCTTCGAGCCCGGATCGTCCGAGTTCGCCTTGGCCAGCGCCGCAAAGTCTCCGCCGGCCTTGATCTGCTTCAGCAGGTCTTCCGCCTTGGCCTTGGCGGCCGCGTCCGTCTTGGCGTCCGAGCCTGCGGGTACGGCGATCAAAATGTGCCGCACCTTGGACTGATCCTTCACCTCGTACTGCGCCTTGTGCGCGTCGTAGTACGCCTGGATATCGGCGTCCGCCAGCGTGGGCTTGCCGCCGGGGATCTGATCCGCGGTGAAGGCCAGGTAGGTCAGCTTGCGCTGCTCCGGAACGGCGGTCGAGTACCGCGCCGCGTTCTTCTTGAAGAAGTCCTGCAGCTCGGCGTCGGAAGGATTGATCCCCTTCTTCACATCCTCAAGCGGGATGGTCGCGTAGTCGAACTTGATCTTCGTACCGGAGACCCGGAAGCTGTCGCGCACAGCGTTGTCCGACACGCTGACGCCGCCGGTGATGAGCGCCTGCAGGCGGCCCACCTCCATCTCCTTCTTGAAGAGCCCTTCAAAGTCAGAGACGCGCATGTTCAGCTGGTTCTGCACGAAGTTCATGTACTGCTCATCGCCAATGTACTTGCCGTTGGGAAACAGCACCTGCCCAATCTGGCCTTCGTGCAGCTCCCGCGCAAGGTCCGCGTCCGAAACCTGCAGGCCCAGGTGGTCGGCCTCAAGCTTCAGGATCGCCTCTTGAATCAGCTGCTGCGAGACCCGGCTCTCCACATACTGCAGGAAGAACGGCGGCAGCTTCTGCTGCGCCATCTGCTGCTGCGCGGCGCGGTTGACCTCGGTCTGGAGCACAGGCTCAGACTCCAGCCGGCCAAACACGCCGGGCCGGTGCACGACCGCGTAGTTCACGTTGTCGCCCCCGCCGCCGACGTTGTCAAAGATGCCGGGAACAAGTGTGATAACCATCGTGATAACGGCAGCGCCGATGATGACGGCGAAGAGGATTTTGACGATCTTGTTGTTCTGCTGGAGGACGCGAATCATGCTTGGCTGACAACCTTCTCTGCGGACGATTTTTCTTGTTGCGGGCGCGATGCTGCAAGGCGCGAAACACGAAACCCGGAATGTGCGGGCAAGCGCTAAGTATAAATCAGCCACCCGCTCTTCGACACCCTGCTAATCCGCCCGCAGCGCCACCACCGGATCGATCTGCGCCGCACGCCGCGCTGGAAGATAACTCGCCGCCAGCCCACACACCGCCAGCAGCGCCGCAACCGCCACCGCCACCATCGCATCCTGCCCGCTCAGCCGGTACGCCAGGAACGAGGCGAACAGCCTCCCCGAAGCCGCCGTCAGCACCGCCCCCAGCGCCACGCCCACCCCCAGCAGCACCAGCGCATGACGCAGCACCAGCCACAACACGTTCCCCCTCTGAGCCCCCAGCGCCAGCCGCACCCCCAGTTCGCGCGTCCGCTGGCTGACCGAATACGCCAGCAACCCATAAATCCCAGCTACCGCAATCAGCAGCCCGGAAAATGCCAGCAACCCCAGCAGCCGCGCCGCCAGCACCTGATTCCCCAGCGAGTTGTCCACCACCTGCTGCATCGTCTGCACATCCTGCAACGCGGCGTCCGGGTCCAGCTCATGCACCGCTCGCCGCAGCCCCGGCGCAATACTCTCAGACCCCCGCGACGAACGAATCGCCACGTTCATCAGGAAGCTCCCCAGGATCGGGTACAGGTCATCCTTCGGCTGCAACTGCGCCAGGTTGTAGTGGATCTCCGGCACCGGAGCCAGCCCCAGCGTCTTCTGCGGGCTGTCCTCCACCACCCCCACAATCGTCGCAAACTGCCGCGTTCCGGTATCGTTCAGCCGAACCCCCTGCCCCAGCACATTCCCCGCGGGAAAAAACCGCTTCACAAACGCCTGGTTCACTATCGCCACCGGCTGCCCGTCGTACGTATCGGTTGTGGCAAAAAAACGTCCCTGCATCAGCCGGATCCCCATCGTCCGGAAGTAGTTCGCCGTCGTTGCCCTGGCCTGCGCCACCGCCTGCATGCTCCGCTCCGGCTTGGGCTGCCCTTGGAACTCCACCGTCATGTTGAAATCCCAGTTCCCCTGCAGTGGACGCACCGTCGTCAGCCCCGCCGCGTCAATTCCCCCCAGCGCATTCACCCGCTCCAGCAGCGGCAGGTAAAACGTCTGGATCACCGTCGCCCCGCTCGTATCCTTCGGCGCGTCGAAGAACATCGATTGATGGTTCGGCAGGTAAATCGCCGCCGTCGTCACGTCCTCCGCCACAAAGCCCGTATGCGTCTGCCGCAGCCCAATCAGCGTCCGCACCATCAGCCCTGCTGCCACAAGCAGCGTCAGCGTCAAGGCAATCTCGCCCACTACCAGTCCATCCCTCCACCACGTCTGCTGCCTGGACGTTCCGCCCCCCGCAGTTCCCTGCCGCAGCCCCTCCTGCGCCGGAATGCGCGAAGCATGAAGAGCCGGCAGCAGCCCAAACAGCACCGCGGACACGCAGGACGCCCCCAGCAGGTACCCGCACACCGCTCCGTCTACATGGATCTCGTTGCCAAAGATCACCGCGTCGGAAAGGTACTGCTTCAGCACTCGCAGCGCGGCAAACGCCAGTCCCAGCCCCAGCACACCGCCCGCCAGGCTCAGCAGCAGGCTCTCCGTCAGCAACTGCCGCACCAGCCGCCCGCGTCCCGCACCCAGAGCCGTCCGCAGCGCCAGTTCCCTCCTGCGGTTGTTCCCCCGCGCCAGCAGCAGCCCCGCTACGTTCGCACACGCAATCAGCCACACCGCAATCACCGCCACATCCAGCGCCAGGATCGCCGGACGCACGGAGCCCGTCACCACCTCCGGGTATGTCTTTATCTGGATCGGGTTGAAGTCCTCGTCCTTGGGATACTCCTTCTCCAACTGGTCGTGGATCTGGTTCATCTCATGGGTCGCCTGCGCCACCGTCACGCCGGGCCGCAACCGCGCCACCACGGAAAGCGCCGCGGAGTTCCGCTCCTGCAGCGCCTTATCGTCCTCCGGGATCGGCGTCCAGATGGTCTCGTCCCCCGTGCCGGCCGGAAAGGCAAAGTGCTCCGGCATCACGCCAATCACCGTGTAAGGTATGCCGTTGACGGAGATCGCTCGTCCCACAATCTGCGGGTCGCCGTGGAACATGCCGTGCCACAGGTTCGCACTCAGCAGCGCCACCGTCTCGTGCCCCATCGCAGCGTCTTCCGGCAGGAACAACCGCCCCATCATAGGCTGAACCTGCAACAGCTTGAAGAGGTTGGCGCTGGAGACGATCTGCGGCGCCAGCTTCGGCTCGCCAGCCCCGCGCAGCGTGGGAACCTGCTCCGTGTAGTAGCCAATCCCTTCAAACGAGTGGCTGCGCGCCTGCCAGTCGTGGATGTCCGGTAGCGACGTGGAGGCAAAGTTTCCGTTTGGCGTCCGTACCGCCGTCTGCACCACCTCGTCCGCATTCGGAAACGGCATCGCCCGCAGCAGCACCTGATCGACCACAGAAAACATGGCCGCATTGACGCCGATCCCCAGGGCCAGCGTCAAAATGGCGGTTACGGAAAAGGCCGGAGCATGGCGAAGCTGACGGATGGCATACTGCAGGTCCTGAAGGATCGAACGCATGTCGGGTCTCCCGGGTGCGGCTACCCCTTCATGAGTAGCACCTTTGCGGCCACGCCGGAAGCAGGCCAAAGCCCCATCTTCTCTTCACGGAATCATCAAAGGATGACCCTGGCCTGTCCACTCGCGGACAAAGCGTCCAAACCCGGACGAGCTCGTCCCATCCCTGAGTTCGTCCGACCCCTCAGTAACTTTCCAGCAGTTACGAAAGTCGGTACAAGGCTAAGCCACATCGTTTGAATACTTTGCACACAAGAACCGGGGGGGGGCCGCACCAGCAAAGCAAAAGGGCCAGACAGTCGTGTCTGACCCCCTTCCCATGCGCGTCGAGCCCGCCCTTAGTACGGATATCCGTAAGGACCTGGCGGCGGATACGGAGCATAATACGGACGGCGGCGTTGCACCTGCGGCTCCCGCCCACCCGCCGGAACCCCGTACGCCAGCCGCTGCATCTCCTGCTCGGAGACCGTGGTCAAGGTGGCAGGCTGCGCCAGGTGGAAGGTCAGTACGGCCTCAGACGGGATGAACACCTGCCCTCGCCCGGACGCCGCAGAGGATCCCAGCCCCGCCGCCGCACCCGCACCCGCCCCAATCGCCGCACCGGCCCCACCCCCGGCCACCGCTCCAATCAAAGCCCCAAACGCCCCAAGTCCCGCGGTCCGGTTGATCGTATCGACGGTCTTGTCGGCGCCGTTATGCGCCCAGGTATCGGACACAATGGGATAGTCCCTGCCGCCCATGCTGACCTGGTTCAGTTGCAAAGTCAGCTCTCCCCTGCCTTTCAGCACGCCGGATGACTTCGCCTCCACAATGGTGCCGCGCACCGCCGCGCCGCGCGGAATGGCAATGAAGCCGCCCGCCACGACGTCGTTGATGATGATGCCGTCAAACGGCTGCCCCGCGACGTTGTGGTCACTCGTAATGCGCTGGTTGACCCGCAACCGGACCAGCGTCCCGGCCGGCACCGTCACCACCTGTCCCGCCATCTGACCGCCATCGACCGGCGGCGCATACCCATGCGAGCCATAGGCCGGTTGCTGCGGAGGATACCCCTGCGCCGGGTAAGGCTGCTGCGGATACCCCTGCTGCGGCGGATACGGCTGCTGAGGATACCCCTGCGCCTGCTGCGGGTAGCCGCTCTGCGGGGGGTACTGCCCCTGCGGATAAGCCTGCGGAGCCCCATTCTGCGGCGGATACCCATTTTGAGGATAACCTTGCGCCGCCGGAGCCGGAGCAGTTGTCGCCTGCTGTGGATTCCGCTGTGCGTCCATCTGACGGTCCAACTCCTGATCCGCCTCCGGATCGTTCCGCACCGGCTGCCCGGAGCCCGTTACGGCTGCGGGAGCACCCTGCACATCGCCCGCTGGAGCGTACGTCCCATCCGACTGCAACACCATTCCCGGCCCCGGAACCGCCCCACCGGCCTCCCCCGCCAGCGTCAGTTCGTCGACAACCTTTTTCACGCCAGGAGCATTAGCGGCCAGCTTCTCAGCCCGACTCCGCAACGCCTCACTTCCGACGGTTCCACTCAATGTCACCGTGCCGTACACCGTGCGAGTCGTAATGGCCTCGCTTGCAAGCTCCGGCGCACCCGCCAGCGCTTTCAAGACATTCGCTTCCACCTGAGCATCCGGCACCGTGCCCTGCCCCGCTGCAAAGCCGGCAGAGGCAAGAAGCACCGCGCCTAGTAACGCCGCGTGCGCAACCCCCGTAGAAGCAGAGAACCGGACCCGGTCCTGCGGCTTAATTTTGCCGTTCCGTGTCACCAAAGAGCCAGCGTCGTACACATCTTTCAATTGCAACATTTGCATCCCTCCGCCATCGGCGCCGCCTGTCCGGCACGTCTGCGCCGTCGCATGGCGACCCTTCAGCTATGCAGACGCGAATAAAGAAAAAAAGTTGTCCGCGCCCAGGTGTGCACCTGAGAATCACTCGCCGCGAACGAGGAGTGCCACGCAAGCTTAAGCGACACACGGCGCAAATCATCGTAGGGGATGCGCACCATACCTGAATCGGAACGAAACAGAGTTGGCTCGCAACAAGGATGCATTCCTGCAGCATCTAACCGCCTCTGCGGGATGCAGGCTCGAGGTTCCTAGAAAGACCCTCCAAGCGCGCTCAGTCCGGCAGACGAGCCCACTAGGTTGACCCTGCCCCCAAGGCAAGCTATATTTGATTTGCGGGGTGGAGCAGCCCGGTAGCTCGTTGGGCTCATAACCCAAAGGTCGCAGGTTCAAATCCTGCCCCCGCAACCACTTAGCGAAACTTCCAACCCGGAATAACCCGGTGTAAGAGCAGAGGGATTTGCTCCGCCGGGTTTTCGCATGTTTGGACGCTCACCTTCATGGGTTATGCGCTCCTCAAAATCCTGCTAACGACTGCCGTGTTTGCCTCGCGCTTTGCTTCCATCAGCGCGTTGCCATACACATTCATCGTGGTCGAGATTTGGGCGTGCCGCATGAGCTTCTGCTGCACTCCCATCGGTGCTCCCGTTTCGTCCAGCCAGGACCTGTAGGTATGCCGGAAGGTGTGCCACCCGATGCTGCCGTACTTGCCGGCAGCCTCCCACCGCTCATCGTGCAGCGGAAGGCGCTTCCCGTTCGGAACGGGAAAGTCGGTCTTGCACCACTCACCTGCGACGGCCCCACAGTTTGGGCAATCCACGAGACAGCAACCGGCAGGACGGATGTAATCCTGTCCGATCGGCGACGCGTGGAAGTGCCGCCCGGTCATAGGGCTGACAAAGAGCAGGTCAGACTCTATGATTCCTGCGCCCTCGTCTCCCAACTTGGCGAGCGCCTCCCTCTCGGCTTCGCGAATGAAGTCGAGCAAGATGGCAGCGAGGTCCGGGTCAAGGGGCAGTTCGTCCTCCGAGTATTCCGTTTTGACCAGCTTCAACCGACCATGGACGACCGCTCGAACGATCTGCATACTGAGCTTCCCGAAGTGGATGTCCGGCTTTTCGAGAGCCAAGACTTCCTCAACGCGAAGACCCGAGCATTGCGCGAGTAGCGCCATCATGCGGTACGGCTGCGGAATTAGCGGAAGGATCAAAAAGAACTGCTCGACGGTGAGGATCACCGGTCGTTTCCGGCGTTTGCTGATGCCCTTGATTTCGACAAACTCCATCGGATTCCGTTGCCACTCGACCATTTCCCACAGCATGGCCTTCTCATACAAGCGATGTATGACGGCCTTGATGTGACCTTTGGTTTTGGGCGCGGCTTCCAGATTTCGTAACCACTCCTGGACGTTCATCGGCTTTAGACGAGTGATACGAGTGGTTCCCCACTTCGCACGCACTCGCTTGATGACGCTGAGGTAGGAACTGGCTGTCGAAAAGCTCAGCTCGCCTACGTTGTCGCAGGATTCACCGGGTCGAACCTTCTTGATTTCAAGCAGGCGTTCTTCCTCAATGAAGCGGTCCAATAACGTATCGAAGGTGGGCTCAAGGACGGCTAACGTCGGGTTGTCAGTGTTGAGCTTGAGCACAAAGGTTTCCAAGTGCCGCTCGACCGCGGTCTGCGTCGGAAACTGTTCTGTGCTGAAGTACATGGACTTTTCCTTGCCGGTTTGGGGATCTGCGTACCGATACTCCCAAGCCGACTTGTTGTTGGCTCGCGGCACCCGCCGCAAATAGCCACGTTGATAGCGTTGCCGGGTGAATTTCAAGGATGTTGCTCCTGTCTAGTCACGTCGGCCCGATCGGTTGTATTCAATTTTAGGCCAGCTTCAAGCCAGTTATTCAGCGAACTCAGCCGAAATCTCCAGCGTTTTCCGACCTTGAAGGCGGGCACTTCGTGCTGCCGCGCCTTGCCCTCAAGGGTCTTCCAGTGCATGCCCAGCACGGTAGCCGCTTCATGGAGATCGAGCAGCGGTTCAAAGGCTGGTGTAGGTGTGCGTAAATGCGGTTTCGCGGCTGAGAGCATACAACCTCACTTTGAAGAACCCCAAAGAAGGGCGGAGATAACATACGTGCTCTGAAGATGGCCGATGATGCTCGTGAAGTCCAATTCATCAAAGAGGGTTACTTATCAACGACACTGATCACCACACATCGGCCCACCTTTTCCACAGCCCTGTCATCTGAACTATCAGCTTGACGATGGGACGCGCCTGCGCGCCGATACGTTGAAAGACCGACTGCCCAGCCCACGTCCTATCCCCATTTTTGCGGAGTTGATGGGGGTGCGGCATGTTCAAGAACGACACGAAACTCATGGAGTCGGTGATTGCTCTCGCTGAAGAGTTGCACTATGGGCGGGCGGCCCGCAGATTGCGCATCAGTCAGCCGATGCTAACCAAAAACATCCAAGACGTAGAAGCCGTGATTGGCGGTCCTCTGTTTCTCCGTGACCGCAAGCACGTCGTCTTGAGCGATGCAGGACGCGCATATGTGCAACAGGCCCGCCTCTCTCTTCTCCATGGCGAACGGGCTGTACAAGCTGCGCGGGCGGTAATGCAGGGCATGGATGAGACTTTCTATGTGGGACGTACTCCATACGCTGATCCCTTTTTGGTCTCCACGCTTCTCTCGATCCAGCTCCCACTCTTTCCACGTCTGAAGATTGATTTGGTTAGTAAGTTTTCGATGAATCTTATCGACGACCTGCTCACAGGGGTGCTCGATATAGCTATTGCGAACGAACCGCCTGAATCGCCTTTGCTCACCTGCGTCCAAGTTGCGGAGCAACCGTTCTACGTGGCTATGTCGAAAAGAGACGAGTTGGCTCTTCATCCTTCCGCAGCGCTCGATCGAATGGGTGGACGTAGGTGGATTCTTTTCGAGCGTCAACTGCATCCGCCGGTCTACGATGCCATCATCCATGCTGCAACACTGCGTGGCGTCCGTCCTCTGAGCATTCAGCACATAACGGCCCCGGAAGAGGCATTCCCCTTTGTAGCGGATGGGTCCGCCATTGCTGTCGTCGTGAAGACCGGAGCTTTGCTCATGGCGCGCAACGGAGTGACCGTTCGGCCGCTCAACGAGTCGAGCCTAAGACTGAAAACTTGTCTGGTCTGCCGTGCAGATGATGATTCGAAAATTGCTAGCGAATTCGTCCGCGCGTACATGCGTAAAATGCCGGACAAGAAGAGACATCAGCAACTGTCACTCCCCATTTCGGCGTAGTGCTAGGATTGGGCGGAAGTCGGCTTCTCCGAGGCACTTAATCGACAACTTGTATTTCGATCTGCCCTGACCAGTCGCAAAGCGGACAGTTTACGATTCCCGTAGTGATGGCTCGTAGATCCAATCCGCAAGATTGATTAGGTGTCCGCATCTCGGGCAGACTTGAACGCTCTCCATGATTGGGCGGTACTCGGATCGGCTCCGCCAGCGCTCATTTATACCTTTCATCGCGGCAGATTCTCCGTCGACCCCTCGAACTGTGACAGTCTCGCAGTGGTTAAGAATATTGGCTAGGCGACGACGCAGACGAGCCAGGTGCGCCTGAATAGTCCTTAGCTCTCGCGGTTCGACAACGTAGTCCGCACACTTTCGATTGCGGCGATGATATTCGGGTACGCGGCGCAGCGGCATAGGTTGCCGCTCATAAACTCCTGAATCTCCTTTCGCGATCCGGCATGGCCTTCATTTACACAAGAGATTGCTGACATGATCTGGCCTGGTGTGCAGTATCCACACTGGAATGCGTCGTGGTCGATGAAGGCCTGCTGCATAGGGTGGAGTTGTCGTTCACGATCGGCAACGCCTTCAATTGTGGTCACCTCGCGACCGGCAAGTCCCTCGACGAGAAGTAGGCAGGCTAAAACGCGTTCGCCCTCAAGGTGGACTGTGCAAGCCCCGCATTGGCCATGGTCGCAACCCTTCTTAGTGCCAGTTAGACCGATCTGTTCGCGTAAGGCATCAAGCACTGTTGTGCGCGGGTCTGGGCGAAGCTCGTACTCCTGACCGTTGACCCTGAGAGTGAGCGTTGATCCTTCATTCATTTTGATCTGCCTCTGTTGAATCTTTAAACGTACGGCGCTCTAAGTACCCGTCATCCCACGTGCCCTCTTCGTGCTCATGGGAAAGGCTCACGTGACCATTGCCGCGACAACAACTTCATTCAAGGAAACTCGGAAAGCAGTCAATGTCTCGAAGTCTCGACCTTCGTGAGAGATGATCACGCGCGCGCCTGTCGCTTTAGAAATACCGCTCAGCCGGTTCATGGAAGCCACCGTATCGGCCCTGCTAACGTTGACCCTCGGCACCAGTCGCTCTTTGAGGCTTCGCCTTTGATGGAATAGATCAGCTGTAATCAGGATGGGGCCGGATTTCGGGAGCTTGACCAGCAACATGCAGTGCCCCGGTGTATGGCCTGGTGCCTTCACGATGCGAACCGTGCCGTCGCCGAACACGTCAAGATCTTTATCAAAGGTTTGCACTCGATCATTATCGAGTGGGGCGATTAAGGCCGCCTCCACTCCTTCCGGAGTCGGCAGACTCTTGGCCCAAGGAAGCTCCGGCGCCGCGAGGAGTAAGACGCTGTGAGGGAACAGTCCTATGTTCCGACTGTGATCGGAGTGAAGGTGCGAGAGACCCACGTACTTGATGTCATCGGGGGTTAACCCAGTTTGGCTCAGTTGTGAGGCTAGCGTTCGCCGCAACAAAAATCGTGCGCCTTGTTTAACTTCTCCGCTCGGCAATTCTGCGATGCGGTCACCTACACCGGTGTCCCAGAGCATCCACTCACCGCCGTGCCGGAGGAGAAAGCAAGGCACCACCAAGGACCCCCGCTCCCCCGCGTAGTCGTCTGTATTGGAGAAACCGTCCATGTTCGAGTAATCGAGTTGGCCGCAATCGATTGCGTAAAGCCGCATGGGCGGCGGTTCCGGCTGGGCTTCCACACGGAAACCAAAACCACACGCAATCAGGAGTAGAGCGTGGAGCAGGATGCCATGTGACGATAGAAACGGTATTTTCATTATTGTCTTGACTCTGCTTTGGGTCATGACTCCTCCGTGACGCCGGCTATGCCGCCGATGGTGGCGGCGGAAGCGGTGCCGGCGGTCCCCTGGAGCTCCGTGAGCCCGGTTGTCTCGGATAAGCAACGCGCCACTAGAACGCGCGAGAGATCTGGTTTATAAGCATTCATCGAGTAGATCCGTGCGCCCTGAACCCCAGCCTGGGCGGCGCGCCGAAATAGGTCTTCGCTCGGCCTTTCCCCCTGCAGCATCGCCTCCGCCGCAAAAAGTCGCCACGGCTTGTGCGCGACGCTGCCCAGAGCGATGCGTGCGCTCGCGATGCGGTCGCCGTCCATCTCCACTGCGGTCGCGCATGACACTAGTGCGTAGGCATAGGAAGCTCGGTCACGCACCTTCAAGTAATGCGACTTGCCGCCAAAGGTGGGCAGCTCGATTGCGACGATCAGATCGTCGGGAGCTAGGATAGTGTCCCGTGATGGGTCATCTCCCGGCAAGCGGTGAAGGCTTTCGAACGGGATACGGCGTGTGCCGGTGCGACTCTCGATGACGATGAACGCCTCGTGCACCGCCATTGCGACTGCCATGTCTGACGGATGAACGGCGATACACGTTCGTGGGGACCGGGTGCCTTCGTCGGTCTGGCCGAAGATCGCATGCATTCGGTTGAAACCCTCAACCGCGGCGCAGCCAGTGCCGGGCTCACGCTTGTTGCACGGCTGGACGGGATCGCGAAGATAGGGGCAGCGGGTGCGCTGGAGAAGATTGCCGGCCATCGACGCCATATTGCGAATCTGCTGCGATGCGCCGGCATGAAGAGCCTCGGCGACAGCGGTGTAGCGCTCACGAATAGCAGGATGGTCGGAAGCGACCGAATTTCGGACGTTGGCACCGATGCTCAGGGCGCCACCCTCAAGTTCGGTAATTTCATCGAGTCCTATTCGAAAAATGTCGACCAACACTGCCGGTCGCTGCACGCCCTCCTTCAAAAGGTCGACTTGGCTGGTGCCACCTGCGATGAATTGCGCGTTCTCCAATCGTCCGGCGAGCGCAACGGCATCGGTAACATTGCTTGCGTGCTCGTACCTGAATGGGATCACCTCAAGGCCTCCATGACTCGGTCGGGAGTAAGCGGCAGGCGACGCAGGCGCCTGCCGGTTGCATTGAACACCGCGTTACCGATTGCAGCGGGCATGTTGTTGGTGCCAATCTCCCCAAGCCCTCGCGCCCCCAGATCGCCCATCTGCGGATCGGGAATGTCCAGCGTTTCTACCGTGATCTCCGGTACATCGGCGTAGCTCGGTATGTGGTAGTCAGCGAGATTGCGCACCACGGCGCGACCATTGTTTGGATCGAAGTAGCCTTCTTCAGTCAGAGCTCCACCGAGCCCTGCGATCATTGCACCGCGAAGCTGCGAGCAGGCAGTGAGGGGGTTAATGACGCGACCCACATCGTAAACGCCGACCAGTCGCGACACTCGGATTACGCCGGTGTGGAGGTCGACCCGCACCTCGGCGAAGATGGCACCGAAGGAGTGCGTTTCGTGTTGGTTCGTTAACGTTGAGATTGGGAGCTTATGCTTCGAAGCCGGGGTAAAGGTTCCATCGGCAACGAGGCGGTCTTTTCCCGCCCGTTGTAAGACCGCGCGGTAGCTTTCACCGACTTCGAGGTCGGCCTTCAGCACAAGTCGTCCGTCGACCGCAACGATCTCGTCTCGGTCTGCTCCAGAAAGCGGTCCATCTTTTGCGTGGCACGCAACTGCGGTTAGCTTGATTACCAGGTTGCGTCCTGCGTCCAGCACCGCCGCGCCGACACTTGCCGTTGTACGCGACCCCGCTGTAATGGGCGCGTCAGGATAGCTGGAGTCGCCGAGATCGAAGCGCACTTGCTCGAATGGCAGAGCAAGCGCATCCGCGGCGATCTGCTGGAAAATTGTGTACGCACCGTTGCCGATTTCATGAGTTGCGCTCCGCACTTCGACCGTGCCGTCAGCCAGCAATGTCGCCTGAGCCGAGGCTCGGTCCTGAACGGCTGGTAACGTACTGGCCGCGACTCCGATGCCAGTTGTCCATTGCTCCTGATTCTTGTCTGCAGGCCGGAGTCTGCGTCGCTCCCAGCCTATGATTTCTTGCCCGCGAGCAAAGCATTGGTCCAAGTGCTTGGATGAAAACGGATCCCCCGACAATGGCCCCTTTTTGGCATCGTGACGCATTCTGAGCTCGACGGGGTCGATGCCCAACTCATGCGCCAGCTCATCCATCGCAGTTTCAAGCGCCCATCCTCCCGCAAGCACACCAACGCCGCGCATCGGCGAAGGAGTGGGAAGGTTCAGGTGCCTAATCTCTTGGGCGATGGCAAGATTGGGTACGTCGTACATCATCATTGTCATGCCGGTCACAGGTTCGGAATACCCGCTTACCATTGAAGTCGGCGACACCGCGTCGTGGCGCAACGAGGTGATGTTTCCATCGCGCATCGCACCGATGCGTATGGTCTGAGTCGTTGTAGGGCGGTAGCCGTTCAGCTCGAACATCTGCTGCCGGCTCCACTCAACCTTGAGCGGTCGTCCGATCGCCCTTGCGCAGCTCGCGACAAGCAGGACATTCCCAAACATCCACGCCTTCGAGCCGTACGATCCACCCAGAAACTTGACTTTGAGCTGGATATCGGACTGCGGAATGTCAAGGCAATGTGCAAGGACGGCGTTCGCGGTCTTGATAACCCGGGTCGTGTCATGGATCACTAGCACGTCTTTGCCATTCTGCTTTTCCCATGCGGCAACAGTGGCAAGCGTCTCAATCGCACTGTGAGTGTGGACGGGTGTCTCGTAATGGAGTTCGAGTTGGAAGTCGGCGTTATCAAACGCCCTCGCCGGATTTCCGGTCGATAGCTGGAGCGGTTCCATTCCGCAGTAGCTGTCTGGCTTGGAACGCCGGGTAGCGGTATTCAGGTCCAGCTCAGGCGTTTCTTCGTCATAGGTGATCTGTACGAGCGTCGCCGCGTAGGTGGCCTGCTCGAAGCTCTCGGCGACCACGACGGCTATCGCTTGGCCTGCGTAATGCACCCTATCGTCTTGCATCGGCGATGAGGCCGCCTTCGCCCGAATACTGGATGCCCTGCACCTTGTCCGGCAGCGGCTTCAGTTTCGGCGCACTTGCGTGCGTAATAACGACGACGACCCCCGGCAGCGCTTCTGCCGCGCTGGTCTTGACCGAGACGACGCGGCCGCGCGCAATCGCACTGCCAATCACGACTCCGTGGGCGAGACCGTCGGGATGGTGCTCGGCTGTAAACTCTGCGGTACCCGTTACTTTCAGCCTGCCGTCGACGCGCGGAAGCGCCTGACCGACTACGTGCGGCTCAAAAGTGGCGCGACGCTTGCCCTGCCGCTCTTCCAGCATTTCGCCTTCTTCCTACGACTAATGAGCACTAGCAACGTTCGGTGTGAAGGTGCGTTCACGGCGACCTTATGCGATTGACTGAACGGTTGCCTTGGTAGGTATTTCCGGTCGGAACGCAACCGCATCGCATAGTGATCAAGCCGATAGTGGCGGTAATCAGTGCTCAGGCCAATCGGCACGTCGGGCACGCTGGCCCAGGCGCGCGGACTGATCGATGTCGCTCAGCAGTCGCGTAAGCTCCACCGCATGGTCGAAATTGGGCACAGACCTGCGATCATCGGCGATGTCATCGCGCAACGCCGCGTACATGGCGCCAACGTTTGCCGCTGCTTCAGGAAGGGACGCAAGTTCTCCCTCTTCGACCGATTGATGCTCGCCGTTCAATACCAGGGCCAACCGGCCAGCCTGAAACCCGACTGCTGCGCCGCCTTCGAGCGTCATAGATCCCTGTTCTCCAGTGATTTCGAAGCGGAAGCGCGTGTCTCCCGGTTGCTTGCCACCGTCGACTTCAATCCCTACGCCCGCCTCTGAAATGAGCCTGCCCTGAATGAGCAGGTGATCGGGAATGGTGCGCTCCAGCACGCGCTTTCCTTTCTCTACATCAATCTCCTTGTGCTGGATGGTTCCAAGTGCGTCGAGCGCATCCAAGCCGCCGAGCAGCGCGACAACTGCGTCCACTGCATGGCCGCCATGGATCGTGAGGTGCGTCGCTCCGTTTTCAGGATTCTCCAGATATGAATCTGACTCACTCTCGGTAGCACCGAACGCGACCGTGCCAGAGTACATCCGAGCGCTCAAAATCCTTCCAAGCGCGCCGACTTTGATGAAGTCCATCGCTTTCCGAAGGGCGGGATTCATTCTCGTCTGCAGCCCAATGGCAACATGCACGCCGGCAGATTTGGCTGCGTCACGAAGTTCCTCCGCTTCTTGAACATTTCTACCGAGAGGCCATTCGCAATACACGTGCTTCCCGGCATGCAGAGCCTTTAGAACCAGTTCTCGATGAGCCGGAACGCGAACGGCGACAGTGATGACGTCGATGGATGGATTCGCAATCATACTCTCCACGTCTTTGAAGCCCCGTGTGGCCCCGACGGCCGCCGCAGTTGCATCCACAGCCTCCTGCGTGCGACCGCTCACACCAGCCAGCTCTACGCCCCTTAACAATCTAAGTGCGGGGAGATGGGACTGATTGGCCCATCCACGGTCCAAGCTCGCACCGATGACACCAACTCTAAGGATCTTCGCCATACAGTTCTCCTTCAAACAACTTGAATGAGTCGTGCAGCCGCCTTCTGCAAGACCGGTCGGTTTCTTTCATTGTGTTTCGTGCGGCGCTTCTCGTCCAATATGCGAGGACCTTGACATTCATATGCCCAGAACTATGAAATGAAAATGGCGTAGCCAGATCAACCGGAGACAGTCTTCATGGAATTGAGGCACTTACGATCGTTCTGTGCGGTTGCTCAGGAGTTGCATGTCACGAAAGCGGCCAAGCGACTCAAGATGGCGCAGCCAGCTCTGACCCAGCAACTTCGCCTGCTGGAACGGGACCTGGGTTTTAAGCTCATTCTGCCGAATGGTCGAGGAATTAAGCTCACGCAAGCGGGCGGCTTTTTTCATCAGGAGGCAGACGCTCTCTTAGGGAATTTGCATAACGCTTGTCTGAAGGCTAAGGAGCTTGCAAGGGGTGAGACCGGCGCTCTGCGAATCGGAGTAACAGAAGGAGCTTCCTTTAATCCAATCCTGGCGGCGGTCTTCAATGCATTTCGCCAAAGCTATTCAGGTGTTCAGTTATCATTCACGCAGCACCAATCGCCTGATTTGGCTTCCGATCTGAGAAGCGATCTCATCGACGTGGCTTTCATGTGTCCTCTTCCCGATCCGGAGGGTCTCACGCTGAACCCGCTCTACAAGGAAGAGATGGTCCTAGCTCTCTCCAGTGAACACCCGTTGAGCGGTCAGGCCGCAGTCTCACTTCGGGATTTGCAGAATGAACGATTTCTCCTCATCTCTCATGGCAACACCGTGCACTCCTTGGAGTCGGCGCTCACAGCAGCTCTTGGCAAATGGAGCATCACTCCACGCATCGCGCAAACTGTGCCCGAGTTTATGCTGGCACTAAACCTTGTCGCGTCTGGAATCGGCGTGACGTTCGTGCCCACATATATGACCAACATTCATCCCAAACGCATCTATTACAAACGACTAAGGCCGACTGCCGACATCACCATGGAGACGGTCGTCGCTGTTCGGCGGGGCGAGACATCCGAGGCAGCAAAGAATCTGACGCTACTTGCCCGAGAACTCTTTGCGAAGCAACGTAAGAAGCCTCTGCCACGAGCTCAACGACTCCAGCCTAAGACTGAAAACTTGTCTGGTCTGCCGTGCAGATGATGATTCGAAATTGCTAGCGAATTCGTCCTCGCGTACATGCGTAAAATGCCGGATAAGAAGAGACAACAGCAGCTACCACTTCCCATTTCGGCGTAGAGCGCTTACTCAACCCAGGCCGGCTTCTTCCGAGGCACTTGATCGATAATTTGTATCTCGATCTGCCCCGACCAATCGCAGCTTGGACAGTTGACTATACCGGTAGTGATCGCTCTCATGTCCAGTTCCGCCAGATTAACGATGTGTCCGCAATTTGGACAGACGTGAACACTTTCCCATGAGCGACCATATTCACGGGTTGCGGAACTTGAGTTCATGGCCCTTTTCCGAGTCGTCCTGAGTTCGTATTCGCTACGCTAATCTGCGAAGAAGCGTGCGAATGCCCTGCGGCAACACCGATCGTTGATGCCAGAGCAAGAAGCAGTCTCGACCATTGCGAATACCGGCGCATTAGGAGGTCGTACATCAACGCCGTGCGGTTATCATCCGTTTATCGTTCGTCCTGAATCCCTGTTCGATAGTAACATCACTTTACGAAACGTAATATAAAATGTGGATACGGCTTCTGATGATGGAATGACAGTCCCCATCGGATCGTGGTTCAGCCAATCCACGGGGCAGGCGAGCTACGCGGGACTTCTCGCCGATAGGGCCGCGGGGCGGCGTAGGACATTTCGGTCTCTATTGCTCAGGCACTTCCCGCGATGTCGCTAACCTCACCACACAGGTGAAACAACTCCGCCACCTTTCACTGGGCCGACGAGGCTTCAATTAAATGCATCTTTGTCGTTTACTTTACGTCTAGTTAATGAAACGGCTCCTCGCATCAATCGGGGAATGCTGGAGGAACATCATGAACGCAGCTCTCGAAACTCGTGTCACGGCCACGTGGTTTGTGACCCATCCACTCAGCAAGGAAGATCAAACTGCGATGACCGCCATGCGCGCCATCGTCGAACCCAACAAGGGACGGCTTCGAGGAACGGCGGCCCGAGTTCCGTTTGACGCCGTCATGGAGCGCGTTACGGCGCCTGCCGGCGTTACCTATGAAGCTGACAATGTTGGTGGCATTTCAGGTTGGTGGTGCCGGCCACAAGATGCGCGACCCGCTCAAGCCGTTATGCATATTCACGGCGGATGGTTCAACTGGGGCTCGGCAAAGGCTTTTCGCCATCTGGTTGGCCACATCGCCGCTCAGACTCATGTAGCAGCGTTCGTGCCAGATTACCGGCTCTCGCCGGAGCATCCGTTCCCTGCTGCCGCCGATGATATCCGGTCCTGCTACCTTGGCTTGACCGAAGGAGGCTTTTCTAAAGTTGCCATCACTGGCGACTCCGCCGGCGGCAACTTGGCGCTTGGGTTGCTCGTGCAACTCACAGCCAAGAGTGACGCCGGCAGCAGAGCTCTCGTGGGTGGAGTCTTGTTCTCGCCCGTGACCGATATGGCCCTTTCCGGAGAAAGCTGGTCAACGCGCGCCGCTTCTGACCCCTTCTTTACACAGCCTCAAGCTGCCGAGCTGGTGCGCGCCTATCTGGACGGCCACGATGCGGCAGATCCCCTCGCATCGCCTCTCTCTGCCGACTTGAAGGGCTTGGCCCCGATTCGTGTACATGTCGGCAACGATGAAGTTTTGCTGGATGATTCCGTTCGCTTGGTTGAGCGCGCGGTCGCAGCGGGAGCCGATGCTCGCTTAGATGTATGGGAAGGCATGGTCCATGGATTTCTTGGGAGCGTAGGACGCCTCAAATCTTCCGACGATGCTCTTCAACTCACCAGTGAGTTTTTGATCGACCGATTCGCACAGTAGGTAAGGTGAGACAAGTTCAGGCTCTCAGAGGAGAAACGACATGAATCTACAAGGGAACACAATACTGATCACCGGCGGAGGTTCTGGGATCGGCCGTGGACTTGCCGAGGCGTTTCATCGCCTCGGCAATCAGGTCATTATCACAGGACGGCGGCAATCCGCGCTCGACCGAGTGACAACGGACAATTCGGGAATGCGCGCGTTTCCTCTGGACCTAACGGACCATGGCAAGGTCAAAGAATTCGGAAGAGCGATCGAGCTGGAATTTCCGGCGCTGAACGTGCTGGTCAACAATGCCGGCATTCAATCGCCGGAGAAGCTCAGGGGTGGTGCGCAGGATTTGGACGCCATGGAAGCGATGGTCAGTACAAATCTGCTAAGCCCGATACGTCTAACAACCACATTCCTGCCCCTTCTTGAAAAGCAACAGCGAAGCACCATCATCAATGTCACGTCGGGTTTGGCGTTTCTTCCGCTGGCCGGAGTTCCAACGTACTGCGCCACCAAAGCTGCGATGCATTCCTATACGCAAACCCTCCGCTACCAGCTTCGCTCCACGTCGGTTCGCGTGTTGGAACTGATTCCGCCCTACGTGCAAACTGATCTCGGACCCAACCATGGAGTCGATCCACGTGCGATGCCACTCCCGGAGTTCATCTCCGAGGTGATTTCGTTGCTCGGAAATTCTGCGGAAACCGACGAGATCTTGGTCGAGCGTTGCAAGCCGATGCGACTCGCAGCGGAATCAGGAAAATTTAGCCAGGCCTTCCAAGCGCTCAATGAGGCAATGGGCTGACGAACTGGGCAAGGACAAGACGCAGAGAGATCATATATTGCCGGGACACTCCCATAATTCTGGGGATAACTCCTACGTGAGCACAACGATTTTGCCCAATGCTTTGTTTTCTTCCATGTATCTGTGTGCCTCAACTATCTCTCCCAAGCGGAAGGTTTTCGCGAGTGGAATGCAAAGTGTTCCGCTCGCGATTTGCCCTGCCAGTTTTTCAAAGGGCATCCGAAGTAGATCGGCAGCAGTCCCTCCATACGTCGTGAGGTGGACTGCTGTCGGAATGGCGACCGACGGGTTGAATTCCCGGAGCGACCACTCGTTGCCAACAATTCCCGTCACGCATACGACGCCCTGCTGTCGCGCGCATAGGAGGGAGTCCAGTAACGTTGACGTCCCTACCAATTCCAGAACTTTGTCTACGCCTTCTTGACGCGTCTGCCTCACCTTGTCGTGAATGCTGCCCGTGTCAATGAACACTTCGGCAGCTCCGAGATCACGCAAGAAAGAAGCTCTCGCCGGATCGCGAGTGGTGCAGGAAACAACTGCTCCTACCGAGCGTGCTAGCGCCAAGGCGGCTAACCCGATCGAGCTGGTGCCGCCCCGAATTAGAAGATGTTCGCCTTTCTGAAGTTGCAGCGACCTGTCAAGCGCACCCCACGCGGTTTGCAGCATTTCTGGAAGAGCCCCAAGAGTCTCCCAAGGCAGTTGAGTATGGACAGCGAGAACCTGGGAAGAGGGTACGACGGTATATTCCGCATAACTGCCGTCGAATTGCCGGCCCATGCCGCCCATCACTGTGGCAACGACATCCCCCTTCTGGAATTCGCCACCAGGCGCATCTTCGACGATTCCAACTGCCTCAATGCCCAAAATACGAGGCAGCTTGACATTAGGGGAATGACCCTGCCGAGTGAACATTTCGGATCGGTTCACGCCGAACGCCTTGACTCGTATCAGCACCTCATCGCGATCAACGGTGGGAATCGGTAAGGTTTCTAATTGAAGTTGTTCAGGACCGCCGGGCTTGCGGAGCACAGCGGCCTTCATCATTGACATACCGCTCACCTCGGCCGCATCCACTCCCAGCTAACTTTACGCTACGTCTCGCAAAGCTCTGATTATAGACGCACACTACTTCAGGGAGATTCCCTTAGAATAGAGGTCGTGCCTAAAGCAGCTAAAAAGACGGTCAGAATCGGTCGTCCTCCAAGTAGTACCGCCCGATCCCACAGCGCAATCATGGATGCGGTTTACGAACTGCTGGAGGAGAAGCCTGTGCGGGATCTGACCATGGAAGCCGTTGCCAAACGGGCGAAAGTTGGGAAACCTACGCTTTACAAATGGTGGCCTACCAAGTCCGCACTCATTATGGCGATGTTCCACGAGCGGCTGGCCGGTAAACCTGTAAGCTCATCAGCGAAGACAGTGGAAGCGGCGCTTCTTGCAAAGATGCAGCGCTTAGTTCATGACTTCAACGGCCTGTTCGGCAAAGTGATGGCGGATTTGATTGCGGAAGCTCAGAGCGATCCAAGTCTGCTGCAAGAGCTCCATGACCACATTTGCGTACGTCGTACTCATACCGCGGCAGACATAGAGCGTGGCAAAAAAGCTGGAGAGTTCCTACCGGACACGGATACAGAACTCGTCGTCGATTTGCTTTTTGGTCCTCCCTACTATCGATTGCTCCTGGGCTTTCTTCCGCTCACTCAGCCTTATGCCGAAGCGCTGATCGCTCAAGTATTGAGTGGAATCAAGATCACCAAAACAAAGTCACAGCGCCGGCCGAAGAAGTCCTAGAACGCAGTTCTCTTCCGAGAATGCCTCACTCGACTCTTTTGACCGCCTGACCGAAGCCGAACGGACGCGACGACTTGGGCCGTTCGGCAGTTGGCTCAAGCAATCGAATAGGGTACTTCCGACAATGCGACTTATCAGGACTATCAAGTTCGACCCGATTGAGCTCCGGTGGTGGTCAGAATCGCGGAAGCGGGATAATGGTTGTCGTATCGAGTTTCATGAGGAGGAATCTTTATATGCCAACCGGTAAAGGCCAACCGCTGACCGTCGAAGAAAGAGAACTTCTAGAGAGCGGCTTCTACCAATGCCCCACTTGTGCACTAATTTGGTTCGGTAGAGACGACATTCGGCAGTGCCCGAATGGCCATGGTGGTCGCCGTTATACCGAAATCCTATGTAGGACTTGCGATGACTTTATTCCCGTTTCACGGTTCGCGTCACATCTGACGAGCGCGGATCACCTAGCCAGTGTCGAAAGGCAGGCTCCGAAAGGATGAAGCTCGGCTACTAAAGACAAGCCGACTTCGCGGTACTAATCGCTTCTGTGTCTCCGATGACGCTCAGATAGGACAGTGATACTTCGAAGCAGCCTGGGCGTAAACTTCAGAACATGCCCGAAACCCCGCGCCCGCTTAAACCACTTCACGAGTTCAATTACCAACTCGTAGCAAGGAGGCTTGAGGGGCTCTATATCAACGTGAGCCGCGATCTCGAAAGAGAGATCCAGCTTGGTGCAGTGCGGGGACACAGGCAGCATGAGCGCTCGCTTTCAGTCCTCATGGTGATGTTGCGCTTCGCCTGGAACTCATACGGAGCGGTGAGGTACATCACGGCGGATACGCCGCCTGACCCGAATCGCAAGCCGAATTTCGTGATCGTCATTCCGCCTGTCAATCGGCAATTGCTTGATCTGCTCTTCAGCTTGGCCTATATGCTCGACGACCTCATACCGCGCTCCTTGGCTTATCAGCGGGCAGGTTGGCGCGATCTTGAAGAGGAGAGGGCGACGATAAAGGCTGAATACGGGAACGATGTCGAGTGGGAAGGCTTTCTCGAATCAATGGACACCCAAATCGATCACATGATCGATATCTTCCAGATCACGCCAGAGGAGCAGGCTAATCCGGTACTCGTGAATTACTGGGGCACACCGTTCAAATTGACGAAAAGAGAGAGCAAGTGCAGGACCTTCCTCCAATTTCTCGAAAAAACTATCTATAAAGATGTGTCAGCGCATGCGCATCTCACCTTCGCCGGTCTGCAGAAAATCTCCTGTTTCCTCGTCGCGGATCTCTTGGGTGATTCCGTGCCTCAAGAGAAGCGCGAGAGGGCGCTGCAGTCATTGCATTTTCAACAAGTTTCGCGCACGGCAATTCTCTTCCTCGCAGTCGCAACCGAAATCGATACCTACCTCAAGCTCGGGAATCATCCGTCTGTCGACTACCTGTGGATCATATTCTCCGAATACGTCGTCGAAGCGCGGGAGATTTACGAGTTCCGGTATCAAAACCGCGTAAGGTAGCGCTGGTCATTTAGCCTTGCGATAGTGCCTGAGATTCGATTTCGATCACATCCCACAATGTGATGGGGCGAAATCCTTTTGCTTCAGTATCGAGTGATAGCTCTTGGAACTTCTCGCCAGCATCTTTTGCGTTCTGGTAGTCGTGGTCGAATATTACGGTGGGCTTGTCTTCCGCTCCGGCAAATTTGCCATCGTGCATCCCTCTGCCGACGCCCTCGATCGCGTAGACCTGAAATTTGCCGCTGGTGTCATTCCACTGGTCTGACGACACGACGATAGTGCGGAATACCGAACCTTGGTCAGATGGGTCGCCTCTCCAGAAAGACTGATGGCTGCGAATATAGAAGTATCTGGCGGATGATCGCTGCTGTTCCATGAAATCTCCCTGAACAGTTTTAATGTACTCGCTCCGCAGGGTCTCGAAGCACTGATACGGACCCGGCTCTTTCTTCATTCGTTGCATGACGTCTACTGCCTCGTGGGCACGGTGTATGTAACAAGGACATGGAAGAGTGAGCCCGACCGGATTAGTACCGAGAAACGCGCTTGTGGTCAGTTGAGCGCCGCAGTCAGAAAAGGGGACAAGTGCAGAGAGGGGGAACGTCTTTCTGCCGCGCAGCCGGCGAGCGGGGCCGGAAGCAAGCGGGATGAGAGTCCGGGAGAAACCGAAGAGGGTTCTCCCGGAGCACGCAAAACCGCCCCGGACGAATCCGGGGCGTTCGTGCGAGCGGGCGTTAGGCTGCCTTCTTGCGATTAGCGTTCTTCTTGGCGGGCATCGCTGCGACGTTGGGTTTTTTGGGTGATGTCTCGACGGTTTGAACAGACTTTTCCTTCTTCGCCTTGCTGCTCTTCTTTGGCGGAGCGGGAACGAACGCGGCCTCGGCGTCGGCGAGGCAGTCGAACTCGCCTTGACGCGGAATGGCTGCGTGGGACGTGAGGACTAAGCGGAGGGCAAACCCCGTCAGCTTGTCATCGGGAGTGCTAGCAAGTAAGACACCGAGTATTTCCTCTGCGCCCTGCTGGTTGTTCTCTTCATCGGCGACTTGTTGTTCGGCGATGTCCTCGAACATATAGGGGTCAAGGTGGATGAGGGCGGAAAGAAACGTCCTCAGTTGAATAGCGGCGAGCGTTACCGGAGCATTGGCGACGATGCGCTCTACGGTGGTGAGGCGTGTTTTGTGCAATTCCACAAAGCGGGCGCGCTCGGCTTCGTGCGCTTCATGCTCACGCTGGTTTTGCAGTTTGCGCTCTTCTTCCTTACGCTGCTGCTCTTCCTCATATCCCTGTTTGCGTTGCGCATACTCGCGTTCGCGCTCGGCGGCTTCTTCCTCGGTTTCTTCATCCGGGACGGGAGCCATGACAGGAGCGGGGTTTTCGGCCAGTTCTTCCGCCAGCCGTGCGGCGGTCTCGGGGTCATGCACCGGGCATTCGCGGTCGGTGCAAACCGTAAGCATGGCACCTACGTTCTTGCCGTAGACGATGATGGCGGGTTTCGCGGCATCGCACGGCATGACGGGCTCGGCATCGGGGTTGTCGATGACTGTCTCGATCTGGCGAACGTGGCTGAGTTGGACGGCTCCCGGACGCTGCTCCTTGGGGTTGCGCCAACCATTCTCGATGAGCACAAGGCCGGGATGGGCGGCAATCTCGCGGTCAAGGTGCGCAGCCACTTTCCCGTGATAGCACGGCGCGTCAAGGCACTGGTCGCCCTGCACGTCGCAAAACAGTGAGGTGTTGTATCCGCTCCGCCTTGGGCAAGTGACGCAAGCTCCGGCGGTTGGAATCAGGCTTGGGTCTTCGCGGTCGAATGGAGCGTCGGTAAGGTTTAGGTAAAGGTTGGTCTGTATCCACCCGCTCAGGTGCTTGGCTGGAAGCAGGTGCGCTTCCTTGTCCTGCCAGTCCTTGCGCCAGCAGTTGTCGAACGCATCGGCCTGATGCTCCTGCGGCAGGCGCGCAATCAACGCTGCATGGCTGGCGGTGATGCGCTCTTGCTGGAATGCCTCGGCTACTGCGGGGATAAGCTGCAACAGACTCAGCTTTGCATAGATGTGGCTGGCACTTTTGCCGGACTTCTCGACCAACGCGGCAACGTCGTAGCCCGGAAGGTCAAGCAATCTCTGAAAGCCTTGTGCCTCTTCGTAAGGGTGTACGTCTTCACGCTGCGAGTTCTCGACAAGCTGCCACTCAAGGGCCTGGGCATCCGTGAGTTCCTTGATGCGGGCGGGGAGTGAGAACTGTTCGGCAAGCTGTCCTGCACGGAAGCGCCTTGCACCTGCAACGATCTCGAAGGCATTGTCTTTTGGGCGCACGACGATGGGCTGGATCAGTCCGCCTGACCGGATGGACTCGGCCAGTTCCTCCAGCTTCTTCTGGTCGAACGTCTTGCGTGGGTTGGTCTTGGATTCAAAAAGCTGGTCGAGGGCGATGTATTGGAATTCGCTGCTGTTCTGCATGATGCGCTCCTTGGGCTGTGGTTGGAGGTCGGGGTTGTAAAGCGGACACGCTGCCCTGTCTCCGCTTCGTAGGCGGGAAACTTGGGTTAGGCGTGTTGCTTTCGCTGCCGCTCGAAGGCATCGGCGAAGCCCTGCTGTCGCAGGTTCTTGTCCCACAACTTGGCGAAGCGCTCATGCTCGGCGTGTAGCTGCGTGTGGTAGCAGTAATGAGCGTCGCGAATGAAGCGGCTCCACTGCTCGATGCCCGCGTAATCATTGCGCCAATAGAAGGGGTTGAGGTGTGAGCCCCCGGCAAAGCCAAGCTCGAAGCACATTTCGGGGTCGCGCATGGCATCGCCGTTCTGTTCTCCGTAGTGACAGACAGAGAGGGCGGGAAGCCCGCATGGGCCGGACTCGTCGGTGGCCTCGATGACCAACGCCATAAAAGGCGGGTTCTCGATGTGAAGATGTAGGCCGTGGTGCCAACCTCCGGCCTTTTGCAGAATGTCGAGAACGGTTTTCATGCCGCAACCTCCGCGAGTTCTTCGTCGTTTGCGCGGTCGGCGGTCTGGGTCTTTTCCTCGAAGGTTTCCCCGAGGATGCAATCGGTGGCTCGTTGTGCGTTCGCAGCAGCATGGACGATGAGGCGGTTATCCTCTTCCAGC
>CAXSZW010000020.1:0-45618 GCA_964242025.1 uncultured Acidobacteriaceae bacterium
TGGTACATGGACTGGTTGCCGAGGAGGAGGAGGCAGGTGGGGAGGAAGAGCTCGAGGGCCTGGAGGAAAGAGAGGTCGCCGAGGGGCTGGAAGTGGGTGGCGGGCAGGGCGGCGTGGACGGCGTGCCAGCCTCCCGCTCGGATAATGAGGACCGGCAGGGTGATCAGCATGGTGATGGTGGCGAGGAGGCCGATGGCGACGTCCATGTACGCGACGGAGGACATGCCGGCTATCGCAGTGAAAACAATGACGAAAGCGGCGATGATGAACTGGCCGTGGGTGGCGGTGAGTTGGGGGAAGATGAGGTGGAGGATGTCGCCGCCGCCGACGAACTGGTAGCTGGTGATGGCGGTGTAGGTGAAGAGAACGGCGATCACGCCGAGGACGCGGGCGGTCTGGGAGTAGCGGGCTTCAAGGAGGTCCGGGATGGTGTACTGGGCGAATTTGCGGGCGCGAGGGGCGATGAAGTAGATGAGGAGCAGGCCGGCCCAGCCGCCGCCTCCCTGCCAGAGGGCGGCAAAGCCGTGGCGGTAGGCGTTCTCCGCGCCGCCTAGGAGGGAGCCTGAGCCGATCCAACTACTTAGGAGAGTGAAGACGAGGACGAAGGCGGGCAGGGAGCGGCCTGCGACGAGGTAATCGGCCTTGGTTTTGACCTTGGAGACGCGGGCGAGGGAGACGGTGAGGAGCGTCAGGACGATGAGACCGAGGACGATGGCGTAGAGGGTCATGGGTTGGGGGTAGTGTACGGGAAGGGCCAGGGATCAGGGATAGGGGACAGGTTTAAGGGGTGGGGTTGTAAGCTTTGACCATGAAGACACGGTGTGGTGGATGGTGGCGAAAGTGTGGAGCAAGGTATGGGTATCGTGGGCAAGGACCAGCGTCTTTTGTGGTGACGTGTGCGGTTGGGATGGGGCTCGCGCTCGGTGTGGCGCGGACGGGGGTGGTGGCGGCTGGGAGTAGCCAGAAGGATCAGTTTGGGAAGTGGCGGGGGCAGATGCGGGAGGCGTTGTTTGTGCCGAGGACACTGCCTGCGCTGGAGGCGAAGACGTGGGGGAGCTTCGAGCCGATTCCGGGCGAGGTGGTGGCGGAGAAGGTGACGTACCAGACGCTGGAGGGGATGCTGGTGCCGGCGATTGTGTATCGTCCGGTGCATTACAGCGGGAAGCTGCCGGGGATTGTGGTGGTGAATGGGCACTCCGGCGACAAGTACACGTGGTACGCGGTGTACAGCGGGATGATGTTCGCGGAGGCGGGGGCGGAGGTGGTGACGTATGACCCGATCGGTGAGGGGGAGCGGAATATCGAGGGGAAGAGTCATGCGAGCTCGCATGACAAGATTCAGCCGGCGCCGGAGGGGGTGGATGCGGATGAGTTTCATGCGCGCTTTGGGCAGCGGCTGGCGGGGCTGATGCAGGTGGACGAGATGCAGGGGGTAGCTTATCTGGCATCGCGGCCGGAGGTCGATCCGAAGCGAATTGCGACGGTGGGGTATTCGATGGGATCGTTTGTGAGTGGGATTGCGGGGGCAATCTGGAGCGATCCGAAGGAGCTTCATGCCCATGCGGTGCTGCTGAGTGGGGGTGGAACGTTCGACGATGCGGAGGATGGGGGGAAGAGCTTCGACACGAGCACGCTGCCATGCCAGGGGCCTCCGTGGCACGCGCTGAAGGCGCTGGGGAATGGGCCGGATGAGCGAGGGGCGGTGGTGTATGCGCTGAATGCAGAGCGGGGCCCGATGTTCGTGGTGAACGGGTCGCAGGATACGGTGATGGATATTCCGCACCGGGGGCCGGAGTGGTTTGAGCAGGTTCGGGAGAAGGCGCTGGCGCTGGGCGGCCCGAAGCAGACGATGTTTACGACGCATGTTGATCCGGGGATGAGCCATCGGACGGCGTGGGTGGAGCGGCCGAGTGTTGCGTGGCTGAATGAGCAGATCCACTTCGCGAACTGGACGGCGAAGGATATTGCGGCGATGCCGACGACGCATGTGAGCCAGTGGGTTCAGGAGAAGGGCGCGGATATGTCCAAGGGGTATATCCGTGAGGATCGGGAGGGTGGGTTGCAGGCGTTGGGGACGGGATATCCAGTGCCGAAACGGGAAGAGTTGACGGTTCTGCCGTACGGGGATGCGCAGCGGTTGAAGGACAGGCTGACGTACGAGGGGTGGGTAGCGAAGGTGATGGAGAAGGAAGGGAAGAAGGAGTAGCGGAGCGAAAGCGAAGGTGCGGTATAACACCGCTCTCATTTCGGCTTAGGAGATCGTTCGGCAATGACAGAAAACACTCTCTCTACAGACGGCAGTGAATCCTTTGTACCTGGAAGGTGCATATTTTGCGGTAAAAAGGGCCTAACTAAAGAACACATATTTTCCGACTGGCTGAAGGAACTTCTCCCTAGACGAGAGAAGGACAAGCACCTCGATATCTTTACTGAAGGAGCGCTCGTCCATACGCCGCGAAGTTTGGAGCAAATCATGCGTGTTGAGAAAGACGTTCGAGTGCGAAACGGGGCCGCGAACACTAAGACTGTGAAGGTCGTTTGCGGAAGCCTTGGACGCACAAATGCGAAGTACTGCAATGACGGTTGGATGAGTGCTCTTGACGAAACAGCGAAACCAATTTTGCGACCTTTGGTGAATGGCGAAGAAGTGGAGCTTTCCAAAGATGGTCTAGCGAATCTTGCTGCTTGGGCCTCCAAGTCAACGATTACGGCGGAGTTCCTAGCGCGTAGTGAGGTTGCTATACCCGAGCCGGACCGTCGCCATCTTATGAACCGATTGACGCCACCACCACACTGGACAATTTATATTGCTCCTTATCATGGCGAGTTATGGCATACCGGCTATCATCACTTTGCAATCCGATTAGACCAACGCGGCAGCGTGGAAGTTGGTCCTAAGAACGCTCAAACCACCCTTCTAGGATTGGGCCGACTCCTGATCCACGTCAGCACCTTTCCTTCCGATCTTCTGTTGAAGATCGAAGCACTTAAGAGCGCACGAAGTTTCCGAAAGATTTGGCCCCCGAGTGACCAAGTCATTTCTTGGCCAACTGAGCGGTTTATTAATGATGCAGCAGCGGGTGAAGTGGCAGTGCTCCTCAGTCGGATTCTTCATAGAAAAGCGAATGTCATGGACAATGCGAGTGCTAATTTTGTCACCAACGCCCAGCAAGCGCCCCGAAAACGAACTGTATTGAGTGTTGGCACTCCGAGTGGCTCATCCACCTTGATGCGCTCCGGCGTCTGCCCGGCCTTTGCAGGAGTGGGAAACGAAGATCTTATCTGCGCAGGGTGTGGCTGTGTTTTAGGCAAAGGGGTAGCAGGACCTGATCTTTACAACCTATTGCAAGTTCGAAACAACCTCTTAGTTCAATGCCCTTGTGGCACCTTCAATAAGATTCCCGTTCCAAGTGATCAAAAGTTTGGCTATCCCACTCGCAGAAATTTGTAAGTGCAGGTATGCTGTTGGTCGGCCAACTCAATGGTCATGTCCGCAACAATTCCCGCCCCAATCGGGTAAGCTGTTTGGCGTTGCGCGTGTGTTGGTGAATCGAGGTTCTGTGATGGTTCGGACTCTTCTTTTGATGGGTGTGGTTGCGGGGAGTGCAATTGCGCAGAGTGCACCGACGCCTGCTACGCTTCGGTCGACTCTGCTGGAACAGCTACATTCTTCGCATGACAAGGCGGAGTGGTTTGTGCCGGTGAACACGGCGGTGGCGGGGCTCAGCGCGGAGCAGGCCAAGTGGACTCCGGCCAATGGGGCGGGCAAGATGGATCCGAATGCGAACCACTCGGTGGGGATGCTGACGTACCACTTGTGGTTTTGGGATTCGCGGGCGCTGGCGAGGTTCAAGAATATGGCAGTGCCAAAGGCTCCGGGCAACAATGATGAGACGTTCAATGACTTCGACGCGGCGACCTGGTCGAAGACGGTGCATGACCTGGATGAGGTGATGACCTCGTTGGAGGACCTGGTGGCGCATGCCTCGGACGCGGATCTTGCGCGGTGGGCTCCGACGCTGGCCAATATTTCCACGCATAATGCGTATCACACGGGGCAGATTCTTTACGTGCGAAAGCTGCAGGGGTCTTGGAATCCATCGAATGGCGTGAAGTAAGTCTGGTTGTCTTTGCGCGGTCAGGCTTCGGTGGCGGGGAGGAGGCCGGCGCGCTGGTAGACGGGGCGCATGATGGGACGGATTTTGGGGAGTTCGAGGGTGAACCAGACGGCGGCGAGGAGGCAGCAGGTGCCGGTGACGAAGACGGTGTGGGGTGCTCCGATGCGGTGGGCGAGAATGCCGGCGAAGAGGCTGCCGAAGGGTGCGGCGCCGGCAAAGGCCATGGTGTAGTAGCTCATGACGCGGGCGCGCTTATCGTCCGGGACGAGGGACTGGATGATGGTGTTGCAGGCAGCGGAGGTCTGCATGAGGCCGAAGCCGACGAGCGCCATGAGGATGAGCGAGATCCAAAGGGTTCTGGACAGGCCGAGGAGGATGAGCGAGGCGCCGAGGGTGGCGGAGGCGATCTGGACCATGCGGGTGAGGCCGACGACGGATTTGCGGAGGGTGAGCGAGAGGGCGGAGGTAAGGGCTCCGACTCCGGAGGCTCCGGTGAGCCAGCCGAGGGTGGAGGCCCCGCCGTGGAGGACCTGGGCGGCGAAGATGGGGAGCAGGACGGTATAGGAGTAGCCCATGAGGCTGCCGAAGGCGACGAGGAGAAGGTGGGTTCGGACAGGGCGGAAGGTGCTGACGTAGTCCCAGCCCTCGCGTATCTGCTGGAGCATGGTGGCGGTGTGGCGGCGCCGCTCGGAGGGGGTGATGCGCATGGCGAGGAGGGAGGCGATGACGGCGATGTAACTGACGCCGTCGATGAGGAAGCACCAGCCCTCATTGGTCGCGGCGATGATGAGGCCGGCGAGGGCAGGGCCGAGGAGCCGGGCACTGTTGGCCATGGAGGAGTTGATGGCGATGGCGTTGGAGAGGTCGTCACGGTCTTCGACCATCTGGATGAGGAAGGACTGGCGGCCGGGCATGTCCAGTGCATTGATGAGGCCCTGGACGGCGGTGAGAGCGATGACCTGCCAGAGGGTGATGACGTGGGTGAGGGTGAGGGCGGCGAGGGCGAGCGACTGCACGGCTCCGGCGGCCTGGGTGCAGACGAGGAGCTTGCGGCGGTTGAGGCGTTCGACCCAGACGCCGGCGACGGGGCCGAGGGCGAAGGAGATGATCTGGCCGGCGAAGGCGACGATGCCGAGCATGAGGACGGAGTGGGTGAGGCGGTAGACGAGCCAGCTGGTGGCGAGGCGGGTCATCCAGTTTCCCATGACGGAGATGCCCTGGCCGACGAAGAAGAGCTGGAAGTTTCGGTGGCGGAGGGCTCGCCAGGCGTGGGAGAAGTTTTTCATGGGTGGGTGGTCTCGAAGAGGCGGGTCGTGGAGGGTGGAAATATGAGGGTGGCCTCATGTCCGGTCTGTGCCTAGAATATGAGGGTGTCCTCACCTATGTCAACTACGAGACGGGCTCCGCAGCAGGGGCGGGGGGAGCGGCGGGTGGCAGCGCTGCTGGAGGCGGCGGCGGCGGTGATGACGGAGGTGGGGTACGAGGCGGCGACGATGACGGCGATCGCGGAGCGGGCGGTCGGGTCGATTGGGACGCTGTACCAGTATTTCCCGAACAAGGAAGAGCTGGTGCAGGCGCTGCGGCAGCAGTATGTGGAGGAGATTGAGGTGCGGTGGAGGCCGCTGGTGGAGGAGGCGGCGGGGCTGAGCGTGGAAGAGCTGGTGGATCGTCTGGTGGAGACGATTCTGGAGCAGATGGAGCGGCGTCCGGCGTTTCTGCCGACGCTGGGCGGGCCGGGGGCACCGAAGAGGAACCGGCTGCGGGAGCGGCTGGCGGTCATCTTTCGGGAGCGGCGGACGGAGATGGGGGAGGACGAGGCCCGGCGGGTGGCGAACGTGACGGTGCAGGTGTTGAAGAGCCTGCACCCGATCTACGTGGAGGCGAGCGGGGGGGAGAGGGGCGAGCTGGTGCGGGAGTATAAGGCGGTGCTGATGGGGTATCTGGGGGGGCGGTTGAGAGGAGAGGGAATAGGGAGTAGGGAATAGGGAAGAGTGGGCGGGGTCGGGTTGGGGGCTGCGGCTACGGCTTGGAGGTTTTCGAGGATGAAGGGGGCTTGGGCGGCTTCGGCTTCGGCTTCTTGCTGTTCGTCGCGGGCCCACTGTTCCATGAGGATCTGTTCGAGGTCCTTTTTGCCGGAGGTGGGGCGGGTGGCAAAGTCCTGTTGGGGGGCGATGGGGCCATGGTCGGGGTGCTGGATGACCTCTTCGACGGTGGGTTCGGGTTCGGACTGGGCGGTGGGGGTGGGGAGTCTGGGGAGGTTGATGCTGGCGATCTGGAGGCCGTAGAGGAGGAGGCCGGCGCGGCGGGGGTCGAGGTCGTTGGAGGCGATGCGGCAGAGGATCTGGGCGATGGCGAGCTGGATGGAGGCGCGGTCTTCGACGAGGGGAAGGGTGAAGGAGGCGCGGCGGCCCTTGCGTTCGGTGGGATTGGCGATGGGGCGGCGGGTGGTGTGGTGGAAGTAGCAGAAGTCTTCTCCGCGGAGGCAGACGGCGCGGCACTGGTTGCCGTTGGTGAGGATGTGGCGGCACTGGAAGCGTTTTGGTTCGGATTGCTGGATGGATTCGGACATGAGTGTGCTCTCCCCCTACCCGGGGTGGTTTGATGTAAAAATTTGAAAGGAAAGGACTTAGGCCTGTATCGACACGCTTCTAAGTCTGTGGGCTCCCGGGTGTTTTGGGGATGAGTTAATTGTACGGGATTGAGCGGGGTGGATGTGACATGGGGATGTCGTTTGGAATGTTGGGGTTAGGTGGGTTGGGGGGTTGACATGGGGATTTGCTGGGGTTTTGGAGGGTGGTTTGGAGGGATTTGAGGGGGATTGTTGAAGATTGTTTGTGCCGGAATGGGAATGAGGACGGTCCTTCGTCGCTCAGGATGTGGATGTCGTGAGGTCGTGAATGGCACGGCTGAAGCCGTGCCCTTAAGCAAGACATCGATGAGAGGAGTTGAGGGCTGGTGAGACTGAAGTGCCGTTCTGTCCCGGAGGCTTGACGGTGGTGGCGGGAGGGGACGGCGGGCGAAGGTGTAGTTTCCGAAAACACCGACTTTACGGAAGGATGCTTACAATGTCAGCGGGGTGTGTACGGATGACGGTTAGCATTTCGATCAAGAAGCTGGTGAGCTGTGGGTTCTTGACCTGCACATTTGGCGTACTGTCGTTGTTCGGATGCTCAACGGCATCACGACAGCGCACCATCGTTTATGACGAAGCATGGTCAAGCGCGGCGGCCATGAAGAATCTTATTTGTAGCCCTGATAGAGAAGTCGCTTGTAAACGTGAAGCTGTTGAACAGGAGCGCAGCTTCGCTCAAAACTTACCGGCGGCCTTCCAGAAATCTCCTAAATGCAGCACCGTCAGTTTCCTGATCGCTCGATCCGACGCTCCGGGTATTGACTCGGCTTACTGGAGACTTCGCGTTGATTTTCATCCGCGACTGGCGACTCAAACCTATGAGCTTGGCCCTGGCACCGACCGACCGCATATCGGAGGAGACGACGTTGAGCGTAATGCCGCTTATATCTGCGAAGCGGTGAAGAACAACGGAGTCACGGCGATCTGGTGAGTCATACGGGCTAAACACTGTTGAGGCTGGGTTCGCGGAAAACGGCGTTATGGGCAATGAGGGATTCAAAAGCGGGTCCTTCGTCGACCTCCCCGCGGTGGACTGCGGGGAGGCCGCTCAGGATGGGGAGGTGAGGTGTGGGTGGGTGGATGTCGGGGCTGAAGCCCCGACCTATCTCAGAGGCAAGTGCATCTATGGCACGGCTGAGGCGGTGCCCTCCAGCGAGGGCGAGATTCACGCGAAACGCGGTTATGGGTGATAAGGGGGTTTGAGGCTGGTCCTTCGTCGGGGGTCTCGCGGTGGGGCTGCGGGACCCCCGCTCAGGATGAGAGTGTGCGGGGATGGGTGACCTAGGGCTTCGCCCTAGGCTGGTATATTTCGCGCCTTCAGCGCTTGGGGTTGAGGCGCTGGAAGGGCGGGGTCAGGATGGCATTTGTCTTTCAATCACCCGCGCGTCGCGAACGGAAAACGGGGTTTTCGGCAACTTCCGGATTAAGGGGTGGTTCTGTTGCGTGTTGCGCGGTGGGTTGCGGGACCGCGCCAGCATGGGTTAGTCGAGGGTGGAGGATTGGTAGCGGGATTCGAGGAGGTCGAGTTCGCGTTCCATGGTGCGGAGGCTTTCGTCGGAGAGTTGGCCCTGGTTGCGAAGGGTGATCATGGTGCGGCGTTCGGTCTGGACGGCGGAGGCGGCGATGGAGCGGAGGCGCTGGTAGGTGGCGTTGTCGAGGCGGTGGCCGGGGTCGGCTTCGGTGGGGCCGCCGACGGCTGCGAGGCGGTGCCGATAGCGGTGGAGGAGGTCCTCGTAGATGTGGTTGAAGGAGTCGCTTTCTTCCGACGTGCGGGATTGCTCTAGGTGGTCGATGGCGGACTGGAGGACGAGGCGGCGGGCGTTGCATTCTTCCTCATTGCGGCCCTGGATGGAGGAGAGGCTGAGGGCGCGAATGAGTGGGGGGAGGGTGAGGCCCTGGAGGACGAGGGTGACGAGGATGACGCAGAAGGCAAGGAAGAGGATGAGGGAGCGGGCGGCGAAGGGGGAGCCATCGCCGAGGGTCTGGGGGAGGGAGATGGCGGCGGCGAGGGCGATGACGCCGCGCATGCCGGTCCATCCGATGACGAAGACGGAACGGGGGCTGGGGAGGGACTCTTTGGAGCCGAAGAAGCGGGTTCGGACGAAGTGGGAGAGGTGCGCGGCGGGGAAGACCCAGATGAGGCGGAGGGCGATGAGGACGGCAGAGAAGACGGCGCCGTAGAGGAGGAGGGTGGGCCAGGAGTAGGCGCCGCGGATTTCAGCGAGGATGATGGGGAGCTGAAGGCCGATGAGGATGAAGACGACGCCGTTGAGGAGGAAGGTGAGGGCGTCCCAGACGCTGTTGAGCTGGAGTCGGACCTGGGCGGAGAAGATGGTGGGGCCCTGTCGGCTGACGAAGAGGCCGGCGGCGACGGTGGCGAAGACTCCGGAGGCGTGGACGGATTCGCCGGCGAGGTATGCGGCGTAGGGGAGGATGAGGGAGATGACGATCTGGATGGGGCCGTCGTCAATGTAAGGGCTGAGGCGGGTGACGATCCAGCCGAGGATGAAGCCGAGGGCGGAGCCGATGACGACGAGCCAGAGGAGTCGTCCGAGGGCGTGGAGGGGGGTGGGGGTGCTGCCCTGGAGGAGGAGCTGGAGGCCGAACTCGAGGGCGAGGAGGGCGGTGGCGTCGTTGAGGAGGGATTCGCCTTCGAGGATGTCGACGATGCGGTGGGGGAGGCCGAGGGAGCTGGCGATGGAGGAGGCGGCGATGGCGTCGGTTGCAGCGACGACGGCACCGAGGATGAAGCCGGACTTCCAATCGAGTGCGGTGATGAAGCGGTCGGAGAATTCGGCGACGGCGAAGACGGTGAAGGCGACGAGGCCGAAGGCGAGCAGGCCGATGGAGAGGGCGTTGCGGCGGAGCTCGCGCCAGGAGGTGGCCCAGGCAGAGGAGAAGAGGAGGGGCGGGAGGAAGATGAGGAAGACGAGATCGGGGTTGAGGGGGATGCGGGGGATGTGGGGGACGAAGGAGATGCCGAGGCCGGCGACGACGAGGACGATGGGGTATGCGATGTTGAGGCGGCGGGCGAGGAGGGTGAAGGCCGCGACGAAGAGGAGGAGGAGGAGGAAGACGAATTGGAAGGTGTGGACGGAGGACATAGAGGCAGATGTCAGTGGTGAGTTCTCAGTTGTTAGTTTAGGCGCGGATGGGGTTGTAGACTTTGGGGAGCGTTGGACGTGAGCTTTTGAGGAGATTGGGATGAAGGTTGTTGGCGTGGTCGCGGGATTGGGATTGTCGGCGTGTTTGGTGGGTGGGGTGGCGATGGGGCAGACGGGGCCGATCACGTTGAGCGTGGACCTGCGGGATGCGCCGAAGAAGATTTTGCATGCGACGGAGACGATTCCGGTGTCGGCTGGGGCGGTGACGCTGGTGTACCCGGAGTGGATTCCGGGGGAGCATATGCCGGATGGGCCGATCAATAACCAGGCGGGACTCTTTATTACGGCGAATGGGCAGCCGGTGAAGTGGGAACGGGACCCGGTGGAGATGTACAGCTACCACGTGACCGTGCCAAGCGGGGTGACGGAGCTGCAGGTGAAGATGGACTTCATCACGGCGGCGACGGGGGGCGGGTTTACGGCGGGTGGGTCGACGAGCCAGAGCCTAGCGATGCTGAGCTGGAATACGGTGGTGCTGTATCCGTATAGCGGGCCGACGATGAAGGCGAGCGACGTGATGGTGAAGCCAAGTGTGACGCTTCCGGAGGGGTGGCACTATGGGACGGCACTGGAGCCGGTGAATGGCGGGGGGAGCGCCGCGGCGGGGGATCAGGTTGGGTTCAAGGAGGTGTCGCTGGAGCAGCTGGTGGACTCTCCGGTGCTGACGGGGCAGTTCTTCCGTGAGGTGGCGCTGGCTCCCGAGGTGGAGCCGAAGCACTTCCTGGATATGGCGGGGGATGGGCCGGAGGATATTGCCATTTCACAGGCACATATCGATCAGTTTTCCAAGCTGGTACGGGAGACGGGGGCGCTGTACAAGAGCAGGCACTATGGGGCGTATCACTTCCTGGTGACGTTGAGCGATGAGACGAGCCACTTTGGGTTGGAACATCATCAGTCCAGCGACGACCGTGTGGCGCCGGATACGTTTGTGAGCGACCAGGCGTTTGTGCTGGATGGGCTGCTGCTGCCGCATGAGTTTACGCATAGCTGGAATGGGAAGTACAGGCGGCCGGCGGGGCTGGCGACACCGAACTACCAGGTGCCGATGGTGGGGGATCTGCTGTGGGTGTATGAGGGGCTGACGGAGTACCTGGGAGATGTGCTGACGGCCCGAAGTGGGATCTGGACGCCGGAGCAGTATCGGGACCGGCTGGCGACGTATGCGGCGGAGTATGACCACAGGCCGGGGCGGACGTGGCGCGACTTGCAGGATACGGCTCGGATGGCGCAGGTGCTGTACTCGGTTGGCGGGCCTTATGACAACTGGCGGCTGGCGACGGACTTTTATGACCAGGGCGAGCTGGTGTGGCTGGATGTGGATACGACGATCCGGATGAAGACGAATGGGAAGAAGACGTTGAACGACTTTGTGGCGGCGTTCCACGGGCTGGGGGGGAATACGGGGCCGAAGGTGGTGCCGTATACGTTCGAGGATGTGGTGGCGGGTTTGAATGCGGTGGTGCCGAACGATTGGGCCGGGTTCCTGAAGGAGCGGCTGGATGCGACGGTGGCCGCGGCTCCGCTGGGGGGCATCGCGAATGGCGGGTACAAGCTGGTTTACAAGGACACGATGAACTCGTGGAGTGCGATGGCGAGCGGGGCGAATGGGGGGCGGGTGGATACGTGGTATTCGCTGGGGATGCGGGTGAATGGGACGGGCGGGGTACTGGATGTGGAGATGAATGGGCTGGCTTACAAGGCGGGGTTTGGGCCGGGGATGAAGATTGTGGCGGTGAATGGGCGGGCGTTCGGGACGGGCGTGCTGCGGACGGCGATTCAGGAGGGGAAGACTTCGCAGACGCCGATTGAGTTCATCGTGGAGAATACGGGGTTCTACAAGGTGGTGAAGATGGACTACCACGGGGGGGAGAAGTTTCCGTGGCTGGAGCGGGTTGCGGGTACTCCGGATCGGATGGATGAGATTTTGAAGCCAATGACGAAGTAGTGCCATCCCAGGGTATTGAATGATGTAAAAATTTGAAATGAAAGGGGTTAGGCTTGTATCGGCCAGCCCCTTTTGCCGTGGCGAATACCCTACTTTGGTACTCTGCTGAAAGTTACCTGGGACTGGTCGCAACCGATGCCGATCCACTATCTACGGACGCTGACGCAACGAGACCGGACGAAGCGGGCGAACGAGGGACTGGCGGGATACCTGGCATTTATCGCCGGAGCCACGAACGCGGGCGGGTATCTGGCGGTGCAGCAGTACACGTCGCACATGTCCGGGATTGTGTCTGCGATGGCAGATGATGTGGCGCTGCATGAGTTCGGGCTGGCGCTGTCCGGGGCTGGGGCGCTGATTTCGTTTGTGAGCGGGGCGGCGTGTACGGCGGTGATGGTGAACTGGGGGCGGCGGCGGTCGTCTGAGAGCGTGTTTGCGGCACCGCTGCTGGTGGAGGCGGGGTTACTGGTGGTGTTCGGGCTGACGGGTGGGCACCTGCGCGAGCATCACTGGATGTTTGTGCCGGCGACGGTGATGCTGCTGTGCTTCACGATGGGGCTGCAGAATGCGATTATCACGAAGATCTCCCATGCCGAGATACGGACGACCCATGTGACGGGGATGGTGACCGATATCGGGATTGAGTTGGGGAAGTGGTTGTACTGGAATCGTCAGGTGGATGCGCCGCAGGTGCAGCCGAACTGGGTGAAGCTGCGGCTGCTGAGCGGTCTGGTGGGGCTGTTTTTTCTGGGGGGCGTGGCGGGTGCGCTGGGGTTCAAGCGGCTGGGGTTTCTGACGACGCTTCCGCTGGCGACGGTGATGATTGTGCTGGCGCTGGTGCCGGTGGTTGACGATGTGAGGGCGGTGTGGGGCGGGCGGCACCCCACACCGTAGTACCTCGGCCGGGCAGGTTAGGGCGTGGAGTGGATGGGGGTGGAGGCGTCTGTGGTGGCGTGCTGGGGGATGGCGCCTTCGCTTTTGAGACGGCACTCGGCGGCGGCGGCTTCGATTTCTGAATTGATTTCCGCGCCGAGGAGGAGCATAAGGCCGGTGATGTAGAACCAGGTCAAGAGGATGATGACTGCTCCAAGGGAGCCGTAGGTGACGGAGTAGCTGTTGAAGTAATGGAGGTAGATGCGGAGGCTGATGGAGGCCAGAACCCAGCCGCCGATGCCGACGGCGGCTCCGGGGGTGAACCAGCGCCAGTGCTTGTTTTTGACGTCGGGGGCGAAGTAATAGATGACGGCGAAGAGCAGGACGCAGAGCAGGGCGGCAATGGACCAGGCGACGAAGCGCGCAATGCCGTCTGCGGCGAGGGCGAAGTGGTGGGAGAAGGTGAACTGGCGGGCGGCGATGTGATCGTAAAGCCAGTGGGCGCTGAAGGCTCCGGTGAACATGGAGCTGAGGATGAGGACCACGATGGCGGAGAGCAGGACGGTGACGAGGATGGCCCCGCCTTTGACCTTCCAATAGGGCCGGGTTTCCTTGACTTTATAGACGATGTTGAGGGTGTCCTGAATGGCGGAGAAGCCGACGGAGGCGGCCCAGAGGCCTGCGGCGAGGCCGAAGATGAGCTTGCCGCCGGAGGAGTGGGTGGTGGTCTGGTTGAAGGTTTCAAGGACGAGCTTGAAGGCGTCCGGGGGGACGACGAGGGCGAGGTAGTTGAGGAGTTTGAGGTAGAGGTCGCCGTTGCGGACGACGAGGCCGAGGATGGCGGAGGCAGTGACGAGGGTTGGGAAGAGGGCGAAGAGGAAGTAGTAGCCGAGTTCGGCGGCGCGGGAGAGGAGGTTGTCCTCATTGAAGGAGTGGACGGTGCGCTTGACGACGGCGACCGGGGAGACGCCCTGGAAGTCCCAGAGATTGTGAAGCGGGGTGTGGGAGACGTGGTCCCAGATGCGCTGTCGGAGGGGGTCGACGTGGGCGACGGTGTGGTCCTTGGGGTCCGGGTTGGCGGCGGGGCCGGGGCCGGCGGGGTTGAGCTTGGCGGAGACGTTGCCGGGGAACGGGGCGGAGGGTTGGGGCGTCTGTGGGGTCATGGGATCTCCGGGCCGGGGATTCAGGGTTCGGGCGCCGTGCTGTGCCTGCATGGGTAGATGCGGGTTGAGGGGGGTGGCGTCGCCGGGGAGGGAGGAATCGGCGGGAGATTTCCTGCATCGGATGAAGTATGAAGCGTGTGAGGCGAGGGCGAGTGGCGAAGCTGGGGCAGTTATGGCGGCTGGTGCGGGAGAGTCATGCGAAGCCGATGACGGGGACGCCGGGGAGGCCGGTGGCGGTGGGCGAAGGGGAGGGGTCGGTGATGTTTCTGGGGCATTCCTCGTTCCTGGTGGGACTGGGTGGGAGGAATTTGCTGATCGATCCGGTGTTTGCGACGCGGCTGATCCTGATGCGGCGGCAACGGCGGGCGGGAGTGAGGGTGGAGGACCTGCCGGCGATCGATGCGGTGCTGCTGACGCATGCGCATATGGATCATCTGAATCGTCCGACGCTGCGCCGGGTGGCGAGAGCGACGAAGCGGCTGACGGGGCGGGGGCCGGTGGCGGTGGTGCCGAAGGGGGTGGAGGACCTGGTGAAGGGGTTGGGGTTCAGCGAGGTGAAGACGCTGGACTGGTGGGATGGGACCGAGGTGGCGGGGCTGAAGGTGACGCTGACGCCGTGTAAGCACTGGGGGGCGCGGATGTTTACGGATACGCATCGTGGGTATGGCGGGTATGTGGTGGAGGGTGGGGGGCACACGGTGTATCACTCCGGGGACACGGCTTATTTCCCGGGGTTTGCGAAGATTGGGCGGAGGCTGGGGCCGGTGGAGGTGGCGCTGATGCCGATTGGGGCTTATTTTCCGGATAGTTACCGGGCGGTGCATACGAGTCCGGAGGAGGGGTTGCAGGGGTTTGTGGATGTGGGGGCGGAGCGGATGGTGCCGATGCACTTTGGGACGTTCCGGCTGGGGCGGGAGCCGATGGAGGAGCCTCCGGTAAGGCTGATGGCGGAGGCGCGGCGGCGGGGGTTGGAGGGGAGGGTGAAGGTGCTGGCGGAGGGGGAGACGATGGTGCTTTCACGGCGTGAAAGGACGGAGAAAACGGGCGACGTTTTGGTGGGGGCGGCATCGAATTGAGCATGACTACTGTGGCGAAGACGTTCAAGCTTGGCGGCGATCTGGAAGTAAACCGTCTGGGATTTGGTGCGATGCGGATTACAGGCGAGGGCGTGTGGGGTCCGCCGAAGGACCCGGAGAGCGCGAAGAAGGTGCTGCAGCGGGCGGTGGAGTTGGGGGTGAACTTCATCGATACGGCGGATGCGTATGGGCCGGATGTGAGTGAACAGTTAATTGGCGAGGCGCTTTCGCCGTATGCAAAGGGTGTGGTGATTGCTACGAAGGGCGGGTTGACGCGGCAGGGGCCGAACAAGTGGCTGCCGGTGGGTCGTCCGGAGTATCTGACGCAGCAGGTGGAGATGAGCCTGCGCTTTTTGAAGACGGACGCGATTGATTTGTGGCAGCTGCACCGGATCGATCCGAAGGTGCCGGTGGAGGATTCGCTTGGCGCGATTGCGAAGCTGCAGAAGGCGGGCAAGATCAAGCATGTGGGGCTGAGCGAGGTGAAGCCGCACGAGATTGAGCAGGCTCGGAAGGTTGTGGAGATTGTGAGCGTGCAGAACCAGTACAACCTGGGCGACCGGAAGCATGAGGACGTGGTGGAGTATTGCACGAAGCACAATATCGCGTTTATTCCGTGGTATCCGGTGGCGGCGGGTGAGCTGGCGAAGCCGGGCGGGAAGCTGGATACGGCGGCCAAGCAGCATGGGGCGACGGTGAGTCAGCTTTCGCTGGCGTGGCTGCTGCAGCACTCGCCGGTGATTCTGCCGATTCCGGGGACGAGCTCGGTGGAGCACCTGGAGGAGAATGTGAAGGCGGCGGAGGTTTCGCTGAGCGAGGCGGAGTGGGCGGAGATTGAGGCTGCGGCGAAGTAGTTTACTGCTGCTGGTTGGGTTAGGGGTTCGCCTGCGATGGCGGGCCCCTATTTCTTTGCGGCTTCGAGGGCGGCGATGATGGTGTCGAGGGCCTGCTGGAGGACGGGGGTCATGCGGAGGAAGCGGAAGCCGATGCCCTGGCGGGGTTTGGAGAAGCGGGCTTCGGCGTGGATCTGGAATTGTTTGGGGCCTTCGAAGCCGTTGAGGTGGAAGGTGAGATCGACGGGGGTGCCGGGGGCGAGCTTGATGTAAGCGATGGTGCCGATAAAGCAGCCGGTGAGGCTGAGATTGACGATGTGGCCGCGAAAGACGGCGGAACCGTCCGAGGCGGCGACCTGGGCTTCGCCATCGACGTCGAAGCGCTCGGCCATGCGGCACTCGATGGAATCTGCGGTGGGGGTGGGTGCCGCGGCTTGTTCCGGGGTCAGCGCGGCGGCGGAGTTGGACTCGGACATTTCAGGGTTATCGGCGGGGCGGCGGGGAGGGCGAGGGGCCTTTGGGGCAGGGGTGGGGCTGCGGAGGTGGGATTGCGGTATGGTGGCGGGATGTCCGGTGCGAAGGTTTGGTACGGCGGGGCGGTGGTGGCGGCGTCGTTTCTGCTGTTTTTGTGTGAGCCGATGGCGGCGAAGCAGTTGCTGCCGGTGTTTGGGGGTTCGTCCGCGGTTTGGATGGTGTGCCTGGTGTTTTTTCAGACGGCGCTACTGGTGGGGTATGGGTATGCGCACTGGATGAGCCGGGGTGGTTCGGGACGTGTGTGGGTCCATGGTGGGCTGCTGGTTTGTGCGGTGGGGGCGGCGGCGGGGTGGGCGTTTGGGGGGCTTGGAGCGGGAATTGGTTGGGGTGGGCCGGTAGTGCGGATTTTTGCGGCGCTGGCGGGGTCGGTGGGGGTGCCGTTTTGTCTGCTGGGGGCGACGACTCCGCTGCTGCAGGTGTGGTTTGCGCGGACGGAGCGGCGGGCAGTGCCGTATGGGTTGTTTGCGTTGTCGAATGGGGCTTCGCTGGCGGCGCTTGTGCTGTATCCGGCGGTGGTGGAGCCGCATGTGACGCTGCGAGGGCAGAGGGTGCTTTGGTTTGCGGGGGTGGTGGTGTTCGCGGGGATGTCAGGGCGGCTGGCCTGGCGGGTGCGGGGGGTGGGGCGGCTTGCGGAGGGGGTAAGCGAGGGGGTGCGGAGTTCGGCGCGGGCGCGGGTGATGTGGTTTTTGCTGCCGATGGTGGCGTCCGTGCAGCTTTGCGCGGTGACGGAGTACCTGACGCGGAATGTGGCGGCGATTCCGCTGCTTTGGGTGATTCCGCTGGCGGCTTATCTGCTTTCGTTTGTGGGGACGTTTGAGTTTGCGGGGATGTACCGGCGATGGGTGGTGGTGAGGTTGCTGGCGGTGATGCTGGTGTCGCTGGGGTACCTGATGCGGAATCCGGCGTTTGCGGTGCCGATCTGGCTGGCGGTGGGGTTGTTCTGCTTTGAGCTGCTGGTGGCTTGCGTGTTCTGTCATGGGGAGACGTACCGATTGCGGCCGGAGCGTGCGGATGAGGCGACCTTGTTCTACCTGATGGTGGCGGCGGGTGGGGCGGCGGGGTCGTTCCTGGTGGGGATTGTTGCGCCGCTGGTGTTCGATGGGAACTACGATCTGGCGCTGGCGTTTCTGGCGACGGCGGCGGTGGTGCTGGCGGTGAGCTGGGATGAGGGGTGGGTGCCAAGGATTGGGTGGGCAGCGGGGTGTGTGGCGGCGGTGGTGCTGGTGGCTCGGTTGGAGGCGAGGACGGCGGAACATGCGCTGGTGGCGGTGAGGAACTTCTACGGGACGCTGGAGGTGGTGGAGACGGTGACGCCCGAAGGCGCGCCTATGCGGGAGTTGATGCATGGGACGGTGGTGCATGGGTCGCAGGTGCTGACGCCGGAGAGGGACCGGGTGCCGACGACGTACTATGCGGAGGATGCGGGTGTGGGGGTGGCGGTGAGGAACTGCTGTGCGGGTAAGGCGGCGCGAATTGGGGTGGTGGGGCTGGGGGCGGGGACGATGGCGGCGTATGGGCGGGCGGGGGGATCAGTGCGGTTTTATGAGATCAACCCGGCGGTGGAGCCGATTGCGCGGCACCTGTTTACGTCTATGCGGCAGAGTGGGGCTGTCGTGACCGTTGCGACGGGGGATGGAAGGGCTTTGCTGGCGGGGGAGAGCCCACAGGGATTCGATGTGCTGGTGGTGGATGCGTTTTCAGGGGATGCAATTCCGCTGCACTTGCTCACCGTTGAGGCGATGCGGGTGTATCAGCGGCAGATGGCTCCGGGTGGGGTGATGGCGTTCCATGTGTCGAACCAGTTTTTGAATCTGGCACCGGAGGTGGCACGGCTGGCGGAGGTGAGTGGGCTGGAGGCGCGGTCAGTGCGGGTGATGGAGGATGTGAAGAAGCAGCAGAGTGAATCGGTGTGGGTGCTGGTGGGGCACGCTGATTTCTTTGCGCAGCCGGAGGCGATGGCTCGGGCGCAGGGGATTGCGGTGCCGGTGGGTTTGAGGGTTTGGACGGATGATTACTCGAGCCTGGTGCCGGTGCTGCGGTGGTGATGGGTGTGCGGGGTGAGGGAGAGGGTGGGGGGTGAGGCGTGGGCGGGGTCTTCCTGCTGCTGGAAGCGCAGGTTGACGAGGATGCCGTCGAGGATGGACTGGATGGCGCGGTCGGCTTCCAGAAAGCGGAATCCTACGCCGGCGTTGGGGCTGGAGAAGCGGACCTCGGCGGCGATGGGGACGATTTTGCCGCCGACCATGAGTTCGATTTCGACGCGGGTGCAGGGGCTGAGGTGGAGGTAGTCGCGGGTCTGGATGTAGCAGCCGGAGGGGGAGATGTTGAGGACGCGGCCGCGGAAGAGGGGTGCGCCATCCTTGAGGATTTCGGCTTCGCCCTGCATGGGGTAACGGGTTTCGGTGCGCTGTTCCGGGTTGGGGGAGTGGGTGTAGAGCTGGGCCATGGGTTGTGCCTCCGGGATTGACCTGCTTGTGGATGTCTTATCGGCAGGAAATGAGGAAGCCAGTGGTCTGACCATTGGGGTACGATGTCCGGGTGTGAATTTCGACTGGGAGCGTGCGATGAAGGGTTTGGGATTGGTGTTGGTGGCGGCGATGGCGGGCGTGGCTGGGGCGCAGGGGAAGGTCTGCGATGTGCGGGCGTACGGGGCGAAGGGCGATGGCGCGACCAAGGATACGGCGGCGATTCAGAAGGCGATCGATGCTTGCTCCCCGGCGAAGGGGACGGTGAAGCTGGCCGGCGGGGAGTTTGTGACGGGGCCGCTGGAGGTGAAGAGCGGGGTGACGCTGGATGTGGAGAAGGATGCGAAGTTGTTGGGGTCGGTGGACCGTGGGGACTATGGGGCGGCGACGCTGATGCGGCAGAAGACGGTGCTGCCGATGCTGTATGTGGTGAACGCGGATGGGGTGACGATTACGGGGGGCGGGGTGATCGACGGGCGGGGGCAGGTGTGGTGGGACTATGTGAAGGGGGTCAAGGATTCGGGCGTGCTGGGGACGGATCATCCGAGGCCGATGCTGTTGCTGATCGACCACTCGAAGCATGTGACGGTGAAGGAGATCACGATTCAGAATGGGGGGTTCTGGCAGGTGGTGCCGTATTACTCGGATCATCTGACGTTCAGTCATCTGCGGATATTGGCTCCGCAGCGTGGGGCTCCGAACACGGATGGGCTGGACCCGTTCAGCAGCAGCCACATTACGATTGACCACTACTTTGCGAGTGTGGGGGATGACGATATCGCGATCAAGAGCGGGGCGATCAACTCGCCGGGGCCGGATGCGCCGAGCACGGATATTACGATTACGGACTGCCAGTTTGAGGCGGGGCATGGGCTTTCAATTGGGAGCGAGATTGCGGGTGGGGTGCAGCATGTGCATGCGGAACGAATCAGCTTCAAGGGGACGGACCAGGGGATTCGGATCAAGGCGAACCGGGACCGGGGCGCGGATACGAGCGATCTGACGTTCAAGGACATTACGATGGACGATGTGCGGACGTCGATCCTGGTGAGTGAGTACTACCCGAAGGTGATGCCGGAGGGACCGGTGGAGGCTGCGCCGGTGACTCGGCTGACGCCGCACTTTCACGGGATCCATATTGAGAATGTGAAGAGCGTGAACAGTGACTGGGCGGGAGTGATTGTGGGGCTGCCGGAGTCGCCGGTGGTGGATATCACGCTGAAGAACGTGAGTCTCCAGGCGAAGAAGGGGTTTCAGGTGGGGTATGCGACGGTTGGGCTGGAGCATGTGGAGATCAAGAGCGAGGATGGGAAGCCGATGACGATGGGGCCGGAAGGGAAGGTCACGGGCAAATAAGGCTGGGTCCTGCCGGACGGGCCCACTGCGCGTGGGGCGGTCACTTCGTGACTTGTACTGTGCGGCGGCCGAAGATGGCGGTGCCGATGCGGATGCAGGTGCTGCCCTCTTCGATGGCGGCGGGGAAGTCGTTGGACATGCCCATGGAGAGGCCGGTGAGGGTGGGGATGGTCTGGACGGCTTGGTCGCGGAGACGGCGAAGTTCGCGGAAGTAGGGGCGGGCTTCTTCGCCGGCGTTGGAGACGTCGGCGGGCCAGGGGGGGACGGTCATGAGGCCGATGGGGATGAGGTGCTTGAGGGGGGGCAGGGCTTGGAGGAGGGCGGGGAGTTCTTCGGGAGGGAGGCCGTGCTTGGACTCTTCGGGGGAGAGCTTGATTTCGAGGTAGATGGGGAGGCGTTTGCCGAGGGCCTGGGCGGCGGTGTTGAGGCGCTGGGCGAGCTTGAGGGAGTCGACGGTGTCGATGGAGTGGAAGAGCTCTGCGGCGCGGGTGGATTTGTTGGATTGGAGGGGGCCGATGAGGTGGACTCGGATGTCTTGGAGGGAGGCGGCGGTTTCGGATTTTTGCTGCCACTCCTGGACGCGGTTTTCGCCGAAGAGACGCTGGCCGGCGGCGTGGGCTTCGAAGAGGAGGTCGACGGGGTGGAGCTTGGAGACGGCCATGAGGGCGATCTCTGAGGGGTCGCGGTGGGCGCGGGCGGCGGCGGCGGCGATTTCTTCGTGGATGTGGGTGAGGTTGGCGGCGATGGACATCTATGTCTGAGTTTAGCGGGTGCGTGGGCTAAGGGAGGATGGTGGAGATTTGGGGGAAGTTGGGGATGGGGGTGGTGACGGTGAGTTCGGCGGGGGTGTCGCGTTTCTTTCTGTAGTCGTAGGCGGCGAGGGGGATGAAGGAGTCGCGGCCGCGGGGGGTGGGGTTGGGGACGAAGATGCCGGAGTTGATGCGGCAGAGGGTGGATTCGGCGGCGTGGGTTGCGAGGAGGGCGGCGGTATCGACCTGGAAGAGGGTGTTGGGGTAGTCGGCGTAGCGGGCGGCGAAGGCGCGGGCTTTTTCTTCGGAGAGGGAGAAGAAGATTTTGGAGTTCATGAGGTCGAGCCAGTCCGGGATGGAGATGCGGACGAGGCAGGATTTGAGTTTGGACTCGGGCATGGGGGCCTGGTCGCGGATGTCGATGCCGTGGAGGGACTGGATGCAGCGGCGGCGTTCAAAGACGGCGGTGCGTTCTTCGGGGGTGAAGGAGTAGAGGGTGGCGAGGTCGCGGGTGCTGCGAAGGCCGTGTTGGCGGATGCTGGGGAGGTTGGAGGTGAAGGTGAGGTGGTACAGGTGCGGGAAGAGACGGGTGAAGGCGCTTGGTTCCATGAGGCATTATCGGTCACGGGGAAGAAGGCGGCCGCCTTTGGCGATGCCCACGTTAGCGGCGGACGATGGGGCACAGGGCTGATTGCTTGAGGGAGAGAAGGCGGTCGAGCTTCGCTCGATACCCCTTCCTATTTCGCGATGGAGCTGCGAAGAAGGATGGGGCACCCGTCCTGGTTGCGAGGGGTTGTGGGCATCCCGTATAAGGGGGTTCCATGGGGGAATGGTTTTCTATGAAAAAGCTGGTGCTGGCGGGTCTTTTGGTTTGTCCGGTGATGGGGGCGCAGCTTCCGGCGGTGAAGTCGCCGGGAGATGAGGTGCCGCATGGGCAGCGGATTTTGCTTTGGGAAGGTGGGGCTCCGGGGGCGGTGGGGGAGCAGGCGGAGGATAAGCCCGCGCTTGAGTTTTTTGGGGCGTCGCCGGATGCGAAGATGGCGGACGGGCTTCATACTGCCGTGATTGTGTGTCCGGGTGGAGGGTATAACCATCTGGCGTATGACAAGGAAGGGACGCGGATTGCGGAGTGGCTGAACCTGCAGGGGGTGAGTGCGTTTGTGCTGAGCTATCGGCTGGCGCCGCGATACCACTATCCTGCGCCGATCCTGGATGGGGAGCGGGCGGTGCGGTGGGTGAGGAGCCATGCGAAGGAGTATGGGGTGGCGCCGGGGAGGATTGGGGTATGGGGGTTTTCGGCTGGCGGGCACATGGTGGGGATCCTGGGGACGCACTTTGACGCGGGGATGGCGCAGGGGGATGCGGTGGACCGGGTGAGCGATAGGCCGGACTTTGCGATCTCGTCCTATGGTGGGTTGTCGCTGGATGCGAAGGTGGCGAGGCCGGGGTCGATGAAGGATTTGCTGGGGGAGAATGCGACGGCTGCGTTGCGGGAGGAGATGTCGCCGGAGAAGCATGTGACGAAGGAGACGCCACCGTACTTTTTGTATGCGACGCAGACGGACCAGTCGGTGCCGGTGCTATCCAGCGTGGTGTTTTATGAGGCGCTGACGCGGGCGGGGGTTTCGGCGGAGATGCATCTGTTTGAGCAGGGGCCGCATGGGACCGGGCTGGCGGGGAGTTATCCGGCGCTCGCGATCTGGCCGACGATGCTGGGGAGCTGGATGCGGCTGCATGGGTGGCTGCCGGGGCTGAAGTGAGGGCTACAGGGGTGAAGAGTGGGACAGATTCAGAGGCGGGTCCTTCGTCGACCACCCCGCGATAAGACTGCCGGGGTGGCCGCTCAGGATGGGGGTTGGTGGGAGGATTTGAGTGTCCGGGCTGAAGCCCGGACCTATCTCAGAGACAACTGCAAGAGCGACAGCAGGTCCTCCTGCTTCGCGGAAGGATGATACTTTTGTCTGGCTACCAGCGTTTGACGTATTCGAGGCGGTCGAGGCCCTGGAAGGGGATCATCCATCCTGGGTACTCAGGGGGGAGGGCGCTGACTTCATCGAGCTGCTTGAGCTCAGCTTCGCTGAGCTTGAGGTCGGCGGCGGCGAGGTTGTCTTCGAGCTGGTCCATGCGCTTGGCGCCGAGGATGACGGAGGTGACGGCGGGGCGGGTGAGGAGCCAGGCGAGGGCGATGCGGGCGGGGGTGCAGCCGTGGGCGGCGGCGATGGGGGTCATGACGTCCAGGATGCGCCAAGTGCGCTCTTTGTCGACGATGGGGAAGTCGAAGCCGGAGCGGCGGGAGCCTTCGGGCTTCTGGTTATCGCGGGAGAATTTGCCGGAGAGGAGGCCGCCGGCGAGAGGGCTCCAGACGAGGAGGCCAGTCTTTTCGGATTCGAGGTAGGGGACGATCTCGCGTTCGAGGTCGCGGCCGGCGATCGAGTAGTAGGCCTGAACGGTGGCCATGCGGGGGAAGTGGAGGCGGTCGGAGATGCCGTCCGATTTGGCGATGCGCCAGGCGGCCCAGTTGGAGCAGCCGATGTAGCGTACTTTGCCCTGGCGGACGAGGTCGTCGAGGGCGCGGAGAGTTTCTTCGAGGGGGGTGACGGAGTCGGTGGCGTGGATCTGATAGAGATCGATGTGGTCGGTCTGGAGGCGCTTGAGGGAGGCTTCGACGGCGTCCATGATGTGGCCGCGGGAGGCTCCGACGTCGTTGCGGCCGGGCCCCATGCGGGAGTAGGCCTTGGTGGCGATGACGACGTCCTTGCGGGCGGTGGAGAGGTTTTTGAAGGACTGGCCGAGGATAGTTTCGGACTCGCCGTTGGAGTAGACGTCGGCGGTATCGAAGAAGTTGATGCCGGCTTCGAGGGAGCGCTTGATGAGGTCATCGGCGAGGGGTTGATCGACGCCGGCGATGGTCTTCCAGACGCCTTCGCCGGGGGAGAAGGTCATGGTGCCGAGGCAGAGAGTGGAGACGAGAAGGCCGGTGTTGCCGAGGGTCTTGTATTGCATGGTGGTCGCTCCGTATGGCTTCGTGATGGGATTTAGATGCGGCTGGCGGGTGGGTTAGTGCAGGCGTTCAGCGAGGATCTCGCCGATGTTTCTGGCCGTGTGCAGGAGGGCGAAGATCTCTGTGACTTCGCCGGTCATGCGGTAGAAGATACGGTACGGCGCGACGATTCGGCTGCGAACTTCCTCCGCGAGGAGGCAAGTGAACTTACTGTGAGGGGATCCGAGGTAGGGTTGGCGTCCTATGGCAAAGAGCATAGCTTCGAGCGAACCTGAGATGCGGTTGGCGTAGGCGTCAGGGAGGCGGTTCAGGTATTCAAGGATCTCCGCGAGGTCAGCATCGGCCTGGGTGGAGAGATAGAAACGGCTCACCGGGCGTCGCGCTCGCTTCGCCAGGCGGCGAACCTGGCCTCGACTTCTTCACTGGTGACGATTTCGCCGCGATTGAGCTGTGCGATGCTCTCCCGCATGCGGGCGATCTGCGCCTCTGTGAGTTCTGGGTCGAGGTACTCCTCCACATGCTGCTGGAGGAGATCGTGAATGAGCGCTTCTTTTGGCTGGCCAAGTTCATCGGCGGCCCGTTGAAGGGAGTGGTCGAGGGCGTCGGGTATATGGATGGCGGCCATGGGTGGATTATATGCGGGGATCGGCGTGGGTAAGGTGGTTGGCTTGGCTCAACGTGGCTGTGGGCCGGTCTCGTGGATGATTTGGAGGAGGGTTTTTTCGTTGAGGGCTGGTGGGGTGGGGCCGGTGTGGGTGAGGGAGTGGGTGTGGTCGTTCCAGGTGTAGGTGGTGATGCGGTGGTCGCCTTGTTCGTAGGCGTAGGTTTGGCCGTCGTCGTTGTAGAGGGTGAAGGTGGCGTCTGCGCCGGGGTAGACGCGGATGGCGGCGAGGGGTTGGAGGTCGTGGGTGCTTTCTACGGGGGCTCCGAGGGGGAGGATGGAGCCTGCCTTGACGAAGAGGGGGATGGTGTCGATGGGGGCGGAGACGGTGATGGTCTGGCCGCCGGGGTAACGCTGGTTGGTCCAGTAGTTGTACCAGTCGTGGCCGGCGGGGAGGTAGACCTTGCGGGAGGTTGCGCCTTGCTCGGTGACCGGGGCTACGAGGAGGGCGGGGCCGAACATGTATTCGGTGGTACTGACGCGGTCGTCGAGGACGGCCGGGTCGGCGGGGAAGTCCATGAAGAGGGCTCGGAGGAAGGGTGCGCCGGTCTGGTGGGTGAACCAGCCGAGGGAGTAAAGGTACGGCATGAGGGTGTAGCGGAGTCGAAGGTATTTTTCGAGGATGGGCTGAGCTTCGGGGCCGTAGCTCCAGACTTCGTTTGCGGTGCGGGTGCCGTGGGTGCGCATGGTGGGGAGGAAGGTGCCGTACTGGAACCAGCGGGTGTAGAGCTCGGGGTAGTCGTCGTCATGGTGGACGACGTCGCGGGCGCCTTCTGGTGAGAGTAAGGGCTTGTGGGCGGGGATGTGGACGGCGGGGAGGTCCTGCCAGCCGCCGATATCGTTGCCGGTGTAGGCGATGCCGGAGGCGGCGACGTTGAGGGTGGTGGGGATCTGGCGGCGGAGGGTGTCCCAGGTGGGGGAGATGTCGGAGGTCCAGAAGGTGGCGGCGTTGCGCTGGGCGCCGATGTAGGCGTCGCGGGAGAGGATGAGGGCGCGGTGGCCCTGCTGGTCCGGGCGGGTGCCTTCGCGGCGGACGCCGTCCTCGATGGCGGCGAGGTGGAAGGTGGGGTAGACGTTGAGGTATTGGGTGCCGGGCCCGATGTGGAAGTAGGCTCCGTCGGGCGGGAGGTCGGGTTCGGTTTCGTCGGCCCAGAAGTAGTCGAAGCCCTGGCTGGCGATGTTGTCGTGGATGAGCTTCCACCACCAGCGGGCGGCTTCGGGGTTGGTGGTGTCGAGGTCCGAGCCGGCTTTGTCGTAGGGGAGGCCGTCTACGGGCCTGGATTGGCCGGGGTTGTCGGGGGTGGGGGAGCTGGCGGGGAAGTGTTCGAGCCAGCCCTTGCTGACGAGGTCGTCATAGTAGCGGGAGCCGGGGGCGAAGCGGGGCCAGACGGAGATCATGCTCTGGATGTTCTGGGCGTGGAGCTGGCGGTTCATGGCGGCGGGGTCGGGCCAGTCGTTGGGCTTGAAGTCATATTGGCCCATCTGGGTGTAGTAGAACCAGTCGACGACGATCATGTCGAGCGGGAGGTGGCGGTCGCGGTAGCCCTTGGCGACGGCGAGGACCTCGGCCTGGGTGCGGTAGCGCTGCTTGCACTGGATGAAGCCGTAGGCGGCCTTGGGGAGCATGGGGGTGACGCCGGTGAGGAGGCGGTAGCCGGCGTAGAGCTCGTCCGTGGTGCGGCCGGCGATGAGGAAGAAGGAGACGCGGCGGCCGAGGGTGGAGGTCCAGCGAGTTTCGCCGTCGAAGGCGGGGGCGATGGTGGTGGAGGAGGGGTTGTCCCAGAGGATGGCGTAGCCCTTGTTGGTGACGAGGAAGGGGACGCACCAGGTGGGGGAGGCGGGTGCAAGGTAGTTGGCGGCGCAGGTGATGGGACGCTGACGGTGATCGAGGAAGCCTTCCTGGTTCTGGCCGAGGCCGAAGTAGTGCTCGTCGTCAGAGGATCGGAAGGACGCGCCGACGGTGAAGAGGGGCAGGTCCGCGGGGAGGATGCCGCGGGCGTTTTTGAGGGTGTCGTCCTTCTGGTTGAGGGTGGCCATCTGCCAGCCGTCGAGGGAGGTAAGGGGTGTGCCGTCGGGGAGGGAGAAATCGATCTGGGTGCCGGGGACGGAGCCTGAGAAGAAGGCGGCGGTGTCTGGGAGCTTGTCGGCGGGAGTGGGGTGGTGCGCGGGGGCGAGGCGAACGGTGAGGCGTGGGGATCGGTAGAGGTCGGAACCTTCGGGGGTGGAGGTGTGGGTCCAGGAGGTTTGGTTGGCGGGGGTGGCGAGGAAGCCGGGGCCGGGAGGGGCGAGGGTTTCGGCGGGGAGGAGGGAGAGGGTGACACGGATGATGTTGGGGGCGTAGGGCTCGATGAGGATGTGCTGGCCGTTGCGGTCGAGCGACTGGGCGAGGACGGGGACGGCGGCTAGAAGGAGGATGGGGATGATGCGGTTCAGCACGCGGGCCTCAAAGGGAATGGAGTTGAGGCATTGTTCCATAGATGCGCGCGGTCAGGGGCGTGGGAAGAGCGGGAGGGTGGCGTCTTCTTCGTCGTCCTCGGCGGGGCGGAAGAGTTCTTCGAGCATGGGCTGGGGGTGGTTGAGGAAGCGTTGGGTGATCCGGAAGGATTCGGTGTCCTGGTAGGGGATCTCGTGGATATGGCCGCCGTCAAAGGAGAGGATCTGGGCTCCGGGGTAGCCGAGGAGGATGAGGGAGTGGGTGGAGAGGATGAACTGGGCGTCGCGGTAGTCGGCGAGGGTGTTGTGGATGAGGGCGAGGAGGGCGAGCTGGCGCTGGGGGGAGAGGGCGGCTTCGGGTTCGTCGAGGAGGAAGAGGCCGGAGCGGCGGAACTTGTGGTGGAGGACGGTGAAGAAGGTTTCGCCGTGGGAGCGGTCGTGGAGGGAGATGCCGCCGTAGGCGTCAAGGACCGGCGGTCCGAGCAGCGTCGGGTCACTGTCGAGTTCATCCAGGTGCGAAGCGATGTTGTAGAGGCTTTCGGCGCGGAAGTAGAAGCCTTCGCCGGAGCGCTTGTCGAAGCTGAGGCGGAGGGCGCGGGTGAGCGGTTCGGTGGCGTGGACGGAGTCGGTGGACTCGTTAGTGAAGTTGCGATTGCCGCCCTCGCGGCCGAAGCCGATGTGGGCGGCGATGGATTCGAGGAGGGTGGATTTGCCGGTGCCGTTTTCACCGGCGAAACAGATGACACGGGCATGAAGATTGAGGCGGGTGAGGGAGGCGATGGCGGGGACGGAGAAGGGGTAGGCGGAGGGGTCGGCGATGCGTTCCGGGAGGAGGGTGAGGGATTTGAGCATGGCTCAAAATGCTCGTTTGGACAGGATTGCATGCTGATCGCGGGCACCATGGAGAATCGCGATGATCTCTGGAGTTGGGCCGGCAACGGTGTAGAAGATGCGGTACGGGTGAACGGGGCGGCTCCGAACTTCTCTGCCGAAGAGCAGCGTGAGACTGGAGTGAGCGGTGCCCAGGAAGGGGGCATCGGCCACTGCCAGGATGGTTTCAAAGATTTCTTTGGAGATGCGTTTGGCAGGAGCGAAGGGGACGGAATCCAAGTACGCGTCGATGTCATCAAGATCCGCGGAGGCGTCCGGCGTGATGAAGAAACGGCTCATCTGGCCGCTAGCTTGGCAGAAACTCTGGCGTACCAAGCGTTAAGTACCTGTTCACCGTCTAGCGCTTCACCGCGGTCAAGCTGGGCGATGCTTTCGTGCATGTGGGCGATCTGGGCTTCGGTCAGGACAGGCTCTTCGTCGTATTCCGCGAGGCGCTGCTCGATGGCATCGCGCACGAAGTCCTCTTTAGCAAAGCCGAGACGATCGGCTAGCTGCTGAACCGATTGCTCAAGCTCGGCAGGGATCTGGATGGTCGCCATGAGTGAATTATATTCCCGTGACTGACGCAGACGGTCAGGGTTTGGGTTGGATGGGGGTGGCGGGGTTGCCCTGGTTGGCGGCTGCTGCTGCGGCGTCCTGGGCGGCGATGGCGGCCATCTTTTCGCGATGTTTGCGGATGTAATGAGCGGCGATGTCGGGGTAGAACTCGCGGATGGCGGAGAAGCCGATATCGCGCATGGAGGCGTAGGCAAACTTGGTGGCGAGGACGGAGAGGTCCGAGGAGCCGGCGGGGTAGTACGAGCGGGAGATGTACTGGGTGAGGACCTTGCCGCCAAGTCCGGCCATGTTGAAGACGTTGTGGCCGGTGTAGTCACGGGCAACGCCCTGGCGGCTGATGACGTACAACGCGCGAGTGAGGACGCGGTGGCCGTCGCCGAGGGGGTAGTAGCGGGTGTCCTCGCGAAGGGCGCTGGAGAGGACGAAGGCACTGAGGTAGGTGCCGTCAGTCTTATCGAGGAGGCCGCGCCAGGTGTAGCTGTAGAAGCCGTGGGGTCCCTTGCCGAGGGCGGGGTGGGAGTTGATGCCTTCCGCCGAGAGGGAGGTGATGCCAAGGAAGATGAAGGATGAGTAGTCAAACGACTGGCGGGTGGCGACCTTGAAGTTGTACTTCCAGCCTGGAGGATGGACGGCGGAACCGGCGGCGACGGTGCGGTAGTTGGGCATGAAGCCCAGGATGCGCTTGGGTTGCTGGCGGTTGAGCGGGATGGGGTTGCCGTTCTCGTCCTTGTCTTCGCCGACGTAGCCGGGCTTCTTCTTGCTTTTCTGGTCGCTTTGTTTGGCTGCCTGAGCGTCGGACTGCTGGTAGCCGGTGGAGGGGGCGAGCGAGAAATCGTAGAGGCTGGCGGGGGCGAGCGAGCTGGAGAACGCGCCGAGGGCGGGGTCCTCGTCGATGGAGGCGAGCTGGGAAGAGGCGTCGTTCGGGGTCCGGGCGGCGGCGACGAGCATGACCTGCGAGGGGGCGTCGGGAAGGATTGGCGCAGAGCCCGAACGCTGCTGGGCGAAGAGCCCGGAGGCAACGGAGAACAGGGCTATGGGTACAAAGGGAGCAAAGAGGCGCAAAGAGATCCTTCCAAACGACTTGTACTGAGTGGGTGCAGTTGGTTTAGACGCGATTTTCGACCGCTGGTTGCGGAAAACGTACAACATTCGATGAAGAATCGGCATCACGCAACTTCTTGCAGGGCACGACCGTGGGGTAAACACGATGGGTAAAAAGGCCGTGCGAGGGATAGTTTCTGGTTAGCGGCCGTGCTCTTCCAGATACTTTTCCACTTCCAGCGCGGCCATGCAGCCGGAACCGGCGGCGGTGATGGCCTGGCGGTACTTGCGGTCCTTGATGTCGCCGCAGGCGTAGACGCCGGGGATAACTTCTCCGTTGAGAGTGCAGTAGACGTCGTCCTTGCAGAGGATGTAGCCGTCGGGGTCGAGGTCCATCAAGCCGGTGAAGGCCTTGGCGTTGGGCTCATGGCCGATGCCGAGGAACATGAAGGAGACGGGGAGGACGGATTCATCGCCGTTGGCGCGGTTGCGGAGGCGGAGGCCTTTGACGTCCTTTTCCTCGACGCCGAGGACTTCCTCGACGAGGGTGTTGTGGAGGAATTTGATCTGGGGGTGGGCCTTGGCTCGCTCCAGCATGATGGGGCTGGCGCGGAATTTCTCCGTGCGGTTGATGAGGGTGACCTTGGAGGCGAAGCGAGTGAGGAAGAGGGCTTCCTCCATGGCGCTGTCGCCGCCGCCGATGACGGCGATCTCCTTGCCGGAGGCGAAGAAGCCGTCGCAGGTGGCGCAGGAGGAGACGCCGTGGCCGATGAGGGCCTGCTCGGAGGGGAGATTAAGCCAGCGGGCGGAGGCTCCGGAGGCAATGATGAGGGTGCGGGTGTGGACCTCTTCCCCGCCGAGATTGAGCTTGATGGGGCCGGAGCCGGCGGCTGAGAAGTCAGCGGCGGCGAGGTGGGCCATGCGCAGTTCGGCGCCGAAGCGGGTGGCCTGCTTCTTCATGTTTTCGATCAGCTCGGGGCCCTGGATGCCCTCGGGCCAGCCTGGGAAGTTTTCAACCAGGGTGGTGATGGAGAGCTGGCCGCCGGGCTCATGGCCTTCCAGGATGAGGGGCTTGAGATTGGAGCGGGCGGCGTAGATGGCGGCAGTGAGGCCGGAGCAGCCGGAGCCGAGGATGACGAGGTCGCGGGTTTCGATGGAGTGGGCGGTGGATGGGAGAGTCATGGGCTTCTTTTAGTGTAAATGCGCGGGGGAGGGGAAAGGATTCAAAGCGCGGGGCCGGGGGCGGCGGCGGAAATCGGTGAAAGGATGGAGGAATGGCAAATCTGGTGATGGTGTACGGGATGCGGCTGCTTCCGGCGGACGAGGTGGCAAAGGTGGGCGAGGCTCCGATTGAGCTGAAGAACGGGAGTGAGGCGCATGTGACGATGCATGTGCTCGAAGGCAGCCGGGAGCAGATTGAGGCGCAGCTCCGGCTGAGCATCGATGCGTTCTTCGATTTTTACCCCGAGATTCAATAAGTCTGAGGAGCCAGTGTAGCGATTCAGGACAGTAAGGCGCGGTGTTCTATCCCTTGACGAAGACAGGGGTAGAGCGGAGGTAACGTGACCTTGTCTTGTGTGCGCGGCCGGCGGCTGCTGGCCTGGGTGGTTGGGGCGGCGGTGTCTTTCGGTGTGGCTCTGCCCTTTGGCGTGGCGCAAGGGCAGCAGAGCGCGCTGCCGGCGAGTGCGCAGGCGGTGCTACTGGAGATGGCCGGGCGGGCGGGGGTGATCTTTACGGGTGAGGTGGTGGGGGTGACCCGCGAGGATGCGAGCGGGTATGTGGATGTGAAGTTTCGCGTGGACCAGCCGGTGCGAGGCGTGTCCAAGAACGGCGCGTATGTGTTGCGGGAGTGGGCCGGGCTTTGGGTGAGCGGGCCGGAGCGGTATCGGGTGGGCCAGAGGTTTCTGATGTTGCTGACGGCTCGTGGGAGCTCTGGGATGAGTGCGCCGGTGGGCGGGACGGATGGGGCGATTCCTCTGCTGGCGGGCGTGGATGAACCCCTCTTCCGAGGGAATGGGGATGCGCCGGTGGATAAGGCGACGGACGCTCCGGAGGCGCAGGTGGACCTGCGCTGGCTGGCGGCACGGGCGGTGAGGACGGTGGTGGGGAGTGGCAGCGCGGTAAGGAAGGGTTCGCTACGGCCGCGGGTGGGTGCGGCGGCAATCAGCCCGGCGGCGGGGGAGGGTGCGGGCGCTGCGGGGACGGGTGTGAGGACCGCCTTGGCGGGTGGGGGAAGGACGATCGCCGCGACGATTGAGGAACCGGGGCAGGATGGCGAGAGCGCGCCGGCGGAGGGATGGGTGGGAGCGGTTGCGCCGCTGGCCAATGCGGGGGTAATGGCCGTGCAGGCTAATGCGTATTCGGCTGCGACGAAGCTGAGTTCGGTTCTGGGGCTGTTGACGACGAGCAGTGGGAGCGCCCATGTCGCGCGTTGAGCGGCTATGGCTGGGTTTGATGCTGATGCTGGCCGCGCCGATGCTGGCGTTGGCGAGCGGACCGCGCTATGTGACGGGGCCACCCTTTTACACCGGATACCAAGGGATTCCGGTACGTTGGGCGCAGAGCAACCTGAAGTACTACACCGATCCCGGGGCGTTGAGCACGGCGGTGAACCACAGCGCGGCGGATGCGCTGGTGGCGGCTGCGGCGGGGGTATGGAATCTTCCGGTCGCGAGCATTACGGTGTCCAAGGGCGGAACGCTGGCCGAGCATGTGAGCAGCGCGAATGTGTACCTGGGAACGAGCGGGATGGTGTTTCCGGATGACGTGTCGAGTGCCAATGCGAGCGCCGTGCCGATTGCGGTGATCTATGACGCGGACGGGTCTGTGACGGACCTGCTGCTGGGGCGGGGGGCGAGCGATCCCAGCGGCTGCCGGCAGAATGCGGTGACGGAGAGCGTGGACCAGTTTGACCCGGCGGGATACATTCTGCACGCGCTGATTGTGATCAATGGACGGTGCACGGGGACAGCTCCGGAGATGCAGCTTCAGGTGCAGTACCAGTTGGAGCGGGTGTTTGGGCGAGTGCTTGGGCTGGCGTGGTCGCAGGCGAACGACAACGTGTTTACGGGGACGCCGACGCCGACCTACCAGCAGGCGCTGCACTGGCCGATTATGCATCCGCTGGATGTGATCTGCGGGCCGTATACGTACCAGTGCCTGCCCAGCCCGTTTCAACTGCGGCCGGACGATATTGCGTCCATGGTGCTGGTGTACCCGAACCCGGTGGGTCAGCAGCCGCCGGCGGGGAAGCAGGTGAGCCTGGATCAGGCTGTTGGGGTGTACGGAACGGTGTTGTTTCCGGCAGGGCAGGCGATGGCCGGGGTGAATGTGATTGCGCAGCGGCAGAGCTCGCAGACGGGCGCGCTGGAGCCGTGGGTGGAGGCCTCCGCCGTGACCGGCACGAAGTACCGGCGGAATCTGCGGTCGGCATTTGTGGTTGCGGATACAAGCGAGAGGGCGAGCGAAGGCTCCATGGACCCGGGATGGCTGGGGAACTACTACATTGCGTATGTGCCGCTGCAGGATGGCACGACGCAGCAATCGATGGTGGATTCGACTGAGGCGGTGAATCCGCTGTACGTGGGGACGCACAGTGTGGAGCCCTATGCGGCGGGTGCGGTGGCTCCATCCGGCACGATGCCACAGACGGTGACCCAGGGGCAGGCGACGCATAACGGGGACTCGTATGGGTTCTTCACGGTGGCTGATGCGGCGGCGACGTGCGGCGCGGGGCTGGACGGGACGGCGGCGGCTCCGGCACAGGTTGCGGCGACGGGCTGGTGGAACGGGCAGATCTGCCCGCATGGTCATATCTCCTACCTGAATGTGACGGTGCGGCCGAACCGCAGCCTGACGGTGGAGGTGACGGGGCTGGACGAGCAGGGCTTTGCGACGACGCACAAGATGATGCCGACGATTGGGATCTATGCGCAGACGGATCATCCATCGTGGGATCTGCCGTCGCTTGCGGTGGCGCCGACGGCGTTCCAGGCGCTGGGGCTGGGGACGACGACGGTATCGGCGGCAACGGGGACGATGACGCAGATGACGATCGGGATTGCGGATCAACGGCAGGACGGCCGTCCGGACTTCGCGTTCCAGGGGCGGGTGTTTTATGCGAATAGCGTTTCGCCGGAACGGCTTCCGGCCGACGGTGGGACGGTGACGATCTCCGGGATGGGCTTCAGGCTGGGCAACCAGGTGAAGGTGAATGGGGTGACGGCGGCGGTGACGAGCTGGACCTCGACGGCGATTGTGGTGACGATGCCGACGATGACCGCGGCGGGGGCTACGGATAAGACGGCTGTGGATGTGGTGATCGCGGACATTTCAAGCGGGGCGCGAAGCACGATGACGGGGGCGTTGACGTATGACACATCCTCCACGCTGCCCAACAGCATGAAGCTGGTGAGCGCGCAGCAGGCGAGCGCTGACGTGGGGAATGTCGCGCCGGCTGCCTTCTCCGTGCAGGTAGTGGGTGGGGACGGGAAGACGCCGGTGGCCGGGGAGAGCGTGGTGTTTTCGGTCGCGGGAAATATGGGGCAGTGGGCGGCATGCGGGGCAGCGACGTGTACCGTGACGACGGATGCCGGGGGGATGGCATCGACCGGGATTACTCCGCTGCAGGCGGGCACGGTGACGATGCAGGCGGTGGATGGGACGCTGAAACAGACGGCGACCTTCACGGCGATCCAGGGCGACCCGGGGCTGACGATGATGAGCGCGCCGAGCGGCAACCTGGCTACCTCGACGCAGGCGGCGGTTCCGTTTGCGGTGAAGGTGGTGGCGGCGGATGGAACGACGGGGCTCCCCGGGCGGGTGGTGACGTTTACGGTGCCGGCGGGCTCGGCGATCTTCAGCGGCTGCCTGCAGGCGACGTGCTCGGTGACGACGGCGGCAGATGGGACTGCGGGGGTGTTTGTGACGCCGACCAAGAGCGGTCCGGTGAGGTTGCAGGCGGTCGATGGGTCGCTGAAACGGGGCGCGAGCTTTACGGCGGTCGACACGCCGGACCTGATGCAGGTGGCACGGACGCCGGCGTCATCGCTCGCAGTTGGATCGACGACGCCATTCGGGATTTTGCTGCTGCGGTCGGATGGAGCGACGCCGGATCCGTATCAGGCGGTGACGTTTGCGGTTTCAGGTGGAGCGGTGCTGAATCCATGTAATGCGGCGACTTGCATGGTGAATACGGCTGCGGATGGAACGGCGACGGTGAGTGTGGGTTCGGTGAGCGCGGGGACGTTTACGATTCTGGCGACGTTTGGGCAGGTGGCGCAGACGGCGAGCGTGACATTCACGGTGAGCTCGGGCCATATGACGGTGTTGAGTGCGCCGACTGGGATGCAGAGGGTGGGCGTGGCAGCCGACACACCGTTTTCCGTGCGGGTGGTGGGGGCTGATGGGAGTCCGCTCGCCAGCAGCCGGATGGCGCTGAACGGGCCGACGAACCAGGTGTCGCTGGGGGCGTGCGGCGGGGTGGCGGGATGCATCGCCAACACGGACGGCAACGGCGTTTTGACGACGACGGTGACGCCGCTGCGCGCCGGGCCGATCGTGGTCACGGCGCAGTACACCACGCTGAACCAGACGATTACCTTCAACGCGAGCGGCGGAAGCAAGACGATCAATGTGTTGTCGGTTCCGGGTGTGGGAACGCATGTGGGGGATGTGGCGTTGTTTCAGGTGCAGGTGATTGGGGCGGATGGAGTGACGCCGGCTGCAGGAGATTATGTGGAGCTGCTGGTGACGACGGGGTCGTTTGCGTTTGCGGGCTGGTCAACCGCGTACGCAAATGCGGCAACGGACGCGCAGGGACGAGTGACAGGATATGGGGTGGCGAATGCGCCTGGGCCGGTGACGATCCAGGTGACGGACGGAGCAGTGAGCGCGACGGTCAGCTTTACGGTGGCCGCGCGGACGGAGTTGATGCAGACAGTGAGCGCTCCGAGCGGCAATGTGGCGGTGGGCACTGCCGCGACCCCGCCGTTCGCGGTACAGGTGCTGCAGGCGGATGGGGTGACGCCGATAGCCGGGCGAGCAGTGACCTTTGCGATTGCGGCTGGGAATGCGACGCTCAGCGCGTGCGCCACGCCGCCATGCGTGATGACCACCGACGCGAATGGCATGGCGGCCGTGACGATGACGCCGCAGGCCGCGGGGACCTCGACGGTGAGCGCAAGCAGTGGAGGAGTGACGCTTTCCGCGAGCGTCAACGGGGTGGTGCAGCAGGATGTGCTGAAGCTGGTGAGCGCACCGGAGGCGAGCGCGACCGTGGGGACGCAGGAGACGACGCCGTTCGCGGTGAGGGCGTTTCAATCGGATGGGACGACGCCGGCGGTGGGAAAAAATGTGGTGTTTTCGACCATGGCGGGGGCGGTTGAGTTTGGAGTGTGCGGGGCTGCGACGTGTACGGTGACTACTGGGAGTGATGGAGGGGCGAGTACGACGGTGACGCCAGTCTCGGCGGGGGTGGTTACGCTGCTGGCGACGGAGGGGTCGCAGACGGTGACGGCGCAGGTGAATGCGGTGGCGAAGCCAGACCGGATTGCGGTGGTGAGTGCGCCGGGGACGAGTGTTTTGGTGGGGGCTACGGCGGGTTCGGCGTTTGGGGTGAAGGTGACGCTGGCGGATGGGACGACGCCGGTGGCGGGGATGAATGTTTCGTTCAGCAATGGCGGGACGGGGGCGGGGGCGGTGCAGTTCATTGCGTGTGGGGCGGCGATTTGTGCGGTTTCAACGGACACGGATGGGGTGGCGGCGACGAATGTGGCAGGGGTGACGGCGGGGGCGGCGACGCTGGTGGCGACAGTGAATCCGAGCACGGGGGCGCAGAGTGTTTCGGTGCCGCTGCAGGTGGTGTCCGATCAGGAGAGTGTGAATGCGGCGAATCCGGCGACGTATCTTGCTGAGGGGACCACGTTTACGACGGCGCTGCAGGTGACGGCGACGCAGAATGGAGCGCCGGGGGCCGGGGCGGCGGTGATTTGGGCTGGGGGAGCGGGGATTGCGCTTGCGGGTGCTTCAAGTACGGCGGATGGGGCGGGGGTGGCGCGGATGCAGGCTACGATGGGGCCGCTGGCGGCGGGTGGGGTGGCTTCGGCGACGGGGTGTGCGTGGAGTTCGGCGTGCGCGACGTTTACGGCTACGGGAGTCTCAAGCGCTAACCTGCTGATTGCATTGACGAGTGGGGGGGCGCAGGCGGCTACGGGTGGGGCGGTGGCGCCGGTGGTGGCGGGGGTGAGGGATACGGAGGGGCATGTGATCGCGGGGGCGCAGGTGACGGTGTACCAGACGGTGACGGCGGCGGCGGTGGCTTGTCCGGCGAAGGGAAGGTGCCCGGCCGCGCCGGTGCTGACGACGAAGGTGAGCACGTTGAGCACTGATTCGAATGGAGTTGTTAGCGTTGTGCCGGTGACTTTGAGCGGGACGGCGACGGAGACGAAGCTGCTGCTGACGGTGGGGACGCGGGGGACGGCGACGGCTGAGGTGTGGAATACGCCTTAGGGCTCACCATGGCGGATGGTGGTGGTGGATGGTGTCCAAACCATGGTGAATGGTGTGGCTAACGTGGGTGAGTGACAGCATGATGCTGTGGTGAGGGGTGCGCCTTTGTTGGGGATTTGCGTTTTCTTACCTTTAAAAATTGAGTTGTGGTGAAAGTGCACCAGGAAGTGTGCACGGGGGTGGGACGGATTGGGGGGTGGGGCAGTGGGGACGCGGGGTTTCGGGGGCGGGGTGCAGGGAAGGGTGGTTTTGGAGCAGGGAAGTGCAGTAAGAGGCAGTGAACGGCAGTGAGGGGCAGGAATGCTGCCGGGCTGGGAGCGGACACGTTCCTGGGGCTTGCTGGGTGTGGGTGGAAGCGATGGGCGCTTTGGGTGCATCTCATTGATGACAGAGATACGTAAACCGAATGGAGTGTGGCATGGCGGCTGGCGCGGCGGGGATGACAGGGAGTGTGCGGAAGCGGGTGGTGGTGATTGGCGGCGGGTTTGGGGGGATCACGGCGGCGCAGCACCTGGCGAAGCTGCCGGTGGATGTGACGATGATCGACCGGAGGAACCACCATACGTTTCAGCCGCTGCTGTACCAGGTGGCGCTGGCGGTGCTTTCGCCGGCGGATATTGCGCAGCCGATCCGGTCGATTCTGCGGGAGCAGAAGAATACGGAGGTGCTGATGGACGAGGCGGTGGGCTTCGACACGGCGCGGAACCGGGTGAAGCTGAAGACGGGCTCCGAGATGGAGTACGACTACCTGATTGTGGCGACGGGTTCGACGCATTCTTACTTTGGCAAGGATGAGTGGGCGGCGATTGCGCCGGGGCTGAAGACGGTGGAGGATGCGACGGAGATACGGCGGCGGGTCCTGCTGGCGTTTGAGCTGGCGGAGCGGCAGATGCTGGAGGCTGGGACGCATCCGGCGTTGAACTTTGTGGTGATTGGCGGGGGGCCGACGGGGGTGGAGCTGGCGGGAGCGATCTCCGACATTGCGAAGCTGTACATGACGAAGGATTTTCGGCATATCGATCCGGCGCAGGCGCAGGTGCTGATTTTGGAGGGGTCGCCCCATATTCTGGCGAGCTATCCGGCGGAGCTGCAGGAGAAGGCGCTGGAGCAGCTGAACGATTTGGGGGTGAAGGTGAGGACGGGGGCGCATGTGACCGATGTGCAGCCGGGCTACGTGATGATCAAGGACGAGCGGATTGCTTCCGTGTGCACGCTGTGGGCGGCGGGGGTGCAGGCTTCTCCGCTGGGCAAGCTGCTGGGGGTGGAGACGGATAAGAAGGGCTGCGTGGTGGTGGATGGGTTCCTGCACCCGAAGGGGCTGCTGAATGTGTTTGTGTGCGGCGATCTGGCCCATGTGGAGGAGAACGGCAAGCAGGTTCCGGGGGTGGCGCAGCCGGCGATGCAGATGGGAGCGTTTGCGGCAAAGCGCATCCGCCAGGAGATTGAGGGCAAGGTGGACAACAAGCCGTTCCACTACTTCGACAAGGGGGATATGGCGACGATTGGGCGGTCGGCTGCGGTGGCGGACATCAAGTGGCCGTTCCATGGGCGGTGGAGCGGGTTCCCGGCGTGGGTGACCTGGCTGACGGTGCACATCTTCTTTCTGATTGGGTTTCGGAGCCGGTTTTCCGTGTTTCGGCAGTGGGCGTGGACGTACCTGACGCTGAACGATGGGGCTCGTTTGATTACGGGGAGCCAGGCGTTGCCGGGATGGGAGAACCAGGGAGCTCCGCGCGGGAGCGAGACGACGACCCCGCTGGCTGAATCGGTCGAGAAGCTGGATCTGGGATCGCCGAAGACGAACTGAGGCCAGCCCGCCGGCGGACTTAGGCGTGGGCTATGGGGGGATGCGACCTGCCGCAAGGGCTTAGGGGAGTGCTTTGTCGTGTGGTGGAAGTGGCATGGCGGGGGCTGGCATCTCGGGGAGCAGGGATAGCGTCCTTCGAAGGGAGGCGAGAAGTCAGGCCCGAGGGGGATTCCAGATGGCACAGGCGAAGGTTGTGACGAGCGGTAAGGTTCGGTATGCGGTGGTGGGGCTGGGGTGGATCTCTCAGGCAGAGTTTATGCCGGGGGTGGAGCATACGGGCAACAGCGAGATGGTGGCGCTGGTGACGGGGCATGAGGAGAAGGCCGCGAAGGTTGGAGCGATGTATGGGATCGACAAGATTTACAGCTATGACGAGCTGGATGGGCTGCTGGCCTCTGGGGACGTGGACGCGGTGTATCTGGCGACGCCGAACTTCGACCACGTGGAGTATGCGGTGAAGACGCTGGAGGCCGGGGTACACCTGCTGCTGGAGAAGCCGATGGCGGTGAGCGTGGCAGAGTGCGAACGGATGATCGCGGCGAGCGAGAAGACGGGGGCGAAGCTGATGGTGGCCTATCGGCTGCACTTTGAGCCGGGGACGCTGAAGGCGATTGAGCGGGTGCGGGCCGGGGTGATTGGGCCAGTACGGTTTTTTGCGTCCTCGTTTTCGCAGCAGGTAAGCGGGCAGAATCACCGGGCGAAGCATGGGTTCTGGGCGGGGCCGGTGTCCGACATGGGGCCCTATCCGATCAACGCGGTGAGGAACCTGTTTGGGGCGGAGCCGATTGAGGTGTTTGCGACAGGGGTGTGTACGGACCCGGAGCGGTTTGTGGACGCGAATGGGAAGACGTTTGAGGACACGGTGGCGGTGACGCTGAAGTTTGAGGGGAGCCGGGTGGCGACGTTCGTGCTGAGCTACAACGGTGGGGATGTCGACGACTACCGGATTGTGGGGCATAGGGGGAGCTTGTTCAGCGATCCGGCGTACCAGGTGGGTGCGGCGATTGAGCAGCAGGTGGTGATTGGGAAGAAGAAGAGCAAGGAGACGTTTGGGAAGACGGATCACTTTGGCGGGGAGCTGAAGTATTTTTCCGAGTGCATTTTGAGCGGCAAGAATCCGGAGCCGGATGGCGAGGAAGGGATGCTGGATGTGCGGGTGCTGGAGGCGATCGAACAGGCGCTGAAGACGGGGGCGGTGCAGACGCTGGCGCCGTATACGAGGTCGAAGCGGCCGAACACCGGGCAGGCTGAGACGCTGGGGACGGTGAGCGAGCCGAAGCTGGTGGGAGCGAGCAAGCCGAGTGATGGGCAGTAGGGGTGAGTGGATCGGGCGATTATCGGAGTGGATGGGCGATGAAGAAATAAACGGGGCGCGGAGAGAAAGCGAGGGTATGCTCACGAGGAGGTCAAGCTTGCCGCGGTTCCGCCGATGATACTTCTTTCCCTTCCCGACCTCTTCGCCATGCTGATCCTGATGGGGATCCTTGCGTGGCTGATGCGCCGTCATCCTGGACAGCGGGTGGAGTTGTGGCTGCTGGGGCTGAGCCTGGTGCTGGTGGAAGGGATGGCGGTGTCGCTGCTGCATGGATCGCAGCAACTGCAGCGGGCTATGCACGTGGTTGCGCTGGATGCGTACGTGCTGGCGGGGGCGACGTTTTCGCTTGCGGCACGAGGGACGGTTTGGCCACGGCGAGCGGGGTTTCCCTTCTTCCTGATCCCGGCGGCGCCGATGCTGGTGCTGAGCACGCTGTATGGGTTTGAGGTGAAGGAGACAAAGCCGTACGTGTGGATCTGCGTGTCGAGCTTTGCGGTGGGGTTGATTTACCTGGTGCTTCGTTGGCGGAGGCGGCCGCGCATGTTGGCGGGAGTGGCAGGGATGCACGCCTGGGTCTGGCTGCCGATGATCCTGCTGGCGGGCAAGGGGAGCCTGCGGGGGCTGGTGTACTGGGGGCTCTGCTGCCTGTACCTGCTGGCGGCGATCTCGTTCCGGCGGACGCTGCACCGGGGGCGGATTGGCGGAGTGGCGATTGTGGGCGGGTTTGTGATCTGGGCTGCGTGCTTTGGATTGCATCCGCTGGTCCATGGCAACTCGACGTATGGGCCGGTGCTGGGGCAGGTGTGGAGTCTGCAGAAGTTTTTTGTGACGCTGGGGATGCTGCTGGTGCTGCTGGAAGATCAGACGGAACGGAGCGCGGAGCAGGCGCTGAAGGATCCGCTGACGGAGCTGCCGAACCGGCGGCTGCTGGATGATCGGCTGATTCATGCGCTGGAGCGCGCACGGCGCTTCAACACGCAGCTTGGGCTGTTCATCATCGACCTGAACGGGTTCAAGGGGGTGAACGACCTGTGCGGGCACTCGACGGGGGACCGGGTGCTGCAGCAGACGGCGTATCAGTTGAAGGCGAGGATTCGTGGGTCGGATACGCTGGCGCGGCTGGGGGGCGACGAGTTTTGCGTGATCATGTCCGATGTGACCGAGGCCGACTGCGAGCGGATCGCGCAGAGCCTGCGCGAGGCGGTGACGCGGGTGATGCTGCCGGCTGAGTTTCCGGGGACGCTGTCAGCGAGCATTGGGTGTGCGCTTTACCCCGGGGATGCAAGCGATCCGGATGAGCTGCGGAACCTGGCGGATGCGCGAATGTATGAAGAAAAACGCGCCCTAACCCCGGTCAGCGCAGGGCTGGAACGGGGTTACGGCGCGTCGGAAGCGGTGAGCGGAGGACGGTAAAGCGGGTTATGCGCCGACTGTTTCGCCGACTTTGACCTTGACCGGCGTCAGCCAGTTGTGGCGGTCCTTGATGGTGCCGTTGACGATGCCGAAGAACTCGTCATGCAGGGCGCGAGTGACCGGGCCCATGGTTCCATCGCCGACGAGGATGCGGTCGACCGAGCGCAGGTGCGTGACCTCCGCGGCGGTGCCGGTGAAGAAGGCTTCGTCGGCCACGTAGAGCATCTCGCGTGGCAGCGCCTGCTCGACCACAGGGATGCCGAGCTCCTTGGCCAGTGTGAGGATGGAGTTGCGGGTGATGCCATTGAGGACGGCGCTGGCGAGCGGGGTGGTGTACAGGACGCCGCCGCGGACCAGGAAGAGATTCTCGCCGGAGCCTTCCGAGAGCAGGCCGTTGACGTCCAGCGCGATGCCTTCGTCGTAGCCGTTGGCCTCCGCTTCCATGCGGATGAGCTGCGAGTTGAGGTAGTTGCCGCCGGCCTTGGCCATGCTGGGCATGGTGTTGGGCGCGTTGCGGTTCCAACTGGAGACGCAGACGTTGGCGCCATCGTTGCCGGGGACGTACTTGCCCCAGGGGTAGTTGGCGATGTAAACCTCAACCGGGCTGGTGAGGGGGTTGACGCCGGCTTCGCCGTAGCCGCGGAAGGCGACGGGACGGATGTAACAGGGGGCAACGCCGTTGGCTTCGACCACTTCGACGACGGCCTGGATAAGTTCATCCACGGTAAAGCCGAGGGGCATGCGGTAGATGTGGCCGGAGTCGCGAAAGCGCTGCATGTGCTCTTCCAGGCGGAAGATGCCGGCGCCTTCGCCCTGCGTGTAACAGCGAATGCCTTCAAAGATGGAGGAGCCGTAGTGCACCACGTGCGACATGATGTGGATGGTGGCGTTTTCCCACGGAATGAGTTGGCCGTTGTGCCAGATGTTTTTGGTGGTCTGTAAGGGCATCAGTGGAAGCTCCTAGCGGCATGTCTGCCGTGTATCTTTCCCGTCGATTATAGCGATGGTTGATGGAGCGGGGCTCGCGAAGGGGCGCGTGAATGGTGCATGAACGGGAAAAGACCGCGTCTTTTGAGGCGAAAGTGCAACCTCCGGTGAACGTGGGGCATGGGGGCCGCGTGAAACAATGAGAGGGTGATCCATCTGTTGCACTCTCTGCCCTTTGCTGCTGTGAGCTTCTCTTCGCTGATTCAGACGCCTGGCGTGCTGATGACGGGGCTTGAGAGCTCTGCCTACGTGCGCTTCTCCGTGCTTGCGCTGAGTTCCGTCTTCTTCCTGGTCGATCCGTTTGCCGCGCTGCCCACCTTTCTGGCGGTGACGGCAGGGGCGACTCCGCAGCATCGCAGCCGCATGGCATGGAAGGCGAGCATTACCGCGTGGGTGGTGCTGACGATCTTCGCGCTGGCTGGACAACTGATCTTCCGGCTGTTCGGGATTACGCTGCCGGCGTTTGAGATTGCCGGCGGGATCATCCTGCTGCTGATTGGGCTGGATATGCTGGAGGCCAAGCGCTCTGCCACGCAGGAGACGGGCGGCGATACCGAGGCCGCGGCGTCCAAGGAAGACGCGGGGATTGTGCCGTTGGGGATCCCGATGCTGGCCGGGCCGGGCTCGATTACGAGCGTGATGGTGCTGGTGGGCCAGGCGCAGGGGAAATGGCAGATGGTGGCGGTGATTCTGGCGGCCATTTTGATTACGGCAGTAACTTGCGGAGTAATCCTTGGTAACTCGGGCCGAGTTGCGCAGGCTTTGGGCGAGACGGGAATTAGGATACTGGTGCGGATCATGGGTTTACTGCTGGTCGCTTTGGCGGTGCAGTATTTCGTCAATGGTCTGGTGGATCTGGGTGTCATCGCGAAGTACGTCAGCGCGACCTAACTCTGCTGAATCTGCTCGGCACCATTCAACGTACAACTGTCATGCTATGGACTTCGCCTGAGAAGTCCTTATGTTGGAGGAATTGTGAGAACAGGGACCAAAGTGTTGCTTGGCGTGTTGATTGCGTGCGGAGTGGTTCTCCTGGTGCGCCATGCACGGACCGAGACGCAGGTCGCGATTCCCCGGGATATGCCGCCGAATTCCAAGTTTCTGCAGTCCGGGTTCGACGTGAACACGAACGAGCCGCTGGGGAACTGGGTGGCGTGCACGTTGCACGATGTGGATGGGTCCGACTGGTGCCGGGTGACGGATCAGAAGGGGATTGTGCTGTACCAGGGGGATTTTCTGCCGACGTCTTCAACGTCACCGGTGGGGAACGACCAACTGACGGTGGCGCCTGCGGATCCGCATAAGCTGTGGGTGCATGGGCCGGTGGAGGGTGGGCCGGTGCCGGCGATTCCGTTGACGAATGGCACGGTGCTGGTACCTGCATCCGACCGGTACGCGCTGCTGCAGCGCTGGGCGACGGATCCGACGGAGTTCGACGGAATCCGCGCGGGTTCCAGCGAGTAACGACGGCGGCTAATGGACCAGCAGGGCTGAGGCGGCGAAGAGCAGGCCGCAGGCCCCGATGCTGAGTCCGAGGAACAAGTAAAGCTTGCGGCGCGTGAAGAGCGTGACCGAGCAGAGGACGACAGAGATCTGCAGCAGGGCCTCGCCAAGATCGTACCGGCTGGCCTGCGCCTCTGCGTGGGTGACGGCGGCTTCGAGCTCGTGGGCGTGATTCTGCTCTTCGGCGAGCTCATCCTTCCATTTATCCAGGTGCTTGCGGTACTCCTCGATCTTCTGCTCGACGGCGGGAGCGTTGGAGGAGGGCTGCAGGTGGAGGAGATCGATGGCGACGAGGGTATTGTCGGCACGGATCTTCTTGGATTGGTATTCGCTCCAGATATCGTTGGCGCGGGCCTGCTCCAGGACGGCAGCGGTATGGGTGCGGTGGCCGAGTACGGTGACCATGGCGACGAGCACGGCGAGGATGGAGATGGCGAGGGAGATAGTGGTGAGGGACTCTTCCCTGCGTTTGCCGTGGGATTCGGGTGATTCGTTGGCTTCTTTGAGCTGGTTGGAGAATTCCTGGATTTCGGTGGGTTCCATGGTGAGGATTCTAGCTGGTGGGGGGCAAGCAGGGGCGTGCGGGGTGTTTGAGAGAATTCGAGAAAAAGTGAGGAGCGGGAAAGGCGCGTCGTTATTGGGGGAAACGCACTTTTCAACGGCCGGAGGGTGGTTTTTAACAGCCCAGGGGTTGCGGGAAGGCGATCCCACTGCTACTCTCAGGAAGTCGCAAAGAGCGGTACAGTCAATCGGAAGCGCGTAGCAAGCTGACTTGCAAGTAACCGAGAGATGAGCTACTCTGAATCAGCAGTAAAGCAACAAGCAGTAAGTAAGCTTCGCACCTTGGCTCTGGCAACAAGGGAGTCGGTATAAGGGAAGACGGAGCGCAGTCCAAGCGTTGATCGCGGCAGATGAGCCTCAGTAACAAGGGCCAGCCGAATCCACCCAAGCCACTGCAAGACAGGATCCAGCGAGGGTTTTACCTTTGCTTCTTCCGCAGCCTGACCGGCTCAACCGGGCATTGGAGCTAAGTGCTCCGCGACGATTCGTCGTCGCTACGGTATTTTGAGATTTCTGCGCTTGCGAACGTCGCCTGCTTTCGATTCTCTCTCTTGTCCTGGCAAACAGGCGAAAGAGAAAAGAAAAAGAAAAGGTTGACAAGAGAAACGAAGTTCGATACTCTTAGAAAGTTCGCGGTAAACGTCACGAACTGCTGAGCGAGATGCAAACGGGTTGAATCAAGCCTTGAGTATGCACCTCCGGTAAGCAGCTCCCAAGTTAGTCGAAAGACTCCAAGAGACTGAAGCGCAATCAAGTTCGAGGACACGGATCGTGGCGTATGCCCGGTTGGTCCTTGATCCAAAACTCACGGCTTAGGCCTGATGAGTTCGGATCTTTGACAACATAGTTGAACATGCCAGTCGTGAGATGATGTGGAATTTGGTTTAGTCATTCTCACTAGTTATAAACCTCCGGAACTTTCGAGTTCGGGGGCGCATGATAACCGTCCCGACCCCTGTCGCTGGACGGCATGCAAACCAAGATTAAACGAGAGTTTGATCCTGGCTCAGAATCAACGCTGGCGGCG
>CAXSZW010000021.1:0-42955 GCA_964242025.1 uncultured Acidobacteriaceae bacterium
CACCACCCACCTCACCCTCATGGAAGCCGACCTCCTCCGCTATCTCACCGACCGCCCCACCCAGATCGTTCCCCGCAAAGACCTCCTCGAAAAAGTCTGGCGCATGCATGAAGACACCGACACCCGCGCCGTCGACAACTTCATCGTTCGCCTCCGCCGCTACATCGAAGACGACCCCGCCGACCCCCGCCACCTCCTCACCGTCCGCGGCATCGGCTACCGTTTCCTCCCCAACCCCTGACCCGCTACCGCGAGCCGGCAGGCAGCTCCCCAAAGTAAAGCTGGATCGTCCCCGTGTACTCCCCCTTGCCCACCGCGGGCTGCCCCATCGGACCGCTGGATCGCGGCCCCACAAACTTGCTCCCAATCGCCGGAATCGCATCCAGAAAGTTGATGCCCCCCGCCGGAAACGGCACCCCCGTCTGTCCCAGCAGCTTCTCCGGCGGGCTCTTCGGCGTAAACAGTTGCACGTAGACCGGTGAAGCCGCGCTCTGCTCCATCATCGCCGTGATCGGCCCTTCCGCCGTCTGCAACCGCATCCACCGCACATCCTTGTAAAACCCTTTGAACACCGGATAAGTAAAGTGCTCACCCGGCTTCAAATCGTCCGGATCGCCCACAATCGTATCGTTATAAGCCTTATCCCACACGTTCAGCGTCCCGCCCGCAAGCCGGTTCTGATACACCGTCGAAGGCCCCTCGCCTAAATACCGAACCCCGCGCACCCGCGCCTCCGGGTAGTCGAACCCCACCCCGAAGTACTCTAGATCCCCCTTCACCTGGTACGCATAGTCGACGCTCAACCATCCGTTCGGCTTCAGCCGATAATGGACCGCCTCCATCGGCCCGGAGAACTCCGCCGTAACCACCACATCCTGCCCCTCCATCTTGTGCGTCAACCCCGTCAGCTTCGATTCCTTCGCCAGGATTGGCGGAATCGGCGAAGCCGGAATCGACTCCTGCTGCTTCTTCGAAGGCGGTGGCAGCCGAGGCGTCATCGAAAGCACCCGCGGCCCGCTCCCCAGCGAAAACTCCTGCCCTCCGCGCGAAGCCGAAACCAGCAGCCCCGTGCTCTTGCTGATCCTCACCGTCAAACTCCCCGCCGTCGCCGTCAGCGTATCGCCGCTCTCCTGCACAGCCACCGCACCGCCCGCCCCGGCCTCGCGCACCTCCGCCAGCCGCGACGGAAGCTCACTCAAGGCCCACACATACGTCTGGATCAGCCGCCCTTCCCGATCCTTGATCAGCAACCGCACCGCATCCGCATGCCGCTTCGTGCCCGCAACCGCCGGAGGCCCCCAGCCATCCCACGTCGCCGAACTCCCCGCAGCCAGCGCCCGTCCATGATCCATGCGCGAGGCCAGCACCACCGACCCCGCACCCTTCTCCCCAGGCCCCGCAAACGCAATCGCCTGCCACTCATACGTGCACAGATCCGCATCCGTAAACGAATATCGGTTGCTCACCCGGTACGACCCCGCCGCACCATTGGAAGCAGTCACAACAATCGGCGACCACAGCGTCTTCACCGTATCGAAGCTCCCTTCCCGCTCCCGGTAAGGCCCCACAATCCCATCCGGCGCCTGGTTCCCGGCCGAATCCAGAATCCCCCCCTTATCCACCCGCTTCACATCCTCATCCACAAACGACCACAGAAACCCGCCCGCTCCCGCCTTGCTCTTCAGCACCTCGTTCCAATACTCGTTCAGCCCCGCCCCCTGCCCGCCGTCATACAGCCCATGCAGCATCTCCGTCGGAAAGAAGACAGGATCAGCGGCCAGCTTCTCCTGCATCTCCTTGAAGTTGGGGTAGTGCTTCGTATCCGCGATCCCCACAGGAAACTCCGTCCACGGATGCAGCACCACCCTCTGCTGTGGATCGTACTTCCCAAACTCCCCATCCAGGTCCGGATTGATCCCCCCCTCATTGCCGTTATCCCAAAACACAATCGAAGGATGGTTCACATCGTGCTCCACCATCTCCTTCACCAGCTTGCTTCCAACCTCCGTGTCGTAATGCCCATGCCACCCGCCCAGTTCATCCAGCACATACAAACCAAGCTCATCGCACGCATCCAGAAAGTGCTGGTCCGGCGGATAGTGGCTGGACCGAACCGCGTTGCCATTCATATCCTTGATCGTCTCAATATCCAGCTTCGAAATCTCCGGCGAAAGCGTTCTCCCGGAATCCGGCCAGAACGAGTGCCGCGCCACCCCCTTCATAAACACACGCTGCCCGTTCACAAAAAAACCGTGTCCCGGCTTCACCTCAATCGTCCGGAACCCGAACCGCTGCTTCATGCTGTGCACCACCTTGCCGCCCACCTTCAGCCGCACCTCCAGCTCATACAGGTTCGGAAACTCCGCGCTCCACAGCTTCGGTTGGGTCAACTGCTCCGTCAGATGCGACGCCCCATCCAGACTCGCCACCTCAGCCGTCATCGGCTTGCCCACCACTCCGCCCTTCGCATCCAGCACACGAGCGTCAACCGAAAACCCTCCGCCGTGCTCCGTCCCCCCGCGCGTATCGGTCGGATACACGTCCACCCCTAGCGACCCATCGGCCTTGCCGTTGATCGCCACATGATCGAGGAACGTCTTCGGCTGTGCCTCCAGGTACACCGGCCGGAAGATCCCCGCGTAGCTCCAGTAATCCGCCCGCCGCTCCGCCCGGTTCACAGACTCATTCATCGAGTCGTCATCCACATCCACCTGCACTTCATTCTGCTGCCCCGCCGGCTTCAGCAGATCCGTAATGTTGTACTTGAAAGCGTAGTACCCGCCTTGATGAGTCGGCCCGGCGGACTGCCCATTCACCGTCACCCGCGCATCGCTCATCACCCCTTCAAACTTCAGAAACACCGCCTTCGTCTTCCACGTCGCCGGAGTCGTAAAGGTCCGTTTATAAATCCCATGCACCCGCGGCCACCCGTCCGCAGGCTTGGGCTGCCCATACTCATACAGGCCAAAGCCTTGAAGCTGCCAGTTCGACGGCACACCGATCGTCGACCATTTGTTGGCGTTCTGACCCTTGTCGCACATAAACTGCCACGACACCATGTCATCCTTGCCAATACCGGAGAGCATCCGCGTCTCCGTCTGCTGAGCCTGCGCCAGCGAAGCCAACACCATCACCAGCACAGCAGTACAACGTGCGTACAAAAACATCGGCAGCCTCCAAAGCTTGAGGGAGCCATTCTACCCACGCATAGAACCGTCGCGCCTTCCCGCACGTCACCCATCGCCCAAACCGTTCCGAATGCCGGACACCCTCGCGAACAATGCTGATGAAACACATCCCCCCGACGGAGTCGCCGCCACTCTTCCGGCGCCGATCTCCTCCGGCATCGTCCTCTAACGCCACAAAGTCGCCGGCCGCCGGGGCCCCAGAAAAGTGCGTGCGCTGATGGGAATAAGTCCAAGTAAGAGAAGACTTTGCAGCCACTCACGCTGCAAACAAAGACTTTACCGCCCAAAATAAGTAAGGTACACAAGTAAACCCTTTGTTCCCAGAACTTTGCCCACATCGCGGGGAGGCCCCACCCACCGCCCGCACCCCCACAACCCTCCCCGCATCCAATCTCTATGGCCATCACCCAGACCACGCTCCGCATTGAAAACATGCACTGCTCCGCCTGCATCCGCCGCGTCACCGCCGCCCTCAACACCCTTCCCGAAACCAAGGTTGAGGAAGTCCAGCTCGGCGCAGCCCGCCTCCAGACCGCCGCCTCGCCGGACCAGATCCTCGCCGTCATGCAGAAGACCGGCTTCCCCACCCACATCCAGCCATGACCAGGACCATCACCCTCCCCATCACCGGCATGTCCTGCGCCGCCTGCTCCTCCCACATCGAGCAGACCCTCCAAACCCTTCCCGGCGTCCAGTCCGCCACCGTCAGCCTCCTCGCCAACCAGGCCACCGTCACCAGCGCCCTCCCCGCAGAAGCCCTCATAGCCGCCATCCAGGAAGCCGGCTACGACGCCACCCTCCCCTCCGAAGACGCCCCGATCCCGGACAACTCAGACCGTCACCTCGCTCTCCGCACCGCCCTCGCTCTCCTCATCGCCGCCGTTTCCATGACCCTCGGCATGGCCTTCATGCACAGCCAGCCCGCCCGTTACACCGAGCTCCTCCTTACCCTCATCACCATCCTCGTCCTCTCCCCCCAGACCTACCGCCGCGCCTTCGCCGCCGCTCGCCACCGCACCACCAACATGAGCACCCTGGTCGCCCTCGGCACCCTCGCCGCCCTCGCCTGGTCCCTCACCGCCACCCTCGCCCCCGCCCTCTTCCTCACCCACCACCTCCCCCCCGACGTCTACTTCGAAGCCATCGACTTTATCCTCGCCTTCCTCCTCCTCGGCGCCTGGCTCGACGCCCGCGCCAAGCGCAGCACCCAATCCGCCCTCACCGCCTTCGCCTCCCTCACCCCCAGCACCGCCCGCACCCTGCGCGCTGGCGTCGAAGTCGAACTCCCCATCGCCTCGCTCATCCCCGGCGACCAAATCCTCCTCCGCCCCGGCGACCGCATCCCCGTAGACGCCCTCATCCTCACCGGCACCTCCTCCGTAGACGAGTCCCTCCTCACCGGCGAGTCCCACCCCATCCTCAAGTGCCCCGGCGACCCCGTCATCGGCGGCACCATCAACCTCGATGGCCCCCTCACCCTCTCCGCCACCACCCTCGGCGCCGCCTCCACCCTCGCCCAACTCCGCCGCCTCCTCGCCCACGCGCAGTCCTCCCGCGCGCCCATGCAGCGCCTCGCCGACCGTGCCTCCGCCATCTTCGTCCCCATCGTCCTCGCCCTCGCCGCCCTCACCTTCCTCGCCTGGGCTGCCTTTGCACACGACATCCCCCGAGCCTTCGCCGCCGCCATCGCCGTCCTCGTCATCGCCTGCCCCTGCGCCATGGGCCTAGCCGTCCCCGCCGCCCTCACCGTCGGCATCGGCCGCGCCGCCCAGCTCGGCATCCTCGTCAAAGACGGAGAAGCCCTTGAGCGTCTCGCCGCCACCCGCATCCTCGCCCTGGACAAGACCGGCACCCTCACCGAAGGCCGCCCCCGCATCGTCGCCGCCACCTTCTCCCCCCAAATCCCCCCCGCCGATCACCCCCACTACCTCGCCCTGGCCGCCGCCCTCGAATTCCACTCCGAGCACCCCCTCGCCCGCGCCGTCCAGTCCTACGCCGAAGGCCTTCCCACACCCACCCTCCTCCTCACCGACATCCGCACCCTCCCCGGCACCGGCATCACCGCCCTCTACAACAACCAACCCGTCACCATCAGCAACACCTCGCCCCTTGACCCTCCACCCTCAACCCTTACCCCTCCTCCCCCCACCACCAAGCTCCACCTCACGCTGAACCACACCCACATCCTCACCCTGGAAGCCACCGACACCCTCCGCGAATCCGCCCCCGAAGCCCTCCGCCAACTCCACACCCTCCAGATCACCCCCCACATCCTCACCGGCGACAACCCCCAAACCGCCGCCGCCATCGCCCGAGCCCTCCAAATCCCCCCATCCCAAACCCACGCCGCACTCCTCCCCGCAGACAAGCTAGCCCTCATCCACTCCTTCCAACTCCAGGCCCCCACCGCCATGGCCGGCGACGGCCTCAACGACGCCGCAGCCCTCGCCGCAGCCGACACCGGCATCGCCATCTCCGGTCAGCAAACCGGCACCGACCTCACCCGCGAAGCCGCCCCCCTCGTCCTCCTCCGTCCCGACCTCACCCTCATCCCCACCGCCATCCGTCTCGCCCGCCGCACCACCCGCACCATGCGCCAGAACCTCGCCTGGGCCGTCGCATACAACGTCCTCGGCCTCCCCATCGCCGCCGGAGCCCTCTACCCTCGCTTCCACCTCCTCCTCAGCCCCGTCCTCGCCTCGGCCGCCATGGCCCTCTCCAGCCTCTCCGTCCTCGCCAACTCCCTCCGCCTCCGCCGCTTCCAATAAAGCGCGCAGGGTGCGCCGTCAGTCTTCTCTTACATCAGAAAAGAAGCGTCATCCTGAGCGAAGTCTGACGCGCACTTCGCGTCAGACGCAGTCGAAGGACCCCGACGCAGCTCATCGTACGTCGATCTCACAGGCCCGCGCGAGAATCTCAAATCGAAGTACACCGGTCGTTGAGAGACGCACGGTCCTCCTCGCACGAAGGGCACGGCTTGAGCCCTGCCATCACATCATTCGCTGACCTGATCTCCGGCCTATTGTCCCAACCTGAATCTGAAACCCAGCGACGTCAAAACCGAGCCACCATCCAAACCCCCGCAACCATCAGCCCACACCCCACCAGCCTCGCCGGCGAAGCCGTATGCTGCCGAAACCCAAGCCACCCCAGCTGATCCAGCACCACCGATGTCACCAGCGAAGCCGTCACCGACAATCCCGTAAACACCCCAGACCCCAACCGCTGCGCCAGCGTCAACCCCGCCAGCGTGGATGCGATACTCACCAGCCCACCCAGCCACGCCCACGCCTTCACCGCCTGCACCCGATCCCCCGCCGGCGCCGCCTGCTGAAACACCGCCTGCAGCAGCAACAACCCCAGCAACCCACTCGCATACACAAAGATCCCCGCCCACACCGGCGAGCCAAGCTGCTTGTTCAGTTCCGCATTCGCCCCGGACTGAACCGGGTTCGCAGCGCCAGAGGCAATCGTCAACAGATAGGCAAGAAAGTTCATGCCCATAGGATGCGCACCGCCCCAGCCGGTCGCCGCACCCTACCCCCTATTCCCTCTTCCCTCTTCCCTCTTCCCTCTTCCCTCAAGCATCTAAACTGATCTCAATGCACCTCCCCGCCAAACTCGCCCTCCTCACCCAAACCCTCACTGACCTCGGCTCCGTCCTCGTCGCCTACTCCGGCGGCACGGACTCCGCCTTCCTCGCCTACGCCGCCCACCAGGCCCTCGGCCCCCGCATGTTGGCCGTCATCGCAGACTCGCCCTCGCTCCCCCGCGCCGAACTCGCCCAGGCCCTCGCCTTCACCGCCGCCCACGCCATCCCCACCCACATCCTCCTCACGGACGAGCTCGACCGCCCCGACTACATCCGCAACGACGCCCGCCGCTGCTTCCACTGCAAGGACACCCTCTTCGAAGCCATGGAGCAGTACCGCGCCGCCCACGGCTTCGCCCACCTCGCCTACGGCATGAACCTTGACGACCAGGGCGACTTCCGCCCCGGCCAGCAGGCCGCCGCCCTCCATCACGCCGTCGCCCCCCTCGTCACCGCCGCCCTCACCAAGCCTGAAATCCGAACCCTCGCCCAGCAAGCCGGCCTCCAGCTCTGGGACAAGCCCGCCAGCGCCTGCCTCTCCTCCCGCATCGAGTACGGCCGCCCCGTCACCCGCGAAAACCTCAGCCAGGTCGAACGAGCCGAAGAGCTCCTCCACACCCTCGGCTTCCCCCAGGTCCGCGTACGCCACCACGGCGACCTCGCCCGCATCGAAATCGCCCGCGAAGACCTCCCCCGCGCCCTGGACCTCTCCATCCTGGACACCATCACCGCTGCCCTCAAACCCCTCGGCTTCCTCTACATCACCCTCGACACCCAGGGCTACCGCACCGGCAGCATGAACGCCTCCCTCCTCACCTCCATCGCCCCCGCTCACCGAACCAGCTAGCCCGCCCAACCAACTAACCAACCAACCAGGTTGTCATCCTTCCGCGCAGCGGGAGGACCTGCTTCTGCCCTTGCAGTTGCCGCTGCTCTTGCTGTTGCCGTCGCTTTTGCCGTTGCCGTTGCTCCTGCCGTGGCTCTTGCCCTTGCATTTGCCCTTAGGATTAGCGTGGGGCTTTAGCCCCAAAAACCACGCCATCCCACACAGGGGCTTTAGCCCAGGCTGTTGCCCTTGTCCGTCTCCGTCTTCATCCGCGTTCTCCGCGAGATCCGTGGTCGGCTTTGTCCTTGATCGGTCCAATCCGTGAAGATCGGTGTTAAGCCGTTGCGATCTCACCACACCGTACGCTGCTCCTCACCCACCTTACCCACACCAAAATCCACGTTCCACTCACCGTTCACCACCCATGAAACAATGGATCCGATGCGTATTGCCTACCTCGATTGCTTCGCCGGCATCTCCGGCGACATGTTCCTCGGAGCCCTCCTCGGCGCCGGCGTCCCCCTAAGTGTCCTCGAATCAGCAGCCGCGGCCATGAACCTCGGTGTCACCCTCCACGTCGAGACGGTAGACCGCTCCGGCATCTCCTCCCTCAAGGTTCACGTCCACGAAACCCCCGAAAACGCAGGCACAATCGGCACTTACACCCGCCAGCCCCAGCAACAGCACCACCACAAAACCGGCCACCCCCACACCCACGAAGCCGAACACACCCACCACGAACACGGCCGTTCCCTCACCGTCATCCGCGGCATGATCCAGGCTTCCCCTCTCGCCCCCGAGATCAAGTCCCTTGCCATCAATACCTTTGAGCTCCTCGGCGCAGCCGAAGCCAAGATCCACAACGTCCCCGTGGACCAGATCCACTTCCACGAAGTCGGCGCCGTCGACGCCATCATCGATATCGTCTGCGCCTCCGCCGGTATCGTCCACCTCAACATCGGAGCCTGGCACTCCTCCCCCGTCAACGTCGGCGGCGGCACCGTGGAATGCGCCCATGGCACCTTCCCTGTTCCCGCCCCCGCCACAGCCGACCTCCTCCGTGGCTTCCCCACCTACTCCGCACACATTCAAAAGGAGTTAGTCACCCCCACTGGAGCCGCCATCCTCCGCTCCCTCGCTCCCACCTTCGGTCCCCAGCCCGCCATGTCCGTCGAAACCATTGGCTACGGCGCCGGCACCCGCAACCCGCCAGCCTTCCCCAACGTCCTGCGCCTCAGCCTCGGCCAAACCGCTGATTCCGGACAACTTATCACCATCCTCGAAACCGCCGTCGACGACGCCACCCCCCAACTCCTCGCCCACACCGCCGAGCTCGCACTCGCGCAAGGCGCGCTCGACGTCATGCTCACCCCCGTCATCATGAAGAAGGGCCGCCCCGGAACCCTCGTCACCATCCTCGCAAACCCTTCAGAATCAGCACACTTTACCTCCCTCCTCCTCCGCGAACTCCCCACCCTCGGCGTCCGCACCCGCACCGAAACCCGCACCATCCTGGACCGCACCCACACCACCGTCCAAACCCCATACGGCCCCATCCGCATAAAAATCGGCTCCCTCAACGGCAGCGCCCTCAACGCTCAGCCCGAATACGAAGACTGCCACACCGCCGCCACCATCCATAAAATTCCCCTCAAGCAAGTCCACCAAGCCGCTCTCACTGCATACAACGCCCAATGACCCCCGATACCCTCCTCGCCCTCCTCGCACAAGTCGAACGCGGCACCCTCACCCCACAAGCCGCCTCCGAGCGCCTAGCCACGCTCCCCTTTGAGGACACCGGCGAAGCCCGCATCGACCACCATCGCCTCCTCCGCACCGGCCTCCCGGAGGTCATCTACGCCGCCGGCAAAACCCCCGCCCAGACCGCCGACCTCTTCACCCGCATGGCAGCCACCGGCGTCGCCGTCCTCGCCACCCGCGCCACCCCGGACCACTTCACCGCCGTCCAGAGCCTCACCCCCGCCGCCACCTACCAGGCCACCGCCCGCTGCATCACCCTTCAGCCCGCAAGCCCGTCCCCGAAGCAAGGTCACATCGCCATCGTCTGCGCCGGCACCAGCGACCTCCCCGTAGCCGAAGAAGCCGCCGCCACCGCCGAGCTCTTCGGTGCCCAGGTCACCCGCCTGTACGACGTCGGTGTCGCCGGAATCCATCGTCTCCTCGCCGTCCGCGACCAGCTCCTCTCCGCTCACGCCGTCATCGTCTGCGCCGGCATGGAGGGTGCTCTCCCCTCAGTCGTCGGCGGCCTCGTCGGCGTCCCCGTCATCGCCGTCCCCACATCCATCGGCTATGGCGCCAGCTTCGGCGGCACCACCGCTCTCCTCGGCATGCTCAACTCCTGCTCCCCCAACGTCACCGTCGTCAACATCGATAACGGCTTCGGAGCCGCATACTCCGCGACCCTCATCGCCCGCGCCGCATCCAAATCCTCATGAGCACACACCAGCAATTAGGAACGACGCATCAACTCGGCAACTCTGACTTGCAGCTCACCTCCATCGGCTTCGGCGCATGGGCCATCGGTGGCGGAGACTGGCAGTACGCGTGGGGCCATCAGGAGGATCAGGACTCCATCGACGCCATCCACCGCGCCCTGGACGCCGGCGTCAACTGGATCGACACCGCCGCCGTCTACGGCCTCGGCCACTCGGAAGAAGTCGTCGCCAAAGCGCTCAAGACCGCCAGCGCCAAGCCCTACGTCTTCACAAAATGCGGCATGGTCTGGGACGCCCAGCGTCAGATCACCCAATCCCTCAAACACATCCGCCGCGAGGTCGAAGATAGCCTCCGCCGCCTCCAGGTCGACGTTATCGACCTTTACCAGATTCACTGGCCCGTCCCGGACGCCGAAGTAGAAGAGGGCTGGACTGCCATGGCCGAACTCCAGCAGCAAGGCAAAGTCCGTTACATCGGTGCCTCCAACTTCAACGTCAACCAGATGGAGCGAGCCCTTAAGATCGCACCCATCACCTCCCTGCAGCCGCCCTACTCCATGATCAACCGCTCCGTCGAGCCGGAGATCCTCCCCTTCTGCAAGCAGAACGGGATCGGTGTCATCAACTACTCGCCCATGCAGAGTGGGCTCCTAACGGGTGCCATGACGAAAGAGCGCGTCCAGCAGATGCCTGACGACGACTTCCGCAAGAAGGCCAAGAACTTCCAGGAACCGCAGCTCTCACGCAACCTTGAGCTCGCGGCCTTGCTTGGCGAGATTGGCAAACGTCACAGTGTCAGCGCGGGCGTCGTGGCCATCGCATGGACGCTTCACAACCCGGCGGTCACCGCGGCCATCGTTGGCGGGCGCAGCGCAAAGCAGGTAGACGGTGTACTCCCCGCAGCCAGCTTCCGCCTCTCTGAAGCCGAGTTCACCGAAATCGGTCTCTTCCTCTCAACACGTTTTTAAAGCCTTGCAGGATGAAGTAAAAACGGGAGCCGAGAGGCTCCCGTTTCCGCAACCAGATTCGATCTTATTGATTCACGCCACTGGCCAGGAATCCGCCATCCACCACCAGGATCTCGCCAGTCACAAAGTTGGAAGCCTCGCTCGCCAGGAATATTGCCGACCCCACCAACTCCTCCGTCTTCCCAAACCGATTCATCGGCGTCCGCATCCGCAGCTCCTTGCCCCGTTCACTCTCATCCAGCAGCTTCTGGTTCAGCGCTGTCCGAAACACTCCTGGCGCAATCGCGTTCACCGTCACGCCCTGCGAGCTCCACTCCACCGCCAGCGACTTCGTCAGCGCGCCGACAGCCGCCTTACTCGCCGCATACGCCGTCACTTCCTTCAAGCTCACAAACGTGTTCAATGACGCGATGTTGATGATCTTCCCAGACCCACGCTCCAGCATGTGCTTCCCAAAGATCTGGCAAGCTCGCAGCGTGCCCGTCACGTTGGTATTCATAATGTCGTCCCACGTCTCTTCGCTCACCGTCAACGTTGGTTCGCGCTTGATCTTGCCCGCGCAGTTGATCAGGATATCCACCTTCCCGAACTCCTTCAGCGTCGCATCCAGCAGCGCCTGCAGGCTCGCCCGGTCCCCCACATCAGAGGTCACACGAAGCGCACGTCGTCCCTTGCCCTCAATCAGCGTCGCAGCCTCATCCACCTGCTCCTGACGCCGCGAGCTCGCCACCACATCCGCGCCGGCCTCCGCAAGTCCCACCGCCATCGCGAGCCCAATGCCCGACGTGCCGCCCACCACTACTGCAGACTTACCCGTCAGATCGAATAACTTGTGTCCCATCTCATCTCCCGTTCTACGTTCAACGTCCTACGTTTTACGTTTTACTCAGTTCCACATGCTTCAGAATCTCGTCCGCAATCACCGCCGGGGCCTTGTCATTGACGATTTTAAATGCGTCCGGATCGTCGTCAGCCGGCGGTTCAAGCGTCTTGAACTGGCTGTCCAGTAGGTTCGGGTTCATAAACTCGTGCCGCCGCGTCGCCAGCCTTTGCGCAATCAATTCCTTGGAGGCTTCCAGCAGCACGAAGTGTACCGTACCGCCAGGCATCCCTGCTGCCAGCGTCTCGCGATACCGCTGTTTCAGCGCAGAGCACGCCAAAATCCCACTCTGCCCGGCCGCAAACCAGCCCTTCATCAGCTCGTTCAGCGTCTCAAGCCAAGGCTGCCGGTCGTCATCGTTCAATGACTGCCCAGACGCCATCTTCGCCTTGTTCGCCGCAGGATGGTAATCGTCGGCATCGGCAAAGACGGCGCCGGAACAAGCCGCCAGGGCCGTTCCGATCGTCGTCTTGCCAGATCCGCTCACACCCATCAGAACAACAATCATCGCGCCCCTCTACTGACCAAGGAACACCGGCTTGATGTGCCGCTCGAACAGGTTCGTCGTCACATTCTTCGCCACCACGTCCTCGTTCGCCTCCAGCGCCTTCAGGTAGCGATCCCCCATCTTCGCCGCCACCTTGAAGCCCACATGCAGCAACTGGCGGAAGCTTGAGTTGTAAGCCGGGTTGGATTGGTCATGCCGCAGCGCCCCCGTAAATTGATCGCTGGTCCATCCATTCACCGCCTCCGGAGAGGGTAGCTTGGAAGGGTCGATGTCGATCACGGTCGCATACGGCGCGCACAGCTCAGCCTCATGCGCATACGCCTCCGCATACACTTCCTTCGCAATCTCCAGCCCGCTGCCGCCCGCCTCAGCCAGCCCGATAATCTCTTCGAGCCACGTCGTCCCAGCAGTCTTTAGGTGCAGTCCCGCGCCGGTCTTCTTCACCGCCTCAAACATCGGCTTGTAGATGGAAAACTTGTCCGAGCCCGAGTGAACACTCAGCTTCAAATTCGCCGGCAGCCCATACGTGTGCACCGCGTACGCAATCGCCGCAAGGTCCTCGTTGAACTCCTTGCTGAACTGCGCCACATCGCCCACATAGTCCACGCCCTTGTTGAAGCGGCCCGTAAACTTCGGTGCAATCGTCTGGATCGGAATCTGTTCATCCGCAATCATCGCCAGGATGATCAACAACTCGACCGGCGTCTGCGGAGCGTCCGTCTCATCCATGGAAACCTCAGGCACAAAACGCCCGGCGCCCTTGTTCTCCAGCAGCAGACGATAGATCTCGCCGGCATGCTTCACCGCCGCCAGAAACTTGTTCGCCACCCCTTCCACAAACGTACGGTCCGTATGGAACGGCGCATCGATCTGCGGGATCACCACCTCGCCGATCAGCTCCGGATGCTTCTTGACGAACGTCGCCACATCCTCCGGCTGCGCCGGCTGCCCAATCAGGTCCGCCACATCCAGCGTAAAGAAGTCGCAAGGATCCAGGAACCGCTGCACCGTCTTCAGGTTGATGTGGTCCGCATCCAGAAAGTACGGCTTCGTCCACCCCAGTTCCTTCACCGCGGCATCCGCGGCCGTGCGCGTCTGCGTCGGCTCAGACCCGATGATCGTGTGCTCGCGGTTGGACTTGTTCCACACCGGGACCACCTCCACCCCGGCGTCCGCCGCCATCACGCACGCCTGCAATTGTGCCTTCGCCTGATGCGCAAAACGGTCGCCCACACCGATCGAAAATCTTGGAAGCGTCAATCCTTCACTCATACCTTTTCTCCGTTACCTTCGCGATGCATCCGCACAAAAATGGTCGTACCAATCACCGCAACCAAGCATACGCACCCCACCCCACAACGGGCAAGCCCCGCTTAGAAATCCGCATTAATCCTTGAACCGTCCCTCATACGCCCAAAGCCCCAGCCCCGGGTTTGAGATGAAGAAGATCTCCTCCCCATCCACCACATTCCACCCGTCCGCCAGCTTCGCCGGATCATACTTCGCCGTGTATTGCGCCAGATCGCCATACGCGAAATGAACCCCTTCAATCTCCGCCTGCGTCAGGTGCCCAGGACAGTAACGAATCGTAAACCGCCCCTCACTCGACCCATGAATCAAGTGCGCCGCCGCACTCAAATTATTCGCCAGCTCCGCATCGTCCTTCACCGCCTGCAACGTCGCCGGCGTCCCGCAATACCCATACTTCCGTATCAGCGTATCGATCGCCCCATCCTCGCCGAACTCATGCACCCCCGGCGCCAGCACAATCAGCTCCGCATCATCCGCCAGCGCCATCCGCGTCCGGTACACGCTCTTGTTCCCCAGCCACGTGCTCTTGAACTCATGCGGATCCAGAAACACCACGGCCTTCTTGATCTCCCTGTCCATCATCAGGAAATTGCACTGCAAACTCAGCGCCGCGGCCAGCTCAAAGCACTCGTTATCATCGCCGATGTACAACCCCCGCATCACCAGCTTGCCCGCAGCGTTCTTGTTCACCACCGTCTGCACATAAACGATCTGCGGCAGCCCCCCGGTAAAGTGCGCACTCGCATAGTTCAGCACCCGCCTCACCGGCGTATCCGCCCGCCCCATCATGCGCTCCATCCCATACACCGCGCCCAGAAAGTGCGAGCGATGAATCCCCATCACCCCACCCGTCCCCACAAAGATATTCTTGGACCCATTCGCCATCCCCACCACTTCGTGCGGCACCACCTGCCCAATTGAAAGGATCAGGTCATGCCCGCCATCCCGCAGCAGCTTGTTCACCTGTGCCGGCCACGCAAAGTCCAGCTTGCCCTCGCTTACCTCCAGCATGAACTCGCTCGGCACCTCGCCCAGCGTCACAATATCGTTCCGCCAGTCATGCACCCGGAACAGCCCACGCGGCGTCTTCCCAAACATCGCTGAAATCTCATGGTCCGTCATCGCTTTATGCGTGCCCAGTGCCGGCAGCACATCCACCAGCCGCTCCCCATAAAACTCACTCGCCATCTCCGTCAGCACGCCGCTTTGCGAATGCATCCGCGTAAAGTCCGGCGGCACCGCCAGCACGCGCCTGCGCTCACCGCTCGCATCCAACTGCCGCAACGCCGTGTAAAGGCCCTCACGAATCTGCGCCTCGCTCAACTCCGTCTCAGGCGATCCCACTGCAAAGAAAAGTGCCATAGCCTTCCATCCTAAACCGGTGCTATCGTGCCGTCATGAGACCCCTCTCTCGCAACCGCCGCATCGCCGTCCTCTGCGCCTCCTGCGCCAGCATCGTCCCGGGCACAGCCGCCCTGCTCTCCAACCGTCAGATCTCCACCCTCTCCCACTCGCACGACTTCCTCAACGGCCTCGTGATCGGCCTCTCAATCGCCCTGATCGCCACCTCCATCGTCTTCCTGCGCCGCGACCGCACCACCTGCTCCGGCAACCAGACCCCCGGAGTGTAGCTCCGTTCCGAGGGTCGCAGCCTAAAGCCGATACGCCTTCTTCACCAGCCCCACCGTCAAATCCTGGATCACCTCAAACGCCTCATCCTCATCCAGACGATGCTCCGCAACCAGCCGCCCCAGGAAAGCCGCATCCACCCGCCGCGCAACGTCATGCCGAGCAGGTATAGACAGTAACGCCCGAGTATCGTCGTTGAACCCAACCGTGTTGTAGAACCCAGCCGTCTCCGTAGCCTGCTCGCGGAACCGCATCATCCCCTCCGGCGAGTCATGGAACCACCAGCTCGGCCCCAGCCGCAGGCAAGGATAATGTCCCGCCAGCGGAGCCAGCTCGCGCGAGTACGTCGATTCATCCAGCGTAAACAAAATGAACGTGAACCCCGGCGCATTGCCGTACTTGCTCAGCAGCGGCCGCAGGCTCCGCACATACTCCGTCGGCGAAGGAATATCCGCGCCCTTGTCCCGCCCAAACGTGTCGTACACCTTCTGGTTGTGGTTCCGGATCGACCCGGGATGCAGTTGCATCGTCAGCCCATCCTCCACGCTCATTCCGGCCATCTCCGTCAGCATCTGCGCCTGAAACAGTTCTACGTCACCCGGCGACAGCCGACCTGAAAAGATTCGCTCATACAGCCGCCCCGCCTCATCGGCGCTCAGGTCCGCCGTCATCGCCGTCAGATGTCCGTGGTCCGTCGCCGTCGCCCCCATGCTCTTGAAGAACGCTCGCCGCGACCGCAGCGCATTCAAATACCCCTTGTAGTTTGAGACATCCTCACCCGAGACCTCCCCAAGCTTCTGCAGGTTCTCCTTAAACCCCAGGAACTCCGCATCCACCACCGCATCCGGCCGGAACGTCGGCAGCACCCTGCCCTTCCAACCGGACTCCCGTATCTGCTTGTGCCAGCTCAGCGAATCCACTGCCGCATCCGTCGTCGCCAGCACCTCAATATTGAACCGCTCGTATAGCGCCCGAGGCAGAAACTCCGGCGTCTGCAGCGCCTTGTCGATCGTCTCGTAGTACGCATCCGCATTGCCCGGTCCCAACCGCTCCGTCAGCCCGAACAGCGTGGAGAACGCATAGTCCAGCCACATCCGCGTCGGCGTTCCACGAAACAAACAGTAATTCTTCGCAAAGATCCGCCACACCTCCCGCGGATCCGCCGTAGCCATCGCATCGCCCGTCGCCCCCGCCTGCGGCACCCCCAGCGATTCCATCGCAATCCCCTGCGAATACAGCATCCGGAAGATGTAGTGATCCGGCTGAATAAACAGAGCCGTCGGATTCGGAAACGGCTTATTCTCCGCAAACCAGCTCGGGTCCGTATGCCCATGCGGAGAGATGATCGGCAAATCCTTGATCGTCTCGTACAGCTTCACCGCGACCGCCCGCGCCGCCCCATCTCCCGGAAATAGCCTGTGCTCATGCAACATCGTCATCCCGCCTCTCCAACGCATAACTTCAACCGCAACAGCCTAACAAATTGGACTGACCACTGGCGACCCGCAACGCATAAATTGCAAACAAAAGAGGCACCCCTGGCCTGCGGGTGCCTCTCGTCTGTTCCACTCCGCCGTCGTTTACGGAATGTAGTAACGCATACCCACATGGATCATGTTGTTGATCCCGTGTGCCGCGCCAAACTGAGCCGAGGCCGCACCAAAGGTGCCTGCCGTCAGCCCAGGCCAGGACGTGCGCTCCAGGTAGCTGTAGGTCGCCTGGTACTGCAGCCGTCCATACCTGGGGCTGTTCACCACGCGATACGTAAACCCAATCATCCCTTCCTGCACGTTCTTCGTCGGCGAAGCGCAGCTTCCCACGGTTCCCGGAGCGCCATTCACGCCGCCAGTCCCGCCGACGCCCGTCGCCGGCACGGTCAGCGTGTTGCAGCCCGTGTCATTCGCGTTCAGCACGCCGTAGCCCGTCAGCACGCCCGCCGGACTCGTATAGACCGTCCGCTGGTTGTATTCATAGCCAAAGTACGCGTAGACATCCAGCTTCTTCGCCGGGTGCGTCTCCAGTGAAAACATCCCGTGGTAATTGTGGATCGGGGCCAGCGTACCGTCCGGATGCACGGTCACATCTCCAAGCTGGGATGATCCATACCGCCCCGTACCATCGCCAGCCATGCCCTGCACTGCCACATCGGCAAACTTGCTCGGTGAAACCCGAACACTGCCGAACACACCGCCGCCCGTCTTCGTATTCTTCAGGAAGTTCGGGGAGATGCTCGCCGTCGTGCCATTCGCATTCAGCACCAGCGGAGCGTACTCGTCGCGGAAGAACCGCACCAGCCCGCCCACTTCGGCGTGGCTGTACTTGTTGTCGAACGCGACCTTCGCAATCACATCCGGAGCCACGTCGTTCGTGTACGTCGCCAGGTCGCCGCCGCTCGTGCCCGCTGCGCCCGTCGCGCCGGTACCGCCCGCGTTCAGCAACCCTCCGCTCGTACCCACGCCGCCGAACAGAAAGTTCGCCGGTGCATTCGCCGTCGTGCCCAGTTGAATCTGCGCCTGCTCCGCCGCAACCGCCACCGTCACTGCGCCCGTGCTGTAGTCGCCAAACCGCTGCTGCAGGCGAATCGCCGGCTGCCGCGTCCAGCTATAGCCAACCATGTACTGTGGGTCGATCGTGTTCGGCAGCTTCTCCGTCCTCACGTCCGCGCCCTTGCCATCCTCCGTCACCAGCGACCACATCTGCCCGCCAGTCACCGCGAACCCGCCCGCCGTCTCCGCCTTACCCCAGAACTGCCGCTGACGCAGCGTGTAGCTGTTGCTCTGGTTCTCGTTCGACGTCGTACCCGAGCTCAAAAAGTCAGCCTCAAGGTAACCCGAGAGCTTGTACGCGCCCGCGTTCCCCTCGAACAGACCGCCAATGCGGCTCTGCCGCCCGGAAAAGTTCAGCTCGCTCAAGTGCGCCTCATTCGACCCCGGATAAGGCGTCGTGTTGAACGGCGTGTTGATATCGGAGTTGATCGACCGCTGCCGCCAAACCCCTTCAAACGCGAAGAACGCTACCGGCGTAATCGTCACGCCCTTGTAGTGCAGCGTCGTCGGGCTTTCAATCTCTTCCTTCAGCTCCACCTTGTTTGCGGAAATCGTCTGCGCCAGACCCGTGTTCGTCGTCTGCAGGTCCGTCACGTTGCTCTTCAACGCCTGCACCTGATCGCTGGTCGCCTGAACGCTCGTGCTGACACTCTGCGCCTGTGACGTCGCTGCCTGCGCCTGCGTCTCAGCCGCGTTCGCTGCCTGCGTCGCACTCGCCAGCGCGGCATCCTTCGCCGCATTCGCTGCCGTCAGCGCGTCGATCTGCGCCTGCTGCGCCGTTTGCATCGCCTTCAGCTCGCGAATCTCGCGCTCCGTCGCGCTCTCCACCAGTGCCTTATGAACGGCCGCCGCGCGCCGCCGAACCGGACGCTTCTTGCCACTCGTCGCCCCCTCGCTGATCACCGTATCCGTCGCGCCGTTCTTCCGGTGGATCACCGTCGCCTTCTTCTCGCCCGGAGCCACCTTGACCACCTTCGTCTCGGACGTCTGCGCCATCATCGGGAGCGTGCCCACCATCAGCATCGCGGCCATCGCACTCTTCATCTGCTTCGTCATGGAACCTCTCTCAATACAAAGGCAGGGGAGACACACAGTTCCGTCCTGGACCCTTCGGTCCACTCCGCTAAACTTCCCGCTTGCTCTTTGCGTCCCATGCTTCCAAACCTGTGTGAACACAGGAAAAATTCACCGCCGGATTCACCGTCTGTTAACACGCCCAGCCCAGCCCACCCGTAACGATCTCGCCTCCCCACCGCCCCGCGCCCCCACGCTCATTTACCCTATCCCCATGTCTCTAAGCCTCTTCCTCGCCGGCCTCGCCCTGCTCCCCACCCTCGCAGCAGCCGCCCAGCCCACCCTCCACCTCATCCCCATGCCCCGCGAGATCTCCCCCGCCACCCTCCAGCCCATCCCCCAGGGCCTCTCCCTCGCCTGCGCCTCCTGCTCGTCCGACTCCGAAGACGCCTTCACCCTCCAGGACCTCCGCGACTCCCTCGCCGAACGCCGCATCCCCACCTCCGGCACCTTCACCATCACCCTCACCCGCTCCGAATCCCTCCCCCCCGGCCTCCCTCAGGAAGCCAAGCCCGAGGGCTACACCATCACCCCCGGCCCCAACTCCCTCACCCTCTCCGCCGCCACCCCCACCGGCCTCTTCTACGCCGCCCAAACCCTCAAGCAGCTCATCGAGCACGATGGCCCCGCCGCCGTCCTCCACCTCACCTCTATCCGCGATTGGCCCGCCATGAAGTACCGCGGACTCCAGGACGACCTCTCCCGCGGCCCCATCTCCACCCTCGACTTCCAGAAAAAACTCATCCGCACCCTCGCCGCCTATAAGGTCAACGTCTACTCGCCCTACTTCGAAGAGACCCAGCAGTACGCCTCCAATCCCCTCTTCGCCATCCCCGGCGCCAGCATCTCCGCAGCCGACGCCCGCGCCCTCGTCGCCTACGCCGCGCCCTACCACGTCACCGTCATCCCGGATCAGGAAGCCTTCGGCCACCTCCACCACAACCTCCTCTTGGAGCAGTACCAGCCCCTCGCCGAAACCCCCCACGGAGCCGTCCTCGCTCCCGGCCAGCCCGGCTCCCTCACCCTCATCCACCAGATGTTCGCTGAGCTCGCCCAGCTCTACCCCGGCCCCTTCCTCCACATCGGCGCGGACGAAACCGTGGACCTCGGCCTCGGCCAGACCAAACCCGACGTCGATACCCGCGGCCTCGGCCCCGTCTACCTCGACTTCATGCAGAAGATCGTCGCAGACCTCGCCCCGCTCCACCGCAAAATCCTCTTCTGGGGAGACATCGCCCAAACCATCGTCCAGGGCCAGACTGCATACGGCTCCGTCGGCGCGCCCTCCCCCAACCGCGTCGACCCCAACCTCATCAAGAACCTCCCGCCATCCTTCAAACAAGGCACCATCGCCGTAGCCTGGTGGTACAGCCCCCACCCCGCCAAAGGCTTCGCCCCCTTCCTCACCCCCTTCACCCAGGCCGGAATCGAAACCTGGGTCGCCTCTGGCGTCAACAACTGGTCCCGCGTCTTCCCGGATAACAACGAAGCCCTCGTCAACATCCAGCAGTTCGTCGCAGAAGGTCAGCGCCAGGGCTCCACCGGCCACCTCAACACCATCTGGTACGACGACGGCGAAGCCCTCGCCAACGGCAACTGGTACGGCCTCCTCTTCGGTGCGGCCGCCGGCTGGCAAAAGGGCGAATCCTCCATCCCCCAGTTCCAGCAAAGCTTCGGCTCCGTCTTCCACGGCGACTCCACCGGTGCCATCGACCAGGCCCAGATCGAAGTCATGGCCTGCCACGACATCCTCCAAAGACAAGCCAAGGTCGGCGACGGCTCCAACGGCCTCTTCTGGACCGATCCCTGGAGCCCCTCAGGCCAGGAGACCGCCGCCAAAATCCGCCCCTACCTCCACGACCTCCGCGTCCACGCCGAGCGCGCCCTCACCCTCATCGCCCAGGCCCGCGCCGCCGCCCCACCGCTCTCCTCAACCAGCCGCGAGTCTTCGGGTGCCCCATTCATCGCGCAGTCTCACCGCGAGATGAGTGGAATGTATGACCCCACCCAGCCCACCTACGACCCGGCACAAGCCTACCCCTCCAACCCCACCTCCCTCCACCACACCGACGCCCTCGACGCCCTCGAGTTCGGTGCCCGCCGCCTCGACTTCATCGGTCTTAAATTCCAGCTCTCGGACGAAATCGCCCAGGGCTATCAGCGCGCTCTCATCGCCCAGGCCAGCCCCGACAAAAAGCTCCACGCCACCGTCGGCCACGAGCTCGGCGATATCAACAACGCCGTCAACTCCCGCACCCGCGACCTCCGCGATAACTACGCCCTCCTCCGCGACCTCTACGCCCAAACCTGGCTCCGCTCCAACCGCCCTTACGCCCTCCGCCCCGTGTTAGTCCACTTCGACACCACCCTGAACCTCTGGCAAACCCGCATCGACCGCATCAACCAGGCCCGCCACCAGCTCTCCGACACCCACTCCCTCCCCTCCGCGTCAGAACTCGGCATTCCGGTCCTCCGCTAGCCCTTCATTCGCATCAGATAACGCAGGCGACTCTTCGCCACAAAGCAGGTCCCTTCGTGTCCTTCCTCGATAACATCGTCTCCATGGCCACCGGCGGTGGCGAGCACGGCCCCATCGCCTCCGGCCTCATGCAGGAGCTCCAGAACCAGCCCGGCGGCGTCACCGGGCTCCTCTCCACCCTCCAGAACAACGGCATGGGCGGCCTCGTCCAGCAAGCTGCCGGTGGCGACACCGCACCCGCATCCCCGGATCAGATCGAACAAGGCTTCGCCGGCACCGGCATCATTGACAACATCAGCCAGCGCACCGGTATCTCCCCCACCATGATCAAGATGGGCCTCACCTTCCTCGTCCCCATCATCATCCACCACCTCGTCTCGAACGGCCACGTCACCCCGGACGGCCAGCCCACCGGCAACCAGCCCGAACCCGGCGGCATGCTCCAGTCCATCCTAGCCCGTCTCTAGATGAGTTCAAAGGACGCAAACCCGTACTTGCTTCTAGGTACCCCAAGGCTTCAGCCTTGGGTTTCACAGGTCACCGGCAAGGCAGGGCTTTAGCCCCTGGGGTATGCCTTAACAGCTCTGCGCCCGCCGACAAATCGTTCCACACCATTGCACACTCTTTGGTGCAATGCGCAAGGTCGATACAGACTTAACCCGCCTGGAATCAAATTTTTGAACAACAAAGGGGTAGGATGGGGTCAAACCCTCGCCTACCCCTCATTCATGCCCTTCTACTTCTTATCGCAGGTCGCCCCGCGAGCCCCATGCGCGCCCTTGGCCTTCGCCGCCGCCTCCGTCATGTACGAACCCTCCTTCGTCTTCCCGTAGTAATCCGTTCCCGGGCAGTGGTACACGTTGCTGGACGTATTCACCCATACCAGCCCCGGGCCGCCTCCGGGAGCAGCCGTCTTCCCCGCCGCAGCCGCAGCCGGCCCGCTCTTGGCCGGGGTGGGCACAGGCATCGCCGCTGGCGGAGCCGCACTCGCCGCCGGAGCCGGCTTGCTCTGCATCGCGTTCATCGGTGTCGGAGCAGGCATAGCCGTCGCCGGCTTCCCCCCCACCGCCGCAGCCGGAGCCGCCGCCGCATACCACGTCTGCACGCCCTTATGCCCCTGGCACGCCCCGCTCTTATTCGCGGCGGTGCTATACGTCCCGTCCTTGCAAATCCCGTTAGCCCCAGCCGGAGCGCCCTTCGGAGCCTGCGCCCCCGCCACGCCCATGCTGCCCAAAACCATCATCACGCTCAGCGCAAAAACCTTCATCCTGTTCCTCCGGTGCAACCTAGATTCGCTTGCCATCCTACCCCAATCCTTTGAACCAGTTACCATCAACCCCATGCTTGCTGCGCCACTCACGACCTGGATCTCCACCCACGAGCCCTGGATCGTCTTCCACGCCGCCCTCGTCGTGCTCCTCGCCGTCGAGCTCGCCTTCTCCCGCATCGGCCTCGCCCGCCTGGAAGGTGAAGCCCACGCCCGCCGCCAGCATCGCAACGCCGTCGTCGCCACCATCATGTGGGTCGCCGCAGCCTTCGCTCTCGCCGCCTACATCCTCGCCAGGTACGGCGGCCCCTCTGCCACCCAGTTCCTCGCCGGCTACGCCCTCGAAGAGTCCCTCTCCATCGACAATCTCTTCGTCTTCCTCCTCCTCTTCAAAGTCTTCCGCATCGACCCCGCAAATCAGCCAAGGGTGCTGTTTTGGGGAGTATTAGGAGCCATTGTCATGCGCGGCGGCTTCATCGCCGCCGGCCTCGGCCTCCTCGAACGCTTCCACTGGATCTCCTACGTCTTCGCCGTCTTCCTCCTCATCGCCGCCATCCGCCTCGTCATCCCCGGCAAGGAAGAAGACGCCAACAAGCCCCCCGCCTGGACCCAGTGGATCGCCCGCATCCACCCCGTCTCCCTCCGTCAGGACATCTTCTTCACCACCGAAGACGGCCGTGGCATGGTCACCATGCTCTTCCTCGCCCTCCTCTCCATTGAGCTCGCAGACATCATCTTCGCCCTCGACTCCATCCCCGCCGTCCTCTCCATCACCCGCAACCCCTTCCTCGCCTACACCTCCAACATCCTCGCCGTCATGGGCCTCCGCTCACTCTTCTTCCTCCTCGCCCACGCCCTCAAGCAGCTCCGCTTCCTCCACTTCGGCCTCGCCGCCGTCCTCGCCTTTGCGGCCGCCAAAATGCTCGCTGCGGAGTTCTACGAGATCCCACCCCTCCCCTCACTCGCCGTCATCGTCGCCATCCTCGGCATCACCATCGCAGCCTCCCTCCTCCTCAAACGCCCCCAGCACATCCACCCAACAATCTAAGACCAAATTAGTCCGAGTTGGTTTACACTCGAAAAATGTCCCGCCACGCTCTCCTCAGATACTCGCGCCTGATCCACCTCTACTTCGGCGTCTTCATCACCCCCGCCCTCCTCTTCTTCGCCTTCACCGGAGCCATCCAGACCTTCGGCCTCCACGAAACCAACCGCGACCACCCCACCTACGTCCCCGCCCGCTGGCTCGTCGTCCTCGGCCAGATCCACAAAAAACAAACCCCCATCGTCGGCGTTCGCAAGGGTCCACCCGCCGGTCTCAACGCCGCCCCCTCACCCGACGCGGCTCCCAAACAGGACCGCCAGAAGGCTGCCGAAGCCACCACGTCCCCTGAAGCCGCAGCCTCTACAAGCCTTCCAGCCGTCGCAGAGAAGCACGAACACCACCACCCCGCAGACGACACCGCCTCAGTCTCGCCATCCGCCGCAGAGCATCACGATCACCACAAGGCCGCAGACACTGAGCCAGCACCTGACACCCTGAAGCCCGCACCGGCGTCCCCCGCACTCACTCCCACCCCTCAGAAGAAGCCCCGCCCGCTCCCCCTCCGCATCTTCTTTCTCATCGTCGCCATCGGCCTCTTCACCTCCACCCTCACCGGCCTTTACATGTCCTACAAGTACGTCCGCAACAAGCCCCTCATCACCGCCGTCCTCATCGCGGGCACCATCATTCCCATCCTCCTCGCCCTCCTCTAAGGCCTGGATGCCCCATCCTCGGACGACGGCTTCATCGTCGGACAGGGTGGGGTATCGAACGAGAGCACGACCGCCTCCCTCAACGTCACCCATCACTCCTCAAACCGCAACCTGCCCCGCTCCATAACCGAGTGCTTCGCCACCCCACCCTTTTCCGGAAAATCTCCCCGGAAGTGTGCCCCCCGGCTCTCTTCCCGACCGATAGCCGCCTCCACCATAGCCCCCGCCAGCAGATACAAATTCCTCGCCTCCAGCGCCCGCCTCGAACTCCCCCTCGGAATCCCCCGCATCATCCCATCGAGCCCGGCCTGCGCCCTTCGCAGCCCCTCCCCATCCCGCAGCAACCCCGCCTCCCGCCACATCAGCCCGCGCAGCCGCGAAATCCACTCCTCCACCCCAGCCTCCTCCGCGCTCTTAGCCGCAGCCCCACCTGAAACCTGCCCCCTGTCCCCTGACCCCTGTTCCGCAATCATCGTCTCCGCCGCCCCCACCCCAAACACCAGCCCTTCCAGCAGCGAATTACTCGCCAGCCGGTTCGCCCCATGCACCCCCGTACAAGCGGCCTCCCCCGCCGCATACAGCCCCTTCAGCGACGTCCGCCCCTTCACATCCGTCCTGATCCCTCCCATCAGGTAGTGCGCCGCCGGCCGCACCGGAATCAGATCCCTCCCGAGTTCCAACCCATACCCCTTCAAAAATCCCGAGATCCCCGGAAACCTGGCCCCCAGATCCACCCCCGTAACACCCCGCATATCCAGATACACCGGCCCGGCAAGCCCTTCCCTTGTAATCGCCCTCGCCACCACATCCCTCGGCGCCAGCTCCGCCATCGCATGAACCCCCGGCATAAACCGCCCCCCCTTGGCATTGATCAGCAGCGCCCCCTCCCCTCGCAGCGCCTCACTCAACAAGAACCTCGGAGCCCCCTCCTTCGCGAACGCAGTTGGATGGAACTGGTAGAACTCCATGTCCTCCAGCTCCGCCCCCGCCCGATACGCCATCGCAATCCCATCTCCCGTCGCTACTGCCGGATTCGTCGTATCGCTGTACACCTGCCCCGCCCCGCCACTGGCGATCAACACCGCTCCCGCCGCCACATTCCGCACCACCCCATCTTTCCCCAGCAGCGACACCCCCACCACCCTCTTCTCGCCCGAAGGCGCCTTCCCTGACACCTGCCCCCTGATACCTGGCACCTGCTCCCCACCCTCCACGATCAGATCCACCGTCATCGTCCATTCCAGCAACGTGACACCCTTCCCACTCAACCCCCGCACATGCGCCAGCAGCACCCTCGCAATCTCCCTCCCCGTAGCATCCCCATTCGCATGAAGAATCCGGTTCAAGCTATGCGCTCCCTCCCGCGTCCGCAGCAACTCCCCACCCACCCCACGATCGAACCCCGTCCCCCACCCCAGCAACTCCTCCACCCTCCGCGGCCCCTCCTCTACCAGCATCTTCGCCGCCTCGCGGTTCACCAGCCCATCCCCCGCCGCCACCGTATCCTCCAGGTGCAGCGCAATATCCTCCTCCCCACCCATCGCCACCGCAATCCCGCCCTGCGCATAAGCCGTATTCGACTCGCCAAACCCCTCCTTGGTCACGCAAAGCACCCGCCCCACCCCAGCCAACTTGACCACCGCACTCAGCCCGGCAATCCCCCCACCCACCACCACAAAATCAAAAGCATCCATACCCAAAATCCTACGCCTCTCACCGGATACGACGGGTGCCCCATCCTTTGCAGCTTCATCGCAAAGGGTGGGGTATCGAGCGAAGCTCGACCGCCTTCCTCGCTCATGAAACCCGTATGAGAAAATCCGCACATGCCCCTCACCCGCAAGACCCACTCCGCCCTCCGGCTGGTCCCCACCCTCCTTGCCCTCGCCGCGACCTCCGCCTTCGCACAAACGTCCCCTGGCCCCCTCGCCACCCAGTACAAACCCGCAGCCGACACCCTCATCGCCGCCTCCCTCGCCGACCGCCAGGGCTACGCCAACCTCACCTACCTCTGCGACCACATCGGCAAGCGCATCTCCGGCTCCGAGCCCCTCGAGCGCGCCATCGCCTGGGCCGCCGATACCATGAAAAAGGAAGGCCTCCAGAACGTCCACACTCAGCCCGCCACCGTCCCCCACTGGGTCCGCGGCTCCGAATCCGGAGAAATCATCGCCCCCGTCCGCAAGTCCCTCCACATGCTCGGCCTCGGCATGTCTGTCGCCACACCGCCAGAAGGCATCACCGCAGAAGTCGTCGTCGTCCCCGACTTCGCCGCCCTCACCGCACTCGGCGTAGCCGGAGTCAAAGGAAAGATCGTCGTCTTCAACGCCCCCTACATCGGCTACGGCCAGACCGTCATGTATCGCACCGCCGGCCCCTCCCGCGCAGCCGCCCTTGGAGCCGTCGCTGTCCTCGTCCGCGCCATCACGCCCCTCGCCGTCCAGCTCCCCCACACCGGCACCACCGTCTACGACGAAAAACTCCCCAAGATCCCCGCCGCCGCCATCTCCCTTGAAGACGCCATGATGCTCTCCCGCCTCCAAAGTGAAGGCGCACCCCCCAAGGTCCACCTCCAGATGCAGGCCCACCTTGAGGCCCCCGCACCCTCCTTCAACGTCATCGGTGAAATCCCCGGCACCGAGCACCCCGAACAAATCGTCGCCCTCGGCGGCCACATCGACTCCTGGGACGTCGGCCAGGGCGCACAGGACGACGGTTCCGGCATCATGGCCTCCCTCGCCGCCGCCAACGTCATCCTCCACTCCGGTCTCAAGCCCAAACGCACCATCCGCGTCGTCTTCTGGGTCAATGAGGAAAACGGCGGAGCCGGGGGCAAAGCCTACCGCGCCGCCCTCTCGCCCGCAGAGCTCGCCAACCACGTCGCCGCCATCGAAATGGACGGCGGAGCCGAGCCCCCCATCGGCTACGGTTACGGCTCAGGCGGAGCCCGCGGCCGCCGCACACCCGGCGATACCACCCCGCCTCCGGCCCCCACCTACACCCCCGGCGAAGAGCAATCCTTTGCCATGCTCCAGGACATCGCCACCCTCCTCACCCCAGTCGGGGCCAACACCATCCGCCACGGCGGCGGCGGCTCGGACATCGCCCCCCTCGTCGCAGACGGCGTCCCCGCCCTCGGCGAATCCACCACCGGAGCCCATTACTTCGACTGGCACCACACCGAAGCCGACACCCTCGACAAGGTCAACCCCGAAGACTTCCGCAAAAACGTAGCCTCACTCGCCGTCATGACCTACATCCTCGCCGACATGCCCGCCCGCCTCACCGGCCACAAAGGCCCCGCTGCCGAATAGTCTGAAGCCGCACCAACCGGGTGCCCCATCCTCGGACGACAGTTTTATCGTCGGACAGGGTGGGGTCTCGGGCACAGCCCGACCGTCTTGCCTGCCCCCCACCTACTTCTGCTGGGTCGCCCCCGGCGCAGCCAGAATCACCGTCGTCCCCTTCGCCAGGTCATAGTCCACCGTCCCAATCCGCCCCGTCGCGGACACCCTCACCACAAACCGAGCCCGCACTGCCTTCGGGTTATGCTCCAGCTTGTACTGCAGCGTCACCGGACGCTCCAGTCTCCCCGTCGGTGCCACATGCGCCGGAGCCGAAGCCTTCACCGTCCGCCCATCCCGCTTCAGTTCCTTGTTCTTCTTATCGAACGTGGACACCACCAGCACCACCTCCGTCTGCCGCGGCAACGTATCGGTCGCCGCCGTCCAGCCCACGCTGCGAGCATCCACCGTAATCAGAAAGTTCTCCCCATCCGCCGGCATCGTGGTCAACTTCAACCCCACGCCGTCATACGCCATATTGCTCGCATCAGCGGACAGCAGATCCGCAACCAGCCGCCGGGACGGAGCCACCGTATTCACCCGCTCCGGCCTTCGCTCCAGGTAGTACCCCTCCCGCGTGCTGATCGTCACTCCCGGCCGGTCCACCGTCACCTGGATCTTCCTGAACTTCGATGGATCCAGCGAGTCATTCGTCGGCCGGTACGTCAGCGTGTAAAACGCCGCGCCATCCCTGGCCGCATTCCCAATCTCCGCATCCACATCGTTCCGCCCATACATCGTCTTCCCGCCCGTCGCCTTCGCCAGCCGGTTGAACTGATACTCCCCCCCAAACGGATCGTTGAAAGCCGCCTCAGATCCATATGTATTGTTCACCTGCAGCCCCGCCGGATCGATCGTATACAGCGTCACCCGCGCATCCCGCAGAATGTCCACGCAGTTCTGCACCTCGTTGTTGATCCTCGCCTCTGCATCCACCTGCGTCGCCAGGTTCAGCGCCGGAAACCCCCGCCCAATCCAGATCATGTTCTTATGTCCCGGATGCCCCATCACCGCCTCGGCCACCCGCCGCAGCGTCAGAAACGCCGTCGCATACCGTTCCGACACCCACGCAAACTGATGCACCTGCCACGGATACGCCACAAAGTGATGATCCAGCGCATCCAGAATCTCCTGCTTGTTCTGCGTGTAATCCCGCAGCACCGTAAAGTTCTGCAACGTCACCGCCACCAGCATCGTCGGAACCGTCAGCTTATCCGGCTGCTTCTCCAGGTACTTCTTCAGCGAGTACCGCGCAAACGCCTCATCCTCAAACCGCGTATTGAACTCATCCAGCAGCACAATATTCACCGGAGCCCGCGGAGCCACACGGTCCAGGTCTGCAGTCGAGTTGATCGTCGCATCCCCCGGCACCTGCGCATGAGCATCCGTCGTCTCAAAGTTCTGGATCGTCTGCACCTCTTTCGCCTCGGTGACGTGAAAGTCCTCCTTCTTCAAATCCGTCACAATCTTGTTCTGCTTGTCCACCGCCACCACATCCAGCACCACCAGCCTTGCATTCCGCCGAATCGTATAAGTCCCATCCCCATTCCGCTGCACCCCACCCATCTGCCCACCCGCCTGCCCACTCGGCAGCGCCGTGCCAGCAGTCTGCCCAGGAGCAGCTTGCGTCGGCGCCGTAACAGGCCCACCCTGCCCCGAGGCACCTGCACTCCCACCCACCGCCACCTGCAGGACTACGACAAGCAACACGCCCATGAAGCAACCGTACCCAATCGATCTCATCCCAACCCCCATCAACCTACCTTGGCTACAGCCTACGCCCTCCCATCACGGCACGACGCCCGCCCATCCTCCCGCAGCCCCACCGCAAAAGCATCTCCCATCGCGCGCAGCCGGCTCACTTCAATCGTGCTTCCGCACCCGTACAAACGCCCCGTACCACCCAAACCCCACCTCATACACCGTCCCATCCGGAGCCGTCACCACCGTCCACCGCGGCACCGCCTCGTCCGTCCCCGCCCGATACTCATACTTGTACACACTCCCATCCGCCAGCCGCTGGCTCACCAGCCTCCCCTGCTCATACCCATTCGTCACCAGCGTCGTCTGCGGTCCGCCCATACTCCCCGCCTTCACGGACAGTAGATTCTGCGCATGATCCCACTCATACCCCATCACCTCCCCGTCCGGATACGTCACAGACGAAAGCTGCCCCTTTGCGTTGGCCCCGTACTTCACCCTTCGTCCCTGGCTATCCGCAATCTCGCTCACCCGAATCCCCGCCTCTAGAATGCCCGCCTCCGGACTCCCATCATGGCTCAACCTCAGCCACCTCCCATCCCCAGCCTTGACGCTCAGCAGGTTCCGCCGCCCATCCCGCTCGAACGCCAACGTCCCACCCCTCCCATCGTTGTATCCATTCAAATAACAAACCTGCGAGTCCTCACAAGGCATATACGACTCCACCGCCCCGTCATACCGCGTCAACTCGAAGTGTTCCTCCGCCCCGCCGAACCACTTCAACAGCAGCGTCCTGCCGGAGTACTCCGTGTCCGTCCATGTGTTGAAGTTCAGCATGTTCAGCCACATCGGCCTGCGTCTCAAGCCAACATCCACCGTCCCCGCACTTGCCACCGAGATATGCCGCATCCCATCACGGGAAGTCAGGTACCGGTCATAGTTATGGCTCCCGCTCAGCCCAAACGCCGCCGGCATCTGGTACTGGTTCATCAGCGCCCGCTCCAGCCGAATCGGTACCTGCCCCGGCAGATAGAAGTCCGTATGCTTCTCCGTCAGGAACCCATACGCAAGCCGCACCTCCATCCGTTCCTCGGACGTATCCGTCGCAGCCTTCGGCACCCCCGGCCCAACCTCCCACGCCGATTCCGCCCCGCCCGCACTCTCCGAAAGCGGGCACTCCGTAAACAACGGCGTCGCCGCCTTCACCGCCATCCCCGGCCTATGCGTCATCACCACGCACGGATCGCCAAAGTACATCCCCCACCCAGAATGCATCGGGTCCAGATCCGTCTCATACAGATCATGCCCCGGATACTCCGGGTCCATCACGGAAAACAGCACACTCCCCGCATCCCCGTTCACCGGCAGATGCCAGAACAGCACCGCAACCTCCTTCAGCAACACCCGCCCCAGACGATCCTTCGAACGGCTCTCCGGCGTATTCGGTCCCATCGGCGCGTAGGTCTGGAACTCATCCTTCATGCCGTCGGATGAGATCACCGCCGTCCGTACCCCATCCCGCCACGAGATGGTTGAGAATCCCCGCTTCGTCACTGAAAACATCGGCTCATCCGTAAACCCGATCAGGTAAGCAGTCGGATCAGCCGCCAACTCCGCATGGTCCCGCTTCATCTGCTCGTCCACCCGCTCCGCCACATACCTCTTCCGCCCGGAATCGTACCCCGACTTATCCAATCCCGACGCTGCCAGAATCTGCGTATCCAACCCATACTCTTCCCTCAGCCATGCCGCCATCCCAACCACCGTGTACGGATCCTTGTGCGTCCCCATCTGCACCAGGTAGATCCGCCCCGTCCCATGCAACTGCTCCGGCTTCACCACCACGCCGCCATGGGTCCAAGCCGTCTGCAGCGGCTTCTTCGCAGGTGCCTTCCGGTACTTCTCCACGCCAAACCGAAGCCCCAGTCCTAAAACGAGAAACACCACTCGCATCCACGGCCACGTCTTGGACTTCTTTGGCGGCTTCTCCGTCGTGACCGGTTTTCCAGGCCCAGTCCCCGTCCCCCCACTCCCACCCCACGACGCCGACGTATACGGCCCCGCACCATTCGCCCCCGCAACCGCTTCCGGAGTAAGCACCGCATCGCCCATATCTCCCCAGCCTACCCACCCCACCCCCACCCGCCCATTCCCCGATCGAGGGACGCCCAGAGGCCCCGTTCAAAACTCAGCCCAAGCCCCACCTCCTCCTCCCTCCGCCTGAACCGGCCTCCGCTCGTCCCACGAGCAACAGCCCTCCCCATGCCGCGCTGATATCCCACATGGAAGCGATTGGTCCTCTTCTCCAACGCTGCCAGTCGAGGTAAAGTGCGCTTTGAAAGCACCCGGCGTGTGACGGCTCGCAACAACCCTGTCATACGGATGGGCAACGGGTCACCCATCCCACTTCACCGCTTTTGGGTACCCCGAGGCTTTAGCCTCGGGTCTCTCCACCACCCCTCCAGCCGTTCCTCCTGAGCGGCCTCCCCCGCAGCCCCACCGCGGGGGGAGGTCGACGAAGGACATCCGCACTCCCATTCCCCGCAACCTGCGTGGAGCACCCCGTCTTCACTTTCCTCTTCCCTCGCCCCCTGCGCTACCATCAAGTGTGGCCTCCAAGAAAAAACTCGCCCCCGCCTCCCCCGCCAAAACCCCCACCAAGTCGAAGGCGAAATCCAAGCCCAAAACCCCTGACTCCCCCACTAACATCCCCACCCAAATCATCCCCCTCAAAACCGCCTCCGCCGCATACGACATCACCATCGGACCCGACCTCCTCACCACCCTCCACCCCACCCTCGTCGCCCTCATGGACGGAAAGCCCTTCCGCCCCTTCCTCATCACCTCCCCGAAAATCTGGAAGCTCTGGTCCAAGCAGGTCCGCGCCTCCTTCCCTGAAGCCGCCTCCCCCACCGTCCTCTTCCACCCCGCCGGTGAAAAGCACAAACGCTTCTCCGCCGTTGAATCCCTCGCCGAAGAACTCGCTGCCCACGGCGCAGACCGCGACGCCCTGCTCATCGCCTTCGGCGGCGGCGTCATCGGTGACATCACCGGCTTCCTCGCCGCCATCTACATGCGCGGCATCCCCTACATCCAGATCCCCACCACCCTCCTCGCCCAGGTCGATTCTTCCGTCGGCGGCAAGACCGGCGTCAACCTCGCCGCTGGAAAGAACCTCGTCGGCAGCTTCAACCATCCACAAGCTGTGCTTGCAGATACCCACGTTTTAGCCACACTTCACCACAAAGAACTCCACGCAGGGCTGCAGGAATCCATCAAGGCTGGCATCATCTATGACGTGGACTTATTTGCCTATATTGAACAAAACATAGCCCTTGCACGATCCGGAGATTCCACGACCATCGCCTCCATCGTCGCCGCCTCCGTCAAGGTGAAGGCCGCCGTCGTGGCCCAGGATGAGCGTGAATCCGGCCTAAGAATGATCCTCAACTTCGGCCACACCATCGGACACGCCATAGAAGCCGCCACAAACTACAAGAAACTCCTCCACGGCCAGGCCATCGGCTGGGGCATGATCGCCGCCCTCCACCTTGCCCTCGCCCGTAAGTCCATCACTCCAGAGGACTTCGCCCGCATGGCAAATCTCATCCTCGCCTGCGGCCCCCTCCCCCGCTTCAAAGCCCACGCCAAAGACCTCGTAGCCCTCACCTCCACCGACAAAAAAACCCGCAGCGGTCGCCGCGCCTTCATCCTCCCAACTTCCATCGGCTCAGCCCATATCGTCTATGATGTCAGTGACTTAGAGCTCACCGCCGCGACGGAGCAGATGCTCGCCACCATGCGGGCCACCGGCAAAAAACCATCATGATCCCCACACAAGACCATGATTTATCCACAACCGGCGCCATCCAGCCCGCGCCAGACGTCCAGCAGATGTTCAACGCCATCGCCGGCCGTTACGACCTCCTCAACCACGTCCTCTCCGCCGGCATCGACCACCTCTGGTGGTGGCGCGCCGCCCGCTCCCTCCAACCCATCCTCACCCGCCCGGAAGCCCGCATCCTGGACCTCTGCTGCGGCACCGGCGATATGACCCTGGCACTCTATCGCCGCCGCCCTTCCACACCGTCCACAGCCCCCCTCCTCGCTGTGGATTTCTCCCACCAGATGCTCTCCATCGGTTCCCATAAGTTCAATACCAAAAACATTATCGCGCTGGAAGCTGATGCATTACATCTGCCCCAGGCCTCGGGCACGCTGGACCTGATTTCCTCCGCCTTCGGCTTCCGCAACCTCGCTAGTTATGAGGATGGCCTCGCGGAGTTATTCCGCGTCCTCCGGCCAGGCGGCCAGATCGCCATCCTGGATTGCAACCAGCCCGAAGGCCTCACCGGCGCACTCTACAACCTCTACTTTAAAAAAATCCTCCCCCGCATCGGAGCCCTTGTGTCGGATGCCAAAGCCTACTCGTACCTCCCAGCCTCCGTCGAGCGCTTCCCCCGTCCACCGCGCATGTTGAACCTCATCCATACCGCCGGCTTTGTAAACGCCACCTGGACCAGCTATACCTTCGGCATCGCCGGCCTCTACCGCGCCACCAAACCCTGACCCCAACCAACTCACCTCCTCGCAACCCTGTACCATCTCTCCCATGAGCTCCACGGCCCAGCACGAGCCAGCCGCCGTCTCCCCAGCCGACCGTCACTCCGTCAAGCGCCGCGCCGCGCTCTTTTCCGTCACAGCCGCCGGCCTCATCACCCTGCTCAAGCTCCTGACCGGCCTCCTCACCGGCTCCCTCGGCATGATCTCAGAGGCCGCCCACTCTGGCATCGATCTCATCGCCGCCGCCATCACCCTCTTCTCCGTTCAGGTCGCCGACCGCCCCGCCGACGACGACCACAACTACGGCCATGGCAAAGTGGAATCCCTCTCCGCCTTCGTCGAAACCGGACTCATGCTCGGCTCCTCCGTCTGGATCATCTATGAGGCCGTCCACCGCATCGCCTTCCGCACCCACCTCACCCTCCCCCTCAGCCTCTGGCCCTTCCTCGTCCTCGGCCTCTCCATCGCGGTCGATCTCTCCCGTTCTCGCGCTCTCCGCAAAATCGCATCGGACACCCGCTCCGACGCCCTCGCTGCCGACGCCGTCCACTTCTCCACCGATATCTGGGCCTCCGTAGCCGTCCTCATCGGCCTCACCGCCACCGCCCTCGGCGAACGTTTTCACCTCTCCGGTCTCGAGTTCGCCGACCCCATCGCCGCTCTCGTCGTCGCCGCCATCATCCTCCACGTCTCCTGGCGCCTCGCCCGCCAGACCATCGACACCCTCCTCGACGCCACCCCCACCCAGTCCGACGCCTCCGCCGCCCAGACCCGCCGCAAGCTCATCCACGACCTCGCCGGCATCGATGGCGTCCTCTCCGTCGACCGCCTCCGCACCCGCCGCGCCGGCTCCGGCTACTTCGCGGATATCACCCTCGCCATGCCCCGCAACCTCACCTTTCAGCGCTCCGAGCAGATCACCATGGCCGCCACGGAGGTCATCCAGCGCATCCTGCCAGACGCCGACGTCGTCGTCCACTCCGTCCCCACCGCCACCCTCGCCGAATCCGTCCACGACCGCATCCGCGCCGTCGCCGCCCGCGCCAACCTCTCCATCCACGACGTCTCCGTCCAGCAGTACGAGCAGGAGACCGGCCCCGCCCTCCACGTCGACCTCCACCTTGAGGTCGACGAAACCCTCCCCCTCCGCGCCGCGCACGACATCGTCACCCGCCTCGAGTCCGAGATGCGCCGCGAGGTCCCCGCCATCACCTCCATCCTCACCCACATCGAATCCGAACCCGCCACCATCGAGCGCCCCTCCTCACTCGAACGCGACCGCCACCTCGAAAACACCCTCCGCCGCGCCGCCCTCGCCTTCCCCCAGGTCCTCGACATCCACGACATCTCCATCACCCGCCACCACGACCGCCTCCAGGTCTCCTGCCACTGCACCCTCCCCGACGAGCTCCCCATGAGCCGCGTCCACGAGGTCATCACCGCCCTCGAAAACGCCTTCAAACTCGAAGTCCCCGAAGTAGGCCGCCTCCTCATCCACCCCGAACCCGCCACCGACAACCGCCGCTAACTCTCGATCCGGAGATGGAGGTCACCGGAGAGAGCGGTTCGAACAGTCCGTCATTCTGGCGAAGCCAGAATCTCCGTATTGGCCGTTGCTTTTGCTCGTGCTTGAGCAGGCTTTCTAAGCCCACGGCTTAAGCCGTGGGACAACACCCCGCCACAATCCGGCTTCTGCCGCTGAGGTACGCCTGCTCAAACTTTACACCGTGTTGAATCCATCACTTCCGAGAAGCCGACATGTCGTTACCGATCCGGCATCTTGTAGCCGGGGGTCCGACGGGCTTGGCCAGACGAATAACCACCTGAGACGCAGCGACTACCGAGAGAATGCAGCTCTCGTCAGCGATGGCCTCGCTTCCGAGACTTGGAGGAACGGCGACGATACGAAGAGGTACCGTCCTCGCCTTCGCGAGCACATGCGCGAGAGTTGTCTCACGCCGTTGCGAGGCGGGTAACGGTGAGTACGGTGATGTCATCATCCTGGCCGAAGCTGACGGCGGTGTCGGCCACATGCTCGGCGGTGGGGCGCTGCTGCATTAAGTGGTTGAGCCGGTCGAAGCCGTAGAGTTCTCCGTGAGGATTGCGGGCTTCCACGACGCCGTCGCTCAGGAGGGTGAGCTGGTGGCCCTGCGGGACTTCGACTTCTACCTCTTCGTAGGAGACACCCTCGACGATGCCAAGAGGCAGGCCGTTCGGCAGGTCGATTTCGCCGCCGTCGAGGTAGGGCTGGCAGTGACCCGCGTTGGCCATCGTGGCACGGCCGCTGGTGTCGATGCGCACGGCGCAGCACGTGACGAAGCCACCCCGGGTGCGGCCGATGAGGCGTCGGTTCAGCCCGGCCAGGACCGCCGCAGGACTGGAGTCATATTCAGCCAGCGTGCGCAGTGCGCCAACGACCAGCGAAACCGTCATGGCGGCGCGCAGGCCCTTGCCGCTCACGTCCCCGGCAACGATCAGCGTACCGTCGCCCTGCAGTGGAATGATCTGGAAGAAGTCACCGCCCACTTCGCTGGCGGGGCGGTAGACGCTGGCGACGGCGTAGCCGGGCGCCTCGCGCTCGGCTGCGGCGGGCACCAGGACCTGCTGGATCTCCTGGGCGGCCTTCATCTCGGCGGCGACGAAGCGTTGCCGTCTGAGCTGCTGGCGTAGCTGGTCCCACACCGCGTACACCACGGCCACCAGCACCAGCAGGCGTGTGGCCGTGAAGAGGCTCATGCGGGCCCCGTCTATCTGGAGAATGGGGCGTGCCAGCATGGGACGCAGCCCGGCGAAGCGGCTCGTGGCATCTTTTGACAATACATTGACGTCCTGGATACCTATGTCCAAAGCTACCGCGGCTATGAAGAGTACCCGCGGAAGGGTTCGCCTGCTCAGGATGAAGCAGACGGCGAGCAGGGTAAGCAGGAAGAGGGGCACGCTACGATCAAAAAACGAACCGATTAGACCGTGCCACTTGTAGAAGAGATTGGGGGGGCCGCCGGGAGTAAACATGGACGGAAGGTACACAAGACTTGACCAAAGGTCATACATCTCCTGCACGAGGCCGAAACAGGCTACGGCAAGGCAAGCGCGTGCCCAGAAATCAAAACCCTTCACCCCGGAGCGGCGGGGTAGGTCGGCAAGCAGCAGGATCAGGCCCATGGAAGCCAGGCGAATACACATGCTGAAGCACCCGGAGATCGGGTCAGCCCAGTTGAAGGTTAGCGACGTAAGGATGAACCGGGACACATTGTTGCCTACGTACCCTCCGAAGTACAACCCCACAAACAGCAGGACCCACTGAGAGCGGGAGCGCATCCATAGCACCAGCGCGGCGATGCTCGCAATAAGGGCCAGGAAATCAACCTGATTGGTGATCATTCTGGTGCGTAGACGATGCTCTGCCCAGGCATCCGGCATCTTCTCGATCAGGGAGCGGGAGCCAAGCAGAAGCGGCCCCTGCAAGCCGCTGGCGTCCGGCGCGTCGTGTTCGTCTCGTAATGACGCCCAAACCCGGATCGCCAGCATGCCGCTGCTCGCTCCGGTGGGCGCGGGAAGCAGGATGGCAAACGGCTGCGGAATGTTGAACCAGCTTGGGTGAGGTGGCATCTTGCCTTCACTGCCAATCTTTGCCCCGTTCCAGTAGACCTCTGCGGTGGAATCGAGGGGTGGCAGCAACAGCGCCAGAGGCTGCTTGCTGTTCGGGTCCAGCGCGATCTCCCGCCGGTACCAGGCGTAGCCCCAGAGCCTCGGATGCCCGACATCGCCCCAGGGCTGGTCGGCGGGAATACGCTCCCATCCGCGGTCGTCAAAGCCAGGTTGCGCCCACGCAAGATCGTCCCCCGTGTGGAACTGCCATAACCCGGAGATGGGCCGCGTACCGGTGCCAATCCGGACGGCGCTGAACGGACCGGAATCTTCAGAGGGTCCAGCGGAGGGCTGTTGCGCTGAAGAGGCTTGCCCCCGGCACACAGGAGTGATCACCCACATCAAGGCCAGGAAGCACAGAAGACGACGCGCGCTGGGTCCGAACCCGCCGAATACACCAGTTGAAGGCATACGCAACTATATAGCAGCGCGCCCGCACAGCTTTTCTCGTTATGTGAGGCCGCTAGAGGAGGTAATGAGAAACGCCCTTCCAGTCATCTAGCCGTGTACGGCGATAATCTGTGTGGCCGGCGGAACATCCGCTCCCTCTACCCCGTATCTCCTCCAGAGCCACCGACCCTCCCAACGAGGCACCCTCATTTCCCACCCCCGAAACCCCGGCCGCATCGCCGGCCTCTGGTATCTCCTCCTCGTCCTCCTCGGCCCCCTGCGCCTCATCGTCATCCCCTCCAAGCTCTTCGTCCGCGACAACGCCCCCGCCACCATCGCCAACATCCTCGCCCACGAGCGCCTCTTCCGCCTCGGCATGGCCAGCGACCTCGCCGTCACCCTCGTCGTCGTCCTGCTCACCCTGGCCCTCTTCCGCCTCTTTGAACCAGTCGACCGCCACCTAGCCGCCCTCGTCGTCATCCTCGGCGGCGTCATGCCCGGCACCCTCTACCTCGTCAACGTCGTCAACGACTCAGCCGTCCTCCTCGTCGCCAAAGGCCCCGCCTTCCTCGCCGCCTTCACCCCACCCCAGCAGCAGGCCCTCGCCATGCTCCTCCTCCGCCTGCATGACCTCCAGAACACCGCCGCCGAAACCCTCTGGGGCGCATGGCTCATCCCCCTCGCCATCCTCACCTGGCGCTCCCGCTTCCTCCCCAGATTCCTCGGCATCTGGCTCGCCCTCAACGGCCTCGCCTACCTCATCCTCAGCCTCACCGGCGTCCTCGCCCCCCAATACAACAGCCGTCTCTTCACCCTCTTCCAACCCGCCCTCTTCGCAGAAATGGCCTTCATGCTTTGGCTCGTCATCAAGGGCACCTCCCCCAAGAAAAGTGCCCCACCGATGGTTAACCACTCAGTCAATAAAACCTAAGTCCCATCTTCTGAATATTTTGCACACAATCACCCAGGGGGGACTAAGCCTCGATCCCCTTCCCTGTATCCTGTCCAAGCCATGAAAGTCAGAATCAAACCGTTCGATCTCCGCGCGATCAAGCACCTCGTCAACCGAACCCTCGCCGGTCTCCTGATGTTCGTCGTGGCCCTCCTCGCCGCCTTCTCCTCCATGCGTCTCGCCATCCACGGCCGTGAAGTCGACGTCCCCGTCCTCTCCGGCCTCTCCGACGAAGACGCCGCCGCAGCCGCCCGCAAGCTCGGCCTCAACCTCTCCGTAGAGAACCGCTTCTACTCCGCCGGCGTCGCCCCCAACCACGTCCTCTCCCAGGCTCCCGCCGCCGGCTCCCTCGTCCGCCGCGGCAGCCAGGTCCGCGTCACCGAATCCCTCGGAGGCCAGAACGTCTCCGTCCCGGATGTCACCGGCCAGACCGAGCGTCCCGCCTCCCTCGTCCTCCGCCGCCTCCAGTTGGACCTCGGCGCCACCGCCCACATCCCCGCCCCCGGCACTCCCGGCGTCGTCCTCACCCAATCCCCCCCGCCCAATACCGGCGGCGTCTTCGGCCCCCGCGTCTCCATCCTGGTAGCCGACCCCGAATCCGACGCCCCACCCCAGGCCTATATCATGCCCTCCCTCATCGGCCTCACCGTCTCCGCCGCGGCCGTACGCCTCTCCTCCGCCGGCCTCCACATCGCCTCCACCACGGACCCGGCCTACACCCCCCCCACCCCATCCCCCACCCTCGACCCCGCTATCCCCCCGGACGTCCTCCCCCCTCCGCCCGTCAGTCAAAGCGCCGTCATCGCCAGCCAATCCCCCCAGCCCGGCCACCGTGTCACCCGCAACGACGCCATCCGCGTCACCATCGCCCGCCCCGCCGACGACTCCACCCCCACCCCACCCGCCCAGTAGCTACCAGCCGGATACACGCAGGCCTGATCCCGAACGATCAAGGCCGAAGCCGCGGATCATCCGCACTCTTCTGCAAGTTGTTGATCTTCACCAAGTTGTTGATTTGATGGTGGGCCCAGCAGGATTCGAACCTACGACTTCCACTGTGTGAACACATCAACCAACTGTAACTTATTGATTCTAGGGGCACCGATGGCAATCGAAAGCACCCTAAATCACCCTTAGACAAGGCCTGCGTACCGTTGCGTACCGTCAGAAAGCGGAAGTCTCCACGCTGAATAAGTCCTGGGACCTCCAAGGCGGGAATTAGCAATCCTACGTGCTAGCTTTCTTCATGAACCCGGTATCCCACAGATAAAGGTCTTGACGCCTTGGTGAAGTGGGGGGGAGTTAGGCCAAGTCAATTGGCTTCGCATATCGTTCTGTTACGGAATTGCGCTCCTCCTCAGTGGGGCGGGAGGTTGGGCCTCAAGGTCGATTAGGGCCATCAGAGTGGCTAAAGTACGTTGCGGGATTTGCAAGCGAGAACTTAGCGCGACTACACAAATCATGGAGTCGGTGCGGTTTCCTTTTGTAGCTCTCCTAAACTGCCACGGCCGCCCCAAACTTTGGAGCCTCGGCGGCCCTCGCGTCGCCGGGGATGCGAATCGAAGGGGTGGGAACGTCTGCGGCCTTCTGTGCATCGGCCCAGCGTTGCTGCATTCTCGCCTTCTTGCTCGCCAACCACAACGCCCATGCGCTTACGTCGGCGATCAACGCGCTCCCTTGAGGGAAAATCTCCTCTCGAAATTGCTGATTCCTTCTCATCAGCCCGCCCTGCACTGCGCCGATGCTTTGGGGAGGCAGCACTAGCTCGAAGCCTTCCGCCGTATGGGCGGGTTGCCGATTTGGGTGGAGGTACGGGAGATTCAGAATCAACTGATTGTCTTCACTGCTCGCTTTTACTACCAGGTTGTCTGTCCAAGTCTTCAGTAGCTTTCGGACCGCCTCGTGATCGGAGGAGCCCGCCGGGATAGGTTGCGGAGCTAAAAGGGGCGCGGAAACGGGAGCGGCTTCTGGGAAATGGCTCGGGTTCTCACCGACGGCGGCGGGAATAGAGATCATTCCCGCCGCCGCTTTGCTGAATCTCTGATTCGCGGTATTGAACCGTTCAGAGGCTTCGTTGGTTCGCCCCAGTTTGTTGACCATCAGCCCTTGATCGAAAAAATTAGGCCACCGAGGAGGTCTTGGTGTTCCCCTTCGGCCTTCTTAGCTCGACCCTCCGCCGCTTGCTGGCTCCCGTCGTTCAGGTAGCCCACGAGCATAGTCAACGCTAGCAACCCCATGGATAGAAGACCGAAGAACCAATAGTGGTGGCGTTTTCGGACCTTATCCTCTACGCCCTTCACTGCAAAGAAGCCGCTATATCCGGCGACTACCGCCTGAATCACTCCAAGGAGGGAGACGGCAAGGAAGGTTCGCCAACCGAAGATAAGGCCGTGCAACCGGAGGGTAAGGGCGGACAGATAGCCGTGCATCCCGCTGATTATAAGACCAGGCCGCCCCGCTCCTTTGCATTTCAGCGCGGGGCCACATTATTCGGCCAGTTCAGGGGCAGTTCGATGAGGCCAGATGGAACCTTTGGGTCGGGCGGGAGGAACTTCCTCGCGATGTTCTCTGCGGCCTCTTCCGTCAACGGTAAAATTTTTCGCTCGTAATTCCTGAGTTTCTCAAGCAGCTTTCGGTGATCTTTCTTGTCAAAGGCTCGGCTAGGATACGCGAAGTGAACAAATGCGACCGTCGGTCCCGCCAATTGCATGGTTTGATCCACGGTTCCATGAACCGCCGCCACCTTCGTAGTTATGTCTTCCTGAGAATTAGCCGAAACGACCGCTCGCTTCCATTTTGCAAGTGAGCGGGTCCGCCACGACAGCACCGTAGAACTCCCAAGCTGTAACCCGGTCAACTCCCGAAGCGAGCATGGCTCTATAAAGCATGCGGTCAGTGTCTTGCCAACTAAGGATTTTATTTGCGCATCCGGCATCGTGAATGACGGCGGCACCCGTATACCTACCAGTCCACGGGGAGCCAAAGTCTGTCCAGAAAATACGGGGTATCGATGCGCCATCGGTTATCGACCCTGACGTATTGGTAAGCGTCTGCTTAAATAGCGGGTCTGCGTAGCCGAAGTCTTGAAGTAGTTTGTACTTTCCATCCCCGACCCATTCCAAGCGTAGCGGTCCAGAAAACGGGTAGCTTGCAGAAGAAGATCCGGAAAGCTGTGGAAGCGAAAATGGGGTCAGCACAAGGACCAATAAAAGCAAAGCTCCGTAAAATGACCGTCATCAGGCATCCCCTCCGCTGCGTATTGTTCCCGCCCATTCTAACCAGGTTCGGAACAACGGGCCGGAGATGCTCGACAGCGCATAGCGGGCAAAACTCACAGCCGAATTTCGTTCGCCATTGACGTAAGGGTCTCCAGTTGCATCTCGGAGACGTTCCACTTCCCAGAGGTTTCAACTGTGCAGACCTTCAGGCCCGGGAGTCCAGCGCATCGAAGGCGTCCTCGACGAGCGCTCGGTCGTAGTACAAGAGCTTCCGTGGGTCGGCCTCAACGTCGCCCTCGAAATGCAGACGAAGGAGAACCATCTCGTTTTCCAAGACTACCGGGATGAATTTGACCCGAGTGCTTGTCACAAAGCCAGCTTTCCGGAAGCGCGTATCCCACATCCTATGGGCCAATGATAACGGGCGCGGGGACAACGGCGGCCCGTCCGAATGCCCTCGCCCCTTTGCCATAGGACCGGCGGACGCAACCGAGGTCGTAGCGCAATGGCCGATTGGGTCTGGACAAGGCCGTGGTACCCAGATAGAAATCGCGGGGACGTACTATCGCCTAACGCAAGAGTAGATCCCGTAAAGGGTGCTCAGGGTGCCCAGCGTTGCTTGAGCCGGAGGAAGGGCGACTCAAAATAGCGGAAGCT
>CAXSZW010000022.1:0-41669 GCA_964242025.1 uncultured Acidobacteriaceae bacterium
CCATCAGGTCGATCGCCTTCGCCGTCTTCGGGAACGCGATCACCTCGCGCAGGCTACTCGCCCCCGCCAGGATCATCACAATCCGGTCCAGCCCCAGTGCGATCCCGCCATGCGGCGGCGTGCCATACTCCAGCGCGTCCAGGAAGAACCCAAACCGCGCCTTCTGCTCCTCATCGCTCATCCCCAGCGACCGGAAGATCTCCGCCTGCACGTCCTTCCGGTGAATCCGGATCGACCCCGACCCCAGCTCCGTCCCGTTCAGCACGATGTCGTACGCCAGCGCCCGCACCGCACCCTTATCGCTAACCAGCCGCCCGGACGTAATGTCGTCCTCATGCGGGCTGGTAAACGGATGATGCGCCGCCTGCCATGTCTTCGTCTCTTCCTCCCACTCGTACATGGGAAAGTCCGTCACCCAGCAGAATTTGTAGTCCGCCGCCGTGCCCGTCTGCTTGAACAGCCCATGCTTCTCCGCAAACTTCTTCGCCAGCTCCAGCCTCAGCCCGCCCACCTTCTTGTAGATCCACTGCGGATCGAAGTTCCACTTCTCCGGCGTCCCCAGCTTCGGCGTAATCACCACCATCAGATCATCCGCAGCCGGCGTCATCGCCGTTTCAATTCCCCCAGCCAGCGGCGCAAAGCTCTCATTCGTCTTCAGCCGAGCGACATCCAGAAAGTCCAGCCCGCAGTCCCCAAAGTACGTCCGAATCTCATTCATCAGCGCCTTGCGCGCTGTCCCGGAAAGCTCCCCAACGCTCGGCATCACGAACCCCAGCACCGGCAGCCCCTGCTCAATCTTCAACGCCGTCCGCAGTTCAGCCGTCAGCACCTCCGTCAGTTCCACCATCGCCGGCAGCCGCATATCCGGCTTGTCGATCCCATACCTCCGGATCGCCTCGTCGTACGTCATCTGCACAAACGGCGCGCACAGCCCAACCCCCGCACCTGCCTGAAACGCGGCTGACAGAAACCCTTCGACCACCCGAAATATCCGGTCTTGTGAAGGAAACGTCGTCTCCAGGTCGATCTGCGTAAACTCCGGCTGCCGGTCAGCGCGCAGGTCTTCATCGCGGAAGCACCGCGCAATCTGAAAGTATTTATCGAACCCCGAAACCATCAGAATCTGCTTGAAAATCTGCGGCGACTGCGGCAACGCATAAAACTCGCCCGCATGCACCCGGCTCGGCACCAGGTAATCCCGCGCGCCCTCGGGCGTAGACCGCGTCATAAACGGCGTCTCAATCTCCAGAAATCCCGCGTCCGACAGGTAGCTCCTGACCGCACGCGCCACCTCATGCCGCACCCGGAAGTTCTTCTGCATCTCCACCCGTCGCAGGTCGAGATACCGGTACTTCAGCCGCACTTCCTCATTCGCAATCGCGTCTTCCGCGGGCGAAAACGGAGGAGTCTTGGCATCATTCAGCAGCAGCAGCTCATGCGCCACCACCTCAATCGTCCCCGTCGGCATCTTCGGGTTCACCAGCTCTGCATCCCGCAGCCGAACCGTGCCCTTCACCGCCACCACGTACTCCGGCCGCGCCGTCTCCGCCTTGGCATGGGCCTCGGCGCCATGTTCCTTATCCAGCACCACCTGCGTGATGCCCGTACGATCCCGCACGTCCAGAAAGATCAAATTCCCATGGTCCCGCCGCCGGTTCACCCAGCCCATCACCACGACGTCCTGCCCCGCATTGCTCGCGCGAAGCTCCCCGCACATCTGCGTGCGTTCTAACGATCCTAAAAAGTCCAATTGCATGATGTATCCAGTATGACGGAAAACCCACGCCGTGGCGCACAGCCATCGCCATCACCCGTCTGCGAGCAACGCGAGCACCCCCGCAGCCCGCACCCCCTGCGACCACCAACACCCGTCACGAAGTGACCGCCCCGCGCGCAGCGGGCCCGTCCGGCAGGACACGGTCTCCGATTTATTTCAATCGTTCCGCCAGATAAATCGCGGAATAATCCAGATAATTCCTTGCATATTGCCGGATTGACTCCAGATCCTTCTCCCCCAGCTCCCGCCGGATCTTTCCCGGAACTCCCGCCACCAGGCTCCCCGGCGGAATCACCATGTGCTCCGGAATCACCGCGCCCGCCGCAATAATCGAGCCCTCCCCCACCCTCGCGTCGTTCAAAATCGTCGCGCCAATCCCCACCAGCACGTCGTTCCCCAGCACGCAGCCGTGCACCGTCGCGTTATGCCCAATCGTCACCCGATCCCCCACGATTACGGGATATAAATCGCGCATTCCATGCAGCACCGCGCAATCCTGGACGTTGCTCTCCGCGCCAATCCGGATCGAATTCACGTCCCCGCGAATCACCGCGTTCATCCACACGCTCGCCCGTTCGCCCAGCACCACATCGCCAATCAACTGCGCGCTCACGTCCACGTAGCAGCTCGCCGGAACCTCCGGCATCACACCCTTGAAGCTTCGCAGCATCCCTGCCTCCAGCCTGCAATTTCCCGCCGTCTGTCGTGTCGGCGTCATTAGGACGAAAAAAATTGTATTTTCCGTGCAACTCGCCCGCCAAAGGTCTATCCTTGATGGTAGCCGATCAGGCCCGATTGTGAGGTGTATTTCCCTTGGCAGAGATTCGCGTTCAGGAAGGCGAACCGCTCGAGAACGCACTGCGCCGCTTCAAGCGCAAAGTGCAGACTGAAGACATCATCAAAGAAGTCAAGCGTCACTCCTTCTATCTGAAGCCAGGTGAGAAGAAGCGCGTCAAAGAAGCGCTCGCTCGCAAGCGTAACCGGAAGAAGGTTCGCAAGGAACAGGACTAAGCAGCAGCAACCGGACGGGATTCGAGCTGCCCTCATATCGAGGCTCGAATCCCGATCCTTCAGCAATCTGAATGACTTGCAGTCTTTCCTCCCCCCCCCGTTTCAACGGCCGCAGCGAGCGATTTTCGGTTGACTTCCGCTCTGGCCGGGTTCATGTTGTTCAGGCCCCCTGTCTCTACTTTCCACGGAAAGCCCTACCCCGGGTCCCACGTCTCCGGCCCGCTTTCTCTGGATGCCTTACTGGAGAAGCGCCATGCAAGAACAGTTCCTGGACAGAATCCTCACCTGCGTAGACTGCCACGGCGAGTTCATCTTCACCGCCGGAGAGCAGCTCTTCTTCTTCGATAAACAATTCAAAAACGACCCCAAGCGCTGCAAGCCCTGCAAAAGCCGCCGCTCCGGTCTCGCCGCCGTCGCCAATGGCACCGGCCCCGTCGCCGCCGGCCTCTCCCGCACGGAGACCCGCACCCACTGCTCGGAGTGCAACGTTGAGACCACCGTGCCCTTCAAGCCCACGCAGGGACGTCCCGTCCTCTGCCGGCAGTGCTTCCAGTTGAAGAACCGCGCCGCCGTTCCGGTTGCGCTCCCCACCCCGGCAGAAACCATCGCCGCGGCTTCCATGGAGCCGTCGGGAGCCATGCTCTCCCCGGACGCCGCCATCTCCGCCGCCTCCGCCATCGTCTCCGCCCCGCCGCAGTCCTCCGTCGCCACCTCAGCGGACCTCGCGTACGTCGCAGGCCTTGGCTCACTGACAGCCGCGCCAATTGAGGCATCGCCCGTCACCTCAGGCGTCCCGGCCAGCGCTCAGGTCACGGCACGGCTCACCGCCCAGCTCATCGCCGGCGCACCCGCGGAGCTGCACACCCAGGTCACCCCCACCACGGACCTCCAGGCCCTCGCCGCAGAGGCCCCCCAGGCCTGACCATACGGCGATGGTGCGCAGTCCTGCGGCGGCGGCATCCCACCTGCGCAAACTGCCCGTCCCCAGAGGCGATTCGCTCCCTACCCCCTGATTCGTCCCACACCGTTGCACACTTAATGGTGCAATTTCACCATACGCGAACTTTTGATGGTCGAAACACGAATCGCCAGTGTTGACGCACCCTTCACCATAGCTGGTTGCTGCTCCTTGACCACGTTAGCCATACCATTCACCACGGTTTGGACACCATCCACCACACCATGGAGCCATGGTGAATGCCATGGCCGCATCTCATCGAGAGCATGCGCACCTACCTCTACAAGCTCACCAGCGATCGCGGCGGCGCTCCCTGCGCCCCGCCGCCCGCCCCCGGCGGCGATCCCCTCCTTACCCTCGCCATCTGCAAGCCTGCCATCCGCCGCACCGCCCAGCCCGGCGACCGCATTCTCGGCATCACCAGCCACTCCCTTGCCCACTCGGACGGATACACTCTGGGATCAGTCATTTACGCCGCCATCGTGCAGGATGGCATCGACGCCCGCGACTACTTCATCCCCACCTTCACCCACCGCCCGGACTGCATCTACCAGTTCCACCGGCAAAACGGCACCGCCACCCACACCGGCAACACAGCCCTCCACGCCGCCCCCGAACACATCTTGAAAGACTTAGGCCGCTATCCCTTCTACAAAAACGGCCGCATCCTCCTCGCCCAGGACTTCCGCTACTTCGGCCCAAACGCCGTCAAGATCCCCGCCCGCCTCCACCTTTTGAACGCAGCCGCCGAGTCCCTGGGCCAGGGCCACCGCGTTTACACCCACCACGATCCAGAAAAAAAGGAATTAGACACCCTCTTCCGCCTCCTCTGGAAGCGCCCCACTGCTCACACTCCCATCCACGTCGAATCCGACGCTTACGACCACGCGCCCAGCACGAAGAGGGCGGGGGCCAGCAGCAAGAAGACGTCTTCCTGCTTCTGACCCGCCTATTCGTGTCGTGTACGACCTACACCGGTTTGGGATTGCGCTCTTCGAACTGGCGCTGATGCCAGTAGGGATAGGCTATCGGCACCTCACTTGCCGCATCCAGCTTGGCAATTTGCTCCGCGGTCAGGGTCCAGCCGACAGCTCCAAGGTTCGCCTTCAACTGCTCCGCATTGCGTGCGCCGATGACCAGCGTTGAAACCGTTGGCCTGCGCAGCAGCCAATTGAGAGCAATCTGTGGCACCGTCTTACCGATCTCCGCCGCAACCTCGTCCAGTGCGTCGACGACCTTGTACAGGTACTCATCGGACATCTGCGGGCCTGGATCAGCCGCCTTGTGCAGGCGACTGGTCTCTGGAAGAGGCTGGCCACGGCGAATTTTTCCTGTGAGCCGTCCCCAGCCCAGCGGCGACCAGACCAATGCGCCTACGCCCTGATCTAGCGCGAGTGGCATGAGTTCCCACTCGTAGTCGCGGCCAATAAGGGAGTAGTAGACCTGATGACCTACGTATTTGGCCCAGCCGTAGCGCTCCGAGACCGACAGCGACTTCATGAGGTGCCATCCGGAGAAGTTGCTGCAGGCGATGTAGCGCACTTTGCCAGCAAGGACCAGGTGATTGAGCGCACTGAGCGTCTCCTCTACTGGAGTCATCGCGTCAAAGGCATGCAAGTGGTAGACGTCAATGTAATCAGTCCCCAGTCGCCTCAGGCTGGCCTCTACGGCCTGGATGAGGTGGTACCGCGACGAGCCAACCTGGTTGGCACCCTTATCCTTGCCTTGGCGGAAGGTCGCCTTGGTGCCGATGAGCAGGTCCGTGCGGGTGTGCTGTTTCAGGGCCTTGCCCAGCATCTCCTCGCTCTTACCGTCGGAGTAGATGTCAGCCGTATCGAAAAAATTGAGGCCAGCGTCCATGCAGATGTTGATGATCTCGTTGGCCTGCTCTTGGGTAGTCTCGCCCCACGCTTTGAAAAAATCATTGCCGGAGCCGAAGGTTCCTGCTCCGAAGCAGAGCTCGGGAACCTTGAGGCCGGAGCGGCCGAGAAGTCTGTACTCCATGTTTGCGTCCTCCTGTGGGTTTTGTGACCTGACACTGTTGAGATGCGGCGGGGCTTGGCTTCGACTCGCGCTGCGACCTGTACCATCGAGAGGACTGCCGGAGCCACGCTTGCCCTACATCTACATCGATCGAGTGCTGAACGAACTTCGCGACGAGTTGCTGACTGCGATGCACGCCGCCGTGGACCGCGAACTGCGCCAAGGCAGGGTGGATGTGGCGAAGCTTTACCGGGCCTTTTCTCGCGCTGCGGCCAACCAGGTTTCGAATCCGGTGCTTGTTTCAGATAAGTGTATCGAGACGAATACTGCGCGGCCGAAGAAAGGCTCAAAGGTTCGCAGCGACGAATAGGGTCGATTTCTAGTCGTTCCATGCGAGGGTTTGCATCTCATTGAAGGTAGGAACGATAGGAGCGAACGATGAACGTACAAAGGATTGCAGGTTCTGTTGCTTTGTTGGCGATGCTGGCCGCGCCACTCTCCGGAGTTGCGCAAGAGTCCTACCAAACACGCAAGGCGCGAGCGAGGGAAGCTCAGCACCGGCACAATGCGCGTCATCATTCGAATGCAAAAGTTATTGGCGGATCCGCGGCTGGCGGCGCGGTGATTGGTGCGCTGGCAGGCGGTGGTAAAGGAGCTTTGATTGGCGGCGCAATTGGTGCGGGTGGCGGGGCTGTTGCGAATAAAGTGCGCAATGACCATGAGACGAAGACACGCGAGCGCAACGATCCTCGCTAAGCCTGGGGTGCAATCTTGCTATCCAACCCGGAAGAAAGTTCATGAATCCAAGTGCTTCTCCAGCGCGTCAGATGTTTGAAACTGGAGGAGATCATGAAGATCAAAACTGCGAAATTGAGCGTTGCCGCATTGCTGGCGATGATCCTCAGCCCCGCGCTTGTGTTGGCGCAGCCGATGCACACGGGAGCCCACCGCGACCATAGTTCCAGGCCGCATATCCATGAGGTATCTCTGCACCACTAGCAATATGCCAGCAGTCCGGGTCGACGCGGTTTGATTGTTAGACCGCTCCCCGGGCAGCCCGGATAAAGCGTCTTACCTTCTCCGGATCTTTCCTGCCGGGGCTCTGTTCCACCCCACTCGCTACATCCACTCCATACGGTCGCAACTGAGCGATGGCTCCGGCCACGTTATCGGGCTGAAGTCCGCCTGCGACGATAATCCTGAGCGAAGGTTGCGAGGTTAGCACCGTCTTCGCGCGATGCCAGTCGAAAGAAACTCCCAAGCCTCCTGAAGAGGATCCCACCTTTGCATCAATGAGGATGCGATAGCTTGAGCCGTGTGCAGCAAGTTCACTGAGTTGTGTAGCGACACGAGCTTCTGAGGCGTCGTTGTGATCGAGGCGCCAGTGGGCTGTTTGAATGATGGTGTAAGCAGGGCCCAGGCGCTGCTGAAGCGCATCGGCAAAGGATAGTTCCACTGCTCCGTGAAGCTGAATTGCGGTCAGGCCAGACTGCTCTGCTGCATGGGCGATTCTCTCAAGGCCTTGCGGGGCTGAACCGGCGAAGACACCTACCCGCTCCAGTCCACCCGGGAGATGTGGAGTGATGGCAGCTACCTGGGCGATGGTGACCTGGCGGGGGCTTGGGGCGAAGACGAAGCCGACTGCATCCGCGCCGAGATCGGCGGCCATCACGGCATCCTCAAGAGTGGTATTGGCGCAGATCTTGACCCAGAGCGGGGGGGGCATGGGCTATAGCTCTGAGGCGTAGTCGACGCCGGTGAGAAGGGCAAGGGCGGCGGCGGGCTCGGGTTGGCGCATGAGGGCTTCACCGACGAGGAAGGCGTCGTAACCGGCGGCGAGGAGGTGCTCGATGTCGGCGGGGGTGCGGATGCCGCTCTCGGCGACGCGGAGGACCTTCTCCGGGAGATAGCGGACAAGGTCGTGATGAGCCTTGGGGTGAACTTCGAGGGTCTTGAGGTCCCGGCTATTGACACCGATCACGTCCGCACCGAGGGCGACGGCTCGGTCGAGTTCTGCGCGGTCATGGACCTCACAGAGGATGTCGAGCTGGAGGTCGCGGGCGGTGCGGGTGAGGGCCTTGAGTTCTGCGTCGGTGAGGGCGGCGACGATGAGGAGGATGGCGTCGGCCCCATAGGCGCGGGCTTCGACGATCTGGTAGGGATCGAGGATAAAGTCCTTGCGGAGGACGGGGATGGTGACGGCCTGCGAGACGGCCTGAAGGTCTTCTACGGAACCTTTGAAGAATTCTCCGTCGGTGAGGACGGAGATGGCGGCGGCACCGGCGGTCACGTACGTTTTGGCGATGGCGGCGGGGCGATAGTCGGTGCGGAGGAGGCCCTTGGAGGGTGAGGCTTTTTTGAGCTCGGCGATGACGGCGGCCCCCCGGGTGGCGGAGGCGCGGAGGGCCTGGGCGAAGCCACGGGGGTTGTGGGAGAGGGCGCGGCGCTCCAGGGTGGCGAGAGGGGTGGCGTTCTTACGGGCGAGGACGCTGAGCAGGGTGCGGGAGAGGATGCGATCGAGATGGGTGGGCATAAGTGGTCTCGGCAGTGAGGATGCAATGGGGCAAGAAAAGGCCCCTCAGCGATGAAGGGCCTTCCTGTGAAGCATAGTCGCTATATCAGACACGATCCAAAAGAAATTTTGGTGCCGAAGAAGGGACTCGAACCCCCACACCCTTGCGAGTACGTGGACCTGAACCACGCGCGTCTGCCAATTCCGCCACTACGGCACTGCATTCAGGTGGCTTTCAGGCGTCCGGAATGAAGCGCCGGGCGACCGATCCTGAAGTCATATTGTGCCAAATAATGGACTCACTGTCAATTCAGGGAGACGTGGCTTACACTTGGCTTGACCCGGCGCAGATCGCCTGCAAACCAAGCCTGAGAGGTTGAGAAGACCCGATGACCAAGCCACTGTCCCCTGTGAATTCCGGCACCGATAACCCTGAGGTCGAGGTGATTCCGGAGGAGCTTGCGCTGGAGATCCGGAAGCTGGCGCACGATCTTTCCAACGCGCTGGAGATCATTGTGCAGACGAGCTACCTGCTTTCGACGGCGGAGTTGAAGGAGCCGGCGAGCCAGTGGCTGGAGATGCTGGACTCCGGCGTGACCAAGGCGCTGGACATCAACCTGGCGCTGCGAACGTACATCAAAACGCATACGCCGAGGTAGGGCGCCGGTACCCGTCCACCCCCTGCGCCGTGCGCAAAGTCTTCAAACCATTGAACTTAGGACCGGACTTCGAGTGAAAGTCCGGCTAAAGTCTTTGTTTTCGACTTTAATTCCTGCAAAGTATTCATAATAAACAAGATATCCTCATCATGACCCATGGGCGGATTCAGCTACATGGGGCGGGATTTCTTTGCCGGCGTTTCCTTTGTCGAGGCCTTCTTCGCTGGCTCTGCGACCTTTTCGGTGGCTACTTTCTTGCTGGCCTGCTTGTCGGCGGTCTTCTTCGCAGGGGATTTGGCGGGGGTGGGGGTGGTGAGTTTTCCGGCCGCTACCCCGGCGGCGAAGCCTGCGGCGAGCGAGGCAGTGACGCCACCTTTTTCCAGCTTTTTGAGTTTGGCCTGGTGGGATTCCAGGAGCTTTTCAATGGACTGGATGAGGGCGCGGGTCTGCATGGGCTTGACCAGCATCTTGTCCGCGCCCATGTCCTGCCAGTCGTCGTCCGCCAAGGGGAAGGCGGTGAGGAGGGCGACGGCGGGGTGGTAGTCTGCGGTGCGGGCGGCGACGATGACGTCGCGGCCTGCCTGGTCGGACTCCATGCGCATGTCGGTGATGACCATCTCGTAGACGCGGGACTTGAGCTTGAGGCGGGCGTCGCGGGCGGAGGCGGCGGTATCGACGTCGAAGCCGGAGATTTCCAGGACAGCTTTCAGGGTGAGCAGGACGGCAACTTCATCATCGACGAGCAGGACGCGGCGTTTTTGCAAAATCATCTCCTACGCTTCTTGTGAGCGTGCGTGATTCATCATCCACGGTACGGGGGAAAGGTGCAAGGTGACCGAATCGGTAGATCACTTGGCGAAGTGCGGCCAGACGAGAAACTTCAGCAGAAGGTAGAGCAACAGACTTGCCGCGAATGCAGCCCAAATTCTCGAATCCTTCTTTGTCATCTTCGGCATGCTCTCAGGTGTTTACGAGGAGCGCAAGATAAGAGGAACGAGCCGGCTGGATGAGGCGGGCGGGTCGCTCGTCCATGACCGATACCATCGGAATTCTCGCGCGAGTCTGCTAGGGGTGTCGGTGCCTTGAGCTTCTTCGGGGTCCTTCGACTGCGTCCGTCGATGAAGCCGACGGACTTCGCTCAGGATGACGCTTCTTTTCTGTGATTGGAAAATGACGCAGTGATTCGGATAGCGGTTTTCTCGCGCCGGATGGTGAGTGGTATAGTTGACGGTACGGCGGGTCTCGGACCCTTCGTGAAGTCGTGTCTGGTATTGGGACGGCTTTGTATCTTTGACGTCCGCTTGAAGAGTTCGATCTCGGGCTTTGCGGCATCCAAACTTTTACACCCATGCATGGCGTAGTCTGCGAGACACGCTGTGGAGGCCAACTATTCCACCGATCGATAAACGTTCCGCAAAGAGTTTTATCCGTACCAATGAGCGCATTCGCGCCCGCGAAGTTCGCGTCATTGATGAAAACGGCGAGCAGCTTGGGGTGATGGCGCCCTTTGAAGCGCTGAAGATGGCCCGCGAGAAGTCGCTGGACCTGGTGGAGATTTCTCCGAACGCGGTGCCACCTGTGTGCAAGATCCAGGACTACGGCAAGTACCTGTACGAGAAGGACAAGTCCGACAGGGCGGCACGAAAGAAGCAGAAGGTCATCGTCATCAAGGAGGTTAAGTTCTCCGTGACGGTGGACGAGCATGACTACCAGACGAAGAAGAACATGGCGGTGCGGTTTCTGGGCGAGGGCGACAAGGTGAAGGCGTCGCTGCGGTTCAAGGGGCGGCAGATGGCCCACCGCGACCTGGGATACAAGATCATCAACCGGCTGATTCTGGATATTGGGGATGCCGGGCTGGTGGAGTTTATGCCGCGGATGGAAGGGACGACGCTGCACGCAATTCTGGCTCCGAGCAAGAAGGCGGAACAGCAGCAGGCGGCGGCAGCTCCGAAGAAGGTTGCGCCGGCACCGGCTGCTGCAGCACCGGCGGCGACTCCCGCTGCTGCGGTCGAAGCTCCGGCGGCTCCGGTCGAAGCGTAGCCATCAGGGTTTCACAACGAAAAGCCCGCCTGCGTGGCGGGCTTTTCTGTTGCAGTGTGAACCGTTTAAGACTGCGGGGGTGTGGTGGGCGGCGTCGCGGGGGGGGCCGGGGTTTGTGCCGGGGCGGTCTGGGCTGGGCCAGGAGCGTCCTGGATGCGGACGTCGTTGTTGGTGGGCTGGACGGGGGCGCCAGACGTGGGGACGAGACCGGTCTGGACGGGGCCGGGAGCATCCTGGATGCGGGTTTCGTTCTGAACGCTTTGCTTCTGCTGATCGGCCCTTTGGACGGTCGCATCGGTGATCTGGGCGGCTTGTTGGGACTGGGCTTGCTGGCGGGCGAGGAGGCGCTCGTCGGCGGCCTTCTGTCGCGCGTCGGCGTCCAGTGAGGCGGGAGTGGCGGCGGTGGGGGGAGCGGTCTCGAGCGGGATGGTGATGGCGCCGTTTGAGGTTCGCTTCGCAGCCGTACGCCGGGCTTTGGTCTGTGTCTGCTTTTTGGCCGTGGACTGGGACTGAAGGGTAGGTTGAGCCGCGGGTTGAGCCAAAGTTTGCGCGAACGAGACGGCGCAGGAGCCGGCGAAGAGTCCGGCAGTGAGGAGCCAGGTGGTGAAGCAATGTCCTTGCATATCAGCGTGCCTCTGCTGAATTGGATGCTGGCGGAGGGCGTGGCGGATGACCGAAGGGAGGGGATTAACTGGCTGGCTGGACGGGGCTGTTGTTCTGAGTTGCGTTTGGGTGGGCGAGGCTCTGTGCGCGCTGAGGCTCAGGGGCGGGAGCGGTCTTGTCTGCGAAGGTGCGGAGGAGGTGGCGGGTAACGCAGCGAGCGGCGTACTCGGATCCAGCGGCGAAGCGCTGGAGGGGGCCGAAGCTGGCTGAGCTGGCGGGTCCGATGAAGTAGAGGCCGGGGACGCTGCTCTGGAAGCTGCGGCTGAGGCGAGGGGCACCGGCTTTGCCGGTACGGATTCCCAGGCGGAGGGATTCCGAGAGGAAGCGTATGCGGGAGAGGGCGATGCGAAAGCCGGTGCCGGCGATGATGTGCGAGGTGAGGAGCTGCTTCTGTTCGCCAGCTTCATTGGTGAGGAGAAGGCGAACGAGGGTTTCGCTGCGGCCGGGTCTTTCGACTTTGGCGAGCTCCGTGGAGGCGATGGACCAGCCGAGGAGCATGGGGATCTTGCCGAGGACGCGGTCCTTGAGGGCGGAGCCGCCGGCGGGACCGAGATGTTTGTAGACGAGGGTGCGACGGACCGGCTCCGGCAGGGCGTGGAAGAGGCCGGGGGCGGTGCAGGCCATCCAGGACCGGAGGCTGTGGCCGAGGGGCGAGGAGGGGTAGCGGAGGCGCTTGAAGAGGGAGCGCGGGCTGGCTGAGCCGGCGGAGTGGATGTGGACGCGCGGCTTGCGGGTGAGCAGGGTGACGCGGCTGCCGGCCTCATGCAGGAGAGCGGCGGCGTTGAGCGAGCTGGCTCCGCGGCCGAGGACGACGACATCGCGGCCGGCGAACTGGGAGAAGTCGCGGTGGTCCGTGGTGTGGGTGACGAGGTCTTTCGAGAGGGCGGCGAGGCGGCGGGGGACGTACTGGAAGAGGCTGAGACCGGTGGCAAGGATGACGTGGCCGGAGTGGAGGACCTCGCCGGCGGCTAGGGTGAGGCGGAAGGTAGAGCCGAGGCAGTCGGAGATGGGGTCGAGGAGGTCAATGGAGACGACGTCCTGCTGCTCGAGGGTGGGGACGTAGCGGGCGGCAAACTCCTGGCCGTAGGCGACGAAGTCTTCCAGGGCGACGGGGATTTGGGTGGGGTGATAGGGGCGGCCGGTGAGGCGGCAGAAGTCTTCCAGGGTGAAGGAGGTGCGGCCGGCGGAGAGATTGGAGGCGAAGCCGTCGGATTTGAGCTTCATGCCGGCGGGCATCTGGGTAGCCCAGCTCTGCATGGGGCGTCCGAAGATGCGGAAGGGGACGCCTGCCTCACGGAGATGCGCGGCGAGCGAGAGACCGTAGGGTCCTGCGCCGACGATGACGACAGGAAGGTTCGTGTTGCGGGGTGGAGTCATTCGTACGAGACCAGTCCTTATGAAACAGTATGCCCGTTACTAAGAGGCATCTGGGGGCCCGGTGTTGACTATTGCACGAAAGGGTTAGGGTCTGAAGAACGTTGACCCGGAGTGGGAAGAGACAGGGGCCGAGGAATAGGCTAGCGTCGTAAACAAGGCAGGTGTGTGGTTGAGAGACGGGGGCCAGGGGCCAAAAGTTTTGATTGCGGCGACGGGACGCTGGGTCTCGACGGCGCGGCTGGCTATGGTGTTGAAAGGACTGGGTTGCCGGGTGGAGCTGATGAGCCTGGGAACGCATCCGGGGCGGGTGACGGGGGTGCTGGATGCGGTGTATGAGTACGATCCGCTGCGGCCGATTGCGAGTTTGAGGCGGGCGATTGAGGAGTCGAAGCCGGAGACTGTGATTCCGGCAGATGAACTGGCGCTGATGCACTTGGGGGAGCTGGTGCGGGAGGTGGGGACGACGGCGCCGGGGACTCGGGGCGGTGTCGAGGGACTGCGGGCGTTGGTGGATCGGTCGGTTGGTGGGATGCGGGTGATCTCGGCGGCGGAGAGCCGGATGGAACTGCTGCGGATTGCGGAGAGCGAGCATGTGGCCACGCCGGAGACGGTGGAGGTGGAGACGGAGGACGAGTTGAGGGCGGCCGTGGCCGGGTTGGGACTGCCCCTGGTGCTGAAGGCGGATGCGACGTCTGGTGGGCAGGGGGTAAGGGTCGCGGCGACGGCGCAGGAGGCGACGAAGGGGTGGAGGATGCTGATGCGGCCGCCAAGTTTGGTTCGGGCGCTGAAGCGGGGGTTTGTTTCCGGGGAGTGGACGCATCTGCGGCCATGGGCGAAGCGGACGACGCGGGGGGTGACGGCGCAGCGGTTCGTACAAGGCACGGAACGGACGGGCATGGCGGTTTGCCGTCGCGGGGAGGTGCTGGCGATGGTGTGCCTTGAGGTGGAGGAGCACTGGTGCGAGCGGGGGCCTTCCAGCGTGGTGCGGGTGATTGACGACACGATGATGGAGATGGCGATGCGGCGGATTGCGGGCCGGCTGGGGGTGACGGGATTTTGCGGGTTCGACTTTATGGTGGAGCCGGGAAGCGGGACGCCGCTACTGATTGAGATGAATCCCAGGCCGACGCAACTGGTTCACCTGGCGCTGGGTCCGGGGCGGGACCTGGCGGCGGCGTATGTACGGGAGATCCTGGGTCAGGATGAGGTGCAGGACCGGGAGGCGGTGACGGAGAAGGATCGGATTGCGGTGTTTCCGCAGGAGCTGCAGCGCGATCCCGCGGGAGCGCTGCTGGGCGAGGTGTTTCACGATGTGCCGTGGGAGTCTTCGGCGTTGATGCAACGGGCGCTGGGAACGGTGCCGGAGATTTTGATGCGGGATGCTCGCTGGGGGGGCTGAAGGTGAGGAACGGTGACGTATGCTGGGACTGATCCCCGTGGTGCAAAGTTCTGAAACTGAAGTAACAGACGGTTGGTACACTAACGACGACTTGGCGAGACCCGTTGCAGGGGCCTAAGACTGTCTTCTGGAAAGCGATAAACGAGTACGCATGGCAAAGAGTTACGCCTCGCCTAAAATCCGCCAGATCGTGACCGAGGCCGTATTTCGGCGCAGGCGGATCTTTGTGTTGACGCTGCTGCTGGTGATGGGCGCGGTGGCGCTGGTGACGGTGCTGATGCCGAAGCGGTACAGCGCAGAGGCGAAGTTGATGGTGCAGAACCTGCGCACGTCCACGCCGCTGGGGACGAATTCGGCTGATCGCATGGTGCAGGCGAACGACGTGAGCCAAACCGAGGTCAACAGCGAGGTGGACCTGCTGGAGAGCGCGGGGACGGCGCGGCGGTCGCTGCAGGCGGACGCGGCAAAGCCGGAGAGCGAGGCCGAGGAGAAGAAGGTCGATGACCTGCAGCACCGGCTGAAGGTGGAGGCCGTCCACCAGACGAATTTGATCAATGTGAAGCTGCTGGCGTCTTCCCCGGCGGAGGCGAGCGCGCAACTGCAAAAGGTCATTGACGCTTACTTTGAGGAGCGGGCGGGGGCGGCTCGGTCAAGCGGCGCGGCGGAGTTCTTCGATCGGCAGGTGCAGGACAAAGGACGGCAACTGGAAGAGACGCAGGACGCGCTGACGAACTTTGAACTGGCGCACCATCTTGCGAATCTGGACGACCAGAAGAAGCTGCAGGTGACTCGGATTGCGGCGTTGCAGGAGCAGTTGGGGGACGCGAGTGCGGCGCTGGCGCGGCAGAGAAGCCGGGAAGCAGCGCAGAAGCAGTATCTGAGCTCGATTCCGGCGCGGTCGCAGACGGTGGAGCGGACGATCACGAACCAGTACAGCCAGGAGCGGCTGGGGACTGCGCTGGTGGAGTTGCAGAACCGGCGGAGCGAGCTGGTGCGGCTGTATCCGGCGACGGACCGGCAGGTGATTGAGATCAACGAGAAGATCGCCACGACGCAGAAGGCGATTGCTGCGGCGGGAGAGCATCCGGCGGCGGAGGCGAGCTCCGATGTGAACCCGGTGTGGCAGCAGCTTCGGCAACAGGTGGCGAACTCCAGCGGCGAGGTGAGTGGTCTTTCCGCACAGCGGGCGCAGGTGCAGGAGGAGCTGAAGGAGGCGCAGGACCGGCTGAAGGAGCTGGAGGAATCGACTGGTCCGAATGCGGAGCTGCAGCGGAAGCTGGCGCAGACGCAGGCGGATTACACACTGTACTCCCAGAAGCGGGATGAGGCGCGGATTTCCGGGGAGCTGGATAAGGAGAAGATGTTTGATGTGTCACTGGTGCAGGCTCCGGTGGCTTCGCCGCGTGCGGTAAGGCCAAAGCCGTTGCTGTACCTGGTGGCGGGGCTGGCTTTTGCGCTGCTGCTGGCGACGCTGCTTTCACTGTACGCGGATACGTCTGCGGAGCAGGTGTTTACTCCCTCTCAACTGGATGCGTTGACGGGAAGCAGGACGCTGGCGGTGCTGGCGGATGAGCGCGATGCGAACCAGGAGTATGGCGGGCCACAGGTGGAGTTGCGGCGGTTGCTGGTGGCGATGCGAAAGGCGCTGGCGAGCCGTGACCATGATGAGCTGGTGGGGGCAGTGACGGGGCATGAGGAAGCCGTCGCTGAGGAGCCGGGGCGGCCGGCAGGGTATTGTGTAGGCTTTACGTCCGCGCTGCCGGGTGAGGGGACGAGCCACCTGGTGGGTCATCTGGCGACGGCGGCGGCGAAGCAGGCAGGGAATCGGGTGGCGGTGCTGGATGTGGAGGCACTGCTGCGGAAGTTTGAAATGGAAGAGGATGTGAGCTTCGCGATGCGGTACAACACGGCGAAGCAGTTCTGGACGCTGGCACTGGAAGGCGATGGCGCGGCAGGTGCGCCGGCGCGGACGCGGGGAACGCAGGGGCAGTTTGCGGCTCGGCTGAAGGGGCTGTTGATTGAAGGGCGGCGGGAGTTTGATCTGCTGTTTCTGGATTGCCCGAGTTTCCGGGCGTCGACGCTGGCGAGCGAGCTGGACCAGTGTGTGGATGGATACGTAGCGGTGGTGAGCGCGGGGATGGCTCGGCGGCAGAACGTGGAACAGATGGAGGCGGCGTTGCGGCAGTCTCGCGCGCCGCTGCTGGGGTATGTGCTGAACCGGCGCCGGTATCCTGTGCCGCAGTGGCTGCACCGGATGATGTGGTGAGGGGAGATCGGGCGATGAGGAAGAGATCTCGGGTTGTGGTGATGACGGGCGTGGCGTTGCTTTGTGGAGGTGCGCTGGCGCAGGAGCCGGCGGTGCCGGCGTTGCAGCCTGCCTCGCAACGGCAGACTCTGGTGGCTCCGGTGGAGCACTATATTTTGCGGCCGGGCGACACGGTGGATGTGCTGTTTCGGTTTACGCCGGAGTTCAACGATGAGGTGGTGATTGGGCCGGATGGGCGGGCGGTGCTGAAGAGCACGGGAGATATGCGGCTGGCGGGGTACACGCTGCCGGAGATTCAACGGGCGATTTTGATTGGGGCGAAGGAGAAGCTGGTCGACCCTGAGGTGGTGGTGGCGCTGAAGGATTTTGAGCGGCCGCATGTAGTGGTGGGCGGGGATGTGCAGTTGCCGGGGAAGTTCGAATTGCGAAAACCGACGACCGCGTTGCAGGCAGTGCTGCTGGCTGGGGGGCCGAAGGAGAACAGCGCGATGGGGCGGGTGGTGGTGTTTCGGAAGGTGAACGAGGAGTTTGCCGAGGTGCATATTCTGAAGCTGGATCACTACAAGAACAAGGGGAGCTCGACCGCAAAGAACGATATGTTGCTGCAGCCGGATGACATGATCCTGGTGCAGCACGACCATCTGACGACGTTTGAACGGTATATCAAGCTGGCGAACATTGGCTTCTATTTGAACCCGTTTGGGAATAACGGGATCTTCTAAGTGCCGGCCGGGACGAAGGCGGAGGATGTGCGGTGAAGGTGCTGCTGATGGCTTATGAATGCAGCCCTCGCGGCACGTCGGAACGTGCGGTGGGGTGGGGGCGGTTGTTGCAGGCGGTTCGTGTGGCTGAGACGCATGTGGTGACCAGCGAGAAGAATTACCTGATGCTGGTGAAGGCGCAGGCGGAGGGTGGGCTGCCGGCGGGGGTGAAGCTGTATACGCCGGAGCCGGACGCGAAGCTGAGGCGGCTGGAGAAGAAGGCGGTGCTGTTTGCGTACAACTACACGTCCTACAACCACTGGCAGAAGCTGGCGATGAAGCTGGCGGAGGAGTTGCAGGAGAAGGAACGCTTTGACCTGGTACACCAGGTGAACGTGTGTACGTTTCGTGAGCCGGGGTATACGTGGCAGCTTGGGATTCCTTATATTTGGGGGCCGGTGGGAGGGACGCAGAACTATCCGCCGCGGTTTTTGACGATGCTGGGGCCAAAGGAGGCGTTCAAGGAGGCGGCGCGAGGGGTGAGCAACTGGCTTTCGCTGCGGGTGAAGCCGAGGGTGAGGGCGGCGGCCAAGGCGGCGGTAACGGTATATGCGGCGAACTCGACGAACCAGCGGGACTACAGGAAGGTGTTTGGGCGCGAGGTTGAGTTGTTGCTGGAGACGGGACTTTACGAGGTGCCGGAACCGGATCGGCGACGGTTTGAAGAGCGGGTGGCGGAGCAGCGGATGGGGCATACGCCGCAGCCACTGCGGCTGCTTTGGGTGGGTGAGCTGCATACACGGAAGGCGCTGCCGATCCTGCTGCAGGCTCTGGCCAAGCTGGGAAGCGAGGTGCCGTTTGAGCTGAAGGTGCTGGGCGGCGGACCGCTGCGGGATGAGTGGGAGATGGAGGCTGAGCGGCTTGGTCTGGCGTCGCCTGGGGGCGGGCGGCTGCCGGGGACGGGGCATGTGCAGTTCTTTGGGATACGACCGTTTGCGGAGGCGCTAGCGGGGTTCGACCAGGCGCATGTGTTTTGTTTTACGAGCCTGCGGGATACGAGCGGGAACGTGGTGCTGGAGGCGCTGGCTGCGGGGGTGCCGGTGGTGTGCTTCGACCACCAAGGGGCGCGGGACATGGTGAGCGAGAGAAGTGGGGTAAGGATTCCGGTGACCAGTCCGGAGCGGGCGGTGGAGGATTGGGCGCGAGTGATCCGGGAGCTTTACTTCGATGCGGAGCGGCTGTTGCGGCTGAGTGAGGGAGCGACGGAGCAGGCGCGGAGCTTTCTGTGGGATCGCAACGGGGACCGGGTGAATGCGCTGTATCGCGAGGTGGCGGGGCATGAGGGCCGTGTGAGCGCGCACAAGGGCGCCGGTGAGGCAATGAAGGCATGAGCAGGCTCCCTGAGTCCGGGATTGGCGAAGATGGTGAGGCCGCGCCGGGGCTTTGGGCGAAGGCGCGGGCGCGGGTAGGAAAGAAGATGAGCTATGCGCTGGCCGACCAGGTGACATATAGCTTCGGCAATATGGTGGTGGCGGCGCTGTTCAGCCGTCATGCGGGGGCGCGGGAGTTTGGGATGTACATCCTGACGCAGCGGTCGCTGGATGTGCTGATCCAGTTATGCAATGTGTTTAGCTGGGGGCCGTATACGTTCAACCTGCCGCAGTGTGAGAAGGAGCGGCTGCGGCTGTATGACGGGAGCATGGTGGCGCAGCAGGGGTTGGGGTGTTTCCTTTCTGTGCTGCTGCTGTGGGGGGCGAGCCGGTGGTCAAGCACGCCGGAGCGAGGGATTTACCACGGGGTCTTTGCGCCGCTGGTACTGACGAGTGTGGGGATCCTGTTCCGCGAGTTTACGCGGAGGCTTTACTTTGCGCAGATGCGATTCCGTGTGGCGTTCTGGACGGATGTTGCGACGGTGGGGCTGCAGGTGGCTGGGGTGGAGTGGCTTTCGGTCACGCATCGGCTGAGTGTTTCGGCGGCCTTGCATGTGCTGTCAGCGGCAGCGATTGTGGTCTCGCTGTACTGGATTGTTTCGGAGTGGCGGACGTTTGGGATTCGGTGGAGTGCCAATGTGGAGGACTTGCGGCTGAACCTGAAGCTGGGGCGGTGGTTGTTTGGCGGAAACATGGTGTTTATGGTGAGTTCGCAGTGCAACCCCTGGGTGCTAAGCGCGATGCTGGGCGGCGCAAGCGTGGGGGCGTACGCGGTGTGCGAGAGCGTGGTGAATATCCCGCGGGTGGCGTTGACGAGTATGCAGAACATTATGGCGCCGATGCTGGCGAGAGCGCTGGCGGATGGGGGAAAGCCGGCGCTGCGCAGGATGGTGGCCCGGATGGATGGGCTGCTGCTGGTGGGATCTGTAGCGTTTGCGCTGGTCATTGCGGTGGCTGGGCCGTTGCTGGCCCGGCTGATCTTCAAGGCAAATGCAGACTATGCGCTGCTGGTCCTGCTGGCGTTGAATTTCATTGCGTTTGCGGCGACGATGGCGCAGGGCTATGCGCTGACGGCTTTGAACAAGGCGGGGTATGCGTTTTATGCCTATCTTGCGGGGCTGGTGGTGCAGGTGGTGGCATGCGTTTGGCTGGTGCATGTGTACCGGCTGCCGGGGGCAGCGCTGGCTATGCTGGCCGGGAGCCTTATGGTAATTGTGGTGCGTCAGTTTTACTACTCGCAGCAGATGCGGGCGCGGGAGACGGTGCAGGCATGAGCGCGAGCATGACACAGGCGGCGGGTGCGGCGGAACGGCGGCGCGAGGCGGTGAGCTTGGAGCGGGCATCGGCGCGGGTGCGGGTGGTTAAGATTGTCTGTGCCCTGGCGCTGAGTGTGGGGTTCTGGTTTTCTGTGCCTTATCGCACGCTGACGCAGGGGCCGGAGGATGTAAGACAGGCTGCGGTGACTGCGGCGGCGAGCGACGATGGCGCGTTGCAGCGGCAGATTGCGCTGCCAATGATGGTTCTCATTGCGCTTTACATGTTGTGGCGGCTGCCGGCGCGTGGGCGGTTCAGCGGTAGATTGCTGACCGTGGTGCTGCTGTTTGTTGGCTGGGCTGTTGTGAGCATGGCGTGGAGCGACAGCCCGGCCGTGACGGGAAAGCGGCTGGTTGTCTTTGTGATGGACGCGCTGCTGGCGTATACGATTGCGCGGACGTTGAGCGTGATGGAGATGGCGCTATGGGGGTTCGCCACGACTGGGACGGTGGCGCTGATTGCGCTGTATGTGGATGCGGTGCAGCAGCGGATTTTTTCTGTCTTCAATGCAGATTATCGGTTTGCCGGGGTGATGCAGCCGAACTATCAGGCGATGAACCTGGTGGTGGGTATCCTGTGCGGGTTGACGGTGCTGCAGTATCGGGAGAGGGCGGCGAAGTGGCTGGTGCCGATGATTGGATTTGCGCTGGCGCTTTTGTATCTGACCCGGTCACGATTGAGCGCGGCGATCTGCCTGGTGCTAGCGGCGTGGATGGTGCTGCGGCTTGCGCGGGAGCGCATGAACGTGCAGACGCGGGCGATGGTGGTGATTGCGGGGCTGCTGGTGGTGGTGCCGGCGGTGATTTATTTTGGCGGCCAGAATGCAGGTGGGACGGCGCAGAGCGTGTTCATGATGGGGCGATCCGATGTGGAGAATACGTCCAGTCTTTCGAACCGTGCGCCGCTGTGGTCTGAGTTGATGGAGAGCGCTGAAGCGAGGCCGCTGCTGGGCTATGGGTACGGCGGGTACTGGACGCCGCAGCGGTCGGAGCGGGTATCGCTGGACCAGGGGTGGATTGTGCCACACGCACACAACACGTACCTGGATGAGGCGCTGGCACTGGGGGTGGTTGGGGTATTGCTATATGCGGGAGCGCTCTGGAGTGGGGCTATCGTGGCGTGGCGGCGGTATCGTTCGCTGCCGAGCGCGGCGGCGTTGCTGCCGGCGATTTTGCTGACGTGGTTAGCGCTGACGGGTGTGGCGGAGTCGGTGCCGCTTGATCCTTATCTGCCGACGATGCTGGCGTATGCGTGCCTGGTGAAGATGTGTTCGTCGGAGGGGTCGGAGGCGGAGAGCGATGGATTGCTGGGGCCGGGAGAGATTGTGGGCGGGGTGACGCCGCAGCAGGTCCCGGTGGCACTTCCGGAGTTGCGGCGTGGCTAAGGGGCGGATTGGTCTTGTGAGCGTGGTGATTCCGACGTACCGGCGCGTGGGGGCGATGGTGGAAGCGGTGCGGAGTGTGTTGGGGCAGACGTATGCGGAATTGGAAATAATTGTGGTGGCGGATGGTCCGGATGGGGAGGCCCGGGCGGCGGTGGAGGGGATGGATCCGCGGCTGCGGTATATGGAACTGGCGGTCAACAGCGGGCCGGCGGAGGCGAGGAATGCAGGCATGCGGGCGAGCCGGGGGGAATGGCTGACGTTTCTGGACGACGACGACACGATGCTGCCGGGAAAGCTGGAGCGGACGGCGGAGTTGGCAGATCCGGCGCAGCCGAAGAAGATGATCTCGTGCAGGACGATTTACCGGCATGACGGCAAGGATGATGTGTGGCCGGCGCGGCCGATCGGGGTGGATGAGGATGTGGCGGATTACATCCTGCTGCGGCCTTCTTTGCTGGGGCGGCCGGGTGTGCTGCCGCTGCAAACCCTGCTGATTCATCGCAGTGTGCTGGAACAGGTCCCGTTTACGACGCATAAGGACCACGAGGATTGGGCGTGGCTGTTGGACGCGTGGCATGTTGCGGGCGCCCGGGTGGAGTTTTGCTGGGAGCCGCTGGTGGTCTACAACATTGCGACGGAGAGCATTTCGCGGAGCAGGCGGATGAACTGGCAGGACTCGCTGGCGTGGGCGGAGACGTACCGGAGGTGGATTGGGGGGCGGGCTTATAACTCTTTTTTAACGACGAAGGTGGCGCTGAAGGCGAAGCGGGCGGGAGATTGGGGAGGGCTGCGGATGATTGCGGGGCGGGTGCTGGGAAACAGGCCGGGGCTGCTGGATGTGGCGTTTTTACTGGGGGTTTCGCTGCTGCCGAGGGCGGTGTTGCAGGCGGCTTGGAAGCGATCGCTGGCCTCCGGGGAGCAGGCTGAGTGAACCACCGTGGGCTGCTGGCGGGCTTGGTTGCGCTCGGGCTGACGACCGCGTGCCTGGGCCAGACTGCGGTGCGTCGGGCGTTCTATGGACGGCGGTTGGAGCCGAAGGAGTCTGTGGTGCTCCATGGGGCGGGGCAGAGCGACGAGACGACGTTTGCCAGCTACACGAAGGCGATGGGGGTGGCAAAGCCCATGCTTTCTATGAGTTATGTGGATCTTCGGGATGATTTGCCGGCTTATTTTGCCAGGCTCAGGGCGGAACTGGCGCGGTACCCGGAGTTGATTGTGCCGCAGATCGGGCTGTCTCTGAACGCTGGGGATGCGCGGAAGCATTATGAGGGGGCGGTGGGGATTGGGGACGAGGACTGGAGGCTGGAGGGGCTTTGTAAGCTGTTGAAATCATTGGGGCGACCGGTGTTTTTGCGGGTGGGGTATGAGTTCAACGGGAGCTGGAACGGGTATGAGGCCAAGGCATATGTGGCGGCGTTTCGGCGGGTGGCAAAGGCGGTTCGGGGGGCAGGGCTGGAGGATGTGGCGCTGGTGTGGGACTGGTCTGTGGATGCCGAGCTGGACGCTGAGCATGGCGGGGCGGCGGCGGGGGAGGCGACGAAGCGGTATGGGGCGTTTTATCCCGGGGACGACGTGGTGGACTGGTGGGGGCTTAACTTGTTCACAACGCAGGGCTTAGAGGCAGGGGCGACGAAGGGATTTCTGGATGAGGCGGCACGGGACAAGTTCCCGGTGATGATTGGGGAATCGGCTCCGAGGGGGGTGCCGGTGAGGGAGGGGCAGCGGGCGGTGGAAGGGTGGTTTGGGCCGTATTTTGGGCTCATTCGCGGCGCGGAGGGGATCAAGGCGTTCTGCTATATCGACTGGGATTGGCGGGTTTATCCGCAGTGGGCAGGCTGGGGGGATTCGCGGGTGGAGGATGATGCAACGGTGCTGCGGTTCTACCGGGGACAGGTGGCGATGCCCTGGATTGCGGGGGCGAGAGGCCGGGCTGAGACGCTAAGGCTGCTGAACGCGCGCTGATTCTAAAGGGGATCGCTCGCCGTTGCGTATGCGGAAGTTAAGGGAGCGGAGGAACGGCGCGTCCGGGCGGTTGCCGAGGATGCCAGGGAGCGCGCGGAGGAGGCCCTGGGTGTACCAGAGGCTGCAGCGGGTGTCGAGCTGCTTGGCCGGGGAGGCGAAGAGGAGCTGAGGGAGGTCTCGTAAGAGACTGACAGCAATGCGGATAGCGGCCAACTTGAGGGGGTCCAGGATGGGGTTGCGGCGCTGGTGGAGGCGGGCGTCACCGGCCCCGATGCGGAGGCTGGTCCAGCGGAGGCTCGCGGGCTCAAGCCGCCTGGCGGGGATGAGGTGGAGGGCCTTGGCAAGCGGTTGAAAGTAAATGATTTGACCGGTGGCGGCGAGGCGGTCGAAGAAGTCTGCGTCTTCGGCTCCCTCGGTGAAGGTGGGGTCGTAGCCGTTTAGTTTGTTGAAGATATCGCGGCGGATGAAAGCGTTGTTGGTGGCGGGGCGGATGCCTTTGGGGTAGGGCGCTGCGGTGGGGAGAGGGTTGTGTTCGCCTAGAATGCTGCGGGTACGAGAGCCCAGGGAATCAACAACATAGCCGGGGGGGAGGTGCAGGGAGAGGGCTCCGCCTATGGCGGCGGCTCCGGTTTGCAGGGCGCAGCTGTGGAGGGCTGTGAGCCAGCCGGGGAGTGCGATCTGGTCGTCGTCAAAGCTGGCGAGCCAGGTGCCACGGGCGTGGCGGGCGGCGAGGTTGCGGGCTGCGGCTACGCCCTGGCGTTGGCCCTGGAGGATGGTGATCGAAATGGAGGAGGTAAGCTGCAGATTGGAAAGGAGTTGCGGGGTGTGGTCGATGGATCCGTCGTTGACGATGACGAGCTCGGCGGAGTGTTCCAGAAGCTGGGGGAGGAGGGATTCGAGGGCCTGGGCGAGGAGACCGGCGCGGCTGCAGGTGGCGATGACGACGCTGATGTCTACGCTGGCTGGGGGGGAGGACATGCTATGGGGAGGATAGCGTATGGAGGGTGTTGGGGGCTCACCATGGGAGTTTGGCGTGGTGGATGCTGTCCAAGGTGTGGTGGTTGGTATGGCTAAGGTGGGTGAGGAACTGCGTGTTGGGAGAGGGGAGAGGCTACGTCCCACTCATCGCGGTGAGGCTGCGATGAATGGGCACCCGGGAGGTTGCTGGGGAGGGAGATTGAAGCGGTCGGGCTTCGCCCGATACCCCACCCTTTGACGATGAAACTGTCCAAGAATGGGGCACCAGTTTGGGCTGGTTAGCGGCGGGGGTGGCCTCCGCCTTCGTTGTGGGGGGCGGGAGCGGGGCGGGAGGCCGGCGCGGACGGGCGAGGGGCCTCGACGTGAGGGGCGGGTTGGCTGCGGGGCTGCTCAATGTGCTGCTGTTGAACGCGGGGCTGCTCGACGCGAGGCTGGGGCTGCTCTACACGAGGTTGCCGCTGGGGTTGGATGTGCTGCTCCTGAACGGGGGCGGTGTGGGTGGGTTGGGGCTGCTGGATGCGTTGCTGCTGGATTTGCTGGTTGCGCTGTTGATCGCGTTGTTGATCCTGGTTCCGCTGCAGTTGTTGCTGCTGATTGCGCTGCAGGTCCTGGTTGCGCTGATCCAGGTTATTACGTTGCTGCTGCTGCTGAAGCTGCTGGGTGCGCGGGTCGTTTTGTTGCGGAGTGCGTTGCTGGAAGGGTTGGTTCTGCGGGGTTTCGTGGTTGGTGTGGACGGGGGCGGACTGCGGGATTTGCTGCTGTTGGGGTACCTGCTGGTTGCGCTGCTGTTCCTGATTGCGCAACTGGTTCTGAGCGTTCGGGGTGTTCTGGAGGCCAGGGGTCCGCTGCTGCTCATTCCGTTGCTGCTGCTCCAGGTTGTTGCGCTGCTGTTGCTGCTGGAGCGCGGCTCCGGGGGCGATGCTGCGTTGATCGCGCTGCTGGTCCGGGATGCGCTGCTGGTCCTGGACGCGCTGTTGCTGCTGGAGTTGCTGGGGGTTCTGGCCGAAGGCGCCGCGGTTTGGCTGCTGCGGGTTTTGCTGCTGGTTCTGGCCGAAGCCGCCGCGGTTTGGTTGCTGCTGATTCTGACCGAAGCCTCCACGGCTGGGCTGCTGGTTCTCAGCGGGGCGTCCGCCCTGGACGAAGCCGCGCGGGGTCTCGCTGGGCGGGGCGGCGTGGGGGACGGCGGAGATGCGCTGGGTGGCGACGGCCTGGGCGGGACGGCCGTGGTTGCTGTTGAAGAACTGGTTGCGGTTGGTCTCAGCGGCGCGGACGTTTTCGCGCTGGGTCTGCATGGCGGGGATGCGCTGCTCGCGATAGACGGCGAGCTCGGCTGGGCGGGGCCGGACGTTGATGCCGCCGGGGCCGTTGTAGCTGACGCGGGAGTTGTTGACGATGCGGACATCGTGGACGTAGACGTTGCGGACGTTGGTGTAGTTGATGCGATTGACGTTGCGGTTGTAGAAGAAGTGGTCGTTGTTCCAGTAGCCGCCTTCATAGCCGGAGCCGAAGTATCCGAAGCCGTAGGAGATGCCTCCGTAGTAGCCGACGTGGCGGCCCCAGAAGCCGTGGTAGAGGCGATAGCGGCGGCCCTCATAGCCCCAATAGGCGGGGGTCCAGAGTGCTCCGGCGTAAGGCGGGGCGCACCATGCGCCGGGGACCCAGAAGTAGCCGGTGGGGGCGTAGTTCCAGTAGCCAGGGGTCCAGATGTAGCCTTCCTGGTCGAGCTCAGGCTGCTGGTAGACGGGGAGCGGGGGCGGGGCCTGGTCGGCGTAGACGGCTTGCTCGTCGAGGGCGTCCTGGCCGGCGTCGATGGCGGACTGGTCGTACTCAGGGCTGTAAGCGTTGGGGTCGTAGGCTCCCTGCTGCTGGTTGGCGTAGGCGGGCTGCTGGGTGTTGTAGGTTTGGGACTCGTTCTGGACGGGGTAGGGCTGGCCGGGGGCGGGCTGTTGCTGGGGGTAGGACTGGCCGTAGGCTTGCGGGGCCTGGGCCTCAGCACGGGCGGCGAGGACGCGGGCTGGCTGGCCTGCGGCGGGAGCGGAGTAGTAGCCCTGGGGCTGGGTGGAGGCGGCGGTAGCGTAGGTGCCGTCGGACTGGAGCATGTTGGCTGCGGCGGGGTCCGCGCTCTGGGGGCCGTTGACGATGGTGGCGGGCTGGTCCTTGCATCCGGCGAGGCATGCGGCGAGCGGAAGGGTGAGGGCGAGCGAAAAGAAGGTCGCCGAGGCGAAGCGGATGGCTGGGTTCTGTTTTGTTTTCATAGTGCTGCTCATGCTGACACCTTCCAAAGGTCCTACTGAATCAGATGCATATCCCGTCAGGGGATAGAACACGGGATGAAAAAAAATGACTCTGCACAGGGTTGAGGGCACGGCGTAAGATGAGGGTCGATGGCTTACGACGCGCCCCATCTGAAGCGCTTTCTGCACGGCCGCCCGGACCGTGGCCGCTAAGACGCGGCTGTTTTGCCGCGATTTGTTCTGCAATTTCCCGACGACACGAAGTTTCATTCAACGATCAGCCGCTGATGTGCGGCATGCACCCTTACGGAGAGAATTATGAGCACCCAGACGACGCATCCGAACAGCTTTGGCGCGAAGACGACCCTGACCAGCGGCACGCAGACGGTTTCCTACTTTGCGCTGGGGGCGCTGCAGGAGTACGACCTGGCGAAGCTGCCGTTTTCGCTGCGGATCCTGCTCGAAAACCTGCTGCGGCATGAGGACGGGCGGACGGTTACAGCGGACGACATCAAGTTTCTGGCGCAGTGGAATCCGAAGGCGGAGCCGAGCAGGGAGATTGCTTATATGCCGGCGCGGGTGCTGATGCAGGACTTTACCGGGGTGCCGGCGATTGTGGATCTGGCGGCGATGCGGGATGCGATGCGGGCGTTGGGCGGAGATCCGGAGAAGATCAATCCGCTGCAGCCGGCGGAGCTGGTGATCGATCACTCGGTGCAGGTGGATGAGTTTGGAACGACGCATGCGTACGACATGAATGCGGCGCTGGAGTTCCAGCGGAATCGGGAGCGGTATGCGTTTTTGAAGTGGGGGCAGAGTGCGTTCAATAACTTCTCGGCGGTGCCGCCGGGGATGGGAATCTGCCACCAGGTGAACCTGGAGTACCTGGCTCGGGTGGTGTTTACGACGGCTGCGGGGGCGAACGGCGAGGTGTTCGCTTATCCGGATACGCTGGTGGGGACGGACAGCCATACGACGATGGTGAATGGGCTGGGTGTGCTCGGGTGGGGTGTGGGTGGCATTGAGGCAGAGGCGGCGATGCTGGGGCAGCCGGTGAGTATGCTGGTGCCGCAGGTGGTGGGGTTCAAGCTGACGGGCAAGCTGAAGGAAGGGACGACGGCGACAGACCTGGTGCTGACGGTGACGGAGGCGCTGCGGAAGATGGGCGTCGTTGGTAAGTTTGTGGAGTTTTATGGGCCGGGGATCAGCGAACTGCCGCTGGCGGACCGGGCGACGATTGCCAATATGGCACCGGAGTACGGGGCTACTTGTGGGATCTTTCCGGTGGACAAGGAGACGCTTGCCTACCTGACCCTGACCGGGAGAACAGCGGAGCAGATTGCGCTGGTAGAGGCGTACATGCGAGCGCAGGGGCTGTTCCATACGCCGGACGCGCCGGAGGCGGAGTATTCTGCGACGCTGTCGCTCGACCTGGGGACGGTGGAGCCGAGTGTGGCGGGACCAAAGCGGCCGCAGGATCGGGTGCTGCTGAGCGGCGCGGCGAAGAGCTTTGGGGAGCAGTTGCCGAATCTGCTGGGGCTGAGCGGGAACAAGACGGCGGCGCGGCAGATGGTTCGGTGGGAAGGCGAGGGCGGACACGCGAGTGCGACGGGGGATGTGACGAGCTCGATTGCCACTCCGGCGCCGGGAACTCCGGCAAACCTGCCGATGGATGGGGGGCTGGTGCCGATTTCGACGCTGACGAATGCGACGCATTTTGAGGCTCCGGTGACGAGCGTGAAGGGGCGGTATGGGGTGGACGTGGACCAGTACCTGGGGCACGGGAGCATTGTGATTGCGGCGATTACGAGCTGCACGAATACGAGCAATCCGTACGTGATGATGGCGGCGGGGCTGCTGGCGAAGAAGGCGGTGGAGAAGGGACTGCGGACTCCGCCGTGGGTGAAGACGAGTCTTGCGCCGGGGAGCCGGGTGGTGACGGATTACTACAACAAGGCGGGGTTGATGCAGTACCTGGATGCGTTGCGGTTCCAGGTGGTGGGGTATGGGTGCACGACGTGCATTGGAAATAGCGGGCCGCTGCCGACGGATGTGTCGAAGTCGATTGAGGATCATGGGCTGGTGGCGGTCTCGGTGCTGAGCGGGAACCGGAACTTTGAGGGGAGGATTTCGCCGGAGGTGCGGGCGAATTACCTGATGAGCCCGCCGCTGGTGGTGGCGTATGCGCTGGCTGGATCGATCTATCACGACTTTGCGACGGAGCCGCTGGGGTATGACCATGGGCGGCAGCCGGTGTACCTGAAGGACATCTGGCCGACGCAGGCGGAGGTGAGTGCGGCGGTGACGGATTCGATCGATTCGACCATGTTCCGGACGCAGTATGCGACGGTGAGCGATGGCGACCAGAACTGGCAGAACCTGAAGTTTCCTTCAGGCGATACGTATGGGTGGGAGCCGGATTCGACGTACATCCGGAAGGCTCCATACTTTGACGGGATGGCGGCTGAGCCGGCTGCGGTGGAAGATATCCGGGCGGCGCGATGCCTGGCGGTGCTGGGTGATTCGGTGACGACAGACCATATTTCGCCGGCGGGTTCGATCAAGAAGAATGGGCCTGCGGGTAAGTACCTGATGGAGCATGGGGTGGAGCCGGAGGACTTCAACAGCTACGGGTCCAGGCGCGGCAACCATGAGGTGATGGTGCGCGGGACGTTTGCGAACGTTCGGCTGCGGAACAAGATGGCTCCGGGGACGGAGGGCGGCGTGACGCGGCTGCTGCCGGAGCTGACGCAGATGTCGATCTACGACGCGAGCGTGGAGTATGCGAAGCGGGGGACGCCGCTGGCGATTCTTGCGGGCAAGGAGTATGGGTCGGGGTCAAGCCGGGACTGGGCGGCGAAGGGGCCGCGGCTGCTGGGGATCCGGTTTGTGATTGCGGAGAGCTATGAGCGGATTCACCGGTCGAACCTGGTGGGGATGGGGATTTTGCCGCTGCAGTTTGAGCATGGCGAGAGTGCGGAATCGCTGGGGCTTACGGGGGAAGAGATTTACGAGATCACGGGTCTGAAGGAGATGCTCGACAGCAAGTTTGCCGCGGGGAAGAACCTTACGGTGAGGGCGGAGAACGGGACGGGGACGACGATGGAGTTTCCGGTGACGGTACGGATCGATACGCCGCAGGAGATTCTGTACTACCAGCACGGGGGAATTTTGCAGTATGTGCTGCGGCAGTTGGCGGGGAAGGCTTAGAAGGGGTTCAATGCATCTCATGCGGTGGCTGAGTTTGCCGAGGCCGCGGTCTGAGGAGATGTTTTGAACGAGTCGCATGGACCAATGCAGTTGTGGGGAGGCGTGGAATGTACGATCAACCGCGTACAGGACACGTTTTCCGATCAACTGGATCAGTCGAACCACCGAAACAGGGCTTGCATGGATCTGGAGTTGTTCGCGAAGCTTGGCTTGCGAACGCTTCGCACCTGCCTGCACTGGGAGCGGTTTGCGGCGACTGGGTCATGGGAGCAGTGGGACGAGATGATGTCCAGGATGGAGGAGCTGCGGCTCAACGCCATCGTGGGCTTGCTGCATCATGGGAGCGGTCCGCCCGCGACGAATCTGCTTGATCCTGGGTTTCCTGACAAGCTGGCGGAGTTTGCCCTGAATGTGGCGCAGCGGTATCCGCACGTGCTGGACTACACGCCGGTGAATGAGCCGCAGACCACGGGGCGTTTTGCATGCCTGTACGGGCACTGGTATCCGCATGAGCGAAGTATGCGGAGCTATGTACGGGCGTTGTTCCACCAGGTAAAGGGGATCGTTCTTGCGATGCGAGCGATTCGCACGGTGCAGCCACATGCACGACTGATTCATACGGAAGATGGAGGGGAGACATTTGCAACGTCCCAGCTGGAGAGCTACCGTTTGGAGCGCGAAGATCGGCGCTGGCTGGGAGCAGACCTTCTCTGCGGGCGTGTCCATCCTTGTCATCCACTGTTCAAATTTCTGCTGGAGAACGGGTTGAGCGAGGCCGAGGTCCTGTGGTTTGCGGATAACCCATGCCCACCGTCGATGCTGGGACTTAATTACTACGTGACAAGCGATCGCTTTCTGGATCATCGACTGGAGCTGTATCCAGCCCGCGCGGGAGGCGATACGGGGACCGAGCCGCTGGTGGATATAGAAGCTGTACGGGTCCGGGGTGAGGGAATTGCGGGTGCGGCAAGGATGCTGCAGCAGGCGTGGGAGCGGTACGGTCTTCCATTGGCGATCACCGAAGCACACCTTGGTAGTGATGCTGTGGAGCAGACCCGTTGGCTGGCCGAGGTGTGGCGGGATGCTTCGGCAGTTCGGGCTGAGGGGGTAGACGTGCGGGCGGTTACCGTGTGGGCCCTGCTTGGCTCCTATAACTGGTGCCACCTGTGTACGCAAGATACTGGAGCTTATGAGCCCGGGGTATTTGATCTTTCGGGCGGCGCGCGTGAACGAACACTGCTTACGGATGTGGTTGAGCGGATGAGCAGAGGGCTGCCGCTGCCGAGAGCTTCGGAGTCCCCTGGCTGGTGGCGCCGAAAGGATCGGCTGACAATTCCCGTTCCCACCGCGGAGGCACTTGCAGGGGGAAGGAACGGAAGGTCATAGAGCGCTCGCGTGGCAGAGGGGTTCGGTGCGGATGGCGGCCTGCCACTGAGTGGTTTCGAATTCTAAGGTGGGTTTGTTGAGGGTGGTGAGGCGGAGGGTGGGGAGGGCTTTGAGGTATTGGAGGTAGAAGGTGATGGGCTCCATGTTAGTGGAGTAGAGGCCGGGGGTGGCGTAGCGAAGCTCGCCGGCGGGGGCTTGAAGGTACTCCCACTGGCGCTTGACGGGCTTGACCCTGGTGTAGCCGAGGAAGTCCATGGTGAAGGTGAGCTTGTCGAGGCGGGGTGGGTAGAGGTCGCCGGAGGATGGCGTCCAGGGTGGGACGAAGGTGATTTCGGCGATGCCGCCGAAGTCGGCCAGGAGCTCGAATTTGAACTTGCCGGAGGGGTCCCTGGTGCACTGGGCGGTAAGGCGTGGGGGCGGGATGGTTTCAGGGGCACCGAGGAGTTTGCCTGGGGTGGAGATGAGGGCGTAGGCGATGTGGGAGGTGGGTTCGATGCCGGTGACGCGGGTGGGTGGAGCGGGCTGCTGGCAGTAGGCGGCGCGTGTGGTGAGAAGGCCGAGGGCCAGGGCTCGGATGAGGGTGGCGGGCATGTTTGGGAGGGTAGCAGAGTCGCGCTTATCCTGAGAGCGCATCTTACCCGGGATGAAGATTGACTGGGCTGTGAAGGATGTGCGATCGCTCAAGGGTGAGCGTTACTTTATTACGGGTGCGAACAGCGGGATTGGGTATAAGGCGGCAGTGGAGCTGGCTCGGCATGGGGGTGTGGTGGTGATGGCTTGCCGGGATCAGGCCAGGGGGGAGGAGGCGTTGCGGCGGTTGGAGGTGGATGCGACGGGGGAGGGGAGTGCGGCTGGGGCGGCTGAGCTGGTGGAGTTGGATCTGGCGTCACTGGAGAGTGTGAAGCAGGTGGCGGAGGCTGAGGTGGCGCGTGGGCTGCCGTTGACCGGGCTGATCAACAATGCGGGCGTGATGGCTCCGAAGAAGAGGCTGGAGACCAAGGAGGGGTTCGAGCTGCAGTTTGGGACGAATGTGCTGGGACATTTTGCGTTGACGTGCCGGATGATGGCGGCGCTGGAGCGTGGGCGGGGAGCGGTGGTGGAGGATGCGCCGCGGGTGGTGACGATTGCGTCGATTGCGCATAAGCGGGGTCGGATTGATTTTGAGGATTTGAACAAGGGGCGGCGGTATGACCCGATGGAGGCGTATGCGCAGTCAAAGCTGGCAAATCTGATGCTGGCCTTTGAGCTGGAGAGGAGGCTGAGGGGGGCGATGCTGGGAGCAATCTCGGTTGCGGCGCATCCGGGTGTGGCGAATACGAGGTTGTTTCAGAGTGGGGCGTATCCAGCGGTGGAGCGGGTGATGCGGAAGGTGGTGGGGGCGGGCATTGGGGTGTTCCTGGGGAGCGACGCGGACGGGGCGCTGCCGACGTTGTATGCGGCGACTGCGGGCGGAGCGGTGGGTGGTGGGTACTACGGGCCGCAGGGGTTCAGGGAGATGCGGGGTGGGGATGTGGGGGAGGCAATGGTGGCTCCGCAGGCGAGGGATGAGGAGGCGCAACGGCGGTTGTGGGCGGTGTGTGAAGAGATGACCGGGGTTGGGGTGGGGTAGAGTTGGGAGTAGGGGTGCATTGAGGCGATGCCGAGTAAGAACATGATTCCGAAGGGGCAGCGGCATCACTCGGTGCGGGCTGAGTACGTGGCGACGCGGTTTGCGGAGCCGGAGATGCCGGTGGTGGTGCCGGTGATTGAGTTTGAGGATGAGGAAGATGGCGAGGCCGCAAGCGTAAGGAGCTTTGAGGCGGATGCCGTGGCGGCGAAGGGGATGCGGTTGGATGCGTATCTTTCTCAGGCGCTGCCGGACATCTCAAGGGCAAGGGTTACGCTGCTGATTGAGGGCGGGCAAGTCAAGGTGGATGGCGCGGCTGCGAAGGGCAAGGCGAAGCTCAAGGGCGGCGAGCGGATTGAGATTGAGGGGCAGCCGAGGCCGGAGCCGCTTCATGCCGTGGCCGAGAATATTCCGCTGGATGTGGTGTTCGAGGACAAGTACCTGGCGGTGGTGAACAAGCCGGCGGGGATGATGGTCCATGCGGGGGCGGGGTCGAGCGAGGACGAGCGGAATAAGGGGACGCTGGTGAATGCGCTGCTGTTTCATTTGGCGCAGCAGGGTGGGGCGGACGGGCTTTCCGGCGTAGGTGGGGAGCTGCGGCCGGGAATCGTGCATCGGCTGGATAAGCAGACCTCCGGGGCGATTGTGGTGGCGAAGGACGATGTGACGCACCGGAAGCTGGGGGAGATGTTCGCCGGGCGCGAGGTGCATAAGACATATCTGGCGCTGGCGCATGGGCACCTGGCGAAGGACGATACGACGGTGACGCTGCCGATTGGGCGGGATCTAGTGCGGCGGATTCGCATGACGACCCGGCGGGCGGATGGGCGGTCTGCGGTGAGCCATGTGCATGTACTGGAGCGGCTGACGACGCCGTTTGGGGCCTTCACGATGGTGGAGGTGAAGATTGAGACGGGGCGGACGCACCAGATACGGGTGCATCTGCAATCGCTGGGGCATCCGGTGGTGGGGGACTTTTTGTATGGGGCTCCGCATGTGATCCGGGCGGGGGATCAATCGCTGGAGCTGGAGAGGAACTTTCTTCATGCGGCGCGGCTGGAATTTACGCATCCGCGCACGGGGGAAGAGATGGAGTTCCAGGCGGAGCTGGCGGGGGAGCTGGTGGAGTTTCTGGAGCAGTTGCGGGGAGATGTTTCGTAAGGGCGAGGCCACACGGGGACGAGGGTGGGGGAGAACAAGTAGAATCAACGGCGTGAGAGATCGGGTTCAGATGATGCGGTTGGTACGAGCTGGTGCGGTTGCGGCGATGACGCTGGCGGTGGTTCAGGGGTTTGGGCAGAGCTCGGCTGCGCCGAGCACGACAGTGACGCTGGGGGCTGGGAGTGTGCAGGCTCCTGGTCAGGCGGCTCCTGGTCAGGTGGCTACGGGGCAGGCTGCTCCGGCTGCTCCCGTGCAGAGTACCCCGGCACAGACGGCTCCTGCTCCGGCACAGGGTGGGGCTCCGACGCAGCAGCCGGTGTTGAAGTCGCAACCGAACGCAGGGGATGAACCGACGTTTACGCTGACGGCGCGGGCGAACCTGGTGGATTTGACGTTCTCCGTGACAGACAAGAAGGGGCGGTTCATTACCGGGCTGAAGCTTTCGAACTTCGCGTTGTTGGACGATGGGCGGCAGCCGGCGTCAGTGGTGGCTTTCAAACAATTGACGGACCTGCCGCTGCGGGTGGGGGTGATGCTGGATACGTCGAGCTCCATCCGGACGCGGTTCAAGTTTGAGCAGGACTCCGCGGTGGACTTCTTCCTGCAGGTGCTGCATACGAACGACCGGGCGTTTGTGGAGGGGTTTGATGTGCAGACGTATATTCCGCAGGATTACACCCAGAATATCGACCTGCTGGACCAGGGGATCCGTAAGCTGAGGCCGGGGGGCGGTACGGCTCTGTATGACTCGCTGTACAAGACGTGCCGGGACCAGATGCTGAGTTTGAAGCCGGACAGCGCGACGGCGGTGCGGAAGGCGTTGATCCTGGTGAGCGACGGCGACGACAACTACAGCCGCGCCGGGATGGTGGACGCGATCAAGATGTGTCAGCGGGCGGAGACGATTGTGTATACGATTTCGACCGACACGAGCCCAACGCGGGGTAAGGGTGGGGAGGTGCTGGAGAAGATCTCCAACGCGACCGGTGGGCGGACGTTCTTCCCGACGAAGATGGAGGACGTGGCGCTGGGCTTCCGGGATATCGAGGTGGAGCTGCGGAGCCAGTATTCGCTGGAGTACAGGCCGGCCGAGTTCAAGCAGGATGGAGCCTTCCGGACGATCCTGCTGCGGTCCACGGATGACCGGTACAGCGTGAGAGCCAGGACGGGGTACTTTGCTCCGAGGCCGCCTCAGTAGGCTGGATGGGCAGCCCCGATTTTTTGCGGTTTGTGCGTAACTGTGACGGCTGATCCGGGTCTAAATGAGCACGGAGATTTGTCCATGCGCGTTGCTGCGGGTGTTTTCGCTACGTTTTCACTGCTTCTTTCAGCGGGCCTGGGGGCTGCACAGCAGCAGCCGTATAACCCAAGCCAGGTGCCGCAGTACGCGCCGAACTACTACGATCCGAACGCGCCTGCACCGCCTTCAACTCCGGTGCCGCCGGGGGCGTTCAACCAGACATTTGCCACGCTGGCGGATCAACCGGCGACACATAGCGGGATTGTGTTCGACCGGAATATGCTGCAGTTTGCGCAGGGGGTGCTGGAGGCGCAGGGGATGGATGAACATCGGGCGGCGGTGGCGCTGACCGGGGTGGCGTTCGATACGTACCGGTATCAGCAGCCGGCGTTTTATACCCCGGAGGCGATGGCGGGGTTGATCGCGCAGTATCGTGCGGCGGGGTGGAAGCACATGGTGAATGCGAATGAGACGCCGGCGAATACGGCGCAGCCACGGAAGATGGTGACGGATATGTGGCTGCACTTTTCGGGTGCGGATATCGATCATCTGACCGTGCTGACGCGGTCAGCGAAGACGATGAACGTGGTGCAGGTGTCGGGCGATCTACGGCCGCTGGACCTGCTGCATCTGGGGGGGCACTTCGGGATTCCGAAGGTGGATCCGAATGCGGTGATGGTTCCGGACAGACCGTAAGAGCGCCCTGCGCGGGCGGCGGTCACTTCGTGACGTATATCGGGCTTCGCTGGGTCCGGGCGTTGCCCGGGCATAAGGCGGCTTACTGGTATTGCTCGACTTGGGCCAGGAGCTTCAATTTGCGATCGGGGGGGAGGAAGCTGGCCTCAATGGAGTTGGCGGCGAACTCGCGCATCTGATCGAGCGAGAAGGCGAACTCCTTCTGGACGAGGATGTACTCGCCGAGGAGGTCTGAGCCGAACATGGGTGGGTCGTCGGAGTTGAGGGTGAGGAAGAGGCCGCCCTCGAAGTACTCGCGGACGGGGTGCTGGTCGATGGCGGGGCAGCAACCGGTGCGAAGGTTTGAGGTGACGTTGAGCTCGAGGGGGATTTGGCGTTCGGCAAGGATTTGCAGGAGGTCGGCGTCGTGCTGGGCGGCGAGGGCGTGGCCGATGCGCTCGGCGCCGATGTTGAGGGCGGACCAGATCTCGGCGGGGCCGAGGACGGGTCCGGTGGACTCACCGGCGTGTACGGTGAGGCGGAGGCCGGCGGCGCGGGCTTCGGCGTAGAGTTCGCGGAAGGGTTCGGCGGGGCCGCGGGCTTCATCGCCGCCGATGCCGATGCCGATGATGCTGGGGTACTGGTGGCGGAGATCGGCTGCGGTACGGAAGACGCGGGCGGCTTCTTCGAGGCCGAAGTGGCGGACGGCGTCGATGATCCAAAGGACGGAGACGGAGAATTCGTGCTCGGCGCGGAGGCGGGCGCGCTCGATGGCGTCCATGATGGCGGGTATTTCGAGGTGGGGCTTGAAGCGGTAGAGGATGCCCCAGGAGATATAGACCTCGGCGTGCACGACGCCCTGGGCGGCGAGGGATTTGATCATTTCGAAGGCGATGAGTTCGAAGTCCGCAGGGGTTTGGAGGCGCTCGGAGACAGCTTTGAAGGCCATGAGGAAGGCCTGGAAGTCGGCGTAGACGTAGAGGGCTTGGGCGGCCTCCAGGGTGAGGGGCTGCGCGTCATGGCGGGCGGAGAGCTGGACGAGGGTTTCGGGAGTGACGGTGCCTTCGAGGTGGAGGTGGAGTTCGGCCTTGGGGAGGTTGCGGAGCCAGGTGGGGATGTCGATTTCTTCTGGTTTGGTACGGCGGGGCATAAGGCTAGTGTAGCGGGGGCGGGTCGTTTGGGTGGGAGCGCGCATCTAGTAGGGGCGGCTCTGTGGGCCTGCGAGGAGATGCGATGGAGAAGCGAACGGCGCTGGTGGTGGGATCGACAGGGATTGTGGGGCAGAACCTTTCGCGGAGGCTGATTGACGGCGGGTGGCAGGTGCTGGGGCTTTCACGGGGGAAGCAGGTAGTGGAGGGGGTGAGGGGGTTGGCGGCGGACTTGCGGGATGCGGAAGCCGTGAAGGGGGTGCTGGCCGGGGTGGATGTGACGCATGTGTTCGTCAGTGCGTGGGTGAGGCATGAGACGGAGGCGGAGAATGTGAGGGTGAATGGGGGGATCGTCGAGAACGTGTTTGCGGGGCTTGCGGGCGCGAAGAGCCTGGGGCATGCGGCGCTGGTGACGGGAACGAAGCAGTATTTGGGGCCGTTTGAGAGCTATGGCAGGCAAAATGTGGCGGAGACGCCGTTTCGGGAGGACACTCCGCGGCTGCCGGGGCCGAACTTTTACTACACGCAGGAGGATGTGTTGTTTGCGGCGGCGGAGCGGATGGGGTTCGGGTGGAGTGTGCATCGGCCGCACACGATTGTGGGATATGCGGTGGGAAACGCGATGAATATGGGCTTTACGCTGGCGGTGTATGCGTCGCTGTGCCGGGAGCGGGGGGAGGCGTTTGTGTTTCCGGGGTCGGCGGAGCAGTGGGGTGCGCTGACGGATGTGACGGATGCGCGGCTGCTGGCGGAACATCTGGAATGGGCGTCAACCAACGTGGCGGGGCGCAACGAGGCGTTCAATGTTGTGAACGGGGATGTGTTTCGGTGGCGGTGGCTTTGGCCGCAGTTGGCGGAGTATTTTGGAGTGAAGGCGGAGGGGCCACCGGAGGGTGGGGCGCCGCTGGAGGGGCGGATGGGGTTTGCGGCGGAGGCTTGGAAGGCGCTCGCGGCGAAGCATGGGCTGGTGGAGGGGGATGTGAACCGGCTGACGAGTTGGTGGCACACGGATGGGGATCTGGGGCGGACGGTGGAGTGCGTGAATGACATGAGCAAGAGCCGGCGGGCGGGATTCCTCACGCAGCTGAGTACACCGCAGTCGTTCTTCGACCTGTTTGACCGGATGAAAGCGGAGCGGCTGATTCCGGGCTGAACTGGGCAGAAGGAAGACAGAATCGTGACGGATGGACGGGACTGCGCGAGGGGAGGTCGCGGTAAACTCAAGGCTTATATGCGGATACGCCTTGTTGCCGTGATCTTCGCGCTGGTGTGGCCGACGGGTTCGCAGGCGCAGGAGCTTGCCGGGGCGGAGCGGGCCAGGGTGCTGGAGGCGGCGCGGGCTCGGTACTACAACCTGACGGGGCTGGGGGTGAAGTCGTTTACATGCGGGGTGAGCTTTGACCTGGGGACGATCTCCAAGGCGATGCTGCCGGAGAGCGATGCGGCCGACAAGGCGCTGCTGCAGAGCGCGACGTTTGCGCTGAAGGTGACGCCGGCGGGGCCTACGGTGCGGTATGGTTTTCCGCAGGGGGCGGTGTCGCAGTCGCAGGAGGTGGTGGCGGGAGTGACGATGTGGATTACGGAGATTGTGCAGGGTTTCTTCCAGGCATGGCCGGCGAAGGGGCTGAGTGGGCCGATTCCGGCGGATAAGCAGGTGGAACGGGTGGAGCGGGATGGAGATGGGTATCGGGTGACGGCGAAGGTGAGTGGGGGAACAGCCGAGCTGAGGCTGGATAAGGAGTATGTGGTCAGGGAGATTGTGAACCGGCTGAAGGATGGGGACATCGACGAACGGCCTTTATTTGCAGTAACTTCCGGGGGGTTGGTGTTCAGCGGGAATGAGACGCTTGACCGGGTGCAGGAAGGGGTGACGAAGGTGCGGTATGGAATTGAGCAGGGGCAACTGGATGGGGTGCTGCTGCCGAGCAAGGTGCACCTGGTGGTGGGGGATCATATGGACGTACGGTTCGGGTTGGAGGGGTGCCGGGTGGTGCGGCGGTAGTACCCCCCCCCCCCGGTGTTTGTGTGCAAAGTATTCAAACGATGTGGCTTAGGCTTGTACCTACTTTCGTAACAGGCTGGAAAGTTACCTGGAGGTGGGACGAATTGGGGGTAGTCGGGTGCCGGTGGACACGGTGACGGGGGAGCCTTCGGCGAGGAGGACGCTGGTGGGTTTTTGCGTGTTGAGGTTTGCGAAGGCGAGGCCGTAGAGGGCGGCGAAGTCGGCCTGGATTTGGGAGCTGAGGACGGGGTAGTGGAGCCAGCGGGGGTGCTGGACGGCGTACTCGGAGGTTGTGCCGCGGGTGCGGCGGGTGTAGCCCCAGTAGTGCTCGGTGATGAACTCTTCGATGGAGTTGGGGAGGATGGGTTCGGGGGTAAGGGAGGCCTCGGCTCCCATGGTGTGCCAGGTGGGGCCCTGCTTCCAGCCGTACTCGATGTACTGCGAGTCGGGGTGCTGGATGAGGCTGTGTCCCATGCGGCAGGTGGCGTAGGGTTCCTCGTAGAGGGTGTTGGCAACGAGGGTGATGGCGGGGAGGGGGACGAACTCGCGGAGGAAGACGACGCCGCGCTTGCGTGTGCCGTCGGGTTCGGTGCGGAGGACGTAGAAGCGGAGGTTGACCTCTTCAAAACGGGTGTGGAAGGGGATGGGGAGGCCGAGGATGCGGACCTGCTCGAACAGGAAGCCGATGAGGGAGACGAAGCAGTGGCCCTCAAACAGGTCGAGGGTGAGGCCGGGTGGAAGGAATGGCTTTAGGGTTTCGGGGGGGACTTCGTACTGGGCCATGAGGAGCTTGCGCCAGGCGGCGGTGAGGAAGGTGCGGGGCATGGGGGTTGGATGCTTGCGAGTAAACTAAGTTGAGTAAACTAAGTTCGAGGTGACGCGATGGAGACAGTCAATATGCACGAGGCGAAGACGCATCTCTCGCGGCTGGTGGAGAAAGCGGCGGCGGGGGAGCCGTTCATCATTGCGAAGGCGGGGAAGCCGATGGTGAAGGTGTCCGCGGTGGAGGCTACGCCAGTGCATCAGAGGTTCGGTTTTCTGAGGGGCGAAGGAAGCGTGCCGGACGATTTTGATCGGATGTGCCAGGAAGAGATTGAAGAGATGTTCTACGGCAAAGAATGAGACTGCTTGTCGACACCCATCTGCTGCTTTGGGCGGCGCTAGAGCCCGAAAAGTTGTCGCAGCGGGCTTACGACTCGATGGCACTGCCAGATGCCGAGCTCTGGTTCAGCGCGGTGAGCGTCTGGGAGGCTTCGATCAAGTACGCGCAGAATCGGCCTGACTTCAATATCCATCCGCAGGTGCTGAGGCGTGGGCTGCTGCGTCAGGGGTACCGGGAGTTGGTCATTACGAGCGAGCACGGGCTGGTTGCCGGTGCTCTGCCGCTGATTCATAAGGACCCTTTTGACCGGCTGCTGGTGGCGCAGGCGCAGGTGGAAGGGCTCACTTTGTTGACTGCCGACGAGTTGGTGGCGAAGTATCCGGGGCCGATCCGGTTGGTGTGAGGTTAGTCTTGCCAGACGTTGTGGCAGGTGGGGCAGACGGTGGGTTCGCGGTCTGCGAAGAGGGCGAGCAGGCCGAAGGGGAAGAGGAAGATGGCGACGAGGATGACCCAGAGCTTGATGCTGCCTCGTGGGGCGGGGGCGCCGCATTTTGGACAGACAATAATGGCGGCCATGGGGCTCCTTGGTTCGGCAGAGGCTTCGCTTCGCGTTCCAGTGTAACGGTGCTCTTTCCCACTCATCGCAAAGAACGCGATGAATGGGGCACCCAACGTTTGTGCCGCAGCAAAGAAGCAATACGCAGAGCGGGAGTTATCGGCGGTAGAACTCGCTGCGTTTGCGGCTGTAGGTGACGTAAACGATGAGGCCGATGACGAGCCAGGTGAAGAAGCGGATCCAGGTGACGGCGGGGAGGCCGGCCATCAAGAGGATGCAGAAGAGGGTGCTCAAGATGGGGATGACGGGGCCGAAGGGGACGCGGAAGCCGCGGTGGCGGGTGGGGTCTTTGTAGCGGAGGACCACCACGCCTATTGAGACAAGGACGAAGGCGAAGAGGGTGCCGATGTTCGACATTTCCGCGAAGGTGCCGACGTCCAGCAGGCCGGAGGGGATGGCGACGAGGATGCCGGCGATCCAGGTGGCGAAGGCGGGGGTGCGGAACTTGGGATGGATGCTGGAGAAGATGTCGGGGAGGAGTTTGTCTCGGGACATGGCGAACCAGACCCTTGCCTGGCCTAACTGAAAGACCAAGATCGACGAGACCATGCCGACGATGGCTCCGAGCAGGACGGCGAGTCGGACCCAGTGGAGGCGGGCGCCGCCGGGGGTGAGCGAGAGGCGTTTGAGGGCGTTGACGACGGGTGCGCCGTCTCCGGCGACGGTCCGCCAGGGCACCATGCCGGTGAGGACGGCGGCGACTCCGATGTACAGGATGGTGCAGACGATGAGGGTGGCGACGATGCCGATGGGGACGTCGCGGCGGGGGTTCTTGCATTCTTCCGAGGCGGTGGAGACGGAGTCGAAACCGATGTACGTGAAGAAGATGATGGAGCCGCCGGCGAGGATGCCGGAGAAGCCGTTGGGCGAGA
>CAXSZW010000023.1:0-30259 GCA_964242025.1 uncultured Acidobacteriaceae bacterium
TTCGCCGCCATCGAAGGCACCGCCTTCCACACCCGCATCATCCTCGAACGCATGGAGCAGCACGGCGTCCCCATCCACCGCGTCATCAACGCCGGCGGCATCCCCCAGCACAACTCCGCCCTCAATCAGGTCTACGCCAACGTCCTCGGCAAGCCCGTCGTCGTCCCCGACGGCATCCCCACCTCACTCGGCTCCGGCATCTTCGCCATGCTCGCCGCCGGCATCTACCCCGACCTCGAAGCAGCCCAGGCCGCCCTCTGCCTCCCCACACGCACCTTCGTCCCGGACCCCACCGCCGTCGCGGTGTACGAGCGCCTCTACCAGCACTTCCGCCGCCTCTACCTCTCCTTCGGAGCTGGCGAAGCCAACCCCCACTCCCTCTCAGACCTCTTCCACGACCTCCAGCAAATCGCCAAAGAAAGCTACACCCTCAACCTCCCCGCAAACTGAAGTCGAGCCACGACGGGTGCCCCATCCTTTTCGCGGCCTCATCGCGACTAGGGTGGGGTATCGGGCTGAAAGCCCGACCGCATTTCCTTTCCCAGCCCATAAAGCCCGGGGGAGCCCCTAAAGCCCGGGTGCCCCATTCATCGCAGCCTCATCGCGATGAGTGGGAATCCACAAACGCCCAGGCGCCTCCTTCCATCCGCCCCAACTCGCCCCCCACCCTCCCAACCGTGTATGTTGGTCCTGCTGAACTTAGCCACTCCAAAGGACCTTCATGCTCAAGCCCTTCGCCGCCGCCGTCCTCCTCGCCACCCTCCCCGCCCTCGCCCAGACCAAAGTCACCAAATCCTCCTTCGGCACCCTCCCCAACAACTCCCCCGTCGACGCCTACACCCTCACCGACCCCCAGCTCACCGTCAAGCTCATGACCTTCGGAGCCCACGTCATCTCCATCGAAGCCCCCGATCGCGCCGGCAAAAAGACCAACGTCGTCCTCGGCTTTGACGACCTCAAGGGCTACCTCGCCGACACCAAAACCTACATGGGCTCCGTCGTCGGCCGTTACGGCAATCGCATCGGCAAGGGAACCTTCTCGCTCGACGGCCAGCAATACCATCTCCCCCAGAACGACCACGGCAACACCCTCCACGGCGGCACCACCGGCTTCGACCGCCTCAACTGGACCGCCCAGCAGATCCCCAACGGCGTCGAATTCTCCGTCGTCTCGAAAGATGGTGACCAGGGCTTCCCCGGCACCCTCACCGCTCACGTCCGCTACACCCTCGAAGGCGCCTCCCTCCGCATCGCCTACTCCGCCTCCACGGACAAACCCACCGTCCTCAACCTCACCAACCACACCTACTTCAACCTCGCCGGCTCCGGTGACATCCTCGGCGAGAAGATCATGATCAACTCCGCCCGCATCACCCCGGTCGATTCCACCCTTATCCCCACCGGCAAATACATGAACGTCGCCGGAACTCCCTTCGACTTCCAGGCCCCCACCGCCATCGGCGAGCACATCGCCGCCACCGAAGGCGACGCCGGCCAGCAACTCACCTACGCCGGAGGCTGGGACCACAACTTCGTCCTCAAGCCCTCCAGCGCTCCCGTCCACCTCGCCGCCAAGGTCGTCGACCCCGCCTCCGGCCGCACCCTCACCGTCACCACCACGGAGCCCGGCGTCCAGTTCTACTCCGGCAACTTCCTGGACGGCACCCTCAAAGGCCGCGCAGGCATGACCTTCACCAAGCACACCGGCTTCTGCCTGGAAACCCAGCACTTCCCAGACTCCCCCAACCACCCCAACTTCCCCACCACCACCCTCAAACCTGGCGCCACCCTCCACAGCACCACCGTCTTCGCCTTCTCCACCACCAGGTAAGCTACGCCGCCATCCAGGCGGATGCCCCACCCCTCACCGGCAGACTCACCGCCGGCTCAGGGATGGGGCATCGTGCGTCTCGCCAACCTCTCCATCCCCAATCCGTCACCCTCTGCCGGTAGGGATAACTCCTTTCTAATGAATATTTTGCGAAGTACCATCATTCAAAACAAGGAACTTATCGCTCAAAAGCACCCGAGATACGAGCCTAACCCTAATATTTTCAATATTTTGCGCAGAATGTATCCAGGGTCGGGGGACCCTTGGCCCGGGCCTTTTCCACCCTCTTTTCCTCCGGAGTCGCACCAAAGTTGCATTTCGCTCCAACATCCCTCTGCCTATCCTGCAATCAGCCGATGAGTGCATACAACGGTCTTCCTCATGAAAACCCCTTCCAAACGCAGACTCCGCCGGCGCAGAGCCACTCCCGCTAACGACATCGAGGTCGAGCTCACCCGTCTGCTCTTCAGAAGGCTCACCGGAACCGTCCTCATCAGCGGAATCGGCATTGTCGGCAGCACCGCCATCATCGCCGCCCAGTATCACGATGCCTGGCTCTGGCAGCTCACCCTGTACATGGGCTCCATCGCCGCCATCCGCATCGCCATCGTCTACGGCTTCTCCATCCGCAAAAAGCCGGAGCTCTCCCGCCTCGCCGCCCGCGTCTGGTCCAGCTCGTACGCCCTCTTCACCTTCTTCGCCAGTTGCGCCCTGGCCGTCTCCACCGTCTACAACTTCTCCTGCCACGACTCCGACGCCCAGGCCCTCTGCACCATCGGAACCTTCTCCCTCTGCGCCTCGCTCAGCGCCCGCATGGGCATGCGCCCCTGGATCTCTCAGCTCTGCGGCTTCGTCGTCCTCGGCGCCCTCGGCGTCTCCATCCTCCACATCGGAGACCTCCTCGCCCGCACCGGCTTCGGCCTCATCTGCTTCTACGCCTACACCCACTGGGAGGCCGTCAAAACCAAGTTCGATATCGTCATGGAGCAGATCCGCGCTAGTCACACCCTCTCTGCCGTCGCCGAACAGGACTCCCTCACCGGCCTCGCCAATCGCCGCGCCTTTGAGGATCGCCTCGCTACCCTCTGCACCAACTGCGAGACCTTCGGCATCCTCTACATGGATCTCGACCGCTTCAAGCACATCAACGACACCTACGGCCACCCCATCGGCGACCTCCTCCTCCAGAACGTCGCCAATCGCCTCCGCAACGTCATCCGCCATGACGACGACCTCCTCGCCCGCCTCGGCGGCGATGAATTCGCCATCATCCAGACCCACATCGACGAAGAGCACTCCCCCCAGATCCTCGCCCGCCGCATCCACCAGGCCCTCAGCCCCTCCTTTGAACTCGATGGCCGCACCATCCGCGTCAACGCCAGCATCGGAGCCCGTGTCGCCTCCGGCAGCTTCAACAACCCCCGCATTCTCCTCGGCCGCGCAGACGCCGCCCTCTACCGCGTCAAACAGTCCGGCGGAGGCTCCTTCGCCCTCGCCGAAGACTAAAGCAAATCACCTTTGAGTGTAGAAGGAGGCGTAGCAATCAACGTCATGTTCTCTCAAGGAAAATGCGCTCGGGCGGCTGAGCCGCAACCGCGCCGCACCTGGATCCGCCCAAAGCACCAAGGTGAACTCCGTTGAAGCCCATCCCGGAAGAACTCGAGCCCGAACTCGCCCGCCTCGCCTTCAGGCGGCTGCTCGGCACCGCCCTCGTCGGCAGCATCGGAGTCGTCGGCACCACCTGCCTCATCGCCAACCACGATCACGATCCCATTGTCTGGAAAATCGGCCTCCTCACCGGCCTGATCTGTCTCCTCCGCTTGTCCGTCATCCTCGCCTTTGCCCTCCGTCGCAAACCGGAACTCTCACCGGCCGCCGCTCGCCGCTGGACCGCCTCGTACGCCACCGCGACCCTCCTCTACTGCTCCGCCTTCGCCGTACTCACGCTCTACGTCTTTCTCGCATTGGATGGGAAGACGCAGTTCATCGTCACCATGGGAGCCTTCTCGCTCTGCGCCGGCATCAGCGCCCGCATCGGCCTTCGCCCTTGGATCACTCAGCTCTGCGCCGGCATCATCCTCGGCGCACTCGCCGTCTCCGTGCTCCGCCCCGGCGATCTCTTCGGCAGAATCGCCTTCTTCTGCATCTGCTCCTTCGCCTTCGCCAACTGGGAAAGCGTCAGGAGTAAATTCGATATCGTCGTCGAACAGCTCCGCACGCGCGTCATACTCCGCACCTACGCCGAGCAGGACTCCCTTACCGGGCTCGCCAACCGCCGCCGCTTCGAAGATCGCCTCGCCGCCCTCTGCTCCGGAAACGGCAAGTTCGGCATCCTGTACATGGACCTCGACAAGTTCAAGCAGGTCAACGACACCTTCGGCCACCCCGTCGGCGATGCCCTCCTCCAGCAGGTCGCCAATCGGCTCCGCACCGTCGTTCGCCAGGATCGCGACCTCCTCGCCCGCATCGGCGGTGACGAGTTCGCCATCCTCCAGAGCTCCATTGACGACGACTCCCCCCAACTCCTCGCACTCCGCATCCGCGAAGCCCTGACCCCCGTCTTTCTCGTCGAAGGCCACCGGCTCCACATCACCACCAGCATTGGAGCCCGCCTCGCCGAAGGCAGCTTCAACACCCCACGCACCCTCCTCGGCCGCGCCGACGCAGCCCTCTACCGCGTCAAGCAGGCTGGCGGAGGCTCCTTCGCCCTCGCAGAGGACTAACCACCTCCTCAAATCCTTTGCTGCCCCCATCCCTCGCAGCTCCATCGCGATGAGTGGGTCCGGCGAAGCCGACCTCCCCGGAGCCCATCTCAGCCTCACTCACTCACCCGGTATAAAATGACGCATGGGCGCCAGCGTTCTCCCCGCACTCTCGGGAAACACCTCGCGCACTCCCACCTGAAGCATTTCCGGAGCAACCTCCTCGTGAGCCAGCAAACAACCAAGCGCCAGTCCGCCGTCATCCTCGGAGCCCAATGGGGCGATGAAGGCAAGGGCAAAATCGTAGACGTCCTCTCCGAAAAGTTCTCCGTCGTCGCCCGTTACGCGGGCGGCCACAACGCCGGCCACACCGTCATCATCCACGGCAAAAAGTTCGTCCTCCAGCTCATCCCCTGCGGCGTCCTCCGCCCGGACTGCAAAGGCGTCATCGGCAACGGCGTCGTCCTTGACCCTGGAGCCTTCCTCGCCGAAGTCAAAAAGCTCAAAGACGCCGGCCTCCCCGTCGACGGCCAGCTGTTCGTCTCCAACCGCGCCCAGGTCATCCTTCCCTACCACCGCATGATTGAGCTCGCCGCCGAGACCGCGCCCGGCCGCACCCCCATCGGCACCACTCGCCGCGGCATCGGCCCCGCCTATGAGGACAAGATCCATCGCAACGGCCTCCGCGTCGCCGACCTCCTCAACCCGCCCCTCCTCCGCACCCACATTAACAACGCCTGCCACGAAAAAAACACCATCGCCCACGCCCTCTTCGGCACCGACCCCCTCGACCCCCGCGCCATGTACGAGGAGTACGCCCGCCTCGCCGACCAGCTCGCCCCCTACGTCACCGACACCGCCGTCATGCTCAACCAGGCCATCGACAACGGCGAAAAGGTCATGTTCGAAGGCGCTCAAGGCGCTCTCCTCGACATCGACCACGGCACCTATCCCTTCGTCACCAGCTCCTCCGCCACCGCCGGCGGAGCCGTCACCGGCACCGGCGTCGGCCCCACCCGCATCGGCACCGTCATCGGCGTCACCAAGGCTTACGTCACCCGCGTCGGCGAAGGCCCCTTCCCCACTGAAATCGACGGCCACTCCGCCAACCTCCTCCGCGCCCGCGGCCAGGAGTACGGCGCCGTCACCGGACGCCCCCGCCGCTGCGGCTGGCTCGACCTCCCCCTCCTCCGTTACTCCAACATGATCAACGGAACCGAGTGGCTCGTCGTCACCAAGATGGACGTCATGGACGAATGCGCCGAGATCCCCGTCTGCACCGCCTACGAAATCGACGGCAAGATCACCGACGTCATCCCCGCCGACATCCGCGGCTTCAAATCCATCAAGCCCATCTACACCACCCTCAAAGGCTGGAGCTGCTCCACCGAAGGCATCACCGAGTTCGACAAGCTCCCCCAGCTCGCTCAGGACTACCTGCACTTCATCGAGCGCGAATCCGGAGCCAAAATCGGCATGGTCTCCACCGGCCCAGACCGCACCCAGACCATCTCCCTCCCCGCCTTTGAAGAAGCCCTCAAAGCCTAACCAAAACTCGTTGCCGTTGCATGTTCCGGGTGCCCCATCCTATTCGCAGCTTCATCGCGAATAGGGTGGGGTATCGAGCGAAGCTCGACCGCCCTTTGCCTTATCTTCAGGAGTTCACAAATGCTGTCCTTCACCGTCCGTATGCGCTTTGACGAGGCCGACCACGACCTCATCGAAGCCGCCCTCAAGTCCCTCACCCTCGGCTCCCGCCAGGAACCCGGCTGCGTCTCCTACATCTGCCACTTCATCGCAGACGACCCCACCACGGTCCTCATCTACGAGCAGTACAAAGACGAGGCCGCCCTCGAAGCCCACCGCAACACCTCTCACTTCAAAGACCACGCCATCGGCGTTCTCTACCAGCGCATGAAAGAACGCGCCATCGAAAACCTAACCGCCGTCGCCTAACCAGAAATGAAGATGATCGACGACGCGGTCCTCGCCTCCATCGCCGGTGCAGAATTTCTAGTGGAATTGTTTGGGCAGTGGCCATCATTTCACGACGCAGAAGTCTTAAACCTGAAGTTGAGTCGGGTTTGCGAGTCATTCATGGACGTTCATACCTTTGCCATGACGAGCGAAGTCGATGCGAACGGCATCTATATTTGTGACCGCCACACAGTCGTCACATTCCACTTCGGCGAAATCCTAGGGATGAACCTAGACGGCTTCAACCACCAGAACGTCATCGCGGGTCTCGACATCAAACAGGAGGATGAGGGTCTACGCTTGACCCTCCATCCCTGCTACGGCCTAGCCGGCGAAATCTTGGTCAAGAGCCTGAGTATTACCCTGGAACAGGGCATTCCGCCCGCAAGTGGATACTCCTAAGTAAGACTGACTGCGAGCTAGCCTGGTTCCTCCAACATCCCCACCAGCTTCCCCACCGTCCCCCAGTTCCTCGCCGTACAAAACGTCTTCAGCCTCGAATCAAAGTAAGCATTTGTCAGCTTCGTCCGCGCCATCCCGTCCGGCAAGAACAGGTAAATCTCCCGCCCCTTCACCACAAACTCATCCGGCGCACTCCGTCCCGCATCGAGCCCCTTCACCGCCCCCTTCTCCGGCAGATCCCCCAAAAAGTAAACATGCAGCGCCGCTTCCGCCACCCCCGCCTTCCTGAACGGATTCCCCGCATAGCACTCCCTCATCTCCTCACCCGACCGCAGCACAATCCGCCCCGGATACCCATACTTCGCCCCGATCCCCTTCGTCACCCCGGCGACACACCCCTCGGCGTCATCGCTCTCAAACACCACATTCCCGCTCTGGATATACGTCCTCACCCCCGTCGCCCCGCACCCTTCAAAGATCGCGCTCAGCTCCTTCATGGGCAGCTTCGCCTTCCCTCCCACATTGATCCCCCGCAGCAACGCCACGTACATACACACCCCCGCCCCAACGATACATACTCCCCCTCACTCGCCGCATCCAATTAGACTGAGGTCAGTCCCATGTACCGAATCGCCGCAGCCACCCTCACCCTCTTCGCCGCCGCAGCCCTTGCCCAGTCCGCCCCACCTCCATCTTCCCTGGGCCCCACCCAGTCCACGCAGGCACGCCCCGCCACCGCCCAGCCCCAGTACACCCAGCCCAAAGGCCCCGGAGCCGGAGCCGACTACGGCCACGGCGCCGGAGACATCGGGTCCGGAGCAGGCAAGGGCGTCGGTGAAGCCGCTAAAGGAACCGGCAAGGGTGCCGTAGACCTCGTCACCCTCCATCCCCTCAACGCCGCCGGCAACGTCGGCAAAGGCGCAGCCGTCGGCACCAAGGACGTTGGCGTCGGAGCCGCAAAGGGCACCGGCAAAGTCCTGCGCGGCACCGGCAAGCTCCTCAAAAAGCCGTTCTAATCCACCCTGAGTCCGCATCCAGAAGATGCTGACCCACCCACACCTCCAGGTCATCCTCACTCCCCGGCGGCTTTCCCCCTGGAACTCAGCGCGGGCTGAGCATGCATCAGAGTCCGGTGTCGCCGCATCAGCAGCACCAGCCCCCGCCGGATGTACATCGCCAGCAGCGGCATCGTAACCGCGGCCACCACACCCCACACAATCAGTGCATGCCACTCCCACTGCCAGATGTCGCGCACCAGCCGCAGCGGATGATGGCTCAAATGCTCGATCTGCTTCCGGTCCAGCGGAAGCCGGCGCGTGTGAAACAGGTGCACCCCAAGCTGGATGAACGGGATAAACAGCAGCAGGTGAAAAGGCGCCATCGCATGAGCCCCAATCTGCGACGCAACCTGGTTCAACCCGAAGATCCACGCCAGCATAATCACCAGCAGCGTCGTAAGACCCACGGACGGATTGATCCCAAGCACAATTCCCAGCGCCAGGCTCCACGCCAGCCGCCGCGGCGTCACCCCGCCCCGCAGCAGACGAAGCAGCGGACGCAGGATCCTGCAGCGGAAGAACTCACGAACCGTCTTGGGGATCAGCACATAGGTGGGACGCTCAACGCAGCCCGTATGGTTGTGAAAAACAAGCTCTTCCTCGCCGAATCGCCTCCGCTCCTCAGACGCTTCACCCTCCGTCCACGCGGAGTTGCTGCTCCTCAGCCACCTTAGCCATACCTTAAGCCACGTTCTAACCGCCAAAAACCACACGCCCACCCACAATGGTCGCCCTCACCCGCCCCAACATCTCCACCCCGTCAAACGGCGTATTCCGAGACTTGGATCGCGTCTCCGCCGCCCGGTACACCCACTCCGCCCCCGCATCGAACACCGTGCAATCACCCCAGCTTCCCACCCGCAGATCGTCCGCCTTCCGCAGCCCGGCCACCCGCGCCGGCCCCTCGCTTAGCACCTCCACCAATCGTTTCAACGACATACCATGCTCCCGCACCAGCACCTTCAAAGCCAGTCCCAGCGCCGTCTCCAGGCCCGTAATCCCATTCGGAGCCCGCTCAAACTCCACCTCCTTCTCATGCCGCGCATGGGGCGCATGATCGGTCGCAATGCAGTCCACCGTCCCATCCAGCAGCCCCGCAATCACCGCCCTCCGGTCCGCCTCCACCCGCAGCGGCGGGTTCATCTTCGCATTCGTATCGAACTCCCTCAACGCCTCCTCATTCAGCGTAAAGTGGTGCGGAGCCGCCTCGCACGTCACCTCCAGACCGTCGCTCTTGGCCCGTCTCACCGCCTCAATCGCCCGCCCCGTAGACACGTGCTGCACATGCAGCCGCGCTCGAACCCCCTCCTTTTGTTGAATATCCCGCACCAGCGCAATGTCCCGCTCCACCACGGAAGCCTCCGCCTCCACCGTCATCCCTCGCAGCCCCAGCCGGAACGCCACCACCCCCGCATTGATCCCGCTGCTTGGCGAAACCCTCGTATCTTCAGCATGTTGGCTCACCACCAGCCCCAGCCGCCCCACCCGCAGCAGAGCCTCCCGCATCAGCCTGTCATCCAGCACCGGCTTCCCATCATCCGTAAACCCCACCGCCCCGGCCTTCGCCAGCGCCTCAAAATCCGTGCACCGCTCCCCCATGCTCCCCACCGTCACCGCCGGCATACAGAACAGCCGCACCGCCGGCCCCCGCGCCGCGTCCAGCATCCAGGCCATTGATTCCAAAGAGTCATTCACCGGCACCGTATTCGGCATCGCCACCACGCTCGTAAACCCACCCGCCGCCGCCGCCGCGGTCCCCGTCGCAATCGTCTCCTTATACGTCTGCCCCGGCTCCCGCAGGTGCACATGCACGTCCAAAAACCCCGGCGCTACCACGCATCCCCCAGCCTCCACCACCTCCGCCGTTACCCCCGCAAACGCCCCCGGCGCCTCCACCCCCGTCACTACCCCATCCGTTATCAGAACGTCCTTAGCCTCATCCACCCCATGGATACGGTCAACCACTCGCCCCCCACGAATCACCAGACTGCCCATTCTTACCCTCCAAATCGTCCCAGACGTATGCACACTTCTTGGTGCAATTGAAAATTAGGTCCAAAGCTAAAGTCTCTGAATCGAAGACTTTACACACTTATGCCGGGATGGCCGTCAACGCTCGGGCCAGCAAGGCAGACCGTACCGCAAGCCCATGCGAGACCTGCTCCTCAATCGCACTCTGCGCACCATCCGCCACCTCCCCCTGGATCTCCAACCCCCGAATCATCGGCCCCGGATGCATCACCACCGCCCCCGGAGCGCACCGCCCCAGCCGCTCCTCCGTCAGTTGGTAGGCCGCCACATACCCCCCCAGGTCCACCTCCAGCCCCGCCAGCCGCTCCCGCTGAATTCTTAGCATCATCACCACTTGGCTGCGCCGCATCGCCGCCTCAAAGTCTCGCTCCATCTCGATACCCGCCCCCAGCCCCAGCGCCGTCTCCGGCAGCAACTCCTCCGGCCCGCAAAGCACCACCCGCGCCCCCAGCCGCGGCAGCAGCATGGCATTCGACCGCGCCACCCGGCTATGCCGAATATCCCCACAGATCGTCACCGTCACCCCCTCCAGCAGCCGGGCATCCACCCCCCGCCCCTTCAGCCCCAGCCGGCTGATCACCGTCCGAAGATCCAGCAGCGCCTGACTCGGATGCTCATGCATTCCGTCCCCAGCGTTCAGCACCGGCAGTCCCGTCGTCCGAGCCAGCAGAAACGGTGCGCCACCCGCCGGGTGCCGCAAAATAATGCATTCCGCCCCCAGCGCCTTCAGCGTCAGCCCCGTATCCTTCAGCGATTCGCCCTTCTCAATGGACGACGATTTATCCGAAACCAGCGTCGTCACCGCCCCCAGTGACTTCGCCGCCAGCTCAAAGCTCGTCCTGGTCCGTGTGCTCGATTCATAAAACAGCAGCGCCACCCGCCGCCCCGCCAGCACCCTCGCCTTCTCCCCCGGAACCATCCCCTCCAGCCCGTCCGTCAACTCCAAAATTCCCGCCACATCTTCCACGGAAAGCCCGTCGACGGTAAGCAACGACCCCCGTGCATAGCCGTCGTGTGTCGTCATCTGCCTCTACTCTCCCAGCTCCACCAGCAAAACCTGCTCATCCCCGTCGATCTCCTTCAGCTTCACCTCGATAATCTCCCGCGAGCTCGTCGGAATGTTCCGGCCCGTGAACGTGCTCTGAATCGGCAGCTCGCGATGCCCGCGATCGATCAGCACCAGCAGTTGCACACTCTTCGGCCGCCCATGGTCGAACAGCGCATCCATCGCAGCCCGGATCGTCCGCCCCGTATAGAGCACGTCGTCCATCAGCACAATGTCCCGCCCGGTCACGTCGAACCCAATCGCCCCCTTCGTCACCACCGGCCTCGTCCCTGCCGTAGAAAGGTCATCCCGATAGAAGCTGATGTCCAGTACCCCCACGTCCACCGGCCGCTTCTCAATCGTCTCGATCAGCCCACCAATCCGCTGCGCTAACGGCACACCCCTCCGCTTGATCCCCACCAGCCCCAGGTTGGCGGCACCGTCGTTCTTCTCCACAATCTCGTGCGCCAGCCGCACCAGCGTCCGCTCAATCTCCGATGCCGACATCAATCGGCCCTTCACCCGCAACTTCGCAGCTTCGCCCATACCGTCCACCCTCTCCGACCCCGATTCTAGCAGTCCATGGTCTATTCAGGCCCGTTGCTCACAAGACCCCTCTTGCTCCCTGCCGCCGTGTCCCCAGCATGCCCGCGAACGCCCCCCCGCCGGCTGAAACCAGCAGCAGTATCCCACCCAGCATACCCAGGTAAACCACCGCTACCCCGCCCCGCACCTCAGCCGAATCCATCAGCTTCACCGCCTCGGCCGTGACCTCCGGACTCTGCTGCTGCTCCTGCATCTTCTCTTTCATCTGTGCCTGAAAACTCACCAGTTGCCCGTCGAAATCCGCCATCCGGTGCAGTCCAAACCGGGCCACAGCCCCCGCCGCAGCCAGCGCAATCGCCAGAGCTGCCGTCATCATCAACCCTGTAACTACCCCAATCCGGAACCCCACCCGAACGTTCATCTTTGCCGCCGGCTTATGCTTCTGGTAAAAGCCCATGGCGATGACCCCGCCACTCACCACCCATAAAAATCCCAGGAAAGACAGAAATCCTGACACCGTCCCCACCCCGGTCAACACCCCACCTACAAGCGCCACCAGCGCTCCATAACGGATCGCCGTTCGCCAATGAATCTCCTTTGGTATCGGCGGGGGCAGCGTCACACTCATTGCCGCAGGCTCCGATTCCGCAACCTCCGTCCGCATGTGTTCCGGTAACAGAATTTGCGGAGCCCCGCAGTGCGGACAGAAGAACCCACCGTCGCCGGCCCACTCCCGCGCCGGCAGCTCTGCCCCGCACCTGTGGCAGAACTCTTTATTGTCCAACGCACCGCTTCCGCTCATCCCACCATTGTAGCGATTCAGACGGCAAGCCCATTATTACTGCTTATCCTCATCGTCGTTACCGTCGATCTTCATGGGCAGATCAAGCATCACAAGCCCGAACTTCGTTCCCGTCCCTTGTGTCTCCACCTCCACAATATGTTGGTGTTGCCTCGATCCTGCCTTCAGCTCCTGCTTGTCATGGTCGTCGTTGGACGTGTTGATGTGTACGTTGTGCTTATGATCGTCATCGCAGGAAAGCCCGTCCTGCGTCCGAACCGGCGTCCCCACCGCCTCATGATGCCTGCACAAAATTACCGTACCGAACTTCCCCATCTTCTCGCGATAAAACGAAAGCACCTTATCCGGCGCATCCGGCGAGGTAAAGCTCACGGCCTTCACTCCCAGATGGAAGCTCCCGAAGCTCAGGTTTACATCCGCCGCCCCGTCATGGCCCTTCTCTTTCTTCTGGATCGTCGCCCCTGGATACACATCCAGGCCCATCCCACTCGCCGTCACCGAGTCATCTGTCTTCACTGACATGCCGCCAAACGGAGTAGCGATCCGTACGTTCTTATCCTCGCCGTCCCCATTACGGTGCGTCTCAACACGGCACCCAGCCGTCGCCATTACCGCCGCTCCGCACACGGCCACCACACCAGCCAGTCTCATCCGCATCCATTGCTCCCCTACGCGCACTCCGCGCGTACGTATCCACCCCAACATACGCGCCCTGATGCCAATCCGTTCCAAAAAATTCAAGCAAGGGAGCGCTGCTCAAGGCAAGGGAGAAACGCAGTCATGAGCAAGGCTTTCAGGCGGGGTTCTGCGCGAGAACTGGCTGGACTAGGTTCCAAACCTGGCGAATACCCTGTTCCAGCGTCGTGGTGTGGTGCCAACCCAGTGCGTGCAGACGGCTGACGTCCATCAGTTTGCGGGGGGTTCCGTCAGGTTTGGTGGTATCGAAGGTTAGAGTGCCACTGAAGCCAAGGACCCGGCTCACCGTCTCGGCGAGTTCGCGGATGGTCACATCCTCACCCACACCGATGTTGATGAGCGGTGGCTCGTCTGCGGTGAGGAGGGTGGAATAAGCAGCCTCATCAAGATTGAGGAGGAAGACGCAGGCTCGGGCAAGATCGTCGGAGTACAGGAATTCGCGGCGCGGTGTCCCAGTGCCCCAAACGACAAGCTCCGGCTCTCCCGCCGCCATAGCCTCAGCGGTCTTCCGGATCAGCGCGGGCAGTACGTGGGAGTTGTTGAGGTCAAAATTATCTCCGGGACCATAAAGGTTAGTGGGCATAGCGGCGAGGTAGTGGGTACCGAACTGGCGGTTATAGCTCCAGCACATCTCAATGCCGGCGATCTTTGCCAAGGCGTAAGGACGGTTCGTGGGCTCAAGCGGGCCGGTAAGGAGGCAGGTCTCCGGCATGGGCTGCGGGGCCAACTTCGGGTAGATGCAGGAGGATCCAAGGAACAGGAGCCGATCGACATTCATACGGTGGGCCGCCTCGATGATGTTGTCCTGAATGACAAGGTTCTGGCGGATAAAATCGGCGGGATAGGTGTTGTTGGCGAGGATGCCTCCCACCTTGGCGGCGGCAAGGACGACGAAGGCGGGCGTCGTCTGCTCGAAGAAGAACCGGACGGCTGTTGGGTCGAGCAGGTCAAGCTCGCCGTGGGTCCGGACGATCAAATTGGTGTAGCCGAGGTGCGTAAGCTCGCGATGGATGGCGGAACCGACCAGGCCACGATGGCCAGCGATGTAGATAGGGGCGTCGAGCGGCATGTAAGGCGTGGGCATTGGGAACCTTTTGGCTGTAATGCTGTTCACAGCGCTGGAAACTTCTCTGACGAACTTATGACGACGGCTGGAAGAAGGCCATGGAATCGCAAAAAGCTACGACGCCGTCCCAAGTCACGCAACGGCGTCGTATTCGTTGGATGCTGGCTCTCGCCAGCCTGATTCGTTGCGCCTGCTTAGGTCTCGCGGACGTTGTAGGCGTCGAAGCCGTGACGGAGAGCGAGGGCGTCGCGCTGAGCGGCCTTCAGGTCTGACTCAACCATCTCCTTGACAAGCTGATCGAACGGCGTGCGAGGGGTCCAGCCGAGCTCACGCTTGGCCTTAGATGGGTCGCCGAGAAGAGTTTCAACCTCGGTAGGGCGGAAGTATCGGGGATCAACGGCGACGATAACTTTCCCATTGGAGTCAACGGCCTTTTCATCGATGCCACTGCCGCTCCATGTAAGGTCCAGTTCAAGAAGCTTGGCGCAACGCTGAATGAACTCGCGTACGCTGTACTGCTCACCGGTGGCGATCACGTAGTCCTGAGGCTTTTCCTGCTGAAGCATCAGCCACTGCATCTCGACATAATCGCGGGCGTGGCCCCAGTCGCGCTTGGCATCCAGGTTGCCGAGAAACAGGGACTCCTGCAGGCCAACCTTGATGCGGGCAAGGCCGCGCGTAATCTTCCGTGTCACGAACGTCTCGCCGCGTAGCGGGCTCTCATGGTTGAAAAGGATGCCGTTGCAGGCGTAGATCCCGTAGGCCTCGCGATAGTTGACGCAGATCCAGAAGGCATACATCTTCGCGACGGCGTACGGCGAACGCGGATAGAAGGGGGTTGTCTCGCGCTGCGGGGTCTCCTGGACCAACCCGTAAAGCTCAGAGGTCGAAGCCTGATAGAACTTCGTCTTCTTCTCAAGGCCCAGAATGCGGATGGCTTCAAGAAGGCGCAAGGGCCCGAGCGCATCGGCATCAGCGGTGTATTCCGGCTGCTCAAACGAGACCTGCACGTGGGACTGCGCGCCGAGGTTATAAATCTCATCTGGCTGCACCTTCTGCACAATGTGGATCAGCGACGATGAGTCGGTCAGGTCTCCGTAGTGCAGGATGAAGCGTGGATTGGGGCTATGAAGATCCTCATAGAGATGGTCGATACGCGAGGTATTGAAGAGGGAGGAGCGGCGCTTGATGCCATGAACTTCATAGCCTTTGGAAAGGAGGAGTTCGGCGAGATAGGCGCCGTCCTGGCCGGTAACTCCTGTAATCAGAGCTTTTTTCAACGGAAATTCCTTTCGAATGCCAAGAGAAGGGTAGCAGAACACGGGGTGTCCAGGCCCACTTCTAAAGTGGGATAGAAGTGGGCTCAAAGTGGTGGGAATCGGTGCAGTTTTGGGACTCGCTGAGGCGGTCCTAGCTATGGGACGAAGAAGGCCGGACCGACGGCTTAGAACGGTTGTGATGGAAGAGTTGAAGCAGGAAAAAGATGACGAAGCGAGGGTTGTGCTTGACGTAGCGGCCGAGCAGACGGCCAGGCTCGGAGACAAGGCGGAAGAGCCACTCAAGGCCGGAGCGCATCATCCAGCGGGGAGCCTGCGGCTTCGTGCCGGCAAGGAAATCAAAGGCGGCGCCGACACCGAGCATGACCACAGGAAGACGCCCCTGATGGGCGGTCATCCAGCGCTCCTGCTTGGGGCAGCCGAGGCCGACAAACAGCATCCGAACGCCGGAGGCGACGATCTGTTCCGAAATGGCCTCATCCTCTTCCGCTGTAAGCTTGCGGAAGGGCGGAGACAAAATGAAATCGATGCTGAGGGTCGGGTAACGGCGCCGAACTTCCACAATCAGCTTGTCCAGCGTGTCCTGGCTACCACCGTAAAAGCCGACGGAGATGCCTTCCTTCTCTGCGGCAAGGAGAATGGCCTCAGTGGCGTCGGGGCCATAGACGCGGGAGGCGTTGGTCTCGCCGAGCGCATGCAGCGCCCAGACAAGTGGGACACCATCAGGATTGATGAGATCCATCCGGTTAAGGTCGGCGCGAAACTGTGGATCGTCAAAGGCTTCCATGACGACATGCACGTTGGCGAAGACCATGGTGCGGGATTCGCGATTGCGTGCCCACTGAACGCTCTTTTTTGCTGCGTCTGCGTAGCTACGTCCTGCAACTTCCAAACCGAGAATCTCTGAGGCTGCCATTGTTTTATTCCTTTATGAATCGGTCGAATACGACGCGTTGAAGCGCGAATGTTTCAGGTCATGCAGTGGCGCGTGGGACGTTGTTGGACGTCAAACTGCTCCAGAGCCACGGACTACGGCGGGAATGGTCTTGAGAAGAATTTCGAAGTCGAGCAACAGGGACCAGTGATCGATGTAATCCATGTCGAGCTCCATCCAACGGTCAAACGTGATGGAACTGCGGCCGGTGATCTGCCAGAGGCAGGTGATACCGGGCTTGACGCTGAAGCGGCGGCGATGCCAGTCTGCGGAGAAGCCGGCATAGTCGCGCATGGGGAGAGGACGCGGGCCGACAAGGCTCATATCTCCGCGCAGAACGTTGATCAACTGCGGAAGTTCATCGAGACTGGTCTTGCGGAGAAAGTGGCCAATCTTCGTGATGCGGGGATCATTGGTGAGCTTGAAGGTAGGACCCTGGGTCTGGTTGAGGTGCTCGACCTGGGCCATCAAAGCTTCTGCATTGGTGACCATGGTGCGGAACTTCCAGATGCGGAAGCGGCGCTTCCCGACGCCGAGACGTTCCTGCGCGAAGAGGATGGGGCCGGGTGAGGTGATGTTGATGGCGAGCGCGATGGCGAGCAGGACCGGAGAAAGTACGAGGAGTGCGATGCCCGAGACGAAGATGTCGACGAAGCGCTTGCAGAAGATGCTCCATGCGCTGTGGACGACCTCGTGGTGCGTGATGAAGTCGAACTCGGTGGAGCTGGCGGGGAGGAGAGCGTGGCTGTCAAGGTCAAAGAGGCTACCCTCTGACCGGACGGGAATCCCCTGCTGACGGCACCAGTGCACAATCTGCTTGGAGAATTCATAGTTGGAGGCGATGGGCAGCGCAATGATGACTTCATCGATGGCGAGGTTGCGAAGGAGCTCCAGGAGACCGCTGGAGTCGCCGAGCAGCATGGCCTTGTAGTGGTCGGGGGCATCGTCGTACTGCCAAAGGTCATCCACGAAGCCCGCTAGCCGGAGACCCAGCGCTGGGGTTCCAAGGAGTCGGTCCGCAAGAGCCACGGCGCGACGGTTGGAGCCGACGATGAGGATGGTGCGCAGGTTGCGTCCGCGCTGCCGGAAGAAGCGCGTGATGGCGCGGGCGCCGAGGCGGGTGGCTACCAGACCGGAGAAGGTGGTGCACCAGAAGAGAGCCACGTAGACAAACGAGAGAGAGGAGTCAAAGGAGTCCTCTGAGAGGCCGAAGTTGAGCCAGACACATGCCCAGATGGTCACGAAGGAGGTGCCGCGAGCGATGGCCCCAAGTTGAGATTTAAGGCCGGGAACGCGGTACGACTTGTACGCTCCGGACGCCATCAGAGAGAGGTGCCACATGAGACCTAGAGCCCCCGTGACGAGGAGCTGGCGAAGAGGATCCTTGAGCAGCAGGGTCTCCGACTTCCAGAGTGGCTCATAGAGGAGTGCGGAGGTGACGAGCAGGCCAAGGCAGCAGATGGCGAGATCGACGCACATTCCAAATTCAACGAGTGCTTTACGGCGAGTCTTATTCATAGTTGGTCTCTCTGTGTTGCAAGTGGTGCAGGGAAGCCAGGGTTACAGGAGCCGGTAGAGTGCATCGGGGATGGGATAGGTGCGGTCGAGCAGAACACAACCAAGAAGCTTCATCTCCGCACCTGCAAGACGATGCTCGATGGCGACCAGCGCGGCCCGCCGAGCCTTGGCGGCGCGGACAAACAGGACAACGCCATCGATGACCGGGGCGCTGGGCAGGAGATCGGCCAGATTCTGATCCTGGGCAAGGTAGATGATGACGGGCTGATTCGCCGCACGCAGGCTGGCGATCCGGTCCGCAATCGTGCCGGCGCTTTCGCGGTCCGCGTACAGATTCTCAATCTGCTCCAGGGTGAAGTTACGCGAGCCGGCGAAACGCAAGGAAGGCTTCTTCGCTACGCGGCGGGCTTGGCCCCCGGCTTCAATGGAGAGCACGTGGACGTTCTGCTTGATTCTTGCGCCGAGGACTGCCGCAACGGCCGTGGCGAGCCAGAGCGAGGAGTCTTTGCTTTCCCCGACTTCCATCATCACGATGCACTTGGGTGCGGACGCCGCATTCCTTGGTGCAAGGCTGGCTGCGAGCCGATCAACCTGGCGCTGAACTTCGGGGGTGATGACGGAGGAAGTCTCGCTAACCTCAGTGACGATCGTGGAGGAGGCGGATGTGGATGCCTGACTAAACAAGGTTGTCATAATTGACTCCTTCAAGAGAATGAATGGGGCTGAATTCAGCCAGCAGCGGAAGGCCAAGGACGTCAGAGAGCTCCGACGTGTTGCGCACGGTGGGGTCGAAGATATCAGCGAGGAAAGCAGCGCCAAAGCTCAGCAGCGCACCGGCAAAGAGGACCGCGGCGAGCACCGCGAGGGGCGCATTCTGCGGCAGAGCAGGAGCGGAGGGATCTTCCGCCAGCTCCACGTTCAGAATCCCACCCTCGTTCAGCGAGTTCGTCATGCGTGCCTGCTCCAGCTTGTCGACGTAGAGCTGGTACTGGTCCTTCTCGGTCTTGACGTCGCGCAGAAGCGCCTCCTGCTGCGTATCCTTCTCCGCAAGATCTTGTGCGGTCTGCTCAATCGCGTACGCTGAGCTGGTCAGCTCGGCACCCTTCGCGCGATAGCCGGCGAGCTCTGCGCGAGAGGTAGATAGAGAATTCTCAATCGCAAGGTGTGTCGGATTGGCGGCCGTGGTCTCATCATGCAGCGGTGTGGCAAGCTGCGACTTGATCATCGCGTCCGTCGTGGCAATCTCCTGATCGACATCCTGGACCAGCCGATACTTCGGGTCATACTTCGCGAGCAGGTCGGTGCGCTTCAACTGCAGGCTCAGGAGATTCGCATTGAGCTGGTTGAGGAGCTGCGGATTGTCGGCCTTGCGACGATCGGTGACCAGGCGGGTCGGCTCAGTCTCGTACTGGGTGGCCAGCTGGTTTGTCCGTGCCCTGGCTTCCGCAATCTCCCAGTCGTTGGTGCGCTTAGCCTGGTTCAGATCTTCCATCTGGCGAACCGTGAGCTCGCGCTGAAGGCTCGCGGAGACAATGCCAGTATCGTGGGTAAAGTCGAGCAGTTTCTGCTCAGCCTGTTGCAGAGCGCCGGCATGCTCCTTCACCTGCTGCGTAAAGAAGGTCACCTGAAAGTCGGGGCCGTGCACACTGCGCTGCTTCTTCAGGTAAAGCGACGCGAGCGTAGAAAGAACGCGGCGGGACTGTTCAGGATTCTGTGCTTCATAACGAACCGCAATCAGATCCGTCTTCGCGACCACAGATACATCCAGGTGCTTCTGCAGCTTGCGCACCGCCTGTTCAATGGCCACGGCATCGGTGCTGTCGGGAGCCACTAGGCCGGCCGCAGGAACAAGCTGGCGGAGAAGGTCTTCACCCTTCAGGATCTCGGCCTCGGAGTTAAGGTCTTCGTCACGCACGCTCACCGTTTGAAGCTGGGGCGTACTGTCCTGGCCCGTAGTGACAATAGGATCGACGCGCTGCTTGCTGACCAGCACCTTCATCTCTGACCGGTACTTGGGCTTGAACTGGCCGGTCACGATGAAGCCGGTGACCACGATAAGGAAGGTGACAATCAAGACTCCGCGCTGCCGGAAGATACGGCTTGCGATGTCCCTGCGGGTGGGGAGTAGAGTTCTCGTTTCAATGTGATCCATGGGGTGTCCTAAGTGTTTCGGAGATTCAGAGCAGTTAGAAGGCAGTGGGAGAGACGTAGGCGCCCGCGGTGGCATTGGGCAGGAACTTGGAAAACTTGGAGAACGTATTCTGCGGTACGTAGAGGATGTCCCCGGGAAGGATCGAAAAATCTTCCTGCGTGCCCTTCGCCTGCAGCATCTTCTTCATGTCGATCACCCTGGGCTCATACGTTCCGTTGCCCTGCGGGCGGAAGACCACGACAGTCTTCTTGCTGGCGCGCTCGTTGATCATGCCGCCTGCCTCAGAAATGGCCTGAAGCAGCGTGATGTCGCTGTGAAGTTCATAGCGTCCTGGATGTCCCACCTCGCCGCTGGCATAAAAGGACGGGGCGAGGAATTCCTTGAGCAGGATGGACACACGCGGCTGTTTAAGAATGCCGCTGTAGGCCTGCTGGATGAGGCTCTGGACTTCCGTGACAGACTTGCCCGCGACCACGATTGAATCGACCTCCCGCAGATTGATGCGGCCATCCGGCTGCACGGCGACCGTCTCGTTGTACTCCGGAGAGAAAGGAAACTGAAGCTCAATGCGATCGCTGCGATGAAAGCGATAGTCGGCGGGAGCCTCGCCCGTGGGGCTGGGTCGTGACGCGCTGTCCGCCGGGTATGCGACGGGCGTGACGGGAACGTTGTTGAAGCCGGGAACGGGCTGCGGTGTAGGCGTGTACTGAGCGCGCAGACCGGGCGCGCACAGTGTCAGGCCGAAAGCAAGAAGGGTGGTGTGAATTGGTTTGATCATTCGGAGATAGCCTCGTGTTGATTGGCGAAACTGGCGTGCGTGATGCGGGCGGCAAAGCCGCCCCCCTGCGGATGATGACGGAGCACCTTGCCTTCCGCTGCAAGCAGCAGATAGGAGTCTTCCGAGCGGCCAACGCGGGAGGAGCGGGGAAGGTCGATCTCCAGCATGATGGAGGAGCCGACGAGCGGAAGGATAGGCGTGCTGACGGAAACGCCCGCGACGCTGAGATCGGAGATGCGGCCGCTCCCGAAGTGCGTCTGCTCTACGAGTGCAGTCCACCAGAAGCGGCAGGATGCATCAATCTCGTAGCGCGGACCGGTGCGCATGCATTCGGTCGGAAGAAGTGGATTCGATTGGGCGTTTTGAGTTGACATGATCCCTTTGACAAGACCGAGATTAGCGGGGAAACGACGCGGAACCAATAGAAGCGATGACCCTGAGTCATTCATCTCATTGGGGGGACGCGGCCAGGGGAAGAGGTTACTGGTGGTGACCAAAAGTGGGACGGCATGAACTCCTTTGGAGCCACTCCTTGATGCCTTAAACAGACCGCCGAACGAATAGAATCAAGGGTGCGGCATGGTGCACCACGGCCTCGTTGAACCAGGCAGATTTCACTGCCGATAAAGGCCGAGAGGGCATAGAGGATGAACCGCGTAAGCGAGTCCTGAGGATGAATGACTGAAGTTGTGAAGGACGGTAAGGCGGGAGATTCGCGTCGAGCTCTGTGGGCCATTGCAGACCAGTGCTCCGTCAGCGCCGGCAACTTTCTCACTAATCTGATTCTGCTGCGGGTCATGCTGCCGGTGGACTTCGGCACCTATGCGCTGATCCTCAACGCCATCATCTTCTTCGGGACCATTCAGCAGGCGCTTGTCACCTATCCCCTGTGTGTGCGTGGCGCCAGGGCGCGGGAAGGTCAGTTCCGCAGGCTGGTGGGCTTTGCGCTGTTTGCCACCGCTCTCCTGGTCATCCTGTTGCTGGGACCCATCCTCTTCGGTGTGGGATTTTCACTTAACCGGCCATCGCTCATCCTCACCGCCATCCTCGCCATGTTCTTCTGGCAGTTGCAGGAGACCACCCGCTCCGCGTTCACGGCACGGCTGGAACAGCGGCGGGCTTTGTTGGGTGACGCGCTGAGCTACCTCGGGCAGGCGGCGTTTCTCGGCTGCGTGTCTTACAGAATGCGGCCAAGCCTTGGACTGGTCTTCTGGACCATTGCGGGTACGTCCCTGTTGGCGTTGAGCATTCAGATCTATCAACTGAATCCGGCAAAGCCCCCGCGGAGGATCGTGCCCCCGCTTGCGGGGGAGTTCTGGTTCCTCGGCCGGTGGAACCTGGTGGCGAAGCTGCTGGGGTTCCTCACCCTGCAAGCTTTTCCGTGGCTAATCCTCATGGGACACGGGAAGGTGCAGGTGGCAGGCTTTCAGGCGGTCTTCCAGCTGCTTGCGTTCACCAACCCACTCTTGTTCAGCATCAGCTCGCTCATTACGGCGACCGTAGCAAAGCATCGCGGGTATAGGAACGCCGCGGTGCGCAACTATATGCTGCTGGCAACCGGGCTGGTGGGGACCTACCTGCTTGCGCTCGCGGTGGCGGGGCCCCTGGTGATGCAGATCTTGTATGGCCGGAACTCGCATTATCTGCCCTTCGCCTCGCTTACGCGGGTGTTTGCAATTGCCTGGGTCTTTGAGATGGTGGCGCAGTATGCGACGGCTATTCTGGGCGGCCTGAGACTGCCTCGTGGGCTCTTCCTCATGCAGATGGCCGGGGCAATAGCAGCCGTGGTGGTTGCGTTGCCCTTCGCATACTTCCGGGGCGTCTTCGCCGTCGGCCTCGGATTACTGCTGATTAATGTGGTAAGAGCGGCGACGGGCATCTTCCTGATTCTGCGCCATGGGGGAGAAGGCACAGGACGGAGCGTCACGCCGGAGGCGGACCCACTCGGTGTTGTGATCACTTAAGTACGGGAAGCCGCTCTGGGAAAAGTGCCAGTTTTAACAGCGCACGTGAAGGGCCAAACCCGCACTCCACCATAAAGCAAAGAATCACCATGCAGATGTGGTAAAACCCTTCATTGACGCGGGTTTCACCATAGCCATGCGTGCATCCTGACCACGTTATCCATGCAGGAAACCACGTTTGTGGAGCAAATAACCACAAGTTGGCGCCATGGTTATTTGCTGGAAAGATGGCCCGCAAGCCGAATCGCCAGCGCAATGACTGTATGGGTGGGGTTTGAAAAGCCCCCTGAAGGAAACACCGCCCCGGAGCACACGTAGCCGTTGTCAACGCCGTGGAGCTTCAGGTTGAGATCGACGAGACCATCCTGCGGCGAAACGGACATCCGCATGCCGCCCATATGGTGATATCCATCGGGGCACTTTTTGCGAAACTGGTCAGGATCGTTAATAAGGTCCGGATCCGGAATAACCCGCGCCACATTACGGAGAGAATGAGCAGCATACTCAACAAATGTGCGGACGGTTTTAATCTCCAGGTCAGAGACCTTCCAGTCAAGCTTGGTGCGGAGCATGCCGACTGCGTCGCGAGTGTCCGAAAGGGTGATAGAACTCTTTCCAAAGGGCTCCTGCTCGCAGTGAATACCCAGATGAATATCTTCGTGAGACTCAATATATCCGCGGTGCTTGACCTTATAATGCCAGCTCTGGCGTGCGAGCAATGGCGCATGGCGCACGAGGCGCGTCAGCTCCTGCCGTGAGGTAGCGCGGATGCGTCCACGAAGGAGTTTCTTTGCCGTGTCCTTGAGTTCACCGCCAACGCCTTCGGCATCACTGGCAAACATGATCTTGGAGGCAACATTCAAAATCTGATGCTTCTTCTGATGGCGGAAGTTGAGGCGAATCTTAGGCTGGTACTTGTAACCACGGCTGAAAATATTGTCAAACAGCACATGAAACCGCCCCACATCGGTGAGCTCAAGACGGGCTGCGGGGACCATCAAGTGGTCCTGAAAATTCTGCCCAAGCATACCATTCTGCTGCCAGGGCATCTGGGCTTGCTCCGGCTGGAGGAAGAAGCGGGAGCTCTCAATGCCGCCCATGCACCAGGCAAACTGGTCCGCGTGGAACGTGTGCTCTACACCGGTAAGGGTACGGCAGCGGATGCCGCGGATGCGTGCGCCTTCAATGACTGGGGAGATGGCGTTGGCATGGAGCCAGACAGAAATGCATCCACTCTCCGCAAGGACGCGGCCGTGAAGGGTAGCAAAGTTGGTCTCCGGGCACCAACGGGAGAGGAAGGTATCGAGATCTGGAATCTCGGGATTGGGGAGTCCGATCTCGTCCCAGACGGCCGCGTCTGAGAGAGTGGAACGTTCGAGACCCTCCATTTTGATGGCCAGGTCGTAAAAGGGCAGGAGGTCCTGTTTAGGGATGGGCCAGCCGCTGCCGGGAACCCAGTTCCGGTGCTCGAAGTCGATATCATCCAGTTCAAGAATCTGGCCGCCCCACTTGGTCGTGGTGCCGCCGTTGGATCGAAAGCGCCCTGCGTGAATGCCATCGTGGTGAAGACCGGCGATCTCGCTTTGATACAGGTCTTGGGAGGGCTCTTCAATCTGTGGCCCCCCACCTTCCAGCACGACAACACGTTTGCCTTGACGGCTAAGTTCTACGGCAAGCGAGATGCCTGCGGCTCCTGCTCCAAGGATGCAGACGTCAAAATGCTCGTTTGCGTCTGGATAGGCATGGACGAGATCGCGAATCAAGGGTGTGGTCTCCGGGGGTAAGGGCGATGGGTTTGCGAACAGACGATCCATCGGGTGCCACGGCTAGAGTTAGGACGCGGATTTATAGAGCCGCTTCCAGGCGCAGGTACGGCCTTTCTTAATCAATTCCTATTGTAGAGTTATGGCCGCGCAGAAGACATTGCGCAGAGGTGTTAGGTGGTGGTTTCCGCCCCGGATGATATCAGAGTGGGATGGGGGTTACGGCGACTGAGTGCGTGGCTGGCTGGGGCAGAGACCTGTGCGCGGACGTTTGAAGCTGCGAGATACGCGAATGAGACGACGAGTGCCTCTGAAAAGTAAGAATAAAAATTAAAGATGGGGCTGATCATGGCGAGGATAAGAACCATCGCGTAGATGGAGCCGGTGCGGACGAGCCATACGCGATCTCCATGGAGCCCGGCTAGCGCGAGGAGCGCCCAGCCAAGGAGGAAGATGCAGGCGCCGAGGACGCCGCCATCGAGGACAATTTCGATGTAGCCATTATGGGCCTGACCGGACCAACTAACGGCAGCCAGAAGTGCCTCGCGTGCGCCTTCGATGCCGTAGCCGATGAAAACGCCGTCGATCGCGAGTTCCTTGGCCTTCTGCCAGACTTCTTTCCGCCCATCCATGGTGGAGAGTTCATTGTTGACCTTGTCGCCGTAGATAGAGGAAGCCACGGAGGTGGCGTAGCTCTCCGGGATGAGGTCCGACACGCCGGCACTGCTGAGAGTCACGGCGACGGTTGCGATACCGAGGACCGAGCAGATGGCGAAGGTCTTCATCGGACTCCAACGACGCTCCAGAAGATAGCCGCCGAGGCCGATGAGGACCAGCATGGCGGTGGCGGTTTTCTCTCCAGCCAGGACGTTAATGATGACGAGGAGAAGCTGCGGGACCCAACGCCAGCGGCCGCCGAGCACTCGGCCTAGAAGGAACATGAGCGTGCAGGTTTCGGCAACGGAGTTTGGGTGGGTATCGAAGAGGGAGAGACGATTGCGATGCGTCCACTCCTCGGACAGGATTAGGGGATAACGCGAGGGCAGCGCTGCTCCGACAGCAAGGCCGAGGGTCGTTACAGCGATGTAGCCGGCGTAGATACCGTTGAGAAACTTCCAGGTGAGATCCGCCTGAGCCATTAGCCAGCAGATGCCAAGAACCGCGAAAAGAATGAGGGATTTGGTAATGCTGAGGACCGGGCTGAAGGATCGATAGGACGAGGCGAAGGTGAAGAGGCCGTACAGCGCCATGAGCATGAGGCCCACCTGCGGGGCTTTGCGGCGGGGGGCGTTCCGCAGCATGAAAACAGCCAGCACGCAGGCGATGGCGACGGAGCCGGTCTCTAAGACAGCCTCCATACCAAGCGGCGAGCTGAGTGGGTCCCGCTTGATGTACTTCCAGAAAGAGATGCTGTAAATAAATCCGATGGCGAAGGCTAGACGAGTGTGGGAGAAGCCTTCACGCATTGAGCGCGGCGACGGGATTGTGATGTGAGCCGTGTTTGTCTGGACGGACATGGATGCCTTTGGGGGAGCTGCGTTAGACCTTGGTGGAGGCTGTGGTGCGGTTGGGACCCAGCTTCGACTCAGGATGCAGAAGCTGATCGAAGAGATGGGCCATGGAACCGCAGGTGGTCTCAAGGGCGAAGTGGCTGCGGACGCGGCGCTTGCCGGCGTCTGCCATGCGGGCACGCAGGGCAGAATTGTTCAGGAGCAGCGAAAGATCACGAGAGAGTTCTTCCGCGTTGCCGGGAGTGAAGAGCAGACCAGTCTCGTATGGGACGATCTGCTCTGCAATACCGCCAGCACAACTACCTACGACGGGTGTGCCGACGGCCATCGATTCAATGACAATGCAGCCGAAGGGCTCCGCTTGGATAGGCGGGGCAACGGTGATGTCCAGCGCGGCGAATGTAGAGGCGGGATCATCCGTGTCGCCAACGAGCTTGACGACATCATCGAGGGCGCAAGTGGAAATAAGTTCGCGGAGGCGGGTTTCGTGATCCTCGTTGCCAGGCGAAGGAGAGCCGACGAAGACGTAGTGTGCGTTTGGGTGGCGCTCGTGGAGGAGCGATGCGGCACGGACAAGTACTTCCTGACCTTTACGGTGCCACTTGATGCGGCCCACGACTCCTATGAGCTGGGCGTCTGGCGGGAACTGGGCTCGGAAGGCCGCGACGCGGGCGGGATCCGTTGCGGATGCGGCATCATCTAAGCCGTCGTAGATTACTTGGATTTTATTTTGGAAACGTGGATCAAACTGGTCGCGGACGCAGGCGGAGATGGCGACGATGGAGGACGAGAGGAAATAAATCCACCGCTGGTAAGGACGCCAGAGAGAGCCGAACTCGTGGAGGAGCTCACGGACGTGCCAGACATGCGGTTTCCCGGTGAGAAATGCGGCGACGGAGGGCGACGGCATGACGACGGTATTGGTGTGGACGACGTCGATACGGAGGCGGCGAATCAGACGCATGAGAGAAAGGATGGAAAGCGGGAATCCCCAGAGGAAGCGCAACAAGCCGCCAACGGATTTGAGCTGGGCGCGATCGATGATGGAGAGGCCGGGCTGGATGTGAACGCGGACGCCGCGAGCTTCCAGCATGGCCACCAGCGGGCCGGATTCCGGGAGGACTGCGTGGACTTCATGACCTTCTTCCGCAAGGCGGCCAAAGACGCGCTCCATGCAGCGACTGGCGCCGTAGATGTCTGCAGTATTGTTGATTGAGAGGATCTTCATAGGGTTTGAGTCTTCTTTTTGACTTCGTGCTTCGGTTGGCACGAGCCTGATCCTAACGGGTGCGGGGCGGATCTCCGATGGAGGGATCGTCTTAGGGTATTTCTTCCTATTGGGGCGGGAAAAAGGGGGGTGTGGGGCGGGGGTGTTCGACTCATTGACCGTGGTGTGGGTGGGACGCAGAATAACGGAGGAAGACAAGCAGAGGCGTGACAGCGCCCTGGGAATGACTGCCTGCGGGCCAATTGAGGGAATTTATGAGTGTGAAACGTTATCTGGTGACCGGCGGAAGCGGATTTATCGGCGCCAACCTTATACGTGAGGTGCAGCGCCGGGATGCGAGCATCGCGATCTTGAACCTGGACCTGGTGTCTTCGAAAGATGTTGAAAACAATCATCTTTACCGACAGTGCGACCTGCTGGACGCCGCGGCGGTGATGAGGGAGTTCCAGGCGTTTCAGCCGACGCATGTGGTGCATATGGCGGGCCGTACGGATATGTTCGGGACGACGGTGGATGACTATGCCGCCAACCATGTAGGAACGGAAAACGTGATTGCGGCGGTCCAGGCGACGCCGACCGTTCAGAATGTGGTGTTTACCTCCAGCCAGTTTGTGGTGGGACCGGGCGCGCTGCCCACGCAGGATGAGGAATTTCGTCCGCACACGATCTATGGGCAGAGCAAGGTGCTATCCGAGAAGGCGGTGCGGGCGGCGGATTTTCAGTGTCCGTGGACGATTGTGAGGCCGACGAATGTGTGGGGGCGGTGGCATCCGCGGTATCCGACAGAGTTCTGGAAGGTGCTTAAACAGGGGCGCTATGTGCATCCTGGAGGCCGCCGGGTGATGCGCTGCTATGCCTATGTGGGCACGGTGGTGGACCAGGTGTTGACGATTCTGGACCGGGAGGACGGCAGCCTGAATGGGCGTGTTTTCTACGTGGGCGATCGTCCGATTGACCTGTTCGACTGGACGAATGCGTTCAGCAAGGAGCTGACGGGCAAGCCGGTGCGTGTGGTTCCGAGTGCGGTTTTGAAGGGGATTGCGATGGTTGGGGATGTGGTGATCTGGGCGGGCGGAAAGTTTCCGCTGTTCAGCTCGCGCTTCCGCAGCATGACCGAAGACTACCTAACCCCAATGGAGCCAACGTTTGCGGCTCTGGGGCCAAGCAATCACACGCTGGAGCAGGGTGTGCATGAGACCGTGGCCTGGCTGAAGACGGAAGACCCGTTCTGGCGGTAAAAGACAAGGCCGGGATGACCTCCCGGCCTTGCTTTCTGGGTATAGCCACTTCGGGTGGGTTCGGGGTTTGTGGTTGATTACCGTGAGTTATGGACGGAACCAGGTGTTTCTTCGGGTGGTTTCGGGTTTTACCGGGTGGCTTTGGCACCTCACCACAAAGTTCCCGATGGTGAAATGCACCACACAACATGGTGGTTGTGTGGTGCATGACGGTTGTGGTTTGTGGTGGGTGGGTTACTGGAGGGGAGCCGACTCCAGGAGGAGGGGCTGATCCCCGATGGTGACGGTGTGGTTGCTGATGGGGACGACGTTTCCGGCAAGGTCACGATACTCGACGTACTGAGAGGGGACGGTGACGTTGCGGGAGGCGCCGGTGAGCCAGATGGCTTCCGCCTGATAGCCGTTTGCGCGGGTGAGGCCGCAGGTCCAGATCTGGGAGAAGAGATCCTGACTGCATGGGGTGGAGAGGGAGGCACCGACCATCCAGCGCTGGGTCTGGGCGTATGAGGTGACTGCGGCTGAGGGGGTGTTGTATGGCGTCAGCAGGCCGCCCCAGACGGTGCCGCCGTCATAGGCGTACCAGACGAAGCGTGAGATGCCCTGCGACCAGTGGAGGAGGTAATCCTTGGCGACGAAGGCGACCTGGCTGGGGCTATCCGGGGTGCCGATGCTGCCGGTGCCGGCCCAACTGGATTCGGTATCCCACATGGGCTTGGAGCCGGCTCCACCGAGGGCCATGACGGCGCGGTATCCGGAGACGATGCCGACGAAGTCTTCCGCTTTGGCGGTGGCGTAGCCGTGGAAGCCGATGATGTCTACCGAGTTGCCGCCGCCGAGGGCGAGGAAGCCGGCGAGCCAGAGTGGGCCGGGGCCCCCGGTGATGCCTGGGGAGAGGATTTTGGCGGAGGGATCGATGGATTTGATGATGCGGGAGGCGTGCTGGGCCATGACGACCATGCTGTAGATGTCACCGCAGTAGTAGTTGGGATCGTCGGCTTCGTTCCAGAGCTCCCAGTACTTGATTTTGCCGGCGACGTGGGTGGCGAGTGCGGTGACGTAGGCGTCGTAGTTGGCCATGTTGGCCGGTGCTGCGCATTGGCCGGGGCCATAGTTGCCGCCCTGGTAGGGTGCGAAGGAAGCCCACTGCGGGGTGCGGCCGAGGGTATAGATCATGTCCGCGCCGCGGGCCTGGTTGGTGGCGATGAAGCTATCGATGGGGGCGAAGTTATAGACGCCCGGGGCTGAGTTGGTGGCGGCCCAACTGACATCCGGGTACGAGTCCCAGGAGCGGGTGGTGCCGAAGGAGACGGGAGGCACGGTGTTCTGGAAGTTGAAGACGGACATGCCGAAGAAGTTGGCGGGGATGGTGTCCGTGGCGGCGAAGGTGACGGGCGGGATGAGCGAGACGGTGGAGACCGCTCTGCTGAAGCCATCCGAGTTGCTGGTGGCGATGACGCTGACGGTCTGGGCGGAGGTGATGGAGGCGGGCGCGGTATAGAGGCCGACCTGCGAGACCGATCCGACGGCGGGGCTGACGGAGAAGGTGACTCCGGTGTTGCGGGTGCCTGAGACCGAGACCGAGTATTGCTGGATCTGGGAGGCGTAAAGCGAGACGCTGGCGGGAGTCATGGTGACGCCGATGCCGGAGGAGGACGCGGGGGCCAGAGTGAAAGCGGCCTCAGTGAGGGTGACGGGGGAGTACGCGCTGCGGGAGGGGTCTGCGACGCTGGTGGCGACGAC
>CAXSZW010000024.1:0-28729 GCA_964242025.1 uncultured Acidobacteriaceae bacterium
GCTTCCTTGCCAAGGAAGATGTCGCCGGTTCGACCCCGGTCTCCCGCTCCAAATCCCCTTCATCTGCGGTACACTGCTCAGGACAATCTGAGTTCGGACCCGGATTCTTGTCGCACCCCGGGGCGCGGTACCCAAGTGGTAAGGGAGAGGTCTGCAAAACCTTTATGCGTCGGTTCGATCCCGACCCGCGCCTCCACCTTCTCTCAATCGATAGACGGAACAAGTTAGAAGTGGCCGGAACAGGTGTGAACCGCGCCTGAAGCTGTGCCGCGCCATGCGGTAGGGGTGAGCCGGGATTGACACCGCCCGCAACCTCCAGTAACTTCGCTTCTATGGTGTTCCTCTCATGTCGCCGTTGTTGTTGTTCCCCGCTGATCTAGCAGGTTGAGCACCTCCGCGCGAAACTTGGCTGACATGCACTTCAGCCGATCACCTCACTCACAATCGCTCTTTGTGACGGAATAGTACGCAGCTGAAGCTCTGTCTGTAGGAGCAAAGAAGCTGTGACATACGCGGTGCTAAAGGAAAGCCCAAGCATGGCAGCGTCCGCTGAAACAACGACCAGACACCCAAAGGAGTTCCATTGAAGAAGGCAGTCCTCCTCGCCGCGGTTCTCTTGACCAGCTCTTTCGCCTCCGCGCAACAGGCCATCACGTCGCCGGAACAGGCATTCGGGTTCAAGCCCGGCACAGACCGCAAGCTTGCCGATTGGGTCCAGCTCACGACCTACTTCAAGACCCTCAGCACGCAATCGGACCGCATCCGCTATGAAGAGGTTGGCAAGACCACCGAGGGCCGTCCCTTCGTCACCGTCACCATCAGCTCCGCGCAGAACATGGCGCACTTGGAGGATTACCGCAAAATTCAAGCGGCTCTGGCGGACCCTCGCGTGACCACCGAGGAGCAGGCAAAGGACCTCATCGCTCGCGGAAAGACCGTCCTGGTAGTGACCTGCAATATTCACTCCACCGAGATCGCCAGCTCGCAGAGCGCTTCGGAGTTTGCCTATCGGCTCGCAACGGGCGACACGCCGGAGATCAAGGCAATCCTCGACAACGTCATCATCGTCCTCGTCCCTTCGCTCAACCCGGATGGCCAGCAACTGGTCACGGACTGGTACAAGAAGTACCTCGGCACTCCATATGAGGGCTCAAGCCCCGTCGTCATCTGGCACCACTACACCGGTCATGACGACAACCGCGACTGGGCAGGCTTCACCCAGGTGGAGACGCAACTCGCGGTCAAGAAGGTCATCAACCCCTGGCACCCGCAGATCCTTTACGACATCCACCAGATGGGCTCGAACGGCCCCCGCATTTATCTGCCGCCATGGGTAGATCCCATCGATCCCAACGTAGATCCGCTTCTGGTGTCATCGATGAACGCGCTTGGCACCAATGCCGCGCTGGAGATCTCGGAGACCGGTAAAAAGGGCGTTCTGATTCATGGCGTCTATGACTTCTGGTCGCCCTTGCGCGACTACATCGCCTTGCATAACGGCCTTCGCATCCTGACGGAGTCCGCCAGCGTCAATATCGCGTCACCCATCGACATCCCTTTTGCAAAGCTCGACCGCGGCATCGGCTATGACGCCAAAGTCGCCGCATGGAACTTCCCCGATCCATGGAAGGGTGGCCACTGGACGCTAGGCGATATCGTCTCCTACCAGCTCGATGCTTTCTTCTCGATTGCACATGATGCAGCCATTCACCGCGAGCGGTATCTGTCCGACTACTACAAGGTGGGCCAGCACGCGATTCATCCGGCCAGCACCGTTCCGTATGCCTACATTCTGCCTGCCGGACAGACGGATCCCGCCTCTGTTGCGAGGCTCGTCAACATCCTCCGCACCGGCGACAACGAGGTGGAACAAGCCTCATCCAACTTTGACGCGGAGGGCAAGCACTATGCCAAGGGCAGCTACATCGTGCGCCTCGGGCAGCCCTATGGCAACTTCGCCAAAACCTTACTGGAGGTCCAGGACTACCCCAACATCGCGGAGTATCCAGGCGGCCCTTTGCAACGTCCATACGACGTGACCGCGCAGACGCTCCCGCTCCTCTTTGGCGTGACGGCAAACCCGGTTCAAAAGAAGTTTGAAGCTGCCACGACGGAAGTGAGCGCGGCTAAGCCTGAAGCAGGCCGCTTCACCAAGGCGTCCGGTGCGCAGGGCTACCTTATCGCCGACACGTCCAACAGCGGTCTTTATGCACTCTTCGCGCTGCTCAAGGATGGCGTTCAGGTCTATCGTCTGACCGGCCCAGGTAATGATCCGGGCACCATCTACATTCCGCAGCAGAAGGGAATTGATGCTCGTCTTACGGCACTTGCGCAGAGCTTTCCCGTCGAGATCCGCCCCGCTGCCTCAGCGCCGGCAGGCACCGCGCTCGCCGTGCATCTTCCTCGCATCGCCCTTTACCAAAGCTGGGTGCCGTCCATGGACGAGGGCTGGACACGCTGGATCTTCGATCAAAACGCAATCCCGTACACGCGTGTTGTCGATGCTGACATCCGCAAGGGGAACCTCAACCAGCGCTTTGACGTCGTCATCCTGCCGGACAATGCAGCCCGCGCTATCACCAGCGGCCGCTCCGGCTTCGGCGGCGAACGCGGCGGACCTGAGGTGCCGCCGGAGTTCAAAGGCGGTCTCGGCGATTCCGGTGTTGCATCGCTTCAATCTTTCACACAAGCCGGCGGTACCATCGTCGCGCTTAACAATGCATCGCAGGTTTACACCAAAAAGGATTCACCCGTCGTCAACGCGACGGAAGCGATTGACAAGAAGGATTTCTACATCCCCGGCTCCATCCTCCAGGTGTCAGTCGACAACACCAACCCCATCGCGTTCGGTTCAACCCCTACCGTGCCTATCTTCTTTGAGCTCAGCCCAAGCTTCAAGCTGTCCGGCGAAGCAAAGTCCGTTGCCACCTACGAGAAGGACAATCCACTGCTCAGTGGCTGGATTCTGGGCGGCAAGTATCTGAGGGGCACCTCCGCACTGGTTGAGGAACCAGTGGGTAAAGGCCGCGTTATTCTTTTCGGATTTCGCCCGCAATACCGCGCGTTATCTGAGGTCACGTACAAGTTTTTCTTCAACGCTCTCCTCTACTCCAGCTCAAGCCCTGCCTCACTCAATGGCGCGGCAGCCGGCAAGCACGCACGTCAAGGAGCCGAATGATGTCCTCCCTCCGTTGTTGTAGCCGCCGCTAGCCTTCCCCTCATCCACGCAGCATCGCAGCCCATTGCAGGGCTCGCCCTTGTGCGCTCTTTGAACCTCTTTCCGGAGACCTTTATGCGAAATTCCCAACATCCCGCCACTGTTCGTTCCAGGCAATCTACCCTTCTCTTTGCACTCGCCATTGGCACTTCCTTGCCGCTGGCGCTCTCAGCCCAAACGTCTGCCGGAACAATCCACGGTCACATCGCAGACAGCACGGGCGCCATCCTATCCAATGTCACCATCGTGGCGCATAGCCCAACCGTAGGCGGCACTTTCCGGGCTACCAGTGATGCGGAAGGGAACTACCGGCTCAACGATCTTCCGCAGGGAACCGAGTATGTCGTTGAAGCGGAGACCAGCGGCTTTCAGAAATTTGTGCGCGTGGGCTTGGTCGTTCGTCCTGGATTGGATGTCACGGTCGATATCCCGCTCGTCCCCGGCTCCCAATCAGACTCCATCCAGGTCTCAGGAGACGCGCCGCTTATTGATACGCAAAGCGCGGAGCAGTCCGTCAATCTGAGCGGGGAGCTTCTGCGCAACATCCCCATCACTGGCCGGCACGACTGGTCAGACTCGCTCCAGCTGACGCCCGGCATCGTCAGCGCATCCAGCGATGCATCAGGAGGCCAGACCTACTTCCTGCGCGGCTCCGAGAACGAAAATCACGCCACCCTGCTGGATGGGATGGATGTAGGTTCCTTCCAGCAAAACTGGCCCTCCAACGTGATTAGCGTTGCCAATGAATCGCTGGGCGATATCCAGATCAAGACAGGCGCCAACGATGCCTCCTCGCCCGCGGCCATGGGCATGGTCGTGAATCTTGCCAGCCCGTCGGGCAGCGACCAGTACCATGGTTCTCTCCTTTATCTGATAGGGCCAGCGTCGTTCAACGGCAACAATGTTCCCAACGGTAACGCTGCGGCCTCCGCGACGGAGCAGCCTGACTTTGCCTTTGGCGGGCCCATCCTCAAGCAGCGGGCCTGGTTCTTCGCGTCCGGGCGTTATATCCATCGCAACGACGGCATCAGCCAGACCGGCACTCAGGATGCTTATCTTAGACAACTTGTGCCCAACTTCCAGACCTTTCCAAACCAGTCACGCGGCTTCGTCTTCCTCGGGAACGCCTCCGTCCAGGTAACGGAAAAGCATCGCCTCATGGCGGTCTATCAACTCGATTCGCGCAAGCAGGACGCCAACTTTCAGTGGTACACCGCGAACATTGCGCATGGGCAGGACGGCGGCTCGGCCATTGGCTTGCGCTTGCTGTCTCAGTGGACGCCGCGTCTAAACACGCACCTCCTCGTCTCTTATAACAACAAGGGTGTGAACACCAGCCTCGGTTCGATTGGAGGCGTGGGCAGCAAGCCGGAAATTGATATCTACACAACGGACACGCTCTCCGGCGGAACGCTCGTCGGGCAGGGATCCTCGCTTGCCACGCTGAATAATCTCTCCTCCGTGACCACCAATCCATCCAGCAAGCCCACCATCACAGGAGATCTGGACTTCTCCATTCCCAAGGCCTGGGGCTCGCATGAATTGCAGGCCGGCTACTACCTGGAGCCACACGAACTGAGCAAAGCGACGACCTTCTACGCCAATGGAGGCACCGTCATCCAGCAGAACGAGGTGCTGAAGAATCCCACCGATCCATCTCAGGGCTTTACTCTCTTCAGCACGCAATCCGTCAATCAAAGCAGTCTGCTGACGAACTACGTCAGCGCCAACGACTTTGCCTGGTATGTGCAGGATCGCTGGCACCCGCTCAGCCGTCTGACGATCACCGCAGGCATTCGCCCGGATTGGATCTCCGCACGCGATCAGATTGCGAAGGTCACCATCCAGCACTCCTGGAACTTTGCGCCGCGTGTTGGCGGCGCATACGTGCTGACGAAAAATCAGCGTAATGTCATCCGCGCCAGCTGGACCAAGATTACTGACATCACCAATGCAAGCTACCTCGGGGCCAATGCGGTGGGCGGAACGAATACCCCCACAGTCACCAACACGTACTACAACCCGAACGGCAATATCCTGAATACCATCGTCACGCCTGGAACCAACGCCAGCGCAACCGGTCGCACCTTCGATCCTGGGCGTCACCAGGGCTACGTGCGCGAGTGGCTCGTCGGCTATCGCGGACAGCTCCCGCATGAGGTCACCGTCGACGTCAGCTATATCGACCGCGAATACCGCGACCGTCCCGCCGCCTATGACACCAACCAGATCTACACCACGAACGCCGGGGGAATCACGACCTGGGCCGGGCTCGTCAACCCTGCGCTGAACAATACGTATTACATCACCAATAATCGCTGGAACTGGTTCGTCTACCAAGGCTACGAAGTCACCGTCAGCAAGCAGACGAAGAAGGTCCAACTCTTCGGCACGTATACCTACTCGCCAGATCATATTGCCGGGACCTTTCAGCCGAATGACCCGACCGCCATTCTTGAACCCAGCAAATTCGCCAACAACAACGGCATTGGATCCGTCCGCGGTTATGTCACCAATGACTACACCGGTGATACTCGCGACCGGATGTGGCAACGCAATCAGGCTCGCACTGGCGTCACGTATCAAGCGCCTTGGCATATGCGCGTTTCAAGCACCCTTACCGCGCAATCCGGTACGCCCGGTGGCCCGGTCATTACAACGCTCGCGGCTCTGGGTAGTCCATACGCCGGGCAAAACGGCCCTGCGACCATCTCCGTTGTTTCAAACGGCTCCACTCGAACCGTCTCCAATCCACTTGCCATTACATATCGCTTCAAGTACGCCGATCGCGGGACCGGTCAGATTTATTGCCCATGGCTGGTCCAGTGGAATGGTCTTGTTGGGCGTGAGTTCAACCTTACGGATCGCCAGTCCATTGAGGCCGACCTGAATGTCTACAACATCAGCAACCAGGGTGCGGCTCAGCAGTTCGTCAACGGCAACAACGCATCCTCATCGACGTTCGGTCAGTTGCAAAACGTCCAACTTCCGCGTTCCGCGCAGATCAGCATTCGTTACCACTTCTAACTCCTCTCGCATAAGTACGCCATATTACGTCGTCTTCGTTCGCCGCTTCGATCTTCTCTGGCACGAGCGTGCGGCCCAGGCAGTACAAGGTCAAAGGTATGAGTATTTCACCGTCAAAGTCGAATGCCATGTCAAAACAGGGAAGCGCATGGCGCACGCTCCTTGCCATCCCTCTTCCAGTAATGGTCCTATCCTTACTGAGCATCGGACTCGCGCTGGGGCTGCTGTTCCCGCAGAGTCCGATCGTCAAAGGAATCTACCTCAGCGGAACCTATTTCCCCCGCTTCATTGTCACGCTGGCAGCGGTCCTTGTCTTCCATTTGCTAACGGCGGCAACTGCAAAACTGATCCTCAACCATCGCGAACGCGCGGGCGCTCTCTTTCTTCGCATCGTCACAATATATGTGGTGATGGGGATCGTCTCATTGATCTACGTAACGGCTTGGCTGGCACTTCTGTCAGACATTCCACTCTCGTTACCTGGAGTCGCGCTTCCAACTCCGCTGGCATGGGCGCGGCAGATCGTCGGCACGTTCTCCCATGTGCTCTCGCAGCAACCTCTACTGCAGGTGCTCGTTAGTGGAGTGCTAATGGGCTGGCTTACAGCTCGTGTACCAGCGTTGCGTCCTGCAGCACATGGATTCATCGCAGCTGGAGATTGGATCCTCAAAATCTTCCGAAAGCTGCTCTGGTATTACCCCATCATGATCGGCTGTCTTGCTATCGGTATCCCGTTGAAGTTCGGCCATCGTGGCCTCGCGCTTTACGGCCAGTGCGTGCTCTGGGACATGGTCGTCATTGTCATCTGGTGTGCTGCGATGATCCTGTTCTGTAAAGCCACAACGCGGCGCACATGGAAGCAGATCTTGTCATACTACGGAACAGTATGGCCCGCTGGTTTCGGTACTGGCGGGTCGTATGACACCTTGGCCATCAATCTCATTTCGGCAGAAAAAGATCTTGGACTCACTCCGGAGATCGCAGAAATCTCAATCGTCTTCGGCACGGTTCTGAACAAAAACTGTGCCACGATGTCCGTCCTCATTGTGACGGTGATCGTCGCTAAATTGCTGGGCATTCCAATCTCTTTGTTTGAGATTGCCCTGCTTATTCCTCCTGTCGTCATTCTCGGGCTTGAGTCGCCGGGAATTCCTGGCGGAGCAGGATACTTCATGTCCCCTATCATCGCGGCCTTGCTCCATGTGCCAAATCCGGCACTCTGGGTAACAACCTTCATCGCTGTTTATAGTGGCCTTATTCCCATGTTCAGTACCGCCGGCAACACAACAGATGATGGAGTCGTCGGTGCGATTCTAGAAGATCGCTTTCAGAGAGTCCCAACTGGGGCAGCAGAATTGCAGACGCGGACTGCGGACGCGCGTCAGCAGGGACAAGCATGAGAAGATTTGTCGGTATCGCGCTGTTGTTTCTTGGCGCCTGGGAATTGATCGCGCCGCAGGCAATCCTTGGGCTCACGGAGTTGCGATGGTTGTCGCATCACACCTTCCCGGGGGAGATCATCGCAGGAGTCATACTCTTCGGATGCGGCCATTATCTTCTTGGTAGGAGTCCGGAACCGGCTTCGCCGTCAGATTCTGCGCCTTAGATTGATCCAAGCTTACTTGCTTTGCGTTGTCACCTCGTTGGCGCTGCGGCCACGCCATTTTTCAGCGAGTCTCTTATCATCGAGCGCACGGATAAAGAGTCCACCCACGACACTTCTAGCCTGAAATCCAATCTGCTTGCCTGACAGGGTGTCATACCAGTCTGTCATCGGAACACGGCTTGTCGTTTCAGTCGACCAAAGATAGATGGGATCGACCAATGCGTCGAAGTCCGTCTGCTTCTCCGCCAGCGTCGCGGTCCACAGCGTCCAGTCGCCTTTTGTGTAGGTGGCGCGGCTGTCCAGTGGAAGCCCGTATTTGTTCAGTTTCGTCTTGTAATACGCAATCTCAGCCTCTCGTACATTGGGCGGAAAGAGGTTGTAATCCAGCACCTTATCCCACACCAGGTTGTACTTCTGACTCCAAGTTCCTGGGCTGTTGAAGGCTAATTTGTAGTGATCGCCTTCTTTTGCCATGCTGACCCATTGCCCGGCCATGGTCTTCGCCAGCGCACCATACTGCTTCGCTTCCGCATCATGATGCAGTAACCTGGCCAAGTCCGCATAGGCCCCCAGCGCATCGATCGCTTTAATGGATAGATTGCTGTTGTGCGCGACATGGCCTGCGAAGTCGTCGGTAGTCAGTTGATTCTCAGGATCCAGACCGTGAACTTTCAAATATTGGGCCCATTGCGTGAGCTGTGGCCAATACCGTTCAGCCAAGGCTGTTGTATGGCCCGTCCGCGCGATACCGTCCACAAGAATAAGAAGGTTCGCGCTCTCTTCCACCGGCATTTGGTTCTCTTCCGTCTCCTCGCCGCCCCCATATTCCTGTCCGTTTGCAAGCGGGTACTGGCCTAGGTCATGGGGTGCAAAAGGGAAGTGCCAATGGTTTGACATGGCTGCGTACTGGAGCACCGGTCGCACCTGCGCTTCAAGTAAGCGCGGATTGAAGAATAAGAATAACGGCGCTGAGGGATACATCACATCGACAGTCGCAATATCACCGTTGGAGAAGTTTTCCTTGGCGAACAACATCGGTCGACCGTCCGCGTCAGCAACCAGCTTGTGCGCTGCAATCGATTGCCGGTAGCTCAGTGTACACAGCCACGCGTAATGCGGTCCGGCGGCCCGCGTCAGATCGTCCGTCAGCTCTCGGTCAAATGCCACGCCCCGTGTCTCAAGTGTCGTATGATCCCGCTCGGCTTCATCCAGCATCGTCGCGACTGGTTTCCCGTTGCGCTGCCAATAGGGACGCAGATTCTGTTTCATATACTGGATGGAATATTCGTCGGTGTAGCTGACCAGCAAGGACCTTGCTACGCTCTGTCCACCAACCTTGCCGAACTGCATCGACCCGGCCAGGTGGGGTGCAAAGCGATCTGAGGTGACCACGCCGTCCATCACATCCGAGTCCGAAGCCTTCCCCGTCGCCGCAAATATCTCTGCCGGACGCCGCTCGATGGAGATCTGCGCCCCCTCGCCTTGAGGGGCCATCAGGTGCAAGTATCCCCAATCGATTCGAAGATCGTCCCCGGAACGATTCAGCACGGCTTGATCGCGAGTCCCAACCGAGACTACCTCCCCTGAGCTTATCTTCTGACGGGAGTAGGTCACAGCCTGATGGTCAAAGCTGGTTGCAATCTCTGGTGAGGCATCCAGCAACGCGGAAACCACATGCTCTCCCCCGTCGGTCGCTCGGGCCGTCCACGTAAGATACGTCACCGGGCGGGAGAGCAGATCCAAATCATCCAGAAATGCCGGTGTAAAGAATGCAAGCTCAATTTCGATGCCACCGCCGGCGAACCTGTACCGCGTGTGCGTCGGCGTCAGTTCCATCGCAGTTTGCTCCATGGCCGGCACGGAACCTGGATCACGGCCCATGATGCGATACGTCTTCCCATCAACTCTTACAAGGCTCGCAATGGGCTGGGGATGTCCCGTCCAGTGCCGCGTAGGGGAATCCGTCAGCCGGTCAGAGTTCGACCAGATGCTGAAGTATGGATCATGCGCGATGAGAGGCGTAGCGGGCGGGCGCGGCGACGATGTCAGCGGTTTTAGGTCCTGCGCGAGCGCTGAACCCGTCATTAGGGCTGTGGCGAAGAGACCGGCGCGGAGTACGGAGTGGAGAGCCATTAGGGTGAACCTCGAAGCGAAACTGATCGTCGCGCGGCGCTTTCAGGCTCATCTTGCAAACTAAAGAAGCAGTTCTAAGATGTGAATGTAACCGCGTACACGCCCGTACCAAAATACCAGAATCCGCCGCTGCATAACGACCGTCCGATATACGTCTCATAAAGCGCAGACTAGCGCTAAGGTTTTCCAGCCTCACCCGCTCCGGCGTTACCCCCAGATCCGTTTAGCTTTCGCCAGTCATTCAAAGTGTCTGTCTTCTGCTTCTCATCCCGTTCGCGCAAGCGGTTGTAAGCGGCTAAGGCTTTTTGAGCTTCTTCAGGCTTGTGCATCTTTCTATAAAGCCGTGCCAGCTCGTAGAAGGAACGCTTTCCAACTTCTCCATCAGCATCGCCTTGGGAACTTCTCTCAAGCATGGTGGCAGCTTCGGCATCCTGCCCACTCTCGACAAGTCCCCTACCCAAGTAGTATTCCGCCTTTGGCGATCCTTGATACGCTCGCAGCATATCCTTCAACAGGGGAATGCCCGCCGCATACTCACCGCGATCGATATCTGTACTTCCAAGGTTGTACATCGCAATCGGGTTTTGTGGCGAAAGAGCAAGTTCCTGTGTGTAGGCCTTCTGCGCTTGCTCCAGCTCGTTCAGGTGACGATAGGCATCTCCTAATCCTTCGTACAGATCAGGGTTTCGGCTCTCGCGCACCAGTGCCGCTTGGTACTCGGCGATCGCCTCGCGATCTTTGTTATCTGCCATAAAGAGTTCGGCGCGCACCTTATGAACTTGCCACGCATCAGGGTCGAGCTTCGCCATCCGCGCATAACTCGCCTGTGCAACTTGGCTGTGAGCGCGACCTCGGTACTCCAGTAGATTCAGATCGTTTGGAGACAGGTCGAAAGCTGCGTCAAGCGGTCCCACGGCAAGCTCTGGTCGACCCGCAGCCAGCTCCGCAATCCCCAACCACGACAGCGCCTCTCCATTCTTGGGATTGAGCGTGATCTCTTGATGAAGAGACTCAATCGCAGCAGGACTCTGCCCGCTCTGATACTGAAAGATACCCAAAAACATATGCGCCGAATCCAGGCGTGAGTTCAGTTGCAGAGCTTTCTGGATCGTCTCAATCGCGTCCTTCATCTTGCCTTCGCGCCCAAGCACGAGCCCAAGATCGAGGTAAGCCTCTGGCAGTGTGGGATCAAGGCGAATGGCCGCGCGAAACTCTCGTTCCGCATCGGCATTTCGCCCTTCATGCAGGGCGGCGGCTCCATGCTGGAAAGCCAGTTGGACCTCTGAAGACTGCGCCCGTCCAGTCGTAGCCGTCAGCAACCACACCCCGCAGGTCCATGCGACACTCAGCTTCTTTGTGATGACAATCATGTTGGATTCCTGAAGGCTAAGCCCTGCATCGCCTCGCTGTCTAATGACTTCCTTCACCAGCGCCACTCATCTTCGCCTTGAGCAAGGGAAATGCTGTAATTCGCAGCTTGGCCGCTGCATAGGGAATAAGCGTCAACGGAACCAGCGGAGCTGAAGAAGTCACGGGACTTTGAGGAAGGGGACCAGCCGATCTCTCAAAGAGCGTCCATGACGGATCAAGCCGGCCATAAACGGTGAGCTGCACGGGCGCCTGTTGTGAGCTGAATGGCACTGGCCCAAGCATATCGGTCTTCACTGAGATCGTTTGACCCGGATCGTTCGGATCGACTGCCAGTGCATAGTTCCAGGAAGTCTCCGAGGTAAGCTGCCAGTCTGCCGAAAGCTCTGCGTGTTGAGCCAGCTTCTGCCAACTCTGTTGCATCTTCAACGAAAAGAGGAGGGGCCCACGCTCCACTGCAACTGAGCCGTGGTACCAGCGTGTAACCTTCGGCTGAAGTGGAAATGTTAACTCCAACCGGTCACCCTCCTTCCAGGTGCGCCGGACGGTGTGGAACAGACATCCATCTGGTACCTCTTCTGCCTCCATCACATGCAGTCGGCCATCATAAGCGGTCTGAGCGCATGTTGGACGAATCGTCTCGGCCGCTCCACCATTGATCGTCAGCGTTGCAGTCGCGGTCCAACCGGGGATTCGCAAGACGATTGGCAACAGAACAGGGCGCCGTGTATGCACCGTGAACCGCAGCGCCCCATCGAAGGGATAGTTTGTCTCCTCATCCACACTGAAAAGGTTCGGTCCGTCTTTGCTTGAGCTTTTCTGAGGAAGTTCAATCGTCACTCGACTCGGAGCGTAAGCGATCGCTGCCAAGCCGCCATCTGGCGTTCCCATCCACAAGCTCTCCGCAAACTTTGGCCAGCCCTGATGCATATTGGCCGTGCAGCATCCAAAGTGCGGCTCCAGGCCAAAGAGGTTAGAGTCCGGACCGTTTGTACTCCACTGCCGCTGGCCGCGCGTGCAAGCCACCTGATTCGGCTGCTGATCGTACTGATGGGACCACATATCATCCGAGATCGTGCCGGGCAAAGCATTGAACGCAATCCGCTCCAACCGATCTGAAAACCGGGCATCCCCAAGGACCGCGAGATTCAGCTCCCAAGAAAACATGCTCTCCACAACTGTACATAGTTCGACGCCCTGCGAAGGATCGTCTCCCGCAAGATGTTCATCGCCGGAATACACTCCATTTGGCAGTAGATGGTAGCGCTCCAACTCACTGATCTGCCGATAGACAGCGTCGCGGTCCGATCCCTTGCCTGTCAGAAGATAGCTCAGCGGAGAAGCCTTCAAGGCCATGGCATTGTTCACGCCATGGGCCTGCATCGCCCGTTCTGTATTGTTGTGCGTTGCATCCAACCCCAGACTCTGTGCGGTCTGCTTACCAGGAAACGAAAAGTCTTCAAAGCTCTGCTTCCAATCGAATCCCTGGCTCCGCAAAAGCCTGGCCAGCTCCAATAGCCTAGAATCGCCGGTACGGTTATAAAGCCACAAAACGGTCAAAGCATTGTCCTGCCACCGATACCTGCCCCAGCTTTCAAGCGGTCGCTTCGGCAGCTCTGCCAGTTCGTACGCAAAGTAGCGAGTCATCAGCGGCTCAACGCGCGGATCGCCCGTGACCTCTTCATACTGGGTCAGCACCTTGAGCATCACCATGCGTGGCCACCAGTCGTTATTGCCTGCCGGTCCAATCTCCCCGTCCGGACGTTGATGCGTCAGGGTCCACTCCACCCAGGCGTTCGCCTTCTTGATCAGGTCCGGGTCTCTAAGTTCGTAGGCAAGCGGCAACAATCCGTCGGCGAAATAGGGTCCGCGCTCCCACGCCTCGCCATTGCCGCCAAGCCAAGCGCTCGCCTCGCTCAAGTCCGCCCAGAACTCATCAAGATGTCCAGTAAGACCCTTCGCCTGAATCTCAAGTTGATCGCGCAGCCACCCACGGGGCTCAATAGCGCCTAAAGGAAGCGGATCAAACCGGTTGGAAGCCAGCGGTCTCCGATTGGGCACGACACGCAACGAAGCTCGAAGCCTGACCGATGGGTCAGTGGTCTGGCCACGAAGACTACTCCCACGCACTAAGAAGCAGAGCGCGACGATCGACCCCAGGGTACGAACCGTAACCGCTAAGCGAGATTGATAACCTGATTTCACAGAGCCGCTCCATCCTGAGCCACAGACTTGCCCAAAGGAGGGGGATCCGCGCGAGTCAGTTTACCCTTGCAGCGAGCCGCCTGTAAACGGTTGCATCAGCTTGTGCGTTCGCCTGCCATTTACTCACCAACCCTCGATCAGGACTCCAGATAAGCTAGGTCATGCGCAAATCCGTAATCGTTTTTACGTCGAGGCTGGCAACCGCTGCTGTGGTTGGGGGTGCTGTAGTCCTTGGCTGCGCAATCGCGCAAAGTAGCCCCTCGCAGGCGAGCCCGGTGCAAGACAGGGCAGCCCTGGTGAATCCACTGATCGGCACAGCGAACGGTGGAAATGTCTTCCCCGGGGCCACTATGCCGTTTGGCATGGTGCAGTTCAGTCCTGAGGCCACGCCGGTCAACACGCGGCGGATGATCGCGGCACCGGGCGGCTATGAGTTTCGTGCAAATGCTCTACGCGGCTTCAGCCTTACTAATGTCGAGGGCTGGGGCTGCGCGGGTGGGTCAGGCGATGTGCCGCTCATGCCGGTCACCGAGACGATTGTGGCCTCGCCTTCCACGGACTTCCGCCACACCTACGCCTCGGGCTTCCGGCATGAAGACGAGAAAGCGGAGCCAGGATCGTACCGCGTCAAGCTGGCCAACGGGGTGCAGGTGTCGTTAGCCGCCGGGACGCGGATGGGCGCGGCGACGTTTGCTTTTCCCGCAGGAGAGCCGGCCCGTGTGCTGGTGCGCACCTCCGACTCGGAAGCAGGTTCAACTGAGGCTGCATCGCAGATCGATTCCGCAACCGGCACGGTGACTGGTTCCGTAACCAGCGGGAACTTCTGCGGGTATCTGGGAACAGAGGACCGCCGCCCCTACTACACCCTCTACTTCGTGCTGCGCTTCGACCAGCCGGTCGTGGAGACCGGATCCTGGGTGGACGGAGCCCTCCACCCAGGGCAGACCTCTGCAAGCGGCGGCACCGGCTTGGGTCCAAAGGGCATTCCCGAGGCAGGGCACGGCTCCGGCGTGTGGCTGGGCTTTGCCAGAGGCGCGGAGGTGCGAGTGAGCGTAGGCATCTCCTACGTCAGCGTATCGAACGCACGGGAAAACCTGCGGATGGAGAGCGCAGGCGGCACCCGGTATGAGCAGGTAGCGGCACGGGCGCGCGAAGCATGGAATCGTCGCCTGAACCAGATTGAGATCCGCGGAGGAAGCCAGACGCAGCAACGGGTTTTTACCACCGCTCTTTACCACGCGCTGATGACGCCGACCACGTACAGCGATAGCAACGGTGAGTACCGAGGCATGGACCGGGCCCTGCATCGCGTGGAGCGCGGGCAGACCGTGTAGTATGCCAACTTCTCCGGTTGGGATGTCTACCGGTCACAGTTCCAACTCCTGACTTGGCTGGATGCGAAGCAGGGAAGTGACGTGGCTCAGAGCCTGCTGAACCAGTCGCGGCAGGACGGCGGACGCTGGGACCGGTGGACGCACCTCGGCGGCGCAACCCATGTGATGAACGGCGACCCAGCCGCCGTCGCGATCGCGGATATCTGGGCCTTTGGAGGCCGGTCTTTCGAGGTCCGCTCCGCCTTCGCCTCCTTGGTTAAGGCTGCGGATGTCCCCACGGCTCAAGACCTCAGCCATGACGGTTGCCCGGTGGAGTGTGTCGGCCAGCGGCCGGGCCTCGATCAATGGCTCAAGCTGCACTACATTCCAATGGGCGCACCCTCGTGGGGTCCGGCTGCGGACACCTTGGAGGATGTGGCGGCGGAGTTTGGTATCTCCGCTCTGGCCGGCCATCTGGGCGAAACGGCCTTGCAGCGCCGCTTCCAGGCGCGTGCGCAATACTGGAAAAACATTTGGAATGCTGATGCGGCCCCGGACGGCGGCTACTTCATGAATCGGAACGCGGACGGGAGCTGGGCCACGATGGGGGACGATAACAAATCATTCACGCCGGCCACCGGCGCAGGATTTGTTGAAGGCAGCGCAGCGCAATACGTGTGGATGGTGCCCTTCAACGTGGCGGGACTCTTTGCGCAGATGGGCGGACGGGAAGCCGCACTCAAGCGCCTGGACCGCTTCTTCTACGACGACAAGGGCGCACCCGCCGTGACCAAGTCCGGCCCCTTGCACGCAGAGTTGGACAACGAGCCTTCCATCGAAACGCCGTGGCTGTATGACTTCGCCGGGCAGCCGTGGAAGACGCAGGAACTGGTGCGGCGCGTACTGGATACCATCTGGACGGATACGCCCGCCGGCATCCCTGGCAACGATGATCTCGGAGAGATGTCGTCCTGGGCAGTCTTCGCTGCCATGGGTCTCTACCCGGAACTGCCCGGGCGAGCGGAACTCGTGCTCGGCAGCCCGGAGTTTACGCAGCTTATCGTGCATCGTGCGGGTGGCGATATCCAGATCAAGGCACCAGCCGCAGATGCAAAGAACTTCTACGTGCAGGCGGCGCGTATGAATGGAAAAGCCCTGACGAAAACGTGGCTGCCCGAAAGCTTCGCGCTCAAGGGCGGCCGGTTGGAGTTTGACCTTGGTGCGTTACCCAATAAGGCCTGGGGTTCCGCCGCGGGGGATGAACCGCCGTCATTCGGCGACCCGCACTGAAACCCCGGACCCATTGGTTTCTAGAACTGGTAGCGCAGGGAAAACTGCATCCGGCGAGAGGTTGTCAGCGTGGAGCTATAGTTTCCAAGCGTGCCGCTCGTCAGGTTGGTCGTTAGCGCGTTGAAGCGGACTGAGTTACTGACGTTGAAGACCTCCCAGGCAAATTGCACCTGCTGCTTCTCCGTGAAGTGGAACGGCTTGGTCAGGCTGGCGTCCGCGCCAAAATAGCCGTCGCGACGGAAGTTGTTACGCTGGCCCGCCTCCCCCGGATAAGGCACACGCTCCAGTGGTCCGCCGCTGACGATAGAGCTGTTCAGTTGTGCGGCCACTCCCGGAGCGAAGGCATTGGGCACACGGTTCGCTCCAGCGGAGGTCTTCGCGCTGAACGCCCCGGTCTTGACCCCGTAGCTCCCAATCTCCCAGTCCGTCGTGTAGCCGCCCTCAGAGAGCGAAAACGGCAGCCCGCTCGTCCAGCGCGTAATCGAGGCGAGCCGCCACCCGCCGATGGCAAGATCCGCCAGGTGCCCGACATGACTGCCAAAGGCCTGCCCCTTACCGAACGGCAGTACGTATGAGCCGGTGAAGGTGATGAGATGCCGCGTGTCGAAGTCTGACAGACCGCGAGACTGCGCCGGGTTGAAGGCATTAGTGATGTAACCGGAAACACCTCCCAGTGCAAAGCTGTCCCGCTCCGTATCCGATCCCATGTCGATCGAATTGCCCAACGTGTAGCTCAGGTCACTCTGAAAGCCATGTGAAATCGGATGCCGCAGCACAAACTGTCCCGCGTTATACGAAGAAGATCCAATCGTCGACTGCGCATACAGCGAGGAGAATTGCCCTTGAAAGAAGCGGTTCTGCGGCGCGTTCGCCGGGCATCCATAGCTGCAGTAAAAATCGAGGTCAGCCAGCGCAGTCGATTCGCCCAGCACCCGGCGATACGTCGTGTACTCCAGCGCATAAATGTTCTGCGTTGCGGATTTCCCCGTTCCGTCGTAAGTAATCGCTCCCGCAGAATTGCGAACGACAACGTTCTTCATCTGCGGAAACAAGTCTTCGAAGTAAGCGATAGAAGCGACGTTTGCAGTCTTTGAACCGCTATTCTGATCGACCGCCGCGGCAAGCTGCGCGCCTGCCTGGAAGTAGCTCGTCCCGGACGCCGGATCGACCAGATTGACCGGCGTTGCCAGGTCAAGCTGCTGCAGCAGTCTCCGCCCAAAGCGGCCCACATACGCCGCCTCCAACGTGAAGCCGCCAGGCAGCGCCCGCTGAATGGAAAGATTGAAGACCTCCGAGTAGGGCGTCTTGATCTTGTTGTCGATCCCCGCGCTGATGCCGAAGGTGCCGTTCGAAAGCGTATAAGGAAACGCCTGTGTGGTCGCCGGCGGCGTCACTGCAATTGAAGGAAGCGTCGTGCGATTCACAAAGCGCGGGGCATTCTCCGTCGATAGCTTGCCTAGCGCGCTTGGAATGCTGCTGGCAAGCCCGAACGATCCCTTCTGGTTGAAACCGTTGATGACGCCTTGACCAAAGTGATCGTAGAAGAGTCCGCCACCGGCACGGATAGACGTCTTGCTGTCCAGCGCATACGCAAACGCAACTCGCGGAGCGATATTGGCCTTCTCTTTCGTCCAGTACCCCGGCTTGCCGTAGATGGGACCATTCGGCGCAAAGGAAAGCGAAGGCTCATACACCTGGCCTTGAGCCGCCGCCGCGGCACGCTGCAGAAAGAAGGCGTGCGTGTCGATCGTGGGCGCGGCAGACTGTCCATGGCTCTCATAAGGAACCTGCAGAATGCTGTGCCGCAGCCCAACGGTGATCGTCAGCTTCGGCGTCGCGCGCCAGGAGTCCTGCAGGAAGTACTCAAACTCGTTCGAAACGAAGAAGCGCTGCACCGGCGCACCGGCCGCAAGCAGTGAACCCGTAAGTCCGCCCGGATTCACCTTGTAGTTGACGTTCTGCGTCAGTGATGACTCTGCCCCCACCAGGTTGCCGTAGGCGTTGAGATAGTTGCTGGAAAAGCTGCTGCCAACTGCGTTGTATGCCGCGCCAAGCGAGTGAGGATCAGGGATCCCGTTCGTCGTAAGCCCCTGCGGATTCGTGCTGCCCACGCTGTAGGAATTCGCATCCGTATTCGAATTATTGTGGATCAGCCGCCACGTTCCACCCGCTTGGATGGAGTGGTTTCCCTTGGTGTAGCTCAACGTATCCGCGATCGTGTTGATGGGCACGCTTCGAATGCTGTTGCGCGTCTCTGCCGTCGGCGAAGCGATGAAGCGCACATCCGTGTACGCGCCCACGCCAAGACCGGCGGTGCCGAAGGCCTGCCGCGTATAGCCGTAACGAAGATCGTTTACCAGGTTCGGCGTCACCGTCCAGGTGTCGCCGCCGGCAATGCCCTTCGTGTTGTCCTCGGTCGTTGAGGACGCCGGAAGCCCCGGAAACTGTTGCGTCCCGCTGATCACATCTTTCTGAAGATTGCCGCGAACAAAGAGGCGATGCGCGGCGCTCGGCGCATAGTCGAACTTCACAATGCTGGTGTTGTGGCTATACGGCGCGGCGGAAGAAAAGCTATACGATCCCTCATTCAAACCATCGCCCACCGTCAGCCCGTTGGCATGCGGAAGCTGGGCAAAGTAAGCCAGAATCGCCGCGTTTGGCCCCGGTCCGTTGGGACAGACGCCGTTTGCAACGCACGGCTGATCAAGCGTCGCAATCTGCGATGGGTTCAGCGTGAAGACCTTGCCGCTCGCGTCTTTATATTGCAGGTTGCCCGCGCGATAGCTGTCCGTCGGAACCTCCTGCGTTACCGGACTTGCCTCGCGGGTGCGCTGACCCTCGTAGTTGAAAAAGAAGAACAGCTTGTCCTTCTTGATCGGGCCGCCAATCGTCCCCCCAAAGGTATTGCGCGTCAGTTGCGGAGCCTTGTTCGGCAGTCCGCTGTTCGCCTGCGCCTCCTTGTTGAACCAGTCGTTCGCCGCAAAATACTTGTTCCGGTAGTACTCATATAGGCTGCCATGGAAACTGTTGGTCCCGGTCTTGGTCACCAACGTCACCTGCGCGCCGGACGACCGCCCCGCATCCGCATTCGCGTTCGCCGTCGTAACCCGATACTCCTCGGTCGAATCGATTGTAGACCGAAGCACGCCTGTAAACGCATAGCCAAAGGTCTGGTCGTTGTTATCGATACCGTCCAGCGTGATGTTGCCCTGGTCCGATCGCGCTCCGGCCACCGCGCCAAGGCGGCTATCCGTCGTTGCAGCAGGATTGCTTGAGCTGTTGTTATTGCCGAAGTACAACACCCCAGGCTGAAGGCTCAGAAGGTCCGCAACGTTACGCGAATCGATCGGCATCGTCTCGATCTGAGCATTGCTGATCGCATTGCCAATCGTCGCGTCCGTGAAGTTCAGCGAAGTAGTCGCCGTCACCTCGACAGACTCGGTCGCCGCGCCCACAGTGAGCTTGAAGTTGATCGTCGCAGGCTGGCTCACCAGCAGCTCGGTCGTCTGCTCCATCGTGTTGAAGCCGCTGACCGAGACCTGAATCTTGTAGGTGGATGGCTTTACCTGGTAGAAGCTGTACTCGCCCCCCTTACCCACCGTCCCCGTCAGCACGTCCCGCGAATTGACATCCGTCAGCGTCACCGTCCCGCCGGAGATGATGGCGCCCGTTGGATCGGTGACGGTACCGCGTACTGAGGTCGTTGAGTTTTGTGCAGAGGCGCTTAGTGCAATCAGCGCAATTGAGGCGGGCGCAAGCAGCTTTCGTGTCATCATCGGTCGAATCCTCCAAAAAGGGACTTCCAGAAAATCATCAACGCGAGCTCTTACTCTGCGTCTACTGTTGGGTGCCGGAACGCTTGCGTGCTGGGGTGGACGTGGGTACAGAGGGTGGTGGTGCGGTGTCGGCCGGAGCCGCAGCCGCCGTCGTTGCTGTAGTTGCTTCCGCGGGCATCGGAGGATCCTCATATTGGTACAGCTCATTGAACAAATACCGGTACGTTCCATGCGCCTGGCCGCGATGCTGCGGCTTGAATCCATACAGCAGAATGCGGCCGCGCCCATAGGAAACCTGCAGTGCCGCAATCTTGTCGTGCAGCAGCTCGGAATGAAGAATCAACCCACTCTCCAGCGGGTCCTGTTGCTTTGCATAACGGGCCAGCACCTGCCCTCTAAAACCCGGCAGCGTCTCAAAGGCCGGCCCACGCTCGAACATCACCACCGGCGAAGCAGGCAAGCCGAAGTTTGCCGGCAGATCCGGGTGCGCCGTCTCGATGCGAAGCAGAGCGCCCGCACAGAAGAACTTGTCATTGCCAAGGTCCTGCAGCACGTTCTTTACCGGCAAGGACATCAGCGGAATCAGGCTGGACGCCGCCTGGTTGAACGCGATCAGCGTACCCCCAGCCTGCACAAACTCCTGTAGGTTGCTCACTCCGTTGCGCTCGATACCGCCTGCATACTGCCCCGGCACCGCGCCCACATGAAAGCCGTTCATCAACTGGTTGCTGTTCATGTCCGGAAGAATGATGACGTCATACCGGCTGCGCAGTCCGGCGGAACGAATATCCGCGTTGTAGAGGCTCTTGGGCTCGTAGTGGTAGTTCTCCAGAATCCATCGCGTCCATCCCTCATCGATCGATGGACTCCAGGGACGATAAAGCCCCACCCGCGCCTTCTTCAGCGGAATCTGATGAGCCGGAGCCGCGCTCAAAGCAACCGCGCCCACGGACTCCTTCGCAGCTATCGTAGAGATCGCCGCATGGCTGAGCCCACTCACAACGAACGCCCCGCGCTCCGTCCCTTCCGCAGTCTTCACCGGCTCCGCGCTTAGGCTCACCGTAGCACCCACGGCCAGCGCCTCGTTCACCACCTTGAAGGCGTTATTCGGCTTGTGGCTGATCGCGAACGTGCTTCCTTCGCCGGTGACACTGGTCTCGGGCAGCTTGACCTCTGCCACCTTCGTCAGCAGAGCGCGGGACGCAGGCTCCAGCGGATCCGTTACCGCATCCACGGCAACACCCATCTGCAGCGGCAACGTCCATCCCGTAATGTCGTACGGCAGGTGTGCGCCGGATGCCGTTTCACCCGTAGCCGCCGCCGGATACACCTGCCGCTCAAACAACTCCTTCGCCATCGCCGCATACGGCTGGTCCATGGGAATCACCCAGGACCCCGCCGGATACTCAATCCCATTGGCATGGAACCCGCCCTTGGTCTGGTACACATCCAGCCCGTTGTCGATCATCTTCTGCGCCAGCAGCCCGGCCTCGGGCACATCCGCCTGCTTATCGCTGATCACGTACGCATAGGGCGGTTCCTTGCGATGGATGCTATCCCGTGCCGCCTGATACCGGTTGTAAAGCAGCGCCTCATGATTCTTCGCCGTAAGATCGAGCACCGACATCGACCCCGCCACCATGTAGTCCACCGCGTCATGCAGCCGCCACCAGCCACCCGCCCACGGCGTCGTATACATGGTCAGCGCACGGAGATCCTGGTATTCCTTGGGAAACTCATCCACGGTATAAAAACGCGGCGTCGCATACCGGTACAGCGCCGTCTCGGTAAAGAACGAAATCTCGTTCCGAAATACTCCGGCCCAGTCCGTAAAACCCGCATACCAGTTGTCAAACCGCGTCTCGTGGATCGCGCCTGGCATATTGTGCTCGTCCAGATACGCCGTCATGTTCGTACCGATGACGTTCAGCCAACTCCGCACATATGGGCTCACATTGCTTGAAATCGGATCGGCAAACGGCGGAATCCAGATGCGTGCCGGAGAAGGCGCCGTCTGGTGCTGACAGTAGAAGATGACCGGGCTATATTCCAGCTCCGCCTTCACCACCACCTGTTCTTCCTTCATGTTCAGCATAAAGCCGTCGCGATTGTTATCGTGCCCGACGTACTCCTGGTAGAGCCACGGAAGCGGCGCAACCTCATAGCTGGTGCCCAGATTCTGCCGGTACCAGTTCACAACCATGTCCTGACCATCCGGATTCAACGTCGGCCAAAGCACCAGGATGACGTTGTCGAGGATCGCATCGACCTCAGGATCGTTCTTGCTTGAGAGCAGCTTATACGCCAGCGTGATCGAGTGTTGTCCCCCCGCCACCTCGGAGGAGTGCAGCCCACCATCGATGTGCACGATCACCTTCGTGTCCCGAGCCAGCGCATGAGCCTGCTCGTCGCTCAGGTTTTCCGCCGTAGCCAGTTGCCGTGCATTGCGCTTGTACTCATCCAGCCGCGCCAGGTTCTTCGGAGATGAGATCACCCCCACCTCAATGTCGCGCCCCTGGGTGCTCTTGCCCACCGTGAACATCTTCATCCGGTCTGAGCCTGCCGCCATGGCATGAAAGTACTTCACCGCGTCTTCGTAGCTCGCCAGGTAGAAATCATCGCCCGGCGTATGTCCCAGCACGGAGACTGGCGTCGGAAGCTGGGCGCGCAGGCTCGCGGCCGCAAGCGGAAGACAACAAGCAACGCAGATCGTTCGCATGCACCGACTGAAGCTCATCCAAATCCTTTCAAAGCGACCAAGAGACAGTAAATTCCCGGACGCCTGACAACAGACGATGGCGGGCGCAAAGAGGCGCGATCTGCAAAGGCGGATCAGGCATGGCAAGACCGGGGGAAACCGATCTGTTTTTTCTTGATTGACCTAAATGTAACGACTTTGTCTCCATATGCAAAGCGGGAAATATCCACGCACATGGAAACCAGCAAAATAGGCCGTCCGCCGCAGCTTCAGGTAGCCTGCGGGCGAAGGACCTCAAGCACTTCCTCGGTCGCTTCCAGCGGCTCCTTCAGCAGGGTTGCGTCCGCGCCTGCGGCCACCAAAACCCGCACAACAGCCGGATAATCGCCTTGGTAGCGATGCCAGCTATGCTGTGACCCATGCAGCGCCCAGCCAAGCGGTGTGCCCCCATGCTCGCTTTCAACAGCGTGAACGGAAGCCCCATGTGTAATCAAGTCTTGCACCGCCTCCACATCGCCATGCCAGGCCGCGAAGTGAAGCGCCGTATGCCCCGTGTCCATCGCCGCGGTAGCCGGCCACCCGGCTCTGAGCAGCAGCCGCAAAGCCTTCGCGTTGTCCCGCGTCGCCACGCCGATGATGCGGCGCGCAGCGTTCGCGGAAAGCCTCCGAAACAGATCTGGATGCTCCACCAGAATCCGCTGAAAGGAGGTCTCATCGCCGGCTTCAGCCGCATGGATCAGTCTCAACCACACGGGACTGCGCTGCATCAGCAGTGCGAACACCTCCGGATGCTCAAACTCACGCGCAATCATGTGCGGTGACTTCGTCCAGCCGAAGCCGAAGGTATAGATGCTTCCGCCCGCTCGCGGATCGCGTTTCGGAAAAGATCGCTCGCTCACGGTGGTGCGAATCGTCTCCGGATCGTTGTTAAGAATGCCCTCCACCAAAGCCCGGTCGCCAAGCGCGGACGCCATCAGGAGGTCAGCCTCTGCGCCACGCGAGATAAGAAAGCGTGCAACCTCATGCCTATACGGCCGTACCGACACCATGTACTGCGCTGCCGTGGACTCATGGTCGATGTCTCTCGCGTCGATCTCGGCTCCTGCATCCAGCAGCAACGCCGCAATCTCCACCGTCGCCGCAAAGTGAAGCGGAAGTTGCCCGTCCCCTCCTCTTGCGTGGACAGCCTGCGGATCCTGAGCCAGCAGCTCTCGGACGCGTGCAACCTTGCCTAGCCGTGCCGCCGCATGAAGATCCACCCTCGCCCCACGCTCGATCAGGTACTCGGAAAGCTCACGGTTCGCAAAATCGAGTACGCCAAACCCTCCCGCCCACCAGCGTGTCCGCACGTTGATGTCGGCCCCCGCATCCAGCACCGCATTCATCATCGCGCGATTCTCTTTCTGGACAGCAGCAATCAGGGCAGGTGTATCGAAGCTGTAGCTTGGCAGCGGCTCATTGATGCGCAGCTTCAGCGCCGGATAACGTTTCAGGACATCGCGCACCAGCGCCGCATCATTTGCCTTGATTGCCGCGGTCAGCGCATCCACTGGATTGGACGTCTCCATCTCGACATGCAGCTTGAGCGCAGGCCAAGTGGCAAACCCATACTCCTGCGCAATCACATGCAGTGCGTCGGCCAGCTTAGGCGTGCCCGCAATATTGCATTGCTGGAAGCGTGCGTTGGCGCTCGTGTCCAGAGTCTGCGCTTCACGCAGCAGACGGCGAGCTTGATGCTTCAAATGTTCGAGATCAGGACGGGCGGGAAGCGTACGAAGAGACATGGCTCACTCCTTCTTGTTGAAGTCCGCGATCCGCTGCGCCGGACGAGAAGAGAGTGGGTTGTCGTGGAGCAGAACTGCTGAGGTGGGATAATCCCTTTCCGCGGACGGGGTGCACCCTTGGTGTGCCGCCTCAGAGTATCAGCCATTCCACTTCATTTCCAGATCGAAATTGCGGGCACCGCCACCCGCCCCAAACCGTCAAAACCTCCTCTCCTTCACCACTTGCCCTGACGCTCCCAACCAGCACACCTAATCCTTCAAGCAGATTGCCCGGCAAGATATCCACAACATCTTGTGGCATTTCTCCGCCCATGCGCATAGAGTGGGGTTATTCCACGGTCTCCTGAGTTCGCGCTCAGGGGTGAAAAGGGAATCCGGTGTAACTCCGGAACTGCCCCGCAGCGGTAAGCAGGTACGAACGCCAACGATGACACTGGACCGCACACCGGTCTGGGAAGTCCGGCAAGTAGGTACGAGCCTGCAGAGTCCGAAGACCTGCCATGGAAAGATTCGCTGGCGCCTCCGAGGGGAGGCGAGGTGGCAGTAGTCTCGTTCGCGCAGGCATCCGTGCCCGCCCGCAGCGCCTCTTCTGTTTCTTCGCACACCACTTCGCAGGCCAAGGAGACGTTCCATGGCCGCATCCGTCCTACCCGATCTCGACCCCTCCCTCCAACCCCCTTCCGCCTTTCTCGCCGAAACCCACACAGCCTTCCAGGTCATCCGCCGCAGCGGCACGCTCTCACCCTTCGACCACAGCAAAATCTCCAACGCCATCACCAAGGCCTTCATCGCCGTGGAAGGCTCCGCCGCCTCAGGCTCGCGCCGCATCCACGACGCCGTCGAAGACCTCACCCATCAGATCGTCGAAGCGCTCAGCGGCCGCGCCGGCAACTCCCGCGCCCTGCACATTGAAGACATCCAGGACCAGGTCGAACTCGCCCTCATGCGTTCCGGCGAGCACAAGGTCGCCCGCGCCTACGTCCTCTACCGCGCCGAGCGCACCGAGCAGCGCCGTCTCCGCGCAGACGTCGTCATTCACTCCATCCCCCCGCTCCAGGTCCGCCTCGCCACCGGCGCACTCGTCCCGCTCGATGAAGCCCGCCTCCAGCGCGAGACCGATATCGCCTGCAAGGACCTGCATGGCGTCAGCGCGGACGCCGTCATGTCGGAGGTCCGCCGCAACCTGTACGACGGCATCCTCGAGCACGAGGTCGGCCTCGCCCAGACCATGGCCGCCCGCTCCCTCGTCGAGCAGGAGCCCAACTACGCCTTCGTCAGCGCACGCCTCCTCATCAACATCCTCCGCGATGAAGCCCTCGCCTTCCTCATGCCGCAGGCCGTCGAGCCCATGCGCCAGTCCGTCATCATCGACTACTCCACCTACTTTCCCGCCTACATCCGCAAGGCCATCGCCCTTGAACTCGTCGACAAGGAACTGGCCCTCTTCGATCTCCCCCGCCTAGCCTCTGCCCTCGATGCCAGCCGCGACGCCAACTTCCAGTTCCTCGGCCTCCAAACCCTCTACGACCGCTACTTCCTGCATGAAGGCGGCATCCGTTTCGAACTCCCGCAAGCCTTCTTCATGCGCGTCGCCTTGGGCCTCGCCGTACGTGAAATCGACCGCGAAGCCCGCGCCATCGAGTTCTACCAGCTCCTCTCCTCCTTCGACTTCATGTGCTCCACCCCCACCCTCTTCAACGCCGGAACCCTGCGTCCACAGCTCTCTTCCTGCTTCCTCACCACCATTGAGGATGACCTTGGCGCCATCTTCAAATCCGTCAAGGACAACGCCCTCCTCTCCAAATACGCCGGCGGCCTCGGCAACGATTGGACCAATGTCCGCGGCATGGGTTCCCGCATCAAGGGCACCAACGGCAAGTCGCAAGGCCTCGTCCCCTTCCTCAAAGTCGCCAATGACACCGCCATCGCCGTCAATCAGGGCGGCAAGCGCAAGGGAGCCGTCTGCGGCTACCTGGAAACGTGGCACATCGACATCGAAGAGTTCCTCGACCTCCGCAAAAACACCGGAGACGACCGCCGCCGCACCCATGACATGAACACCGCCAACTGGGTCCCGGACCTCTTCATGCAGCGCGTCGAAGAAGACGGCACCTGGACCCTCTTCTCCCCCGACGAAGTCCCGGACCTGCATGACCTCTACGGTCGCGCCTTTGCCGAGCGTTACGCCCACTATGAAGCCAAGGCCTTCCGCGGCGAACTCCGCGTCTCCCGCACTCTCCGCGCCGTCGAGCTCTGGCGCAAGATGCTTACGATGATCTTTGAGACAGGCCACCCCTGGATCACCTTCAAAGACCCCTGCAATCTCCGCTCCCCGCAGCAGCACATCGGCGTCGTCCACTCCTCCAATCTCTGCACGGAGATCACCCTCAACACCTCGCCCTCTGAAATCGCCGTCTGCAACCTCGGCTCCATCAACCTCGCCAACCACATGACGGACATGGGCCTCGATCACACCCGCCTGCGCCGCACCATCCACACTGCCATGCGCATGTTGGACAACGTCATCGACATCAACTTCTACACCGTCCCCGAAGCCCGCGTCTCCAACCTCCGCCATCGCCCCGTTGGCCTCGGCATCATGGGCTACCAGGACGCGCTATACCGTCAGCGCGTCCCCTTCACCTCAGCGGAAGCCGTTCGCTTCGCGGACCAGAGCATGGAGTTCATCAGCTACGAAGCCATCTCCGCCTCCGTCAACCTCGCCGAAGAGCGCGGTCGCTACGCCAGCTTCGAAGGCTCCCTCTGGTCGCAGGGCATCCTCCCCATCGACTCCATCCAACTCCTCCAACAGAACCGCGACCACACTCTCACCGTCGACATGTCTTCCACCCTCGACTGGTCCGCCCTGCGCACCCGCGTCAAAACCTCCGGCATGCGCAACTCCAACACCCTCGCTATCGCCCCCACCGCCACCATCTCCAACATCTGCGGCGTCACCCAATCCATCGAGCCCACCTACCAGAACCTCTTCGTCAAATCCAACATGAGCGGAGACTTCACCGTCGTCAACGCGGCCCTCGTCAACGACCTCAAGGCCCGCGGCCTATGGGATGAGGTCATGATCTCCGACCTCAAATACTTCGATGGCTCCCTAGGCGCCATCGACCGCGTCCCAGAAGACCTCAAGCGCCTCTACGCCACCTCCTTTGAGGTCGAACCCACCTGGCTCATTCAGGCCGCAGCCTGCCGCCAGAAGTGGATCGATCAAGCCCAGTCCCTCAACCTCTACCTCGATCAACCCAGCGGCCGCAAGCTCGATGGCGTCTACCGCGAAGCCTGGCACGCCGGCCTCAAAACCACCTACTATCTCCGCTCCCGCTCTGCCACCCACGTAGAAAAATCCACCGTCAAGCGCACCGATGGCAAACTCAACGCCGTAGCCGTCGCGCCATCCGCCACCGTCTGCGACAGGTCCGATCCCACCTGCGAAGCCTGCCAATAACTCACTCGAGGTTGCTGAAGAACCCCGTCTTGCTTAAGGGCACGCCTTCAGGCGTGCCGTAAGTGGCAAGCAACGAATCCCGCTTTAGCCGCTGAGGGACGCTTTTCGTCTACGTTGGCGGCTTCCTCATCAACTTCTTCAGCCCCTGGGGTACGTCGTCCTCCCCAGCTTGAAAGGAATCAATGCTCACCTGGTCCGAAGTAGAGTTGGAACCAACCCCATCACAGCCACAGTCAACAGCCCCCGCCGATCACACCCCCGCCCGCGTCCGCGTCGACGACAAAGCCATGATCAACTGCCGCGCCGACGTCAACCAGCTCCTCCCCCTCAAGTATAAGTGGGCCTGGGAAAAGTACCTCTCCGGCTGCAACAACCACTGGATGCCCACCGAGGTCTCCATGCAGGCAGACATCGCCCTCTGGAAGTCCCCCTCCGGCCTCACCACGGACGAGCGTCACGCTATCAAGCGCAACCTCGGCTTCTTCGCCGCATCTGAATCCCTCGTCGCCAACAACATCGTCCTCGCCATCTACCGCCACCTCACCAACCCCGAGTGCCGCCAGTACCTCCTGCGCCAGGCCTTTGAGGAAGCCGTCCACACCCACACCTTCCAGTACATCGTGGAATCCCTCGGCCTCGATGAAGGCGAGCTCTTCAACATGTATCGCGAGGTCCCCTCCATCACCGGCAAAGCCGCATGGGCCATCCAGTACACCCAGGCCCTCGCCGACCCCACCTTCCACACCGGCACTCCCGCCGCCGACCGCGACTTCCTCCGCGACCTCATCGCCTTTTACGTCGTCTTCGAAGGCATGTGGTTCTACACCGGCTTCGCCCAGATCCTCTCCC
>CAXSZW010000025.1:0-27648 GCA_964242025.1 uncultured Acidobacteriaceae bacterium
AAACAAAACCGAGAAACTCCAGTTATCAGTGGGTGAGAAAAAGGGGGCAGGTCACCGGTTTATACGAAACGGCTGCCAAGCTCTTTCCCGTGCCGAAGTTTAGCGTACCAATTTCCGTTCTAAATCCAGCCTTGGCGCAACAATAACCCCACCCGTGCCCCCACCCGTCATTGGGGCTACCACCACGTACTTTCAGGTACTTCTACGTCCTACGGCGACGGCTTGGCTGTTCACTTTCAGCGAAAAGCGCATCGAGCGTCTTCCAAACGTCCTGCTGTCAAGAACCTCGATGAACATGATCCTATCTTCGACGAGGTCGAGAATGATATGTCCCTCCTTTGGCTCTAGACAGATGCCCCGGTGCTTCGGTCCATAGCTCTTGTCCGGCTTAGGTGCGGTGTAGAACCCAGCGCAGTAGTCGGCACCACAGCCGCACCTCGCCACAATGTCCAGGTCACAAACGCTCGCCGTCACGACTGGTTCGCCAGACATTACCAGGAGCATTATCAGTTCTTGAGAAAACGCAGGAAGTGTTTCGATAAGGCGCATAGTCGAGCTTAGAATAGCCGACGGCGATGCCCGACCCGCTCGCTTACTAACCCACAAAACTTTCCGCCCCGTTACCCATTGCCCTGCCCCACCCTGCTCTTAGTTACCCGATAGGCCCTACCGGCTTTATATTGAGGTAACGCGGGCTAGCGCTCGTTAGTGGCAGGTAGCGGTCAAGCCCTTGTAGTTATTCGGCTTGGGAATGGCGGAAGAGGAGGGATTCGAACCCCCGATACCCTTCCGGGTACGCCAGTTTTCAAGACTGGAGCCATCAACCACTCGGCCACTCTTCCTGCTGCAAGGATAGTACGGGGGAAGGACGGGTGCAAAGGCGAATTCGCCAGGGACTTTCGCTGCCAATCTTTGCAACGGAATGCCTGCACCGCTGCGATACTGAAGTGAATCCAACGGACTGATCCGGAATTCACAGGGGAACGATGGCGACGGCGACGCAAAAAAGTTCGAGCAGCTTCGAGACGACGCTGGCCAGTGCCTCGTCTACAATTGCGTTTCGCGAGACGCTGGCGCTGGCGCTGGACAGTTTCAAGGCAAGCAAGGCGCGGTTCCTGCTGACAATGCTGGGGATGGTCATTGGGTCCGCGTCGATTGTGCTGACGGTAACGGTCGGAATGACAGGGCGGCAGTACGCCCTGGACCAGATTCAAGGCATCGGGCCGAACATGATCGAGATGCAGTACGTCGGGGGGAGCGTCTCTGGGCCGGAGAATACCAGCACGCCGGACAGCATGACGCGGGAGGATATGAACGCGGTTGTGGAGGGAATTCCGGGCATCATTTACTCCTCGCCCATGTTGGAGTTCCATGACCGCGTGTCGATGGGGAGCGGCGTGACCAAGGACACCATGTTGCTGGGGGTTTCGCCGCAGTATAAGCAGGTGCGGAACCTGAAGATCCTGGCGGGGAGGTTCTTCGACGACGAGGACGCGGTGCAGCACACCAAGGTCGCGGTGATCGTTCTGCCGTTTGCGAAGGCGCTGTTTGGGTCGCCTTCTGCCGCGGTGGGACGGCGAATTTCGGTGAGCGGGATTCCGTTTGTGGTGATTGGGGTGTTCAAGGAAGGAACGGAGACATTTGATCAGTCGGAGATCTCCGGCCAGACGATCCTGATTCCGTACCAGGTTGCGAGGTACTTTCAAGGAACGGATAACCTGAAGCAGATTTTCTTCACGGTGGCGAATTCGAGCGATGTGGAGCCGACGGCGGCCCGGGTGCTGGCGCTGATCCAGTCGCGCCACCGGGCTTCCAGCGTATATAAGGCGATGACGCTGTCTACCGTGCTGACGGTGATGGCGAAGATTGCGGATGCGCTGACGTATGTGCTGGTGTTCGCGGCGCTGATCACGATTGTGGTGTCGGGGGTGGGGATTGCAAACTCGATGCTGGCGAACGTGCAGGCGCGGACGCGGGAGATTGGGATTCGCAAGGCGCTGGGGGCTACCTCCAAGGAGATCCGGCTGCAATTTCTCGTGGAGTCGGTGTCGCTCTCGCTTTCTGGGGGGGTGATTGGGACGGTGCTGGGGCTGGCCATACCGATTGGGGCGCAACTGCTTTCGCCGGTGAAGATTCCGGTGACGCCGTGGTCGGCGGTGATTGCGCTGCTGACCTCGGTGCTGGTGGGAGTGGTTTCGGGGACGGTTCCGGCGAATAAGGCGGCTTCGCTCGATCCGGTGGAGACGTTGAAGTACGAGTAGGTGGGGGTACCCCCCGGTGTTATTTGCGTAAAATATTCAAAACGTGGGACTTAGGCTTGTATCTACCTTCGTAACCGTCCGGAAAGTTACCTGGTGGTGGGACGATTAGAATGGGGCTGATGGCGACGCGCGTTCGATCATATTCGAAGATTAACCTGGGGTTGGCGATTGGGCCGCCGCGGGCGGATGGGTTTCATTCGCTGCGGACGCTGTACCAGACGCTGGCGCTCCATGACGTGGTGGAGGTGAGCGCCAAGCCGGCGCGGATCACACGGATCCGGTTGCAATCGAATGACTCGCGCGTTCCGCTGGATGCGCGGAACACGGTCTGGAAGATGGTCGAGAGAGCGCTGGACGGGCTGGGGCGGACGGCAGAGGTGGCGATTCATATCGAGAAGCGTTTGCCGATCCAGGGGGGGATGGGGGCGGGATCCGCGAATGCGGCGGCGGCGCTGGTGGGGCTGGAGCGAGAGTTGGATTTGAAGATTGCGGAGGGGTCACGGCTGCAGATGGCGGCGGCGGTGGGGTCCGATGTGCCGCTGTTTCTGGTGGGCGGGGCGGTGTTCGGAGAGAACCGCGGCGAAGAGGTGAGTGGGGCGCCGGCGGTGACGGTGGGTGGCGAGGCGGAGATTCCGTGCGTGATTGCGTTGCCGGGGCATGGGGTGTCGACGCCGCAGGCTTTCCGGGATTGGGACGCGCTGCTCTCCGGTCCGAGGGAGAGTTCCGGCGGCGATTTGCACAATCCACCGGTTCACGATACTCTAGAGAAGTTGAGCCGCACCTATGCGTCTGTCTTTGGGGCAATTGACCAGGGCAACAAGCAGTCCGGCGCCTCCGGTATCTTTCCCGAACCGAGTTCTGACTTTCTCCTTTTGAGAGATCCAGCGCAGAACAGCCCTGAGAACCTGCAGGGACCCTCTGGTGAGCAACTTCACCCCGATACGATCCTGGATGCAAATCAGGGATCAGCGGACAAGCGAGGCGGATTTGAGGATGATCTGGCCGAGAACACCCTTCTCGCGCTTGTCCGCACCGGGATTGAAAACGACTTTGAAACGGTCGTCTTTCCTCAGTATCCCTCCCTGCGTGAGATCAAGCGACAATTGATGGGATTCTCCGATGATGGGGACGCTGCGTTGTATGCGGCCCTTTCGGGCTCTGGTTCTGCGTTGTTTGGCCTTTACCGGACCCAGGCGAATGCGAACGCCGCTCAACAAAGGCTCCAGCAGCATGGCGTCGAGGCACTTGTCACGAAGACTCTGCCGCGCCCTCTCTACTGGAGCGAAATGTTCGCAGAGTGAATTTACCGGCAGGATCCGGCGGTTGCAACCGACCGGAGTGCTGGTGAACACTGGGCGATCGACTAATGGTAGGTCGGGTGCCTTTGAAGCATCTAGTCCAGGTTCGAATCCTGGTCGCCCAGCCAAGCAAGCTGGGGGCTGAACAATGAGTCGCTCTCGACCCAGCAGCATCCAGTAGGTCAGGCGGATGCCGTCCGAATGGAGCAAGTACTTCAGGGTTATTTTCGGGGCCGCAATTCGGCCCTGGCAGTAAAAGCATTGGAACTCAAGCGCGAGAATGAATCGCGAGCGGTCACAGAGCAGTCCCGAAGAACCGAACGTCTGAACCGGCCAACCAGCCGGCGCAGGATCAAAGCAGCAGAGATTCACCAAGGTCAACCAGCCTGGAGGGTTTCAAACGTGAGTGAAAGAAGCACGACTGCGGTTCTTCCCCCTGATTTAGCGCGGGACGACGAGATGAACCAAAACTCGGACGTCCTGCAAGCACCTGCAACAGCCCCTTTCACGCTGACAGCGAGCGGACAGGGAGGCCAAGCGAAGGCCGCCCCGGAGAGAAAACGCTCCGGGCGGCTGAGCGAGGCGAAGCGATTCAAGATCTTCTCCGGCCTGGCAAACAAGGCTTTGGCTGAAGAGGTCTGCAAGTTTGTGGGAGTCCCGCTGGGCGAGACCAAGATGCAACGGTTTTCGGACGGCGAGATTTACTTCCAACTGCTCGAAAACGTCCGCGGTGCGGACGTGTTTGTGATTCAGCCAACCTGTTACCCGGTGGATGAGCACATTCTCGAGTTGCTGATCATGATCGACGCGTTGAAGCGGGCCTCCGCTTCCCGCATCACGGTTGTGATTCCGTACTACGGCTATGCGCGGCAGGACAGAAAAGACCGTCCGCGCGTGGCCATCAGTAGCAAGCTCGTCGCGGACATTCTCCAGACAGCCGGCGCCAACCGCGCGCTGCTGGTCGATCTCCACGCCGCGCAGATTCAAGGCTTCTTCAACATTCCGGTGGATCACCTGTTTGCCAGCCCGGTGCTGGTGGGGTACTTCCGGGATCTGAACCTGCCGAACCTGACCGTGGTGAGCCCGGATGCAGGCGGTGTGGAGAGGGCGAGATTCTTCGCGAAGAAGCTGGACGTACCGTTGGCGATCGTCGACAAGCGACGCACCGACATCAACGTCACCGAGGTGATGAATGTCATTGGGGATGTACGCGGGCGAACCTGCCTGATCCTGGATGACATCATCGATACAGCCGGCACGCTCGTCAAGACGGTTGACGCGCTTTTGGCGGAGGGAGCGGCGAAGGTGTATGCCTGCGCGTCGCACCCGGTGCTCTCCGGCCCAGCTGTGGAGCGTATTGCAGGGTCAAGGCTGGAACAACTGGTCGTGACCAACACCATCCCGCTGCGGGAAGATGCGCAGAAGGTGGACAAGATTAAGGTGCTTTCGATTGCCGGGCTGTTGGGACGTGCGATTGAGAGTATCCATATGGAGACCAGCGTTTCGACGCTGTTCAACTAAGAGGCAGGGACTAGGGACCGGAGGGTTAGGGACTAGCTTCAGGCGCAACCAGGCGGAACATGCCGCAAACGGAGCGGGGATTCGACCCTCGTGCCCGAAAGGAAAGAACATGGCTTCCCAGAAGTTTGATGCAGTGGTCGCAACGCCGCGGACCGGCAAGTTCAACAAGAACCATGCGCGCCGCGTGCGCGTGTCCGGCAAGATTCCGGCCGTGGTGTACGGCGCGGGCCAGGATGCGGTGGCGGTAGCCGTCGATCCGAAGATTGTGACGAAGATTTTGCACTCCGAGTCCGGCCACAACACGATCTTCGATCTGAACGTTGAGGGTGCGGCACTGGTGAAGGCGATGATCGTCGACTGGCAGCATGAGCCGATCAAGGGCAAGCTGCTGCATGTGGACTTCAAGCGGATCGCGATGGATAAGGCGATGCGCGTCTCCGTTCCGGTTCAGCTTTCCGGTGTGCCGGTGGGCGTGAAGACTGCGGGCGGCGTGCTCGACCAGATTATGCGCGAGGTTGAGATTGAGTGCTTGCCGTCCGACATTCCGGACCACCTGGATGTGGATGTGAGCGGGCTGGAGATGTACGGCGCGATTCACGTGTCGGACCTGCCGCACATGGGCTCGATCAAGTACCTGGCGGACGAGACGGCGCTTGTGGCGCATGTGACCGAGATCAAGGAAGAGGCTGCCGCGGAGGTCGCCGCGCCGGCGGTTGCTGAGCCGGAAGTTGCCAAGAAGGGCAAGGGCGATGCTGCCGCTGCTCCGGCGGCGGATGCCAAGGCTGCTCCGAAGAAGAAGTAAGGACAACAGGGATCAGGGGTTAGGTTTCAGGGGTCAGCAAAGCCTGAGATCTGGCCCCTGGGAACTGAGGATGGATCGCTCGAGTGAAGCTGATTGTCGGTTTGGGAAATCCTGGAATCGAGTATCAGCAGACGCCGCATAACGCGGGCTTTATGGCCATCGACCGGATGGCTGCGGGCTGCGGGGTGCAGGTGGCGAATCGCCGGGGCCGGGCTTTGACGGCGAAGGCGAGGCTGGCAGGGCAAGATGTGCTGCTGGCAAAGCCGGAGACGTTCATGAATTTGAGCGGGCTTTCGGTGGCTGCGCTGCTGCGGGAGTTGGAATTAAATGTTGTGGATATGGTTGTGCTGTATGACGAGCTGGCGATTCCGCTGGGACAGCTTCGCATTCGGGAGCGAGGGTCTGCGGGAGGGCATAACGGGGTGAAGTCGATCTCGGGCACGCTGGGCACGGAGGAATGGACTCGCATCCGGATTGGGGTTGGGAAGGCGCCGACCGAGACGGGGCGGGAGATTAAGGCGGGAGGAACGGGCTATCTCCTTTCGCCGATGCGCAGGATGCAGTTGCAGGAGTTGGACATGGTGCTCGACCAGGCGGTACGCGCGGTTGAGGTGGTGCTGACGCAGGGTGTCGGCAAGGCCATGAATGAGTTCAACCGTAAGGTCAGCGGCGAGGCCGAGGACTCCAAGGGGTAAGGCAGTACGAGGCAGGCCGGAGGCGATGAAGGTTTCGCAGACGGGCTAAACGTAACATTCCAAACCGGTTGCCGACGAGTATGGGGCACGGTGCGAAGCAGAACTTCGCAGAAAGAAGCGCAATGAATCGTTCCTACGAAATTATGTTTATCGTCCGTCCGGACGTCGAAGAGGCTGACCTCGATAAGTTGGTTGAGGGCTTTCAGAAGAATGTGACGGATGGTGGTGGTGAGGTCAAGACCACTGAGAAGATGGGCCGGCGGCGTCTGGCTTACACGGTCCGGAAGTTCAATGACGGCTTCTATGTGCTTCTTACGATTGCGGCTGAGGGCAAGCTGATCACCGAGATCGAGCGCCGTCTGCGGGTTTCTGAGCAGGTGATCAAGTTCATCACGGTGCGGATGGATGAGGAAGAGAAGCGTCTGGCGAAGATCAAGGCGCACCGCGATACGCACGTGAAGCGCAGCGCGATTCCGGTGCAGCAGCCCCAGGCGGCGGCGGCTCCGGTTGAAGCGGCTCCGGTTGAGGCTTCTGCTGAGGCAGCTCCTGCTGAGACGGCTCCGGCCGAGACTGCTGAAGCGCCTGCGGCTGAGACCGCCGAGGCCCCGGCTGAAGCTGAGGTTACGGCCTAAGAGTTTTGTTTTCTTCGTCTGACCGAACGGTCTGACGGTTGTGGTACCACGTCAACTCTGCGCTTCCGCTGTCCTTCGGTTTGGGCGGTGATCAGAGACTCCAACGCGGGTCTGGAGCGCGGGGTGGGCCTAACGGATTGATTTTGAAAGGATTTTGATCATGGCTGATGAAACCAACGCAACTCCCGAGCAGCAGTCTGCTCCCGCAGCCGCTCCGCAAGAGCGGGCTCCTTACGTACCCCGTACCCCGCGTCCGGCGGGCGGTCCTGGCGGCCCCGGAGGCCCTGGCGGAGCACGTCCCGCTGGCGGTCCCGGCGGCGGTCCTGGAGGACGTAAGTTCTTCAGGAGAAAGAAGGTTTGCAAGTTCTGCACGGAGAAGATCGACGCGATCAGCTACCGGGATGTCCGTCTGCTGCAAGGGTTTGTGGCCGAGCGCGGCAAGATTGTTCCGCGCCGTCTGACGGGTGTTTGCACCCGGCACCAGCGCCGCCTCTCGCTCGCCATCAAGCAGTCGCGCAACATTGCCCTGCTCGCCTTCGCCGCGCGGTTCTAACCTACTGATTCGATAGGAGTTGTCATGGAAGTCATATTGAAGGAAGATGTCGTCAAGCTGGGCCATCGCGGAGACGTGGTGAAGGTGGCGGACGGCTACGGCCGGAACTACCTGCTGCCGGGCAAGCTGGCGATTGAGGCAACTGCGGCAAACAAAGCAGTTATTGAACAGATGCAAGCTTCGGCCGTGCGCAAGTCCGCCAAGGAGAAGGTCCAGGCGGAGGATCTGTCCAAGCAGATGGGCGAAGTGGAGCTGGTGTTCGAGCGGAAGGTGGGCGAAAACGACCACCTGTTCGGTTCGGTGACGTCGGGCGACATTGCGCATCAGCTTGAAAGCAAAGGGTATACGATTGATCGCCGCAAGATTTCACTGGAGGAGCCGCTGAAGACGCTGGGCGAGTTCCACGTGCCGGTGAAGCTGCACCGTGAGGTGACGGCGCATGTGAAGGTGACGATCAAGAGCGATGCTCCGGACGAGGTTGTTACGGCGGCATAGGCTTTTGCAGTGCAGTCCAGGGCTCACCATGATTTGTGGTGGGCCCTTTACTTTTGGGGTTTGGTTTGTTGGGGTTGCGGGGTGGTCTTCACAGCGATGCATCCATAACGGGTTTGCTGGTGGATTGGGCCGAAGTTGTGGTTTAAGGTACGGCTATCGTGGGGGAGGGACAGCAAGCTGGAGTGTAGGGGATCTTGGAGAGTGGCAGGTGGATCGCTGAGGTTACCCACTCATCGCTTGAGACAAGGGCGCGATGAATGGGGCACCCGAGGTGGGGGTTGGGAAGAGAAGGCGGTCGGGCTTTCGCCCGATACCCCAACCCTCTTCGCGATGAAGCTGCGAGGAGGATGGGGCACCCGAGGGTGGGGGTTGGGAAGAGAAGGCGGTTGGGCTTTCGCCCGATACCCCACCCTCTTCGCGACGAAGCTGCGAAAAGGATGGGGCACCCGGATTCGTGGCAGGATGAGCGAGGCAGTCGGGCTTTCGCCCGATGCACCCGGCTTGACTGTCTGGGAGTGGGATTTGTTCGGCAGTCGACAAACTGCTTTAATAGAGGCGGGTTCTTCCGGTGAACATTTGGCGTTTTCAGCACCCATTCCGCACGACGAAGCAGAACGACTGGCGACGTTGCGCTCGTACGGCATTCTGGATACCTTGCCAGAACAGAGCTACGACGACGTAACGAAGTTGGCGGCGTTTATCTGCGACACGCCGATTTCGCTGGTCTCGCTTGTCGATGAAGACCGCCAGTGGTTCAAGTCCGAACGGGGTCTGGGGGCGCGCGAAACGCCGCGTTCCCAGAGCTTCTGCGCCAATACGCTTGCCGATGCTCAGACGTTGATCGTCAACGATGCGTGGACGGATGTTCGGTTCAAGGACAATCCGCTGGTTGTGGGAGATCCGGGGATACGGTTCTATGCGGGAGCCCCGATTGTGGCTCCCGGCGGCCATGTGATGGGCACGGTGTGCGTCATCGATACGGTGCCGCGCGAGTTATCGCACGAGCGGATTGAGGCGCTTGAAGCGCTGGCTCGTCAGGTGACGGTGCTGTTTGAGCAGCGCACGGCGATCTCCCGTCTGGAAGCGGCGCTGGGCAACTCAAAGGCGGCGCAACTGCGGCAGCGTGAACTGGCTGCCATTGTGAATTCGTCCGATGACGCCATCCTGAGCAAAGACCTGAACGGCATTATTACAAGCTGGAACGTTGGCGCGAGCCGCATCTTCGGATACAGCGCCCAGGAGATGGTGGGGGAATCGATCCTGAAGCTGATTCCCGAGGAGTTTCATTCCGACGAGGCGCTGATCATCGGACAGGTTCGCAAGGGCGAACGGGTGGAACACTTTGAGACGGTGCGTCTGAGCAAAGACGGCCAGAGGCTGCATGTTTCGCTGACGGTTTCGCCGGTGAAGGATGAGCGGGGAACCGTCATTGGGGCTTCGAAGATTCTGCGCGACATCTCCGGGCGGAAGCGGATTGAAGAGGCGTTACTGCAGGCGGAGAAGATTGCAGCCGCAGGCCGCATGGCTTCCACCATTGCGCATGAGGTGAACAACCCTCTGGAGGCGATTACGAACCTGCTCTATCTGCTGCGTCCGCTGATCCAGGACATTGCGGGGCTTGAATACCTGTCTACGGCTGAAGCCGAGATCGCGCGGGTTTCGCATATTGCGAAGCAGACGCTGGGGTTTTATCACGAGCACACGGCGGCGAGTTTGATCTCCGTCTCTGAGCTTGTGACGAGTGCGATCGCCGTCTATGAGCCTCGCTGCGCGACCAACGGCATCACCATCAAGAAGGCTTTGCGGTCGACCGAGAAGGTTCTTTTGCGACGCGGCGAGATGATGCAGGTGGTCTCGAACCTGATCGCGAACTCGATGTACGCGATGCCCTCTGGAGGCACACTGTCGATTTCGACGGAAGACTGCGGCGGGGCAGAGGGCGGGGTCGTCATCACGGTTGAGGACACCGGCGTGGGCATTGCCGCGCACGATCTTCCGAAGGTGTTCAACGCCTTCTTTACGACGCGCACGGCGACGGGAACCGGGATCGGATTGTTCGTTGCAAAGCAGTTCGTCGAGGGCCATGGCGGGCGGATTGAAGTGGAAAGCAGAGACGCCCTTGAGGGACATGGAACGGTGATACGAATCTCCCTGCCGCTCCGGACGTCGTACGACGCGAAGTAGACACGACCGCCGAGCGCTTCTTTTGTTACGGGATTGAAGGTGGGCTTTCAGCCGAGGGTTTCTTCGGATTTAGCGGGGATGCGGAGGAGTTCGGCGGGGGTGAGGTTGGTGTGGGCTGACGCGACCTGGGCGGGGAGGGAGCGGAGCCAGCGGTTGAGGGAGACTTCCTGGAACTCGGAGGCGGCGAAGAGCTCGAGGAAGATGAGGTCTTCGGGGCCGGTGTTTTCGATGTAGTGGCCGGCCATGGCGGGGACGAAGCCGACGTCGTTGGCGCGGAAGTCCGAGGTGCGGGCGTCCTGCTTGGCGTTGAAGACGGTCATGCGGCCCTGACCCTTGATCCAGAACTGCCACTCGCTGGCGTTGGGGTGCCAGTGGAGCTCGCGGAGGCCGCCAGGTTTGAGGGTGACGATGGCGGCGGCGATCTTGTGGGAGGCGGGGAAGTTGCGGCCGTCGACGATTTTGACGGAGCCGTGAGAGTTGGTGTGGGTGGGGGGCATGGCGCTGGCGCGGAAGGTGTATTCGAGCTTGGGGCGAGGAGCGACGTGCGCGACTTCGGCGCGGTCCTGGGCGACGGGCTGGGTGGGGGCGGGGCTGGGGAAGATGTAGAGGGGCTCGTCTTTGGGGAGTTTGGCGATGGATTCGGGGGGAGGTTGAGGTTTTTGGCGAGGACGTCTGGCGGGGTGTGTTTGAGCCAGTCTGAGAGGAGGAAGGTGGACTCTTCCGAGAAGCTGCCCTGGTTGAAGACGAGGAGGAACTCGCAGCCGCCTTCAGATTCGTCGCCGACGCCCTGGATGGAGTGGGGGGAGCCGGCAGGGAAGAGCCAGAGGTCGCCGGGGCCGATCTCGTCCACGAACATGGAGCCGTCCGGGGAGAAGAGGGTGACGCGGGCGCGGCCGGTGAGCATGATGGCCCATTCATCGGCGAGGTGCCAGTGGAGCTCGCGGAAGGAGCCCTTGGTGAGGCGCATGTTGACGCCAGCGAGGTCTTTCGAGAGGGGGAGTTCGTGCTCGGTGACCTGGTGGGTCCAGCCGCCCTGCTGGACGCGGCGGTGGGTGAGATCGAAGGAGTGCCAGATGGGGCCGACGACGCCGTGGTCGGTGGGCGGGGGCATGTTGCTGGATGGATTGATGGAGACGAGGGTGGCGTTGGACTGGCCGGGGTTGGAGGCGGAGGGGTCGTGCTGGGCCTTGGTGGTGTCTCCGGCAGTCTGGGCTATGGCGGGGGAGAGGGTGGCGGCTACGGCGGCGGAGTGGGTGAGGAAGTCGCGGCGGGTTGGCATCGTGTGGAGATAGATGCAGGGGGGTTGGAAGGGGGCCCACTCATCGCTGAGGCTACGGTGCAATGAGTGGGGGCTTGTGTTGGGGTGGAGGGTCAGTGCTTGAGGGTGACTGCGGGGATTTTTTCTTCCTCGACGGTGTGGTTGAAGGCGGCTACCTCGGTGCTGACGATGCGGTCGAGGTGGTCGGTTTCGACCTTGAGGCGGGCGATGAGGTCGTCGGCGACGTCCTGGCTTTGCTGGGTGGGGGCGAGATCGGTTTGCTGGACGGTGGAGAGGACGGCGCCGATCTTGTTGTTGAGCTTGATGGGGAAGTTGAGGGCGTCTTCATCGGCCTGGAGCTTGGTCTGGTAGATGTTGTTTTCGACCTCAGTGAGGTGGGTGACGATGGTCTTGGCCTGGTCGCGGACCTTGGCGTCCGAGGCTGAGGTGTACGGCTGGAGCTGCTTTTTGGCCTGGCGGATGTTGACGACGGCGGAGTTGGCCTCGGTGAGCTTGTCGCGGAGCCTGAGGGCGAGCGTCAGCTGCTTCTGGAAGTCCTCCGGGGTGGTGGGGGTGCGGGGGTCTTTGACGACGGTGATGGTCTGGGACTGGGTTGCGGCGTCGGCGATGAGCTCGACTTTGTAGGTGCCGGGGGTGATGAGGGGGCCGCGGAGGCTGGCGGCCCACATGAGGAGGCCGGGGAAGCCGGTGGCATCGTCATACCGCATGTTCCAGACGAAGCGGTTCATGCCGGCGTTGGCGGGGGCGAGCATGTCGCGGGGGGACTCTTCCTCGTCCGGAGCGGGGCCCGCGTCGGTGCCCTCGGGCTTGGGGGCGGCTTTGCTCGAATACTCGTGGATGAGTTTGCCGTCTGCGGTGAGGAAGCGGAGTTTGAGCTCGCCCTTGGGTTTTTCCTTCAGGAAGTAGTGGACGACGACTCCGCTGGGCGGGTTGGCGCCGGTGTTGGGTGGGCCGGAGCGTCCGCCGCCACGGCCTCCGCCGCCGAGGCGCATGGCCTGCTTGGGGACGAAGAGGGTGGTGGGGGCGGAGGCGGGGTTGAAGGAGGCGGGGTTGAGGGCGCGGACGAGGGGAAGGTCGCCGAGGACGTAAAAGCCGCGGCCCTGGGTGGCGAGGACCATCTCATCGGCTTCCTTCTGGAAGGCGATATCGGTGACGGGGACGGCGGGGAGGTTGAGCTGGAAGGGTTTCCAGGTGTCGCCGTCGTTGTAGGAGATGTAGAGGTGGGACTCGGTTCCGGCGAAGAGGAGGCCCTTCTGGCCGGGGTCCGGGCGGATGGTGCGGGTGAAGTCGTTGTCCGGGATGCCGGTGACGATCTTCTGCCAGGTCTTGCCGAAGTCGCGGGTGCGGAAGAGGAAGGGGCGGAAGTCGTCCGAGAGGTACATGGTGGCAGCGAGGTACGCGGTGCCGGGGTCAAAGGGGGAGGCCGCGATGCAGTTCATGCGGATCCAGTCCGGCAGGCCCTTGGGGGTGACGTTGGACCAGGTTTTGCCGGCGTCGCGGGTGAGGTGGATGAGGCCATCGTCTGAGCCGGCCCAGATCTGGCCGGGGGCGATGGTGGACTCGTCCACGGTGAAGATGGTGTCGTAGTACTCGACGGCGGTGTTGTCCTTGGTGATGGGGCCGCCGACGGGGCCCTGTTTGGAGCGATCGTTTTTGGTGAGGTCGGGGCTGATGGGGGTCCAGTGCTGGCCTTCATCGGTGGTCTGGAGAAGGACCTGGGCGCCGGCGTAGAGCTTTTTGGGGTCGTTGGGCGAGAAGAGGAGGGGGAAGGACCACTGGAAGCGGTACTTCATGGCCTCCACGCCGGAGCCCATGGGATTGTCCGGCCAGGCGTTGACGTCGCGGAGGCCGCCGGTCTTGTTGTCGTAGCGGGTGAGGAGGCCGTCGTACGAGCCGGCGTAGACGAAGCGGGAGTCGCGGGGGTCGGGGGCGATCCAACCGGATTCGCCGCCGCCGACGGGGTGCCAATCGCTGGCGGTGATGGCTCCGGTGTTGCCCATGCTGGAGGTTTCGACGGTGCTGTTGTCCTGCTGGGCTCCGTAGATGTTGTAGGGGAAGTCGTGGTCAAGGGCGACGCGGTAGAACTGGCCGGTGGGCTGGTTCTGCTCGGTGGACCAGGATTTGCCGCCGTCGTAGGAGATCTGGGCGCCGCCGTCGGAGGACTCGATAAAGCGGTTGGGGTCTTCCGGGGCGATCCACATGTCATGGTTGTCGCCGTGCTCGTTGGGGATCTGGTCGAAGGTCTTGCCCCCATCGGTGGAGCGGAAGAAGCCGGTGTTGAGAGCGTAGAGCTCGTCGGCGTTTTTGGGGTCGGCGAAGATCTGCGAGTAGTACCAAGCGCGCTGGCGGATGGTGCGCTGGTCGTTGACCTTCTTCCAGGTGGCTCCGGCGTCATCGGAACGGAAGACGCCGCCTTCTTCCGCCTCCATGAGGGCCCAGATGCGGTCCGGATTGACGGGGGAGACGGCGATGCCGATGCGGCCGAGGACACCCTTGGGGAGGCCGGGATTCTTGGTGATGTCCTTCCAGGTTTCGCCGCCATCGGTGGACTTCCAGAGGCCGGAGTCCGGGCCGCCGGAGGCGAAGCTCCAGGGCTCGCGGAGGAACTGCCAGATGGAGGCGTAGAGGACGTTGGAGTTGGTGGGATCCAGGATGAGGTCTACGGCGCCGGCCTTGTTGGACTTGAAGAGGATGCGCTGCCAGGTCTTGCCGCCGTCCCGGGAGCGGAAGACGCCGCGCTCGTCATTGGGGCCGCTCATGTGGCCGACGGCGGCGACGTAAACGAGATTGGGGTCGGCGGGGTCGATGACGATGCGGCCGATCTGCTCGGTGGCATCAAGCCCGATGTGGGTCCAGGTCTTGCCGGCGTCGGTGGACTTGTACATGCCGTCGCCGTGGGAGGCGTTGCCGCGCATGGGGGCTTCGCCGGTGCCGACATAGATGATGTTGGGATTGGAGGGGGCGACGGCGATGGCGCCGATGGAGCCGAGGTGGAGCTGGCCGTCGGTGATGGGCTTCCAGGAGTGGCCGCCGTCCACGGTTTTGAAGACGCCTCCGCCGGTTCCGCCGAAGTAAAAGACGAGGGGCTGATTGCGGACGCCGGTGACGGCGACGACGCGGCCGCCGCGGAAGGGGCCGACCTGGCGGAAGGCGAGGGGCTTGAGGGGATCGGGGGCGGCCGCTGCGGGGGTCTGGGCGAGGGCAGGGAGGGACGCGAGGGCGAGAAGGGGGAGGAAGCGGGTGCGCACGGAAGGACCTTTCCTGGGAAGCGGGGGGTGAGGTCATTATGGGGGCGCGGGGTGGGGGGCCGTCAATGGCGACCGGAATGGGCGGGGATTGGAATGGCATTGGGGAGGGCTAGATGAAGGCCTCGACGAAGTCGTGGTTGGGCGGGATGTAGCACTCCAGCGTGGGGGTGGGGATGGGTGGGGGGGCGGCGGCGGCGGCGAGGTCGTCCATGATGAGGCAGAGGGCGGCGTAGGCGTCGCGGTCCAACTTGAGGGGGATGTCGCGGTCCATGATGGAGCGGATCTTGGCGGAGCTGAGGGCTTCGCGGTAGGGGCGGTGCTCGGAGAGGGCGGCGTAGATATCGGCGACGGCGAGGATGCGGGACTCGATGGCGAGGTCCTTGGCTTCTAGGCGGTGGGGGTAGCCGGAGCCATCGAGTTTTTCATGGTGCTCGCCGGCGAGGATGGAGATTTCCTTGAAGGCGGAGACGCGGCCGAGGATCTGCTGGCTGAGGCCGGGATGGGTTTTGACGGTGACGAATTCATCGTCTGTAAGCTTGGTGGGCTTGTCCAGGATGGTGTTGGAGATGCTGAGCTTGCCGACGTCATGGAGGAGCGCGGCGCGGCGCAGGACGGTCATGCGGGCGGGGGGCAGGCCGAGGGTTTCACCGATGGCGACGGCGGCGTCCTGCACGCCGACGGAGTGGCGGAAGGTGAAGGGGGACTTGGCGTCGACGACATCGGCGAAGGCCTCGCAGATGCCGTCGATGTGAAAGTCGGTGAGGGTGTCCTGGTCCGCGGGGTGGAGGCTGAGGGCGGCGGCGCGGGCTTCTTCGACGGAGTCACCGGGGAGGCACTGACGCCAGAGGGTGCGTTTTTTATCGAGGGCGAGGACGGCGCGGACGAGGGTGGGGTCGAACCAGCGGCCGGAGCGCTCCTGCATGGTGTCCATGGCGGCCTGGGGGCCGAGGGACATGCAAAAGGCGTCGAGGTGCTGGGCGAGGCACATGATGCGGGAGAGGACGGGGATGGCGCGGCCTTCGAGGTTGTTGGGGTAGCCTGCGCCGTTCCAGTGCTCGTCCAGGTGGCGGACGGCGACGGCGACGACCTCCGGGAGGCCGAGCTTGCGGACGATCTTGGCGCCGCGGTCGCAGCGGAGGTCGTAGAGCTCCTTGTTGTTGCGGTTCTGGGTGACGCCGATTTTGAGCAGGCGGGGGATCTTCTGGAAGATGGAGGCTCCGGGGAGGACCTCATCCCAGAGGAGCTTGACGGTGGCGAGGCGGTAGCTCTGGGGGCGGGTGGTGTCTTCCAGCTTGGCGCCGGCTTTGAGGACGCGGTCGTCGCCCTGAACGATCTGGCACATGCGGGCGGAGTTACTGGAGCAGCCGACGTCCTTGAGGAGTGCGGCGAAGTAGAGGTTGGAGATGGAGTCGTGGTCCAGGCCGATGGTGAGGGCGATGCGGATGGCGAGGAGGCAGGATCGGATGGAGTGGCCGGGGACGGCGCCTTCGGTGAGATCGAGCGCGAAGGAGAGGGCGACGAGGATCTCCTGGAGGGTGGGGGCGTGGGAGCCGTCTTGCTCGAACTTGGCGGAGGTGATGGGCATCGAAGGAATGGACTAGAGACTAGGGATTGGGAAGGCAGAGACAGTGCGAAGCGTCGTCAAGGGCTCTATCGGTCGAGGTTGGGCGGTCGGCCGGGGCTGTCCGACGATGGAACTGTCGTACGAGGATGGGACACCCCGGAGGTTAGAACTTAAGGCGGGCGGAGAGGGTGAGGGACTGGGTCCAGACTTTGAGCTGGGAGTTGTTGTACTCGCCGGCCTGAAGGCCGCTGAGGGCGACGGTGCGGGTGGCGGGGAGCTGGGCCTGGTAGGCGGCGTCGTACACCATGCGGCCGTGGCGGAAGCCGAGGCCGGTGGCAAGGGAGTTTTGCATGATGGCGGCGGTGAGAGGGATGAGGGTGGCGCTGGGGACGGGGTCGGTGCTGAAGGAGTAACCGGCGCGGAGGGTGGTGGACTCTTTGAGGGGGAACTCGGCTCCGAGGTGGAGGGCGGTCTGGTTGTTCCAGTGGAGGGGGACGGCGTCCTGGAAGGTGTTGGCGCCGACGACGGAGTTGATGGTGGCGTTGGTGCCGCCGGAGAGGGTGATGGGGAGCTGCTGGAAGGCCTGACCCCAGGCGGTGAAATCGGCCTGGGCGGCGAGGCGGAGGTGCCGGCGGGTCTGCCAGGAGAGGCCGGCGTCAAAGGCCTGGGGGAGGTGGTTCATGACCTGGGCGTGGTAGTGGTAGGTGGGGTCTGAGGTGATGCCGAGGGCGGTGAAGAGGGCGGAGGCCGTGCCGTCAGCATTGCCCTGGGTGCGGATGGTGGTGCCGGACTTCCAGGCGAGGCCGAGGCGGACGCTGGGGGTGGGCTGGTACTGAACGCCGGCAGAGCCGTTCCAGCCGTAGCCGCGGGTGGTGAGGCCGAGGAGGACTTTGAGGCCCTGGAGCTGGGGGTTCTGCTGGAAGATGTAGGGGGCGTGGAGGTCGTTCTGGTTATAGACGAGGCCGAGGGTGGCTCCGGCGGTCCAATGCTGGCCGAGAGTGCGGGCGAGGCCGAGGGAGGAACGGACGGCGATGATTTGCGTCTCCTGCTGCTGGTAGCCGTAGGTGACGCCGGCGGTTCCGGGGGCGTCGTTGTAATGCCAGTTGGCGCGCATGAGGATCTCCGGTGTGACGGCGGCGGAGGCGGCCCAGTGGTGGGCGTGGCCAAGAGGAGTGACGAAGGCTCCGTAGGGGAGGGCTCCGGCGACGCCGGTGAGCTTGGCGTTGTGGTTGGTGGCGTTCGAGAAAGAGCCGCCGGCGTAGAGGCCTACGGCGGAGACGTCGAGGAGGCGGGTTTCGGCTCCGGCGAGGCCGGCGGGGTTGCCTTCGACGGCGTCCAGGGCGGTGCCGCGCTCGACGACGTTGGTGCCGCCACGGGCGATGGCGGCTGCGCTGAGGCCGTTGCCGAGGACGGCGGAGCCCTGAGCATGAGCCAGGGTGGGGGCCAGGGGAGAGGCAAGGAGGGCAAGGGCTGCTGGCGCTAGGCGAAGGGAAGGAGAGGCCATGACAACTTGATCATCGGCCCTGGGTGCGGTGGAGGACATGCTGCTTTGGTTGCAGGCAATCAGCTGGTGAAACTCGATCTGATTTTGTCCAGGGTGCGCATGACGGCGAGGGTGTCTTCAAGGGGCATGATGGAAGACTCGGTTTGTCCGTGATTGAGACAGTGGACGACTTCGGCCAGCTGGAACTGGTAGCCGTTGCCTGGGAAGTGGAAGGTGCGCGTCGTGGGGGGGCGCAGGAGGGCGAGGATGGGGGTGAGCTGACGACGGAGCTTGCGGACGGCTGCGGGGCGTGGCTTTGGAAAGCGGGTGGAGGTGCTGGGGCCTTCGCGAGGCGGGTCTTGGGGCGTGAGCTCCAGGCGGTGGGGGCTGTAGAAGGGATCGGGGAGGTGGAGGGTGGCGCGGTCTCCTGCGATGAGGAACTCGTTGGCGCCGTTGACGCGAAGACTGGACGAGAAGGTGGCGAGGGTGCCGTCCGGCCATGCGAGGTGGACGGTGGAGGTGGCGTCTGCGCCGCCTGGTGCGAGGGTTGCGTGCGCCCTGACTTTGGCGGGCTCTCCGAGGAGATGCTGCGACAGGGAGACGAGGTAGACGCCGAGATCGAGGAGGGCTCCTCCGCCCTGGTCGAGTGGGGCGAAGCGGCTGCTGGAGGGAGGTGCGGCAGAGGCGAAGGTGCCCTGAAGGAGGGCGATGCGGCCGAGTTCTCCGGAGGCGATGAGGCGTTTGGTTTCAGCGATGGCGGGGAAGAAGCGGGTCCACATGGCTTCCATGCAGAAGACGCGGCGGGCGCGGGCTGCGTCCACGACGGTTTGCGCTTCGGCTGCGGTGACGGCGAATGGTTTTTCGCAGAGGACGGCTTTGCCGGCGGCGATGCATTGCAGGGAGTCGGGGGCGTGGCGGTGGTTGGGGCTGGCGAGATAGACGGCGTCAAGGTCTGGGTCGGCGAGCATGGCGGCGAGGCCTTCGTACGATTTGAGGGCTTTGTAGGTGGCGGCGAAGGCTTTGGCTCGGGCAGCGTCACGGGAGGCGACGGCGTGGAGAGTGGCTCCTGGTACGAGCGGGATATCCGCTGCGAGCTGCTGGGCGATGAAGCCGGTGCCCCAGATTCCGAAGCGGATTGGTTTGGTCATGGGGCGCTCCTTGATGTTTGTCCTGCCGGACGAGCCCACTGCGCGTGGAGCGGTCCCTTCGTGACGTGTGATGGGGCTAGGCCCAATCCATAGGGGCGATGGGGTCGAAGGTGGTGGTCATGCGGTAGACGGCGCCTTGCTGCCGCGCCCAGTGGATGGCGAGGGTGATCTCGTTGACGTGGAGGCAGAAGTTTGCGGAGAGGCGGCAGGGGCGGCCCTCGCGGATGGAGGCAGCGAGCTCCGCTGGTCCGCGGGCGTAGTCCATGTTGCCCTCGCCTTTGTACTTGGATTTGGATACGGGGCCGTGGGCTAGGCGGTGCTTTTTGCGGAGGGGGCTGAGGAAGATTCGGCTGCGTCCGTTGATGAGGCGGCGGCTGAAGACGGGGGTGCTGTAGCTCCAGACCTCCGGGGTGTAGAGGATGCCGTTTTCGGTGACGATCTTCAGAGTGTGGTCGCGCGGGGCGATGATGCCGCAGGTGAGACGGGCAACGACTCCGGAGGCGAACTGGATGCAGGCAACGGAGAAGTCGGGGGAGTCTATGGCTAAGGGTTCGCCCTCAATCTTGTTGGGAATTTGGACGGAGGCGAAGGAGGTGACGGAGACGGCGGGGCCGAACCATGAGGCGAGCCAGGTGATGCAGTAGGCGGCGTGCTCGACGGTGCAGCCGACTTCGAACTCGTCCTGATAGGGCCAGGGGAGACCGGATGCGGCGCGCCACTTTTTGTAGGGAGCACGGTGGATCATGCCGTCGTCCATCTCTGCGTAGACGACGCGCGGGGTGCCCATGACGCCGCTGCGAAGGACTTTGGCGATGGTCTGGGCCGTCTCGCCCAGGAGGCTGCACGGGGCGCAGGCGAGGCCCAAACGGCGGGTTGCGGCGAGCTCAACCAGATCGCGGGCCTGATCCATCTGGAGTGCAAAGGGTTTTTCAGAGTAGACGTGCTTGCCTGCCAGGAGGGCGGCTTTGGAGACGTCGTAATGGCTGGCGGGATTGGTGAGGTTGAGGACCAGTTCGACGCTGGGGTCTGCGAGCAGGTCTGCGAGCGTGGCGTACACGCGGGTGCGATGACGCTGGGAGAGGAGGGCGGAACGGCCTGGCTCCAGGTCGGTGAGGCCGAGGAGCTTGAGTTCGGGGTACGAGGTGAGGGTGCTGAGGTACGAGTCTGAGACGAAGCCGCAGCCGACGACCGCGATGTTCATAGGGATGATGGTCTCATGATGACGGGAGGAAGGCGGTCGGTTTTGCCCGGTACCCCACCCTTTCGATAAAGCTGAAAGGATGGGGCATCCGGAACAGGCGGCTGCTTATTTTGTCTCAGTCCAGAGGAAGGACATTTCGTCGGCGTAGTCTTCAACGAGCTGGGTTTGGCTGACGCCGGCGGAGTGGCCGCCTTTGAGGCTGTAATGCAGGATGACGGGGCGGCCGGAGGCGGTGGACTCCTGCATGAGCGGAGTCATCTTGCGGGCGTTCATGGGGTCGACGCGGGTGTCGCCATCGCCGGTGAAGAACATGATGGCCGGGTACTTGGTTCCCGGCTTGACGTTCTGGTAGGGGGAGTATTTGGCGATGTAGGCGAAGTCCTTGGGGTTTTCAGCGGAGCCGTATTCCGTGGTCCAGGTGCGGCCCATGAGGAAGCGCTGGTAGCGGAGCATGTCGAGCAAGGGGTAGCCGCACCAGATGGCGCCGAAGAGGTCCGGGCGCTGGGTCATGGAGGCACCCATCAGCAGCCCGCCGTTGGAGCGGCCGCGGATGGCAAAGTGCTCCGGGCTGGTGTACTTCTGGTCGATGAGGTACTGGGCTGCGGCGTACCAGTCGTCGAAGACGTTTTGCTTTTTCTCGAACATGGCGGCCTGGTGCCAGGCTTCGCCGTACTCGTTGCCGCCGCGGAGGTCGGGAAGGGCGAACCATCCGCCCTGCTGGAGCCACCAGGCGTACTCGGGGTTCCAGGTGGGCAGCTCCGAGAGGGCGAAGCCGCCGTAGCCGGTCATGAGGAGATGCTCGGTGCCGTCACGCTTGAGGCCTTTTTTGCCGGCGATGAACATGGGGACGCGGGTGCCGTCTTTGGAGGTGTAGAAGACCTCCTTGAGGTCATAGGCGTTGGGATCGAAGGGGACCTTATCGGTGTAGAAGACGTCGCTCTTGCCGGATTCAACGTCGTAATGGAAGACGGTGGGCGGGGTGATGATGGATTGGAAGGTGTAGAAGCCGTCGCGGTCTTCCGCGCGGCCAGAGAGGCCGGAGCCCGCGCCAATGCCGGGGAAGGCGATGCTTCCGGCTTCGCGGCCGCCGAGATCGTAAATGGAGAGGTCGGATTTTACGTCATGCAGGCGGAGGATGAAGAACTTGTTGCCGACGATGCTGACGGATTCGAGCACGTCCTTGGCTTCGGGGATGATGGTCTTCCACTTATCGGGGCTGACGCCGAGCTGCGCCCGGAGGATGCGGTGGTTGGAGGCCTTGTAGTCGGTGTCGACGAAGAACTCATCGCCGACGTTGAGCTCTGAGAAGCGGGCGTCGATGCCGTAGACGAGGGGGACCAGTGGGGCGTCCTTGACGCGGAGGTCTTTGAGGAGGATGTCCTCGCGCTTGGCGGGGACGCCGCGGTTAATGGAGAGGACGAGGAAGTGGCCGTTGGCGGTGATGCGGCAGCCGATTCCGTCGATCTCGCCGAGAGGCTCGTTCTTGTAACTGTGGCCGAGGATGAGGGTGTCGGTGTCCGGTCCTACCGGGGTGCCGAGGACGTGGAAGTAGACGCGAGTGCCCTCATGCGGGAAGAAGCGGGAGTAATAGATGCCCTTCTTGTCCGGGGCGACCTGGACGCCGGCGTAACGGGCGCTGGGGAGGACGTCGTACACGTCCTTGCGGGTGGCGACATCGAAGAAGTGGACTTCGGATTCATCTGCGCCGCCGACACGGACGCCGTAGATGAGGATGGAGCCGTCTTGCGTCAGGCCCTGGAGGTTGACGCTGGTGTTGCCGTCGGACGAGCGGGATGGGCCGTCGATGAGCTTGGTGTCCGTGCCGTGGAGGCCGGTGCGCATGTAGATGGAGCCCTGGTTCTCGGTGGCGAGGCGGCGGGAGAAGAAGTAGTTCTGGCCGCGGCGGGTGGGGGTGGACATGGAGTCGGTGCGGAGGAGCGCCGCCATCTGGGTCCGGGTTTCGGGCAGGGAGCGTAGCTGGTCGAGATACTTCTGGGTGTAGGCGTTCTGGGTGGTGATATAGGCGCGGGTCTCGGGGGACTTGGGGTCTTCGAGCCAGCGGTACTGGTCGGTGACCTGGGCGTCGGGTGCGCCTTCGACCTTGTAGGTATCGGTGACGGGGAACTTGGCGGTCTGGGGGGCTGGGGGCAGGGTGATGCCGTCCTTGCCATGGATCATCTGGGCGAACGAGATGGTGCTGAAGAGTGCGAGTGCGGCGGCAGGGAGGACGAAACGCATGAGGGGTTGGTCTCCGGGTGAAAGGGTGTGAGGCTATTCTAGGTCACTCGATACGGGTGTTTGTGGTTTTGAGCGGGGGAAACGGCGCGGAGTATGAAACGATAAGGCGAATGGGGAGTACGAACGCAGTTGCGCACGTGGATGAGCCGGCCGGCGCCAAGGGTGCGGCGTTCCGGTCACGGGACTTCCGGCTGTACCAATCGGCACGGCTGCTGGTGATCCTGGGGGCAGAGGCGCAGAGTGTCGCGGTAGCCTGGCAGGTGTATCAGATTACGCATTCCGCGCTAAGCCTGGGGTACACGGGGCTGGCGTTGTTTCTGCCCGGGCTGCTGTTTGTGCTGCCGGCGGGGCATGTGGCGGACCGGTATGACAAGCGCTACGTGATCCTGGCTTGTTATGCGCTGCAGGCGGTGTGTACGGCCGTGCTGCTGTGGATCTCGATCCATAAAATTGGGAGCATTGTGCCCATCTATGCGGTGCTGTTTCTGATCGGCATGGGCCGATGTTTTTCCGGACCCGCGGCCAGCGCCATGCTGCCCAGCCTGGTGCCGAAGGGCGACTTTGTCAACGCCGTGACCTGGGGCGCGACCGTCTTTCAGGTGGCGAATGCGACGGGTCCAATGGTGGGCGGGTTCCTGTTTACGGCGTCCATCGCTGCCTTGGGCAAGTGGCAGGGAGCGCCGGTGGTGTACTGCTTTACGCTGGCAATGATGTGCGGCTTCCTGGCGCTGGTGGGGGCCATCCGGGTCAGAGCTGTCGCGGGGCCGAAGAAGGCGTTCAACATGAATACGGTACTGGCGGGGCTGCGCTACGTGGTGCAGACGCGGCTTCTGCTGGGCTCGATCAGCCTGGACCTCTTTGCGGTGCTGCTGGGCGGCGCCGTGGCGCTGATGCCGATCTTTGCGCATGACGTCCTCCATGCCGGGCCAACAGGCCTGGGTGTGCTGCGCGCCATGCCCAGCCTGGGCGCGCTGGCGGTCAGCCTCTTCCTGGTCTTCAAACCGATCCAGCGGCGCGCGGGCAAGACCATGATGGTGTGCGTGGGAATCTTTGGCGCGGCGACGGTGCTCTTCGGCCTCAGCCGGTCCATCTGGGTCAGCATGGTGGCGCTGCTGCTGGTAGGGGCAAGCGATATGGTCAGCGTGGTGATCCGCTCCAGCATCCTGCAACTGGCGACGCCGCCGGAGATGCGCGGCAGGGTCAGCGCGGTGAACTGGCTGTTCATCGGCGCGTCGAATGAGTTTGGCGAATTCGAAAGCGGTCTGACGGCGAGCTGGTGGGGCGCGGTGCGGGCGGTTGTGATCGGGGGAATTGGGTCGCTGGTGGTGACGGGTACGGCAGCGATCGTGTTCCCGGCGCTGCGGAATGCGGACCAGCTGACGGCGGAGTCGCTGCAGGCGGCTGAGGTGCATGTGGCGGAGGCGGAGCCGCAGGATTAGCCTGCGTTCGTTACAGGGTGGGCCGCGATTTGCTAGGCTTGCGGTCATGCGTATTCGGACGGTTGCGGTTGTGTGTGGAGTGGTGGCGGGTCTGGCGGTTGGGCAGGCGGCGGTTGGACAATCGTTTACCCCGGTGCGGGAGCAGAAGAATCTCTCCCCCGCGGCGCTGACCAAGCTGCATACGCTGGAGACCTTGACGGCCCTGCCGGCGGGCGCGTGGAAGTTCCATGCGGGCGACGTGGCACATGGTGAGGCGGTGGGGCTGGATGACTCCGCGTGGACGGAGATGTCGCCGAGGGAGAGGGGTGCCAAGGACCCGAACCAGGGTAAGGCTCCGAAGGATGCAGTCTGGTTTCGGCGTGAGATCACGGTGCCGAAGACCTTGAACGGATATGACATCACGGGATCGCGGGTGTGGTTCCAGTTTCGGGCGAACGCCAACGGGCCCATGCCGGAGATCATCTACTTCAACGGGCGGCGGGTCGCGCTGGGCGATGACCTGGAGCCGATTGTGCTGTTCCAGCCGGCCAGACCGGGCGACAAGGTCCTGGTCGCGGTGAAGCTGCTGCATACCGTGGATGAGAAGACGTTTACCGGCGTGAGCCTGCGGGTGGAGCCGGCGGACGAAGGGACGACCAAGGCCAGGCCGAGTCCCGAAGATATCCGGGTGCAGGCGATTGCGGCGGCGAACATACTGCCCGAGCTGGCGATCCCCAGAAAAGACCTGCTGCCGAAGGTGGAGGAGGCAGTGGCGGCAATCGATGAGAGGGCGCTGGCTGCCGGAGATCAGGCGAGGTTCGATGCGTCGCTGGTGAAGGCGCAGGGGATTCTTGCGTCGCTGCATGGCGTGCTGGCGGGCGCGAAGGTGGACCTGGCCGGAAATGCGCATATCGACGCGGCGTGGCTCTGGCCGCGGAGCGAGACCATCGACGTGGTGAAGCGGACGTTTACCACGGCGCTGCAACTGATGAATGAGTATCCGGACTACACCTTCAGCCAGAGCGCGGCGCAGTATACGGAGTGGATGGCGGATAAGTATCCGGACCTGAACGCGCAGATCAAGCAGCGGGTGAAGGAGGGCCGCTGGGAGATTGTGGGCGGCATGTGGGTGGAGCCGGACCTGAATATCCCCGATGGCGAAAGCCTGGTGCGGCAGTTGCTGGTGGGGCAGCGGGAGTTCAAAAAAGAGTACGGGGTGGAGGCGCGGATCGGCTGGAATCCGGACTCGTTTGGCTATAACTGGCAACTTCCGCAGATCTATAAGCGCAGCGGGCTGGACTACTTTTTGACGCAGAAGATGCACTGGAACGACACCAACACGCTGCCGTTCCGGCTGTTCTGGTGGGAGTCGCCCGATGGCAGCAAGGTGCTGACCTACTTCCCCACCGACTACGTGCATGACAACGTCAATCCGACGCGGATTAGCGCGGACTTTGCAGAAAGCGCGCAGCGGAACCCCGGGACGACTGAGATGCTGGACCTGTACGGAATCGGCGACCATGGCGGCGGCCCAACGCGCGCGATGCTGGACCAGGCGGACCACTGGATTGCAGCGGAAAAGAAGCCGGAGACGGCGGCTCCGGAGATGAAGTACGGGACGGCCCAGCACTACTTCACGAATGTGGAAGGCAAGCTGAGTCCGGATTCGCCGGTCTGGAACTACGACTCGATTGCGAAGGGATACACGGCTCCAAAGGCCGGTGCGGATGGGGCGATGGGCGTGCCGACGTGGAAGGATGAGCTTTACTTTGAGTATCACCGCGGCATCTACACCACGCAGGCGGCGCATAAGCGGGATAACCGCAAGACCGAGGCGGCGACGCTCGATGCCGAGAAGCTGGCGGCGTTTGCGTGGCTGAAGGGGCGGGCCTATCCGGCACAGGAGCTGACGGAGAACTGGAAGAAGATTACCTTCAACCAGTTCCATGACCTGGCGGCGGGGTCTGGCATCGCGGTGATCTACCGCGACGCGCAGAAGGACTATACGGAGGTCTTTCACAGCGACCGCGAGATTAGCGACGGGGCCGAAAAGACGCTGGCTGCGGGAATCGATACGCGGGTGAAGGATGGGGTGCCGGTGATGCTGGTGAATACGCTGGCCTGGCCCCGGACGGAGACGGTCAAGCTGACCGTGCAGATGCCGGATAAGACGGAGGGCGTCGCCGTGATGGACGCGGCGGGTAAGGCCGTGCCCATGCAGGTCGTGACGATGGACGCGGCGACGAATACGTATACCGTGTTGGCGAGGGTTTCGGTGCCGGCGCTGGGATATAACGTGCTGCGTGTGACGCACGGCGGGAAGAAGGTTTCGACGGAAGGCGTGAAGGTGGAGGATGGAACCTCGGCGGTGACGCTCGATAACGGGGTCGTGAGCCTCGCGATCGATAAGAAGACGGGCTGCGTGACGAGCCTGAAGACGCATGGCTTGGAGACGATTGCGGCGGGTGCCTGCGGAAACCAACTGCAGACGTTCAAGGACACGCCGAAGCAGTATGACGCCTGGAACATTGATCCCGGCACGCTGGACAAGATGACTCCGATCGAAGGCGTGGACTCGGTCGCGTTGGTGGATCGCGGTGCGCTACGGGCGGCCGTGCGGGTGGCGAGGACCTGGCAGAGCTCGAAGTTTGTGCAGGAGCTATCGCTCGATGAAGGAGCGGACTTTGTGGAGGTGGCGAACGACGTCGACTGGCACGAGACCCACGTCCTGCTGAAGGCGGCATTCCCGCTGGCGGCCACGTCCGGCAAGGCGAGCTACGAGATTCCATACGGTTCCATCGAGCGCACGACGAAGCGCGACAACTCCTGGGAGAAGGCCCAGTTCGAGGTCCCCGCGCTGCGGTGGGCAGACCTGGGAGACGACAAGCAAGGCCTCTCCGTGCTGAATGATTCCAAGTACGGCTATGACGCCGTGGGCAACCTGCTGCGGCTCACGCTGCTGCGGTCGCCCACCTGGCCGGACCCCGACGCGGATCGCGGCACGCAGCACTTCACGTACGCCATGTATCCCCACGCTGGCGGCTGGAAGCAGGCCCAGACGGTTCGCCGCGGGTACGAGATGAACGACCCCATACGCGCCGCACAGGTCTTCGCGCACGAAGGCGCCATGCCCGCCCAAGGCTCTTGGGGCGCGGTCGAAAACCCCAACGTGACCCTCACCGCCCTCAAGAAGGCCGAGGACGCCGACGCCCTCGTCTACCGCATGTATGAGTGGGCAGGAACCGCTGGCGAGGTAAAACTCAAGGTCCCCGCCGGCGCGCAGTACGCGGTCGAAACCAACCTGATGGAGAAGGTCGAAGGCCCGCACCTCGCACTCAGCGGCGACACCGTCACCGTGCCCATCAAGCCCTACGAAATCCTCACCATCCAGGTCATGTACCAGGACAAGGCAAAGCGCAACTAACCTCAACGCACATCAAAAAGCGGCAGGATAAAGAGGGCCCACACCCCACCTTATCCCGCCGCTTCTTCTCGCCTTGCCCTAGCTCCGCGTCACCGACCGCAAACTCAACTCCCGCATCTGCTGCTCGCTGACCGGCGTCGGCGCGTCCACCATCAGGTCGATCGCCTTCGCCGTCTTCGGGAACGCGATCACCTCGCGCAGGCT
>CAXSZW010000026.1:0-16415 GCA_964242025.1 uncultured Acidobacteriaceae bacterium
TTACCAGTACTAATCGCCCGTTCGGCTTGTCCATAGAATTTACTCTGCGCAGTGAGAACGTCCACTGTTCTAGAGAACATTCAATAACAAGCTTTGTAGTTATATCTTTTGGATACAACGCAACAAAGTAACAACGTCTGGGAACACCCAATCTATTCAGTTGTGGAAGATCGCGAGAGCATCTTTCTAAAGTTTGCCGGTGAGTTTACCGCGAGGGTCACACCCGTTCCCATCCCGAACACGGAAGTTAAGCCTCGTTGGGCCGATGGTACTGCACGCGTAAGTGTGTGGGAGATTAGGTGATCGCCGGCATAAACATCAAGCAGCCCACTCTTCCGAGTGGGCTGTTCTTGTTATGCCTCGATTTCCCTCACATGTTGGAGTCGCTCTCCACGTTGCCGACTCACCCAAGCTGTTGCAGTCGCAGAAGTCCCACGCTCGCCCAGAACCTAACCGCATCACTCTCTGAATAAAGATGGGGGAGCCGATCTCTCGGCCCCCCCTTGTCGTTTCACCTGAGTCTTGATCGGGGCTGCTCGGCCTCTAATTGGTGCCGCTCTGGGTGACAAAGACCGCCGTGCTCAGTGCCGGCACAACAAAGGTTCCTTTCTTGTTGTTATAGCTTGCATCCTCGTTCAAGGCGGGATCGGCGGCAGCCTGCAGCGGATGCAACACCAGCTTCAGCCCCTGCAAGTCTGCATCGGTAAACGTCTGCGTCTGGCTCGTCGCGTTGAACAGGACAACGATCTTCTTATACGGCGGATACAAGCTAACATCCCCGGCGAGCTCCATCACAATCAGTCCCGGAGTCTGGTTCGGCCCGTTGTTGTAGAACTTCAGGTGCTGCTGAACATCCGCAGTCGAGCCGAGCCGGAACAGCGGGGAGCTATTTCGGATGCTGAGGAACGTCTGGAACGCCTTCGTCGTGCTCTGAATGTCGCTGGGCAGCGGCTTCAGCGCACCGTTTGCGAGCAGCGGCTGCTGGAACGGCCACTGGCTCTGGTTCTGGCTCGCGATCGGCAGCCCGATCCCCCAGTTATTTCCATTGCCGGTCCAATCGATCTTGTTGAACCAGTCGCCTGAGTCATAGCTGTTCTGATCCATATCCTTGGACCGCAGCAGATCGTCGCCGGCCATGAAGAACGGTACGCCCTGGCCCAGGGCAACGAGGCTCATCGCCAGTGCCTGCCTCTTGGCCCGCGTGGTCGAGTTCTCCGTCAGCGGCGCCTTCACCTGCACCGTGTCGAAGAGGTCCTGGTTATCGTGGACCGAGACATAATTGACCGCTTCCACCGGCGACGCCGTGTATCCGGTAGGCTGGCCCTGGTAATCGAGCTGACCGCCCGTAATCACCGCGCCAGTTGCGTCGGTGAAGCGGTAGTCCCGCCCATTTCCCGCGAGTCCAACCTTGATCCAGTCCGAGCGATGCAGCAGCGTCGAACGCTGATCCGCGGGAGCCGTCCCTGCGATGCCCGTGGTGTAGGTGCTCGGCGCGGTGAAAAGTCCCGTGGCAAAACCCTGGACCCGCTCATCGTCGAACGGCCCCCCGCCGCGTACCCCGTCACGGATCCTGTCATTGAAGCTGCCAATCCGTGTGCCGTACAGGTTGGATTGCTGCGCGTTCACGCCCAGCGCGCTATTCGCCGTCTCGCCGAAGCTGAAGCCCTCGCCGTAAAGATAGATCTTCGCGCCTTCGATGCCATCGTTCGCCAAGGTCAGCTTAGCCAGCGCCTTCTGGATGTCCTGCAGGTTCTTCACAAACGTAAAGCTCATAATGTCGAAGCGAAACCCGTCTATCTTGTATTTCTTCGCGTTCCACAGGATGGCGTCCTGCTGCAGCTTACCCATCATCACGTGTTCTGTGGCCGTATCCGCACAGCAGGAGCCCGTCTCCAGGTTCCCGTCCGCGTCCAGCCGGTTGTAGTAGTCCGGAACCACCTCATCCAGGATTGAGTTGGTCGCCTCGCCAAACCCGCTCGTGTGGTTGAAGACCACATCCTGAATCACGCGCAAGCCGGCGTTGTGCAGTCCCATTACCATCTTGCGATACTCAATCACGCGATCATCCGGGGTCACAGCGAAGCTGCCCTCCGGCGCCATGTAATGGTCCGGATCGTAGCCCCAGTTGTACCCATCCGCTCCCTGAATGGCGGTGACGGCGGCCTGCTGATCCTGCGCGTCCGGAGCATACCCGCCCAGCGGCGGTGTCGTCTTCCACGTCGTCTTGTCTTCGTTCACGCTGTTGAAGTGGAAGGTCGGCAGCAGGTGTACGGCCTTCAACCCTGCGGAGGCAAGCGTCTGCAGGTGCCTCATACCGTAGCTATTGGTTTCCGTGAACGCCATGTACGTGCCGCGCCGCTTCACCGGCACACTGGTGTCGCCGATGCTGAAGTCGCGCACATGCAGCTCATAGATGTTGAGGTCGTTGATGCGCGCCAGCGTTGGCGACTGGCTCTGGTCCCAGCCGTTCGGCTTGTTCGTGTCGGCATCCACATCGGTCAGCCGGCTCTTGGTCCCGTTCAGCGCCAGGTCAATCGAGTATGGATCGGTGACCAGATTCTCGACGATGGCGCGTGTGCTCGGGGCATACACCGTCTCGTCGAACAGGTAGTACTTGCCGATGTAGCTGCTGTCGACCGTCGCCACCCACACCCCGCTGTGCTGGTGCATCTTCACCACCTTCGCCGGCGCGGTATCGGTGGAGGCGTTGAAGAGCTGCAGCTTCATGGTCTGCGCCGTCGGAGCCCAGACCTTGACCTTCACGTTGCCGCTCTCATCGTCGGCAAAGTCAGAGTAGTCAGACGGATGCGAGGAGTTGCGAATCACCACGCCCAGCGCACCCTTGTACGCATACAGATCATCCAGAACGCCCGCATCCTGCACTCCGGTTGCGTAGCTGGAGGTGCCATCGCCCTTCAGCACCGTTACGGCGAGCTGCCCTTGCACCAGCCCCAGATACGTTGCTGCCGTAATCTTTGCGGGCAGGTTCAGCACGGTGTATCCGGTCGCAAGCTGCGGGAACCGGGCGATCTGGTCGGCTGTCAACGACCCTCCAGCAGTCAGTGCCACACGCACACCGCCGGTCACCCCGTTAGGTCCCAGCGCCAGGTTTGCGCCGCCGTCGCTTGAAAGATAGTAGCTTCCACCGCTCTGCACATACGCGCTTTGGATCAGGATGGTGCTGCGATCGATCCAGAACGCCTGCAGCTTCAGGAAGTTTGCGTTCAGTTTTTGCTGCTCGGTCGGTTCGGTCAGGTACACCGTTGGATCGCCGGAGATGATCCACGCCTCGTTGTAAGAATCGATATGCAGAATCAGGTCGGCCGGGGTGTTCTTCGTGCCGGTGGCAATGTTATGAACGATGAAACCGAGTAGGCTTCCGCCCGGCTTCAGCGGCACATCGTAGTAGGCGCCGTAGGCATCGCTGCCGGTCTGGAAGATCGGCCCCGCGTTATAGTTGCTGGTATCTGCGGTCGTATCGTCAAAGGCGTAGACGGTCCAGTTGGTGTACACCCCGTCCGGCCGGAAGAAGTGGATCCGCGCCGTGTTTGCCGGAAGATTCGGGTTCTTGTGGTTCGTCGGAAGCGTCGGCTTGGTCGTCGTCAGGCTGGTTGCGCCCTGCAACTGGTAGAAGTTCAGGCCTTGTGCCGGGTTCGCGTATTCGTTCTCCGGTGTGTCCTTGTTATCGCCCATGTGGACGATGATCCCCACTGCCTGTGCGCCATCCGTGAACGCCGCAGACGTCACACCCACGTCAAAGTATGCGCCAAAATCATCCGTCCCGGTCACTTGCACGGGACCGCTTTCAAAGTTGCTGCCATCCTCGGTGGTGTCCCCAAACGCGTACACCGTCCAGCCGGTGTATGCCGCATCCGACCGGTGATAGTGAATCCGGATGTGGTTGGCGGGGATAGGAGCCTGCGCGTGGATCGACACGCAAACACCGCAGAGCATCAGGACAAAGCTCAGGACAAGACGCACACGGGACACAGAACGCATAGGATTCTCCGAAGTGGTGGCGTCAGAGAGTAAGCCACCGCGCACCGAAGAGTGTCAAGCGTTTCTATTCGCGTGTTTGCATCAGAGAACGCAACCTTCGCCCCATCGAATTCAGAACGTAACGCTGGTCCCCACCTGTTTCGTTTTGGAATTCTTACCCGCCTTACCTGGCTTCGCCGGGGCCTCAGGAGGGGCAGCAGGAGCAGCCGGAGCCTCAGGCGCAGTCTCCTGCACGGCCGCTCCCCCCTTCCGCACTGCAACATCCCCATGCGAGGTCGAAATCGAAATCCTCGCCTTGCCCGAGCCTACCTTCGCGCTCACGCTGTTGCGGTGGTTCGCCTCCAGCACGGAGAAGCCGAAGTCGTTCGTAATATCCCCGCCCGTCGTCTGCGCATCCACGTTGAAGCCCGCGCCTTCCGGCACCGTCAGCGTCACCGAGCCCGTCCGGTCGTTCACCGTCACATCACCCAGCGGGGCCACGCTGGCCACGTCGACTGAGCCGTTGGTGTTGCTCACGTTCACGTCGCCGGACATCTGCTGCAGCGCAATATTCCTGCTGCGTGTGCTCAGCACCGTCGGCCCAACGATCTCCGTCCCGGTCAACTCCGCCTCGGGACTAATGTCCACCGTGCCATTCAGCTTGGCGAACGTCAGGTTCGTGCGGCTGGTCCGGAAGGTCGTCGCCCCGCCAATCTTCTCCAGGTGCGTGTCGCCATAAAAGTCCCCATCGAGCGTCACCGCCCCGGTCACGCCAATCAGGTTCAGGTCGTCCGCATTGCCCTTCAGCGTCACGTCCCCCGTCACCGCATGAGCGGAAAACGACGAGTCCCGATGATTGAAGTGCGCCGTTACCGACCCCGTCACGTTGCTCACCTCAACGTCCCCATGGTTCGCCGTCACGCTCACCGGAGACTTCAGCGCCGACAAATGCACATCCCCATTGCCGGACGTGATCGTCGTCGCCGCACTCTCCGGCACCGTCACCGTCAGGTCTACCGTAGAGCCCGCCCGCGAGGGAACGGTAACGCTCAACCGCCCATCCGCAAGCTCCACCCCAGGCGAAAGGAGTTGCGCCGTCTTATCCGCGTCATCGTCGTTCTGGCTGTAGATCTCCTTGTACGCCACGATGTGAATCTGCCCATCGTCCGTCTTGCCCGCCACCGTAATCCCGCCGTGCGGGTTGGAAATGTTCAGGCTCGTCCCCGCCGGAAAGCTTTGGTCGATCGTCTGCTCGCGTTCATGCTTGTCGCCCATGAACTCCGCAAAGTTATCCGGATTGATGCTCAGGTTGTGCCAGATGTCATGCCGTTCGTACCCGCTGACAATCGCTCCCGTCACCGCCAGCACCAGCAGCAGGAAGAACACGCCGCCGCCCGCGCCCCTGCGCACATACTGAGGCTGCCCGGAGTGCAGCGTCTGGTCGAACGCCCACTCCGCCACCAGCACCAGCCCCGCCGCCACAAACAGCAGCGGCCACCAGCGTCCGTACCAGCCCGCAAACTGCGCAAACGGAATCGTCCCCATGCGGATCAGCAGCAGCATGACGCCCACGGCCACCACAATCAACGGCCCCAGGATCGACCCACGCCGCATCGCCCTGGCCTGCATCAACACACCGCGTTGCTGCTGCTTGTAAAAGTCGCGTTGCGCTTTGAACGCTGCCCGCTGCGCCTTCACTTGATCGCGCAGCATGCGCCGCTGATCCCGCGGGTCAACTCCATACGGAGGCGGAGGATACGGTGGAGGATAGCTGGCCATGACTAAAGAGCTCCTTCATGCTTGTCGCTGTTCTGCGGCTCATCCGTGCGGCTCAACGTCGCGCCGCTCGGCACAATGCTGTACGGATTCCCCGCGCTCGGAGCCTGCGCCGCAGATGGTGCCACCTGTGCCGCTTCATACGCGGCATGCGCCGCCGAGTTATAGGCAGCCCGCTGCAGCAGCGCCATCACGCCCGCCAGAATGATGAACAGCGGCCAGCTCTTCCGCCACGGCACCACGTCGTACTCGTTCGCCAGCAGCAGCACGCCCACCGTAAAGATCCACACGGAGAAGCATAGCGACCGCACAATCCGGATCGGATACCCGGCAGTCCCATCGTTCGCCAGCGAAGAGCCTGTATCCATCATCTTCTTCACGAAGACCCACACCGCCAGCCCGATCAGCACAAAGCCAACCAGCGTCCAGCCGAACACCGTATGGAAGATCCCCGTCGTCGAAAGCAGGAAGATCGTACCCAGCCCGATCAGCCACACCGCCCCGGCAGGAAAGCGATTCGCCTTGGGCACGTACGCCGGGTCCACGCCTGTCAGCGGAGGCATCGGCGCATACGGCACCCCGTAAGGGCTCTGCACCGGCGGCACATACCCCGGCCCGTACCCTGCTCCATACACCGGTCCATACTGCTGCCCATACGGGGAGTTCGCCGCGCCAGCCGCATACGCCGCAGCCGGATCGTAAGCCTCCGCAGGCGAGCCCCACGTCCCCGCGGGCGGCCCGTAAGGAGTCGCCACCGGCGGCGCGTACGCGGAGTTCGCAGCCGCCCCATACACCGGCTCCACCGGAGGAACGTAAGCCGAAGCCGGCGGCGGATAAGCGCCCGCAGCGGTCCCAGCCGCAGGCTGTCCCGGCACAGCCCAGGACTTGTTGAAGCCAAGCCGCTCGCCCAGCTCGTTCAACCCAAACGGATTCGGCAGTGGCGTCCCGTCGCGGCGAGCCTTCGCCGTGTGATGTGCCTCGATCGCCATATAGAAGACCCAGCCGGCGACAAACACGCCGAAAAAGCCGCTCACATCGGAAAGCTTGATCACCGCCACGAAGATCACCAGGTGAAACAGACCCTTCGCGTACTGCTCGTTGTACATGGCGCCCACCCCGGGGATCAGCCCCAGCAGGGCCGCCAGTGCCGGATTCGGCGCACTCTTCGGCGTCCACGTTCCCGCCGCCCAGGCCGCTGCCGGAGGCGCTCCCGCGGACGTCGCGCTCTCCGGAGCTCCGCTCAGCCGCGCCGCCAGGCACGCCTCGCAGTACACCGCCGGCCCAACCACGCGCATCGATTCCTGATCCAACGGCTTGCCGCAATTCTGGCAGTACGCCGCCGGCCTCGCCGCATCTGCTGCTGAAGCCTGCTCCTTGCTGTTCTCGAATGTGCTCATCCCAGGCCTCCTGCCAGATTCAACTGCAACACCGCGGCCACAAGCGACGAGCGGGCCCAACCATCCCTGTTTCCATGCACCGGCTCATCCCGCTGGCTGATACCCCCGCCGGCCTCCGGCTTCTTCTCCTGCTTCGGAGCAGCCGGCGTGGCCTGTGGCTCAGCCTTGGGCATGTCCTGCGATCCATCCTGAGGAGCCGCCTGCCGGTGCTGCCTGGCCTCCTGCGCCTCCTGGATATCCTCCACGCGGCTCTCCATCACATGCACCACGCGCAGGTTGTCGTAGTACTGCACCGCCTTGGTGCTGACGTTGTAGTACGTCCGCTGCAGACTCTCCGGCTTCAGGTCGCTCGCGCTCAACTGGTTCACGCGGATGCCGGTCAGGTTCATGGTCAGCGCAATGGAAAAGAACGCCATCGCCGCCGTCATCGCCATCCTTGGCTCCAGCAGCATCCGCCACGGGGCCTTCGGCTGCACAATCACCGGGAAGGGAATCACCATGCCGCCCAGTGAGTTGTTCACCCGCACCGGCTTGGCCTCCACTCTCGGCTGCGGAATCGGCCCCGCCTCAACCGTCTGCGCCATAATTCGCGCCATCAGGTCCATCCCGGGCTCCGGCTTGGTCGTCTTCAGCATCTCCAGCCACGCGGACCCGCGCTGCGCATTCGCAAACCGCTCCGCGCACACCACGCACGTCGCAATGTGCCGGTCGAACCACGTCTTATCCACCTCGCCCAGCGTCTCGTCCACTGCATCCGCGAGCATCGCCTCGCACGCCATGCAGTACGGCCCTGCCTTCGGGTGGTACCCGTCAAAATCATCGAATATCAGCATGTTAGACACTTACATCACCTGCCTTTCTATACGTTGCAACAGCTTCGCCAGTTCCGCACGACCCCGGGATATACGGCTTTTTACCGTTCCTTCCGGAATCTTCAGCACCAGCGCAATCTCCTTGTAATCCATGTCCTCCAGGTCGCGGAGAATGACCGCCTCCCGCAGCTCCGGCGAGACCTTCGTCAGCGCCTCCTGGATCTTCGCCTTCAGCTCCAGCCCCGCGTAGTTCTGCTCCTGGCTTGGCCGGCTGTCGGCCAGCCGCTCGGAAATCGTCGGCCCATCGTCCTCGCCGCTCATACTCACGTCCATGGACTCGGTCGCCCGCTCCAACTTGCTGCGCCGAAACTGATCCACCAGCATGTTCCGCGTCAGCGTCGTCAGCCACGTCTGAAAGCTCCCCTTCGTCTGGTCGAAGCTCGCCAGATTCTTGTAAACTTTCAGGAATACGTCCTGCGTCATGTCTTCCGCGTCGCTCTGGCTACCCGTGAACCGGTAGCAGATCCCGAACACCCGCTTGTGCTGCCCCGTCACCATCCGGTGCCACGCGCCCTGGTCCCCGGCCATGCACTGCTGCACCAGCTCCGCCAGGGCATCCTGCTCGGCCTGCTGTTCGGGCGTGCGCTGCAACCTCACCTCGGGCGTCTTCAGATTCGGCGGCGCTTCATTGGACCCAAACCCGCTCGGCGGCAGCTTCTCACCCGCCGCCCCCCGAGCCTCCGTACCGCCCGCCGGAGCAAACCCCTTCGCCAGGGGAAAGAGCCCGTTCTTCATCTGCCCGGCGTTGAAGCCGGTCAGCAGCGGGATCGCCATGTTGAGAACGCCCATGCAGGAACCTTACGCAGCCCCCGTCGTCGAAGTTCCACAATGGTTACAGCAATGTCAACCAAAGACAACGGCCAGAAGAAAGGGCAAGGATTGCTCCTCGCCCCTTTGCCCCCTCAATCTGTCCTGCACCGTTGCACACTCTTTGGTGCAATCGTCACAGTAGATACAAGCCTAACTCTTTTAGAATCAAATTTTTGCATCAAAAGGCCCGGGGTAGGCCGAAACCCTTCACTTCACCGGCGGCGCCTCGATAATCACCCCGCACGCAATCCGGTTCCCGGCATTGCCCGTCGGGTCCGTCTTCATGTCGTCCGCCTTCTCATGCACCATAATCGACGTCCCCCCATTCAGCAGGATGTCGTTCGCCGTCCCCGTCCCCATGGAAAGATAGTTGACCGTAAACGTCTTCTCCGCCTTCCCATCCGGCCCCACCGACACATTCTGCGGCAGATCCCCCGCATGGTGCCCCATCGGATTCATCGTCCCATGCTGCTTCATATCCGGGTTGAAATGCCCCCCCGCCGTCTTGAAGTCCGGGCCCTCGCACAGCGGCTTCGCGTGGATATGGACGGCGTGGTCCCCACTCGGCAGCCCCTTCAGCGCCACCTTGATCATCAATTTGTCACCCTTCTCCTGCTTGAACGTCGCGGTCCCCGCGTCCTCGCCCGCGCTCGTCTTCAGCGGCACAACCAGTCCCTTATCCTTCTTCGCCGCCAACGCCGTCCCAGCCAGACACACCGCCAACCCACACGCCAAACCCTTCATCGCCAGCCGCATCGTTCGTTCTCCTTGAAAATCCCTGTCAGAAATCCCTCTGATTCTCCCATAAGATGCGCCCCGCCTCTGTAAATTCTGCTGAGATCACGCCTGCGTAAGATAATCCCTCTTCAGGAGATCCCATATGCACCGTCGCCGCTTCCTGCTTTCCTCCCTCGCCGCCTCCACCATTCCGCTCTCAGCGCAGGCCCCCGCGACCCTCTCCCAGCCGCAGCAGTTCTACCAGCTCCGCGCCTACCGCCTCCAGTCCGGCCCTCAGACCGCCCTCACGGAGGCCTTCTTTGCCGACGCCCTCATCCCCGCCCTCAACCGCCTCGGCCTGACCCCCATCGGCGCCTTCCGCCTGGACATCGGCCCAGAAACCCCCACCCTCTACCTCCTCATCCCCGCCACCTCGCTGGACCTCCTCGCCCAACTCGACCAGCGCCTTACCGAGGACGCCGCCTTCCTCACCCACGCCGCGCCTTTCTGGGCCGCCCCGGCCACTGCCCCAGCCTTTCGCCGCGTGGAAAGCTCCCTCCTCACCGCCTTCCCCGGCTGGCCCCGCCTCTCCCCACCCCCCTCCGCCGCCACCCACACTCCGCGCATCTTCCAGCTCCGCACCTACGAAAGCCCCAGCCCCGCCGCCCACATCCGCAAAATGGAGATGTTCCACCACGGCGAGTTCGACCTCTTCCAGCGCACCGGCCTCCATCCCGTCTTCTTCGCCGACACCCTCATCGGCCCCCGCCAACCCGCCCTCACCTACATGCTCACCTTCGCCGACATGGCGGAGCTCACCCGTAATTGGGCCACCTTCTCCGCTGACCCCGCCTGGAAGAAGCTCAAATCCGACCCCCGCTACGCCTATGAAGAAATCGTCAGCAACATCACCAACCTCATCCTCAGCCCCCTCCCCTGCTCCCAGATCTAAACCTGCCATCCCCTTCCTGCTCTCTCAAACGGGCTGACCAGCGCTCACGCGTCGAGATTGATTACGCCTTTCAGCGTCACGGGTCCAGTCCCCGGAAATTCGGCAATCAGCAATAGGGTTCCTCCCATCGCCTCAATGGACCTACGCAGCGTAGAAAGGTGCAGGTCACTCCGTCTCTCAAGCCGCGAAACCTGTTCCTGGTTGACCCCCAGCGTTTTGGCTAACTCCGCCTGCGTCATCTTCCGTGCCTTCCGCAACTCACGCATCGTCATCTCCTCGCCAATCAGGACCGCCGCACGTTGTTTGATTGCCTTCCGCCTGCCTGCAGGCAGAAAGTCCAGCTTCTCGCGAAGTGTCTTCATCTCGCCCTTCCTTTCGTTTTCTTCGCGTCATCCTCTGCGCGCTGTAAATGGAGTTCATAACGGCTGTCGGCTTTCTCGATGAGTTTCTTGTAAAAGCGCTTCTCGCCTCCGCCGGATTTGTCCCCTGCCACAAGCAAGACCGCCTGCCGCTTCGGATCGAAAGCAAAGGCCACGCGCCATACACCGCCAGCCGCGTCGAACCTCAACTCCTTCATATTGGCGTAGCGTGAGCCCTTCAAGGTGTCCACCCGTGGACGTCCCGCCTCAGGCCCAAACCGCTCGATCCATAAAGCCTGCGCATAAAGCTCGTCCTGCACCGTTTCGGCAAGCACGTTAAACTCCCGTTCAAAAGCCTCATCGAAGAGGATCGTCCACTTCATACAGCATGCTCCTTGACGCATATGTTTTCAAGCGCATAATCCTCTTCTACCTTCAGATCGGGACCGAAGGGAGCGTCGCGGCAATCCTATCCCCGTCGCAGACGATACTTCCTGTTAAATCGCAGCCCTCCCATGTATCGTTAGCCTATGAATTCCATCCGCCTGACCCTCGTTCTCGCTCTGCTTGCCGTGCCCGCGCTCCACGCTCCAGCCAGCGCCCAGGGCCGCCCCAACCGCCCCACCCCTCCCGCCGACGCCAAGCCGGACGCCGCCGCAGACAAGGCCATGGAGAACCCCCTCCCACCCGACGCTCACGTCGAGCAGTCCATCCAGTTCGAAGGCAAAACCCTCAAGTACACCGCCACCGTCGGCACCCTCCCCGTCAAGAGCCCGGAAGGCAAAGCCACCGGCGAAGTCGTCTTCACCTCGTACATCGTCGACGGCCCCAACCGCCCCATCACCATCGCCTTCAACGGCGGCCCCGGCGCCGCGTCGGTCTACCTCAACCTCGGTGCCATCGGCCCCAAGCGCGTCAACTTCGGCGCCGAAGGCCAGTCCCCCTCAGACCCCGCCACCCTCACCGACAACCCCGGCACCTGGCTCGACTTCACCGACATCGTCTTCATCGACCCCATCGGCACCGGCTTCTCCCGCTCCCTCGTCAACATGGACGAGACCAAAAAGCTCTTCTACGGCCCCGACCAGGACATCGCTTACCTCTCCAAGATCATCTACGACTACCTCGTCAAGACCGGCCGCCTCCAATCCCGCAAGTACCTCGCCGGCGAGTCCTATGGCGGCTACCGCGTCCCCCGCCTCGCCGCATACCTCCAGTCGCAGATCGGCGTCGCCATGAACGGCATTGTCATGGTCTCCCCGGCGCTCGCTCCCACCAGCGGTTCAGACCAGATCTCGCCCGTCCCCTTCATGGTCACCCTCCCCTCCATCGTCGCGGCTAACTTTGAGCGCAAGGGCACCCTCTCGAACGAATCCATGGCTCCCGTCCTCCAGTACGTCCAGGGCGAGTACGCCACCGACCTCATCCACGGCTTTGCCGACCCGCAGGCCACTCCCCGCGTGGTCAAGAAGGTTACTGAGCTCACCGGCCTCGACCCCACCTTCGTCAAGCAGTCCGGCGGTCGTCTGGAAACCCAGGCCTTCCTCCGCGAGGAGTTCCGCGAGACCGGCAAGCTCGGCAGCCGGTATGACCCCAACGTCACCGCCTACGACCCCTTCCCCTACGCCTCCTACCAGGAGACCAACGACCCCATCCTGCTCTCCATCATCGCCCCAACAACGACCGCGATGGTCGATTGGGTCACCCGCATCGTCGGCTGGAAGACGGACGGCCGCTACAACGCCTTGTCCGATGAGGTCTCCCGTAACTGGGACCGCGGCAGCCGCAACGGAGCCTTCGGCGGAGCAGCCGCCTCAACCGATCTCCGCGTTGCCGTCGCCACCGACCCCAAGATGCGCGTCCTCATCGCCCACGGCTGGGCAGACCTCTCCTGCCCCTTCATGGGCTCGGTCCTCACCGTCAATGAGATCCCCATCATGGGCGACCCAACCCGCGTCCAGGTCCACATGTACCCCGGCGGTCACATGTACTACGCCCGCCTCGGCAGCTCGTTGGCCCTCCGCAAAGACGTCCAGGAGATGTTCTCCAAGCACTAAGAGGATGAGCAATGACGCTTCGTATGAGAGCAATTATCATCAACGTTTCTATACTCGCCGGTCTGCTCTTCATGTTTCTGCGCGGGTCCGGCGTTCTCTCGATCCTCATCGCCGGATCACTATGTCTATTCGTGGCAAACGTCATCTTGGTCTTAAGGGCCAAAGCGACCCGGACCTGACGTGATTTGCAGACCGCGGCCCCACATCTCGCTTCTGAGATGTGGGGCTTAGGGTGTGAGGCTAGCGTCCAAATCTGCCCTTCCGATTTGAGTCGCTGCTCCTCATCCACGTTAGCCATACCATTCACCACAAGTTGGACACCATCAACCAGCAGCGGCAACCGATGGCAGCTCCATCTGCTCCGAACCATGATCGTCCGTAAATGGCTGAAAACAGGCCCGGCAACGAGCCTCGTAGACCCCGGCCGCCCCCACCACCACAAGCTCCTGGCTCTGGCCGAGCCGCTGGGTATGAATCGCCGGAGCTCCGCACACCATGCACACCGCAGACAGCTTCGTCACCTCATCCGAAATGGCCATGAGCGCCGGAATCGGCCCAAATGGCTCCGCCGTAAACGTCGTATCGAGCCCCGCAATCAACACGCGCTTGCCCATGTGAACCAGGTCCATCGCCAGCGGGATGATGCCGTCCTCGAGGAACTGCGCCTCATCGATGCCGATAACCTCAACATTCGTAAGCACTTCCGCCAACGCCTCACGCAATCGCTCAACGTTGGCGATCGTCGTTGCCTCATGTTGCTGATTGGAATGGCTCGCGATGGAGGTGCGGTGGTACCGCATATCGATATCCGGCTTGAAACAGATGACACGCTGCCGTGCGATGCGGGCGCGCTTGAGCCGCCGAATCAGCTCCTCCGACTTGCCGGAAAACATGGGCCCGACGATCACTTCGAGCCGGCCCGGTTGCGGTTTAGACATGAAGCTATCGTAAATCCGCAGCCGCCAGTGGATTTCACGGGCCTAAATTGGCTGTGCCGGGTTAGACTTTCCCCGACGGAAGAGAGAGGATTCGCCGCCATGTCCAACCAACAATGCAAGTTCGTCTGGTACGACCTGATGACCACCGACACCAAGGCTGCAGAGGCCTTTTACAAAGGGGTTGTGGGCTGGGACGCGGCGACGGACACGACGACTGGTCAGCCCTACACGCTCTTTTCAATGGGTCAGGCCGTCATCGCCGGCCTGATGGAAATCCCCCAGGACGCTGCGGCACGCGGCGCACGCCCGGGCTGGTCCGGCTACATTGGCGTGGAGGATGTGGACGAATACGTGGGTAAAGTGACAGCCGCAGGCGGCTCACTGATCCGCCCCGCCTCCGATATCCCTCAAGTAGGCCGCTTTGCCGTCATGGCCGATCCCCACGGAGCCATGTTCATCCTGTTCAAAGGCAGCGGCACCCCTCAGCCACCACCATCCACAACAAATAGCCCAGGCTACATCGGCTGGCACGAACTCCATGCGGGGGACTTTGCTGTCGAGTGGCCGTTTTATTCCGAGCTCTTTGGATGGGTGAAGGAGACGGATGTGGATATGGGGCCGATGGGGGTGTACCGGGTGTTTGGCACGGGTGGGGCGGGCGGCGGGATGATGACCCGGATGCCGCAGGTACCGCATCCGTTCTGGCTGTACTACATCAACGTACCGAGTGTGGATGCGGCGGTGGAGCGGATCAAGGCGGGTGGGGGGCAGGTGATGATGGGGCCGCACGAGGTGCCGGGCGGGTCGTGGATTGTGCAGGGGATGGATCCGCAAGGGGCGGTGTTTGCGGTGGTCTCGCAGGGCCGCTAGTTGGCGAGGGGCTGCCAGAGCTCGATGCGGTTGCCTTCGGGATCGATGATCCAGGCGAAGTGGCCGAATTCGGCGCTTTCGCGCTTGGGGTCGATGGTGACGCCGGCGGCGGCCAGTTTGGTGAGCAGGGCCTCCAGGTCGTCGACGCGGTAGTTGATCATGGCGGTCTGGGAACCGGGGCCGAAGTGGGTGGAGGATTCGGGGAAGAGGGACCAGGCGGTGTTGCCGGTTCCGGCGGGGATCTCGTCCGACCAGGCGAAGTTGGCTCCCCAGGCGGAGATCTCGATGCCGAGGTTTTCTGCGTACCAGGCGTTGAGGACTTTTGGGTCCTTCGCTTTGAGAAAAACACCGCCGATTCCTGTCACTCGTGCCATCTATCCCCTACCCTACGCGTTATGATGCAAAAATTTGAAAAGAAAGGACTTAGGCTTGTATCAAGGTAGTCCGCAGCATGATCAAATACCCTACCTTCGTTACTACCTGGAAAGTTACTCCGGGGTGGGACGAAATGAGGTCAGGCTGGCGACCAAGGTCTGAACTTTGCCTGCGTCGATAGTAGCTGCGGCGAGGTGTGCGCCGTCAAGGAAATTCGCTGCGAGACCGGTGGTGACCAGGACGGCGGCGGCGTTCATGACGACGACGTGTCGCGGGGGACCAGGGGTGCCGGCGAATACGTCCTGGAGGATCTTTGCGTTGGTTTGGGCGGTGCCGCCGGTTAGGGATTCGATGGGGGCAGACGGGAGGCCGAAGTGCTCGGGATAGACGGTGGAGAAGGTGACTTCTGAGTTGCGGACCTCGGCGACGGTGGAGGGGCCGGAGAGGGAGAACTCGTCCAAATACGTATCTTCGGCACCGATGCTGCCGTTGACGACGAAGGCATGGCGGGTTTCCAGGCGGGCGAGGGTACGGGCGACGACGGGAACGAGGTGAGGGGCGTAGACGCCGATGACCTGGGCCTGGGCTCCGGCGGGGTTGGTCATGGGGCCGAGGATGTTGAAGGCGGTGCGGACGCCGAGGGCTCGGCGGAGGGGCATGAGGGCCTTCATGGCGGGTTGGAGGGAGGGGGCGGGGAGGAAGGCGAAGCCGTGGGTCCGAAGAGCGACAGCCGCCTGCGTGGGGGAGAGGTCGACGGGTATGCCGAGGGCTTCGAGGACGTCGGCCGAGCCGGAGCGGGAGGTGACGGCGCGGTTGCCGTGCTTGGCGACCATTGCGCCGGCTGCGGAGGCGACGAGAGCGGCGGCGGTGGAGATGTTGAAGGTGCCGCTGAGGTCTCCGCCGGTGCCGCAGGTGTCTACCAGGAGCGCTCGTTCAGATGCTGTTAATGGGATGGGGATGAGGTGGGCGCGGAGTGAATCGACGAAGCCGGCGAGCTCGTCTTCGGTTTCGCCACGGGCGGCGAGGGCTCCGAGGAGGGCGGCGGTGCGGGGTTCGGATGCGGAGAGGTCGTTTTCCAGTAATGAGTCGAGGAGGGTGCGGGCGTCCTGGCGCGGGAGGGTCTGGCGCTGCTCGAGGAGGCGTTTGAGCGCGGCAAGGAGGAGGGCTTGCGGGTCGGGCATGGTGAGTTGAGGGTAGCAGGCAAATGGAGGGGTCAGGTTTCAGGGGTCAGGAGAAACTGCAGTCAATGGGTACGGAAACGATTTTGGCCGGGAAAGGAGTGCGGTCGGGCTTCGCCCGATACCCCACCCTGCC
>CAXSZW010000027.1:0-16310 GCA_964242025.1 uncultured Acidobacteriaceae bacterium
TAACCTGGACCGGGGTGGAGCCCGTCGCGGCGGCCTGCTCCGGCACCTTGCCCTCAGCCTTCAACTGCCGCTCATAGACAGCCGCGGCGATCTCCGAGTTCAGCTCCGCACCCAGCAGCAGCATCAGCCCGGTCACATAAAACCACGTCAGCAGGATAATCACGCCGCCCAGTGAGCCGTATGTCACCGAGTAGCTGTTAAAGAAGTGGAGATACACCCGCAGACCGATCGATGCGACCAGCCAGGCCAGGATCGCCAGCGCCGCGCCCGGCGTCAGCCAGTGCCAACGCTTCCGCTGCACGTCCGGCGCAAAGAAGTAAATGATTGAAAACAGCAAAATCAGCAATGCCGTCGCCAGCGTCCAAGCCGCGACACGAATCACTGTCTCGGCGGTTATGGAGATCGCGTGCTGGGCGAGGTGGCTGCCTACAAACCGAGCCGTCAGGTCGCCCCCCAGCAGTGACGCCAGAATCAGGATCACCACCAGCGAGAGCAGGATCGTCACCAGAATGGCGCCGCTCTTCACCTTCCAGTAAGGCCGTGTCTCCTTAACCTTGTAGACGATATTGAGTGTGTCCTGAATGGCGCCGAAGCCCACGGAAGCCGACCACAGCGCGGCCACCAGCCCAAACGTAATCTTCCCGCCGGAGCTCGCCTTCGTCGTCTGGGTAAACGTCTCCATCACCAGCCCCATGGCCGAGGGCGGAATCACCAACGCCAGGTAGTTCAGCAGCTTCAGGTACAAACCGCTGGACCGCGCCACAATCCCAAAGATCGCGGACGCACTGATCAGCGTGGGAAACAGCGCAAACAGAAAGTAGTACCCCAGCTCCGCCGCCCGCGACAGCAGGTTGTCGTCCATGAACGCTGTGTAGGTCCGCTTCAGCACCAGCTGCACCGGCACACCCTGGAAATCCCAAAGGTTGTGCAGCGGCGAGTGCGATACCGTCTCCCAGATGCGCGACTTCACCACCTCGTGCGCCCGGTGATCCATCTCTGGTCGTGCTGCGCCCATGTCCGCTCATCTCCTCCGCAACGCCAAGCTTCACCGCGCGGATCTCCGCCCGCCCAGGTTCGTTTGCTGCCGGCCATCTCAACAGTCCTTAAAGGGATGCGGCGACTCTCTCAGCCGTAGCCTCCGGCCGAGTCATCCCGCCATTCCGGCCGTGCAGAGTCCATCCGGAATCCATCCCGCGACCATCCGGAGACCATCCCGCGACCATCCGGAGACCATCCCGCGACCATCCGGAGACCATCCTGGCCAACATCGCGTCTTATCCGTATGGAGGTCGCTCTTGCCCCACGCCATCCGTCGCCCACACCCATCCGCCACCAACAAGCTGCGTCAAATGTGGCGCCTTGTCCGCGAAAGTCACCAGCGGCCCATGAGCGGCGCCCCCCGGCGGTACCAGCGAGCCTCCGCCCCGGATGCCGTCACCTTTATCGGCCACTCCTCCTTTCTGATTGAACTGGGCGGTCGCACCGCCCTGGTCGATCCTGTCTTCACCCGGTCCCTTGTCGTCCTTCGCCGTCAGCGCCACCCGGGCCTTGACTGGCGCTCCCTCCCTGCCATCGACGTGGTCCTGCTCACCCACGCCCACATGGACCACCTCAACATCGCCTCCCTGCGTCGCGCCATCCGGCGCACTCGCCGCCTCCGGGGCACTGCGCCCGAGGTCGTGGTCCCTGCCGGTGTTGAAGATCTCGTGAGCCGCCTTGGCTTCTCCCGAGTCCACACCCTCACCTGGTGGCAAAGCACCGTCGCCGCCGGCCTCCACATCACCATGACGCCCGCGCAGCACTGGGGAGCACGCATGTTCCGCGACACCCACCGCGGCTTCGGCGGCTACGTCCTGCGCTCTGCAGACGCCGCTCCGGGCGCACCCAGCGTCTACCACTCCGGCGATACAGCCTACTTCCCCGGCTTCCGCGAGATCGGCGAGCGCCTCCATCCCCAAACCGCCCTGCTTCCCATCGGCGCTTACTTCCCGGACAGCTATCGCGCCGTACACACCAACCCCGAAGAAGCGCTCCAGGCCTTTGTCGATCTCGGTGCCGAGCAGATGGTGCCCATGCACTTTGGCACCTTCCGCCTTGGCCGCGAGCCCATGCACGAACCACCCCTGCGCCTGGTCGCCGATGCCGAGCGCCGCGGCATCCGGGATCGCATTCACGTCCTCGCCGAAGGAGAACTTCTCGACCTTCAGCCGCGCTCTCCGGCAAAGCCAGCGCCAGCCTCCTCCCAGAACTAAAGCCAGGTCGCGCCGGTCTCCGTCATCGCTCCTGCGTCTCCTGTGCGTCGCCCGTCATCCAACCACACATGGCCTCTCCCTCCAACACCTCTGATATCACTGCAGCAGCCTCCGGCACCTTCCGCCTCGGTGGCGATCTTGAGATCAACCGGCTCGGCTTTGGTGCCATGCGCCTCACCGGCGAAGGCATCTGGGGCGAGCCCAAAGATCCCGACGCGGCGCGGGCCGTGTTACGCCGCGTCCCCGAACTTGGCATCAACTTCATCGACACCGCGGACTCCTACGGCCCCGAGGTCTCCGAACGCCTCATCGGAGAGACCCTCGCCCCCTACAAGCCCGGCCTCATCATCGCCACCAAGGGCGGCCTCGTCCGCACCGGGCCCAACAAGTGGCCCGTCGTCGGCCGTCCTGACTACCTTGAGCAGGAGGTCCATATGAGCCTTCGTCGACTCAGGCTTGAGCGCCTCGACCTTTGGCAGCTTCACCGCATCGACCCCCAGGTGCCGGTCGAAGAGTCCCTCGGCAAGATCGCCGAGCTCCAGAAGGCCGGCCTCATTCGTCATGTCGGCCTCTCCGAGGTCAAGCCGCACGAGATCGAGCAGGCTCAAAAAGTCGTGAAGATCGTCAGCGTGCAAAACCAGTACAACATCGGCGACCGGAAGCATGAGGACGTCGTCGACTACTGTCAGCGGAACAACATCGCCTTCATCCCCTGGTTCCCCGTCGCAGGCGGCAAGCTCGCCCAGCCTGGCGGTCCGCTCGATCAGGCCGCGAAGAAGCACAACGCCACCGTCAGCCAGCTCTCGCTCGCCTGGCTGCTCCATCGCTCGCCCGTCATCCTGCCCATCCCCGGCACCTCCTCCGTCCAGCACCTGGAAGAGAACACCGCAGCCGCCAACCTCAAGCTCTCCGACGCCGAGTGGGCCGAGATCGAGTCCGCCGCGAAGTAAATCAGGCGGAAAGCCAGTTCAACGCCAGCACGAATGAAGGAGGCCCGGCATCGCCGGGCCTCCTTCACGCTCACAGCCTCACAGCACGGGCAGCCGCAGAGAGCTCCGAATCCCCAGCACGCTGAAACCCTTTAACTGGCTCTTCAGCACATAGATCAGCCGATTATTACCATCCGGATCCGTCGGCAGAATAAAGAAGCCCTCCCGCAGCACGAAGTCCGGCGAGTTGCTGATGAAGCCCTCGATCTGCTCGCTGTCCTGAAACTCCACACGCACCCACAATCCCGGCAAAATCGGCGCGTTCTGGTGGAAATGCAGCGCCTGGTGCGCCATGTCTCCGTCAAAGGTCGTCACAAAAAAGATGGCCTTGGCGTCCGCTATCGGCAGCTCCTGGATACCGACGCCGTCCACCGGCGTCAGACGGATCCTCTCCATCCCGGAGCGCGGCCCGTTGCGCACCATCTCCTCCACCGTGCCCAGCTGGTCCGAGCTCACAAATCCCCGTACCGTGCGATCTAAAAATCGAACCACGACCTTGTATCGCTGCGTCGCCACACTCAGCATCAGCTGCGCCCCGGCGGTATCAGCTCATACTGTTTGATCTTGTAAAGCAGTGCCTTGTAACTGATCTTCAGGTCGTTCGCCGCCGCCTTGCGGTTCCACCCAACACCCTCCAGCACCTGCTGGATCGCCACGGCCTCCGCCTCTCCCTTGAGGCTGCGAACCATCTGCTTCAAGCCACCGCCCGATCCGTTGCCCGCCTCCGTCAGCAGGGGTGCGGCCTCTCCGGTCGGCACGCTATGCAGCACCAGCTCCTCCAGGATCGACCGCTCATCGCCCAATACCAGGTAGCGGTTGATCACGTTCTCCAGCTCCCGGATGTTACCCGGCCAGCTGTAGTCTGTCAGCGCCTGCACCAGCGGCGTCGAAAAGATCAGCGGCTCGCGGCCGTACTTCTTGGCGGCCCTCCGCATGAAGTACTCCGCCAGCACCGGAATCTCTTCCTTGCGCTGCCGCAGTGCCGGAATCGACAGCGTAAAGCCGTTCAAGCGGTAGTAAAGGTCCTCGCGGAACGTCTTGTTCGCCATCGCCTCTTTCATGTTGATGTTGGTCGCCGCAATCACCCGCACATCCACCTTCATCGGGGCGCGGCTGCCCAGACGCATAAATGTTCCGTCCTGCAGCACCTGCAGCAGCTTGGCCTGCAGAATCGCCGGCATCTCGCCAATCTCGTCCAGAAAGATGGTTCCACCCGAGCAGATCTCGAACTTGCCCGGCTTGGTCTTCACGGCTCCGGTAAAGGCGCCCTGCTCATAGCCAAACAACTCGCTCTCCAGCAGGTCGGCCGGAACCGCCGCGCAGTTCACCTTCAAAAACGTATGCTGACTCCGCGCCGACATCTTATGCGTGTACAGCGCCAGAACCTCCTTGCCGGTTCCGCTCTCGCCCAGGATCAGCACCGGAATATCCGCGCGCGCCACCAGCGCCGCCTGCGCTTCCAGCTCGCGCATCCGCTTCGACGACCGCACAAAGGAGTTCGTCTCCGTCAAGGGGATCTCCTTGGGGGAGTCCGCCACCGGCTTGCTGTCCGTCAACGCCAGATGCTCCTCGATCACCGCCTGCACGTCCGCGGCGATAAAGGGCTTCATCACAATCGCGCGCACCCCCATCCGGATCACGCTCTCCACCTCGCGCACCTCAGCCGAGCAGGACAGTACCACCACCGGCAACTTCGGCCGGGTGGATCGGAGGTGCGACAGCAGCGGCACAGGGTCAGCTGCCGGATGCGTCGCGATCAGCAGCAGATCGGGCTGCTGCGGCTTCTCCAGGCAGTCCAGCATGGGCTGCACGTCGGAAAACGTACTCAGCGCATACTGCCGGCCCAGCGTGCCTTCCAGATAGTTCAGTACAGCCGTATCCGGCTCGTGGAGGTACACCGTACGACGGGCGCGCACCGGCCGCGCTGTGGAAACGTTGTACGACGTCAAGGATGCTGACATTTACCACCCCTGTTGCAGTCCGGCTTCTCCGGACTTCCCATCTCAGCGCATCAAGGAAAGGAAACCACTCGGGCGTGCTCAGTGGCATCGATTGTATTGGCTACGGAAACCCGGAGAAGCAAATTATTCCAGCTTTCCGCCAAAAAAGGAAAACGTCTTCCGTTCCGGCCTCCGCAAACTCTTGCACTTGGAAGCCACCCCCATCATGGCACGACAGACCGCTCCGGCCATCCTCCCGGCAGAGCCTCTCCTCTCACCCGGAAGTGGCACATCGCGCTTTCCACAGCATTTCTTCTCGCATGCTCCTGCCGGTCTTCGCAGGAGTAACCCGTTTATCACCGTCATGGAGCACCCGCCAGATATGGCGATACACGTGCACCACGGAAGGATTGCAGGGCATCTTGCACCAGAATCTCTCACAGGACACCCCCTTGGCCCCCGATATCAGCACCCACACGCTTAATCTTCCCCCGCTTGAGATCATCTTCGGCAAATCCCTTGCCATGCAGGCGGTCAGGACCCGCTTGGAACGTGTGGCCGAAACCGATGTTCCCGTGCTGGTGCAGGGTGAAAGTGGTACCGGCAAGGAGATCTGCGTGCGTCTGCTGCATGCCCTCTCCCTGCGCGCTCGGGGCAGCCTGGTCAAAGTCAGCTGTCCGGCCATCCCGGCCTCGCTCATCGAAACCGAACTCTTTGGCTATGAACGGGGCGCCTTCACGGGTGCCCAGGCCACCAAGCTCGGCCGGGTCGAGCAGGCCCATAACGGAACCCTCTTCCTCGACGAGGTTGGCAGCCTCGACCTCCCGGTCCAGTCCAAGCTCCTGCAGGTCCTTCAGGATGGGACCTTTACCCGCGTCGGCGGCCACGACCCCCGGTCCATCAACACCCGCCTGGTCTCCGTCGCCAACTCCGATCTCCGCGCCCAGGTGGACGATGGTTCCTTTCGCCTCGACTTCCTCTTTCGCATCAACGCCGTCACGATCAACCTCCCGCCGCTCCGCCAGCGCATCCAGGATCTCCCCATCCTGATCGACCACTTCATCGAACACTATGCGCGTGCTTTCCACCAGACGCCCGAGCTGCTTTCCAAGAGCGCCATGCGCCTGATGCAGTCCTATGCCTGGCCAGGCAACATCCGCCAGCTGGAAAACCTCATTCGCAGCTACGTCCTGATCGGCTCGGAAGACGCCCTGGTCGCCGAGCTCCTGCCCGAAGAACATCGCGGCATCACCACGAACATTGACCTCAGCGAACCCGTATCACTGAAGCGCATCACCAAACAGGCAACCCAGGATCTGGAACGCCAGATCATCCTCAAGGTGCTCCAGGCCAACAACTGGAATCGCCAGAAGACCGCCAGGTGGCTCCAGATCAGCTATCGATCCCTGCTCTACAAGCTCAGCGAGGCCGGCATGCCCGAAGTCCCCTCCCGGCCTCTCCGCCTCCCGCAGATCGTGCGGAAAGATAATGAAAAGCCCGTCCCTCCGGTCCTCTCCCGCACCCGCATCTCCTGACCCGGCTGCCTGCCCGCTGCCTCAAGCTCCCTCCCGAACCAGGGTGGCCTTCCTCAATCCGAGGCGAGCCAACCTGGCCGGGAGACCGCTCTCAGACCGAAGCAGCTCTGACATGGCGAGCCGAAGCCGTCCCGCACCCCCGGCGCCTTCCCCTCACCGGCACTGCTTCACCATCCCCGGCGCCTGGGGAGCCTCTCTCAGCACCGCCGTCTCCCCCAAGGTATCGAGCGCCCCCAGGTTCCTCGCGCCCGCCCGCGGAAGCACCATCCCCGAGGTTGGCAGGTAGGCCCACCGGGTCGGCAGCGCACACATCGCACTCGGCACCTCCGCAGTCGCTGGCTCATCAGTCCCCAGCATCAGGCTCGGCAGGCTCACCGGCGCCTCACTCACCGTGAGCAGGTCCGCCGCCGTAAACCCACTCACGTGCCCGGCAAGATCCCCCGCCCCCGGGAACGCCGCCGCATTCAGCGCGTCGTTCCAGCCGTCGCCGCTCCCGCCCTTCATCGTATTCGCGCCCCATCCCGCCGGCAGCAGGTTCCGCCCTGCTATCCCGATGAAGCCGTCGAAGTTGTTCCATTCGAACAGCGGTCCGGGCACCATCCAGATCAGGTTGTTCCACACCTGCACCGTCGGGAACTCCACCTGCGGCTGAAAGCCACCCCCCTTCCCGCTCTGGTCAAACAGCGTCCACGGCCGCCGGTCGCACTTCGGGCACTGGGTCTGGACGAACGTGTTGTTGTACCAGTAGAGCTGCCCCTTCCGCGCCACCTCCGTGCCGTCTCTGTCGTACCCGAAGTGAATCGGCGTCACCGTGCTCCCGTTCACGTAGCTGTTGCCGTACACAAACTCCGTGTTCAGCGCCTCCTGCCACTCGGCCACATGGTCGCCGTCAAGCAGCCCCGTATCGCTCTGCGCCACAAATCGCGCAAAGGACAGGTAGGGCGCGCCATCCCCCACCTCGGTCAGGTCCAGCAGATGCGCCGCGCCATCACCCAGGTAGTTGTACCGGATCACATCCAGCACACCCGCCGATCGCAGATCGTCTCCCGCGCTTCCACTCACCATCCCGCTGATCGCGTTGAACTGCACCACCTCACCCCAGGCCCCGAGTGACAGCTGGTGCGCCGCCGCACTCTGCGCCACACCGTTCCCGTGCAGGTTATTCCCCTCCCACAGGTGGTTCAGGCTGGAACCATTCCACTGCGCCTTGGTCCACAGGCTCTGCCCGCCCGTCGCGCAGCCCTCCATCTCCACCCCGATGACGCTGATCTGATGGCCCGCCTCGATCAACAGGCACGAGGCTCCATCGGTCCACTCCCCATCGCTTCCACGCGTCACGGCATAGCGCACCCCTGCTCGCGCGTTCCGCAGGTGAAGGCCCTCCACCACCACGTTCTGCACCGCCGTATACCCTGGATACGCGACAGACTTCGTGTCGCCTCCCACCGTCACAAGCGCCGCACCGACCATCGTCGGCTGCACCTCCGGATGGATCGTCGCATCCACCCCATCCAGAACGGGCAGGTTGCCCTTCGCATCCGGCACCCCGCAGACGCGCACCGGCTGCGCCGCCGTGGCCGCCGTCACAATCTGGATCGCCTCGTGAAAGGTCGTCGGCGACAACCCTGTCCCATCCTCATTGTGCAGCCGGATGGTCGACCCGGCAGGCATCCACTTGGTCGCCACATCCTGCAGCCGCCGATACGGCTGGCTTGGGCCAACGTCATATGTCACGCCCATCAGCTCCGGATCCACCGTGCAATCCACCGGCTCCGTCCGGTTCGGCGTCACCGCGTAAGGTATCGCATGCCCCGTCACATACAACGTGCTGGTCGCGACGGTGGTGTGGTCCAGGTTGCTGGTCGCCCCCACCACATACCGCCCCGCCACTGTCGCCGAAAATACCGTGTCCCGGAAAGTCATATCCGACAGCACGCCATCCCCGCCCCGCGGTGAGCTCAGAATCGCCCACGTCACCGCGTTCGGCACCGACCCCACCACCAGGCTTTGCAGCTCCGCCTGCTGCCCGGAGTAGAGCGTCCGGTACGCCGGCAAAATCGACACATGCAGGATCGGATGGCACACGTTGAAGACCACATCCGCCACCTGCGTCGGGTCATCGACCGACGCCGCCTCAATCACAAACTGCGTCGCCGAAACCACACTCGGCTGAGGCCCCTTTGTCACCTGGCACGTGCTGCCCTTGACCGGAGCCTTCACATCCACCCATGGCCCGCTGCCCGCCTTCAGCTGCGCCTGCCCGGACTTCACCGTCCACGTCACGCGGGGCGTTGCCCCGTTGTGCACCGTTGCAAACAGCCGGCGCGTCGCTCCCGCCAGCACGTTAAATCCCATCACCGGCTGCGCCACCGAGATCGTCACACCTGACGGCTTCGGCGCACTCACCACCGGCGGCGCTGCAACCGTCAACGCCACTCCGGCAGCCTGCGCGGGAAGGTAGTTGCTGTCGCCCGCGTACTGCGCCCCCACCGTGTAGTCTCCCGCGCTCAGCGTGCTCACCGTCGTCGTCGCCGCACCCGTGCCGCTCAGCGTCGCGCTCGTCGTCACATTCCCCACCGAAAACGTCACGGCCCCCGTCGGCACCGCCTCCCCAACCGTCGCCACGGTCGCCGACAGCGTGAGCGTCTGCCCCGCCACCACCGGGTTCGGTGCCGCAACCACGGTCACCGTCGACGCCACGGGCGTGGGTGCCTGCGGCGTGCCGCCCGCCAGCTCCACGCCACCCATGGAAGGCGGCCGCGCGCGCACCCGCCCAAACTGATCTTCACCGAACACATCCGGCACCGTCACGCCCGCGCTCGTCACTGTCAACGCCGCGTGCGCCACGCCCGCGGCCTTCGCCGGGCTCGCCCCGCTCAACGCAAAGTTGAAGTCGTCCAGCGAGCGCTCATCCCTCAGCGTCAGCGAAGGCTCGCCCACAAATTGCGCATCCGCACACACCTCACCCACGCCCAGCGGCGTCGGGCACCCATGCCGGAAGTTATAGAACAGGTTGTGATCCCGCACCGCCCATCCACCGTTCGCGGGCATCCCAGCCTGCTCCAGGTAGAACAGCCCCGGCAGCTCCACGTCATACTTCGGGTTCGAGATCGCCACATTGATGTTGTTCTGAAATGTCGACCGCGCCCCCGCGCACGTGTCTTCGCCGCCCTCGCAGTAAAGGTCATACGAGGTTGACCCATACCCGACATAGGTGTTGCCCACAAACGTGTCGCTGCCCTGCCCCGAGATCGCCATCGCAATCCCGTCTCCCGCCGCCCGGCAGCCCACCACACCCGGAACGATCGCCGACGCCGGCTCATCCCCGATCGTCTGAAGAATTCGCCAGCAGTTATGCAGTGTCAGGTTGTTCGCAAACAAAACCGTCTGCCCCGACCCGATCTTCCACTGCTGCCCGTCGTTGCCGTAACTCTGCGAATTAGTAACCACCAGCGATCGCATCCCGGAGTGCAGCAGGTCCAGCCCATCCTGGAAGTTGTACCGCCACACATCGTGGTCAAACAGCCAGTCGCCGGTCGTACTCGCCGTCCCAAATCCATCGCCGTAACCGCCCGCATTCTGGTCCCGGCACTCCACGTACGGATACTCGTGCACAACCGGGTATTCTTCCACGCACCCCGTAAACTCCGTCATCGAGTTCAGCATCGCAAACCCGCCCGCCACGGAGATGTTCCCCGTCCCCCACGAGTCGTCGTCCATGTTGATCCCGGCCGAAGGACTCCCGCGCAGATGCACATGGTCCGCCACCACGCCCGTGCCCACCGCACCCAGCCATCCGCCGGACGCCAACCCATGGATAAACAGATCCGTCAGATGAGCCTGCGCGGTCAGCGCGGATGACAGTACTCCCAACGCCCCGAACTTCGTCTTGCCCCCGCAGCCATGGGTAAAGTTGCCGTACGCGCACTGCTCGGAGTCCGTCACCTCAAAGCAAGACACGTCCACAAACTGGGAGTCCTTCAGACTAAACGCCGTGTACTCACCCAGCGTCAGCAGCAGCTTCGTCTTCGCACTGTCCGCATGGCAGCTCGCATAGTTCTCACCCAGAATGCGCGTCGGCCGCGCCACACTGCCTGACGGGATCGTCGGCATATAGCAGTCCGCCGCATCTCCGGGGCAGTTCGGCCGCCCATCCGCTTCGCCCGCGCCAATCGTGTACCCGGCACCGTTCTGCCGCACGATCACCGTGTCGCCGCCCTGGATCATCCACGCCACGCGGGCATACGTCTGCTGGTCCAGCCACAGATAGCTCAGGTTCCCCATCGCGCACGGCTGATTTACACCCTGGCCTGGGTACGCCGCATCGTGCCTCCCGTCACACTGTCCGTTCGGCGTCGCCCTCGCGTTCACAAACGGCGTGCCACCGTCCGGCCGCACATACCACGTCGTGCTGCTCACCCCGCCCTGCACCACCGTCAGCGTCAGCACATTGCCCGGAGCCCTCCACCCCGCAATCGAGCTCGACCCGAATTTCCCGTTCCCCGCCCGTCCGCACGTAATCGTAACCGTTCCAGGAGCAATGCCTGTCACGTCCCCGCGCGAGTTCACCGTCGCCACCTCCGGCGCCGAACTCTGCCAGTTACATGTCTCCTGGATTGGCGTCCCCGTCCCACCCGCCCCGTTGTAGTTCACCATCGCCCCGGCGCCCAGCGCCACGGTCGACCCCACCGTCACCGCCATCGGCTGCAACGTTCCGCTGAAGTCCTTATAGGCCCGCAGGTCCGGCGTCATGTACTCGGTCCACGTGTCACCCGGGTGCTGCGTGGCCACCGCGCTCCGCGCAGTCTGCCCACTTACCGTGGCCAGCACGTAGCCGTTCTGCACCTTCCCCGCCCCCGGGTCCGCCGTTACCTTGGCCACACCCGTCGCGTTCACCGCCATCATCGAGGGCCGCGTCGAGCTCCAGCTCACGCCACCCGCCGCCCCACAGCTGTCGCTGCTGCCATCGCTGTAGCCACATGTCGCCGCAAACTGCAGCGACGATCCACTCTGCAGCACAGCGCCTTGCGGAACCACCGCCACCGTCTGCAACGTCTTCGCGTACACCAACGGGCTCAAAAACAGAAAAAGTATCGACGCAATTCGCTTCATACTTGCTTCATCTCCATTGCGCTGCCCAACGTCGCAGCAAGGGTTCTCGCCTTGCTCACACCGGAGCAAGGCACAGGAGGGGCCGGAAACAAAGGCTGACAGGTGCCCGTGCGCCTGGATGTACCACCAGCGCACACGCCGGCTACAACCGGTCGGCCACACCTGCAACCTCAGCGGCAAGCCCCTGTCACCAACGAGTCACACCACCCACACGTCCACCGCCTTCTGCAGGTCGCGCGCGTCGCACGCAGCATCGCCGGCCTCAAGCATGGAGCAACAACATCAGTTACAGATCGCGGACCTCACATCGCACGACACGCAGCCACGCCGCCAATCCCACCCGCCGGACCTGCAAAGACTGCGGCTCCAAAAGCAGCGCCACACCTCTGCAGTTCCACTCGTCGCCGCCGCCTAAGCCCGCAACACCCGCTCATACACCGCCAGCGTCGCCTCCGCGATCTCCCCCCACGCCCGCGCCCCAAACTCCATCGCCCGCACCCGTTCCTCCAGGCCTTCCCGCACCCCGGGCTCGTCCAGCACCTGCAACATCGCCCCGGCCAAGGCCCCTGCATCCGTCGCATCCGCCAGCAGCGCCGTCTCCCCTTCCCGCAGCGACTCGCGAAACACCGGCAGGTCACTCGCCACAATCGCCTTGCCCAGCGCCAGCCCCGTCGCCAAAGCCCCGCTCGTCGTGATCGCCCGATACGGATACACCACCATCGCCGCCACCCGGTACAGCGCCACCAGCTCCTCGGTCCGAAGAAAACGCGGCACAAACCGCACCCGCTCCAAACCAAGCTCACGTGCCTGCTTGCCCAGAGCCCCAAGCAACTCGGCTGACCCCGTCCCCGCCACCACCAGCCACGCGCCCGCGTCCGCCGCCTCCACCCGCCGCCACGCCGCCAGCAGCAGGTCCACCCCCTTGTACGGCAACACGATGCCCTGCCAGAGTACGACCGGCGCCCCCGCAGGTACGCCAAACCTCTCCCGCACTCCCGCATCCCCGCCCCCCGGCTCATCCGAGCCTCCCGGCAGGTCGTAAAAGAACGGCCCATGCGGAATCACCGCAATCCGCTCCCCCAAAACCCCAAACTCCTCCCGCAGCCGCCGCTCCACCTCCGCCGAATGGCAGATCAGCGCATCCGCAAACCCATACAGCCGCCGGTACACCTCCACATGGCGCTCCGCCGTGTCGTGCGGCAGCAGGTCATGCACCGTCAGCACCACCTTCGCCCCCCGCCGCCGAGCCCACCGCAGCAGCAACAGATCCACCGGCACCGGCCATCGCAGCATCGGCAGAAACTGCACATGCACCACCTCCGGCGCGCGCACCGCCCACCGCACCCCCAGCGCCACGTGGTTCCCCAGCGCCTCCGGCACCTTCAGCAGCCGCCTCGGCCACCGCGGCAGCCGGTACCGCCCCACCGCATCCATCAGCCCCGGCCGCGCCCGCAACCCGCGCTCCCGCAGGCACCCCGGATCGAGATAATACGTAATCGATCCCACCGTCACCGCCGCACCCGCACCCTCCAGCGCCCGCGCCAGGTACGCCGTGTAGTAGGGCACAATCGCCAGCAGATCCATCAGAAACACTCGCGGCCGACGCTGCTCGCTCACGCCGGCCCCCGCGCCGCCACAGCCCGCTCGTACACCGCCCGGTACCGCCGTCGCATCTCCGCGGCAGAAAACCGCCGCTCCACCTCCGCCTGCGCCGCCGTCCCCATCGCCCGCCGCCCCTCTCCATCGCGCAGCAGCTCCACCACCGCCGCCGCCATCCCCTCCGCATCCTCCGTCCGCACCAGCCGCCCCGTCCGCCCCTCCTCCAGCACCGCTGGAATCTCGCCCACCGCCGTCGCCACCACCGCCCGCCCGCTCGCCATCCCCTCCAGCAGCGTCATCGGCAGTCCCTCAAACCGCGACGCCATTACCAGCACATCCATCGCCCGCAGCGCCCCCGCCACATCCTCCTGCCGCCCCGGCATCGCCACCACCTCCGCCAGCCCCAACTCCCCCCGCAACCGCTCCAGCGCCCCCCGCTCCGGCCCCTCGCCCCACACCACAAATCGCGCCCCCGGCACCTCCGCCCGCACCCGCGCCGCCGCCCGCAAAAACACATCCACCCCCTTCTCCGCCGACAACCGCGCCAGCATCCCCACAAACATCCCTTCCCCCACCCCAGCCCGCGCCCCCGCAAAGCGCTCCACCGCGATGCCATTCGGGATCACCGTCACCCGCTCCACCCCGCTCCCCCGCAGCCGACGCTCAATCCCGTCCGAAACCGCCACCACCCCGTCAAACCGCCGCAGCACCGTCCGATCCAGCCAGCCATACACCCGCACCGCCGCCCCATCATCCAGCCAGTTGTGGCACGTCGACACCAGCCCCACCCGCCCCATCCCCGCACCCACCCCGCGTAGCCCAACCCAGCTGTACAGATCCGCCTTGTACCCATGCGCATGCACCACGTCCGCCTCCATCCCACGCGCCAGCTCACGGATCCGCCCCGGCACCGCCCGGTCTACCTGCCCCCGGCACACCACCCGCTCCATCCGCACCCCCGCCCGCCCCGCCGCCTCCGCAAACTCCTCATTCGGCGCCGACCGGTTATCAAAGATCGCCACAGCGCTCTCCTCCCCGGCAGCCGAACCGGCCGCCATAAGCTGCAGAATCACAGCCTCCGCCCCGTACATCCCGCCACTCGAAATCACATGCAGCACCCTCACGCCGCATCCTCCGGATCCGCGCCTTCCGCCCCGCCGGCCTCCGTCCCGTCCGCCCGGTTCACCACCGCCCACAGCCTCCGGTACAGCGCATCCCCCAGCACCCGCTGCGCCCCCACCTTCACCCGGTCCACCCGCTCCACCCGCCGCAGCAGCCCCGTCCCCTCGTCCAGCAGCCGCTCCATCCACTCCGCCGTCGCATCGCTCCGCAGGTTCAGCCGCCCCACCGTCGCCGTCCCCTCTGTCCACACCGCCGCCCCCGGCCGGCTGGTAAACACCTGCTCATATCCCGCCGCCCGGCACGCCTCCATCACCCGCCGGTTCGCCCGCCCACCCGGCAACGACATCGTCCGCACCCGCTCCCCCAGCCCATCCTCCAGCCGCTCCCGCGCCCCCCGCAGCTCGCGCTCCAGCCCCACCGCATCGCAATGCGTCAGGAGCGCATGCGTCATCCCGTGCGCGCCAATCTCATGCCCCGCCGCCCGCAACGCCCGCACCCCCTCCCACCCCAGATACCCCGCCCGCGCCCCCATCCACCCCGCCGTCAGAAAAAACCAAGCCCGCACCCCACCCTCCGCCAGCACCGGAGCCGCCTCCGTCAGGTGCGACGCATGCCCATCATCAAACGTGATCTCCGGCCGCAACCCCTCCCCTGACACCAAGCCCGAACCATCCCGCTGCAGCCGCCCCACCACCGCCACCTGCCGCCGAAACTCCTCCGTCGCCATCGCATACCGGTAGGCCGCCCCCTCTGTCCGCAGCTCGTGGTACAGCAAAAACAGCCGCCGCCGCTGGTCCACAGTTGAGGCCCCAACCCCGACTCCGGCACCATCCCCGGCCCCGGCCCTCCCCGATCGATGTAGATCCATCCCGCGCACTGCCCCTCATACTAGAAGAGCCTTCCGCACCATCCCATCCCACCGACGGTGCCACCCCGGACAGTGAAGTACCCTGGCTCAACCCGAAGCGGGTGCCCCATCCATGACTGCGTCACCGTCATGGGTGGGTAATCGACCGCAGGTCGATCCCATGGAACCCATGTCTCACCCCGCCCCCATCGTCGCCGCCGCACCCTCCCCCGCCGCCACCCCGCGCGTCTCCGTCATCATCCCCGCCTATAACGTCGCCCGCTTCCTCCCCGAAACCCTCGACTCCGTCCTCGCCCAGACCCTTCCCGCCCACGAGATCCTCGTCGTCAACGACGGCTCGCCCGACACCCCCGAGCTCGAACGCGTCCTCACCCCCTATGTCTCCCGCATCCGCTACCTCGTCCAGGAGAACCGCGGCCTCTCCGGCGCCCGCAACACCGGCATCCGCGCCGCCACCGGCGACCTCATCGCCCTGCTCGACGGCGACGACCTTTGGCTCCCCATCTACCTCCAAAGCCAGACCACCTTCCTCGCCGAGCACCCCGAACTCGACCTCGTCTACTGCAACGCCCGCTTCTTCGGCGCTGGCCACATCCACGACGGCATCGACTACATGACGCTCTGCCCCTCCGCCGGCGAGCCCTCCGCCGCCGCCCTCATCGCCCGCCGCTGCCACGTCTTCGTCTCCGTCCTCGCCCGCGCCGCCGTCCTCAGGCAGGTCCCCTTCGACGAAGACCTCCGCTCGTCCGAAGACTTCGACTGCTGGCTCCGCCTCGCCGCCGCCGGTCACCGCCTCGGCTACCACCGCGAGATCCTCGTCCTCTACCGCAAGCACGCCGCGAGCCTCTCCGCCGACACCACCGGTATGGCCCGCGCCAACCTCCGCGTCCTCC
>CAXSZW010000028.1:0-15832 GCA_964242025.1 uncultured Acidobacteriaceae bacterium
CGGCGTCGGGGAAGACGGCGGTGCCGATGTCGCGGCCTTCCATGACGACGCCGCCCTGGGCGCCGAGCGAGCGCTGCTGCAGGACCATCCATTCGCGAACGCGGGGGTGGACGGAGACACGGGAGGCGGCGGCGGTCACGTCGGAGTCGCGAATGCGGCGGGAGACGTCCATGCCGTCAAGGAGGACGCGGTTGCCGTCGCGGGCGGGTTCGAGGGTGATCCTGGTGTTTTCGGCAAGGGCGAGGAGGGGGGCTTCCTCGTCGAGGTCGAGGTCGGAGTCGATGGCTTTGTAGGCGAGGGCGCGGTACATGGCGCCGGTTTCAAGGTTGAGAAAGTCGAAGCGGCGGGCGAGATGGGCGGCTAGGGTGCTTTTGCCGGCGCCGGCAGGTCCGTCAATCGCGATGACGGGCTGCTGGCGTGGGGTGGCGGGAGAGGTGGGCATAGGCTACTCGCTTCCTTCCGGGCGCTGGCGGCGGGTGGGCGTAAAGCCGCCGCCGGAGGGCCGGGGCTTGCCGAGGCCGGGCTTGCGGAAGGGCTTTTTGCCGTCCGCGAATTTGGCGAAGGGGCCGCCCTTGCCGGCGAAGGCTGAAGGTGGCTTGGAGCCGAAGGATTTGCCGCCGCCGGGACGTGGGCCGCCGGGCTTGGCTCCGAAACTGGGCTTGCGGTCGCCGAAGCTGGGCTTTGAGCCGAAGGAGGGTTTCGCGCCGAAGCTCGGCTTGGCTCCGAAAGAGGGTTTGGAGCCGAAGGGCTTGGGGCTGCGGGGGGCGTCGAACTTGCGGAAGACCTTGCGTGGGGACTCGGTGCCACCCTCTGACGATGGGGCGCTGCGGTCGCGGGAGAAGGAGGGCTTGCTGGCTCCGAAAGAGGGCTTGCCGCCGTAGCTGGGGCGATCGCCGCCTTCGCGGCCTTCGCGTGGGGTGAAGGGTTTGCGGTCGCCGAAGGAGGGTTTGCCACCGAAGGATGGACGCGGGGAGTAAGAGCCGGGACGCTTGAAGCCGCCGGCTGCCGGGCGCTCGCCACGGTCTCCGCGGTCGAAGGAGGGACGGGCGGGCCGGTCGCCGCGGTCGAAAGATGGACGAGCGGGACGGTCGCCACGGTCAAAGGAGGGGCGGGGGCTATCACCGAAGTCGCGGCGGGGCGGGCGGGATTCGCCAAAGGCTGGTCCGCCTTCGCGCTTGCGGCCGAAGGTGCCGGGCTTGGAGAAGGTCTTGCGGGGGCCGGAGTCGCGGTCGCCGCCGAAGCTGCGCTTGCCGGCGAAGCCTCCGCCGGCGCTGGGGCGGTCGCCGAAGGGGCGTGCCGGGCGCGGGGTGAAGGTGCGGGGGGCGTCGGTTCCCTGCTCGCCAGCCTGTTCGCTGCCTGGGCGTGGGGCGCGGGGCTTGCGGTCTTCGTCCCAGGGCTTGTTGAAGGACGGGCGGGCGGGGCGGGAGTCGCCATCGCGCTTGAAGGGGCGGCGTTCGCGGTCACCGGAACCGAAGGCAGGTTTGCTGCCGAAGGACGGCTTGCCGGAGCGAGCGGCGAAGCCGGGTTTCGAACCGAAGGCTGGCCTGGCGCGGAGACCGGTGCCGATTTTGCTGCCGGGCTTGGGGGTGTACTTGCGGATGCGTCCGTCTTCGGAGGTGGCTTCGAGGTTGATGCCGGGCTCGGCGGTCTCCTCTGCATCCGGCTCTGAGGCTTCGGATTTGGCGAAGGCGGGGAGGTCGCCGCCGATGTGGAGGAGGGTCTTGCCGTCGACGACGAAGGTCTCAAGCTGGCGAGCACCCATGAGGGCGTGGACGACGTCGCGGACGCGGGAGCGAGGGGCGAGAGGGGAGAGAAAGGTCTCGATCTCGTCTTCGGTTGCGGCTATGGCTTGGCCGAGATAGAGGCTGATGAGGGCGCTGAGGGCCGAGGGCTGGCCGGCGTTGGCTCCGGCTTTGATCTGCTTGGTGAAGCGGGCGGTGGAGAGCTCCCAGAGGGTGGCGGAGCCGTCCTGCTGCGGGATGGGGAGGACGCGGAGCTGGGACCAGAGTTCAGTGAGGGCGCGGAGGACGGCGGCTTCGGTGACTTCCTTGCCGAGCTGGGTGGTGAGGTCGTAGGCGGAGAGGGTGACCTTCGCGGAGAGGATTTCATAGGCCGCCAGGGCGAGGGGGGAGACCTTGACCGGGCCGCTGGTGACGGGGGACTGCTTCCAGGCCTTGTTGCCGCGGAGGGTGAAGATGTACGAGAAAACGGCGGCGGAGACGACGAAGTCCGGGGTATCGGTGCCCATGCCGCCGGTAACGCCGAGGAGGTTCAGGGGGACGGCGACGCCTTCTGCGATGAGGCGGGAGAGCAGGTTGCGGGCGGAGGAGGAGGCGTCGAGCGTGGGGTCCGTGGTGGGGGCGCCGAGGGTGGCCTCAACGAGGGATGGCGCGGGCACGGGGAGCTGCTGGGCGCGGGAGGTATAGAGCACGAGGCCGCTGGAGAGGATCCAGGTGCGGAGGTCCTCGATGGTGAGGAGGGGCGCGGCGTTCTGGTGCCATTTGGTGAGGCGGGCGGCGGAGAGCTGGTCGGCCGAGGGGGAGGATGCGGAGGAGGTCAAGGTGGTGCCTTTCTGGAGCGCAGCGGGAGCTGTTTGGCTTGGATGCGCGCGGGGGATGCGTTGGGTTTTCAAAGAGATGATGTGGCCGTGGGTGAGGCCGGGTTGGGGCTCTTATGAGGATACCTTAGTGGGGGTGGAGAGGCGGTATTCCGCTATGGATACGGTTTACGAAACGAGCGGCGAAGCAAGGAGCAGTCCTCAAACGCCGTTCTGGAGGATTGAGCCATACTCAATCAGTAGTGTCAGAACTCCACTTAGCACCAGAATCATCCTCACCCAGCCCTTCCCGAAGAAGGCGAGGAAAGCTAACCAGGACTGTGGCGAACGCCGTCTCCCAGGCAAGATCAAGCCACGCAATGGAGAGGCCGCCGTCGGACGTGTGCACCAACGGGTAGGGATCTATGTAACAGCTCGCAACAATCAGCACACTGACCGCATTGAGGATGATTCCAACTCGGAACAAATTTGCTCGCGAACGGTTTACATGGTTGGCTGCCCTACGTTCCAGTAGCCATACCGTGGCATCAAGTCCCAGTGGCAGCGAGCACAGCAGTACCGGCAGCATTACGACCGAGAGGGGTGTCATCGCACGCTTGCGTGCTGGGCGACGTGACGACGGTCGAGGGCTTCGCGGAGCATGGTTTTGATGACTGCCTGGCGGCTGATGTTCAGGGCTTCGGCTTCGCGGTCAAGTTCCTTGAGCATGGGTGCGGTGAAGTCTACGTTGACGCGCTGGATGGTGGGTCTCACGACGGTGAAGTGGCCAGTGAAGTGGGTCGAGATGTCCCTGCCTTGATCCGCCAGGCTGGCGATGTCATCGGCAGAGACCTTTTTACGAGAGGGCTTCGGCATAGGCTTTTCTTTCTTCTTTCGTTGCTTTCCAGAGCGTGACGAGGTGATGGAGCTCGCCGGAGGTATCCTGCCGGAGTTCGTAGATCACGGTGTACAAGATTGCACCGACCCAGCCGATGGCACGGAACTGCTCGGGATCGTCCGAGCGGCGGTCGACGATGTATTCGACTTCAAAGAGCGCTTGAACTTCCTCAAAGCCGATCCCTCGGGCGGGATTCGCTCTGAGCTTACTGCTTTTAGCGGGGTCGAAGTCGAAGCGCATCCGTATAACAGTTATACCATTCTGGTCAGGTGCGTTGGAAGGCTTTTTCGATTTCGCGGTGGGAGTAGCGCAGGGCGATGGGGCGGCCGTGGGGGCAGCTGGTGGGGTGCTCGGTTTTGCCGAGTTCGGTGAGGAGCCAGTCGATTTTCGAGGGCTCGAGGGGCATGTTGATCTTGACGGCGGCGTGGCAGGCCATGGAGGCGGCGATGCGGCGGGCGCGGGTTTCGGCGTTGTCGGTTTGACCGGCCTGATCTTCCGAGGAGAGGACGTCTTCGATCATCTGTTCGAGCTCGCGGCCTTCGAGGCCGACGGGGGCGGACTTGACGGCGAGGGTGCGGGGGCCGAAGGGCTCGGCTTCAAAGCCGTTGCGGTTGAGCTCCTCCGCGATGCGGGCGAAGGCGACCATCTGGGCGGGGAGGAGGTCGATGAGGAGGGGCATGAGGAGGCGCTGGCGCTGGACCTGCTCGGTCTTGCGTTCGCGGAGGATTTTTTCGAAGAGGACACGCTCGTGGGCGACGTGCTGATCGACGATCCAGAGGCCCTCGTCGTTGACGGCGAGGATGAAGGAGTCGCGGATCTGGCCGAGGGGTTTGAGGGTGGAGAGGGAGTAGAGGGAGGGGTTTTCGATGACGCGCTCGTGGCCGTAGGGGATGGGCTCGGGGGGCGCGGGGGCGTCGTAGCCGACGGGGATGGAGGAGTCCGAGAAGGCGAGGCGGCCGGGGGATTCGGGGACGGGAATGGGGGCGAGGGTGAAGGGGGCGGTGTCGGAGGGGGTGGGGTCGGGTTCGGAGCCGGCGAAGGTGGAGGGGGAGCGGCGGGGGTCGAAGACGGGATCTGAGGGTGCGCCGGGAAGGGGGCTTACGCCGAGGAGGAGGCTGGAGGCAGCGTCGGTAAAGGGCGCGCCGACGAGGGCCTGGGCGAAGGAGGCGGCGGGGCGGGCTTGCATTAATGTGGTGCGGATGGTGTCGCGGATGAAGTCGTGGACGAAGGCGGGCTGGCGGAAGCGGACCTCGGTTTTGGCAGGGTGGACGTTGACGTCGACCTCCTGCGGGGGCATCTCGAGGAAGAGGAGAACGACGGGGAAGCTGGTGGGCGGGATGATGTTGCGGTAGGCCTCGGTGAGGGCGTGGAGGACGAGGCGGTCGCGGATGAGGCGGTGGTTGACGAAGACGTAGACGGAGTTGCGGTTGAGCTTTTGGAGTTCGGGTTTGGAGACGAAGCCGGTGATGCGGAGGTGGCCGGGAGTGGGGGGTTCGTAGTCGGCTTCACGCTTCCAGGGTGGGGGTTCGGGAAGGCCGGCGTGGGCGAAATCCTGCTCGGCTGTGGTGGGGAGCATAAGGCCGGAGACCTCGCGGCCGAAGATCTGGAAGAGGCGCTCGGCGGCGGTGGGTACGGCGGGGGCGATGAGGAGAGCTTGGGTGCTGGAGTGGAGTTCGAAGTGGCGGGTGGAGTGGGCGAGGGCGTAATGCGTGACGAGGGCGGCGATGTGGGAGAGCTCGGTGGACTCTGTTTTCAGGAACTTGCGGCGGGCGGGGGTGTTGAAGAAGAGATCGCGGATGGCGATGGTGGTGCCGACGGGGAGGCCGGCTTCCTCGACGGTGAGGATGTTGCCTCCGGCGATCTCGATGCGGGTGCCGGAGACGTCTTCTGCGGCGCGGGTTTCGAGCGAGAGGCGGGCCACGCTGGCGATCGAGGGGAGGGCTTCTCCGCGGAAGCCCAGGGTGGCGATAGAGAGGAGATCGTCTGAGGAGCGGAGCTTGGAGGTGGCGTGGCGTTCAAAGGCGAGGAGGGCGTCATCCTTGCCCATGCCGTGGCCGTTATCGATGATGCGGATGAGCTTGCGGCCGCCGGCTTCGACTTCAATGCGGATGCGGGTGGCACCGGCGTCGATGGAGTTTTCGAGGAGCTCCTTGACGACTGAGGCGGGGCGTTCGACGACCTCTCCGGCGGCGATCTGGTTGGCGACCTGGTCGGAGAGGATGTGAATGCGGCCCATAGAGCCCATTGTAGAAGGGTCGTTTCACCATGAGGGTTGATGGTGGTGGATTGCGTGCAAGTTGTGGATCCATGCACCACAAACGTGGTGAAGTGACAGCCACTGCGTATGGTGAGGGGTGCGTCTTTACTGGGGATTTGCGTTTTGGAGCAACAAAAAGTGATTTGTGGTGGAAAGTGCACCAAGAAGTGTGCAAACGGTGTGAGACGGTTTGGTAAGCGGCTTTGTTTGCTGGCAGATGGTGAGGATGTTTTCCGGCTCACCATGCGGATGTGGTGGGGTTAGCGAAAGGATTAACACCGATCTGCACCGATTGGACCGATTGGCACGGATAAGGCCAAGGATGAAAGGATCAACCACGGACTTTCGCGAGTGAACACGGATCAAGGCGTATGACGGATGAAGACAACGACAAAGGCAAGGACGCCGGTGGTGGAGACAAGCGCTTGCATGGCGACAGGCCCGGAGTACACTTTTGAACATGGCAACTGCGATTCAGATTGCGATGGCCGAGTATCTGGCGACGGACTATCGGCCGGACTGTGAGTATGTGGATGGCGAGGTTCGGGAGCGGAACGTGGGTAAGTGGGAACATGCGCGGATTCAGGCTTTACTCACTGCTTGGTTCGTTGCACATGAGATGGAATGGGACATCTTGTGCAGCACGGAGCAGCGCACGCAGGTTTCAGGGACGCGGGTGAGAGTGCCGGACCTGGTGGTGTTGCGGCCGGGACCGCAGCCGGAGATTTTGGTTGAAGCGCCGCTGCTAGTCGTTGAGATTCTTTCACCTGGGGATCGCTACTGGGATCTGCAGGAGCGGTCGCGGGACTATCAAGGGATGGGTGTGGAGACGGTGTGGATTATCGACCCGAAGACGCGAAGCGGAAGGATGTGCTCCGGAGATACGTGGGTGGGGGCGGAGCGGCTGACGGTGGCGGGAACGCCGATCTTTGTGGAGTTGGGGGAGTTGTTTGCGCGGTTGGATGGGGGCGGGGCGAAGGCTTAACACCGATCCTGCACCGATTTGACCGATTTACACGGATAAGACGAAGACGAAGGATCGACAGCGGATTTTCGCGGAGTGGCGCGGATTGAAGTGAGGGGTGGGTAGAGACAAGAGCGGTTGAGTTGGTAGCTGGGGTCTGCAACGTGTGGGGAGAGTTTTCGTCCACTCATCGCGGTGGGGCTGCGATGCATGGGGTACCTGGGTGTTGGGGCTGGGGAGAGGAAGGCGGTCGGGCTGCGCCCGATACCCCACTCTATTCGCGATGAGACTGCGAAAAGGATGGGGCACCCGGTCGTGGTGGGTGAGCTTCGGGGGTTAGCGCTTGCTCTTTTTGGATTTGAGTTTGGATTTTTTTAGCTTGTCGGTGTCGCGGTCTCCGACCATGTGGAGGCGCATGAAGTTGGTGGCGCCGGAACGGGTGCGGGTGCCGCCGACGATGCCGAGGACCTGGCGCTTCTGGATGAGGTTGTGCTGCTCCAGGATGGTCTCCGCCATGTCGACGAGTTTGTCGGTGTCCTTGAAGCGGGTGCAGAGGATGGGGAAGGTGCCCCAGAGCATCATAGTGCGGTTGATCACCTTCTCATGAGGGGAGAGAGCGTAGATGGGGGGCTCGGGCCGGTACTTGGAGAGGAGGAGCGCGGTGCCGCCGGTTTCGGTGAAGATGGCGATGGCAGCGACGTCGAGGTCCTGGGCGGAGTGGGCCATGCACTCGCAGATGGTTTCGGCTACGGAGAGTTTGGCGATGCGGCGGGTGGAGTGGGGGGCGAGGGGCGGCTCCAGTCGCATCTGCTGCTCAGTTTCGACGACGATTTTGGCCATCATGGCGATGGCTTCGACGGGGTACTTGCCGGCGGCGGTTTCGGCGGAGAGCATGACGGCATCGGTGCCGTCGTAGATGGCGTTGGCGACGTCTGAGGCCTCGGCGCGGGTGGGGCGCGGGTTCTCGATCATCGATTCGAGCATCTGGGTGGCGGTGATGACGGGCTTGCGGTACTCGGCTGCGCGGCGGATGATGTGCTTCTGGATGGCGGGGACTTTTTCCGGCGGGACTTCTACGCCGAGGTCTCCGCGAGCGACCATGATGCCGTCTGCGACTTCGAGGATGGAATCCAGGTGCTCGATGGCCTGCGGTTTTTCCAGCTTGGCGATGACCCAGGCGTCGGAGTTGAGGGCGGCGACGCGGCTTTTGACGTGGCGGACGTCATCCGCGGTGCGCACGAAGGAGACGGCGACGGTATCGACGTTCTGGCCGAGGGCGAAGATGAGGTCTTCTTCGTCTTTTTCCGTAAGCGAGGGGACATCGACGGCGATGCCGGGGAGGTTGATGCCCTTGTTTTCACCGAGCATGCCGCCATTGACGATTTCGCAGATGACGTCCACGCCGGTGACTTTTTCGACGCGGAGTTCGATGAGGCCGTCCGAGAGGAGGACGCGGGAGCCGGGTTCGAGGTTGGCGGCGAGCGTGGTGAAGGTGGTGCCGACGAGGGCGGCGGTGCCCTGAATCTCGCGGGGGGTGATGGTGAGGCGCTTGCCGGCGACGAGCAGGACGGGCTTATGGTCTTTGAGCTTGCCGGTACGGATTTTGGGGCCCTGGAGGTCTGCGAGGATGCAGATGGGCTTGTTTTCCTCCCGGGCGACCTGACGGACCATGGCGATGAGCTCGGCTTTTTGCGCGTGGGAGCCGTGGGAGAAGTTGAGGCGGGCGACGTCCAGGCCGGCACGGACGAGGGTGCGGAAGACCTCTATGGTGCTACAGGCTGGGCCGAGGGTGGCTACGATCTTGGCGCGACGGAGGCTGCCGGAGTCTGGAGAGGGTGCGCCAAAGGCGGATGCGGAACGGGAGGTAGCCATGAGTGAGGGTGAGATCTTTCTGAGCCGTGGGTAGGGACGGTTCGACGTGCTTGGTCTGACCTGGATTTAGGCTGCGAATTAGGCTGCGAGGGTCATTCTAACCGCGCGTGGGGAGGATCGACCAATCGTTCCTTAAACGTTTGTCTTTACAGGGGAAGAATTAACGGATGGTTCGGGCGGCGGTGCGAGGTGATCGCGGAGCTGGGCGTTGAACTCCGCGCCGCAGAGGACACTGAGGAAGACGATATAGAGCCAGAAGAGGAGGGCGATGCCGGCGCCGAGGGAGCCGTAGACCTGGCTGTAGTTGGCGAAGCGGGTGACGTACCAGCCGAAGGCGAGGGTGGTGACGAACCACATGACGGTGGCGGCGACGGCTCCGGGGAGGGTGCGCTTCCAGGGCTGGCGCAGCGGGGTTCCGAGGTGATAGATGAGGGCGGTGAGGCCGACGACGCCGCCGAGGGCGATGGTCCAGCGGATGATGAGGGCGATGGCGTAAAAGGCGGGGCGCACGACGGTGGCGAGGTACTGGGCGGCCCAGGTGGTGATGAACTGGCCGAAGACGACGAGGACGGTCGCGAGGACGAGGGGGGCGAGGGAGAGAGGGACGAGGGTGAAGGCGCGGGTGCGGCGCTGCCAGAAGCTCCAGCAATCGCTGGGGAGGTGGTTGGCGCGGGCGATGCCTTCCATGAGGGTGGCGATGATGCTGGAGGCTCCGGTGAGCGAGACGATGGCGGCGATGATAAGGGCGCGGGCGGTGTGGGGACTGGTGGGCGAGGTGACGAAGTAACTGGTGAGGAGGGGGACGACATCGTCCGGGAGGACGCGCGCGAAGAAGGAGCCGACCTGATCGCGGAGGGGGGCGGTATCCGGCAGCAGGGAGATGATGGCTGCGGTCACGATGAGGGCAGGAAAGAGCGCGACGATGGCGGAGTACGCGGCGGATTGGGCGAGGTTAAGACAGTCATGCTGCAACGCGCTGAGGATGGCGCGCTGCAGCAAGATGGGAGACTTGAGGGCCGTCTTGACTCGATGCATGGGTGGGTGAGCTTGCGGGCCGACGACGGGGGTGGGGATTAGGTCTTCCAACGGTTGAGGAAGGCGGTGACGGAGGCGGGGTCCATGTAACGCATGTCGCTGAACTCGCCGGTTTTCTGGGAGTAGAGGACGGCGCCTTTATCGTCCAGGACGGCGAGGGCGGGGACGCCCTTTTTGATGGGGATGCCGTACTTGGCGCCGACTTCGACGTTCTTATCGAAGGTGGTGGGGACGAAGATGTGGACGACGAGAAAGGACTTTTCCAGGAGCGCCTGGTTGGGCTGCTGGTGGAAGTAGATGTCGAGGACCTGGCAGTCGCCGCACCAATCGCCGCCGAAGTCCAGGATGACGTGCTTGTGCTGGGCTTTGGCCTGGGCGAGGGCGGAGGAGATATCGGCCTGGGGGTTGGCGGTTTCGGAGTAGAGGTGCTTGCGGCCCGGGGGGGCGGACTGGGCGGGCGCGAGGGTGGAGGCGCCGATGGTGAGGGACAGGGCGAGAAGCGGGAGTTTGATGAGGCGATTCATGTTGCGACCTTTCGTACACAGACGGCGATGCTGCATCCACTGCAGTTGCGAGAGTGATTCATTCTAGCGGATGAGGCTGGGCGGGCGGGCGATGCAGGTTATTTGGCGGGGCCGGTGTAGTAGCCGTCGCGGGTCTGGATGGTGCGCTTGTCTTTGTCGCTTTTGAGGGTGAGGTCGATCTGGTGGTAGCCTTCGGCGGCGTGGTCGGCGTCCGGGGTGTAGCCGAGGCGATATTGGGCGCGGAGTTCCTCGCCGATCTGTTTATAGATGTCGGCGACGGTTTGCTTTCTGGTGACTTCGAAGAGGCGACCGCCGGTTTCGGAGGTCATGCGCTCGAGGATCTTTTTGCCGTCAACGTTGGCTCGCTCCGAGGGGCGGCCTCCGCCCTGGCCACCGCGGCCGCCGCCCTGACCACCTCCGCCGGGATAGCCGCCACCACCGCCGGGAAAACCACCTCCGCGGCCGCCCGGGAAGCCGCCGCCACGGGTGCCGCGGTTGTCATCCTGGTGATGCTCCTCGCCCTTGAAGTAGATGGCGTAGAGGGTGGTGTCGGAGCGCTGGGCGGCTTCGATGGCGCTGGTGAGGGACTCTTTGGAGCCGCGGTCGGCGCCGTCGGTGAGGAGGATCATGGCCTTGCGGCCCTTTTGCTTCTTCATGACTTCATCGGAGGCGAGGAAGGTGGCGTCATAGAGGACGGTTCCGCCGTTGCTGCGGATGCGGCGGCCTTCGTCGTCGGTTTCGTCCGAGGAGCGTGCGGGAGGAGCGGAGTCGAGGTCTTTGAGAGCGGCCTGGAGCTTGGGTTTGGAGTCGGTGATGTCCTGAAGGAGTTCGGTCTGGCGGGCGAACTGGATGACGAAGGCTTTGTCCTGTTTGGAGGCGAGCATCTCCTCGAGGAAGGTGGAGCTGGCGGTGCGCTCGTCGTCAAGGACGCTGCGCTGGCTCATGCTGGTATCGACGAGGAGGCCGAGGGTAAGGGGGAGGTTGGCGTCGTGGTCGAAGTAACGGACGGTCTGGGGTTTGCCGTCGATCTGGAGGACGAAGTCGTCCTTGGTGAGGTTCTGGACGAGGGCGCCCTTTTTATCGCGGACGACGACGGGCATGGTGACGAGGCGGGCGTCCATGCTGAGGGTAGTGGGCTTTGCGTCAGTTTGGGTTGGAGTTGCGGATTTGGCGGGGTCGGCCTGGGCGAGGAGGGATGCGGGGAGGCAGAAGAGGATCAGCGCTGCCGCGCGGCAGGTGTTCCGAAAGGAGTCCATGCGGGTTAGACGAGGGGGCCGGGGCGGAAGACTACAGGGCGAAGAGGCGGTTGACGCGAGTCATGCTTTGGGCGGGAGGATAAGGTTGTTTTTCCAGAGGGCGAGGACGACGTCCATCTGGCTGGCGTGGGGGATGGCTTCTCCGTCAGTGACGGCGGACCAGAGCTGGGTGACGGTCTTGTGGGTTCCGGCGGCGAGAAGTTTTGCGGCTTCGACAGCGTAAAGCTTGTTCTTATTGCTGGTGGAGGCGAAGGCGTCACCGTGAATGCCCTGGACCAGTCCGGCCTCACAAAGACCGAGGAAGGCGAAGCGGGGAGCGGATTTTTTCTGGCCGGCGGGGGTGGTGGGGTAGAGCTTTTTGACGGCGTCGTCCCAGCGCTCCTGCGGGGTGAGGTTTTTGCCGTAGGTGTCCATGCGGACTGCCATGAGGGCTGCTTCGCCGTATCGGTTTGCCATTGCGTCTCCTGCTTTTTACGAAGGTCCAGAGGAGAGGGTATCGCGGATGGCGGGTCCGTGCCGAGTGGGGCTTTAGTGCGGCGGGCGCGGATGCAGGATGAGGAAGGCTGCGAGCAAGGAAACGATAAGGCCAAGCAAAATAAAAAAGAGGGTGGGCTTGGTCTGGTTGGGACTGGGATGCGGGGGTTGCGTGGTTGGTTCCATCGTAAAAATTCGATGCGCGGGACCAGATTCAAGGTTCAGGTTTGGATGCGAGGCTTGACAGACGAGGGGCGGAGTATAATTCCCGGTCTGAAAGGGTCAAGGGGCCCTTGAGGTCAGTAAAAGTTGGCGTGCAACGGTTTAATCATGAGGGGAGGGTCTTATGAAGAGCGTGACTCGGAAGCTGGTGCTTGGAACGTTTGCGATGACTTGCCTGCAGTTCACTGGATGCCAATACCGGTCCAGGCATGATGTGTATTATCTTGTGGCTTCTAACCTGAAGGTGCCGTACTGGAAGACCATGCAGGAGGGCTTTGCGGCGGCGGCGGAGGAGTATCAGGTGGCCTCCGTGGTAGTGGGACCGGATGATTACGACCCGAAGGCCGAGGCAGAGGCGTTTACGCGGGCGGTGGCGAAGAAGCCGGCGGGGATTCTGGTGTCTGCGGCAGATGCGAATTTGTTGCGGGCGGATATTGGAAATGCTGTGGCTGGTGGTGTTCCGGTGATTACGGTCGATTCCGATGCGCCGTTGAGTGCGCGGCTTTATTTTGTGGGGACCAATAACCTGGAGGCGGGGCGGCTGGGCGGGAAACGATTGGTGGAGAAGCTGGGCGGCAAGGGGAATGTGGTGGTGTTTTCTATTCCCGGACAGCCGAACCTGGAGGAGCGGCTGAGTGGATATAAGGCTGTTTTGGCGGGAAATCCGGGGATTCGGATTGTGGAGGTGGTGCCGACCGGCGGCGAGGCGGGGAGTGCGTTCGATAAGACGGATGCTTATCTGCACAAGACGGGCGCGGAAAAGATCGATGCATTTGTGTGTTTGGAATCAACATGCGGCGATGCAGTGGGGGAGGTTTTCAAGCGGAACAAGGTGACGGACCGGACGGCCATCGGGATGGATGTGGATGCGGAGTTGCTGGGGTTTATCGGGGATGGGACGGTGGATTCAACGATCTCGCAGAAGCCCTACACGATGGGGTATGTGGGGTTGAAGATGCTGGACGAGGCGCATCATGCTCATTCGAGGGAGTTTAAGTCCAACTACACGACGGATGTGAAGGCTCCGTATGCGGCGTTTGTGGATACGGGGAGTACGTTGATTACGAAGGATAATGTGGGGCTGTTTCAGAAGTGATGGGGGGCTCACCATGCGGGAAAGGTGTGGTGGGTGATGGTGAAGTTGTGGTGTTTGGTGTGGGTATCGTGGGTGAGTGACAGCAACCCCGAGAGGCTTAGCACCGATCTTCACCGGTTGGAACGATCAAGGCGGATGAGACAGGACGATCGCGGATATCACGGACGGTAAGGCTACCCCACTCTATTCGCGATGAAGCTGCGAAAAGGATGGGGCACCCGTCGTGGTTATGACCTTGGAAGGGTGAGGTGGACAGGGCTGGCGGTGGGGTCGTTGAGGGAGTTGAAGCTGCTCCAGGGGTAGTCGGCGGGGTGGATGACGAGGCCGCGGCGGACGGGGTTCTGGTGGATGTAGTGGAGCTTTTCGGCTCGCTTGTCTTCTGTTTTGACGTTGAAGTCGTGGTAGCGGGCTTCCCAGACTTCGGATTCAGGGCGGGTCTTTGAGAAGCGCTGCTTGAGGATTTGGATGGCTTGGCTCAAGGGGACTTTGGTGGGTTCGGAGACCAAGAGGTGGACGTGGTCGGGCATGACGACGTATCCGAGGATGTGGAAGTCGTAGAGTTCTCGGGTTCGTTCCAGGAGGGCGAGGAAGAGGTCGCGGGCTTCAGGCGTACCGAGTATGGGGCGGTGACGGAAACAACTGAAGGTGATGAAGTGGAGGTCGCCGGAGGTTTGGTAACGGACTAGGCCGGAGGACATACGGAGGAGTTTAGAGTTTGTGGCGGGGTTAGGGAAGACGGTCGTTTGCTGGCCGCAAACGATACCCCACCCTGCCCGACGATAAGACTGTCGGTCGAGGATGGGGCACCCGACTGATGTCAGTCCCAAGAAGGATTATTTGTAAACGTGAATGCAGGAGCAACAGCAACCTCTTCAGCGGTAGCGATTTCATGCCAGCCGTTGATTTTGCCGTGTTCATCCCATGGGAATAGATAAACAAATCCCGACCTCAGGAAATGACGTACTGCATTTCCCGTCGTGGCATCACTCATATCAACTTCTTCTACCTTCGAAAAATGAATGAAGAAGCGCCTGTGCATTCGAACCCGAGCTCTTACATCGGCGTGAACTAACAGCCCATCTATCTTAATAAACAATCTATGTGAAGAGGTGAGTAGTGTCTCACCCGGATCGTTCGGAATCTTTCCCTCGCGGCCACTCATTGCCACAAATGAAGCTAAGGTACCTAGTGAATCTCCAGCCTCTGAGAACAGTTCAATTCCGTGCGAAACTGACAGTCTAGAGGCTAGGTGCAAATGGCTCAGCAGGCGGACTTCGGCGGACCAAGATGCAGCATTTTGAATAAAGAGAAAAGGAATCGTACGTAACTTCCCGATACTGCTCTCGCCTTGGCTGAAATTCAATAATTCCAATCCATGCGCTTTACCAAAAGTAAGCGCTGCTGCAGTGAAGCCACTCGTCGAGATCATCACCCCTTTATTTGATCGCACGTCCCTAGCCAGCATCGCGAACTCGCCCACCTCGGCGAGGTCGATTGGACGACTTTTGTCCTTGCACTCGATCGTGATCAAGATCGGATAGTTTTCAACCATTGTTCTGATGCTGACGTCGATCTGTCGTTCGATTTTCGAATCAACGCCCATAATTCGGTCGTCATGAAGGACCATTGAGCCTTCTGCCTTGAACATCGAGTGAATGGCATGGATATCTTTTTCAAAGAGCTTCCACTTCGGTTGCTGTTTCAAATCAGCTCTCCTGACCAGAGAATGATGAATGGCGGATCATCACTGAACAAACAACGGCAAGGACGCAAGTCCTTGCCGTTGTTTGTTTTCATGCGTAAGCATCCAAGACGGTACGAAGTGCTTACTCGGCGGCCATTTCTTCTTGTTCGCCTTCCATGCGCATTTGTTCGAGCTCGCGCTCTTCGGCTTCAATGGCTGCGGTGACTTCCTGCTGGACCTGGGCTGCCGCTTCTTCCAACTCGGGTGAGAGCTGGACGTTGCGGTAGTACTCCATGCCGGTTCCGGCGGGGATGAGACGGCCAACGATGACGTTTTCCTTGAGGCCGCGGAGCGTGTCGATGCTTCCGTTGATCGAGGCCTCGGTGAGGACGCGGGTGGTCTCCTGGAAGCTGGCGGCCGAGATGAAGCTATCGGTCGAGAGCGACGCCTTGGTGATGCCGAGAAGGAGCGAACGGCCGATGGCGGGACGGCCACCGTTCATGAGCGTCTTCTGGTTTTCCTCGTTGAAGCGGAAGCGGTCGGTCTGCTGATCGACGAGGAAGGCGGTGTCGCCGACTTCTTCGATCTTGACCCAACGGAGCATCTGGCGAACGATGGTCTCGATGTGCTTGTCCGAGATGGTCACACCCTGCAGGCGGTAGACCTCCTGGATTTCGTTGACGAGATACATCTGGACGGCGCGCTCTCCGAGGACTTCGAGGACGTCGTGCGGGCTGCGGGGACCGTCAATCAGAGGATCGCCGGCGCGCAGGCGCTCGCCTTCCTGGACGTTGACGTAGACGCCGCGAGGAACGCTGTACTCCTCTTCCTGGCCGTTATCCGCGGTGACGTAGACCTTACGCTGGCCCTTGGAGACTTCGCCAAAGCGGACGACGCCATCGATCTTCGAGATGATCGCCGGGTCACGGGGCTTGCGGGCCTCGAAGAGCTCGACGACACGCGGCAGACCGCCGGTGATGTCCTTGGTACGGGTGGTCTCGCGCGGGATCTTGG
>CAXSZW010000029.1:0-14546 GCA_964242025.1 uncultured Acidobacteriaceae bacterium
TCCGCGAAGGCGGACGCACCGTCGGAGCCGGCACCATCTCCGAGATCATCAAGTAAGCAGTTCAGACGGGCCGCTGGCTGAGAAGCTGGCGGCCCGGCTTTCCGGCGATCCGGTTTTAGTGGATAATGGAAAGAGTGAAGCGTAGCCTGACCGCTTCATCTCCGCTTCACAATCAGGAGTACAGGTTGCAGGCGCCTCAAGCCTGCGTCGCGGCGTGTCAGGTGTTCCTCTGGAACTTCTCTTGGCCGTTGCTTGCCAGCCGATGTGGCTGGCCAATTCGAAGTAGAGGAGTATCACACCATGCGCGAAATCATCACCCTCCAGTGCCCCGAATGCAAGAACCGGAACTACTCCACCACCAAGAACAAGAAGACCACCACTGGCCGTCTTGAGTTCTCGAAGTTCTGCAACACGTGCCGCAAGCACACGGATCACAAGGAAACCAAGTAGCTTTCGCGCGGGATAAGGCTTAGCCTCGTCCCGCAGGCTGCTGCAAGAGCTTGGGGGAGTAAGCTCAACGGTTAAACTGTCGGTCTCCAAAACCGAACTTCTCGGTTCGAATCCGAGCTCCCCCGCCAGTTCTCCTCCATCCGGCATCGCGAAGCGGACCCGGACGGTGCACCATCGCTCCACCAGAGGTAGGTTCCACCAGATGTATTCAGAGGCAGTGAGATGGCCAAGACAATCGCCGTAGCCGACCAGACCAGCACCGGAATGCAGCAGCTCAAGAACGGACCCGAGCGCCTCGGCGAGTTCCTCAAGGACGTCCGTTCGGAGATGAAGAAGGTCGTCACCCCTTCGCGGGACGAGGTGCAGTCCACGACCATCGTCGTGATTGCGACCGTCTTCATCTTTGCCTTTTACTTCGCCATCGTCGACTACGTCGTCGGTCACGGCATCGACCTGCTCTTCAAGCACCTGGCCAAGCAGTAAGCCTCATCACTCGATTTCAGAATCAAGGAAAGCTGACACTCATGGCGGCAACAGAGATGAATCCGGAAGAGTTCGCGGAAGAAACCCCGGAAGAGACCGGAACCCCGGCACCCCCCGTTGAGGGCGAAGGCGAGCACCTCGCTCCGCCGGTCAACGAGAACTTCAAGTGGTACATCATCCATGCTTACTCCGGCTTTGAACGCAAGGTCCGTGAGTCGCTGGAGAGTCGCATTCACGCCTACAATCTGCAGAATCGCATCGGCCGCATCATGATCCCCACCGAGCCGGTCACCGAACTGCGGAACGGCAAAAAGTACACCATCGAGCGCGTCTTCCTTCCGGGTTATGTCCTCGTTGAGATGGAACTGGACAACGATCTCTGGCATGTCATTAAAAACACGCCTCGCGTCACCGGCTTCCTCGGCACCGGCGACAAGCCCGTCGCCCTCTCCGAGCAGGAAGTCAGCTCCATCCTCTTCCGTTCAGATGTCTCCGCCGACAAGCCGTCCATGAAGGTCAAGTTCAACAAGGGCGAACAGGTCCGCATCAACGAAGGCCCCTTCGCCAACTTCTCCGGCACTGTGGACGATGTCAACGAAGATAAGCAGACCCTTAAGGTCATGGTCAGCATCTTCGGACGGTCCACCCCGGTTGAAATCGAATTCGCTAAAGTCGACAAAATGGAAGAGTAGTCGTCTTTGCACCAAGTGATGGAATCCATCAAGAGAAACGCACCGCCGCAAGGGCTTCTCGGAGCGCTTCTCAAAGCAAACCAGCATCACCTATTCCGCGGCGGCAAAGCCCCGCAAGAAGCGTAGAGGATCTACCGCAATGGCACCTAAGAAAATTACCGGATACGTCAAGCTCCAGGTCATGGCCGGCAAGGCCACCCCCGCTCCCCCCATCGGCCCCGCCCTCGGTCAGGCGCAGGTCAACATCATGGAGTTCTGCAAGCAGTTTAACGACCGCACCAAGGAACCCTCCATGGCCGGCCTTACCATCCCGGTCGTCATCACCGTCTACGCGGACCGTACTTTCAGCTTCATCACCAAGACACCGCCCGCGGCCGTCCTGCTGAAGAAGGCAGCCGGTATCGAGAAGGGTTCCGGCACTCCCAACAAGGAGAAGAAGGGCAAGGTTACGGAGAAGCAGATCATCGAGATTGCCACCCAGAAGATGCCGGACCTGAACTCGACCACCGTTGAGGCAGCCGCCCGCAGCATCCGCGGCACTGCGCGTTCCATGGGCATTGATGTAGTCGCTTAGCAATCTCGTACGTCCAACAGAACAAGCGCAGGAGCCGCCCGGCCTCTGCGCTTTTCTTTTCTCTCCACACGAATCGTATTCTTCTGCGCCAGGAGGCAGAGGCTGATGCAGGCAGGTATTGGCGTTCGGACCGCACTTTCCCTAAGCTTGCGAGCCTGCGCCCTCGTATTTCTGGCATCTTCCTCCACCCTCCTCTCGCAGTCGTCGTCCGCCATCACGACAGCAGACCTTCCCGAAGCTCCCACCGCTGGTGCTGGTCAGACGACCCCAAGCGCTAACGCCTCGGTCACCGGCATCGTTTTGGACACCGATGGCGCGGCGGTCTCCGGCGCCACGATCATTCTTGAAGACATCCGCACCCACCTCAAGCAGACCACCAAAGCCTCAGCCGACGGCTCCTTCTCCTTCAACTCCCTCTCCGCCAGCACATACCGTGTCACAGTCTTGGCAGAAGGCTTTTCGCCTTATATCGCACCGGGCGTCCTCACCCACGTCGGCGAGACTTCCCAACTGCCGCAGATCGCCCTTGAGATCGCACCCCTCAACACCTCCGTAGACGCGATCACCCAGTATGAGATGGCTGAGATCGAGATCAAGCAGGAGGAAAAGCAGCGCGTCCTCGGCGTCATCCCCAACTTCTTCGTCGTCTACAACTGGCACGCTGCACCCCTTAGCCCGAAGCAGAAGTTCCGTCTCGCCCTTCGTGCGCAGGTTGATCCCTTCACCTTCATCGGCAGTGGAATCGTTGCTGGCGCCGAGCAGGCGACCAACACCTATCCCGGCTATGGCCAGGGTGCAGCCGGCTTCGTGAAACGCTACGCAGCCGCATACGGCGATGGCTTCACGGGCACCGTGATCGGCGGCGCCCTTTTGCCCTCGCTCTTCCACCAGGATCCCCGATACTTCTACAAAGGCACCGGCACCATCACCGCCCGTGCCCTGTATGCCATCGCCACCGTTGTCATCTGCCGTGGCGATAACGGCAAGTGGCAGCCTAACTACTCCAGCATCCTTGGCGATCTCGCCGCAGCCGGCATCTCTAACGCCTATTACCCCAGCAGCGATCGCCACGGCGCAAGCGTGGTCATTGACAATTCGCTTATCGGCACCGCATTTGGAGCCTTCAGCAGCCTCATGCAGGAGTTCTTCCTTCGCCGCGTCATGTTGGGATCGGCTCCTCCCCCGCGCTCAGACCCAGCACCCTAGCTCACGCGAACAGCTTTGCCTGTGCCGCCCCTCCCGCTGCCACAGGCGCCCTCTTTCCGACATCTCGCGTGAGCAGTGCATCGGTCGACCGCTGACTCACGCCATGCCTCTTGCAAGCCTCCTTGACCCGCTCGGCTAACTTCCGCCGATAGGGCTGATCCGCAAAGTCCCTCGTGGCAAACCGTGTCTCGTAGTCCGCCACGAGGGCAGGGAAGTGCTCCCGAACGAAGCTCAGGAAAGTTGGACGGGAGCACGACTTCAAAAACAGTGGTTCTGCGGCAAAGAAGCTGGCCTTAGACTCAGCTGCCAGCTTCGCCATGCGATTGATCGCCGCCTCCCCATCCGTAATTCCCGGCAGCAGCGGCGAGCATAGAATCCCGGTGGTAATCCCCGCCTCCCTTAGTCTCCTCACCGCATTCAGCCGCAAATCTGGCCGCGGAGCCCTCGGCTCGAGCAGCCGAGCCAGCGCCGCGTCCGGCGTCGTAATCGTCACATGCACCACCAGCCGATTCCTCATAGATATCTCCTGCAGCAGGTCGATATCCCGCAAAATCAAGCGCGACTTCGTCACAATCCCCAGTCGATACCCTGACCTCCGCGCAAATACCTCCAGTAGACTTCGTGTGATCCTTGCCGTCCGCTCCGCCGGTTGGTAGGGGTCGGTCGCCGTGCCCAGCGCAATCTCCTCGGCTGGATCGATCTTCCGCAACTCCTGCTCCAGCAACCACGCCGCATTCTCCTTTAAAAAGATCAGCCGCTCAAACATCTCCGGATCGCGCAGATCTGCCGCGCCCTCCGGCCTCTCCTTTGCCGCCAAAAACTCATGCGTGTACCGCGCATAACAGTACCTACACCCAAACTCGCACCCTCGATACGGATTGATGCTGTACGCCAGCGACAGCTGCCGCCTCGACACGCTCCGATTTAGTACGCTCCTGACCTCCATCGCCCGAAATTCGACCAGATGTCCATCCGCGACATGCCTCGCCTCCGCCGCCAGTCGCGCCAGCCCACTGACCGGCTCCGGCTGCAGAATCGGGAACAGCTCGACAGGGGTACCTTCGCTCACTTTCGCCTTTTATTCTCCATTGCTGACAACATTAGGCGGCGTAGATGCCTTCGTCAAGTCCCATCTTGTCGACTTCCTGCATGAATCTGGTCCTCGCAGACACGCAACTGCCCGTTCGCCTGCGTCCCTCCACACCCATGACGGATGAAGACCTGATGCAGTTCAGCCAGAAAGCTGATCCTTAGTTGGTGCTCAGCCGTCTCTAGGGCTAGCCTCACGCTTACCCCTCAGCGCGTCCACGCTCTCTTGACTCCTCTCATCCTTTCCTGCATACTCATAAGGTTGCCTTGACTCCCGTCAAAGCAGTCGAACCACGCCGCTGCAGCCCAAAGCAGATGTGGGTGGTAGATCAAAAGGAATTCAGTCCAAATGGCACAAAAGATCTCCAAGAATCTGGCGAAGGCGCGCGCAATGGTTGAACCGCGTCCTTATACCCTCATCGATGCAGTCCCCCTGCTCCAGAAGGCCAAGTACGCGAAGTTCGACGAGACCGTCGACATCACGCTCCGCCTCGGAGTCGATCCCCGTCATGCTGACCAGATGGTCCGCGGCACCGTCGTCCTCCCCCACGGCCTTGGCAAATCCAAGACCGTAGCCGTCATCGCCTCGGGCGACAAGATCAAGGACGCAGAAGCGGCCGGAGCCGAGTTCTTCGGCGGCGAAGAGCTGGTAGAGCGTATTCAGAAAGAAGGCTGGACCGCCTTCGATGCCCTCATCGCCACCCCGGACATGATGCGTTCGGTTGGCCGTCTCGGTAAGGTTCTCGGCCCCAAGGGCCTCATGCCTAATCCCAAGACCGGCACCGTCACTACGGATGTCGCCTCGGCTATCCGCGAGATCAAGGCCGGTAAGGTTGAGTTCCGCACAGACAAGACCGCGCTCGTTCACGTTCCTGTCGGCAAGCTCTCCTTCGATCCGCAGAAGCTGATCGACAATGCCATGACGGTCATCAGCTCTGTCGTCAAGGCAAAGCCGTCTGCGGCAAAGGGCAAGTACATCAAGGGCATCACCATCAGCTCCAGCATGGGCCCCGGCGTACAGCTTGACAGTTCGGTCTCAGACCTGGCCGGCAAGGCCTAGTCACTCCGGCGCTATCATCGCGTCGTCTCAAGAATTTATGACAGCCGCCCAACTCGGGCAGGCAGCTAAAGGTCAGGTTTGTTATGGCAATCAGTAGGGCAACAAAAACGAAGAAGGTCGAGGTCCTCACCCGGGAACTTGAGACCAGTACCTCCGCGATCGTCGGCACGTTCTCCGGCCTCACCGCTTCCAAGGATTTCGATCTCCGCAAGATCATCCGCGCCGCCGGCGGCAGCTATCACGTCGTCAAAAACAAGCTCGCCGCCAAGGCCAGCCAGGGCTCCAAGATCGAGGCCGCGCTGCAGGGCCTCAAGGGCGTCTCGGCTGTCGCCTACACCTCGGGTGACCCGGTCGTCCTGGCTAAGGCGCTCAGCACCTGGGTCAAGGACAACGCGGAGTTCACCTTCAAGCTTGGCATCGTAGACGGCCAGGTCCTCAACGTGAAGGAGATCACCGATCTCGCCACCATGCCGGGCAAGGAAGAGCTCTTCTCGAAGCTTCTCTTCCTCATTCAATCCCCCGCGCAACGTCTGGCGACGGTCATCAACGCCACCGGCCGCGATCTCGCCGTCGTCATCAATCAGGCGGTCGAGAAGGAGAAGTTCTCCGGATCGGCACCTGCGGCCGCTTCGGCGGAAGCTGCTGCTCCCGTTGCTGAAGTAGCCGAAGCCCCGGCGGCTGAAGCTGTTGCCGAGCCTGAAGTCGCTGCCGCTCACACGGAAGAAGCTGCGGCTGAAGCTCCGGTTGAGAACGGCACCGCCTCGCAGGCTGGTGAAGCGGCCAACACCGATCCGGTCGAAGGCTAACCGGCGGATTGTAGGACACCAAGTTCCGCTCCATCTTCAGGGTGCGCTTGTCTGGGCGCAACGGAAACCCAAAGAGGTGAGAGCAACCGAGGCGGAATACAGCTTCGGAGACGTAAAAGCACCACAAGTTCAAGATCTGTTTCAGATCAAAATGGAGAAATAACATGGCGGACATTCAACAGTTGGAAGATGCAATCGTTAGCCTGAGCCTCCTCGAGGCTTCGGCTCTGGTCAAGAAGCTTGAAGAGCGTCTCGGCGTCTCGGCGGCAGCGGCAGTCGCGGCCCCGGCAGCGGGCGGCGGCGCAGTGGCAGCAGCCCCGGTGGAAGAGAAGACCGAGTTCACCGTCATCCTCAAGGATGCCGGCGCGAACAAGATCTCCACCATCAAGGCTGTGCGTGAAGTCACCGCCCTCGGCTTGAAGGAAGCCAAGGATCTGGTGGACGGCGCTCCCAAGCCCCTCAAGGAGAACATCTCCAAGGATGACGCGGCGGCCATCGCCAAGAAGTTCGAAGGCATCGCTACCGTCGAGATCAAGTAACCTCTCGCAGTTGCACGAAAAGGCAGAAAGCGGTATCCTCTTTCTTGGGGATATTGCTTCTGCCTATGTGTGCAGAGAGGCACTCCACAAACACTTCAGGGCGACACTCCGGCTCATCCCGTTCTTCGCGTAGCGAGAATCGGGCTAAGGAGCCGGCCATACTATCGGTCAAGCGGCGGATGGATAGTGTGAAACGGGTAGGCGGCAGCGAAACCTTGGGACACGGCGAGTTCCAAAGGGCGGCGAGCATCTTCTCAAATACGTTGGATTCAGTGCGAAAGTCGGTCTTTGCGCTCTCGGGAACTATTGCCCCGAGGGCTTTTCTGGCATTCTAGCTTCATCCCAGCTCTGCAATCTGTTTATCGACCTGCGCCGTGGTTGTAACAGTTTCGGATGTGGTCATGAAGTAAAAAGTTATCCGGTTTCCCAGGGTTCTCCTCCGGTACTCAGCCTCAGGCCTTGGATGTAGGTGTACGTCAAGTCAATTCGGTGCAGTTCGCAGCGTGATCTCAAAATGCCTCGGGGTCCCTCGCGCAGGAAAAATAAGCAACGCAAGTCAAAGTGAGTCCCGCAGCACCCCGCGCAGCTTCGTCCGTGCGGCTTGAAGTTCCGGTTCCACCTCACCGTGGACCCAAAAAGAGTTTGCGCCAGGGCAGGCCGCAGCGAGGGCAGCCTCCGCCCGCAGTCAACATCAGCGCAGTCACCAACCCCGGAAGGTCCCGCTCAGTGCGGCCTTCGCCTCGAGCAGAGTTCCAAGTCTCACCAGGAGAGAGCATGTCCGATCAGACCACCGAAATGCGCGCGATCCGCAGCCGTCTCGATTTTTCCAAGATCCCCACCGCCATCCAGATCCCCAACCTGATTGAGGTTCAGCGCCGTTCTTACGAGCGCTTCCTTCAGATGGATAAGCTCCCCCAGGAGCGCGAGGATAACGGCCTCCAGTCCGTCTTTACCTCCGTCTTCCCCATCACGGACTTCCGCAACGTCTCGGAGCTTGAGTTTGTCGACTACTCGATCGGCAACTGGGAGTGCAAGTGCGGGTACCTCAAGGGGCTCAACCACCTGCGCACCGCCTGTACCACCTGCGGTCACATGGTCATCACGGACCCCTTCCACCCGGGGGATGTCCTCTGTAACTTCTGCGGAACCTATAACAAAAACACCCCGGACTTCTGCACCAAGTGCGGCGACCCTGTCGGCCTCCAGCTCAAGTACGACCAGGCCGAGTGCGAAGAGCGCGGCATGACCTACAGCGCCCCGCTGAAGGTGACCATCCGCCTCAAGATCTACGACAAGGATCCCGAGACTGGCGTCAAGAGCCTCCGTGACATGAAGGAGCAGGAAGTCTTCTTCGGCGACATCCCCCTCATGTCGCAGAACGGCACCTTCATCGTCAATGGTACGGAGCGCGTCATCGTCTCGCAGCTTCATCGTTCGCCCGGCGTCTTCTTTGAGACCGCCAACAACCGCACCTACTTCCTCGGCAAGATCATCCCCTACCGCGGCAGCTGGGTCGAGTTCGAGTACGACCAGAAGAACACCCTCTACGTCCGCATCGATCGCAAGCGCAAGTTCCTCGGCACCATCTTCCTGCGCGCCCTTGGCCTTCGCACTGATGAAGAGATCCTCAAGACCTTCTACACCGTGGACACTATCCACGTAGCCGAAGGCAAGCTGAGCTGGAAGGTGACGGGCGAAGGCCTCACCAACCTCCAGGGCACCAAGCCTGCCACCGCCGTCAAGCATGGCGCGGAAGAGATTGGCGTCGCCGGTCGCAAGGTCAGCGCCTCCGTTCTCAAGGCCCTGCGCGCCGCCAAAATTGAAACCGTCTCGGTTGAGACCAGCGAGTTCGATGGCGCCATGACCGCCTCGGACGTCGTCGATCTCTCCACCGGCGAGCTGCTCTACGAGGCCAACCAGGAGCTCACCGCCGACAAGCTGCACAAAATCATCCAGTCCGGCGTCACCTCCTTCGAGGTCTTCTTCCCCGAGCGCGACGACGTCGGCAACATCATCACCAACACCCTGCGTCGCGACTCCGTCCGCAAGCCCGAAGAAGCTCTCATCGAGATCTACCGCAAGCTGCGTCCGGGCGACCCACCCACGCTTGACACCGCGACCGCGCTCTTCGAAGGCATGTTCTTCGATCCGCGCAAGTACGACTTCTCGCGCGTCGGCCGCCTCAAGTTCAACATCAAGCTCTACGAGGATCAGTCCGCCGCCGAGCTCGACAAGCGCACCCTCACGCCGGAAGACTTCTACGGCACCATCCGTTATCTCCTCAAGCTGCGCAAGAACATCGGCGTAGTGGATGACATCGATCACCTTGGCAACCGCCGCGTTCGCGCCGTCGGCGAACTGATGGAAAATCAGTTCCGCATCGGCCTCGTCCGCATGGAGCGCGCCATCAAGGAAAAGATGTCCGTCTATCAGGAGATGTCGACGGCCATGCCGCACGACCTCATCAACGCCAAGCCCGTCATGGCCGCCATCCGCGAGTTCTTCGGCTCCTCCCAGCTTTCGCAGTTCATGGACCAGACCAACCCCCTCTCGGAGATCACGCACAAGCGTCGCCTCTCCGCCCTTGGACCCGGTGGTCTGTCGCGTGAGCGCGCCGGCTTTGAAGTCCGTGACGTACACCCCACCCACTACGGACGCATCTGCCCCATTGAGACGCCGGAAGGCCCGAACATCGGCCTCATCTCGTCGCTCTCCTGCTTCGCGCGCATCAACGAGTACGGCTTCATCGAGTCGCCCTACCGTCGCGTGAAGGACGGCCGCGCTCTCGACTTCGTCGCCGTCTCGAACGCCGGCGAGTCCGGTCTGCGTCAGGGCGACTACCTCGAAACCGAAGAGGCCAAACAGAAGAACGAAGAGCTCCGTGCCGCCGGCAAGCGCACCATGGACCTCGAGCCCTTCTCCTTCTATCTCTCCGCCTGGGAAGAGGATCGTCACACCATCGCGCAGGCCAACATTGAGCTCGATGAGCAGTTGAACATCGTGCAGGACATCGTCGATGCCCGCCGTCAGGGCAACTTCGTCCTCGTCAACAAGTCGGAAGTGGACTACGTCGACGTCAGCCCCAAGCAGCTCGTCTCGGTCGCCGCCTCGCTCGTTCCGTTCCTCGAGCATGACGACGCCAACCGCGCGCTCATGGGCGCGAACATGCAGCGGCAGTCCGTTCCGCTGCTCGTCGCCGAGGCTCCGTTCGTCGGCACCGGCATGGAAGGCGTCACCGCCCGCGACTCGGGCGCCGTCATCCTGGCCAAGCGCAACGGCATCATCGACTCGGTCGACTCCGAGCGCATCATCGTGCGTGTGGAAGGTGAGCACCACCCGACACAGCTCTCGCGCGAGGTGGGATCCGACATCTACCAGCTCACCAAGTTCAAGCGCTCCAACCAGAACACCTGCATCAACCAGAAGCCCATCGTCCGCAAAGGCGACCGCGTGCTGAAAGGGCAGGTGATCGCGGATGGGCCCTGCACGGAGCAGGGCGAGCTTGGGCTCGGTCGTAACGTGCTGGTCGCGTTCATGCCTTGGCGTGGATACAACTTTGAGGACGCAATTCTGATCTCGGAGAAGCTTGTCCGCGAGGACTACTACACCTCGATTCACATCGAGGAGTTCGAGATCGAGGCGCGCGACACCAAGCTCGGGCCGGAAGAAATCACGCGCGATATCCCCAACGTCAGCGAGCACGCGCTGCGGGATCTCGACGAGTCGGGCATCATCCGCATCGGCGCCAAGATCGGGCACAACGACATCCTCGTTGGCAAGGTCACGCCGAAGGGCGAAACCCAGCTCACACCGGAAGAGAAGCTGCTGCGCGCCATCTTCGGTGAAAAGGCCGGCGACGTTCGCGACGCCTCGCTCACCTGCCCTCCGGGTATTGAAGGCACCGTGGTCGACGTTCGCATCTTCTCCCGCAAGGGTCAGGAGAAGGATGAGCGCGCCAAGCAGATCGAGCAGGAGCAGGTCGAGAAACTCGAGCGTAACCTTGCCGATGAGATTCGCATTCTTACCGACGAGCGCCTCAAGCGTCTTGAAAGCATCCTTGGTGCCAAGGAGGTGCAGGCCGATCTGCACGACGAACGCACCAACAAGAAGCTGCTCTCGAAGGGCGATGTTCTCGATCGCGACACCATCGAGCTCATCAGCACCCGCAATCTCAAGCGCATCCGCTACGCCGACAAGGATCCCCGCGTCAACGAGCAGATCGATGAGATCGAGGAGATGACCTCGCGGCAGATCGACGTGCTGCGCAAGATCACCAACGAGAAGATCGGCAAGATGCAGAAGGGTGACGAGCTCTCCCCCGGCGTCATCAAGATGGTCAAGGTCTACATCGCCATGAAGCGTAAGCTTTCAGTCGGCGACAAGATGGCTGGCCGTCACGGGAACAAGGGTGTTATCGCCCGCATTCTGCCGGAAGAGGATATGCCGTACCTCCCCGACGGAACCCCGGTCGAAATCGTCCTCAACCCGCTCGGCGTGCCCTCTCGTATGAACGTCGGTCAGATCCTCGAGACCCACCTCGGCTGGGCCGCCCACACCCTGGGCGCACAGATCGCGGCTCTCGCGGCGGAGATGGAGTCTGCCAACGAAGTCCGCGAGCTCTTCAAGGCGCGCTTCGCCGGCACCGCCGCTCTCAACCAGCTTCTTGACCTCGATGACGTGCAGACCATGCGTGTCGCCGCCGGCATGAAGCGCGGCATCTGGTTCGGCACCGCTGTCTTCGATGGCGCACGCGAAACCGAAATCAAGGCGCTCCTTAAATCAGCTGGGCTTCCCAGCTCCGGTAAGACGCAGCTCTTCGATGGCATGCTCGGAGATCCTTTCGAGCAGCCCGCCACCGTCGGCTACATCTACATGCTCAAGCTGTCTCACCTTGTCGACGACAAGATCCACGCGCGCTCCATCGGACCATACTCCCTCATCACCCAGCAGCCGCTCGGTGGTAAGGCGCAGTTCGGCGGACAGCGCTTCGGAGAGATGGAAGTCTGGGCCTTGGAAGCATACGGCGCAGCGTACATCCTGCAGGAGCTGCTCACCGCAAAGTCTGACGACGTCTTCGGCCGTACCAAGATCTACGAGGCCATCGTCAAGGGTGAAGCCGCCATTGAACCCGGCGTGCCGGAGTCGTTCAACGTCCTCATCCGCGAGCTCCAGTCGCTTTGCCTCGACGTCGAGCTCATCAAGCAGGCCGACCAGAAGAAGGTTCCCCTGCCGCAAATCGCAGCCGCTGACTAATCGGTTGCACGTACTACCGCTGGCCCCAGGCCGCGGCTCCTCTGAGCAAGGCACCTTCGCTCAATGTTCACGGGAGCCCGGCCCACGGCAAGCCGGCACAGAATAGAAGAAGGCGTTGAGACCTAAAGCACCACCTCCAGCGCCCAGCATTAAACCGCACTGAACCGCAGCCACGCTGCACACGGAGACGCAAACATATGTTCCGCTCCAGCCCCTTTGAACTCACCGGCCCCATCGCCGACTTCGACGCCATCAAGATCCAGCTCGCCAGCCCAGAGAAGATTCGCTCCTGGTCGCACGGTGAGGTCACCAAGCCTGAAACCATCAACTACCGCACCTTCAAGCCGGAGCGCGACGGCCTCTTCTGCGCCCGCATCTTCGGACCCATCACCGACTGGGAATGCCTCTGCGGCAAGTACAAGCGCATGAAGCACCGCGGCGTCATCTGCGATAAATGCGGCGTGGAAGTCACCCTCTCGAAGGTTCGCCGTGAACGCCTCGGCCACATCGAGCTCGCCAGCCCTTGCTCGCACGTCTGGTTCTTCAAGGGCCTGCCCTCCCGCATCGGCCACCTGCTGGACATCTCCTTGCGTGAGCTCGAAGCCGTCCTCTACTTCGAGTCCTACGTCGTCGTCGATCCAGGCGACGCGCCCGTCAAGGAGCGCGAGGTCATCAAGGACGAAACCCGCTTCCGCGAGCTCGACCAGCAGTACCGCCCCTCCGGCTTCAAGGCCATGATGGGCGCCGAAGCCATCAAGGAACTGCTTCGTCGCGTCGAGATTCAGGAGCTCTCGATCGAACTGCGCGAGCGCATGAAGACTGAGACTTCGCTCCAGAAGAAGCTCAAGTACTCCAAGCGCCTCAAGATCGTCGAGGCCTTCCGCAAGTCCGACAACAAGCCGGAGTGGATGATCCTCGACGTGATCCCCGTCATCCCGCCCGAGCTTCGCCCACTCGTCCCGCTCGACGGCGGCCGCTTCGCCACGTCCGATCTCAACGACCTCTACCGTCGCGTGATCAACCGCAACAACCGCCTCAAGAAGCTCATGGACCTCCATGCGCCTGAGGTCATCGTCCGCAACGAAAAGCGCATGCTGCAGGAGGCCGTCGACGCTCTGTTCGACAATGGTCGCCGTGGTCGCGTTCTCCGTGGCGCCAACAACCGTCCCCTCAAGAGCCTCTCCGACACCCTCAAGGGCAAGCAGGGCCGCTTCCGCCAGAACCTGCTCGGCAAGCGCGTCGACTACTCCGGCCGTTCGGTCATCGTCGTCGGCCCCGAGCTGAAGCTGCACCAGTGCGGCCTGCCCAAGAAGATGGCGCTCGAGCTCTTCAAGCCCTTCATCTATCACCGTCTCGAACAGACCGGCCACTGCACCACCATCAAGCAGGCCAAAGAGATGGTGGAGATGCAGGAGCCCATCGTCTGGGACATCCTGGAAGAGGTCATCAAGGATCACCCGGTCCTGCTCAACCGCGCCCCGACCCTCCACCGCCTCGGTATCCAGGCGTTTGAGCCGGTGCTCGTCGAAGGCAAGGCGATCAAGATCCATCCGCTCGTCTGCACCGCCTTCAACGCGGACTTCGACGGCGATCAGATGGCCGTGCACATCCCGCTCAGCCCCGAAGCCCAGATCGAAGCCTCGGTCCTGATGCTGGCGTCGCACAACATCCTCTCGCCCGCCTCCGGCCAGCCCATCACCGTCCCCACGCAGGATCTCGTCCTCGGTCTCTACTACCTGACCAAGGCCAAGGTCGGCGCCAAGGGTGAAGGCCGCGTCTTCGCCAACATCGAGGAAGTCCTGATGGCGCTCGAAGCCAAGCAGGTCGAAACCCTCACCCCGATCCGTCTGCGCTACACCGGTCCTGTCCTCGACATGACCACCGCGTACGACGATCAGGACCTCACCCACACCGAGCCGGTCGAGTTCAACAAGCAGTTCATCTCGACCACCGTCGGCCGCGCCATCCTCAACGACGCTCTCCCCGAAGGCATGCCGTTCGTCAACGGTCTGCTCAAGAAGAAGGGCATTGGCCAGCTGGTCAACTATTGCTACCTCAACCTCGGCCTCGAGGTCACGGTCAAGACCCTCGATCGCATCAAGGACCTTGGCTTCAACTACGCCACCAAGTCCGGCCTCTCGGTCGGTCTCGATGACATGGTGATCCCGGCCTCGAAGTACACCGTCGTGGCCGAAGCCGAGAAGCAGGTGATCAACGTTCAGCAGCAGTACCTGGACGGCGCCATCACCAACGGCGAGCGCAACAACAAGGTCATCCAGATGTGGTCGGGTGTCACTGAGCGCGTCGCCGATGAGATGTTCAACAACATGAAGCGCGCGGACAAGGAAGGAGCCATGAACCCGATCTACATCATGGCCGACTCCGGTGCGCGCG
>CAXSZW010000030.1:0-14370 GCA_964242025.1 uncultured Acidobacteriaceae bacterium
TCCGCAAGGAAAAAGACCTCGAACAGATCCTCATGGAAGACTGGGCCCGCGAAGACGCCCGCGAGCAACAAGAAGCCGCCGCCAAACCGTTCCTCCTCGACACCCTCAACGCCGCAGCCGCCGAAGACGACCCCCTATCCCCTGCCTCACCGAGCCCGGCTCACCGGCTTCCGCTGCTTCCCCACCACCGTCATCTCTTTCGCCCCACTCACCCCGCTCTGGTCCACCATCCAGGCATCCAGCAAACTCTTCTTGAACCGCCACCGGTTCCCCAGCTTGAACGCCGGAATCAGCCCCTCGCTCGCATACCGGTACAGCGTATCGCCGCTGATCCCCAGGTACTCCGAGGCCTGCCGGATGTCCATCACCTCACGCAGCATCGTGTGCACAGCACTTGCCATTCCCCGTCCCTCAGGCGCGCTCAGTCGGCAGCCGCACACCCTTTGTACCCACTCCGCGTCCCCCGCACAATATCTAATCTCGACTCGTGGCAACTTCGTAACCCCCGCCGGCGGCCCTAACCAAATCGGTCCAATCCGTGAAGATCGGTGCTAAGCCTCGCCGCCAGCATATTCAGTGAATAAACAGAAGCACCCGCGCATCGAATAGCCATGAGGAAGCTGGAACGCGCGGTAAAGGTGGGAAAGAAGTTCATGAATCCCGTAGAGACCACGGTTGGCGATTGGACCATGCCCTTCAAGCTCCTGCCGCTCTACCTGGCAAACAAGGCGGAAACGGAGCCCAAAACGCCGCTGGGACCCTTCCACACAGACCCAACCCTCTACAACTCAGCCCCGGAGACCGGCCTCCGCGTCACCTGGTTCGGCCACTCCTCCAACCTCGTCGAAATCGATGGCGTCAACCTCCTCATCGACCCCGTCTGGGACCTCCGCGCCGCCCCGTACGATTGGTTCGGCCCCAAACGCTTCTTCCCTCCAACCATCGCCCTGGAACACCTTCCCCCGGTCGACGCCGTCCTCATCTCGCACGACCACTACGACCACCTCGGCAAGGCGACCGTCAGGCAGTTGGTGACAACATGGCCGCAGGCCCACTGGGTCGCGCCGCTCGGTGTAGCAGCGGTCCTCCAGGGCTTCGGCGTCCCCGCCGCCCGCATCACGGAGCTGGACTGGACCGAAAGCACCGTAGTCCGGGGCCGGCAGGGCGCACAGGTCGAAATCACCTCCACCGCCGCCCGCCACTTCTCCGGCCGAAGCCTCTTCAACCGCTTTGAAACCCTCTGGTCCGCCTACGTCATCGCAGGCAGCCGCCACACAATCTACTACGGCGCCGATACCGGCGAGTGGGACGGCTTCGAACCCATCGCCGCAGCCTACGGCCCCTTTGACCTCACCATGCTCGAAGTAGGTGCCTTCAACGAGCGCTGGAAGGCCATCCACATGGGTCCGGACGGAGCCGCACGCGCCTTCGCAGCCCTCGGCGGCGGCACCCTCATGCCCATCCACTGGGGCCTCTTCAACCTCGCGCTCCACGCCTGGCGGGAGCCCATCGAGCGCATCTACGCACTCGCTGCCGAACACAACCTCCGCCTCTTCGCCCCCACCCCCGGAGAGCCCACAGAAGTAGGCGAGGTACGGTCGGAGTGGTGGCGTCAGAAGCCCGTCCGGTAAGATCAGGGTCAGAGGTGTGACCTTGAAACTGGGCTCGTGTGTGTACGCTCTGGCATTGGCAACTGGGTTGGCGTGGGCGCAGGGCACCCCGGCAAAGACAGCACCAGCCGCCCCCGCCGCGGCCAAAACCGATGCCACCCCCGCGCTATGGAAGGTGGAGGGGCCGCATGAGACGGTGTACCTGTTCGGCACTGTGCATATCATGAAGCCGGACGTGCAGTGGGAGTCCGGCAAGGTCAGCGAAGCCTTCAAGAAGAGCGACACGCTCTACCTGGAGATCGCAAAGATCGACGACATGGCAGCGATGCAGCCGGTGGTCTTGAAGCTCGGCATGGATCCCGAACACGCTCTCTCAACAAAGATCTCAGCGGACGACGTAGCAGCGCTCGATGCAGCCGCAAAGACGATGGGCATGCCAGGCGAGCAGATGTTTGAGCCCATGCAGCCTTGGATGGTCTACATGACGCTCCAGGTGCTGCCCATGATCAAGGCGGGCTACAGCCCCCAGAGCGGCGTAGACGTCAAGCTGACCGGCGAGGCCAAGGAAGCAGGAAAACCGGTCGTGGGCTTTGAGACGGTGGAGCAGCAGCTTCACTTCTTCGCGGACTTCCCTCAGGCCCAGCAGGTGGCCTTGCTGCATCAGGAGCTGGCGGATGCGCCAAAAGCTTCAGCCGAGACGGAGAAGATGGTGGCGGCCTGGACGTCCGGAAACGTAGATGCCATCGGAGAGATGGAAAACGGTGAGTTCCGCACCAAATACCCCGAGGTGTACAAGCGCCTGGTGGTGGAACGGAATGAGCATTGGGCTGACCAGCTCGCCACGCTGCTCAAGAGCGACAAGCCCGGCGTAGCATTTGTGGCTGTCGGCGCCGCTCACCTCGCGGGGCCGGACAGCGTGCAGAAGGACCTGGAGAAGCTCGGATACAAGGCCGTGAGGGTGCAGTAGAACACCCCCGCCGCATCACCCCTTCGTCGCACTCGCCTCATCCTTATAAAACTCCCCGATCTCCTTCTCATACTTCTTCTCAATCACCCGCCGCTTCATCTTCATGCTCGGCGTCATCTCCCCGGATTCCACCGTCCACTCATCCCCCACCACCGTCACCCGCTTCATCGTCTCGTACGGCGGCAGTTCTTTATTCACCGCGTCCACGATCCGCTGATACTCCGCAACCACCTTCTTGTCCTTCACCAGCCCGGCATGGTCACCCGCCGAAACCCCCTGCGCCTTCGCCCATTTCGCCAGCGCCTCAAAGTTCGGCGAGATCAGCACACACGCAAACTTGTGCTTATCCCCCACCATCGCCGCCTGCGCCACCAGCGTGTTCGCCTTCAGTTTATTCTCCACCGGCTGCGGCGCAATCAGCTTGCCTCCACTGGTCTTCAGCAGCTCCTTCTTACGATCCGTAATGGATAAAAACCCTCCATCCAGATTCCCGATATCCCCCGTCTTGAAGAACCCATCCTCCGTAAACGCCTCCTTCGTCTCCTTCTCCTTCTGCCAATAGCCGCCAAAGATGGAGGGCCCCTTCACCTCCAGCTCCCCATCCGCCGCAAACCGCACCTCCACGTTCTCGAGCACCGGCCCCACAGTCCCAATCTTGTGCGTCTTCGGATAGTTCAGCGCAATCACCGGCGAAGTCTCCGTCAGCCCATACCCCTCAAAGATCCGGATCCCGACATCCGCATACCACCCCGCCGTATCCATCCCGAGCGGCGCCCCACCCGACACCCACGTATGCACGCACCCGCCGAACGCCTCGCGAATCTTCGAGTACACCAGCTTGTTCGCAATCGACCAGCCCAGCCCGCCCTGTGGCCTTCCCTCCAGCGTCTCCGTCCGGTGCCCCTCCCCCGTCTTCAACGCCCACTTCAAAATGGCCATCTTCACCGGCGAATGCGAACTCTTCCCCTCAACCGCCTGCCGAATCTTTTCATACACCCGCGGCACGCCCACAAAGATCGTCGGCTTCACCGCCTTCATCGCCGCCGCCATTCCGTCGAACTTCGGGCAATAAGCCACCCGAATCCCCTGCGTCATCATCGCGTAGTCCAGGTGCCGCGCCGTCACATGCGAAAGCGGCAAAAACGAGATCGAAGAGTCAGTCTCCTTGAACTCGAACGGCACCGTCGAAAGGTTCAGATTGCTCGCCACATTCCCATGCGTCAACATCACACCCTTCGGTTCACCGGTTGTGCCGGACGTGTAAATAATCGTCGCCAGGTCCTCCGGTCGTGCCGCCCGCGCCGCCGCATCGAACGCCGCATCCGACGCCTGTTTCGCCTCTGCCTCGGCCATCAGCTTGCTGAACCGCTCCGCCCCCTCGCAGTTGCAGTCATCCATCACCACCACATGTTCCAGTGCCGGCAACTCGCCCGCCCCCGCCAGCTTGTCGTACTGCTCCTTCGTCGAAAACACCGCCACCTTCGCACCCGAATCCCTCATCGAGTACCCAAGCTGCTCCGGCGTCAGTGTCCCATACAGCGGCACATCCACCGCCCCCAGCGCGAAGCACGCAAAGTCCGTCACCGCCCACTCCCAGCGGTTCTCGCTGAGCAGCACAATCCGGTCGCCCTTCTTGACTCCCCACCCCTGGAACGCCTCCGCCAGCGCTCGCACCCGCCCATAAAGCTCCGCCGACGTAATCGGCTTCCAAGCCCCACTCGCATCCTGCCACAGCATGGCCTGTTTCGTGCCGCGCCCCGTCACCTTCGCCATCACGTCATTCAGCGTCTTCAGATCGAACATTCGCAGTGAGCCCTCACAGGGAGGTGCGCCGCGCGCGAGAACTCCCCAATACCGGCAACTCTAACGAAGCCCAACCCATTTGCCAACCCACAGCACGCGCCAGGCTAAACCTGCGGCCTTGGAGTCAGCCGCACGAACCCCGCAGACGCCTTCGCCCAATCCCCGAGCATCGCCGCCGCAAGCCCGCTGCAAGCCACCTCTGCATGGGTCGCAATCACCGCCTTCAGCGCCTCCTGAGCCTCAACCTCACAGCTCGTAAACGCCTCCGCCTCAACAAACTCCGGATGAAATCGCCCCTCGCTCACAAAGCTCCCATCCTCGTCATAAACCCACGCCAGCCCGCCCGTCATGCCTGCCGCAAAGTTGATCCCCGCCCGCCCAAGCACCACCACCTGTCCGCCGGTCATGTACTCGCAGCCATGGTCGCCCACACCTTCAATCACCGCCCGCACACCGGAGTTCCGCACCGCGAACCGCTCCCCCCCGCGCCCCGCCGCGAACAGCATACCCGCCGTCGCCCCATACAGAGCCACGTTGCCCAGGATCACATGCTGCCCACTGTTCCGCGCCGCATTCCCCTGTGCCCGAATCACAATCTCCCCGCCCGAAAGTCCCTTCCCCACAAAGTCATTCGCCTGGCCATTCAGCTCCAGCCGCATCCCCTCCACCAGGAACGCTCCAAACGACTGCCCCGCCGTCCCATGCAGCCGGATATCCACCTCCACCGGCGTCTCCGCCTGCGCCCGCAGCACCGCAATCTCTCCGGCCAGCCTCGCGCCAATCGCCCGATCCTTATTCGCGATCCCCCCCTCGAAGCGATACCCTCGCCCAGCCGCAATCGCAGCCATCGCCGGCGCAACCCATGCCTCGTCCAACGGCGCCTCATCCACCGGCTGCGTATTCCGAATCCCCGTCCACGTCCGCGTCCCATCCGTCTTCGCCGCCAGCAACGGCTTCAGGTCAAGCGCCCCATCGAACCGTACCTGGTCCAGCAGATCCGCCCGCCCAATCGCCTCCTCAATCGACCGCAGCCCATACCGCGCCAGCAGATGCCGCAGATCCTCCGCCAGTTCCGTGAAGAACCGCACGATATGCTCTGGCTTCCCCCTGAACTTCGCCCGAAGCTCCGGCCGCTGCGTCGCGATCCCTGTCGGACACGTGTTCAGGTGGCACTGCCGAGCCATATCGCACCCAATCGCCACCAGCACGCTCGTGCCAAACGCATACTCATCCGCGCCCAGCAACGCCGCGATCAGCACATCCTGCGCCGTCGCCAGTCCGCCATCCGTCCGCAGCCTCACCCGCCCGCGCATCCCATTCGCCTGCAGCACCTGCTGCGCCTCGGCCAGCCCAAGCTCCCACGGATTACCCGCATACTTGATGCTTGACAACGCCGCCGCCCCCGTACCGCCCGTATTCCCGGCAATCACAATGAAGTCCGCATACGCCTTCGCCACGCCAGCAGCCACCGTCCCAACCCCTCGGCTGGACACCAGCTTCACCCCAATCGCCGCCCGCGGATTAACCCGCTTCAAGTCATAGATCAGTTGAGCCAGATCCTCAATCGAGTAAATGTCATGGTGCGGTGGCGGCGAAATCAAACTCACCCCCGGTTGCGCATGACGCAGCCGCGCAATCAACCCACTCACCTTGTGCCCCGGAAGCTGCCCACCCTCACCCGGCTTCGCTCCCTGTGCCACCTTGATCTCAATCTCGTCCGCGTGAGACAGATACTCCGCCGTCACGCCAAACCGCCCGCTCGCCACCTGCTTGATCTTGTTGTTCTTCAACAGCGGAGCCTCAGCCACAGCCGCCATCTCCGCGACAGCCGTCCCGCCCTGCGCCTGCATTCCACCACCACTCGGCACCTTCACCGGAGCATGGACTTTATAGACCTCCGGATCTTCCCCACCCTCCCCTGTATTCGACCGCCCTCCCAGCATGTTCATCGCAATCGTGATGCACTGGTGCGCCTCCGGGCTCAACGACCCCAGGCTCATCGCACTTGAAACAAATCGCTGGCACAGGCTCACCGCGCTCTCCACCTCATCCAGCGCAACCTCCGCACCCGCCGGCTTGATCGCCAGCAGATCTCGCAGCACCGCCGGTTCGCGAGCCACCAGATCCTGCGTGTAAATCGCAAACGCCGCCGCAGGATCAGCCGGAACAGCCTGAGCCTTCGTACTTCCCATCGCCGTCTGCAACGCCTTCACCGTCGCTGGCTGCCACGCATGGGGCTCAGACGTTTCGCTCTTCCGGAACCTCACCCACCCATAGTCAGGCAGGTCCGCAGCCGCAGGCTCGACCTCCATCCACCCCACCCGCACGGCCTTATCCAGCTCCGCAAATCCAATGCCGGAAAGCGGCGCAGGCGTCCCCGGAAAGCACCGCTCCACAACGCTCGCATGAAGCCCCAGGATGTCGAACAGATGCGCATTCCGGTAGCTATCCACCACCGAAATCCCCATCTTCGACATCACCTTCGCCAGCCCCGCGTCGAAGCTCTTCAGCATCTTCTTCTCAGCCGCCGCAGGCTCGTCTACGAACGCGGCCCGCGCCGTCTCAAGCGCAAGCCACGGACACACCGCACCCGCGCCGTATCCAATCAAAATAGCCGCATGGTGAATATCCCGGCAGTCCCCTGCCTCCACCGCCATCCCCACCTGCGTCCGCAGCCCGGCCTTCACCAGCGCCTGATGCACCGCACCGGTCGCCATCGCCATCGGCACCGGAATCTTCGCTGCCCCCGCCCCCACCGGAGCAGCCGCCCGATCACTCAGCAGCAGTATGTGTGCCCCGCCCTGCACAATCTCGATCGCCTCCGCACAAATCGCATCCAACCCCTGCTCCAGCGTCTGCTCCGCCGCGTACACACACGTCAGTTCCGCAAACCGAAGCTCATCCGCATGAGGAAACTCACCAGCCCGCAACGCCGCAACCTGATCCAGCGACAAGAATGGCGACGCCAGCGAGATCCCCGCCAGCCGCGCATTCTTATCCAGCATGTGCGACCACGGGCCCAACCGCGTGTGCAGGCTCACCACCACCGCCTCGCGCAGCGGATCGATCGCCGGATTCGTCACCTGCGCAAACCGCTGCCGGAAGTACGCATACACCGGCCGTGGAGCCCGCGCAAGGAACGCCAGCGGCGAGTCATCCCCCATCGACCACACCGCGTCCTTGCCCTCCGCAGCCATCGGCTGCAGAATCATCTTTACGTCCTCGCGCGTATACCCAAACCCGCGCTGCATTTGCTTCAACGCATCTGCTCCCAGCGCCTCCGCTATATGCCCCGGAGCAAACGGCACCGTATCCAGCAGCGTCGCATACGGCGCACTCTCATCGAACATCTGCAGCAGCTCATCGTTCTCATACAGCCTGCCGTCAATCAAATCGACGACTAACATCTGTCCCGGCCCCAGCCGCCCGCTGTGCGTCACTTTCTCCGGATCGAGATCCACCAACCCCGCCTCGGACCCCGCGACCACCAAGCCCTCATCCGTCACCGCAAACCGGCAAGGCCGCAGCCCATTCCTGTCCAACGCCGCCCCCACCACACGCCCGTCGCTGAACGCAATCGCCGCCGGTCCATCCCACGGCTCCACGCAGTCCGCGTGATAACTCAAAAACGTCGATACCTTCCGCGGATCGACCGCAGGCGGCAGCAGAATCCGCACGGCCTCACTGATCGACCGCCCGTTCTTCGCCATCAGCTCAATCGCCTCATCCAGGCTCGTCGAATCGGTTCCACCCTTGGTCAGCACCGGCTTGCACTCCGCCGGTAGCGTCGCATCCCGCGCCGCCATCCGCGCCCGATTGCCCCATACCGTATTGATCTCGCCGTTATGCGCCAGCATCCGCGCCGGCTGCGCCCTGTGCCACGTCGGCGTCGTATTCGTCGCATACCGCTGATGGAAGATCGTGAACGGCGTCACATACTCGGCCTTCTTCAGATCCGGATAAAACTCCGGCAGCAGTGTCCCGCTGCACATCGCCTTATAAACCAGCGTCCGCGATGAAAGCGAACAACAGTACCCCTTCACCTCGCCCTTCTCATGCCGGCGCTCAAACTCCTTGCGAGACAGATACAGCCTCCGCTCAAACGAAGCCGCATCCGCGTTCTGCGCCCACTCCGCCAACTCCCCCGCCTCCGCGTCCGCCGTCACCAGCACCTGCCGAATCAGCGGCATCGCCGCCAGCGCAATCGGACCCAGCGCAGAGCTCACCACCGGAACCTCACGCCACCCCAGTACCCGCAGCCCTACTCCCGCAAAAATCGCTGTGAAACACGCCTCAAACCTCGCCCATTCCTTCGGAAGATCTCCCTCCGCTTCCGACGAAAGAAACACCATCCCCACACCCAGCGGCTCCCCATCCGCCAGCGTCAACCCCATCTCCTTGAGCAGCAGCGCCCGAGGCACCGCCGTCATCAACCCCACGCCATCGCTGCTCTTCCCATCCGCCGCAGTCGCCCCACGATGCGCCAACCGCTCCAGCGCCGTCAGCGCGTGCGCCAGAATCTCATGCGACGCCACACACGTCGTCGTCGCCACAAATCCCACCCCGCAAGAGTCATGATCGAACCGCTCATCGATCAGCGAAACGCCCAACGAAGACCCCGGCGAAATCCGCGCCAGATCCTGCGAAAGAGTCGGTTCCCCTGCCCCGCCGGAGAGGCGAAGTGCTTCTTGCGAAAAGTGTCCCATAGCTCACTATATACACAGCAGAAGTCCAGAAAGAAGCCGCGCCCTCTCCTCAAGAAGCACAATCCGGCACAAAACTTGACAATCCAGCTATGTATATTTATACATGATTATGTAATTTTATACATCGCACCTTCGCACTCGCTCTCCACAATCCCTTGCCGTTGCTCTTGTCGTCGTCTGTTCTAATCCAGCTTTTATCCTTCCGATCCTGGTTACGCCTTGCCTTCGCACCACCACAAACGCTATGAAGCAGCAACGCCATTCCGTCATCCGAGAGCTCCTCGACCACAGCCCCATCGCCAGCCAGGATGAGCTTCGCCGCCGCCTCGCCGCGCGCGGCCACAAGGTCACCCAGGCCACCCTCTCGCGAGACATCCACGAGCTCCGCCTCTCCAAAGGCCCCAGCGGCTACTCCTCATCCAGCTCCGCCGACGACGACAACAACACCCCCGGCATCCGCGACGTCCTCCGCAGCTTCGGCATCGAAGCCCGTCAAGCCCTCAACCAGATCGTCCTCATCACCACCACCGGCGGGGCCCAGCCCATCGCAGCCGGTATCGACTATGAAGACTGGCCAGAAGTCGTCGGAACCATCGCCGGCGATGACACCGTGTTAATCATCTGCCCTGACCATAAGCAGGCAGAGACGTTGAAAAAAAGAATTGAGGTCTACCTTGGCTGATCAATCGCCAACCGCAGCAAACCCAATCCGCACCGCAGTCGCAGGAGTCGGCGGATACTCCGGCGGCGAACTCGCCCGCCTCCTCCTCGCCCACCCGCGCCTGCAGTCCACGCCGCCCCTCTTCCTCGGCCGCGCGTCGGACCCCATAACCCCACTCGAAGACCTCCACCCCCACCTCGCCCGCGGCCGCGGCCAAACCCTCCCGCCCGTCCACCCCTTCTCGTGGGACCTCATCGCCCAACGCAACATTGACCTCGTCTTCCTCGCCCTCCCCCACGAAGCCTCCCGCGAGGACGTCCCCGCCTGGCTCGCCCACAACGTCCGCGTGGTCGACCTCTCCGGAGCCTGGCGCCTCAACGACCCAGCAAACCGCGCCATCTACAACTTCGCCGACGCCGACCCCATCGCAGCCGCGTCCCTCCAATCCGAAGCCGTCTTCGGCGCCCCCGAGCTCCACGCCGCAGCCATCGCCAAAGCCCGCCTGGTCGCCAACCCCGGCTGTTACAGCACCTCCATCATCCTGCCGCTCGCGCCCTTACTCCGCGCGGGCATCGTCGACGCAGACCACGGCATCATCGCCGACTCCAAATCCGGCGTCAGCGGTGCAGGCAAAAAGCCCACCGCCAAGACCCACTTCATGTCTGCGGCCGATAACCTCTCCGCGTACAACGTCTTCGGCCACCGCCACACCGGCGAGCTCCTCGAGCAGCTCGCCCTCACCCCCGCCCAGATCCAGTTCACCCCACACCTCCTCCCCATCCCGCGCGGCATTCTCTCCACCATTTACGTCCGTCTCTCTCATAAAATGGACGCAGCAGAGATCGCCTCGATCCTGCGCACGTTCTACGCCACCAGCCCCATGGTGCGCGTCCGTTCCACACTCCCCACCATCCAGGACGTCGTGCACACCAGTTACTGCGATATCGGCTTCCAGCTCGCTCCCGACGGCCAGCGCCTCGTGCTTGTCAGTTGCCTCGACAACCTGCTCAAAGGCGCATCCGGACAGGCCATCCAGAACATGAACCTGATGTGCGGCTTCAACCAAGAGGAGGGCCTGCTATGAAGTTCGTCGTCAAACTCGGAGGCGCAGCCCTCGAAGAAAAAAAGCTCCTCGACCTCGCCGGCAAGGCCATCCATGACCTCGTGCAGGACGGCCACCAGGTTGCCGTCGTCCACGGCGGCGGCGTCCAGCTCACCCGCACCCTCGCCCAGATGGGCAAAAAATCTGAGTTCGTCTCCGGCCTCCGCGTCACGGACGCCGAAACCCGCGACGCCGCCCTCATGGTCCTCGCCGGCCGCGTCAACAAGTCGCTCGTCGCCGCCCTCGGCCAGCACGGCCAGCAGGCCGTCGGCCTCTCCGGTGGCGATGGCCACGTCTTCCGCGCCCGCAAGAAAAAAACCAACCCGGACCTCGGCTTCGTCGGCGAAATCGCCTCCACGGACCCCCGCTGGCTGGACGCCATCTGGAAGATGGGCGCCGTCCCCGTCATCAGCTCCATCGCCCTCGGCTTTGACGGCGAATACTACAACATCAACGCCGATGAAATGGCCTCTGCCTGCGCCGTCGCCACCAAGGCAGACGCCCTCGTCTTCCTTACCGACGTCCCCGGCGTCAAGGGCGCGGATGGCAACGTCATGCGCTGGCTCACCCTCGCCCAGATCCCCGCCATGGAAAAAGCCGCCGTCGTATCGGGCGGCATGCTCCCCAAACTCAACGCCTGCAAGGTCGCTCTCATGCACGGCGTCAAGCGTGTTCGCATCCTTCCGGCAGAGGCCGCAGCCTCGCTCCCGGATCTCATCTCTTCCCGCGTCAACAGTGGTACGGAGGTTATGGTCGCATGAGACTTGAAGCCCTGCAGGCAGCCGAAAAAAAGCTGCTCCTCAACACCTATGAACGTAACCCCATCCTCTTCGTCAGCGGACATGACGTCTTCCTGACCGACGAGAACGGCAACGATTACCTCGACCTCCTCAGCGGCATCGGCTGCTCCGCGCTCGGCTACTCCAGCCCCGCGATCCAGCAGACCATCGCCGCGCAGTCGCAGAAGCTCATCCACACCTCCAACCTCTTCTACACCGAGCACACCGCCGACCTCGCCCTCCGCCTCACCGAGCTCTCCGGCCTCGACCGCGTCTTCTTCTCCAACTCCGGCACCGAAGCCTGGGAAGCCGCGCTCAAGCTCGCCCGCGCCAACGCCCTCAAGCTCCGCGCGGAAGGCGGTACCCTCGGCACAAAGTTCCTCGCGCTCGAGCACAGCTTCCACGGCCGCACCATGGGCTCCGTCGCCACCACGCAGAAGCTCGCCTACCGCGCCCCCTTCGCCCCCGTCATGCCGGAAGTTGAGTTCGTCCGCTTTAACGACGTCGAAGACCTTCGCGCCAAGTTCTCCGCTGGCTCAGGAACAGACGTCTGCGGCATCCTCATCGAATCCATCCAGGGCGAAGGCGGCATTCATCCCGTCTCGCAGGAGTTCTTCGCCGCCGCCCGCGCCCTCTGCGACAGCACCGGCGCACTCCTTATCGCCGATGAAATCCAGTGCGGCTTCGGACGCACCGGAAAGTGGTTCGGCTACCAGCAATTCGGCATCCTCCCGGATGTCGCCACCCTCGCCAAGCCCCTCGCCGGTGGCCTGCCCATCGGCGCCATGCTCTGCACGGAGCGCGCCGCCTCCGCCATCACCCCCGGCATGCACGGCACCACCTTCGGCGGTGGCCCGCTCGCAACCGCGGTCGCCATCGCGGTCATCGACGAGATCCGCTACACCCACCTCCTCAATCACGTCACTGAAGTAGGCACATACTTCATGCAGCAGCTTGCCTCCCTCGCGCCGAAGCACGCTGCAATCAAAGAAGTCCGCGGCAAGGGCCTCATGATCGGCTGTGAATTGGACAACGCTGACCTCGCCAAGACCATCGCGGCAGACCTCCTCGCCCGCCGCATCATCATCAATCGCACCAGCGAGACCGTCCTCCGCTTCCTGCCCCCATACATCCTCCAGAAATCTCACGTCGACACGCTCATCACTGCGCTCGACGAACTCCTCACCCTCCACACCGCAAAGGCGGCCAACGTCGCATCCGGAGCACACATCCATGGGTAGCAAAACCATCGTCCTCAACCCCAAGCCGGAAAGCAGCCTCGGCATCCTCCCGGACACCGCCTTCAACGAAGCCACCAAGCGCCTCAATGGCCGCGACCTCTGCAGCATCTCGGACCTTACCGTTGCCGAGATGGCCGCCATCATGGAGCTCGGTCACACCGTCAAAGCCAATCCGGAAGACTTCCGCCACGCCCTCGACGCCAAGCAGATGGTCCTCTTCTTCGAGAAGGCCAGCCTCCGCACCCGCCTCACCTTTGAAGCCGCCATCAACACCCTCGGCGGAAACGCCATCTTCGTCGATCAAACCCAATCCCCCCTCGGCGAACGCGAATCCCTCCCCGACATGGCCCACAACATCGAGCGATGGATGAGCCTCATCGTCCTCCGCACCTACTCGCACGAAACCATCACCGAGTTCGCCGCCTGCTCCCGCGTCCCCGTCATCAACGCCCTCTCGGACCTCGAGCACCCCTGCCAGGCCATCGCAGACTTCCTCACCTTGGAAGAACGCTTCGGCTCCGCCCAGGGCCTCCACTTCACTTACGTCGGCGACGGCAACAACGTCTGCCACTCGCTCATGCTCGCCGCCGCGCAACTCGGCGCGCACTGCACCGTCGCCACCCCCAAGGCCTTCGTCCCCAAGCTCGACATCATCCACAAGGCCATCGAAATCTCCGAGCAGACCGGCGGCTCCATCACCCTCCAGACCGACCCCATCAAAGCCGTCACCGGCGCCGACGCCGTCTACACCGACGTCTGCACCTCCATGGGCTTCGAGCATGAGGCCACCAAGCGCGCCCCCATCTTCAAGCCCTACCAAGTCAACGAGACCCTCATGAGCCACGCCCAGCCGGACGCCGTCTTCATGCACTGCCTCCCCGCCCACCGCAACGCGGAGGTCACCGACGCCGTCCTCGACGGCCCCCAATCCGTCGTCTTCGAGCAAGCCGAAAACCGCCTCCACGCCCAGAAAGCCCTGCTCCTCATGCTCCTCGGCGGAGGCAAGCGCCTCCAAAGCAGCCGCGAACGCAACAACCCAACCCGCCGCCGCTAGTCACTCTAAACTCGCAGGTCTGAAGCCTGGCTCAGATTTGCCAACCCACCGAGACTGGAAAGTATGACGATCAGAAATCCCTACTTTGGCAGATGGATGGCTGATTGTTTGATCGTCTTCGTAAGCTTCCTCACAACCCTTACATACTTCAACTTCAGCGGTCATCACTTCTACCACCCGGGACACTTTGGCGGAGCTTACGCTGCAATCCTTTCTGCTTTTCTGCTGATTGTGTCGGCCATCGATTTAATCCATACCTTCCGGCTATCTACCCGCTGGCAAAAAGAGCATAAACGGCCTCCCTTCGGAAGCCTTACCAAAGATTCAAAGAGCTACTGAGGTTAGCACTAACCATGTCCGTCATCCTGGAATCCCTCCCCCTCAATCAGCGCGTCGGCATCGCCTTCTCCGGCGGCCTCGACACCTCCGCCGCCCTCCACTGGATGA
>CAXSZW010000031.1:0-10598 GCA_964242025.1 uncultured Acidobacteriaceae bacterium
TGGCAAGGAAGCACTCTACCACTGAGCTACTCCCGCTCGTACCTCTGTAACTATAGCGGGAATGGGGCTCCGGGTCAAACCGGGCTGAATCGATGGGAGGGTGACGGTTCGAGCGGAATCGAGGCCTTGACCTCCCCTCCCCCACATGTGTGCAAAATCTTCCATCGAAAGAAGTTAGGTCTGGACCTCCACTTTCATTGCACCAAGGAGTGTGCAACACCCTGGGACGATCTGGAGGCTCAGTACTCGGCGGGGACGGAGCTGTGGAAGGCGATGCGGGGGCCGGCGATGAAGTTGGGACGGCGACGGACGAGGTGGGGGGTGATGGTGAGGACGAGCTCGGAGTGGCTGGTTTCGCTCATGCGGTCGGCGAGCGAGTCCTGAAATCCCGGAAGGCTGGCAAGGCCGGGGAGTCCGCTGATGGCGGCAGTCTCCTGGCTGGAGAGCTGCGAGAGCATGAGGGCGGTGCTTCCCTCCGGGACAGTAATGTCCGAGGTGAGGGAGGTATTGGTGAGGATGGGAATGTTGTCGTTGCTGGCGCCGGTCAGGGCTTCGATTTTAAGGTCGACGTGGAGGCTGATGAGGCCGGACTTGAGGACGGTGGGCGTGGTTTTCAGGGTCAGGCCGAGGTCTTCATACGAGATCTGCGGGATGGTCAACGCACTGCCGGCTCCGAGGTACTGGTTGAGCAGGCTCTGCGCGCTTTGGCCGCCGATCTGGACGCCGGCGAGCGCGGAGGAGGTGGCTGCGGAGACGCCGCTGGAGTAGGTGGAGGTGGTGATGGGGTACTTGGAGCCGACGCGCAGGGTGGAGATCTGCCGGTCACCGGCGCGGAGGGTCACGTCATCAAGCGCGTGGGACTCAGAGGAGTTCAGTGCAAGGTTGATGGTGGCGCCGGAGCCCAGAAAGATGCCGCCGGAGGTGAGGCCACCGCCGACGGTGCCGATGAGGCCGGCGATGTTGGCGTCCGACGCGAGGCCGGAGGCGATGAGGAAGAGCGCCTCGCTGAGGATATCCGCTGCGGCGTTTCCGGACGGCGTGAAGAGACCCTGGCTGATGGCCTGCTGGATGACGGATTGATTGGCGGAGACGATGGACTGGGCCTCTGCGGCGATGGAGAAGGCACCGGCCGAGGTGGGGGTGTTGAGGCCGAGGTTGCGCGTGATGCTCCGGTCCACGGTATAGAGCTTGAGCTCCATGACGATCTCGGCGCCGTTATCGATGAGGTCCGTGAGTGTGGCGTTGACGGCTTGAAGCGTCGGCTCCGGCGCACGAACCACCAGGCTGGAGGAGTTCTGCTGGATCGCAATCTGCTTGACGTCAAAGACGTTTTTGATGATGTTCTGGAGCTCATTGAGCTGTTCCTGCGTGCTGCCGGGGACGAAGATGGTCTCTTCTAGCTGGCGCTCGTATCGCTGGCGATTTTCCTGCGTGTCCTTGACGACGAGCAGGGTCTTCTCGTCGACTGCGACGGAGAAGAGGTGGGCCATGTGAAGGAGGATGGGCATTGCCTGGGCGTAAGGGGAGGCTTCCAGGTCAAAGCGCAGTACCTGCTGGGTGACGCCCTCATCCACGACGGCCTTGATGCCGTATAGCTTGGCGGCGTCCGCCACGACCTGCTTGACGTCTCCGCGGAGGTGGATGTCATGGGGGGCAAGGTCCGGCTGGAGCTGGATGGGGCCAGCGAAGGAGAGGTCCCTGGCGGGCACGGTCTGGATGGGGGCGCGGCCGGGTTGGGCGATCGCGGTGCGCTGGAGGATGAACTCGTTATGGGGGTCAATGGCGCTGGCCTCAGCGAGGAGCGCGTCCGAACGCGAGGGCTGGTCCCGCAGACGTGCCCTGGCGGACTGCTGCAGGAGCTCCGAGATGCGGCCCTGGCGGGTGAGATCGAGGGCGAGGGGGTAGACCGAGTTTGCGGGGTTGAGGGCGACGGCGCGGGTGAACTCGGCCTGGGCGGCGACAAAGTCCTTTCGATCGACGGCGCGGGCTCCGGCGAGGTAGGCCTGCTCGGCCTTCTCGGGGTCGGGCCTGCTTTGCCCGTGGGCCGACGCCAGCATACAGGCGCAGAGGGCCAGCGGAAGCAGGCGTGCGGCACGGGGCAGGTCGATGGGGAGGAGAGGCTTCATGCGGGCTGGAGGTTGGACGAAGCGCCGGGCTCCTGGTGTGCAGACGAGCCGGGAGACGCGGACTTCCCTCTAGCTGCTTATTTTACGCGCGACAGGTTGGCGACGGCGGACTGAGGGCGTGGGCGCTCGCTCATGGGCGGACGGCGCATCCCATTGCGGATCTGGGTGGTATCGAGCTCAAGCTCGGTGAGGGTGCGGGAAAGCGTATTGCGATGCATGCCGAGCTCCTCGGCGGCCTTGCACTGGTTGCCCTTGTGATGAGCGAGGACCTCCAGGATGTAACGCCGCTTGAACTGCCGGACCGAATCCGTGTAAGAGACGCCGGCTGAGTGCATTTGTGTGACGAGGGCATCGAGTTCGCGCTTCAAGTAAACCTCATCCTGCAGCCTTTTAGCGGCTGCGCTTATTTATTCGATCGAGTGGTTGCCCGGTCGGTCACCCGGCGTACGCAGGGTGTGTACTTTGAGAGAGTTCGGAGTCTGATGCAGGAGATGCGTTGCGCCTTCAGCGATCCTGGCCTGAAAACGATCGGGCACAACGAAGGATACCGCATGAGCACCGGTTAGGAAATAGGGAGCTAAGACTGAATTTTCGATCCACGGAGAGTGCGGGACGAAGGCAGCAAGGGCCATCATGGCGGCGACCCCGAAGAGACAGCCGCGGAAGAAGCCGAAGATGGCACCGAGGAAGCGATCTACAAAGCCGAGGCCGACGGCCTTGATGGTGCGCTGCAGGATGGCCGCGGCGAGGTGAAAGAGCAGGACGACGACCGCAAGGATGAGGACGAAGGAGACGACCTCCGCCACGGCGACGCTGGTGATGACGTTGCTGAGATGCGCGGCCACGGCGGGGAAGTTCCAGCTCGCGACCAGGATACCGACGATGAATCCGACGAAGGAGAAGAGGGCCTTGATGATGCCGCGCAGGAAGGCGAGGATCGTCGAGAGGACCAGGACGACGACGAGAAACCAGTCGAAGGCATCGAAGGTGGTGGCGGGGGGTAGCTGCATGGCGGCCGCTTACAGGGTAGACCGGCCGGTGAGGAGATGGAAGGCCTGAAGATACTTCTCTTTGGTTCTGGTTATTACGTCCAAAGGTAATGCCGGAGCAGGTGCCTGCTTGTTCCAGCGGATCTGTTCCAGGTAATCGCGGACGAATTGCTTGTCGAAGCTGGGGGTGGGGCCGCCGGGGGAGTACTGGTCGGCGGGCCAGTAACGGGAAGAGTCCGGGGTGAGGACTTCGTCGGCGAGGGTGATCTGGCCGTCTATGAGGCCGAACTCGAATTTGGTGTCGGCGAGGATGACGCCTTTGGTGGCGGCGTGGGCGGCGGCTTTTTTGTAGATGGTGATGGAGAGATCGCGCAGGGCTTCTGCGTGCTCAAAGCCTATGGTGGACGCGGCTTTGGCGAAGTCGATGTTTTCGTCGTGACCACCGGTGTTGATTTTTGCGGCGGGGGTGAAGATGGGCTCGGGGAGGCGGTCCGATTCGCGGAGGCCGGGGGGCAAGGAAATGCCGCAAATGCTGCCTGTTTGCTGGTAATCCTTCCATCCGGAGCCAGAGAGATAGCCGCGGACGACGCACTCTACGGGGAACATTTCCGCTCGTTTGACGAGCATGGTGCGGCCTTCCAGCTGATCTTTGTATGGTGAAAATGTGGTTGGAAGATGGTCTACGTCCACCGAGAGCAGGTGATTGGGCACGGTGGAGGCGAGGAAATCGAACCAGAAGAGGGAGAGCTGGGTGAGGATGCGGCCCTTGTCCGGGATGCCGGAGGCGAGGACGTGGTCGAAGGCGGAGATGCGGTCGGACGCAATGAAGAGGAGGGGGGAGGAGGGGTCGGCGGGGTCGGTGGCGTAGATGTCGCGGACCTTGCCGCGGGCCAGGATAGGGAGGTCGCCGAGGGTGGTGGAGAGGAGAGCAGGCATACGAAAACGGTATCACCCGGGAGGGTTTGGGGGAGGGTGGGTTCCCTCCCCCGCGTGGGAGTCAGCCGACTTCGAGTCCGCCGGTGGCGCCGTAGACCTCTCCGGTGACGTAGCTGGACTCCTGGGAGGCGAGGAGGACGTAGAGGGGGGCCATCTCGACGGGCTGGCCGGGGCGCTTCATGGGGGTTTCGGAGCCGAAGTCCGGGATCTTCTTATCGGGCTGACCTCCGCTGGTCTGGAGCGGCGTCCAGACGGGGCCGGGGGCGACGCAGTTGACGCGGATGCCGTCTTCCGCGACCTGGCGGGCGAGAGCGCGGGTGAAGGCGAGGATGGCGGCCTTGGTGGGGGCGTAGTCCAGGAGTGACGGGCTAGGGTGGGTGGCCTGGATGGAGGCCGTCGTGATGATGGACCCGCCCTTGGGCATGAGCGGCAAGGCTGCCTTGCAGAGCCAGAAGAGGGCGAAGACGTTGACGCGGTAGGTCTGCTCCATCTGCTCGGTGGTGATGTCTGCGATCTTCTCCGTGGCGTGCTGTTTGCCGGCTACGAGGGCGAGGATGTCCAGGCCGCCGAGCTGCTTGTGGGCTTCTGTGACGAGCTTTTTGCAGAAGGATTCGTCGCTGAGATCGCCGGGGATGGCGATGGCTTTGCGGCCTTCGGCTTCGATGAGGGCGATGACTTCCTTGGCGTCAGCTTCTTCCGTGGGGAGGTAGTTGAGGACGATGTCTGCGCCTTCGCGCGCGAAGGCAATGGCGGCGGCGCGGCCGATGCCGGAATCGGCTCCGGTGACGAGGGCCTTGCGGTGGGCGAGACGGCCGCTGCCGCGATAGCTGGTTTCGCCGTGGTCCGGCTGGGGGATCATCTTCTTTGCCAGGCCGGGGACGTTCTGGGGCTGGTGCTCGAAGGGGGGTTGAGGGTACTGCTTGGTGGGGTCCTGCAATTTGTACAGATTAGACATGGTGGTTCGGTCTCCTCAGGTGCTTTCCCCTGTGATGCGGGGGGCGAGGAGGGCGGTCACCTGAATAGGAGGTTGCCTGATACGGCGGAGTCTCGTGCGTTCAGTGGTTACGGCTTTGGAGGCATGACGCCGACGTGCTGGGGTTGGCCGTCTGACGGGCCGATGGCTCCGGGGACCTGGATGGCGACGACGGGTGCGGGAGCTGGGGTGGGGGTGGATGCGGTGGGGTCCGGACGCCAGCGGCCCTTTGCGTCCTGGTGCATGGGGACGAGGCCGGGCTTGGCGTGGTAGGGCGAGTTGCGGTCATTGCCGAAGAAGGTGGACCACATGCGGCCCTGCTTATCGCGGAAGAAGTTGGCGTGGCCGGCGTGGGGGACCGCGAGGGAGCGCTCCGACCAGGGGCCGGCGAGCGAGGGTGCGGTGGCGAGATAGGTGTTGTACTCGCCGAGGACGAAGTCTGCGCAGGTGAGGGTGTAAAGGCCGTGGTCTTTGAAGAGGAAGACGCCCTCAAAGCCGATCTCGCGGCCGCTGGCGCTGGCGAGGTGGTGGTAGGGCTCGGCGAGGCCGGTCATATCCGGCTTCATGCGGGCGATCCAGCCGCCGCCGTAGAGCGAGTAGACGGTGCCGTCGTCGTCCTGGAAGAGCGAGGCGTCGATGCCGGTGGAGAGGGGCTCGTCCGGCTTGATCGCGATCTCGTATGGGCCTTCGGCCTTGCCGGAGGTGCTTTTGAGGATGGTGAGGCCGTGACGCGGGACGGAAAAGGGAATCCAGAAGGTGTGGTTGAGGTAATGGATTTCAGGCGCCCAGAGAGGGCGGAAGGGTTCGCCGTCACGGAGGGTGATGGGCTTCATCCAGGTGCCGTCGCGATCGATGTTCCAGACGACGGTGGACTCGCGGGGCTTATCGCGGACGGGGGACCAGTGGATGAGGTCTGGCGACTTCCAGACGGAGAGGTCCGAGGTGACGACCATCATCTCCGGGCCGCCGGTGGTGCCCGTCATGTAGTAGAAGCCGTCCGGGCCGAGGCAGATGGAGGTGTCGCGGAGGAACTGGTCAAAGAGGGGCTTGAGGGTGGGGAGGTCCAGGCCGGACTGCTCCGCGCTGGACCAGCCGACGGGCCGGGGCATGGGGGTGCGGGTGTGCAGCAGGAGGATGGGCCCGGTGGCGGCGGGGCCTGAGGCGTCAGCGAGATCCACTGTGCCGCCTGCGGTGGTGCGGAACTCCAAGGTGAACTCGGCGGGATTGATGGGGTGGGTATCGGGGGCCTGAAAGAAGCTGAGGCGGGAGACCTGCGCGGGGGTGAGGTGCAGGAGCGGGCAGAGCTGGTCCGGGCAGGTGGTGGCGCGGGTGGATGGGGTGCCTTCCAGCATGGGCAGGGGCTGGCCGGGGGAGGCGGTGAGGTCAGCGAGGAGGACGGCGCGATCGACGGAGGAATCCGCGGCGAAGTCCGGGATGGGAATGCGGAACTCGGCGAGGGCGGGCTGGTTATCCGACGACTGGCCGGCCTGGCCTTTGATGAGGGCTGCGTCCGGGATGGGGAGATGCAGGCCGTGACCGGGGAGGGGATTCTGGGTGTGGCGGCCGTGAGGGTACTGGGGCTGGAACTCCAGGGCGATCCAGTTGGGGCTGAGGACGCGGACGACGGCGTGGGGCGCTGTGGATTGGGCGAAGGCTGACGCGGTGAGGGCGGCGGTGAGCAGGAACGAGCGCAGGGGGGTCATCGATCTCCAGGGGAGTGCGGCTGCGATGATGTTACGACGCTGGGCGAAGGGCTATGTGGTGCTACGGGTAAGGAAACGGCGCTGAAGCCAGGCGCGGACGGGTTCGTCATACAGCTTGAGGCAGGCGTAGGCGATGCTGATGGCGGCGACGAGGAGGATGACGCCCCAGACTGCGCCGCGGGCAGCGGGTACGTGGTCCCGGGTGACCCAGGCGGTGTACCAGTAGATGAGCGGGTAATGGGTGATGTAGAGGGGGTAGGAGAGCTCGCCGAGGAACTTGCTGGCGCGGAGTGCGGCGGGGGAGTGGACGCTATCGCCTGCGCCGATGGCGACGATGAGGGGGAAGATGAAGAGGATGACGATGGACTCGTAGATGCCGTTGACCCAGAGGGTGTGGGGCGTGCCGAAGCGCGGGAGGGCGAGGGTGATGAGGAGGAGGATGCTCGCGACGGCGAAGGCGTTGGGAACGCGGATGCGTTTGCCGAGCCGCATGAGGAGGATGCCGGCGAAGAAGGGGTACAGCAGGCGGGCGAAGCCGATGTGGAGCTGCTTGGCGTTGATGGACCAGCCGCCGATGGCGTCGCCGCGTGGGCCGAAGACGAGGAGCTGGACGAGGAAGAGGCCGGAGAGGGCGACGAAGAGGCTGAGAGCTTTGTTCGAGAGCTTGCGGAGGCCGAGGGCGTAGGCGATGTTGGCGACGTATTCAAAGAAGAGGGACCAGGCGGGGCCGTTGAGGGGGTGCATCTCTTCCCAGCCGCGGATGTCCATGGAGATGGGGATGGGGATCATGGTCATGCCGATGAGCATGATGAGGAGCATGTGGGGGACAGAGGTGTGGGCGATGAGAGAGAAGATGGGGGCTTTCTGGAGGTAGAAGAAGAGGGCGCCGATGATGCTGCCCATGATGACCATCGGTTGCAGGCGGATGAGGCGGCGCTTGTAAAACTCCCACTGGGTCATGCGGGGCCAGCGGTCGTCGTAGGCGTAGGCGATGACGAAGCCGGAGAGCAGGAAGAAGAAGTCGACCGCGAGGTAACCGTGGTTGACGATCTGCTTGAAGACGCTTTCGTCGGCGTAGGCCTCAAAGGTGTGGAAGATGACGACGGTGATGGCGGCGACGCCGCGCAGGCCGTCGAGGATCTGGTAGTGAGATTTGGTTGGGAGCGTGGGCGCAGTGGAATTCATGGGCGAGGCAAGGGTATCAGGGGAAGGCAAGTTCGTCTCCGGCTATCAGGTGCCCCCCCACCCTCCCTCAGTAGTGTGCAAAATATACAATCGAAAGGAGTTAGGCCTGCATCAAGCTGCAAATTATTCAAAAGAAAGGGGTTACGGTAAGATATTGATTCGAAAAGGGTTATACGCCGTCAGAAAGACTCCCACCCGGAGTCGCTCTTCCCTCTATCATTATTTTACCGGAATCGTCAGGGTGGTTACGCCAACTATTTTTCGTGCTAAAGGGTGCGTCTTTGTTGGGGATTTGCGGTTTTTAGCGGTCGCGGGGGCTTGACATGCGATTTTGCTGAGTGTTTTTGTGAACAATAATTTGCCGTCAGCCAAGGTGTTTGATTTCGACACCTTCCCAGTGCTCGCGGAGATACTCCGCGACGAGGCGGCGGTGGCAGTGGTGGGGCTTCTCTTCGCTGCATAGGAGGCAGGCTCCGTCGATGAGTTCGCGGGGGGCCAGGGTTTCGATGCCGCGCGCTTTCATCAGATCGAGGAAGCGCTGCTCGTAGATGTGCCATTCGCCTTTGAGTTTTTGGTACTCGTCGAGCATGCCTTTAGTGGGGGCGAGAAAAGGGGTGTGGACATAATCCATGTGGCAGATGGATTGGGTGAAGAAGCGGAGATCGTCTTTTTTGGCGAAGCCTGCGAGTTGCGAGACATTGTTGAGGCGGACATCGACAAGCCGCTGTGCGCCGGACTGCTGGAGTGTGGTGAAAAAGGCTTCGGCGGTTTTTTTGGTGAAGCCGATGGTGAAGATGCGCAGGACGAGCCTCTTTCCGGATGACTAGGCAGCGGAGATATCGGGCACGAGTTCGTAGGCGATGCGCTTTTCCTGGAGGGCGTAAGCGTCGTCGATGAGGTCCTGCGGGGAGCGGAAGAGGTGCTGTTCTTCCTCGCGGAAGCGAAGCTGTTTGGCAAGGCGGGAGAGAAGCTGCGGGTGGGATTCGATGCTGCCATCTTCCAGGATGTGGTGGACCTGGTTACCACGTTGCACAAGGTGCCGCGAGACGAGGATGGAGCGGTGGCAGTCCAGGGGTTCTTTTTCAGCGCACATGAGGGCGACTCGGTATGTGGCGCTTCCCTTCTCCACGCGGGTGAGGCCTCCGGCGAAGGATTCGGTTTGGGCGATGCGGGAGTACTGGACCTTGCCGTTGACGTATGCGGATGGGGTGTCGCTGCGGGCTCCGAGCTTATCGCCAAGGAAGACGTACTGGATGCTGGCGGACTTGAGGGAGGCTTGCAGGGACTCGCGGTCGAAGTGAGGATTGAAGCGACTGTATGGGGCGGAGCGGACGTCCACGATGGCGGTAATATCGTGCAGGCGCAGGAGTTCGAGGAAGCGGTCCAGCGCGTGGTTCGAGTGGCCGATGGTGTAAACGGTCGAAGTCATGCGTATGGTTCCAGTGGCGGGTCTGTTATCACCGCTGCAATGAGTTTATGACATCTGCGATCCAACTTATACGGTTCTGTGAGACTGACACAAAGGTAGACGGGTTTGTCTTTGCGAAAAGGGAAAAGCCCGTTTGACCTGCTTGCGTAGTGGTCTCGGATGAGCGGGTCCGTGATGCTGAGGTTGTGGGGAATACCTTGATACTCAAAAAGTCCGCGGCAGGACTGTTTTGCGTGGGAGTCCGTATGCATCTCCACGGTCAGGCTGTCCGGTTTGATGAGGTAAAGCGAGCCGCGTTGGAGGTCCGCATCTTCAAATGTGAGGCAGTCATGAACGCCATGACTGGTGTGGTCTTGATTGCTCCAGAGGATGGGTGGATGTTCAACGAGACGGTCGAGTTTATGGAAGGGGATCTCGCGTACCTTGACCCAGGGCTCTCCGGAATCGATGACGTGGTTCTCAATCTGATGATGACGCGGCGAAGGCGTCAGGAGCGGAACATCGATCACGTCGAGGAGCCGGGGGCTGGAGCCGTCAGAGTAGCGGTACTCGAGATACGTCAGTTCCTCCGCAGGGCGGGAGCTAACGGGGCGAATCCATCCGGCTATACCTTGCTGCGTGAGCTCTCGACCAGCGATGCACAGGCCACCGTACTTGAGGGAGTTGGCAAGGCAGACGATGCGTTTGACGTAGGCCATGAAAAGATCTCCATGAAGCTCGGCGTGGAGTGATCCTTCTCGTTCTGGTTACACACTGTAGCAGCTTATGCGGCGCGGGTGCGGGTGCGGTCTTGGGTGCGGTTGATTTGGCCTAGGTTGACGCTCACGATTTTGCTGACGCCGGGTTCCTGCATGGTGACGCCGTAGATGACGTCGGCTTCGCTCATGGTGCGCTTGTTGTGGGTGATGGCGATGAACTGGGTGGTGGCGGACATTTCCGCGATCATGCGGGCGAAGCGGCCGACGTTGGTCTCGTCGAGGGGGGCGTCGACTTCATCCAGGATGCAGAAGGGCGCGGGCTGGAACTGGAAGATGCCGACGAGGAGCGAGAGCGCGGTGAGGGCTTTTTCGCCGCCGGAGAGGAGGAGGATGTTCTGGAGCTTTTTGCCCGGGGGCGAGGCGACGATTTCAATGCCCGCCTCAGCGGATGAGGCGGAGGTGGGGTTGGTCTCCGAACCGTCCGCTCCGACGAGGCGCATGAAGGCCTGGCCGCCGCCGAAGAGCTTGGTGAAGGTCTGGGAGAAGTTTTCGTTGATGA
>CAXSZW010000032.1:0-10272 GCA_964242025.1 uncultured Acidobacteriaceae bacterium
CCGCCGCCTCGCCGCCGACAAGAAAACCCGCAACCTCGCCGTCCTCAATGAAGGCATCGGCGGCAACCGCGTCCTCCACGACGGCACCGGCCCCAGCGCCCTCGCCCGCTTCGACCGCGACGTCCTCTCCCGCCCCGGCGTCCGCTTCCTCATCCTCATGGAAGGCATCAACGATATCGGCCACTCCTTCGACCCCGAAAAGCCCTACGACCCCATCACCGCCCAGGACCTCATTCAGGCTTACGCCCAGCTCGCCGAGCGCGCCCACACCCACGGGATCAAGGTCCTCGGCGCCACCCTCACCCCGTACGTCGGCGCCAAGTACGCCTCACCCGCCGGCGAATCCGCCCGCCAGGCCCTCAACCAGTGGATCCGCACCTCCAACCAGCTCGACGGCTTCATCGACTTCGACAAAGCCACCCAGGACCCCGCCAACCCCACCGCCTTTGCCCCCTTCGCAGACTCCGGCGATCACCTCCACCCCAAAGACGCCGGCTACAAAGCCATGGCTGACTCCATCAACCTCAAACTCTTCCTCCCCACCGCGAGCTACGACATCCGCCGCGAACCCTAACCCGACGGGTGCCCATTCTTTGACAGTTTCATCGTCAAAGAATGGGGTATTGGGCGAAGCTCGACCGCCTTCCTCCTTTACCTATAACTCTGCGGGTGCCCCATTCATCGCAGCCTCACCGCGATGAGTGGGACGTACACCCTCACCGTAGAGGTCGTCGTCTTTGCCTACCCCAAAAAGGAAAGGCCACGATCTCTCGTGGCCCTTCTCCTCGTTCCTCCGCCTTGATCCGCGGTCGTCTTGTCGTACGTCCTTACTTCAGCTCAATCCCAGCAAAGAAGTACCCAATCTCAAACGCCGCCGTATCCTCTGCATCGGACCCATGCACCGCGTTCTCGCCAATCGAGCTCGCAAACAGCTTCCGCAGCGTACCCTCCGCGGCCTGTGCCGGGTTGGTCGCGCCCATCAGCGTCCGGAAGTCCGCAATCGCGTTCTCTTTCTCCAGCACCATCGGAAAAATCGGCCCCGAGCTCATGAACTCCGTCAGCTCCCCAAAGAACGGCCGCGCCGCATGCACGTGATAAAACCCCTCGGCCTGTGCCTTGGAGATGCTCATCCGCTTGATCGAAACAATCTTGAACCCGGCCTTCTCAATCTCGGCCAGAATAGCTGCGGTATGCCCCTTCTTGACGGCGTCCGGCTTGACGATGCTGAATGTACGCTGTGACACAAAACTCTCCTTGAGATATCTCTCCCCCTAGTCTACCCGAAGCGCTTCGTCCCATAGCCGGCCCCGTATCCCGTGCCGGGCAACGCCCGGACCAAGCGAAGCCCAACACCCGTCACGAAGTGACCGCCCCGCGCGCAGCGGGCCCGTCCGGCAGGACAGCCGTTCAGTATTTCCAGCTCATATCCGCATCTTTCGGAGCCGTCTTAGCAATCCGATCCATCATCATCGGCAGGTACATCGTGTTGTAATGCAGCCGCGAATACGCATTCGGCAGCGTCGGATCCCCATTCCAGCAATGCTCCGCTCTCGGCCCATACTTCACCTCGCCGTCATACGGAACCCCATGCCCGGGCGTCCCGGTTGTCTTCAAAAAATCCTCCATCAGGTACACCGCATTGTTCAGCATGTACGTGTCGTCACTCCCCACATACAAGTGCAGCTTCCCCTGCAGCTTCGGCCCCAGCGTCGTCCAGTCCCGCTGCAGAATCGCATTCAAATCGTAGTGTGCCTTCCAGTACTCCGCGGTCTTATGGTCGATCACCCCCGTCTCCTTATCGAAGATCGGCTGCGGATACCCATCGCTTCCCACCGGCCCATACACCGCCTGCCATATGTCGAACTGCTCTCCCGACCGCCCGTGATCCCCCAGCGCCGCCTCATACGCCACATTGTCCCTGACCGAGATCAGCGTCTGCCCCAGATAGTTCCGCATCGCCGGCTGCTCCACCCGCTTGTTCGCCCCCTTCAGGTAAAACATGTTGTCCTGCCCATACAGATCCACCGTCGAGTACGCATGAAAGTCCACCGGATCCGGACACGCCACAAACGCTCCGTTGTACTTCTCCGGATAAAACATCTGCACCGCCAAACTCTCCCACCCGCCCGTCGACCCCCCATACAAAAACCGCGCCCACCCCTGCCCAATTCCCCGAAACTGCTTCTCCACCGCCGGCATCAGCTCCGTCTCAATCGCATCCCCGTACGGCCCCAAATTCGCCGAGTTCACCGCATAGCTGTCGTCATAAAACGGGTTCGCGTGCTGAATCTTCACCACCAGCACCCGCGGAAATCCCGCCGAGCTCCACTGCTTGTACTCCTTGTAAGCCTCCTCCTGCTGAATCCGGTTGTACCCCGCCAGGTGAAACCGCTCCGAGTAATCCGCCTTCGACCCCGCATCCGGCGGCGTCGTCCTAAAGTCCTCGAACCCCGTCACAAAGTGGTCCTCAAACACCATCTCCGGATACCGCGCACCCGGATGTTCGTCGAACCCCTCCGGCAGCAGCACCACCGCCGACAAAAACATCGGCCTCCCCCAGAACTTCGTCAGCAGCGCACTCTGCACCTTCAGATGCCGCACATACTTCGTATCCTTCTCCGGCACAATCGGCGGAATCACCTGGTCCATCACCACGTCCACCGCCGGAGCCCCAGCCCCCACCCTTACCTTCTTCGGCACCGAATACAAATTCCCCGGCGCCAGATTCCAATGCTGCCCCTCCCCCCGGTCCGGAGCCAGCTTCACCGTCTTCCCATCCCCCCTGTGAAACGTCTCATACACATTCAGCACCGCCTGCACCGTGTACTCCCCCGCCGGCACCTGGCTCAGCTTCTTGTACGGATACCCCGCAGCCGCATCATCCATCGCAACCGCCTGCCCCGGCTTCAATCCATCCACCGTCACCCCAAACACCATCTGCGACTTCGGCGTGTCGTCGATCTGCATCCGCGGCTCCGCCGAAGCGTCGTTCGAAAGCAAAAACAAAACCCGCCCATCCAGCGCCTTGCCCGAGACCGCCCCCGCAAACCGAACCGTCATCGTCTGAGCGGACGCGCCAATCGAAGCGCACAAAAGAGCAGCAGCAGCAAGAAAAGGGAGTCGAAGCATACGGAAGTATACCCACCCCTTACCCCAACCGCTCCCTTACTTCCCCTCGATCACCCCATCCTTCCCCGGCACCCCAAACTCCGGCGACCCATCCTTCCCCCACCCAAACCGCTGCACCCTGGTCGCCCGATGCGCGGACGTTGGATCATCCGTCGCCTTCGCCGCATACACCAGCCAGTCCCCGCCATCCGCCCCCACCGCAAACGTCCCTCGTCCCGGCCCATAGATCCCATTCCCCGGCGAAGCCGAAAACACCGGCTGCCCCGTCTTCTTCCAGCTCTTCCGGTCCAGCGGATCCCCACCCTGGTACGTCAGCAGCCCCAGGCAATACAGCGGCGAAGCCGTATCCGACCCCGAAAAAACCACAAACGTCTTCCCCCCGTGATACAGCGCCGTCGGCCCTTCATCCACCGGATAGTTCTTCGTGCTCCCCGCCCCCTCCTCCCACGGATACTCCGGCTCCGCAATCAGCTTCGCCTCGCCCACCGGCCGCATCGGCCCCGCCAGCTTCACCATCTGGATCGCATTCTCCCCTCGATCTACCGTCACGTACATCAGGTAGTTCACCCCCTTCACCGTCAGCACGGACGGATCGATCGCCGGCCTCCCCCCAAACCCCAGCGGCCCCACCACTGCCCCCTTGAACGTATAGCTCCCCAGCGCATCCTCCGTATCCGACTCCAGCGCATACACCGCATGCTGCCCGCCCTTCGGCTGCGCCGTGAAGTAGATCCACCAGCGCCCCTCCATCCACCAGATCGTCGGCGACCACATCTGCTCCAGCCCATCCGTCGGCGTAAACACCACCTTTTCCTCGCTCGCAGCCGTGGGAATCGTCGCCCCGCTCCAGATCGTAATATTCCGCCCCGTCGTCGCCAGCAACAGGTACTTCCCCTTCACCGGATGCGGCGTGATAAACGGATCCGCATGCGGCAAAATCGGATTCACCGCCCCCTGCCCCCAAGCACCCACGCCAAGCAACCCACAAAGCGCCAAACCAGCCACACGAACGAACGAACGAAGAGCCATCAAAAAACTCCAATCTCAAACAGCGCGTGAAAAAGATGAATGAAAGCCGCACCAGTTAACCACAACCCCAAGCCAGCCCCGTCGTGTGCCCCATCCTTTACGCAGCTTCATGGCGAATAGAGTGGGGTATCGGGCGAAAGCCCGACCGCCTTCCCTCTCCAAGCCACACCCTCTCTCGTCACCCATTCATCACACCCCCACCGCGAGACCCTCGACGAAGGACCCGCCGTGGAATGCCACACCTCCCCACAACCCCCTTCTCTCCATAACCTCCCACCCCACCGGCGGGTGGCCGCGACAGCTTAATCGCTGCTACCTTTTTGTATGGCACTCGTAATTGCAGCGATTAAGACAGGGCATGATGCGGTGGGCAAGTTACCGGAAGCATCCTTCCACACCCAGTTGGAGACGCAACTGACCTGCCCCAAATGCGACACAACCTACAACCTCATCGTCGACTACCAGGCTTCAGTAGGCCGCTTCTTCCCGGAAGAATCCCAGGCGCTCATCACGAAGCTGAAGAAGGCAATCTTCATGGGCCACGGGGACGGACATCGCGTCATCCACTTCGAAACTGCAGGCGTGGTGGTCACCAGCCACACCACCCCAATAACGCTGAAGTAGCCCCCAACCCTGGACCCGCCCGGCTCAAACTCCCAAGCAGCCCCAACGGGTGCCCCATCCTTTGACAGTCTCACCGTCAAAGGATGGGGTGTCGGGCGAAAGCCCGACCGCCTCTAAATTCAACCCAGGTAAAAAATCGCGCGTGCCCTATTCACCGCAGCCCACCGCAAGGAGTGGAACGCAGGAACCCCACAAAGCCTCGACGGGTGCCCCATCCTTTTCGCAGCTTCATCGCGAATAGGGTGGGGTATCGGGCGAAAGCCCGACCGCCTCTAAATTCAACCCAGATAAAATCCCGCGCGTGCCCCATTCACCGCAGCCCACCGCAAGGAGTGGAACTCACACCCTCAGCACCGCTCGCTTCAAAGTGTCCCAGGCCTTCAGCCCGAAACACGTTCTCGCGTAACCAGCTTTGTTAAGGGCACGGCTTGAAGCCGTGCCATCAAAGCCCCACCCCCACCCATCCTGAGCGGGGTCTCGCATCCTCACCGCGAGACCCTCGACGAAGGACCGCCTTTGAATCCCGTCTTGCCCATAACCCCGTTTATCGAGAACAACTCTGGTGAAATCTTCCTAAGGACGCGCCGAAGCCCGGTTCGTTCGACGCAACACAGAGAACATGCCAGAAAACACCCACACGAGATTCATAAAGATCCCCACCGAAAGACCAATGAGGGACTCAGAGAGAAGTTCGCGTGAAGTCCATAGTCCATAGGTCAAACTGAAGCCCATGATTCCAACAAGAGACCATGAAGCGGCTTTCATGAAACCGTCCCACTTGGAACGAGGAAGCTGCGTGATCTCTGCAGAGGAGAGCGACCGCCAAAGCAACGCATATGTCAGTAGCACTGACGAGACAGACATCGCTAGCAAGAAATGCGGTGGAAGATGTTTACCCAGCAAGGCCAGCCCGATCAGAGGGCATGTCAACAGTCCGATGAGCTTGAAAAACTTCATTGAGGATCAGTGTATCGGCCTACGGCCGCCCGATCTGAGTAACCGCCCGTAAAGTCGTGTTGTCGGCAACTACGGGAACGTCAGTTTGTTTCAGTACACGCTTTGACAGCCTGATTGGTCCTCCTGGCATCCTCCACGAGCATGGCTCCGCCAATGAATGCCCCATAAAACCAAGAGGGCCCCTGGGCCGATCTTGAGAAAAACGAAGCAGCGAAAATAAACGCTCAACAACACCAGCGCGACACCTCCGACCAGCCCACCTGCCCGACGCTGTTTGAGCCTTTGAAGCCTCGACATTTGATCGATGCTAATTGGAGCATTTACATTCCACAAGCCCTCAGATCGGGCCGAGTACGATGTTCCCGCGAAGTCGTTGTTTTCGCCAAAGTCGGGCGCTCGGGTCGGCGGACCAGGCATCCGGACCGGCTGGCCAGGTCGAACTTAGCCAAAACCCCGTTTTTGTCGAGCGAGCAAGCTATGCTGTCACATGGAGAAAGCAACGTGTCCGAAGCATGTGCGGTCACGCAGAACGTACTGAGTGTTGGGTGGAGATTGCGGGGCGCGCGTTTAGATCCAATCCTCAGGTTTCGGGCATTAGGAAACCGCCATCCCTCGAAAGTCACAAGTTTTGACACTTTGACTTGCGATAAAATCTCGATCGACTCGGTTCGGCTCTGTAACAATTCCTAAGCACTAGAGTGGAATGAGCACGCAGGCAGGTGACAGTGAACATTGACCACTTTGCATATTTGATTGATCGGCAACACCGTTCCTTGCTGTTAGGAATCATCTTCCTTTCCTTCGCACTGGGCTCCGTCCTTACGGGAGCAAGTTCTGCACGAGGGAGAGCTGCCTCCCGGGCTGAAGACCCAAAGGAGTTTTGGTGTTGCGTACTGATCTGGTTTGTCTTTGGAAGTCTTTCCCTCGCACGATTCGTATCGGAACGCTAACTCTTAGCACATCTGAAATCAAGAGAGCCGGACCTTCAAAGCTGATAGAAAACGCCCGCTCAACCAGAAAGGTATCCGAAAGGGCGAAGACTACAGGTCCCAAGCAACTGCTGGACACACTGCTCGAAAGTCGTTTTTTCGGCAACTTGCCCAAACCCCGTCACTCAAAACTCGAAAAAACATGCTTCAAAAACTCACTCCTGCTCCGCCCATAAGACCTCCACTCCCGCTCCAGCGGCATCTGCCAATCCGCCCGCTTAAAAGCGCCGCGCCACACATCAAACGCGAACCGCATCTGCCGCGCCGCAACCTCCGCCGGCATGTGCCCGCTCCCCGTCCCCAGCCCCGGACACGCCAGCGTCTCCACCCCCGCCATCTCAGCCGCAGTCAGCGCCGCAAGAAACGCCGCATACGCATGATTCGTCCACGACACATCCATCGGCACCCGCATCGTCGGACAATGCGCAAGCCACGCACAGTGGCCATTCCCCGTCGGCACCATCAGGCACGTGCCAACCGGCTGTTCCCCCCGATAACACCGCCAGATCTCCCGCTGCACACGCTCCTCCAGCGCGAGCCCAAAGTACCCCACAATGGCAGCATCCATCCCGCCATCCATCAAACCGAACGAGTTTGCCGGACTCACCAGACAATCAAACTCGCCCATCAGAGACTCGAACCCGCCGTAATGGATCTGCACCTCCGCCACCCCGGCAAACTCCGTCCGCCACGCCTCACAAAGCACAGGGCTGATGCCCATCAGAAGCACCTTCATCGTCGTACCTCCGCATACAAGTCTCTCTCAACCAGGTAACCACCCGCCTGATGACCACCCGCTTCCCGCCCACCCAAATTCCCGAAACACGCAGTCCCTCAGCCACCTTAGCCATACAAATCACCACAACTCCACCATCCACACCATCTACCACAACAGTAACCCCACCCCTCACTCACCCCCGAAACCCCCAAACCCGCGCCTCTCGACCAACCGCAGAGCCCACCCAAGCTCCGCGCCACCCCCTAAGATAACTCTCGTAGCATAGAGTAACCCCTCACCATACCCCCACCACCAAGCAAAAAAGTGACAGCAAATTACCCCTAAGTTAACCCCTCCCCAGCAGCCTCGCCATTGCCTCCCCAATATCCGCCGGCGACTTCACCACCGTAATTCCCGCCTCTTCCATCGCCTTCATCTTCTCTGCCGCCGTCCCTTCCCCGCCGGAGATGATCGCCCCCGCATGCCCCATCCGCCGTCCCGGAGGCGCCGTCTGCCCCGCGATGAACCCCACCACCGGCTTCTTCACGTTCTCCTTGATGTACCGCGCCGCAGCCTCTTCCGCGCTCCCGCCAATCTCGCCGATCATGATGATCGCCTCCGTCTCCGGGTCCTCATTCAGCAGCTTCAGCGCGTCGATATGCGTCGTCCCAATAATCGGATCGCCCCCAATCCCAATCGCCGTCGACTGCCCAATCCCCCGCGTCGTCAGCTGATACACCGCCTCATACGTCAGCGTCCCGCTCTTCGACACAATCCCCACAGACCCTTCCTTATGGATCCGCCCCGGCATAATCCCCACCTTCGCCTTCCCCGGCGAGATCACCCCCGGGCAGTTCGGCCCAATCAGCCGCGTCTTACTCCCCTTCACAAACTCCCACACCTTCACCATATCCAGCGTAGGAATTCCCTCCGTGATGCAGATCACCAGCGGCACCTCCGCCGCCGCCGCCTCCAGAATCCCATCCGCCGCAAACGGCGGCGGCACAAAGATCACGGACACATTCGCCCCCGTCTCCTTCACCGCCTCCTCGACCGTGTTGAACACCGGCCAACCCTCATGCGTGGTCCCGCCCTTCCCTGGCGTCACCCCCCCGACGACCTTCGTCCCATACTCCGCACACCCCTTGGCATGAAACGTCCCCTCACGCCCCGTAATCCCCTGCACAATCAGCCGCGTGTTCTTATCAACGAGTACCGCCATTATTTGCCCCCTTTCGCAGCGGCAACGGCAAGTTCCGCAGCCTCTTTCATAGTCGTTCCAACCTCAAACTTCAGCCCGGACTCCGCCAGAATCTTCCGGCCTTCCTCAACATTCGTCCCCTCAAGCCGAAGCACAATCGGAATCTGCACATTCAACTTCTTCGCCGCCGCCACAACCGCGGTCGCCAGCACATCCACCCGCAAAATCCCGCCAAAGATATTGATAAAGATCGCCTTCACATTCGGGTCGCTCAGCAAAATCCCAAACGCATTCTCAATCTGTTCCTGGTTCGCCCCGCCCCCCACATCGAGGAAGTTCGCCGCCGCCCCACCGGAGTAGCTGATGATATCCATAGTCGCCATCGCCAGCCCGGCCCCATTCACCATGCACGCGATATTCCCATCCAGCTTGATGTAATTCAGCGCGAACTTCGACGCCTCAACCTCCAGCGGATCCTCCTCCGCCAGGTCCCGCAGCTCCTTCAAGTCTTTGTGCCGGAACATCGCGTTATCGTCGAAGTTGATCTTGCAGTCCAGCGCCACCAGCTTCCCGTCCTTCGTCGTAATAAACGGGTTGATCTCCATCAGCGTGGAATCCGTATCGACAAAAGCCTTGTACAGCCCGGTCATAAACGCCACCGCCGGAACAATCTGCGCGGGCGTCAGCCCCAGCTTGAACGCCAGCTTCCTCGCTTGGTACGGCGCAAACCCAACCGCCGGATCGATGTACTCCTTATAAATCAGCTCCGGCGTGGCATGGGCGACCTCTTCAATCTCCATGCCGCCCGACTGCGAGGCCATAAACACCACCTTCGCACTCGCCCGGTCCAGCACCAGCCCTATGTAAAGTTCCCGCTCAATCGCCGACCCCTCTTCAATCAGCAGCCGCTGCACTTTCTGTCCCGCAGGCCCAGTCTGATGCGTGACAAGCTGCATCCCCAGAATGGCCTTGCTGGCCGCATCCGCCTCTTCAAGCGTCCTCGCCAGCTTCACCCCGCCACCCTTACCCCGGCCGCCCGCATGGATCTGCGCCTTCACCACGACCACCTTGTTCCCCGCCGCAAACAACGCCTTTGCCGCCACATCGGCCTCTTCAAGCGTCGTCGCCATCTCACCGCCGGGAACCGGCACGTTGTACTTTCGCAGAATCTCTTTCGCCTGGTACTCGTGAATCTTCATGGAAAACTCCGGCCTCGTGTTTTTTGAGGATGCCCGGCAATCGTAGCGAACCCGACAGACCATCCGCAAACCACTCCTCCGATAACCGCCCACAAGTTCGATAAAAACTCATTTACCATTCCCTTCAGCCACGACGGGTGCCCCATCCTTTTCGCAGCCTTATCGCGAATAGGGTGGGGTATCGGGCGAAAGCCCGACCGCACTCCTTTCCCTACCAAAATCGCTCGGGTGCCCCATTCATCGCAGCCTCACCGCGATGAGTGGGAAGTAGACTTTCACCTCGCCACGACGGGTGCCCCATCCTCAACCGACAGTTTTATCGTCGGGCAGGGTGGGGTATCGGGCGAAGCCCGACCGCACTCCTTTCCCGGCCAAAATCGCTCGGGTGCCCCATTCATCGCAGCCTCACCGCGATGAGTGGGAAGT
>CAXSZW010000033.1:0-6344 GCA_964242025.1 uncultured Acidobacteriaceae bacterium
TTGGCGTTGGGTGGGGGGAAAGGGTCCGCGTCGGGCGAGTTTTGGAGCTCGTGGAGGACGCGGAGGTGGTTACGGCCGAAGGCGCCGGTGCCGATGACGGCGACTCGGATGGGAGTGGTCACGCCGTGCTACTTCTTTGACGTGATGGGAGATTCGACGGCCTGGCGGCAGCGGGCGTAGAGGTCAAGGAGCTGGGTGACCTGGTCTTCCGGCCTGGGGGCGGACTGCATGGTGAAGCCGGGTGTAGAGGGTGTGGTGGTTCCCTTGAGGTTGGCATGGGAGGCGACGAACTTGAGGAGATCGAGGGCGACGTCTTCGGGGCTGCGGAGAGCGGGGTTGGAGCTGGAATCCATGATGGCCTTTCGTGTCTGTGGTGATGGTAGCGGTGTGAGTGCGTGGGTGCAATGCCGGGGTTGGATAGATCGATTGGGTGAGAGCGTGACGAGTTGGTGAAAGTTGGGCGATTGGGACTTCCGTCCAAGGGCCGTGCGGGAGCATCATAAGAGGACGGTGTTTTGTCCTGCGGGTAGGCACCGGGAGATCTTCCCATGAGCGAAAACGGAATAAAGAACGGCAATGGTAACGGCAATGGCGCTTCGGCGCCGGCCAGCCAGACAAGCGGGCAGCAGACGCTGACCACGCGGCAGGGACACCCTGTCTATGACAACCAAAATTTAAGGACTGTTGGAAGTCGCGGTCCTGCGGTGCTCGAGAACTACCATTTTCTTGAGAAGATTACGCATTTTGACCGGGAGCGGATACCGGAGCGCGTGGTGCATGCGCGTGGTGTGGCCGCACATGGCTATTTTGAGCCGACGGGCAAGGTTGGCGACGAGCCAGTGGCCAAGTACACACGGGCCAAGCTGTTCCAGACGGCGGGTAAACAGACGCCGATCTTTACGCGCTTTTCGACCGTGGTCCATGGCGGACACAGCCCGGAGACGCTGCGCGACCCGCGTGGGTTTGCGGTGAAGTTTTATACCGAGGACGGTAACTGGGACCTGGTGGGCAACAACCTGAAGGTGTTCTTTATCCGTGACGCGACCAAGTTCCCGGATATGGTGCACGCGTTCAAGCCGGATCCATTCACGAATCGCCAGAGCGATCAGCGCTTCCAGGATTTTCTGGCGAACACGCCTGAATCGATCCACATGTCGACATTTCTGTTCTCGCCCTGGGGGATTCCGGCGAACTACCGGATGATGCAGGGCTCGGGCGTGAATACGTACAAGTGGGTGAATGCGCAGGGCGAGGCCGTGCTGGTGAAGTATCACTTTGAGCCGAAGGCAGGGATCAAGAACCTGACCGGCGAAGAGGCGAGCAAGATCCAGGGCGAGAACTTCAACCACGCGACGCAGGACCTGTACGACGCGATTGAAAAGGGCGACTTTCCCGAGTGGGAGATGTATGTCCAGACGCTGAGTGATGACGACCACCCAGAGCTGGATTTCGATCCGCTGGATGCGACAAAGCTTTGGCCGAAGGAGCAGTTCCCGTGGAAGCACGTAGGCAAGATCGTGCTGAACCGGGTGCCGGATAACTACTTCGCTGAGACCGAGCAGGTGGCTTTCGGAACGGGCGTGTTGGTAGATGGTCTGGACTTCTCAGACGACAAGTTGCTGGTGGGGCGGACGTTCAGCTACTCGGATACGCAGCGGTACCGTGTGGGCACAAACTACCTGCAGCTGCCGATCAACCGGCCGAAGGTGCCAGCGTACACGGGACAGCGTGATGGGCAGATGACATTTGGCGTTGATGTTGCTGAAGGCCAGAACCTGCATGTGAACTACGAACCGACGGACCTGGGTGGCTTGAAAGAGGCGCCGAAGAGCGGCGTAGAGTACACGCCGAAGTATGAAGGACGTCTGGTGCGCCAGAAGATCGACCGCGAGAATAACTTCCAGCAGGCGGGCGATCTGTGGCGCGAGATGACGGAGGAGTACCGGACGGAGTTGGTGAACAACCTTGCCGGCGCCCTTGCGAGCTGCCTGCCGATCACGGTGGAGAAACGTCTTGCGCAGATGAACCAGGCAGATGCCGAGTATGGTCGCCGGGTGAAGGATGCGCTGGATCAGAAGATGGGCATGAATCATGAGGCCATCGAGAGCAAAGCTATGACGGAAGCGCGGGAAGAAGCGCTGGTGGGCAGCGAGTACTAAGCCGTTTACGTCGTAAGTGAGGGGCTGGTCCTTTGGGGCTGGCCCCTTTTGCTTTTGGGCCCGAAAAGCGCTCACGCGAAGGTCGCTGAGGTTGCGCCAAGGTACGCGACGGGATTTCCATGAAGTAGCGGCATGTTCGCTGGGTCACGGATGAGCTGCTGAACGGTATAGGGGTGCGTACCATGGGTTAAGTGGTACGGAGGCGGTACTTGAAGCAGCGAACATGGATGCGGTTTTTAGTGGAGGTCGGGTTGGCGGCTGGGCTGGTTTCAGGTGAAGTGCTGGCACAGAGTGGCCAGGCGTTTGGGCCGTCCAACCCGTTTTATGCGGCGAGTTCCCTGCCGTTTCAGGCACCGGCCTTTGATCGCATTAAGGACGGGGACTACCAGCCGGCGATTGAGGCGGGTATGGCGTTGCAGCGGAGGGAGATTGACGCGATTGCGAATGATCCGGCTGCGCCTACGTTTGAGAACACGTTGGTGGCGATGGAGCGCTCGGGGCAGACGCTGCAGCGGGTGATGCAGGTGTTTGGGAGTGTGACGCAGGCGAACACAAATCCCGTGCTGCAGAAGGTGGAAGAGGATGAGGCGCCGAAGATGGCGGCGCAGAATGACTACATTTACCTGAATCCGAAGCTGTTTGCGCGGGTGGTGGTGGTGTATGCGAAGAGAGATTCGCTTGGTTTGGATGCGGAGTCGATGCGGTTGCTGGAGTGGGACTATCTGCAGTTTGTGAAAGCTGGCGCGAAGTTGAGCGAGGCGGACAAGGTGCAGTTGAAGAAGTTGAACGAAGAAGAGTCAGTGCTTTCGACGGCGTTCAACAACAAGCTGCTGGCAGGGACCAAGGCGGCAGCGTACACGACGACGGATGCGGCGAAGTTGAAGGGTTTGAGCGCGGCCCAGGTGGAGGCTGCGCAGACAGCGGCGAAGGGCCGCAAGGTGGATGGGTACGTGGTGCCGCTGCAGAACACGACGCAGCAGCCGGCGCTGGCGGACATGAGCGATCGCGGGGCGCGACAGGCGTTGTATGAGGATTCGATTACGCGGACGGAGCGAGGCGGCGAGAACGATACGCGGGCGACGATCGCGCGGCTGGCGCAGGTGCGGGCGCAGAAGGCGAAGCTGCTGGGGTTCCCGAATTATGCGAGTTGGGCGTTGCAGGACCAGATGGCGAAGACGCCGGATGCTGCGGTGAAGTTTTTGAATGACCTGGTGCCGGCGTCGACGGCGAAGGCGAATAAGGAAGCGGCGGATATCCAGGCGTTGATCGATGCGCAGGGTGGCGGGTTCAAGCTGGAGCCCTGGGATTGGGAGTTCTATTCCGAGCAGGTGCGCAAGGCAAAGTATGACCTGAACATGACGGAGTTGAAGCCGTACTTCGAGATCAACCGGGTGCTCCAGGATGGGGTGTTCTATGCGGCCAACCAGCTGTATGGGATCACGTTCAAGGAGCGGCATGACATCCCGGTATATCAGCCGGATGTGCGGGTGTTTGAGGTCTCGGATGTGGATGGCAAGCCGTTGGCATTGTTCTACTTCGACTACTGGAAGCGGGACAACAAGAACGGCGGCGCGTGGATGAGTAATTTCGTGGGGCAGTCGAAGTTGTTGGGCACGCTGCCGGTGATCTATAACGTGGCGAACTTTGCAAAGCCTGCGGCGGGGCAGCCTGCGCTGATCAGCTTTGACGATGTGACGACCATGTTTCATGAGTTTGGCCATGGGCTACATGGGATGTTTGCGGATACGAAGTACCCGAGCCTGAGTGGGACGGCGACGGCGCGGGATTTTGTGGAGTTCCCTTCGCAGTTCAATGAGCACTGGTCGACGGACCCGAAGGTGTTTGCGCGCTATGCGCGGAACGATGCGGGCGAGGTGATGCCGCAGGCTTTGTTTACGAAGTTGAAGCAGAGCCGGACGTTTAATCGCGGCTACCTGAGCACCGAAGCGCTTGCGGCGCAGGAGCTGGATATGCAGTGGCACCTGCTGCCGGCGGATGCGCCGTTGCAGGATGTTGACGCATTTGAGAAGGCGGCGCTGGAGAAGACAGGAACGGCGCTGCATGCGGTGCCGCCTCGGTACCGATCGAGCTATTTTCTGCACATCTGGGCGAATGGGTATGCGGCGGGGTACTACGCGTATGCGTGGAGCGAGATGCTGGATGATGACGCGTACCAATGGTTCGTGGACCATGGTGGACTGACACGGGCGAATGGAGACCGGTTCCGCAAGATGGTGCTGTCGCAGGGGAACACGCAGGATCTGGAGACGATGTATGAGGGGTGGTTCGGTGGAAAGCCTGGCGTGGGGCCGATGCTTCGGGAGCGTGGGTTGGATACGGGCGGGGGTGTGAAGCCGTAAGCCCTGTCCGAGACTTCGGACGCTACGGGCGCGAAGGTTGCGCAACGGTGCGCGACGGATTTGGTAGTGAGGTTTAGGGGTGCGGCGCTTGCCGTGCCCCTTTTTTGTTTGCGGAGTAGGGTTTAGGTTTTCCGTTGAGTTTGGAGTTGTTCAGTTTCTGGGGTCCAGGAGTTTGCGGGTGGTGCTTAGTTTTTTGGAGAGGTCTGGGGTTGAAGGGTCGTAGGCGATTTCGAGGGTGTTGATCGGGGGCGTTTTGAGTTGGGTCAGGGCGGAGCGGACGACGCCCCAGTCCACGCCTTTGCCGGGGGTGGCTTCGGTGGGCCAGAGGTGCTCGTTGCGGGTGCCGTTGTTGTCGTGGAGGTGTAGTTCGGCGAGACGGTTGCCGAAGACCGCGAAGGCCTCGGGGAGTGCGTCTTTGAGGGCGGCGTCACCCCATTGTTCGCGGAGGCGTTCGCGGGCTCCGCGGTCGTAGCCGGTTTCGTCGGGAAACATGGGCTGGGCCAGGTGGGCGTGGCCGGTATCGAGGCAGAAGCCTACGGTGTCGAAGTGGCCGACGCGGGTGATCTCGACGAGATGGGCGGGTGTGGCGAGGTCGTTGTTGAGGTTTTCGAGAAGGAGCTGGACGCCGAGTGGCGCGGCGAAGGCCTTGAGGTGCTCGATGGCGGTGAGGGAGAGGTCGAGGGTCTCGGTGGACCAGCGGTCGTCCTTGAGGCCGAGGTGGAGGACGCAGGAGCGGAAGGGAACCTGTTCGGCGGACTCGATGGCGCGCTTGGTTTCGTCCATGGCGGCTATGCGATCGCGCTTGTCGGTGGAGACGAGATTGAGGGTGGGCTGGGTGTGGCGTGACCAGCCGACCTCGTCCGCCTCGTTGTAGAGCGGCATGTGCAGGGTGGCGGCGACAGGATTCGCGCGGAACCAGTTGGCGATTTCGCGCACGGCGTTGCGGTCGGTGAAGTCGAAGTGATGACGTGAGGCGAAGACTTCGATGGCTTCGGCACCGGCGTGGTGCAGGGTGTCGAGATGCACGGCGCTGAGGCGATCGGTGAAGAGGATGTGCGTGGAGACGCCGAGTGGCATGGGTTTAACGGTACTGCATTCCGCGCTTTGCGTTGGCGGGTTGGCCGCTGCGCGTTGGCGGGAAGCAGATCCCCTTTGGGGATGACAGAAAGAAAGCAAATAGACAGCAAAAGCAGATTCCCCGTTCGGGGAATGACAGCAAAAGCAGGATGGCGCGATTGCGAATGGAGATTGAATGCGGATGATTGGGCGAGGGTGGGTGTTGGTGGGGCTGCTTCTGGCGATTGCGGTGGGGGTGCCGGCTGAAGGGCAGGTGGCGCTTACTACGGTGGCCGACACGATCTATAGCGCGAACGGCGCCGCTGCGCAGGGCAGTGTGCTTGTGAGCTGGGGTGCGTTTACTACGGCTGGCGGTGCGGTGGTGGCAGCTGGGACGACGTCCGCGACGCTGGGGAGCAAGGGCAGCCTATCGATTGCGCTGGTGCCGAACGCGGGAGCGACGCCAACGGGGTCGTATTACACGGCGGTGTTTCACCTGAGCGATGGCACGACGAACCGGGAGTACTGGGTGGTGCCGGCGGGTGGCGGGCCGGTGAAGCTGGCTGCGGTGGAGAACCAGGTGCTGCCGACGAGCGTGGCGCTGCAGACGGTAACGAAGGCGTATGTGGACCAGGCAATTACGGCGGCGGTGATCTCGGGAGTGGCTCCAACTGCCGCCGGCGCGACGGTGACGTATGTGCCGACCACTGGTGGCACGATGACCGGACCGCTGGTGCTGCCCGCTGATCCTGTGAGTGCGCTGCAGGCG
>CAXSZW010000034.1:0-5247 GCA_964242025.1 uncultured Acidobacteriaceae bacterium
ACAACTACCAGAAGCCGATGGAGGGCGATCTGCTGTGGGTGTATGAGGGGCTGACAGAGTATCTAGGAGATGTGCTGGCGGCGCGATCGGGGATCTGGTCGGCGGAGCAGTATCGCGGGTACCTGGCGGTCTCGGCGGCGGAGATGGACACGCGACCGGGGCGGACGTGGAGGAATATTCAGGACACGGCGACGGCGGCGCAGGTGCTGGGCGCGGGTGGGAGCTCGGAGTGGAATAACTGGCGGCTCTCGCTGGACTACTACCCGGAGGGCGAGCTGATCTGGCTGGATGTGGATACGACGATCCGGGAGAAGACGAAGGGCAAGAAGACGCTGAATGATTTTGTCGCGGCCTTCCATGGTCTGGGCGGGAACACGGCACCAAAGGTGGTTCCGTACACGTTTGACGATGTCGTTGCGGGACTGAATGCGGTGGTGGCGAATGACTGGGCGGCTTTTCTGCGGGAGCGGCTGGACTCACACGAGGCGCACGCCCCCTTGGGAGGGATCACACGTGGCGGCTACCGACTGGATTATGGGGAGAGCTCGAACGTGTATTCCAAGGCGAGGGAGAGCTTATCGGAGTCGGCGAGCTTCTGGTACTCGGTGGGGCTGGGCGTGAGCAAGAGCGGGACGGTGTACGACGTGCTGAAGGATGGACCAGCGGACATGGCGAAGATGGCACCGGGGATGAAGATTGTGGCGGTGAACGGACGGGCATTTACGCCGGACCTGCTGAAGGCCGCGCTCAAGGAAGCAAAGGGAACAGGGCCGGCGATCTCGCTGATCACCGAGAACACTGGATACTTCAAGGTGATCAGCGTGGACTACCACGGTGGGGAGCGATATCCCTTCCTGGAGAGGGTAGATGGGACGCCGGATCGACTGGATGAGATCCTGAAGCCGATGACGAAGTAAGAGAAAGCGGAGAGCGTGAGGGGCTCTCCGCTTTGGTTCTTCCGGCGAGATGACTAGGAGGCTGCCTGGATCGGCGCGGCGTCGTTAGCGGTCGCGTGTTCAGGCAGATCACCTGCCTGCTTCATATTCTTCTCGAGCACGGCGGCGGCGATCTCTGAATTGAACTCTGCGCCGAGCAGCAGCATAAGGCCGGTGACGTAGAACCACGTGAGCAGGATGATGACAGCACCGAGTGAGCCGTAGGTGACGGAGTAGCTGTTGAAGTAGTGGAGGTACAGCCGAAGGATGACGGAGGCTGCGACCCAGCAAACGATGCCGACGGCGGCGCCGGGGGTGAGCCAGTGCCACTTCTTGTTGCGGACGTCTGGTGCGTAGTAGTAGATGATGGCGAAGATCAGCATGAGCAGCGCGGTGGCAACGATCCAGGCGGCGGCGCGGATGGTGATTGCAACAGCAAGCGAGAGCATGTGCGTCGGAACGTGATCGCTGAGGAAGCGTGCGGCGAAGTCGCCCGCGAAGAGCGAGAACAGAGCGATAGAGATGACGATGGCGAGCAGAAGGGTGACCAGCATGGCCGCGCCGCGGACCTTCCAGTAGGGCCGGGACTCTTTAACTTTGTAGACGAGGTTGAGGGTGTCCTGGATAGCAGTGAAGCCGACCGAGGCTGCCCACAGTGCGGCAGCGAGACCAAAGATGAACTTACCTCCTGATGAGGCCTTTGCGGTCTGATTGAAGGTCTCGAGAACGATGCCGAGGGCAGACGGAGGAACGACCAACGAGAGGTAATTGAGGAGCTTGGGGTAAAAGTCAGCCTTGGTACGGACGAAGAGGCCGAGGATTGAGGAGGCGCTCAGGAGAGTGGGAAAGAGAGCGAAGAGAAAGTAGTACCCGAGCTCCGCGGCGCGGGAGAGCAGGTTGTCCTCCTGAAAGGACTTGACGGTTCGCTTCAAGATGACCATCAAAGGAATTCCCTGGAGATCCCACAGGGAATGAAGCGGTGAGTGCGAGACGTTGGACCAGATAAGGCGCTTCAGACTCTCGGGATGGTGTTTGACAGGATCAACCGATGGAGCTGTGGACATGCTGGCTGTACCTCCAATGTGCGGCAGAACGGCAACAAGCTTCGTCTATGGATGCGTCAGGCAAGCGCGATCGTTGGAACTGCCGCCTGAGGGATAGATGCTCGGGGTATGCCGTGGGGGTTGTAAACGGCATCACGGAGCTGATTCAAGCATCTATTCGGGGGAGGGTTTATGGCAACAACGGGTCCGAAACGGCGATCGACACCGCCGGTGATGCGCAAGCTGCGGCAGATGTGGCGGCTGGTCCGGGAGAGCCATGAGCGGCCGCTGAGCGGCGAGCCCAAGCCGTATGCACCGCTGCCGGCGGGCGAGAATGCGGTCACCTTTATTGGGCATTCGTCGTTTTTGATTGAGCTAGGCGGCATCCGGGCGCTGGTGGATCCTGTCTTTGCGCGGAGCCTGGTGGTGCTGCGACGTCAACGGCATCCGGGGCTGGACTGGGCGAGCTTGCCTTCAATCGACCTCGTGTTGTTGACCCATGCCCATATGGATCACCTGAACGTGCGGTCCTTGAGACGCGTGATCCGAAGGACGCAGCGGCTCAGCGGACGGGCACCGGAGGTGGTGGTGCCCCACGGCGTTGAGGACCTGGTCAGCCGGTTAGGCTTTGCGCGCGTGCATACGATGGAGTGGTGGCAGGAGATCCAGATCGCGGGGATATCGGTCACGATGACACCTGCGCAACACTGGGGGGCACGCCTCTTCAAGGATGTTCATCGGGGTTTTGGGGGCTATGTGCTGCAGGCCGCGGGAGTGAGTGTCTATCACTCAGGGGACACGGCGTATTTCGATGGATTTCGCGAGATCGGCCGACGGCTGGCTCCTGAGATCGCTCTGCTCCCTATTGGCGCCTACTTTCCGGATAGTTATCGCGCTGTCCACACCAGTCCGGAAGAGGCGTTGCGGGCGTTTCAGGATCTCCACGCGGAGCAGATGGTGCCGATGCATTTTGGAACATTTCGGTTAGGACGAGAGCCAATGGAGGAACCGCCGATCCGGCTGCTCGCCGAGGCAGCGAGGCTTGGGATCGCGGAGCGCGTGCGCGTGTTGGAAGAAGGGGAGCGCATGCGGGTCGTAGCGATCGCCGGCGTCGCGAAGTAGACGCTAAATGCGGGCTCTATACAGCGGGTGACGGCGTGCTGCGGGAGGAGTGGTGAGCCTGCCCAACCGTTCGAAAATTAGAGTCATCTGACAGGAGATGACAACAGCAGGGAACGGCAATCAGCTCAGTGCAGCGGCAAGCGGAACGTTCAAACTCGGAGGGGACCTAGAGGTCAATCGGCTCGGCTTCGGCGCGATGCGGCTGACGGGGCAGGGAGTCTGGGGTGACTTCAAGGACGCAGAGACGGCGAAGCGTGTGCTGAAGCGCGTCGTGGAGCTGGGTATCAACTTCATCGATACCGCAGATGCGTACGGGCCGGATGTGAATGAGCGCTTGATTGCCGAAGTGCTCTCACCGTATGCGAAGGGTTTGGTCATCGCGACGAAGGGCGGACTGACGCGACAGGGTCCGAACAAATGGCTGCCAGTGGGTCGTCCGGAGTACCTGGAGCAGCAGGTCGAGATGAGCCTGCGATTTTTGAAGGTGGACCGCATTGATCTTTGGCAGCTGCACCGGATTGATCCCAAGGTGCCTGTTGAAGAGTCTCTAGGGAAGATCGCGGAGTTGCAGAAGGCCGGAAAGATTCACCATGTTGGATTGAGTGAGGTGAAGCCGGCAGAGATTGAACAGGCACGGAAGATTGTGGAGATCGTGAGCGTGCAGAACCAGTACAACCTGAGCGACCGGCAGCATGAAGATGTGGTGGAGTACTGCGAGAAGGAGGGGATCGCGTTCATTCCGTGGTTTCCGGTAGCTGCTGGAAAGCTGGCACAACCGGGCGGACCTCTCGACACAGCGGCAAAGCAGCATGGCGCGACGGTAAGCCAGTTGTCCCTCGCGTGGCTGCTGCACCGTTCGAAGGCCATTCTGCCGATTCCAGGTACATCGAGCCTTCAGCATCTCGAGGAGAATGTCGGGGCGTCCCTCGTGACATTGGAAGATTCGGAGTGGAGCGAGATCGAGACCGTTGCGAGGCAATGAAGTGAATCCGGAAGAAGAGAGGCCCGCCTGCCGGCGGGCCTTTGCTTGTCTGCTGGAAGAAGCCCGCTAGAGGGCCGGGATGCGAATCGCATTTCGAATACCGAGGACGTTGAAGTCCTTGAGACGACTCTTCATCACGTAGATGAGGCGATTGTTGCCATCAGGGTCGGTCGGCATCATAAAGAAGCCGGGACCGAGGACGTGATCGCGGGTGTTGCTGACGAATCCCTCAATCTCTTCTTCATCCTGAAAGCGCACACGGACCCAGAGGCCTGGCTGTATCGGGGCGTGCTGGTGAAAGTGCAGGGCCTTATGGTGCGTGTCCCCGTCGAAGGTGCTGACGAAGAACACCGCCTTTGCGTCGGAGATGGGAATGTTTTTGACCTCACCGGTGTCGATCATGGTGAGGCGGATGCTGTCGAACGGGTGCTGGGGATCGCTCGATAACAGTTGCTCGACTGAGCCGAGCTCATTCGAACTTGCGTAGCCCCGTACGGCATGATCCACGAAGCGGATGACCACTTTATAGCGAGTAGAGGTGATGGGATTCAGGCTGGACCCTGACTGTGCCCCGGGGGAGAAAGATCGTACTGCTTGATTTTGTACAGCAACGCCTTGTAACTGATTTGCAGGTCGTTTGCTGCTGCCTTCCGATTCCATCCCACTCCCTCCAATACTTGCTGAATCGCGGTTGCTTCGGCCTCACCCTTCAGACTGCGGACCATTTGCTTCAGCCCGCCAGCGCTGTTGCCGGCGTCAATGCCCGCGGGGGCTTCGCGATCGCCGGAATCGTGCAGGGCAAGTTCATCGAGGATGGCCTTTTCATCTCCGAGCACGAGATATCGATTGATGACGTTTTCGAGTTCCCGAATATTCCCGGGCCAGGAGTAGTCGGTGAGCGCTGCCGTGAGGTTATTTGAGAAGAGCAGGGGTTCTCGGCTGTAACGCTTGGCCGCCCGGCGCATGAAGTATTCCGACAGCACAGGGATCTCTTCCTTACGCTGACGAAGTGCCGGAATGGAGAGCGTAAAGCCGTTCAAGCGATAGTAGAGATCCTCGCGGAACGTCTTGTTGGCCATTGCTTCCTTCATGTTGATGTTGGTGGCGGCAATGACACGGACATCGACCTTCATAGGGGCGCGGCTGCCGAGACGCATGAACGTTC
>CAXSZW010000035.1:0-4903 GCA_964242025.1 uncultured Acidobacteriaceae bacterium
GACGGGACTGGAATACCCCGCATTTCGTTCTTCTGCCGAAACACTAAAGAAGAGGCACCCAAAGGCGCCTCTCTTATGCCCGCACAAAGTACCCTCTACTTCGCCGCCGTCGCCACCCCCGGCTTCTCCTCAAACTCCTTATCCATCCACGTCTTCAGCGCCCCGATACTCTGCGGTCGGCCCAGAAAGTCCTGCACCAGCTCCGTCGCTGGCTTCGAGCTTCCCGGCTCCAGCACCGCCTTCCGGTAGCGCAGCGCCGCCGGCCCATCCAGCAGGTTCTTCTCGTCAAACTGCGAGAAGAAGTCCACGGCAATCACCTTGTCCAGCACATACGTGTAGTAGTTCGAGCTGTACCCCGTCAGGTGCGTAAAGCTCGCATAAAAGTACGTTCCATCGACAAACGTGTACGGGTTGAACCGCTCCGCATCCTGCCGCCACAGCGCATCCAGATCCACCTTGCTTGGAGCCTCGTTATGCACCTGGAGGGCGTAGGTCGCAAACATGACCTGCCGCTGCATCTGGTTCGCCCGGCCGAAGTAGCTCGCCCGGTTCATTCGCTCGATCGTCGCCGTTGGCAATACCTCGCCCGTCTTATAGTGCTTGGCAAAGCTCTGCAGAATGGCTGGATCGTGAAACATCTCCTCGAGCATCTGGCTCGGCGCCTCGACAAAATCTCCCTCGGTCGAAACCCCACTCTGCCCCGCCCATTGCTGCCGTCCTCCCAGCACCTCGTGCATCATGTGCCCGAACTCGTGGAAGAACGTCACCACCTCGCCGAACTCCATCAACCCCGGGTCGCCCGCCACGCCACCGGAGAAGTTACAAATCAGCGTCGCCTCCGGCAGCTGCACGCCCTTCTTGCCCGGCACCAGCTGCGATTCCGAGAACCACTTGTCCTTGCCCTCCCGCGGATGCATATCCAGGTAGATCCGGCCCTCCTTCTTACCCGCGTCGTACACGTCATACGCATGCACCGCCGGGTCCCACACCACTGCATCCGTCGCCGGCCGAAACTCCACATGGAACAGCCGCGCCGCCGTCTTCAGGATGCCTGCCTCTACCTCCGCATAGGCAAAGTACGGCCGAACACTCTGCGAGTCAAAGTCATACTTCGCCCGCCGGAACTGTTCATTCCAGTAACCCGAGTCCGATTGCGTCAGGTTCGCCGCTGCCTTCGGATCCGTCGCCGCCACGTACTCCTTGATGCGCGCAAACTCCTTCTCAGCCCGCACCCGTGACGCCTCGTCCACCTCATTCAGAAACGCCTTCATCTTTCCCGCTGAGCCCATCATCATGTCCGCCGTCGCCAGGTCCGCCCACGTAGCAAACCCCAGCGTCGTCGCCATCTCCTGCCGCACCCGCAGCAGATGCTCAAGCACCGCCTTGTTCGCCGGGTACGCCCGGTCGTTATACGCGAGATACATCTTCCGCCGCAGCGCCGCGTTCTTCGCATAGTTCATCACCGGCGTGTAATCGGGCGAGTCCGTCGTCAACGTAATCGTTCCATCCGTCCCCGGCCCGCCGTTTGAGTGGACGTGTCGCGCAATGTAATCCGCCGGCAGCCCCTCCAGCTCGCTTGCATCCTTCACCGTCACCTTGCGCACATCATCCTGCACATTCCGGCTGAACGCCAGCGACACCTCCGTCATCTCATCCTGCAGCTTCTTGACCTTGGCCCGTGTCGCCTCGTCCTTGTCCACCCCGCCTAGGCGGTACTCCAGCAGCAGCCGATCCACATAATGCTTCGTCGCCGCATCCGCCGCCGTCACGTCCGTCGCCTTCAGCCCTGCGTACACCGCCTGGTTTAACGCCAGCGCCGTCTGCTCGGCCGAAATCACCTGCACCAGCGCCTGTCCCTTATCGCGAATCGCCTTGTTGGGATTGACCGAAAACATGATGTAGGCCTGGTTGCCTGCCACCTGCAGATGCGTCACCGCCTCGTCGTATCTCGCCAGCGTATTCTCGACCGTCCGCTTTCCCGTTACCGCCGTCAGCTCCGCAATCAGCCGCTTCTCTTCCTCCAGGTGCCACTGCACCCAGGTATCAAGCCCGCTCGCATCCCGCAAGCCCGCCCACGCATGGAAAGGGTCTACCGGCCTCGTTGCCGCCTTCGTCTCCGCCATCACGACTCCACTTGTCATTCCCGCCATCACAGCTCCCGCTATCGCACACAGAGCAAAAATCCGCATCGGTAAGCATCCTCGATCCACGCAATTGAAAGTTCGCCACATTCTCTCATCCATGGCCAAACTCACACACGCCCGCTTCAATCTCCGCTCAATCGCTTACCAACATGCGGCGCGGCTGGAGATTCCTGCTGATCCCTTCTAGCCGGCCTTCTCCAGTAGCTTCCGGCTCTCCAGCAACTCCAGCAACGCCAACTCCTCCTGCTTCAGCGCCGTCGTGTGCTCTTCAATCTCCTCTTCGATCTTCTCCTTCGCCTCCTTCACCGACGTTCCGCCTAAGTACGCCTCGAGCACCGCCGGGTGCACATAGCACTTCCGGCAAACCGATGGTGTATTCCCCAGCCGCTCCGCCACGCTCTTGATCGCCTCCACCACGTTCCGCTTCGCCTGCGCCACCGTCTCGTACGGCCCCAGCTCCTTCAGCGTCATACAGGCCAGCACACTGCCCGCCCACGTCCGAAAATCCTTCGCCGTAAAATGCTCGCCCGAGATCTCCTGCAAGTACTCGTTCACATCCGACGAATCAACCGTGTGCGGAGTCCCTTCGTGGTCGAGAAAGTGAAATAGCTCCTGTCCCGGAATCTCCTCACAGCGCAGAATAATCTTCGCCAGTCGTTTGTCCTGCAGGTCGATGGTGTGGTGCACCCGGCTCTTTCCCTGGAACGTAAACGTGATCTTCGAGCCGTGCACCTCCACATGCTTGTTCCGCATCGTCGTCAATCCATAGCTGTGGTTCTCTCGCGCGTACTCCTCATTGCCCACGCGAATCAGCGTCGCCTCCATCAGGCTTACGATCGTCGCCAGCACCTTCTTCTTCGGTAGCCCCGGCAATCCCAGGTCATGCTGCACCCGCTCCCGAATCGTCGGCAGCGCGTCAGCGAAATGGCTCATCCGCTCATACTTCGTCTCATCCCGTACCTCTCGCCACCGCGGATGGTACCGGCTTTGCTTGCGCCCCTTCACATCCCTACCCGTCGCCTGCAGATGTCCGTTCGGCCACGGTGAAATCCACACATCGGCCCACGCCGGTGGAATCACCAGCGACTTGATGCGTCCCAGCGTCTCCGCATCCCGCACCGCCGCTCCGCCGGCTGTCGTGTACCGGAACGCTTTACCCCGTTTCAGCCGCTTCAGCCCAGGCTTGGCATCACTCACATAACGCAGACCAGCCGCCTTCGCTGACTCCGCTGGATCAGTCACAATCTCCACCGGCAGCGAGGCCGTCTTCTTCCCGTGCACCCGCCCTGCGGCGCCCGCCAGCACCGCCTTCACCACGCCTGCCGTCTTCCGATCAACCCGCATTCCGCTCGCTATCGCGCTCATGAAAGCTTGGGATGCACCACCCCGGGGCGACGTTCCGGTCGCTCCCCAAACACTCCTACGCCATCAACACGCAGGCAGCGCGCCCGCAGCAATCAGAAACTCAGTCCTGAACCTTGGTCTTCCAATCTGCATACTTAATCCGGTTCATCGTCACAAACGCATCCCGCGTTCGCACGTACGCTCCCTGTCCGTTCATCCGTCCCATCGCATGCAGCTCTTCTGACCGGATGTACGGCCCCGCCGGATCCACATACCGGTCCTCCACCCACATCGACACCACCCGCCCCAGCACAATGCGGCTCCGCCCAAGCTCGATCGTCTGCAGCTCCACGCACTCCAGCGCCGCATGCGCCTCCGCTATCCGCGGCACCTGCACCACGCTTGACGCTACCGTGTGCAGCCCCGCCTCTTCAATCTCACTCACACCCGCCGGAAAGTCGATCGCCGTCACCGTCATCGCCTCCATCAGGTCTTCTGTAACCACATTGACGACAAATTCCCCGCGCTGCCGGATATTCCGCCCCGTATCCTTTGCCGCCGGATCCCCGGCAGCCCCGCCGCCGCCGCTGCGCTCCGCGATGCCAATCCCCACCACCGGCGGATCGATCGAGAGATAGTTGTACGCCGAGTACGGCGCCGCATTCACCCCGCCATCCTCGTTCAGACTCGTCACCAGAGCCACCGGCCTCGGCGCCACCAGTCCGATCAGCAGGTTGTACACATGGTGATTGTCCGTCGTCGCAATCTGAAACTCCATCCATCCTCCGCCCGCCCGTCACCTGGCCCGCACAGCAATCAGATGCGGCCAGCCGGCCAGAGAATCTCTCCTGCTAAACCTGCAGCGCCTTCATGTACTCCGCATCCACCTTCAACGATTCCATCGGCGCCATATTGAAGGCCTCCTGCTCCACAAAACAGTGCTTGATCTGTCCCTTCTGCGCCGCTTGGAAGATCGGCCGGTAATCGATCGTGCCTTGCCCCAGCTCCGCCGCCTTCGGATGCTCCTCACCTGCGGCCTTCGGTTTGAAGTCCTTCACATGCAGCATCGAAATCCGTGTCGGATACTTCTTCAGATACGCGATCGGATCGCCGCCGCCCACCGTGACCCACCCGCAATCCATCTCCATCGTCACCAGCGCCGGATCCGTTAGCCGCAGCAGCTCGTCATAGGGCACCGTCCCGTCCGCCTTCTCGAACTCCGCCACATGGTTGTGATACCCAAACCGCAGCCCCGCAGCCTTCACCTTCTTTCCAAAAGCGTTGAAGTCCTCAGCGTTCCATCGCCAGTCGTCCAGCGTCAGCGCACCCTTCGACGTCCCATCCCTGTGCCCCGGCGACGAACAGATGATGTACTCCGTCCCCAGCACCTTGTGGAACGCGATGATCTCGTCGAT
>CAXSZW010000036.1:0-4610 GCA_964242025.1 uncultured Acidobacteriaceae bacterium
CGCGGCCCCACCACCCGCCAGCGTCCCATCCCGCGCCGACGACGACACCTCCGCCAGAACCTCCCACTCGCGCCCAGGAACAGGCAACGCCTCGGCACCATTCCCGGCCCCAACACCCAGCGCCCCGGAAACAACCTGCCCTCCCCGAACAGTCGGTTTACCGCCAAACCCAGGCCCGGGGCGACCCGCAACGACGACCCCCTCCTCCCCGCTCGCCGTCAGCTCCATCCGCTCGGGCCCGTCCCGCAGCTGCAGCTGCAGATCAGCTACCTCACCCGCCTCCACCCGCACCCGCACCGACCCCACCCACACCGGCATCATCGCCAGCCGGACCGACGCCACGTACTCCCCAGCCGCCAGGCTCAAAAACCCAAACAGCCCCCCGCCATCCGTCTCCGCCACCACACCCTGCCCTGTATCCGCAGAAACCAGCCGCACCGCCCCACCAGCCAGCCGCTCCCCGCGCCCATCCCGCAGCTCTCCCCGCAGCACCGCGCCCCCGGAGGTCTGCCCCCACCCCAGGCACACGCCAGCGCACGCCACCCACAGCAGCGCAACCCACGCCAGCCATCGCCCCAGCGCACAAGCGCCCAATCCGTGCTCCGCCCCGGGTGCCTCAGCCGGGGCTCCTGACTACGCAACAGGAGAACGTAAGATTTGCGGGCACGTCCCCGCACCCGCCCCCAAGCCTACAAACTCCCCCTACCCCCGACCATCCCCGCTTAGGGTCACGTGACCCTCAAGAGCTAAGGGGCGGTCAGCCAAGAAGCGGTTGGCGTAAGTGCGATCAGCTGAGAAGCGGTTGGCCGCTTCGCGTTTAGCGGTGAAGCAGCTGGCAATGAAGCGGCCGGCGGAAAGAGGTTGGCACTTAGCGTTACCGTCGAGACGCTTTTGACACCAGGGAAGCGTCATCTCGACCGGAGGCGAAGCCGAAGCGGAGAGACCCCTGTATTCGCCCAGGCCGCCGAGAAACTCTCGGGACACCAGACAGCTACAGGGGTCTCTCAGTTGTGCCGCCGACCGCTCCACCGCGAAACGCGAAGCGGCCAGCCGCTCCTTAGCCGATCAAAACTGCACCCGCGCCCCCAGCTGCACCTGCCGCGGCGTATAGATGAAGTTGTTATTCGCGTTGCCTAGAAACCGCGTCGGATCAAACACCCCAAAGTTCCCGGCATTGTTCGCCAGCACATTCGGTGTGGCTCCGGTCCCATTGGTCACGTTGTACGCGTTCATGCTGCTCACGCCCGTCTGGTTCAGGTGATTGGCCACATTGAAGCTCTCTGCCAGCAACTCCACCTCAAACCGGTCAGCAAACCGGAACCGCTTTGAAACCCGCGCATCCAGGATCAGCTCACGCCGGAACTGGAAGACGTTGCGGTCCACGCCCGGAACCCGTGCCGTACCCGCCGTTCCATTGAGCCCACCCGACGTGCTCGCCGACCGGTACACCGTGCCACCCGCCGCCGCGCAGGCCACACCCAGCACACAGCCGTTATCCAGCACCGGGGTAAACGTCCCGCCCAGGGCCGCCGTATACGGTGCCCCGTTCTGCCCGCTGAAGCTCGGCGAGATCTCGTAGTTGTTCAGCAGATAGCCCAGCGCCCCGTGGTACGCCGAGGGCGTGTTGTACACCGCATACGCCACCAAACGGTTCGGTATGTTCTGGTTGGAATTGCCATACTCCTGCCGCAGGTTATACGGGTCCAGTACCGAGTTCGTATTGCTGAACGTCGTATTGTTCTCGCCATAGTCCAGCGCATGCGACCACGTGTAGTTCGCGTTAAACGTCAGGTTGCGCGTCGCCCGGTGCTCAATCTGCGCCACAAACCCCTCGTAGTTCGAGTTCACGCCGCTGAAGATATCCGTCGTCGATCCATACGCCGTGTTCAGCCGATTCGTATAGAACGGAATCTTCACCTGCGACGGCGCAAACGGCCCGCCCGCCGCGATGTTGTAGGTCACCGACTGCGTCGCCGGCGCAATGTTCGTGTCCACAAAGTCCGGCAAGCGCCGACCCAAGGCCGCAAGCCAGGTCAGGCTCAACGTCGTCTTCCATCCCATGTCCTGCTGCAGCGTCAAATCTGCCTGGTGCACCTCGGGCATCTTGAAGTTGCTGTCGAAATAGATCACCGCCGTCGAAGCCGCATTCGCCTTGAACGTCGCCGGATCCAGGATGCGTGGGAACGATGGCGCCGTCACGTTCACACCATTCACCGTACCCAACACCGTGTTGCTGTTGCTCGCCGTTACCTGGCTCTGTCCCGCCGTGCTGCCCGTCTGTGCCAGCGCGTTGTAAATCGTTGAGTTCTGCAGCCGCGCAAAGAACTCGCCATAGCCACCGCGCAACGCCGTCTTGCCGTTGCCAAATACGTCCCACGAGAAGCCCACGCGCGGCCCGATGTTGATCCGGTTATCCGGGAACACGGACGTCGTTCCACGAGTAAACGCCGTGCCGATCGGAATCTGCGGCTTGGGCGTCTGCTCATACTCATACCGCACGCCCAGTGTCAGGCTCAGCCGCGGATTCACCTTCCACTCGTCCTGCACGAACCCCGCATAGTCCGCCGTCTGGAACTCAAACCCAAGCGGCCCAAAGCCCTGCAGGTACGAGCTCCAGCACTCCTGCGTGTGCGTCGTAAACGAGTTCGACCCGCATCCATTCGCCACGTTCTGATCGGTGAAGTACGCCACAAATGGCGAGTAGTTCTGCGTGCCCGCACCCGGAGCGGACAGATTGCCATAGGTATACCCGCCAAAGGCAGCCGTCAGGTTCTGGCTTAGATCGTTGGTGTGCAGATATTCAAAGCCATACTTCAGGCTGTGGTTGCCCTTCACCTGGTTGATCGTGTCTGAGATCTCCCACCGCCGCTCATCCGGGTACGCCGGACGATTCAGAAACGTCGCCGTCCCAAACTGGAATGCATTGGTGATGTTCACATCCGGCGGAATCCCAAACGGATTCGAGTAGCCCTTCGCCGGCCCTGACGTCACGTTATCCAGGACCGCATCCTCATATGAGGTCGGGGTCTGGTTGTACTCATACTCAAAGTCACGACCGTACTGGTAGCGCAGCTCATTGCTCAGCGTGTTCGTCAGCACCGTATCCAGCTTGACGATCCCAAACGTGTCCTTCACGAAATCATTGCCATAGCTGGCCACGCCATAGCTCTGCGTGGCGCTCGTCTGGATGCCCGCCGGTGAGGTCCAGCGCAGCCGGTTCAACTCCGCCGTCACATGGTTCCGGCTGTTCACCTGCCAGTCGATCTTGGGAAAGAAGATGTACTGATCGCCCGTACGCGGTGTCTCCCCCGTAATCGACGTCAGGCCCGCAATGCCGTTCGTATACGTATCAAAGGCCGCGGTGTACTGCGCCGGGGTCACCGCCGCCAGGCCGTTCAGCTTGTTCACGTTCACCGCCAGCTGGCACACCGCACCGCCTGCGGAATTCATGTTCGTCCCAACGCACGTCCCTCCAGTCCCTGGTGCCGCCGCCGGCACCGACGCAAAGAAGTACGTCGCATTCCCAAACGAAGTCACGCCGGGAAAGTTCCGCAGAAAGCGATCAAACGCAAAGAAGAAAAATAGCTTGTCTTTAATGATCGGGCCACCAATACCGATGCCCATCTGCTTGCGCCAGTCCTTCGGCTTGAACACCTGCGGCGTAAACGCGATCGGATTCGTAGAGGTCTGCGTAGCCCGCGTTGTGAACGGATTCTCCGCACCCCATCCCGCATCGCGGTCAAAGAAGTACGCCTCGCCATGCAGTGCATTCGTGCCCGACCGCGTCACCGCATTCACCACACCACCCGCCGACCGCCCGTACTCCACCGAGTAGTTCGACGTGTTCACCTGAAACTCCAGAATCGAAGCCTTCGCCGTCGAGTACCCCACCCTCGTCCGCCCGCGCTCCTCGGAAAAGAACGCCTGGTTATCGTCCTCACCATCAAACTGCACGTTATTCAGCAGCGTCGACTGCCCACGAAAGCTCAGCAGCCCGAACCCGCCGCTCTCCACCACCCCCGGCGTCAGCAGCGCATACGAGCTCCACCGGTAGTTGTTCACCGGCACGTCCTCCAGCACCTTCAGCCCGATCGTGTTCGAGAAATCATTGGTCTCCGTGTTCACCGCAGGCGTCTCGGTCGTCACCTCCACGACCTCGCTGCTCCCCGCCGGTGCCAGCTTCGCATCCAGGTTCGTCAGCGACCCAACCGTCACCTCCACCTTCGGCGCCGAAAACGCCGCAAACCCACTCGCCGTCACCCGCACCGTGTACAGCCCCGGCTGCAACCGGATCGCCCGAAAGAACCCCGCAGCATCCGTAGTCAGCGTCTGCTCCGCGTTCGTCCCGTTGTTCCGGACAACCACCGCCGCGCCCGAAACCACCGCGCCGCTGCCATCCTGCACCGTGCCGCCAATCGCCCCATCCACCGCCGACTGAGCCCATCCCACGACCGGGGCCAGCGCCACACCCGCCGCACAAGCCCACACCATCTTCTTCGTTCTCGACATTTCCGGCTCCTCAAGCAGACGCACAGCGAGGCCGCCGCAGCCGTCACCGCGGCCACGCTCCAGGCATCCTTCACAGGCGCCCTCCAAACCTCCTCTGTGCA
>CAXSZW010000037.1:0-3436 GCA_964242025.1 uncultured Acidobacteriaceae bacterium
CGAGCAGCGACCACCACCAGGCCCGCGTGGCCCGCCCCGGCGCCGGGCGGGCGGGCAGGAAGCGCAGCACGTCCACCTGCTCGCCGATCTGCGGCATCAGGGCGAGGATGACCGAGGCCGCGCCGCCGAATTTCTGGAGGTCGAAGCCGCCCGCCCCGGCTGGCACCGACAACCCGCCGAAAGACGTCCAATCGAGGATGGCGGCGCGGTCATGGAGAGCGATGAAGCCGACGGGCAGCAGGTTCAGGACGATCCACAGCGGCTGGGTGAGGAGCTGGAACCGGCTGATCCAGCTGATGCCGTGGGTGACCAGCGGGATGACCGCCAGCGCGCTGACGAGATAGCCGAGCGGCAGCGGCACCCCGAAGAAGAGTTTCAGCGCCGTCGCCATGATCGACCCTTCGATGGCGAAGAGCATGAAGGTGAAGGTGGCGTAGACCAGCGAGGTGACGGTGGAGCCGATGTAGCCGAAGCCGGCGCCCCGCGTCAGCAGGTCGACGTCGACGCCGGAGCGGGCGGCATGGATCGACACCGGCAGGCCGGTGAGGAACAGCACGGCGCCGACCACCAGCGTGGCGGCGAGCACGTTGGAGAAGCCGTAGGTGAGGGTGACGCTGCCCCCGATGGCCTCGAGCGCCAGGAACGAGATGGCGCCGAGCGCCGTCTGCGACACGCGCGACGACGACCAGCGCCGCGCCCCCTTGGCGGTGAAGCGCAGCGCGAAATCTTCCAGCGTCTCGTCGGCGACCCAGCGGTTGTAGTCGCGCCTGACGGGCAGGATGCGTTGGCGTCCGGTCATTGCTCCCCCGTGCGGGCCATGCAGGTTATGGGCCGGCGCGGGGGTGGGTTGGCAAGGGAATTGGTCTCCCCTCTCCCTTGTGGAGAGGGGCCGGGGGTGAGGGTCGACGGCGCGAAGCGGCGGCGGAGGGGGTTATGCCGCGGGGTCGCACCCGGTCCGCCTCCTCCACCGCGCTTCGCGCGGTCCCCCTCCTCCGCTGCGCAGAGGAGGATCAGCGCACGCCGCGACCCGCCTGGATCCTCCTCCGCCTGCGGCGGAGGGGGACCATGCGCAGCATGGTGGAGGAGGCGGCGCGATCTCGACGAGGGAGGAGTTCCGTTCGATGAGGGGGAGGTCGCCTGACCCTGTCCTTCCGTCCGAGCGTCGTTATGATGGCGTGAACGGCGATTCCCGCCGTCCGGGAGGCGAAGCTTGAGCGAGCTCCATCGGATCACCGTCGACCCCGGTCAGTGCGGCGGCCGACCTTGCCTGCGCGGCCTTCGCATCCGTGTGCGGGACGTGCTGGATCTCCTGGCTGCGGGCGCCGATCGCGCCGAGATCCTGGCAGACCATCCGTTGCTGGAGGATGGAGACATCACCGCGGCGCTCGAGTATGCCGCGCGCCAGACCGATCACCCGGTCTTGCGCGTGGCCTGATGCGCTTCCTGGTGGACGCGCAGCTGCCGCCAGCCCTGGCCCGCTGGCTCGAAGCGGAAGGGCATACGGCGGCGCATGTCGGCGACCTCGGGATGCAGGCCGCGAGCGATGATGCGATCTGGGAGCATGCACGAGCGACATCCGCCGCGATCATCACCAAAGACGAAGGCTTCGCGAGGCGCAGGACGTCGGCCACGGAGAGGCCTTCCGTCGTGTGGATCCGGCTACCGAACACGCGGCGACGGGACCTGCTGGCCTGGTTCGCGGCGGTGCTGCCGAGCGTGCTGGCCGCGCTGGAACGCGGCGAGCTCCTGATCGAGGTCACGTGAGACCGACAGGTCGGAACGGGCTCCGCTCTTCTTTGTGGAGAGCGCCGGGGGGTGAGGGTGGACGGCGCGCGCCGTCGCCGGATGGGGTGACGCGGCGCGATAGTCCAGAGAGCCTACGATCCGACGAGGCCGCCAATGCGCTGCGGAGCCAGGGTAACGAAAGCCCGTCGGAGTAAGATCGCGGCGTGCAGTAGTTGCCGGCGTCGCCGGAAGCCTTGGGACAGCTCATCAAACGTTCATCCAGCGCCTTGCCACGACTGCAATCTCCCGATATTTTTCCAGAAAATTACTCTGTGTTTATAAGTTGCCGAACCATGCTGGGATCGCATTATGGGGTATGGCGTTTTCATTCATCGCTCAGACTCAATCTATGCCGACAGCCCAGCCGAACAGTACCAGTTTCCTCACCAATACCTGAAGCGTGTTGAATCATGCGTAGGTGATTGGATAGTCTACTACGAACCACGAAAAGTCCCTTTCACGCGCGGCTATTTCGGTATTGCGAAGGTCGAGAACGTCGTTCCCGATCCATCGGCCTCGAAAATGTTCTTGGCGATGATGGCGGGCGGCAGTTACCTGGACTTTGCTAACCCAGTTCCCTTCGCAGATGCGGATGGCGTTGTAGAGCGCGGCGTCCTCAATCATGAGGGCAGGATCTCCGGACGTGCTCAGGCCGCGGTACGTCCTCTGTCTCCGGGTGACTTCAATCGTATTGTCGACCGTGGCCTGACCGATCAATCATTGCTCCCGAGAGTTGGCGATGACTTGCATCAGTTTGGTTTCGAGGAGGAGCAAGCACCTTTCACCCTGGAAGAACCTCGAGAACGCGTTGCGATGCTATCGTCGCGCGTCTTGCGGAATCGTGTGTTCCGACGAGTAGTTCTCCGCGCATATGATGAGCGCTGTGTTTTCAGCGGGTTGAAACTCATCAACGGTGGTGGGCGGGCTGAAGTTGTGGCTGCACACATACAACCAGTCCAAGCAAACGGCCCAGATATTGTCAACAACGGGCTCGCTCTATCTGGCACTGCGCATTGGATGTTTGATCGAGGCCTAATCAGTTTATCGGACGATCTTGAGATTTTAATTTCTCGCCAAACGAACGATCCGGATGGTATCCGCGCCTTCGTAAACAAGAATGGGTTCGCGACTACTCCCCAATTCTATGCTGATCGTCCGCATCCGCACTTTCTAAGGTGGCACCGAGAACACTGTTTTAAGCAGTGAAGTAATTTATAGTTGTGGATCAATTCGCAGATCTTGAGTAAACCGCGCGCTTCCTGTTGCGACGCGAAGGTTCAGCCTGCCGCGAGGCTGCCGCCAATGCAAGCCTCCTCCCCCTTGCATACACCCCCGTCCCGGCCTACCCCTCCCGCCACCATCAGGGAGGATTCCACCATGGCGCCGATCCAACGCCGCACGCTGCTGCAAACCTCGGCCGTCGCGGCCGCCGCGGCCCTCGCGGGCGGGCCCGCCCGGGCGCAGTCCGCCCCCGCCACCCCCGCCGCCGCGCCCGATGCCAAAACCCCCGCCCCGCCGCCCGGCGCCGCGCCGAAGGGGCTGCCGGCCGAGCCCATCACCCGGATCGTGGCCCGCTATGCCGCCGCCTCCCCGGCCTCGCAGATCCCCCAAAACGTCCGCCACGAGGCGGCGCGGACGCTGCTGAACTGGG
>CAXSZW010000038.1:0-2813 GCA_964242025.1 uncultured Acidobacteriaceae bacterium
TTCCAGCTCTTCATCATCCCGCGCTTCTCCTGCATCATCACCGAGTGCAGAAAGGCGGTTCCCGTCAACCATGGCATCAACGATGCATTCTCAACCGGATCCCAGCCCCAGTACCCGCCCCAGCCCAGCACGGCGTACGCCCAGTGCATACCCAGCACAATGCCGCAGGTCAGAAAGAGCCACGTCACCATGGTCCATCGCCGCGTAATGTGGATCCACTTCTCGCCCGGGTACCGCATCATCAGCGCGCCCAGCGCAAACGCGAAGGGCACCGCAAACCCCACATATCCCAGATAAAGCATCGGCGGATGAATGACCATCTCCGGGTACTGCAGCAGAGGGTTCAGTCCCAGACCATCCTGTGCTAACGGTCCCGGCTCAATCGCAAATGGCGGCGCGGCAAAGTTCAGCAGCAGCAGAAAGAACACCTGAACGCCCGCCAGAATCGTCGATGCATAAGCGCTCAGCCGGACATCCACCCGGTGCTTCAGCCGCAGCACAAACCCATACGTTGCCAGCAGCCACGCCCACAGCAGCAGCGATCCCTCCTGCCCCGACCACAGGGCAGAAAACTTGTACGCCGGGTGCAGCGCGCGGTTTGTATGGTGCAGGATGTACTGCACCGAAAAGTCGTTCGTGTACGACGCCCAGACCAGCGCGAACGCCGCTCCGCTGACCGCGACAAAGCTCGCGAGACCCGCTCGGCGAGCCGTCTCACCCAGACGATCCGCGGCAGCGTCTCCCGCATCGCCTGCCACGCGTTGTCGCCATAGCGCGACGCCGCCGAACACCAAGGTATACGCGCTTAGAACAAGCGACAGCAGCAGCGAGAAGCTGCCGAACTCCGGCATGGGATGGATTGGCATAAGTCTCCAATCCATTCTCTCAGCCGTATCCACCCCTCCGCAACGATCAGCGGGTGGAGCTTTCAGCGGATCATCAGGAGGAGTCTAGAGCGGCTGCAGCAGCGTATCGACATTGGCCAGAAGAGTGACAGGCATCAGCGGCTTCATCCGGAACGTTACATCCAGCCCCTTGTACTCATCCTCCGCCTCTTCCAGACCGCTGATCACCATCACAGGAAGTGTCGGCGCGAGAAGGCGAAGCTCCCGGGTAAACCGTGAGCCGTTCATCTCGGGCATGACATGATCCGTGATCACCAGGCCGATCGGTTCGGCAAAGGTATTCTGCCGGAACTGCTCCAGCGCACGAAGCGGGCTGAGCACGGCGATCACGTGGTAGCCCACGCGTTTCAGGATGGCCTGGCGTGTCGCTGCCTGCACGGCATTGTCATCGATCAGTAAGATGGCTGGACGATCCATACTGCTGGCTAACTCCAAAGGGTCTAAGCGGGTCCCTGGTCTCCCCGCATACCGCGCGGGCTCAACGCATCGTTCCGCAATACATCGTTCTCTGATGCTTAAAGAGTCTCGCGTGTCGTTCGCGTACCATAGTCGCTACAAATCCCATGTCGTCGGCAATCGCGTCTGCGTCCTCACTTTGCCAGAGGCCACGTGCACCGGCCGGCTGTCTGGATAGAGGGCTTCTGTGTCACTTTCTCCCATCGACTGGCTCATCATGCTGGTCTACTTCGCCTTTGTGCTCGGTATCGGCTTCGCCCTCAAGCGCTACATGCGCACCTCAAACGACTTCTTTCTTGCTGGGCGCTCCATTCCCGCCTGGGTCTGCGGCCTCGCCTTCCTCTCCGCCAACCTTGGCGCCCAGGAAGTCATCGGCATGGCCGCCTCTGGTGCCAAATACGGCATCATCACCAGCCAGTTCTATTGGATCGGTGCCGTCCCCGCCATGGTCTTCGTCGGCATCTTCATGATGCCCTTCTACTACGGGTCCAAAGCCCGCTCCGTGCCCGAGTACCTCCGCCTCCGCTTCGACGAGAAGACCCGCGCCCTCAACGCCGTCTCCTTCGCCCTCATGACCGTCTTCTCCTCCGGCATATCCATGTACGCCATGGCCCTTCTTATTCAGACTCTTGGCCTCTTTCATGGCTTCATGCCCGACCGCTACATCTTCCATGTGTCGATCATCCTGTCCGCCCTGATCGTTCTCGGGTACATCTTCCTCGGCGGCCTCACCTCCGCCATCTATAACGAGGTTTTACAGTTCTTTCTCATCGTCGCCGGCTTCCTTCCGCTCGTCTGGATCGGCCTCCGCAACCTCAGCGCGCAGCACGGCAATGTCGGCGGCTGGGCCGCGATCAAGCAGTCCCTTCCTACCTCCATGGTCCACTCATGGCGAGGCCTCGCCCATGCCAACACCAACCCTCTCGGTGTTGAGTGGTTCGGCCTCGTCATGGGACTCGGCTTCGTTCTCTCCTTCGGCTACTGGTGCACGGACTTCCTCGTCATTCAGCGCGCCATGGCCGCCGATTCCGAGGTCTCCGCCCGCCGCGTCCCGCTCATCGCCGCCGTCCCCAAGATGTTTTTTCCCTTCCTCGTCATCCTGCCGGGACTCATCGCCGTCAGCGTCTCTTCACACGCCTTCAGCCCGCAGCACGACGTGAACGCCGTCCATCGCGCCGCCACGCCGGCCAGACCGGTCACCCAGTCCGACGGCACCGAAACCGCCAACGAGCCCCTTGACGACGCCCACCCCCACGGCATCATCCCGCTCAAAACTGACCCCATCACCGGCAAGGTCCTCATCAACTCCAACGGCGACCCGGTCTACAACTACGACCTGGCCATCCCTGTTCTGCTTCTGCACTACTTTCCGACTGGGCTCTTGGGTCTTGGCCTCACCGCTCTGCTCGCCAGCTTCATGTCCGGCATGGCCGGCAACGTCACCGCCTTCAA